>CAVTHZ010000001.1:0-26180 GCA_963734675.1 uncultured Acidobacteriaceae bacterium
TAGGTCGGAAAATTCGAGTGATGGTCGCCGCCCTATTCCCAGCCAATATGATCGCATCGGGCACGGGGTCGATCTATAATTTCCTATGTGCGGGCGCTATCGATTGTCGCGGAGAAAGCAGATCGTCGAGGAATATTTCGACGCCGGCTCAGATGACCGGACTGGACACCCCGCTACAACGTTGCTCCTACGCAGCCCGTCCCGGTCATCCGCCAGAATCCGAAGGAACCTCGCCGCGAAATGTCCCTGATGCGTTGGGGACTGATTCCGTCTTGGGCGAAGGACATGTCTGGAGCGGCCAGATGATTAACGCCCGATCGGAGACTGCGGCGACAAAGCCTGCGTTCCGCGACCCGATGAAGTCGCGGAGATGCCTGATTCCGGCGGACGGGTTTTACGAGTGGCAGCGCACGGGAAAAGCGAAACAGCCATACTGCTTTGAGGTCAATGACGGTGAGTTGTTCGCGTTCGCTGGGTTGTGGGATCGCTGGAAAGACCCGAGCGGACAGTGGATCAAGTCCTGTTCGATCCTGACCACGACACCGAATGCTGTGACCTCAGCCGTTCACGACCGGATGCCCGTCATTCTTGACCGCGACAGTTACGACCTGTGGCTCGATCCGGGGATGACTAATGTCAAGCGGTCTCTGAAATGTTGAAGCCTTATGACGCTCGGACAATGCGGTGCTATCCCGTCAGCACGAGGATCAACCATGTCGTGAATGACGACGCAGAGTGCTCGATACCTGTGAAACCTGCCCAAGTCCAAGGTGCGCTGTTGATGATTGACAATTTAGAAGCTGGGTGTTTTTTCTCGTTCCATCGCTGCCGAATCCATGGGATACTGTGTCGCGATATGGTGTCAGCAGGTCTCCGGAGCGAAACGTATTTTCGTACAATAAACGTACAATGGATCGGGCAATGGGGCCTTTTTCGCCCTTCTAGCACTTCCTGGAATCAATAAGTTACGTGTTATCAATATAGCTGAATAGTTCGACTCCCGCCGCCTCCACCAGTATCCATTTTATTATCAGCATATTACAGACACGTAAAATAAATCGTACAATAGCGTTCCGCAGAGGCGGGCTCTCCGCCGTAACTTCTGTCACGTTTTCTTTCTCGCCGATTGCAAACCAATCGAACTATTTGGCATTACTCCTATTTGGCGAAATCACGATTATTTGTGTTTGCTCTTGCCAAGATTCTGACGAAGTCTGAAATCTCCCGGTTCCCATCAGGTACCCTTAGCGGGCTAGTTTTGAACCCAAAAATTAAATGCAGACAAGCGAATCCCTCCTTGCCAATGAGCCCGACCTCTACACTCCTCCCGTCCGGTTGAACTGTGAGCACGTCACCGCACTACCTCGTATTCACTTGTTACCAAGCCGCTCTGGTATTGACGAGTATTGATGTGGCGGAGCCGGATGTCCCGTGGTACGCTGCCGAACAAAGGAATGCCTTCTCCGATCAACACGGGTACCCGCGTGATGGTGATATGGTGGATCTGGCCCGCTCGCAGGAACTCTTGGACCGCGATCCCGCCATCAACATAGACGTGTTTAGCGCCGGTTGTCGCGAGTTCGTGGGAGATCTGCCCCGGATCACCGCTCATTTGCTCAACGGGCCCCCGGACCCCAGAGAGTCGAGCGGACGATGGCTTAGAACCACGACGCGCTTATCGCTATAGGGCCACCTCGGTAACTTCAAGACTACTTCGAACGTGTTGCGCCCAATAAGAATGGTATCGACAGTGGCGATGAACTCGTCGTATCCGTGAGGCTCACCACCACCGTCTGGCAGGAAATCGTACCGGCCGTTCCGGCGCGCAATGAAACCGTCTAGACTGGTTCCAACGAAAACAGACAGCTTCATGGGAGGCTCCTTGGCTCGGATCTCAAGATTTCAGGGTTGCTCAAAAATCGCAAGAGATGTCCTGTACCGAGTTGACGTTGTGATGCGCGCCGAGAAACATCGACTCCGGGTGAGCTAAGTCAGGTATCCCTCAAGCCTTGTTGCAAAGCAGATTCCAGTTACCGGTGACTTCATCTTGAGACCTGCTGGAGGCGCGGCCGGAGGAGGTGCGGCAACCGACCAATGGGCATCGCGTAGTTGCCAGCGTCCATTTCGATATTCCGCAATTCCCGTAAAGAATCCTGCATCCTCAACGCGCAGGCCACTCGTGTTCACCCGCACCTCGTGGTACGAAACAGCCACCACCGCCAGATCCGGCATGAGCGGATCAACTCGCAAATCGTTGCCCCAGACGAGCTCGATCTGTTTGATGTCGAGAGCGAGATCCTGAATTCCCTTGGTCGCCGCTGCACTATCCGGAAATACCATCTGCCCGTCAGCAGCCATAAAGAACGAGGGGCTATCGGCGAATTGTTTGCGCCACGCTCGCGGGACCATCCACGGTAACATCGTGGGCAACGGCCTGCATAAAGCCCCGCACGCCGTCTTCAACGATGGCGGTGCTCGCCGGAGTAAGCGATTGCGACTCACTGGATAGATGGGACTTGCCGGTGCATAACCAAGTCCGCATGAGAACAGTCGAAGCCGCGCATGAATCCAGTAACAAGCAAGAGTAAGAGTCGTCATTGGACGAGTCCGCCATTTCGTCATATGTCAATTGAAGGGCGAAACGGTGAGTCCGATTCGCCATTTCTAATGTCCGGACCTCTTGGATTTACCCGCGCTCTCTAAGTCGCAGGTTGTAAATTAAGCCGAAGGGATCCTTGACGTAGCATCTCGGAAGATCGGACTGAGCCATGACAATGTTCAACAACCGTGCTTAAGAGTTGGCTTTGACTTCTTCGACGATGTCAACTGTAACTTCCAGAACCGGCTTCAATGCTGGACCTCGTTCGATGAATAAATTGATACGCTCGTTATCAAGACTGATTAAGTTCGGCATCTCGTCGGTGATCTCGAATCGCAGATGCTCGACGTAGAAAAGTGCCGCCTTCTTTGGATCTTGCGCTTGAATCAGAATATCCGTACCAAAGCTGTTTGCCATGTTAGTTTTGTCATGCTGTCAAAGCTATCCAATGCATGCTGCCGAAGCAAAAGGGAATCGAACAAGGCTAGCACGAATCGTAATCGCCTCTATGAGACTTTCTCCCGACTGACGGCAGTTGGGGTTGATTTTTAGGGCGCATTTTCGAACCCCTGAATACGCCAGCGCTTCAGTCCTGAGCGCTGGCTTTATAATTACCGCCCTAAGCAAGATCCGCATGCTTAGTTTCTATTTCCTGGTGAGCTTTACTCGCGCAAAAGACGTTAGCTTGCCGCCCTCTTCGTTATCTATACGCCAGCTCCAGGTGTCACTGCCTTTGCTGTAGGCGAACGTCGTGTCAATCCGCTGTCCTTATCTTTGTCCTTGAACGCGAACTCGATTTGGTCATTCCCCCGTTTGCCTTCGGCAATCGGCACCGCGAGACCCCCGCCACCGGTCGAGTCGAGCCACAGGCATCTGTATTCCTTGGCCGATTCGTCCCATTCAATAAAGACGATCGCTTCATACGCGGGCTGGCCTTGGGCGTTCTTCTCGCGCGATATTTCGTGAAGTCGCAGGTATTCATGGTTCAGCACCCATTCGGACTCGAATCGTGCGTCGTCTCGTGTCCACCAATGGTGCCCTGCAGAATCCAACTGCCGGCCAGGCGATCAAGTAAGGGATCTCTATGCGTCGGCTCTTGCGCTGAAACTGAAACTGAAAATGAAAGTGACGCCATGAAAAGCAAAGTCAAAATCGCAAGATTTTCTTCATTGTGTGACCTCCGAGCATCGCGTTGTGGGAATATTCTCGAATGCCTTGTAGTACGCGTTTATCGCGGGAGCCCCACCCAAGTGTACGTAAAGAACTCGGCTTTGCCGTGGATTCTCACCGGAACGCACCAATTGGATCAGCCCCGCCATCGATTTTCCTTCATACACCGGGTCTGTAATCATGCCCTCAAGACGGGCCGTTAGGCGGATAGCTTCAATCGTAGCCTCGTCCGGGATTCCATATGCCGGCCCGGAATACCGGGACTCGATAACAATGTCTTGGTTTCGGATGTCGCGCTTTAAACCGATGAGTTCCGCAGTCGCCAGCGCAATTTTGGTAACCGCCCTACGGGTTAGCTCTACGTCGGCAGCTGTCTCTATTCCAATCAGCCGCCGCTCTCGTTCCTGAGCCCTAAACCCTACTACAATGCCAGCCTGCGTTGACCCTGTCGCTGTAGCCGTAATAATAGTGTCGAAGAATATCCCGATCTGATTTTCCTGGTGTTCGATCTCATCGGCAAAGTTCGCGTAGCCGAGACCACCCAGCGGATGATCGGGTGCGCCGGCGGGAATCGCGTAAGGCTTTCCCCGTTCCCGCCGTACCTGCTCCAAAGCTTGCTCCCACGTCTTTTTTACCGCGGTCGAATATCCTTCCCCTCAAGCAATGATCGGCTCCCATCAAACGCGACAAAAGAATGTTCCCGACTTTGTCATAGACCGGTTCGTCCCATCTTGTCCAACTCTCCTGCACTAAACGGCACTTCAGTCCCAGGACAGCGGCCACCGCGGCAACTGCCTCGTGTGGTCGGACTGGATATTTCCGATGGAAACCAGAGTGTCGCAACCTGCCCTTAAAGCGTCCGGTACGAGCCATTCCGGTTTCCGTATCTTATTTCCTCCGGATGCTAGACCTGACGAGACGTCATCCCTCTTGGCCCATATCGTAGTTCCCAGTTCTTTCGAGAGCCGCTCAAGATGGTGGACGGGCAAAGGTAGATAGGCTAACCGGTAACGTTCAAAACGTTCCTCAAGATTCAGTGCCATATGATTTCGTTGAGCTTCTGCTTCGGCTGCCGATCTATTCCACGAAGGGGAAAATAGCCTCACAAGAGTTGACCGCCGGAGCGGCCTTCCCTACATACTCTACTAGCCCGGCGCCCGCGATCCATGATCTTTATTCCGTGGTCCACAGCTTCTCGCGGTGCGTCAGTCACCCAAGAATTACTACGACGGCGATCGCAGCAAGACATAATTTCACCAGCCATCCCAGTGAATGAGCTATGGCGACAGCGAGAGTCAGTTTGATGAAGAGTGCGTTAGTAATCGTCAGCGGCAAAGGTCCCATCAACCAGATGGCCAGCGCCAGGCCAATCGTGGCGCGATACGAGAAAAGATGCAAATGGATACAGAGGAGGGTGAAAACAGCACAGGTGAGGAAGGGAAAGAAGCTGGCCCAGATGATAGCCCGCATTTCTCCGTGACCGCCTGGAAAGCGCCATATCTCAGGAGTGTGATCGAAGCGTTTGTAAATCCAGTCGCCCATGAATAGCCAGTCCGTCAGCGACGATGATACGCCGCCCGCCAACAATGTCACGCCGAAGCGCGTCCAGCTTGTCTCCATGTTCAGCTCCCCCTGACTCAATTCGGTCCCCGTCAGGTTTGTAAGATCAGCCTCATGCTGTGAAAACTCTCCCGTAGCCACCCTGGGATGGCTCAGAGATGTGAGTGTCGTTATTTATCCTTTGATCGAGTCACTTGGGGGTGAGGCCCTCGACAAGAAACATGCGGCCTTTTACTGCGCTTTGCCTGAGAGGTTTGATCGCCTGATAGGCTGGCGAATCGTACCAGGCACGCAGTTGCTCCGCGCTGTCGAATGCGATCACTACGATGCCTTGGGGCGCTTCGCCATCGAGGCCCTGGGGCTCGCCGCCACCAACGATAAAGTGGTAATGGCCATCGAAAGGCACCAGCGTTTCCGGGACTTTCCTTCCGTACTCCTTTATGGCAGCGAGATCCTTTATTATGTCAGCTTCCGAGATGAGGTAGGCAGGCACCGTCTTGGCTTGCTGGGCATGAATCGCCCTGTCGCCCGCCACACCGATCGAGACACTAACCAGCACTGCTAGCGCCAGTTTGTGATTCGGTTTCATAGGTCAACTCTCCCCTTTGTGTCTGTGCGAACAAAACTGCCGTCTTTTGGGACACGCCTGCAGTTTCTCAACAAGGCGGCGGCCCGTGTTGTAAAAATGTGAACTTGACGGGCTTTCTTGGTTTAATCCATCGGCGCATCATCTACGAATGATCAATCGCCAGATAGGCCGTGGGTGACATGCCTGAGAAATGTCGGAAACTCATTGGCCAAATGCGACTGATCGCAGTATCCACCGGCCAGGGCTAAGTCAGC
Source organism: uncultured Acidobacteriaceae bacterium (assembly GCA_963734675.1). Lineage (GTDB taxonomy): Bacteria > Acidobacteriota > Terriglobia > Terriglobales > Acidobacteriaceae > Sulfotelmatobacter. Next base: position 6,173 of record CAVTHZ010000001.1, read on the forward strand.
CCAATCAACGGGCACACCTAGGGAAATCTGGTGCACTACGTGTTGAAAGCGGCGGAGCCGGCAATAAAGCTTCGGCGTCAGCCCGACCTGCTCGCGGAACAACTGGAAAAGCGGCGCCGACTCAGACGGCTTCTCTTGTAGCCACGTTGTGTACGCTGCGCATGTGAGGCGCCCGCGCAAATCGTCCAAGCGCATAACGCACGCTAGCATGCAATTCGAGTCGCTTGTTCACCCGTTCGAGAAGCGCCGTTTCCAGAACATGGAATTTTTCGTCGGCAGTGCTTGCTTCTCGCAGGTGGTCGCGCAATTCGATCGCCGTTGAACCCCAGATCAAATCAAGCGGCACATTTTGGTTGAAAAACGAGTCGGCCGGTCCATTAAAGAAAGCGCGCGCACTAGCCGGCCAAAAGAGCACGCCCATTGCTGATTTGAGCGTGGCCGTGTCGATTACGCTGAAATGCGATCGGATTCCAAGGACCAACGACGACGCACTCTCGCCCAACTCTCCCGCCGGACCGCCCGGTGCACGCAAGGGACCCTCCGCAAGGCTGATTACCAGTTGAAATTTGAGGTTCGGCAACACAAGGTTCTTGCGATGGGTAGCCTGATATCCATCGCAGTACCAGACTTCTCTTTAACATAGGCCGCTAGCGGTCCCGCCGGATGATGGGCGAGTTGCATAGCGGCCATGACAACATAAACCAGAGTTCGAATCAAGGCCAACCGCTCAAGCCCGCTTCTTTATGGGTAAGCGAAGATGGGCTGCAACTGAACCTTTACGAAGACAGGCCCGGTTTGTCTCCGTCGCGACCAGGCAGCGGCCGGCGGTTCGATAAAGTGTCAAGTTGTATTGCTAAGAAACTTGAACCTCCCGTACGCTTTCCGTCCACTGGCGCAATCCCCAAAAGGAGGTGTTACCCCCGCCATCGCCGACAGTATTTTCCAGTTGAAGTGATATTGCAGCACCGGCGTCTGTCCCCTCGGCGCCCAGGTGCGGCAGCGGTGCGGGCGCTCACTCAGTCCGCTTTCGTCGATGAAGACGATCGTGCGGCCCTCTTGCTGGGCTTTTTTTTAATCTCCGGCCAGCGCTCCTGTTTCCAGTGCCGGATCTTGGCTTCATCCCGCTCCAGAGCACGTCCTACCGGACGCTGGCAACTCCAGCCCAGTTGCCGCAGAATCCGCCAGGCCTGCGAGGGGTGATACTTCACTCCGCATTCCTGCTCGATCAGGTGGGCCACGCGCCACGAAGTCCACAGGCTGGTTTCGTACCCTAAAGCCTGCGGTCCGCGCTTCAGTCCCTGCTCCATGCGCCGCACATGCTCGGGGCGCAAGCGAGACGGCGCCCAGGGCGTGGCTGGCCTTGCTTCAGCGCCCGCACTGCCCCCCTCTTCAACTGTGCGGCCCACCGGCTTACCGACTGCCGGTGCACCCCCACCTGCCGGGCCACTTCCGCCTGATGCAGGCCCTGCCGCAACAGACCGGCCCCCAACAGCCGCCGCTGTTCTAACTTCTGAAATCTCGCCGTACTCCCGCTGGGTTTCCCATGAACGAGAGTAGCACAAAACGTCTACAATGTCACTATATTATTCAATAACTCGGCGGGGCACGGATGTGATTTCGTACACGTAAGAGTCTCGTCCGGCGGTGTCGGGTCTAGAGCCGACACGAATGCCCCCTAATTTCTCGATCGCCTTTTGTGAGCGTACGTTCTGCGGACCTATGAAGAAAAACCACACGTTTCACGAATCGAAAGGCGTGCTGCAACATGAGCTGTTTCATTTCTCGGTTGTACTTTCCGCCCCAGTGCGATCGCGCCAAGAAGGTCCACCCGATCTCTACCTCGCTCGCCTGCGCGTTGTATCCGTGGAATCGGGATGACCCAATGATTCTGCCGTCTTTACAATCGATAGCCGTTAATGCGCCTCGCGAGGCCAGCGATTCACTAAAGAACTCGCTGAATACCTGGGGCTGATAACGATCCCGAACCGGATGCTGTTCCCAAATGAGCGGGTCCGACGCGACTGCGAACAGATCTTCCGCGTCATCTAGGCGGAGTGGCCTCAGTTCAACTAGAGTGCCTTTCAACGTGGGTTCAAAATCAAACGGCATCTTCTCCCGATCACAAGCCCGCCGGAGATCGACTGGGGGCCATCGCCGGGGAGAGTATCACAGAGACGTAGGGATGTCACTATATTATTCAATGCTCAAGGAAATTAATCAAAATACCACCCGGACGGAATTCGCAATAACGCGTTGAAATCCGCAGCATCTTATATCGCGACTGCCTGGGTGCCTTAGCGGGGTATCGATATCGTTCCGCTCGTCGGTGCTCGACGTTGGGCGCAGATGGAGGATGCTTTGGAGCTCTCGCTGACTGTTTTTTCCCAATTGAGCCCAATCTATGGGATACTCTGGGCACTCTATTGAGTCTGTCAGACTCCGCGCGAAAGTATTTTCGTACAATAAACGTACAATGGATCGGGCAATGAGGCCTTTTTAGGCCTTGTAGCGGTTCCTAGAATCAATAACTTATGTGCTGTCAACACCCCGAATAGTCCGACTCCCGCCGCCTCCACCACACTTAAACGGTTTATTATCATATACATACAAAAGTAGTACTCCTCCGTGTACGATAGATTCAACTATCCTGGCGCTCTATCGACGCCATCGCACGTCCTGGAAGGAAGGCGAAGAAAAAAGCAGGAACGTCTCAGCGGATTCTTCTGGCTCTGCATTCGCGCAAATTGGGTCACCCTGAATCCAACGAACAACCTTGGCCGCCTCTCTGTGACTCAGGCTCCGGCCGACTATTTTCACGCGCGAAGAGCAAGCTGTGCTTTCGCCACACGTTGCGGGATACGTTCGCTGTCGAGATGTTGCTTGCCGGAGTCCCCATCGATCAGGTCTCGATGTTGCTGGGCCACTCAAGCGTAAAGATCACCGAGAAGCACTACTCTCCCTGGGTGAAGGCGCGACGAGATCAGTTGGCCGCAAGCGTCAGAAATGCGTGGGCCACACTGGACGCCGTTCCCGCGAAAAAGGTGGCCGAGAACAAGGGGAAGCTGTTGTCCTTCCATGCCTGACTTAGGCCCCGCGACGGTGGTGCCCCCGAATCAAAACGCTTTGGGGGATGCGTAAATTCTGATATCTGCGTTTGCGCAGGGTCTCCCTGCTTCCCCATTTCAGCACGCCGTCTTCTCCATCGAATAGCTCCGTCGAATAGCCGCCGCACAGTTTTCTCGCTGATTCCCCAAAGAGTTCGCAACCTCGGTTCCCGACATCGTCGGCATGGAGAGATCGGTGACCAAAGCGTCAAAATCAGCCGGTCGCAACCGGAGGGTTTTAACCGCTTCCCGAGGGTCGCGAGTTCGCGCCAGATACAAAAGGACAAACTAACTTTGCGCGCCAGTGCCGCAGAGGAACACCTAGTCGGGATTTAGTCGGTCCAGATGAGGTCAGGAGAAGGCAAAAGCAATTACGCGGAGAAAAGATCCGCTTTCATTTCCCAATTTAGGAAAGGTGAGATGATCGACGATCTCGCGTGCAGAGACAATCCATTCCCAACCGGAATTCCACTGGCTAAGAAGGCACTCTTCGTTCTGTTAAGCATGAAGTCAATCCCGCAGTTGCCGATTATTTAAGCTACAGAGCTAGGAGGAAATCACTGTGCAGCCATCCGCCTGTAGCTGTAGTTTGCGGGTGCAGATATGCTCCTGAATGACCTAAAGTTAGCGCTCATCCTCTCGACACGGAAAAAGCATTTATATGACTGCGAGTCTTACCCATTCTTCTGGCGAACCTTATGAGCTCAGCGTCTGGCACCATGGGGCAGGACCCCGCCTCGGCTCTCGCAAGTCTCGACAGGCACGTATCCCTAGGCTGCCTGCAAGAGGACTTACGCGATTTAAATGCCACCGTCGGCAAGGCGTTCCTCGCACTCGGAGGGGCCTTGCAGTCGATTTCAGCGCGGACCCGCGAAGTAACAGCTTTGTCACAGTCCGCGGCATGTCTGACCTCGACCGATGAGTCGGACCGCACCATCGCCACCCTGCAAGAGATTCTCGCCGACACCGAGCATGTACAAGACATGGCCGAAACCAGTCAACGTGAGATGCGGGAAATACTCTTGTGTCTGGAACATTCGCGCTCGCCGCTCGTAGCCCTGGCGAAATTGCCCCAGTCGCTCAATGCGGTGGGGTTGCTCTCGCGGATTGAAGCTGGGCGGTTGCAAAACGCAGCCGTCGACATCTCCAGTCTGGCTACCGATATTGGCGCTCTGAAGGAACAAGTTGAGCGCAACGTCAACGTGATCGCGAATGAGGCCGTCCGGCTCACCGGGCTTATCGCCGACGGGGTGCAGCAACTGGATAAAATGAAGGGGCAGGAGCAGGAACAGGCCAAAAGCCTGATCCAGAATGCTCGATCGGTCCTGGAGGCCTTGCAAGCGCGGGCTAAATCTTCGCAGTCCGCCACAGAGAAGATCGACGAACAATACGCCAGCATCCGCAGCGCAAGCGACAAGATAGTGATGTCGCTTCAGTCCGAAGACATGGCACGGCAGCGCGTAGAGCACGTACAGGAGGCTTTGCGGCAAGTTGCGCATGCGGCGGGAGCGGGAGAACCCGCGGAAGATTATCTGAGCATTCTTGCGCTGCAGCGGTCGCAACTGCTCAGCACGCGCGATTTTCTGGCCGATGCGATTCAATCCATCAGCGACAACCTGCATTCGCTCTCGCCACGAGTGGAGAGCTTGACTGGCGAAACTTCGGCTCTGGCAGCAGACACCGACAAGAGCGGATGCTCGCTGGTGGTTGCGATTGAAGAGGGGCTGGGAGCGGTAGCGTCGGTTTTCGGCCGCTTCTCGGTCTCCGCGCGGGCCATCGTGGCAACCGTGGAGAATGTGGTCCCCGCGCTGGCGGGCATGACCAAAGGCGCGAAAGAACTTGCTGAGATTGAGGCCCTGATCCAGCTTATCGCCATCAATGCGGCGATCAAGACGACTCAACTCGGATCACAGGCGGCGACGATAAGCGTGCTCGCCTCGGAACTGCAGGAGGTCAACTCAAGAAGCGGGATCCAGACGCGGACCGTTCTCCAAGCCCTGCAAGGCATCGACCGCGCGCTTAATGCCATGTCCGGCCATGGAATGGCCCAGGACAGCCGCGTGCTCAGGATTGATGCCGCGCACGAGGTAAACGCCGAGGTGAGCGCGCTCTCGGCCAACGTCCATACATCGAGCCGGGAACTGGCGGTCAGTCTGAGCGCGCTTCTGGAAATGTCTCGCACCCTACGCGCCGAGATCGACAACGCCTGCGACGTGGCGAATCAAGCCCGGGCAACCAGCGAGGCCTTTGACTCCGTGTTGAAGACGCTGGATTTGATCTTTGAGCAACTCGGCGGAGTCAGGTCCGCCGGGTTGGAAATCGCGGTCAAAGAGAAAATGGCTGGATTGGCTTCGACGTATCACATGGCTTCGCAGCGCGAGGTGCATCAGAAATTGTTTGGGGAAACGGCCAACGGCGAAGCCAAGCCAGAAGCGGCCTCTGAGACAAGCGATCTCGGCGACAATACGGAGCTGTTTTAGCAGTAAGGCGAGCCTCACAGTTCGCAGCGTGGCGCCAGCTTCATCAACCTCGAACCGAGGCGGCTTTGGACGACCCCGACGGAAGTGCGGCAGCTTTAAGCGCGGCGGCGGGGATATCGTCGAGGGTGGCGACTTGTTCCGCGCCCCCCAGCGCGATGGCTTCGCGAGGCATTCCGAATACTACGCAACTGTCTTCGTCCTGCGCGATGGTGTACGCGCCGGCCTGCCGCATTTCGAGCAACCCCCGGGCACCATCGGCGCCCATTCCGGTCAAAATCACGCCGACGGCGTTCGGCCCTAAGACTTCCGCACAGGAATGAAACAGAACGTCCACCGATGGACGATGCCGGTTCACAGGATCGCTCTGGAAGACTCTGGCGGAAATCTCGACTCCGCTGCGTTTTACCTCCATGTGGAAGTTGCCGGGTGCCAGAAGAACGTGACCGGCTAAGACGCGGTCGCCACTCTTCGCCTCCCGCACCCCCATGCGGCAAAGCGACTCCAGACGGGCGGCGAACGAGGTGGTAAACCCGGCTGGCATATGCTGCACAATGAGGATTCCCGGAGAATCGGCGGGCATGGGCACCAGAAAGCGGACCAGAGCTTCGGTCCCCCCGGTCGAGGCGCCTACCGCGATGATCTTGTGCGTGGTGCGAAAACCGACGGACCTCAGGTTCGCGGTGTTAGCTTTCGTACCCGCCTCCAGCGCCTTCGGCGCCGTGTGCGTGTGCCGCCGGACCCGGGCACGGGCGGCAACCTTGACCTTGCTGACGATCTCGTCTGCCTGGTCAAGAGTACCGGATCGTACATCCAAGTGAGGCTTGGTAACGTAATCGATCGCTCCCAGTTCGAGGGCGCGAACCGTTGTATCACAATCTTTTTCGGTCAAAGACGAAACCATCAGCACTGGCATCGGGTGGGCGCGCATCAGTTTCTCCAAAAAGGAGAGACCATCCATGCGCGGCATTTCGACGTCCAGGGTCAGCACGTCCGGCCTCAAACGAATGATTTTTTCGCGCGCGGCGTAAGGATCATTGGCCGCGCCGACCACTTCGATCTCCGGATCTTGAGAAAGAATCTCGGTCAGTACCTGCCGCATCACCGCGGAATCGTCAACAATGAGAACACGGATTCTATTCACAACTCCTCGAACAAAGTGACGTTATGCGCCAGCACGCGAGGAGCGGCGCGATAAATGCGGGCCTCAGAGGCAATTTCGTTGGAAAGAGCTTCGCGCCCCGCCGGTCTGGGAACGCTTCGAGTCTGCACTCTGCCGGACACCGGTTCGAAGCTGACGGTCACTGCCGAAGTTCCTCCTAAACGGTAAGCTTCGATGGGAATGCGCTCGCGCTTCAGGAACTCCAGAACGAATTCCGCGTTCATGGCTGCTATATCGACTACGCCCGGGGCAAACGCGAGCATTTTTGCCCCTCCGAACGCTTTGGCCCGCATATTTTTCTTTGCCCCTCCCAGCTTCATGATCCGGTTGATCAGCAATTCCATGGCATGCACTCCATAGCGCGTTGCCAGCCCGTAATCTCCAGCTTGCATGGCGCCGGGGAGGAGAATGTGATTCATGCCCCCGATCTTCGCCTCCGGGTCGTATAAACATGCGGCCACGCAGGAACCCAGCAAGGTTGTGATCTTGAGCGGTGTGCCGCTGGCATAGACCCCTCCCATGGGAAGCCGCACGACGCGGAGTTCGTCCTTTTCCAGCATCAGGCATCGCCTCGTCCGCCCGAAAACAGGTAAACCGTTCCGCCGATGGGCTGAAAAGAACCACCGAGACCGAGCAGGTTTTCGGAGTGCCCGGCAAAGAAAAGCCCGCCGGGCTTCATGTATTCTGCGAACTTCTGCAGCACATGCCGTTGCACGTCGCGCTCGAAGTAAATCATCACGTTGCGGCAGAAGATGGCGTCAAATTTTCGGCGAAACGGCCAGGTTGGTTCCATCAGATTCACGCGCCCGAACCGGACCAGATTGCGGATTTCGGGCTTCAACTGGACCAGGCCGGCCTGTTCCCCTTTTCCGGCGAGGAAGTTGCGCCGCAGCAGGTCCGGAGCCAGATCGCTCACGGACTCGCCCGGATAAATGGCGGTGCGGGCTTTTTCCAGCACATCTGTGTCAATGTCGGAGCCGAGGATCTTTATATCCCAGGTATTGAGGCGTTGCAGGTTCGCGACCACGGTGATGGCGATGGAATAAGGTTCCTCTCCGCTGGAGCAGCCCGCGCTCCAGATTCGGATTGGGGACCGGCGGCCTTGTGCTGCGGCTTGGTTTGCCGGGACCAACAGGCGCTCGCGCAGATAGTCGAAGTGATGGCTTTCTCGGAAGAAAGACGTCTTGTGCGTGGTCACTGCATTGAGCATCTCCTGCAGTTCGGCGCCCTGCGGGTCGTCGTTTTTCAAGTGGTCGTAATACTGCGCAAAGCTTTCGTAGCCGTGGTGGCGCAGGCGCTTGGCCAGCCGCCCTTTTAGCAACTCACGCTTGGCGTCCTTTAGATGAATGCCCGACTGCTCGTACATGAGGGTGCGCAGAAGGTCGAATTCCGCGTCCGTCATCGTCGTTTCTGAAGCCAACCATGCCATAGGCGCTCGATCAATGCGTGACCCTTGCCGCGAGTCTTCGACAAAAATTGGGTAGCGGGTCGGTTTGGCCGGAGGACATGAAACCAGAGAACCATGAAGGGCACCAAGTATTACGAACGCCTCGCTTTCGGCGGGCTCCTTGGTGTACTTTCGTGGCCTTCGTGGTCAACTTCGTCAAACGGATCCGGTAGCGGAATCGCCTTCAGCTTGCCTCGGCCACGGCGACCGGCTCATCACTGCTGACTTCGGCGGCCACAGCCAGATCGACATCGCTCAACAGCGTATCTGTGTCGAGCAGCACCGCCACCTTGTCGCCCGCCGAAGCCATTCCGCTGATAAACCGGGTGTCGGCCTGTGCCCCAAAGTCCGGGGCCGGACGCATGTCCTCGGCCCCCACATTCAGCACGTCGGAGACGGCGTCCACCAGCAGGCCTATCACTTTTGCGCCCACGTTGATCACGATAATCACGTGAAACTGCGTGTAGTCGATGGCTTCCATGCCGAAGCGAATTCGCAAATCCACGATTGGAATGACCGCCCCCCGCAGATTCATTACGCCCTTGATGTGGGCCGGCGTGTTGGGAATCGGCGTGATGGCGGAGTAGCCCTTGATCTCCTGCACCTTCAGCAGTTCAATGCCATATTCCTCGTGGCCGAGCGAAAACGTAAGAAACTGACCGGCGTCTACAAGGCTTTTCGGCGATTCAGCGGTTTCTACACTTCCTTCCATGACTTCGTCCTCCTTTGGACGCACAGTGTAACGGGACTCTTAGCTCGCTCACCTAGAACTCATCGAAGCCGCCCGCCTTTTCTTTTTGATCGTGGGGCGCGTCAGCGTGGCTCACCGCCACGCTCCCCGACCCAGCCGCCGCGGCTGCGTGACGGGCCAGAGGTTTGCGGGCGGGCGGTCTTACGCCGTGCGTCTCCGCCAGCTTCGGTTTGGGCGCAGGTGCAGCCGTCAGAGCCGATCCCTGCCTCGTTCCGCCGCTCTCCAAACGGAAGCGGGCCACCATGGTTTGCAGTTCTTCGGCACCGGCCGCCATGCTCTGCGCTGTTGCCGAGAGCTCCTCGGTCTGGGAAGCGTTGGTTTGCGTGACCTGATCCATTTGCGTCATGGCTTTGTTAACCTGCTCTACGCCGACGGACTGCTCCTGCGAGGCCGCCGCGATCTCGGCCACAATGTCCGTCACCCGCTTCACCGATCCCACGATCTCGCGCAGTGTTTCCCCGCTCTTGTTGACCAGGCTCGAGCCGTTTTCCACCTTACGCGTCGAGTCCTGAATCAGCCGTTTGATCTCCTTGGCCGAGGTGGCGCTGCGCTGTGCCAGGTTGCGTACTTCGGTGGCGACGACGGCGAAGCCGCGCCCTTGTTCGCCTGCCCGGGCCGCTTCCACGGCGGCGTTCAGAGCCAGCAAATTGGTTTGGAAGGCGATCTCATCGATGGTAGTGATGATCTCGGCGATGTTCTTCGAAGACTCGTTGATCTGGACCATCGCTCCCACCGCTTCGCCCACCACCTGGCCGCCCTTCTCTGCCGAGTCGCGGGAACCGTTCGCGACCTGGTTGGCCTGCTTGGCGTTGTCGGCGTTTTGTTTAATCGTGGAAGTAATCTGCTCCATGGTGGCGCTGGTTTCTTCCAGGCTGGAAGCCTGCTCCTGCGCGCCGGATGCCAGTTCTTCGGATGCGGCCGCCAACTGTTGCGCCGAGTTCGACATGTTGTCGGCGGATTTGCGAACGTCACTGAGTGTTGCCCGGATAGCTTCCGTGGCTCGATTTAGAGCCCCGGCCATCTTTCCCACTTCGTCCGTGGTGGCGAGATCCAGTTGCACCGTCATGTCGCCTTCGGCGACTTTCTCCAGCACGCCCACCGTGGCCAGCAACGGCTTCGATATCAGTTGCGCAATGAAATAACCGATCCCGACGCAGAGGACTACAGCCCCGCCGATCATCCAAATCAGCATGGTGCGCGTCTTGGCGTAGAGTGCGGCGGCATCGTCATATGCTTGTTTGCCACTTTTTTCTTTGTTGTCCACAAGCACCTTGAACGCTGTGTCAATTTGATCTCCTACCGCTCTCGCCTTGAGCATGGCTTCGACCACCTCAGCATCCTTGCCGGCCAGAGTCAGGTCTAGAAGCTCGTCGACGGCTTTCTTGTACTCGGGGATGATCTCTCTGGCCTTGGCCAAGCGCGCCTTGTTCTCCTCGGTGATTACGGTCTTGTCGAACTCGGCCAGGGCATCGTCCATATCGGTGAACGCTTTCGCGACGTTTGCCGCCATCCGTTCCTTCTCGGCTTTGTCCTTGAAAATGCAGGCACTGCGTGCATCCCGGGAAATAGTGATGCGGAGAATATTCGCCTTCTGAACGTCCGTGATCCCCAGCAGCTCTTTATCGTACATACTGCCGAGCAGCGTGTTGACATCGCCCGCGGCACCCAGGCCTTTATAGCCGACGAAGCCAGTGATCGCAGACATCAAGCCGAACGCCAGCACCAACTTCGTCACTGTTCGTAAGTTCTTAAACCACATCGTCGTATCCTCCAGACGTTGACCACGTATTTCACCTCGTACAGAAGCCTTGAATCTTTTCTTCCTGTTTTAAATGTTCTGGTGCCAACTCGTTAACCAGCAGCGCCCGCCGCCGCACTCATGGCAGACAAGTCTACCGTCGCGGCAACCGCGCTCGTCGCCGGACTTTCCCCCGCCGTCGCCGCCGGGTGTTCTTTCTGTTTCTTGCGCGACAATTGCACCAGCCCCACAATGTCCAGGATCAGCGTGACCCGGCCATCACCCAGGATGGTTGCCCCCATGGCGCCTTCCACCCGGCGAAAATTCGCTTGCAGGTTCTTGATCACCACCTGCTGCTGGCCCAGCAGTTCATCCACCATCAGGGCAAAGCGGTGCGCGTCGTGCTCGACCACGGCTACCAGGCCCTTGGAGGGCTCCAACACATCGCTTGCCACGTCGAAGATCCGGTGCAGGCGCAACAGCGGCAGCGGTTCGTGGCGCACCATCACCACTTCCCCTTCACCCGCCACCGACCGCACATGCTCGGGCGAGGGGCGGATGGATTCGATGATGGAAACCAGCGGCAGCACGTACCTTTGCAGGCCCACGCGCACTAACTGGCCGTCGAGAATGGCCAGGGTGAGGGGAAGCTTGATGGCGACGGTTGTGCCTTTGCCATCGACGCTCTTCAGAGTGACGATCCCGCCCAGGCCTTAGACGTTTCTGCGCACCACATCCATGCCCACGCCGCGTCCCGAGATTTCACTCACGCTGTCCTGGGTGGAAAAACCGGGATGGAAGATGAATGCCTGAATCTGTTGCGCGGTCAGTTCATCCGCGGCCGCCATGAGGCCGCGCTCGATCGCCTTTTCGCGAATCCGCGCCGTGTTCAGCCCGTTGCCGTCATCGGAAACCTCGATCACCACGTTGCCGCCTTCATGTCGGGCGCGGAGTTGGATGGTGCCCTCTCCGGCTTACCCGCGGCGCGGCGTTGCTCCGGACTCCCAATCCCGTGATCGGCGGCGTTGCGCACCAAGTGCGTCAGCGGATCGGTCATGCCTTCCAGTACGCCCTTGTCGAGTTCGGTATCTTCGCCGATGACTTCCACTCGGATGGTTTTGCCCTGGGCGGCGGCAACGTCGTGCACAATGCGCGGCAGCCGCGAGAAAACCGTTCCCACCGGCAGCATGCGCACCGCCATCACGCGCTCCTGCAGTTCCCGCGTGTTGCGGCTGACTTCGTGCAGTGCAGTTTGCAGTTCCGCCAAACGGTCGGCGGAAAACCGGTCCACGATCTCCACCGCCATCGACTGCGCGATCACCAGTTCCCCCACCAGGTCGATCAACTGGTCCACCTTTTCGGTGGCTACTCGAATGGAAGCGGAATCGCGCCCGCGCTGCCGCGGAGTCGGCGCCCCGGAGGGCGCGACTGCGTTCTTTGCCGGAACGCCGCTGGCCGGGACCGTGCCGGCCGGCGAGTGCACTGCGATCGTGATGCGGGCGCCACTTTCCACGAAGGCGAAAACGTCCTCGATCTCGTCTCGCTCCCGTTCCGAGGTAAGGCGGATGGTCCAGCTTAAGTAGCAACTTTCGGGCTGCAGGTCGCTCCATGCCGGCAGGTTCGAAAGATCCGCCGCCACGGTTTCTACCGTGCCCAGTTCGCCCAATTCGCGCAGGACTAGCAGCGGATCCATGCCCTCGCGAAAAATATCGGGCGAGGGAATGAAGCGAATGGAGTATGTGGTCTGTCCCCCAAACTTTATTTTCGGGTCCCACGCGCGCATCCGACGAGGCGCTTCGGCTACGAACTCCTGATCGCGCTGCGCCACCGCCAGAAGTTCCAGCAGCACCGCGGCTTCAGGCGGCGCGATCGCGCCGCTTTCCGCCGCCGCCAGAAGCGTGCGCAGCATGTCGCAGGAACGCAGTAGTAACTCGATGCGCGCCGGTGTGACCTCGACCTTGCCTCCCCTCATCCCATACAGCAATTCTTCCAACCGGTGCGTGAAGCGCATTACGTCGTCGAAGCCAAACGTGCCGCTCCCGCCTTTGATCGAGTGGGCGGCCCGAAAAATCGAGTTGAGAACTTCCGCGTCGGCAAGCGCATCCCCCTGCCCCAGGAGCAAAGTCTCCATGTTATTGACATGCTCGGCGGCTTCCTGAAAAAACGTCTCCTTGAATCTGCTCAGATCGATCTTCATGACTTAATCGCCCTCAGGGCAGCACCTTCCCGATAACGGCCAGCAGTTTAGGAGGGTCGAATGGTTTCACGATCCATCCCGTGGCCCCGGCGGCCTTGGCTTCCGCCTTTTTTTCCGCATGACTCTCGGTGGTCAGCATGAGAATCGGGATGAAACGCGTTGCTGCCAAAGCTCTGGCGCCGCGGATGAAGGTAAGCCCGTCCATCACCGGCATGTTGAGATCGGTCACAATCAGATCGGGGGAGAGACTGTCGAGCTTCTTCAGCGCGTCCGCCCCGTCCTCCGCCTCCACCACATCGAACTGCGCTTCGCGCAGGGTGAATGAAACCATTTGCCGCATGGTGACCGAGTCGTCCACGATGAGAACTTTCTTAGGCATGGGCGGCCTCGGCTGGCGGAACAGGAAGGGGTTGCTCTCGCACTGGAAAATATTCCGACAATCCCGATAATTTCAGATACTCACGCACCCGTGGGTTGTCTTGATCGACCACTATCCGCGACCCGCGCTCGGCCAGCGATTTACCAAGCACAAGCAAAACCTGAAGAACGCTGGCATCGACATGCTCCGCTTCGCCCCAATCAATCGCCACTTCCCGAGCGATCTGCGATTGCGCAAGTTTCTGTTTTAGCAGTATCGCCGTTTCTACACGGGCGCTTCCCTCAAGCTTCACCATCATGCAGTTTTCTTCGTCAGATACTGAGACTCCGGGTTGTCCCATCATGACCTCTTGCCGACTGCCGTGCGCGGTTCCAGGGTTCGTTGTGTCTATCGGCAAGGTGGACAGGTTCGTTAGAGAACAAAAGAATGTTGCGGTTGTTGCTGCTTCTCTTCGAATGAAGCGCCCGAAGCGGAACTTCCGGCCCAGAATGAGATCGATGGCGGCGCTTCCTTAGCGCGGTTTCATCCACGAATGCACGTTGGCAATGGCGTAAGTAATGCCCACGAAGACGCGCTTTTGTGGAGCGTAGTGCGTGCCGGCATCTTTGCACAGAAAAAAGCGAGAGAAGACATGGGTGAGGCAGATCTCAAACGGTTGTTTAGACAAAACCGCGTGAAGACGCAGAGGACTAACGGTTACGCGACCATCGAGGACTTTCGCCGCATTTTCCTTGAGGGCACGGACGAACTCTACCAGTTTTCGTTTCTCCTGACCGCCAATCATGGGAAGGCGGAGAAATGTTTCCTGGCGGACTGGAAGAATCCTTTAAATCGAGCCGGATTCTTCACAGAGTGGGCACGTTCCTCGAAATAGGAGTCGCAACGTTATGGACGCACCAGTCACTCTTTCAGAAAGAAGCAAGCCCGCAAGGCAAATGAAACATTTGACGATCGGGGCTCTCGGGATTTGGCAGCAATTTTGGGGCAACGGGCCGTAAGCGTATTGGTGCGGTCACCACTGGCCGGTCTGCAGATATTCATGGATCGAGGCAGCGGCGCGGCGGCCAGCGCCCATGGCCAGAATCACGGTGGCGCCTCCGGTCACGATGTCGCCTCCGGCGAAAACCCCTTTGCGTGAGGTGCGCTGGGTTTCGGGTCGGCCTGGATGTATCCCCGTTTATCGGTACCCAGGCCAGGAGTCGTGCTCTGCACGATAGGATTGGCGCTGGTGCCGATCGCCATAATCGCCACCGACAAGCGGCAAGATCGAACTCCGAGCCCTCGATCGGCACCGGCCGTCTGCGTCCGGAAGCGTCCGGTTCGCCGAGTTCCATGCGCACACAGCGCGCCGCCTTGAGCCAGCCTTTGCCATCGGCAAGGAACTCGACCGGTGCGGTCAGCATCTGGAAATCGATTCCTTCTTGCCGCGCGTGGTGCACTTCCTCGGCGCGCGCCGGCATTTCGGCTTCGCTGCGCCGGTAGATCACGTAGGCCTTGCGCGCTCCCAGTCGCAACGCCGAGCGGATCGCATCCAGCGCGGTGTTGCCGCCACCAATCACGGCGACATCTTTGCCGTGCAGATCGACCATCGGCTCATCGTAGATCGGGAACTTGTAGGCCTTCATCAGATTGATGCGCGTGAGAAATTCGTTGGCCGAGTAGACGCCGTTGAGGTGCTCGCCGGGAATGCCCATGAACTGCGGGCAGTCCCGCGCCGGTGCCGATGAACACCGCGTCATAGCCTTCTTCTTCGATGAGTTCGTCGATGGTCACCGTTCGGCCGACCACGACATCGGTTTCGAACTCCACGCCCATCTCGCGCATGTAGTCGAGTTGCTCGCGAATGATCTGCTTGGGCAGGCGAAACTCCGGGAATGCCATACACCAGCACGCCGCCGAGTTCATGCAGCGCTTCGAACACGCGTACCTTGTGGCCCTTCTGAATCAGGTCACCGGCCACGGTGAGCCCTGAGGGCCCGCTGCCCGACGACCGCAACTTTCTTTCCCGTGGGTGCACGTTGGGCACAGCATGGTTTCCCATGCGCTGCTCGTAGTCGGCGACGAAACGCTCCAGATAGCCGATGCCCAGCGGCTTCACTTTCTTCGACAGCAGGCATTTGCCCTCGCAGTGATCTTCCTGCGGACACACACGTCCGGTGATTGCCGGCAGCACATTGTCTTCGCGAATTTTCGCGGCCGCGCCGCAGAAAATCTCCGGCAACAATCAGCTCGCACAAAATCCTTCACCTTCACTCCTACGGGGCAATTGTCGGTGCAGGTGGGCTTGGCGCATTCCAGGCAGCGCAACGCTTCTTGCCGCGCGAGTTCCGGACTGTAGCCGAGGTTAACTTCCGTCGAAATTACGTGTTGCGTTCGCCTGCCGGCTGCTCGGGCATGCGCTGGCGCGGAACTTTGATGCGCTCTTTCGCGCGGCAGCGGATTCATCGACTTCTTCGCGGTCGGCTCATCGCTCGCTCCTTGCGCAACGGCGCACCGCTTCCGCTCTTTGCGGTCTGGCGCTGCCTCTCTTCTGCGATCTTCGCAGGTAATCCTCCATCGACCGCTGTTCCGCGTCGCGATACATGCCGTTGCGCTGCACCAGCACTTCGAAGTTCACACGGTGCGCATCGAACTCCGGCCCGTCCACGCAGGCGAACTCGCTCTTGCCGTCGATCAGTACGCGGCAGCCGCCACACATGCCGGTGCCGTCGATCATGATCGGGTTGAGGCTGACCAGGGTGCGGATGTGCTCCTTCCGCGTCATGTCGGCGACCGCCCTCATCATGGGGATCGGGCCGATCGCGAGCACCAGGTCGATCGAGGCCGTTTTCGATCAACTGGCGGAGCTTGTCGGTGACAAAACCTTTGTCGGCAGTAGCTGCCGTCGTCGGTGGTGATCATGAGAGCGTCGCTCACCGCGCGCATTTCGCGCTCCAGAATCACCAGCTCCCGGTTGCGCGCGCCGACAATAGAGATCACGCGATTATCCGCTCGCTTCAACGCGGCTGCGGTGGGATAAGCCATGGCGGTTCCCACGCCGCCGCCGATTACGACGACCGTGCCGAAGTTTTCGATCTCGGAAGGCTTGCCCAGCGGCCCGACTACGTCGAGGATGTGATCGCCGGCGATCAGCGAATTCAGCAGTTGAGTGGTCTTTCCAGCCGACTGCACCACGAGGCTGATGGTGCCGCGATCGGGGTTGGAATTCTCGATGGTGAGCGGGATGCGCTCACCCTGCTCGTGAATACGCAGGATCACGAACTGGCCCGGCCTCTGCTTGCGGGCGATGCGAGGAGCTTCCAGAATGAACCGTTTGATGCCCGGGGCGATGAATTGTGCGTCAAGGATATTGAACACGAGAACTCCACTAAAGAATACAAATCGATTCTGTGTGGCGGCGAAGCTCGCGTCAGTGACCAAGATCACGCGCGGCGGTGAGGACTGTCATCTGGTCAGGAACCGGCCACGGTCAGCACCGGGCAGGTGGCGTTCGCCACGATCCGGTGCACGGTCGACCAGGGAACGTGGGTTGTTCCGTTGGCTGGACGCGCCGCCAGAACAATCAGATCCGCTTCGCGGTCTGCCGCCGCGTTTACGATACATTCCGGCGCTGATCCCAGATCCATGACGATTTCCGGCGTATAAGCCAGCCGGTTATCGGTTGGCACAAGTTCCTGCAAGTGCCGGACTCCGTCTTCGATTGGCCCCGGCCGAGTGCCCAGGTGCGTGGAGTTATCGAGGACGCTCATCAGCGTCAGCCGCGACCTGAATTCCTCCGCGAGCGCAATTGCCAGAGGCGCAACCATCAGCGAAGTTGGAGCGAAGTTTGTGGCGTAGAGAATATTGTGCAGTTCCAGTTCGAACGGTGCCAGGTTCGTGCCCTCGCCATAAACATCCGGCAACTTTACCCGGCCACAAACCCCGGGGCCGACGGTAAGCACGGGACAAGAAGCATGCCGAAGAATATCCTCAGCAACCGAGCCCAGCAGAACCTTTCCCAATCCCGTACGGCCGTGCGTTCCGACCACGATCATATCGATTCGGTTTTCGGCTACGATGGCGCTCAGATTGTCCCAAACCCGACCACGCCGTACGTACGTCTGGTACGGAATTTTCCCCAGACGGCCAGCTACCTGGCGCAGCCGCTCGAGGGCCAGGGCCTGTGCATCATCGTAAAGAGTCTCGATGCTCGCGTAATCGTCGCCTCCGGCCATCAGCAGCACATTCGTGTCCGGCACGACGTGAGCGACGTGCAATGTGCCTGCGAAATGGCGGCAGATCGCCGTCGCATAAGGCAGCGCCGACTCCGATGTGGGCGAAAAGTCGGTAGCATACAGGACGTTCTTAAGGAAAATCGCATGCGATAATTTCCCGGCATCAGGTGTGTGTTGCTTGCACTCTAAGGCTGGCATCGGAACCTCCCCAACCTGTATTCATTGTTCCACTCAGTTCGATTGCGTTCGATGCCGAGGATCACTTCTGACGGTGACGCCAGTCACCCAGAATATTTCCTGGAAGAGTCATCTATTTATTAGAAATTCCTTTAAGAGAGTGAGCCGGCGCACGACATTGGAATTGTTGGGGAAGCAACTAATCCGCCGATGATGCTTAGGTTAGGCAGCTCTTTTGCCGATTACAGTCATGACTCGGGTCATAGATTCTTGTGCGCCGCACCTTACTCTCGCTCGGAGTGATCGCCGGAGGCATCCTCTTAAGTGTTGCTGTTTTCGTCACATTAAGAGGTTTTGAAAACAAAAACGCCGAGGCGTCTTTCGACGATGAGGCTCAGGAACGTCTCGATGCCTTGCAGACGAATATCACACTAACCGTCGATAGTGTTGTCTCGCTCGGGGCCTTCTACGATGCTTTACCCGCCGTCACGCGGGAGGAGTTTGAACGATTGACAGGTGTCTTGCTGGCGCGGAATAGGGCCATCCAGGCGCTGGAATGGATCCCGAGGGTTCCCGAACGATCACGGCAGAAATTCGAACAAGACGGCAGGCACGCCGGTTTTCCACTGTTTGAGTTCACGGAACGGCTGTCCTCGGGCAGGTTAGTCAGGGCGCGGAAGCACGAGGAATATTTTCCAGTCTTCTTCGTGACTCCCTATCAAGGTAATCAAAAGGCGCTGGGCTTCGATCTCGCCTCCGATCCGGTGCGGCGCGCGGCCCTCCTAAGAGCAGCAACTTCTGACCAATTGGTCGCGACCAAGCGGATCGAGCTGGTCCAGGAAACCGCCGATCAATACGGGTTCCTCGTCTTCCGCCCGGTTTACCGCGGAGGTATTGCGCCGGCAAACGTTGAGCAAAGACAAGAAGCGCTTACCGGATTTGTGCTCGCCGTCTTCCGGGTCGGAGATATCGTAGAGGAAGCCAGCAGCACTCCCGCTTCCGCGTCAGGCCTCAAACTGGCGATCTTCGACCTTGACTCTAACCCAAAAGAGCGGCTGCTTTATCCGAAGGATGCAAATCCTGGCGCCGTGGAAGACGTGCCAGAAGGGTTCCGGTCGGCACGAACGATTTCAGTCGGAGAGCGCAGTTGGGAGGTGGTTGCGTGCCCTCTTGCCCACAGCTTTGCCCCAGTACGCTGGACCAGTTGGACAACATTTTTGGCGGGCCTGCTGCTGACTGCCTCGCTGGCAGCTTATCTTTTCGAACGCCAGGGCGCCGACGCGGCCCTGGAGACTTCGGAACAGCGCTATCGTTCCCTGGTTCATAACATCCCGGACGTAGTATGGACAGCCGATTCCAAAGGCAGGTTTGCCTACGTCAGCCCCAACGTGGAAAGGCTGAGCGGGTTCGGTTTGGAAGAACTCTACGAGAACGGCTCTCGGCTGTTCTTTGCGTCCATTCATCCCGACGACCTTGCCAGCGTAAAAGACGGCATTCGGCGACTTTTTAATGAAGGTCGCGCCTTCGATGTGGAGTGCCGGGTGCGGCGCAAGAGCGGAGAGTGGCTGTGGGTACGAGACCGGGCGCTGACGACCTATGTGCGGGGAGGTGTCCCCCATGCTGATGGTCTGCTCTCGGACGTCACGGAACGCAAGCGGGTGCAGGATCGGCTGGGGGTGCAGTACGAGACGGCGCGCGCCCTTGCCGAATGCCATTCTCTGGACGAGGCTGCGCCCAGGATTCTTCGTTCCCTCTGCAATCTCTTAGGCTGGGAGTATGGAGTGCTATGGGGAGTGGACCGGGAGGCCAACCTGCTGCGCTGGGTGAAAGGGTGGCACGGGAGCTCGCATAATCTGGCGGAAATGGAAGCGGCGCAGCAGCTAATCACCTTCTCCCCGGGCGCAGACGCAGCCGGGAGCGTCTGGAGCAGCGGCCAACCCAAATGGATCTCGGATATAACCGGCGAGGAAGGCTCCATCAAACTCCTGACCCGGTGGGGTCTGCGGACTGCGGTCACGTTTCCGATTGTCTCGGAAGGCAGCGTGCTGAGTGTCATGCAATTGTTCAGCCGGAACGCGGAGCCAGCCGATGAGCAGATGCTGGAGATGTTGATGATCATCGCCGGCCAGATCGGACCGCTGATCAAACGGCAACGCGCCGAACAGTCTCTGCAGAAAAGCGAAGAGCGGGCGCGCTTGCTCTTCGCTACCATTCCCCACGCGGCCTTCGTGTTCGATCTCTCGACCGAAGATTTTCTCGAAGTAAACAACGCCGCCCTTTTGCAATATGGCTACAGCAGAGACGAGTTCCTACTAATGAAAACGACGGCGATTCGGCCTGTCGACGAAGTGGAGCGCTTCAG
>CAVTHZ010000002.1:0-386530 GCA_963734675.1 uncultured Acidobacteriaceae bacterium
ATCCCGGATTTGCGGCCAGCGCGTTGATCAGCGTCGTGGTCGTCTTGGCCCTGCGCTCAAGTGAACTCGCTTCGCCGCCCTTGCCCCAATCAAACGGACGCGGACCCGCCTTGGTCAGGATCAGGTTTGAGCCCATGAAATTGGAGTCATCGCTGTCACGGTGCCGAACGACGCCTCTTGGCCATTCGTCCGCGGTTAACCCTTCCTATTCACGACGATCTTCGATTTGGTGCCTACGCGGCTTTTGGGACCTCGGGGCGCACGGGTTCGTTCGGCTTTTTCACCGCCTGACGACCGATACTTTTGCGAACGCGTTGGAGGGATGACGAGGGGGCGGAGGGGCTCCTTGCCCCACCGTTCAGGGTCCGAGCGGGGCTAGGGCTCCTGGCAGGCCGGCGGAAGAGGTCGGCCTCCGGGCAGCCGGCGGCGAAAGCGAGACGGACGCGGCTTGCGGTTTCGATGACGCGGGCGGCGATCTTGATCAGCCGCAGTCGCAAGGTCGAGAACTCGGCGTTGGCTAGATCGCGCGGTTTCGGGATGGCGTCGCGAACGGTGAGCATAAGCCAGTAAGCCGCCGTATGCAGCGCGAGGCGGACCTGATTTGCGATCGCGGAACGACAGGACGTTCGATCGGAAGCGAGCTGCGTCTTGTGCAGCTTGATGAGGTTCTCGGCCCGCCCGCGCGCGCAATAGAGGGCGGCGTAAATCCATTCCGCCGCGCCGTATTCGACGTTGGTGATAGCGTATCCAAAGCCAGGCGAGCTGAATTATCGTTGCGCGAAGTCGCGGGTTGCCCGATTGCGAGATGCCCTGCTCGCGATTTTGACCAACCCGCTTTGCCAAGGCGTCGGGGCAAGGCCGGCATAAGCGGCGACCTGTCGGCGGTTATCGAAGTGTCTGGAGAGCCCCTCAGACCAGAGGACCGAAGCGAATTCCGGCCCAATCCCATGGACACCCAGCAACATCGGCGGCGGGAAAAACCCGTTGGTATGTTGTGCGTTGAGCAGCGCGTCCCGCTCGGCCTCCACAAACCTTCGATCTGCTCGAGAAGCAATTCGAGCCGATCGAGTTCTCGACAAACCTGGGCTTTGAGATGTTCGGGCAAGCGACGGCCGTCGCCAGTCTGGAGCGCATCCAGCCGCGCCCGTCGATCGCGACGCAGCGGCTCATACCCGAATGAGCCCTGAGAGAAGAGCAATCCTTTGATCCGGTTGACGTGCTGAACCCGTTCCATGATCAGCACCTTGCGCTCACGGCAAATCCGACGGCGGTCTTCATCTTCAGGCGTCGGCGCCCGAACCATTGAACAGACCCGCGGTTCGCCGCGCTTGTGGGCGAGCAGCGCGCGAAGCAAAGCCTCGCCATCGATCCTGTCGGTCTTGGCCCGACGCCGCCGGCGCGAAGTCGCAATTGAGGCTGCATCGACAACGTGGCTCTCAATTCCTTCACTCAGCAAGACACGGTGGATCCAGAAGCCGTCCAACCCCGCTTCTTGAATGACGATGATCGGGAAGGATTTTCCGGTCCGCGCGTACGCTTTCCTCCTGAGCTCCGAAATGCGGGCCAACAGCGCAGCGATATCCCCGGCGGAGACGCTGCGTTTTGACATCTTCTCTCCGCGGCCTGGCGACAACGACGTAGCCAGCCAGATCGATCGGCTCAGTTCCAATGAGATGAATATTGCGCAAAGATCGGCCCGGATCGTGGTCGGTGCTAATTGATCAGCTACGTCTTGCATGGTCGCCTCCAGAGTGGGTGGTAAGCGACCTCATGCTCCCCAATCGCCGGTCGCTACCATCGCCTCATGGGATCTCGAAAAGGACGATGTGCAGGCCGACCCGACTACGTTTTCGGGGAAGGCTGTTACGGCTGGGTGAGATGAGCGACGACGACGCCCAGCCGCTACACCGGGGTAGTGGCGGCAGCACGTACACAAGGAAAGCGTACGCAACACGGGAAGCCCCATGGCGTGGTCAGGGATGATCAACCGGACGCCCGCGAGGGAGAGGCCGGGCGCTATGGGGTGGCGGAGAGGTTCGCATACTGCTGAAGCCGGGTAACGCCGGGGGAGGGAAGGGGCCTCAGTTCAAGGCAGACGCAAGACGCGGTGAAGGACCTGGAGATTGGGCAACCTCACATGGGAAGCTTTGGGTCAAGAGCGTATTCATTCGGGCATGTGTCAAATCCAAGGGCTGTTTCGGTATCCGAGGTCCGAGCCCGATTGCATGACGCGGCCCGTTTCCGAGCACGATCAACCTCACATACGGTCGCCGCTCGAGACGGCTGTACCAACATCCCGCTTGCGGCGGGCAGGGGCTCAGGGGACGAAACGATTCTATCAATCGGCATGTCGGGCCATGGTTACCATCGGTTCGTCCACCCGGATCCGCCAGAACTGATCAGGTCCTGGGAGATTTGATAATCTGTTGAGCGTCTATCGTCAGGCGTCCTTCATCACGGCTCCGTCGATGACGACGCCGGCGGTGACATATTTCCATAACGCCACCAGCAGCTTGCGCGCGAGCGCGACGATGGTCGACTGATGGTCCCCCGATTTGATGGACACGGGGGTTACGCCGACAGCCTCTCGGCTTGTTCTGGCGTTTTGTAGCCGATGGCAGAGTGGATCCGTCGTCGGTTGTAATAGCCTTCGATGTAGGCGAACAAGTCGCGTCGGGCCTCGTCGCGTTTCGCCCAGTGACATTGGTGGACGAGTTCGACCTTCAGCGTGTGGAAGAAGCTCTCCATTGGGGCGTTGTCATAACAGCAGCCCGTGCGGCTCATCGACGGCGTCGCCGCCATGACGGCTAGCTGCTTTCGGTAAATCTCGGCGGCGTATTGGCTGCCACGATCGGAATGTTGGATGAGCCCGGCCACTGGGCGCTGACGTTGCGCGGCCATCATCAGCGCGGCGAGCGGCAGCTCGGTGCGCATATGATCGCGCATTGCCCAGCCGACGATCTTGCGCGTGGCAAGGTCGAGGACCGCGGCGAGATAGAGCCATCCCTCTCCAGTGGTGATGTATGTGATGTCCGCCAGCCAGACGGTGTTCGGGGCCGTTGCCGCGAACGCCTGCTTCAGCAGGTTCGGCGCGATCGGAAGGTCGTGGCGGCTGTCCGTTGTGCAAGGCTTGAACCGACGCCCTGCCAGGCCGCGAATGCCGTGGTGGCGCATCAGGCGGGCGACGCGTCCCCGGCTAACCGTTCGGCCTTCAGCACGAAGCGCGGCGTGCATCCTCGGCGAGCCATAACGGCCACGATGCTCGGCCTGGAGACGCCTGACATCGCCGAGCAGGTGACGGTTGGCGACGAGCCGGGCGCTGTCAGGGCGATCCCGCCACGCATAGTAGCCGCTGGCTGAGACCTGAAGCACGCGGCACATGAGCCGGATCGGCCACGTGCCGGCGTGATCGCGGATGAACGTGAACCTCATCTGGGCACCTCCGCGAAGATGCCGATGGCTTTTTTTAGGACGTCGCGCTCCATGCGCGTTCGATCGAGATCCCGCTTTAGCCGCGCAATCTCGGCAGCCTGGTCGGCCGGAGACGGCAGCTGCGGCGCCCCGGCCGCGACCGCTCGCGAACGGGCAGCGCCGGTGTGGATGGCCGCTCGCCAGTTCCGCAGCATCGACGGCGAGATGCCCACCTCCGTGGCAACCTGCATCAAAGGCCGACCGCTACTTTCAAGCAGCGCAACGGCCTCTCGTTTGAATTCGGGAGCGAACTCCCGCCTCATTTTGGTCATTCAAACACCTTTCCTGCTCAACCGAGCGTATCAAAGGTGTCCACCGATGCGAGGGACCATCACATACGCCAGCTTGGCGCGATGAGCGGTCGTGATGCGTTCATCGGTCGACAATGTCGTGCTCAGCAAGATGGTTCTCCTCTGACCGGGCGGACCGCCGCCGCAGACGTTGCACGAGCTGTCCCACGTGCTGCGCCAGCTGACGTCGCGTCTCGACCGGAAGCTGGGGCCACAGGCGTGGCGACCGTCCGGGCGAAGCCGTTCTGCTCGACAGGCATCCGATCGAGGTTGCGTCCGCCGCTGCCTTCGAGATCCGCATTTCTGGAGGCGAGCACGGCGCGGACGTGATTCGCCAAGGGCAAAAGCGTGCGCACCGAAATGTGTCCCAGACAACTCGCAGCCGCCGTCAGATCTTCGGACGCTGAAGAAATGGAAATGGCGGCGCGGGAGATTGCCCGCTCCCGTCCGTCCGGCAGCCGGATGACGATCAGCGCCGGCCCTCGTCCAGAGCGCCGTTCGCTGACTGGAAAGCAGCCGCCATACAGCGGATGATGTGGGTCAACGACCCTGACCTCAGAGACTCGCCCGTCAAGCGTTGTGGCATCTACAAATGTCCGGTGACGCCAAGATGACCACCGCCATGCTCGATCGGCTCACACACCGATGTCACATCCTCGAAACCGGAAACGACAGCTTCCGCTTCAAAAACAGCTCGGCCAAAGCTGCCAAACCCGCAAAGGAGAAATCTCGAACTTGACGAACGCCTGACCTCGAAACCATCATCAAGCCGGGTCAGTTCTCGATGGAAATCCCGGGTCAAATCTCAGCGGAAATCAAGAGCCCCCACGGTCGAGGAGATGCATTCATTGAGCAGCAGGCGAATGCCAAGCGCCTCCAGGTCGGGAACCATGGCAATCGAATCGTGGTTGCCGAGGACCGCATAGATGTCGCCGCGTAGCGCTTCACGTAGGCGCGCGACCCCTTCGAGGCAGGGTCCGCAATCGCCGTTGCTGCGTCCGCGATAATCGCCGGTCAGCACACAGAGATCATATGCGAGGTCATGCGCGAGTTCGGCTGTCCGCTGCATGGCGGGGCCGCTAAGGTCCGCATGCAGGTCGCTCAGATGCAGGACCGTGAAGCCATCGAAAGGGCTTGGCAGATTTGGAAGACGCACAACGTTGCGCCGCACCTGCACATCGCGCGCGTTAGCTTGGCCTCGCCAATAGGTCCCCGTCACGCGAAGCGCTATCTCGATCATCGCCTGCATCAGGGGCAAGTTCTCGAGGTGCAAGAAATTGAGCCCTTGGCCAAAAGCCTGCGCCTCGTGCTCGCGCTCCATTCCGAGACGGAGCTGTGCATGAAACGGCCCGAGTCGGGTTTCGAGACGGCGCGGCGCTTCGTCGGGATCGAGTAGGCGGCGCGTCGTCAAGTAGTCGGCTCCCGGGGGTTACCGTTCAATCTCGCCTTTGTCGTCGACGCCTTTGTACCTGCCGCCCATCTGGCAAGCGACAGGACGGTTCCAAGCCAGTCCTTCATAGGTCGTGGCAGTCGCGACGGCTCGATAACATCTTTACGCCTGAGCTCGATGAAGAGAATCTTGATCTGGCAATGCCCACCAAGACCACGTCTCCCCCGCGGCTTTGCCGATTAAAGCCCGCGCGACGGGGGAGACGTAAGAAATTGATCCATTTCGACGATCCGCTACGCCACACTCTGCGGGTGGCGAAACGACTTGGCCGGTGCTCAGACGATGGGCGAAATACCTCATTTCGCTATGGGCGACCGCGACAGGCGCGTCGACGTTCACCGGCGTCCTCGAACTGCTGAGTAGCGTTGTGAGCGGCGCAACGTTTCGCCATCGGCATTTGCCAACACCAGCAGACCTAGCCGGTCACTAAATTCGGATGCGCTGAGATAGGCCGATCGGGTAGCTCGACCTCCGCGGCCGTTTCCGCGCCTTCTTCTCGGGTGAAGGCCGCACTCATCGTTTCGACTGCCGTGATGGTGTAAATTTGGATAAACACACTATCAGAGAACCCGCGTGACCCAGATGTCTCGTTGGGACGGCTTCGAAAGGCAGGATTAGGCAGGATAACTGCGCGCCGTCCCCTGCCATTTCCGCGGCGAGCGGTCCTTCCTCTGGAACGGCTACAAGACCTTCCAGCATGACCCGGGAACGGCGAAGGTCCGCCCCAGCGGGCATTGATCGAGTTGCAGGCAGAACATCGCGAATTAGAACTGCGATCCTTCAAAGCCGCCACCCCGGACCGCCGGAGTGCGCAAATAGCGGCATTCCGCACGTCGTAGCGTACGAGTAAATCGAGCCAGCGCAACCCGAGATGCCGCCAGTATCTTTGGCCCGATCGAGCGACCGTCATGATGAGCGCGTTGCGTTCGAGGTAGCGGCCGCTCGGCCGGTGCAGGGAGACCACCTCGTCCACCGTCATCGTTGCCTTGGCGTCCTGTGCGGCGTAGGTCGCTTTGCGGCCCCAGCGCCAGGTCGCCATCGCGGCGAAGGCCACGGTTCCAACCGCGATCGGCACATAACTGCCCTCGAACAGCTTCAGCGAACTCGCGGCGAAGAAGGCTGCGTTGAGCGCCGTCAGCGGCCCCCAGACGAGCGCCGTCATCGCCGGGCTCCAGCCCCATTTGCGCAGCGCCACCGGGATCATCG
Source organism: uncultured Acidobacteriaceae bacterium (assembly GCA_963734675.1). GTDB lineage: Bacteria > Acidobacteriota > Terriglobia > Terriglobales > Acidobacteriaceae > Sulfotelmatobacter. The sequence goes on from CAVTHZ010000002.1 coordinate 6,418, forward strand.
CGATGGAGGTGATCACCATCACGCCCGAGACCGCCAAATCATAGGCCGCCGCCAGTGACGCGCTCGAGCCGAAGGTCCAGGCGAGCGTCACGCATCCGAACAGGAGCATCCAGTTGACGATCGGAATGTAGACTTGGCCCTCCTGCACGTGATGGGTATGCTCGATGTCGAGTCGCGGAAAGAGGTCGAGGCGGATCGCCTGGGAAACGAGCGAGAATGCTCCGGAAATGAGGGCCTACGAGGCGATGACGATCGCGGCGGTGGCGAGGACGCCCATTGGCGCCACAAGCCAAGACGGCGCGAGCGCGAAGAAGAGCTTGTCGCCGCACCGGGCCGCCCCCATCCGGTAAGCGCCCTGCCCGAGATAGTTCAGCAAGAGAGCCGGATAGACGATGGCGAACCAGGAGAGGCGGATCGGCAGCGCGCCGAAATGGCCGACGTCGGCGTACATCGCTTCGCCGCCGGTGACGACCAGCATCAGCGCACCGAGGGTCAAGAGCGCTTCGAAGAGATGCGCGCGTCCGAGAAAGGCCACCCCATGCAGCGGGTTGAAGGCGGCGAGAATTTCCGGGTTCACCGCGATCTGCACGTCGCCAGACCGCTCCCAAACTGCGCCAAAGAACTTGCGTCGAAATTTCGGAAACTCGCCCAGTGACATCCGATGCACATGACGATTGCTCCTCTCGCCCACAGGCTGCCCTCAAAGCGCCAGCCTCGAGGTGACGACGCGGCCCTCAGTGAACGATGGATTTCGAAAAGGCGTTCGCGATGACGACGCCGGCGACGATCAGGCCAACGCCGACCAGCGCGGGCAGGTCGAGCGCCTGACGAAACCTCACGTAGCCGACCAACGAAATCAGGACGATCCCCAGCCCGCTCAGATGCGTAGGTTACTCCCGATCGGGATGCTTTCAGCGCAAGGGACAGAAAATAGAGGCTGGCGAGGTAACACACACCCATGACGAATGTCGGGAGCAGCCTCGTGAGCTGTTGTGACAACTCCAGAAACGTCGTACCCACGACTTCAGTGACAATCGCGAGACCTAGCGCAACGTAAGTGCTGATGACGTTATTCATGGTTTGCCTCATCAACCGCAGCCTGGAGAGACCGGCCTTGGGCGCGGCCCGACGAGCCGAGAAGGCCGCCCGATGCCCGAGGCCCGAAAGCCCTATTTAACGTGCCGGGCGTCAAACATCCTCCAAAAAGGCAGCCTTTAGAGGGATTCCTCCCATCGTTTCAGGAGACCTATTACTCTCTTGTAATCGGACGGCTGTAATTCCATTCGTTTCGCCATATCGGGATCAATGAACTCGCTAACATGGTCCCGCACGAGAGACTCCAGATGTTCCCTAACTATATGTTCTACGTAAAACCCTTAAGTCGCGGCGATGGCGATACCCTCGAAATAATTCAGGACCAATACAGCTTCCAAGCGAAAGTCCCGCGGACTCGTCTTAGAGAACCGTCCTTCTCGCGTCTCTGAGAGATCTGAGCGCGGATGTGACGACCAGATCGCTCTCATATCGCTCGCAGGCCTCCAATGTTTTCCAAGCCTTTTGGTCTTTTCGTAGCGCTCTAATTTGATACCAAGCTATGCCCGCGGCTGCGACGGTGGCCACACCCTGGACGGCCGCCCAGATCGTCATCCACTCCGGCATGTCTACCGCTCCTATCGTGGGACGAGTACCTTGCCCGCTCAGAACACTACGCGCCCCCTTCGCCCACGAACAGGGCGGTCAACTCGCCGGGCGTCCCCGGCCAGACAACCTGCACGTCGGGCCCCAAGCGGACATGAGGAGCGACCGCTGCGTCGTAATAGGCTTCGAGGACGCGCTCGTCGTTCAGTCCGCCGCCGAAGACGCCTAGACCAGTCGCGAGCTGGCGGCTGAACAGGTAATCGCACCACGCGAAGCCCCATCGGTCGTCGGGGCGCGTGGGGGTGGAGCCGCCCACGCCCATGATGATCGCGTTTCCTATCGGATTGGGGTTGGCGTCGGACACGGAAAACTGTCCGAAGACCCCCCAACCCTTGCCCGGATTGTCGGGGTCCTGCCACAGAAACTGCTGCACGGCGTAGGAACCGAAAGTGTAGCCCTGCTTCGTCAGCTTCGTTGTTTGAAGCCCCGGAGGAAGAAGCAGCTGCGGTGCGTCGTCGAAATTGAACCCTTCGGCGGTGCTATAGACGCCGCGCAGCGTCTGGTAGCCAGTTAGGCCGAATAAGGTGAGGGGAAACTTCGCGGACAGGCTGGTCGTCGTTCCCTGTGAGAAGGGATGCGCGATCACATCGGGGTCTTGCGCAGTGCGCGGGTCGTATACCATCAGGGTGAACGTCGCCGGGGCCATATTGATCGTGGCAATGCCGCCGAGGATGTAGGGCGGCGTCACGCCGCTCACCGGCGCGGCGAGGCCGATGTTCCAGAAGGTCGTCTCGCCGCCGCCGCCCATCAGCGGCGTTCGCGCGGCGGCATCCAGCATGTTGAACTTGCCCAGCGTGACCGAGACCGCGTCGCCGAACTTCTGCGTGAGGGTCAGCGACAGGTCCGTCGCGGTTCCGCCCAGAGTCGGAAAGGCTAGGGCCGTGTTGACGGGCAGGATCGCGCCGGCGCCTAATTCGTTGGCGCTCTGGCCGAAGCTCTGCTCGAGATGAGCCGACACGCTCAGACCTGGCCAAAGTCCAAGCTTGCCGACGTCGAGCCCGACCAAGACGTCGGCCTTTCCGCCGAATGGGACGTCATGCTCCCCGTCCCCGCCGGCCAGCCCCTGGCCGAAGCCCGTCACACCACCACCTAGGCTGACTCCAAGAGCGGCCAAAGACTGCTGGAGGTCTACGACCGGTTGCGCCCAGTCGTCCGCTCTGGCGGACGACGCCAGTGACATGGCGACGACGGTTGCGGCCAGCGCCAGTGGTCGCTTCGGCGTCCCGCAGGCGCTGGTGACGTAGGGCTTCGGCTCACCGGATGCGCCCGTTGAAGCACTCGCTCCTCCGCCGGCCATGATTGTCGACTTCACAGCGCGACGACCCCCGCAAGCGACGCCAGCGTGATGCTCACGAACAGGACGGCGACTGCCGTCATGAACCAGCGCAGCGTCATCCTGTATTCGAACTCATGGTCGTCCTCGGGCTGGAGCGCGCGCCAGAGCGTGTAGAATTCGAGCAGGATTGCGACCAGCAGCAGGAGACCGGCGGCGACGGACAGGCGTGTTATCCGGCCGGTCGCTTCGAACCCCCAATAGCGCATGAAGAGAAGCGAGAAGCCGATCACGACCGTGATCGCGGAGACCACGGCCTGGTGATAGCCGGCTGGGAGCCGGGTATGCGGCTTGCGAGGATCGTCCATTTTCCGTTACGTTACATTCTCGCCATACAGGACCCGCGAAACAGGCGAGTTTCGTTCAACGCGCGCCGTTCGCCGTTTCGTCCAGCCATACCCTGATGTCGTTCCAACCCTTTGAGTATTCGATGATCGAATGTGCTGGCAGGGATGAAAAGCGGACCGTTACGACGCGACGGGTGGGATTGATGTACAACCCCTGACCGAAGACACCCAGTCCCATCAGGGCGTGATCCTCGCCTCCGAGTTGATACCAGTAAGACCGGTATGACCGAAAGATTGGATTGCTTCTGAAGTTACCATTTTTCCAAGCATTTGCATCGCCATATTCGTAGAGGCGATCGATGACACTCGCTGGGAAAACCTGCTCGCCGTTGACTTTGCCGTGATCGGCAATCATCACGCCGAGTTTGGCAAGGTCGCGCGCGGAGATTGTCAAACCAGTGCTGCTGTAGACTTTGCCGGCCGGATCGACGGGAACGTAAACATCGTCCTGCAACCCAAGCTTGGACCACAGCAGATCGCTGGCAAGTTCCTCGTAAGACTTTCCGGCTGCTCTGGTGATGATCCATCCAGCGACCTCGGTCGTCATCGACGCATAGTGGAAGTTGCCGTCGTTCGGCCCGTCCGCTTTGACCTGTAGGCAGAATTTCGTAGACGGATTGGCGACCGTTCAGCGCTAATGTGGACCACAGCGCATTGTCCGCCGCATCGGATTCGCCTTTCGTTTCTCCGCCTCCAACATTGACTTTCATGTCCAGCACGTCGCGCACGGTCGCGGCGCCAAATGGCGAGTGCGCCAGTTCCGGAATGTAAGTTTTGACTTGACGATTTTCGTCGAGTTTGCCCTGGGCGATCAACAGTTCGGCAAGAAGCCCAGTGACTCCCTTTGTCACCGACGAGATGTAGTGTGGCTTACTGGCGCTCATGCCGTTGCCGTACCACTCCCCAACAACGTTTCCGTCCTTGACGACCACGAGAGCGTCGGTGAACGTTCGGCCCGCATAGTCCGCGATGGTGTGATCGGCCCCGTTTATCATCAGATTCGTGGTGAGCAGAGCGTTGTCCAGTTTTTCCGGAATTGGATGGACCTCCTCACGCTCAGTCAGCGTCGAGGCGATGCGGGTGAAGCGCCTGGTGCTCTGAAGCGTCCACCGATTGAATGGATACAGAAACAGGTTGTCTGGGGTTACACGCCTGTTGAGCGCGGGCGGAAACCCGACCATTACGCCGGCCTGCTGCCAAGTCAGACGGCACTCCGGCGAATCTTTAACTGCGTCCGCGGATCGGACGCCTGCCGCAAGTGCAAGCTTGTCGCCGCCAACCAGACAGGATGTCGGCGAGGGCATTTGGGCCAGCGACGGACCGATCGCAGACGCAATCGCGAGAATCCAAAGACATGCTCTCAGGGTGTTCATGCTGACGATTCCTCAATCTATCGGCGTCGGAGTCAGGGCAAAACGGCGCTGTAGACCGCCTGCCGAGCCAGACCTGAGGCGAACTCTGCCGCTATGGCCGCGGGAAACGCGAGCGGCGGCGCGATCGGGGAAAAGAAACACCGAGCATCCGGTTGGGCCCTCTTGATATTCCGCTGTCCGACGTGCACGCTAGGAAGTCCGAACGCGACGCCGTCCTCGATGATCACGGGCTTGCAATCGTCTTGAAGCGACATCGCTGCGTCTCCTGCGCCGGCTTCGGCCGACCGCGAAAAGTCCAGCGCCGGCGCGATCAAGGTCGCTGCGGCGCCTTTGAGGGCGATTCTTCTGCGGATCATTTCATCTCTCCGCGCAGCTTGATCGCGCTCCCTCCGCACGTCATCAGGCGAAGGTCGGGAATCGCCCGTCTGCGTAGAGCGGCGGCCGCAGGCGAGACCAGTTGAACGCGAACTGGAAGGTGTCGAGATCGGTGAAGGTCTGGCCGATCACCTGCATGCCCGAGGGCATGCGGTCCTCGACCACGCCGAGCGGGACGTCGACGATCGGATAGCGGTTGAGCAGGTTCCACGGCCACGTCAGCGCAAACCCGAACCCTGTGCCCGCCCACACGTCCACCTTGTTCTCCTTGCTCTTGAACATGTCGGCGCCGACGAGGGGCGTCGCAATGGTCGGCATGAGCAGGACGCGGTAGCCTTTTCCGAACACGCGCTCCTGGACCTGTCGGTGCAGGCGTTCCAGCAACACTTCGGCTTCTTCGGCTTGGTGCGGTCCGACTGGTCCGACCAGGTCGAGCACCTCCGCCATGTAGGGCGAGAGCTGATCTCGATGGGCATTCGCGATCTCGTTGATAGCGCCTATTGACGTGGCCATCAGCCCGCGCATGAAGACGAACTTCTGGTCCTTCGAGAAGCCGCAGTCGACCTCGTCCACGACGCAACCGGCGCCGCGCAGCGCCTCGAGGCCTTTCAGCATCGCCTCGTTCACCGATGGAATGACGTTGGCGATGGCCGCGCCCCAATCCACGGCGATCTTCCATCCCGAAAGGTCCGGGTATTGGTAGGGATAGTCAAGGCGAGGCCGGATCGCGGCCATAACCTTGTCGGTTGGGCCGACGATGGCGTTCTGAAGGTGGACGAGGTCGTCGCAGCGTCTGGCGAGCGGGCCAGACGTCGCGAAGGGGACTTCCCCGCTCGCGACCCGCCCGAACGGCGGCCTGAAGCCGTAGAGACCGTTTTGCGAGGCGGGAAGGCGGATCGAGCCGCCCATGTCCGATCCCAACGCGAGCGTCGCGAAGCCCGCGGCGAGCGCCGCCGCTGATCCCGCAGACGACCCGCCCGGCGAGTATTCGAGGTTCCACGGATTATGAGTTGTGCCCCATGCGCGGGTCGAAGCGCCGATGAAGAGGTAGAATTCCGGCACTGTCGTCTGGAACGGCATGACGGCGCCGGCCGCCTCGAGCAAGTCAATCATCGCTGCCTTTTCCGTCGAGGGCGGCGAGTCCTTGAAGATGAGTGAGCCCTGCGTAACCCGCCAGCCCGGACGCCCGAATTCGTCCTTGATGGCCACGGTGATCCCCTCGAGCGGCCGTGCGTCGCCGCGCCGATAGCGATCCTCCGACCCCCGGGCTTCCTTCATCGCCTGATCGAAGTGCTCGTAGGTGATGCAGTTGACCTTTGCGTTAAGCGCTTCGATCCGCTTCATCTGCGCGTTCAGGAGATCGACCGGCGAAGCCTTCCCGTCCCGGAACATTGCCATGAGATCGTCGACCGACGCGTAGCACAGCAGGTCGCCGGGTTCCGCCCGCGAGACCGGCGCATCAAGGGATGACGCGGCAACCGCCGCCCCCGCGCCTTTGATGAGCTTTCTTCTGTCGATCATGTGCGCCTCCGCGCTTTGACGGGATCAGTTCGAACCGCGTGTGACGACCGGGCCGTCGCCCAGCGCTTCGATTGTTTGCTGGACGGGCGCGGCGGAAAGCTTGAACGCGCCGGTGTAGGGATTGCCTGGGCTGGACGATCATGAAAATTGCGCTGGCGATGGTGATTGCACCGAACCCAAGCGCCACAATCCCCGTCCTATTGACGAGCGATACCAATCCGAAGCCACAGAACATCAGGAGTGACCAACAAATCACGATCGTCAGCATCCACCAGGGAATCCCGCCCGCAAGTTGCAGCCCAATCAAGAGCCGCGTCTTATTGACATCGGTAGCGGCCCAGTTCGCCCACGACCGCGCCTGCTTTTGTCCGTCGGTCTTGGGCGAGAGCGAAAGCAGGTACTGGTCCAGCATCTTAGTGCCCGTGAAACTGCTTTTGACGTCCGCGTCCGGCGGCGTCCCCGCGGAATCGCCCCAGATTTCCTCGTAGGTCTGGCGGAGCGCCTTTTGCAGCGCTTCGCGGCCAGGCTGCGTCTCCGATCCGTAGGATTCGAGCGCCGAGTCGAGTTGCATGATCCGCGCGCCGAGAGTTTCGAGTTCGGACTTCAGCGTCGCGTATAGCGTGCAAGCCGGTCCGGCGAACGTACCCAGCACAAGCGCCGGCAGGATGCTGAGCAGACCCGCCATCGCCCCGATCATGCTCTCCGATTTGTCGGGGGAAGTGCTTCTCCGGCAGGCGACCGTGGAGAGTCAGGCCGAGAACGCCGGCGCCAAATGCCAACAAGGCCACTGCGATTGCGAATCCAAGCAGAACCATCGCGATAGCCTCACTGACACAACAGCGAGGGAAAATACCCACGAGTATTATCCCCAGCAGCTTAGGAAAGTAATGCTCGCGTAAAAAAGTCAAGTTCAGACAGAGAGGTGGTGGCGGGTCGTTTCGTCGCTCGGCAGGAAAGCCTTCTTCAACCCGTGGAAGGGTGCTGTGACCCCGGACCCCCCACATTCATCCAATTGGGGCTAGAGTCGCGGATTTCGCCTATAGCTCAATGGGCAAAGCGGTTCTTCGCCAAACGCAATTTCGCTGCGACGAAAGGCGGGTAGGTCCGTCCAGAAGCGCGCTTAATGAGCGTGGCAGGCATTTTCTTCTTCCTTAGCTACATCTATCGCGATTTTATCAATATCTGATTGAACCTTTGCAATGGCATCTTCGCTATCTTTCGCGCCACTGACGGATAACGCGACGTCGTAGCTCACTCTTGGCAGGGAGCGGAGACGAATCGCACTTGGAAAACGTAGGTATTGTTGGATGCGTTGAACTGCGTCGCGGTTGTCTCGATCCTATAATTTGTCGGCCTGACTTGGGCGTATGCGTTGTAGGGCAGCGCGACGAAAGCTGCGGTTGCGGCCAACATCAAAGCTCTAGGCATGCGAGGCACCCGACTAAGGGGCGTGATTCGAGGAGCCCCACATCCAGCATCTGGACAGTATTCCTGTCTCTTTGGTTGTCAACTCAATCTCCGTCCCCTTTCGCCATTGACTAGCCTCGGGACCGAGAAATCGGACGCCAGACCGTTCGCGATGCGCTTAGAGACGGAGAACGCGCCGCCATGATCGCGATTGAGCGCCGTCGCCCTCTGCAGCGCAGGTGGGTTATCTGGCGAGCGGAGAATGGGGATGCGTTTCGTGACGAACCCGCAGCCGTGCCCTCCTGTTGGGCGGAAAGCGACCCAGCTTGGCCGCAGGCGCACAGGAACACCAGGTTGACTGGTGACCGGTTTTATACGGCCTGCAAGAAGGATGTCCAAGACAGAGAGCACCAAGAGGAAGACCGACACCGCACGTGCATCGACGGGTAAGCCGAAGCGTGTCGAGGATCCCTAAGCGAATTCGCCGGTCACGTCTTCGGGGCTGAACGGCGACCGGCGCTCGCTGATTGCTTCGAGCACAGCGACACCATTCTTTTCGCGATGGGAGCGGATCGCCAGCGTCATGCTGTCGCTCGAGCCGCCGCTCGGATCGACGAAGCCGAAATAGCGAACCCCAGAGACAGGCGGCAATTCGAAGCGGCCGGGGACGACTGCGGCCTCGACGACGGCGCGATCTAAATGTCCTGCGAGATAGTCGGGTTCATGGTGCGCGTGTCGGCCTGCCAGACCAGCGTAGAGCTCGGCTTCGCAAAGTGTCGCTTGTAGGCGTTCCAGAGCGCCCCCGCCGGGCATAAGGCGAGCTGGCGCAGAGCAGCTGTCGATTTACACTCATTGCTGAGACTGACCGAGTGAGGCATTTCAGGGCTTTACCGGAGACTCGCCTCGGCCGCTCGCCGCTCGCGCGAGATAGGCGTCGCCGAAGGGGTGCGCCCCCTTAAGAAGCGAGCCATGACCCCCAGCGGCGACGCCGAGCCGTCGCCACGATCGGCTGTGTCTTTCGACTCCTTGGATCCGGTCATCTCATACTATTCCCCGATCACGCGCGTTTGGCGCGCTGCGACGAACGATAGTTCCCGTTTGCAACCGCAAATGTGTCGCGCAATGTACCGGCGGTTTTGCGGCCGAAGGGGTATAGACGCGACGGCCGCGCGCGCTTTCTCCAACGGAACTCTCACTGCTCGAGGTCCTCACATCCGACCGGAAGCGGGGGGCGCTGAAGTCGTTCCTTCTCCACCAGCTGCTTCACCAATTCGATGTGCGGCGTTAGCGTCATCGATCCGCGTCACCATTGCAATGGTTTCACCGTGCAATGGCGTAGCGGGGCACCCCTAAGATTGGGTGAACGCCGGCCAGCCGGAGGGCTTGGCACGGCGTGGCAAGGCAGGTACGGCAGGGCGCGGCTTGTCCCCACCCTTCTCAATCTCAAGCACGTCAAGCTCGAGCGGGCGCTCCTTGCCGCGCACCGGGAATTCCCCAAGCCTGCGCCGCGTCACGCCGGGAGGCAGCGCGGCGAGACGATCGAGCAGAACCGCCGAGGCGAGCACCCGATTGTCGGTGACGCGGCAGGCTTCGAGAATGCGGGCGGCGGTGTTCATCGTGTCGCCGATGAGCGCGATCTCTTTCCTCAGCGACCCGAGCTCGCCGACGGCGACCGGGCCACAGTGCAGGCCGGCGCGAAAGTCGGGAACGACGCCAAAGGCGCGCGTATAGGCCGGGCCTTGCGCGGCGATCCGGTCGAGGGCGGCGAAAACGGCGCGCACGCAGGCCGGATCGTTGGCGCCAGGCTTGAGGCGCCAAGCCGCGATCACCTCGTCGCCGACATATTTATGAATTCCGCCGCCGGCTGCCCCGACCGCGAACGACACATCAGAGATGAAGCGGTTGAGCAGGCTGAGATAGCGCAACTCGCCGAGGCGCTCGGCGATGGCGGTCGAGGCGCGCATGTCGATGAAGAGGAGCGCGCGCTCTTCGATCCGGGGGTTATGATAGCGCCCCGCGGCGAAGGCGAACAGCACGCCCGGGCCCAGCAGATCGTTGACGCTGAAAAAGAGGATCACGCCAACCGCCGACACCAGCGCAGCGATGAGGTCGAAGGCTCGGACTCCCGCAAAGCCACCCCCCGCCGCCTCACTGACAACGGCGATGACGAAGACGATGACGCCGACGTAAAGGACCGAACGCAGCGCGAAATAGGCGAGAAACGGCAACGGGCGGATGAGGCCGCCTGCGTTGCGTCTTAGCACGAAATGTTCGAGCGAAATGAAACTGGCCGCACACAAGGCGCCGGCCAGGCCGCCGCTCACCGGCGATCCGTACCGGAGCCCGGCGTAGAGGACCCCGGCCAGGAAGCCCCCGACGATGCGCAAGAGGAAAAAGCGAAGGATCGACTGACCCGACATCCCTGCGATTATAAACCGCCTCGCCCCCGGCGCCGAAATGGATAGGAGGGGATCGGGGGCCAGGCTGACGAAAGCATTTGGCGAGGAATGGCCGGAGCGCAGCCTCAAAAATCGCTCCGGCCATTTCACGGTGGTCTAGGCCACCACGTGGGGTCCATTTCTCCCCGCGCCTACTCGATCGCCCCCATCGTCTCGCGAGCCAGCCAAGCGAGCGCCCGGAACACGCCCGCCGCCCGTCAGTTTTGAAGCCGGCCGGCGGGGTCTCCCACTTGCCGGCGCCGCCGCCAGTTTATCTGCCTTGGCCGAATCCACTAAGCGCGAGGTGGCGGCGGTTGCCGCCGCACTTTGAGAGAGATCAATGCCAGGCGCAGACCAGTCTGCGATGTTTGTCGCGCTCGCCGAAGTTGCCGCGATGGCGCCACTGCTCCTAATACGCGGGACTGGCTAGATTTCGGTTGGGAGGCCGCTGTCTAGGCCCGGGCGGGTGTGGACCTGCGGTGAGGGGAAGTTGCCCAACTCCCCGAGCCGCAGGCGGTCCACAGCTATTGCCCGCCGGCGCAGATCTAATTCCGCCGGCGCCGAGAGGTGAAGATGCGCGGATGACAAGGTCAGAGGCTGACCAATCCCGCAACACGGGCGTTTGGCCGGCCCGCCGATGACCCCGTTCGAGCCCCCTGCCGACACCGCGGCCCCTCGACGCTCGCGTGCTTGCCGCGCCCTCGAGATCACCTGGAAGGTCATTGTCGTGCTCGCCTTGCTCAGCGGCGTTGCTTACATGCTGGCCAAGGCTACTGGGACAATTTAGCGGCCCCGCCGCCGGCACCCATTAAAATTACCGAGCGGAGGTGCGTGTGTGTCTCCCTGCATCAGCAAAGTGGCCCGGCGCGGCAAATCAATGGCCCGAAAAGAAAACCACATAAGCTGACAGTTGCATATCTGTACAAGCGCTGGCTTGAGACCGCATCCTCGCCAGCCGCCGCCGCCAGCAGTCCGCCTTAGGGGGTCTCTAAGCGGAAGCTGGCGGCGGTTAGCTGCGCCCTATGGGGCGAGCCGCCTTGCGGAGCGTTGGCCATAGCGAAGACGCGGACCTCAGCAAAACGCGCTTTGGTGGAGGGGATGGCGGCGTCATCCCGGCAGAGGTCATAGCCTCCCATTATCTCGGGCGCACCGTCTACAGCACAGAGGAAGCGGAAGACGCCGTGCATTACACCAAGGGCCTCACATTCACGGTGCCCAACACCGCCGAATGCCGCGTCAGACAAATGGAATTGATCGGCAACTTCGCGGAGGCCCTCGGCCAGACGGGAGAATGGAGCACCGTGTTCGAGATGCATCCGCGCTTCTCCTACGTCGGCGGCTACATGAGGGAGAGCCGCTGAAATCGGCGGCGGGTGGGGCGGCCCGCGAAACTGTGCCCTGTGCACTAGCTCAAGTCCAGGGGAACACCTAGAGTGGCTGCCGGTAAAGCGGACTCCTGAGCAAGGGATATGCGCAACAAAAACGGCGTCCTCCGGCGCGCTTTGGTCAATCCGATCCGACATGTTCCTCAGGGTGTTGCGGCGGTGCTGGGCATCGTGATTCTTGCCGGAAGTAGCCAAGCCACCATATTCCGTTGCGTCGACTCCAACGGAACCAACACGTTTTCCGACAAACCCTGCGGTCCCATGTTGCCCCCCACGACGGATGAGGGGGCCGCCGCCGGGAAACACCCGACTGCAAATGCTCCGGCTCCCCCTGACCCGGCCGAACGCGCCAGGGAAACCAAAGCCTCGCAAATTCTCCAGCTACTGCCACTGGCGTCGGCTTCCGAGTCCGATGCCGTGCACGCGCAGAGAATGGTCGATCTCGTGGCTCCCGACCTCGTCAAGCAGCTGGATCCCGCCAACCCGGCCTGGACTCCGCAGCAGCCCAGATGGCATCAGGTACTTGAATTCATCAAGTCCGACATGCGGAAAGATGCGCCGGATGCGCTGCGCGCGGCCGCCGCCCGAACCAATCAAGCCGCCGCACACGAGTATGCCGCGCACGCGCAGGACGCGGACATGGATGCCCTGACGCAGTACTTGCATTCGCCGGATGGATCACGCTACGTCGCCTTCCAGAGCGAACTTAGATCCATATCGGGCCAAGCCCTGGAATCGCTCATGGCGCAGGAACCCATTGCCGGAGACGAACCCAGCGGCGCGTCGCTTGGGCATCGACGGCAGCTGTTGTCGATGGACCTGGATTTTAGAATCGCGGTGGACGGCAAGCGGCAACCGCCGGATTCCACGGGGCTCAGCTCCCCCACAGTGATGGAGAGTGCTGCGCGGCGGGAAGGAAACGCGCTCGACACTCTATATAGCGAATATGAAGCGTACCTGCCCGGCTTTGCCACGTTCACCCAATCCACGCTGGCTAAACGCTACTTTGCCGCAATCGAGCCGGCGCTGCGCACCAGCGTGGCTTTGTCGAGCACGGCCATCGGTGACTTTGCCGAGGCAGAGGCCGCAACCTACCAAGGGCGCTGGCGCGGCTACTATGGCCCGCCGGTTCGCGGCACGGTGCAGGTGACCACGGTGGTGCGGGCCGGGCCTTTCGGGGTCATCTCCACGCGCCAATCGATCTACAACGGCAGCCCGGTTGCGGCCGAAGCGGCCGCGATCCAATGCGAACAGCGCGAAAACGCGACGTACCAGCGCACCCACCGGTCGCCCGACCCGGCTGCGATGAAAGCCATACAGAACACCTGCCGTCAGGAGCAGAATCTGCCGCCGCTTTGACGTTGGCGGTAGCTGACCGGGAGCAGGCCTTCGCCAGAAAGGGGATCGAGGCCAGAAGTTTCCCCGGGTCAATCGGACGGCTGCCGAAAAGTCAAAATCGACGGATTGCCGATGTCCCAGAAACATTGTACGGCAGTTGTCGATCGGTCAACCGCTCTGGGCGATTGCAGCGTTTCCGCGGAAACGTCGCACGGCCCGGGAGCCGGCCGCGGCGGCTACGCCTTGAACAAAAAATAATGATCGAGAATCAGCGCGGCGAACAGCAGCATCAAGTACGTGATCGAGAACCTGAAGGTGCGCATGGGCAGCTCGGGCCGCAGGCCCCGCTGCAGCGCCAGCACGTAGTAGAGAAACCGGGCGTTGAGCACGACGGCCACACCCAGATAGATGAATCCGCTCATGCCGGTGAGATAGGGCAGCAGGGTCGCAAGCACCAGCCAAATGGTATAGAGCACTATCTGCAGGCGGGTGTACTCGATGCCGTGAGTCACCGGCAGCATCGGGATGCCGACCTTGGCATAGTCGTCGCGACGCGCGATGGCCAGCGCCCAGAAGTGCGGCGGGGTCCAGGTGAATATGATCAGAAACAAGAGCAGGGCATGCGGGTCGACGGTGTTGGTGACGGCGGCCCAGCCGAGCACCGGCGGCGCGGCGCCGGCAGCACCGCCGATGACGATGTTCTGCGGCGTGGCGCGCTTCAGCCACAGCGTATAAACCATGGCGTAGCCGATCAAGGAGCAGAAGGTCAGCGCGGCCGTGAGCGCGTTGACGAGCAGCCACAGAATCAGCATGGACAGAGCTCCGAGCAGGGCCGCGAATGCGACGGCGGGGCGTATCTGCAAATGTCCGGTGGGCAGCGGCCGGCGCCGCGTGCGCGCCATTTGCTCATCGATGCGGCGGTCGAGCACGTGGTTGAAGGCGGCGGCCGAGCCGGAGGCCAGCGCTATACCCAAGGTGCCGAACAGCAAGGCGGGCAACGGCACCATCCCCGGCGACGCGAGCACCATGCCGACGATGGCCGTGAACACGATCAGCAGGCTGACCCTGGGCTTGGTGAGCTCCAGAAAATCGCGCCAGCGGCTGAAGCCCAAGAGGGCGAGGGGGGGGCTATCGGGAAGAGTCGACACGATGCAAGGGTACCACGCCGATCGCGGGCGCCGGCCAAAGGGCGCGCAGCAACGTCACCATGCTCACCACCAGAAATGCGGCGCCTGCATTATGGAGAGTCGCCAGCGGCAAAGGCACACCCCAGTGCACCATCGCCACTCCGATGGAAATCTGCAGTGCAACAGCGAACACCAACAGGCGGCCGGCCCGGCGCAGTCTCAGGCTTTTGGCGCTCCGCGCGCCCGCGGCCGCAACGAGCCCCAAAGCGATCAATATCGAGCCCGCGACCACGGCACCCAGGCGGTGAGTGAAATGAATGGCCACGCGCGCGGGATTCGCCAGCACGCCGCCCTCGAAGTCGATGCCGAGCCCGCGCCAAAGTACGAACGCGTCCCGAAAATCCATTTGCGGCCACCAGGAGCGCTGGCAGGTGGGAAAATCGGGGCAGGCCACGGCGGCGTAGTTGGTGCTGGTCCATCCGCCGAGGGCGATTTGCAGCAGCAAAACGGCAAGCCCCACGAAGGCGTATTTTTGCAACGCGGCTTCGCGCGCGGGTTAGCTGCCGCGTATCTGGGTTCAGCGACAGCCACCATAACAACCCCAAGGTGGTCAGGCCGCCCAAGAGATGCGCCGTGACGATCAGGGGCTTGAGCAGCAAGGTCACCGTCAGGGCACCCAGCGCGCCTTGCAGGCATACGACGATGAACAGCAGGGCAACGGGCACCAGTGGCTGCTCGCGGTCCTTGCGGAACCACACCGCCCAGACCAGCAGGCACGACGATCACCATTCCCAACGTGGTCGCGAAGTAGCGATGAATCATCTCGTGCAGTGCTTTCGCGAATTGAAAGCCGGATTGCGCAGGCGCGTGGCCGGCGTTCGGGTAGACATGCCCATAGCAGCCCGGCCAGTCCGGACACCCCAAGCCGGCATCCGTGAGGCGCACCCAGGCGCCAAGCACGACCACCGTCGCCGCGAGCAGTGCGCCCGCCAACGCCAGCCGTCTGAACCAGAGCAATCGTCGTTGTGGATACATGTCAGCCTATGGAGGACAGCCGCAGCAGACGTTTCATGTCCTCGAGCATGCCTTTTGGCTTGACGTCCGCTCCATAGACCATCATGAGATTGCCCAGAGGGTCGATGAGATAGACATGCGGCGCCGCGCTGCCGTCGCTCTGGCAGCAGTGCCAGCAAGGGCGCGGCGGCAGGAGTTGCGCGAATCGCAATCAAATCCGGATGCTCGTCGTGCAGGAACCGCGTATCGCAGCAGCCGCCCTCGGCCACGAGCACGCGTTGCACGCGATCCATGTCGCGATCCAAGGCCACCCGAATTTGCCGCGTGTCGTACAGCTCGCGGCGGCAGCTCTCGGTGCACTCGCCCTTGCCCACGTACAGAAGGGTCCATTTGCCCTTGAGAAAATTTGGGCCGGTAGTCCCCTCTCCCAGCAGGGGCAGCGCAAGGGCCGGCAGCGGCCTCGCCGGCGTGATGAGCTCGCCCGCGTTGACGTGTCCGCCCGGATGCCAGGTTCCCGGGCCGTAGTACAAATAGAAAGCGAGGCCAAGCGGCGCAAAAAACAACAGCGCCAGCCCGATCAGCAGCCGCCGCTGGCGGCGATCATGAGCGGTCCGCTCGTTCATGGCGGTGCACCGGATTCGCCAGGGCTGGCCCTACGTGTATTGGTGACGATGTAAATCACCGCCAAGGTCAGCGCCAGCGCAAACCATTGCACTGCGTACCCAATGTGGCGCATGGGCGGAAATCCCGGCGGTGTCCAGTTGCGCACGTATCCATCGGGCTCGCGGGGATCGAGCAGCACCAGGTCCGTGGCGGAAGTCCAGGAGGACTCGCCCAGCAGCCGCGCTATTTCCGCACGAGTGGGAAAGCCCGCCACCACGGGATACGGCGGCATGAGCTCCAACTGGGTGCCCATTTGAATGCCGGGAGCGGGCATGTGATCGGCGCGGCCGCGTATGCGCCGCTCATTACCGGCGACAGCAATTGCCGGCCTGTCGGCGCGGCTCGACCCTAAGGGCACCCAGCCGCGGTTCACCAGCACCCAGCCGCCTTCGTCAAGCGCGAATGGCGTAATCACGTAGTAGCCGACGCGCTCGCCGTCGAACATGTTGTCGATGAGGATTTGCCGCGTCTGATCGTAGCGGCCGCCGGCTTCCAGATGTTGATAGCGCCTCAAGGGGGGCGTCGTGACATCGATGCGCAGCGTCGCGTCCGTACCCGACGCGAAGGAATCGAACAGAACGCGCTTTTCCTCCGCCCGCCGCAATTGCCACCGCCCCAGCGATATGAGGAAGGCAATCAGCACGATGGTCAGCAGTGTCGTGAAGACGGTGGGCGAGAAGATACGGGAACCGATTTTGATCGACACGTTATACTGCTGGCGGGCTGTTCTAACCGATGGTTGATGTGGTGTTCAAGTATCTCGTCATTGCGATGCTGGCGCTGATCTTGATCAGCCTGGGCAGGGCGCTGTTCTTTCTGACCAGCCGAAACCCCGACGACGGCGCCAAGATGGTCAAGGCATTGGGCTGGCGGATCGGCCTGTCAGTGCTGCTGTTCGTGCTGCTGATCGTCGCCTATTACAGCGGGTGGATTCAGCCGGCGCACGTGGTTCCCGGCTACAGCCAGTAGACGAAGGTAAACAGCCCGAGCCAAACCACGTCGACGAAGTGCCAGTACCAAGCCACGGCTTCGAACCCAAAATGCCGCTGCGGGGTGAAATGGCCCTTCATCACCCGGAACCAGATCGTCGTCAGCATGATGGCTCCCACGGTGACGTGCAGGCCGTGAAATCCGGTCAGCATGAAAAAGGTCGAGCCGTAGATGCCGGTGCCCAGCTGCAGGCCGAGCTCGGTGTAGGCCTCGTGGTATTCCGTGGCTTGCAGGCCGACGAAAGTGAAGCCCAGCAGAAAAGTCATGGCCAGGAATATTTTCAAGCGCGTGCGGTGCCCCGTGATCAGCGCATGGTGCGCAATGGTGACCGTAACGCTGCTCGACAACAGAATCGCGGTATTCAGGGCCGGAAGCCCGAGCGCCGGGATGGTTTCGAACGTGCCATTGGCGCGGGGACCCACCGCGCGCCGGACCATTGGTCGGCCAGACCCCGTTGTAGTCGTTCCACAGCAGGAGCTTGGTGAAGACCTTGACGCCGTCGCCCGAGAGCCAGGGGACGGCGAAATTGCGCGCGTAGAACAGCGCGCCGAAGAAGGCGCCGAAGAACATCACTTCGGAGAATATGAACCACATCATCCCCAGGCGGAACGAGCGATCCACCTGCATGTTGTAAGTGCCGGCCTGATTCTCGCCGATGACGGTGTGGAACCAGAAGATGAACAACAGCGCCAGCATGACGAAGCCGGGAATCAGCGACCACGCCGGCAGCCAGTCGTCGAGGGTGGCGATGGCCCCCGACATCACCGTGAAGAGGGTTACGGACCCGAAGATAGGCCATGGGCTGCCGTGAGGGATATAGTACTTTTGAGCATCCGCGTGCGCTTGCGCCATGATTTGAGAATCTCTAAACGGTGAATTGAAACAGTAGTTTAAATCGTTTGGTCGGGAGTCCGTCCGGGCATTCTACGTGAGCCGCGTTGGCAGGGCGACTCCTAAGGCCGCGCTGCCTGCTGCGTCGTGTCGTAGATGGTATAGGCCAAAGTCAGCTTGTCCACGGTGACGGGCAGCGCCGGATCCACGATGAATCGCACCGGCAGGTCGCGTTCCTCTCGCCGGGGAGAATTTCTGGGGGCTGAAGCAAAAGCACTCCGTCTTGTGGAAGTACTGCGCCGTGCCGGTGGGCGAGATGCTGGGAACCGCCTGCGCGACCGAGGCCACATTGGTCAAATTCTTGGCATGAAATATGGCGTCATAGAGCTTCCCCGGATGTATCCGCATGGATGCGACTTTCGGCTGGAAATCGAAGCTGCCCACGGAGGCGGGTTCGGCCAGAAACTCGATGGTGACTTCCCGATTGGGATCGACCGACTCGCGGGCCGTCGACCTGCCGTCCCGGGCTTCCGCATTGCCTATGCCGGCGGCTTTGCAGAAAACATCGTACAAGGGCACCAGCGCCCAGCCGAAGGCAAAGCTGCCGGCGGTCATGATGACGAGCGCCCTGACCAGCTTGGTGTTGGCGCGCTTTTTCGGGTCGATCGGGTCCATCAGTGGTGACTGCGATACACCAGCAACGCGATGAAGCCAAAATAAAGCGCCAGCGGCCACTAACCCTAAGCCCAGCGCGCCGTTGCGGACGCGCCGTCTCAAGGACGCGTCCTTGATGGCTGAATCGCTGGCGCTCATCGGATCTCGGGCGCGGTGGTGAAGCTGTGATACGGCGGCGGCGAGGGCAACGTCCACTCGAGGCCCGTGGGATGCGTTCCTTCCCAGACCTGCGCGTCGCCTGCTTGCCGCCGCGAATGCACTGCACGATCGATGATGGCGAACAGGATCTGCGACAGCCCGAAGGCGAACCCGCCGATGGACGAGACCATGTTCCAATCGGTGAACTGCACCGCGTAGTCGGGTATGCGCCGCGGCATGCCCGCCAATCCCAAGAAATGCTGCGGGAAGAACAGCACGTTGACGAAGATCGCCGACAGCCAGAAATGCCACTTGGCCAGGGTCTGGTTGTACATGTGGCCGGTCCATTTCGGAATCCAGTAGTACACCCCGGCCATGATCCCGAAAATGGCGCCCGGCACCAGCACATAGTGAAAGTGCGCGACGACGAAGTAGGTTTGGTTGTACTGGAAGTCCGCCGGCACGATGGCGAGCATCAAGCCGGAGAAGCCGCCGATGGAGAACAGGAACAGGAACGCGATCGCAAACAGCATGGGAGGCTCGAAGCAGAGAGACCCCCGCCACATGGTCGCGGTCCAATTGAACACCTTCACGCCGGTCGGCACCGCGATCAGCATGGTCGCCATCATGTAGAACAATTGCGCCGCGACGGGCATGCCGTCCGCGAACATATGGTGGCCCCACACGATGAACGAGAGAAATGCGATGGAGGCGATGGCGTAAATCATCGAGGTCGCACCGAACAGCGGCTTGCGCGAAAAGGTCGGCAGGATTTCCGAGATGATGCCGAAGGCCGGCAGCACCATGATGTACACCTCGGGATGCCCGAAGAACCAGAAGATGTGTTCGAACATCACGGGGTCGCCGCCGCCCGCCGCGTTGAAGAAACTGGTCTTGAAGAAGTGATCGGTCAGAAGCATGGTCACCGCGCCCGCGAGCACCGGCATGACGGCGATCAGCAGGTAGGCGGTGATCAGCCATGACCAGGCGAACAGCGGCATTTTCAGCAGAGTCATGCCGGGAGCGCGCATGTTCATGATGGTCACGATGACGTTGATCGCGCCCATGATGGAGGAGGCGCCCATCATGTGAATCGCGAAGATCAGCATGGGGAAGCTGTCGCCGGTCTGCAAGGACAGGGGCGGATACAGGGTCCAGCCGCCGGCCACCATGCCGCCCGGCACGAACAGGGTGGACAGAAGCAGGGTGAATGCGAACGGCAGAATCCAGAAGCTGAAATTGTTCATTCTCGGCAAGGCCATGTCGGGCGCGCCGATTTGCAGCGGGACCATCCAATTGGCGAGACCGACGAAGGCCGGCATCACGGCGCCGAAGATCATGATCAGCGCATGGTTGGTGGTCATCTGATTGAAGAACACCGGATCGACGAGTTGCAGTCCGGGTTGGAACAATTCCGCCCGAATGACCATGGCCATCGCGCCGCCGATGAAGAACATGATCAGGCTGAACACCAGGTACATGGTGCCGATGTCTTTATGGTTGGTCGCGAACAGCCATCGCTTGATGCCCGTCGCCGGCTGATCGTGATGTTCGTCGTGGTGAGCGGTGTCGCTCGTGTGGGCATGCGCCATGGTGCTGAGGCTCTCTTGTGTTGCGATACTAGTTGGCTGCTTTCGACAATACTTGCGCGGTCGCGGGCGCCGCGGCATCCGCCGGCGCCGCCGCCTGCTTCACCGCCGCCTTCTGCTCGTCCACCCATTTCTTGAAATCGTCGGGCGTGCGCACATCGACGACGATGGGCATGAAGCCATGGTCGCGCCCGCAGAGCGCGGCACACTGGCCCCGATAGATTCCTTCCTTGCCGGGGTCGACCCGGAACCACAATTCATTGACGAATCCCGGTATGGCGGAACGCTTGGCGCCGAAATCGGGAACCCACCACGCATGAATCACGTCCTGAGAGGTGAGCAGCAGGCGCACCTTGGTGCCGCTGGGGATGACCAGGGGCTTGTCCACCTCCAGGAGGTAATTGGGCACCGTCTTCGGGTCGATGCCCGAGTGCAGCTGGCGTGCGAAATTCGAGTCGCGCGCCAGCGTCGAGAAGAAATTGATCCCCTCGCCCGCGTCCATGTACTGGTACTGCCACTTCCATTGATAGCCCGTGACTCTGATGGACAACTCGGAGTTGCGCGTATCCTCCATGAAGAGAATGACTCTCGCGGCGGGGATGGCCATGGCCACCAGGATAATGACCGGAATGACGGTCCAGATGATCTCCACCTTGGTGCTATGCACCAGCGTGGTGTCGGCCACGGCACCTTGCGAATGGCGAAATTTCACCAGCGCATAAATCATCACGCCGAAGACCACCACGGCAATGGCGACGCAGACCCAGAACACTTCCATGTGCAGGGCGTAGATGTCCCGGCTCAGCGATGTGACGCCGATCGGCAGGTTGTAGCCGTTCGAGGTGTTCGCCTGGGCCATGGGCGCCACCCCTGTGGCGGTCAGGAAGAGCGCTGCGGCGCGGGCTGGGCCATTTGGCCGATAAATGCTGTCGTCGTGGTCGCCTCTGGTAACGCTCATCTAACTCCGATCCCCTATGTTCGCGATTTCAAGCGGCGGCGACTCATTCATGCCGCCAACCAAGTAACGTAAACGCTCCGCCAGGCGACAGCGATCTTCCTCGGTGAGAAAACTGCCCACTTCGCAAGCCAATCCCCGGCTTTCGATGGTCAGCTTGCTCACACCATGGCGCCTCGGCGGACTGCGAAGTCTAACCTTCGCCCAATGCCGCGCAAACTCTTGTTTTTGGGCTCCGTGCCGCGACCGCGTCACCAGGCTGATTTGCGACTCCGTAATCAGCACCGTCTGCGTGTAGGTGCCGCGGCGCATGCTGGCATTAAGGGCAAGCCCTAACGCCAACATTTCCAGCGCCCAAAACGGCAACACCGGCCAGAAACCCTGGAACACGAAGAATAAGGCAAAACCCAGGGAAAACAGGCAGGTAGAGATGAAAAAAAGCATGGCTCCCGCGGGTTTCAGCGAACAATTCGGCTGCAGCTCAATGCGCTGTTCCATGCGCATAAGGATAACTCAGCCGACCCCCTTCATGCATGCCGCTGCGCGGGCAGGCTCAGACGGTATTTCACGTGCCGCGCCGCGCGCGCAGTTGCCGCTTGATCTCAGCGAGGGAAACGGCGGATTCGTCCGGGCTGCCGCGTCGGGCGGCTTTCGCCAAGGTCCACGCATGGCCGAAAACCACTTCGCAGGTGGCCGGTAGCCGACCTTCCCGCCGGAAGTTCTCGTATGCCGCCTGCAGTGCGGCGAATTGCCGCCGTCCCGTGAGCCCGCGGGGCCGCCCTTCAGTCGCATTGCGGGCGCCGGTGTTCTTGAGATCCGCGGCCAGCCGCCGAACGTCGAGGTAGGTCAGGGTGTAGCGCTCCACATCCAGCACCGGTGCGGAGAATCCCGCACGCACCAGCGCATCGCCGATGTCGTGCATATCCATGAATTGATGGACGTGGGTGAGCGAGTCCACCTCCCTCCAGGCGCTGCGCAGCTCGCGCAGGGTGTCGGGCCCCAAGGTCGTGAAACAGAGCAGCCCGGACGGCGCGAGAACTCGCCGGAATTCCGCGAACACGGCGTCCGGATCGCACCATTGCAGCATGAGATTGCTGAAAATCAAGTCGACACTGTCGTCGGGCAGGGGCAGCCGCTCGGCAGCCGCCTGCACGCGCGCAAAGCGGCGCAGCCAGGACTGCCGGCGAGCCGGCCGCCTGCAGCATGCAGCCGCGAAGAATCCAATGCGATCACCAAAGCTCCCGGGTAGCGGCGCTTGAGGGCGCGGGAGGCATGGCCGGTTCCTGCTCCGGCGTCCATCACGACGCGGGGCGCCAACGCCGTCCAGTCGAGCCGCGCCAAGAGATTCTCGCGCACCAGGGCGTGCAGGACGGCTGCGGCATCGAAGCTGGCCGCGGCGCGATCGAAGAAGCGCCGCACGCGGGCGGTGTCGAGCGCGTAGGCCGAGAAGTCGTCCCGTGCCGCGCCCGGCCCGGATTCATCCGGCGTGTTCACACCGTTGCCGCGGAGCTCTCCGCATGAGACGCGAGCGGCGGCGCGCCGCCCGCCGGCTCGGCGTCTATCTTCAGCCGCCGGAACAGCTCCCGATCCTCGGCCGTATCCGGATTGCCCGTGGTCAGGAGCTTGTCGCCGTAGAAGATGGAGTTGGCGCCCGCCAGGAAGCACAGCGCCTGCAGCTCATCGCTCATCTCGCCGCGGCCGGCCGACAAGCGCACGTGACAGCGCGGCATGAGAATGCGCGCGACGGCGATGGTGCGCACGAAATCGAAGGGATCCAGCGGCGGCGCATCGGCCAAGGGTGTGCCGGCGACTCGCACCAACCGATTGATGGGCACGCTTTCGCGGGTGCTCGGGCAGGGTTGCGAGAATGTGCAGGAGTTCGGCCCGATCCTGCGGTTCCTCGCCCATGCCGACGATTCCGCCGCAGCACACATTCATCCCGGCGCTGCGCACTGCGCTGCAGCGTGTCGAGCCGGTCCTGATAGGTGCGGGTGCCGATGATCTTTCCGGTAGTACCGGGGCGAGGTGTCGAGGTTGTGGTTGTAGTAGTCGAGACCGGCGTCTTTGAGGTCCGCGCCTGTTCCTCCGTCAGCATCCCCAAGGTCGCGCAGGTCTCCAGCCCCAACGACTTCACTTCGCGGATCATGGCGAGCACTTTGCGCAGATCTTTCGGTTTGGGCGACCGGTAGGCCGCGCCCATGCAGAAACGGGTCGCGCCCGAGTCCTTGGCGGAGCGCGCGCGAGAGGTGACTTCCTCGAGCTCGAGGAGCTCCTGCGCCTGCAGGCCCGTCTCGAAGCGCACGCTCTGCGGGCAATAGGCGCAATCCTCGGGACAGGCGCCGGTCTTGATGCTCAACAGGGTGCTGATCTGCACTGTGTTCGGGACCTGAAAGCGCCGATGCACGGACTGCGCCCTGAACACCAAGTCCATGAACGGCAGCGCGAAGAGCTCTTGAACCTCCGCGAGCGTCCAATCATTGCGTACTGTCATAAACTTTTCTCGTTGAGTTCGTTCGCCGGATCGCCCGGCCAGTATTCGGGGGCCCGCACCCTTAGTCAACCAAGAGTCCTTCGCACGGTTGACGAGCGGGCTAAGGACAGAGGCTTACCCCGAAGCGCCGGCAAATACATAGGCGAGCAAGATGCCCAGAAAGACCGACATCCCGAAATAGTTGTTGTTCAGGAAGGCACGAAGACAGGCGTCGCGGTCGCGCGCGCGGATCAGCCATAGTTGGTAGATGAAAAATATCGCGCCGCCCAAGAGCCCCAGGTAGTACCAATAGGTCATGTGGAGCATGCGCCCGACCAGAACCAGGGAGAGCAGGGTCATGACCTGCAGAACCGCGATGATGTGGCGGTCCGAATCGCCGAACAGAATGGCGGTGGAGCGCACGCCGATCTTGAGGTCGTCGTCGCGGTCCACCATGGCGTAGATGCGTGTCGTAGACGGTGACCCACAGCACGTTGGCCAGCAACAAGAGCCACGCGATTCGCGGCACGTGCTCGAGCTGCGCGTCGAACGCCATGGGTATTCCCCAGCCGAAAGTCACGCCCAGATACATCTGCGGCACCGGCAGGAATCGCTTGACGAAGGGGTAGCTGATCGCCAGGAACCCGCCGACCACCGCCAGCAGCAGCGTCGAGCGGTTCAATTGCAGCGCCAGCATCAAGGCCGTCAGCGACAGCACGGCGAACAGCACCAGGGCCTCGAGCGTGGAGATGCGCCCCGCCGCCAGCGGCCGATCGCGGGTGCGCGCCACATGCGGATCGAAGCTGCGGTCGGCATAGTCGTTGATGGCGCAGCCTGCGGAGCGCATGAGCACGGTTCCAACCACGAAGATGATGAAAATTCGCGGGTTGGGCTTCCGCGGCCGGCGATCCACAGCGCCCACAAGGTCGGCCAGAGCAGCAGCCAGATGCCGATCGGGCGATCGAGGCGCATGAGCCGAGCATAATCCAGCAAGCCATCGAGAATCCTCGGCAGCTCGTGGGTGGTCCATGGATGGAAGCGAACACGATAGGCCATCCATCGCCAGCGCTCGGCGATCCTCTCGATCAACTCGACTCCCGAGCGCGGCAGCTGCTGCACGGGCGGTGTCCTTACAGGCGGCCCACGGCCGGCAGGAAGAGTTCCTGCATCAGCAGCGGCGCGCCGCGCAGCGACACTCGCGAGCGGCGCCCCCAAAGGCCTGCCGGCTTGATCTCGGCGTCGCGCAGGGCGCGCGCCGTCACGGGGTCCTGCACCTTGAGCCAGGCATACTCGTAGGGACTGCGCTCCACTCCCGACAGGTCGCTCAAGGTCTCGCCCAAGGCGGTGTCGCCCAGCTCGGCAAGCCAGGAATGCGCGCACAGCGTCGAATCGGGAATGACGGTCTGCGCGAACACCCAAACGTTGCCGCGGTGGGACATTTCAACGTCCCTGAAAAAGCCCGCATTGTCCGTCGATCGGAGGGCCGACCTGATGCGCGGCGGTGAGCAAACCGGTCCACTGATCGATCAGCCGCAGCGTGAAATGCTCGCCGCACACCGCTTTCATGCGCAGCGACACCAGGCCCTTGCCGATCAGCCAAGGGCGGGCTTGCGGGCTCCACGGACAGTTGTCCCAGGCGCTCGGCGGGCAACCATTGAATCGAATCGGCGGTGCGAGTCTGATTCCGCGAGTCATGAGCCATTCTAACCGACGCGGCCGTATTGCTCCGCATGACCCACCCAGCGGCGGATCAGCGGCGCCACGTGCAGCGGCCAATCGCGCAGCAGGGCCTCCGCGGCGATCTGCACCCGGGGCAGCAAATCGGCGTCGCGCAATAAATCGGCAACACGCATCTGCGCGAGGCCGGTCTGGCGCGTTCCAAGCAGTTCGCCCGGCCCGCGCAACTCCAGATCGCGCCGCGCGACTTCGAAACCCGTCGTTGGTGTCGCGCATCACGGCCAGCCGCTCCCGCGCCAGCGGCGACAGTGGCGCGCGGTACAGCAGCAGGCAGGAACTCGCGTGCTGTCCGCGGCCCACGCGGCCGCGCAGCTGGTGCAGCTGCGCCAACCCGAGACGCTCGGCATTCTCAATGACCATGAGCGTGGCGTTCGGCACGTCGACCCCAACCTCGATCACCGTGGTCGCGACCAAGAGCTGAATTTTGCCGTCCTTGAAGCGCCGCATCGCGCTTTCCTTGGCGCGGGGCGGCATGCGGCCATGCACCAGCCCGACAATCAGCTCGGGCAAGGCGGCGGCCAATGCCGCGGCCGTCTCTTCCGCTGCTTGGTAGGGCATCTCTGCGGATTCGTCGATCAACGGACAGACCCAGTAGGCCTGCCGTCCTGCAAGACAGGCGGTTCGTATCCGCTGCACCACTTCCTCGCGGCGCGTGTCCGTCAGCACCACCGTCTTCACGGGCGTGCGTCCGGGCGGCAGTTCATCGATCACGGACACATCGAGGTCGGCATAGGCGGTCATCGCCAAAGTGCGGGGTATGGGGGTCGCGGTCATGATCAGTTGATGCGGCTGATGGCCGCCAAACGCGCCTTTCTCGCGCAGGCTCAGGCGCTGATGCACGCCGAAGCGATGCTGCTCATCCACGATGACCAGCGCGAGCGTGGCGAACTCCACACTCTCCTGAAACAGCGCGTGAGTGCCGACGACGATGCGAGCGTGGCCCTCGCGAATGCCTTCGAGGGCTGCATCGCGCGCCTTGCCGCTCTGCTTGCCGGTGAGCAGCGCGACGGCGATTCCTAAGGGCTCGAACCAGCGCCGAAAGTTTTGCGCGTGCTGGTCGGCCAGCAACTCGGTGGGCGCCATCAGCGCGGCTTGCCGGCCGGCTTGAACGGCCTGAGTCGCGGCCAGGGCGGCGACCAAGGTCTTGCCGCATCCCACATCGCCCTGCACCAGACGCAGCATGGGCTTGCCTACCGCCAAGTCGGACTCGATCTCGGAGAGCGCGCGCTGCTGTGCGTTGGTCAACCGAAACGGCAGCTTTGCCAGCAGGCTCGCCTTCAAGGCTCCATCCGATGCAAGGGGCCAGCCGGGATCGCTTTGAATGCGCTGTCGCAACAGCTTGAGCGAGAGCTGATGCGCGAGAAGTTCTTCGAAGGCCAGCCGGCGCTGCGCCGGGTGACGGCCGCTCAGCAGCAAATCCACCGGGGCATCCGCCGGGGGTCGATGCACGTAGCGCAGGGCTTCGCGCAAAGAGGGCAGATTCGAATCGGCCAGCACGGTGGCGGGCAGCCAGTCCTCGATGTCGCCCGCAGCGGTTGCGTCGAGCGCCAAACCCACCAACATGCGCAGACGTCCCTGGGTTACGCCCTCCGTCAGAGGGTAAATCGGCGTCAAGTGATCCGTCGGGGCCACCGCGGCATGGGGGTCGATCCGACGATATTCCGGATGCACCATTTCCAGGCCCACGGGACCGCGCCGCGCCTCGCCGAAGCAGCGAATGCGCACTCCGCGCGCCAGACTATTTTGTTGCTGCGCCGTGAAGTAGAAAAAACGCAGAGTCAAAAAGCCCGAACCGTCCGCGATCCGGCACAGCATCTGCCGCCGCCCGCGAAACACGACCTCCGTGAGCTGAACCTCGCCCTCCACAGCCGCGCGCTGGCCTGCGCGCAGTTCTCCCAAGGGAACCACCCGGGTGCGGTCTTCGTACCGCAGCGGCAACAGGAACAGAAGATCCTCGGTGGTTTCAACGCTCAAGGCGCGCAGCCTTTCGCTAAGCGCCTCGCCGACGCCGCGCAGCACCGTGACCGGCTTGGGTGCGGTCACGTCGCCCGATCTAGAGAGCGACAATGCACTCCACTTCAACCTGCGCTCCGCGCGGCAACGAGGCCACGCCGACGGCGGCCCGCGCAGGATAGGGCTCGCGAAAGTATTCGGCCATCACTGTGTTGACCAATGCGAAATGCGACAGATCGGTCAGAAAAACCGTTGCTTTGACCACGTCGTCCAAGCTTGCGCCGGCTGCGAGGACAATGGCCTTCAAGTTCTCGAAAACCCGGCGCACCTGCGCCTCCATGTCGCCCTTGACCAATTCCTTGGTCTTGGGGTCGAGCGGTATCTGACCGGACACCCAGATGGTATTGCCCACGCGCACGGCCTGCGAATAAATACCGATGGCGGCGGGCGCATCGGCCGTCGAGATGATTTGTTTGCTCATGATTACGCCAAGGTGCGAAATACGCGCTGCACGTCCGGCATGCGCCTGATGGTTTTGATGACCTGCGCCAGGTGTTTGCGGTCGCGCACCTGGAGCTGAAATTTGAGGGACGAGCTGCTCATGTCGCGTTCTTCCAGAGACACCTGATCGATATTGGTTTCCGTCCCCGCGATGCTGGAGGCCACCGCCGCCAGCACGCCCACCCGGTTGTTGATTTCAAGCTGGATCTCGCAGCTGAACAATCGCCCTTCGGTCGCCTCCCAGGCCACCGACAGCCACTTCTCCGGTTGCTTGCGATACTCGGCGAGGTTACCGCAATTCTGGCGGTGAATCATCACACCGCGCCCGGCGCTCAGGTACGCCATGATGGGATCGTTCGGGATGGGGAAGCAGCAGCGCGCGTAGGTCACCAGCAGCCCTTCGGTGCCGGCGATCATCAAGGGGCCGCCGCCGTGAGTTGCGGGATGCTCGGCGCCGTCGCGCGAGGGCTGCAAACGGCGCGCGACCAAGGGCGCGAGACGCTCGCCCAAGCCGATCTTTTCGAACAGCTCGTCGGTGTCCTTCAGGTTCAGCTCTTTGACCACTGCGCTCAAATCGGCCGGCGGAATCTTCTTCAGATTCAACGAAAACTCCTCGAGCGCGAGTCCCAGCAGGCGCTTGCCGAGCTCCAGGGCCTCGCCGCGCTTTAGATTCTTGAGGTAGGCCCGGATGGCGGCGCGCGCCTTTGCCGTCACCAAGAAGCTCGACCACGAGGGATTCGGCGTCGCGCCCTTGGCGGTGATGATCTCCACGGTCTGCCCGTTGCGCAACGGCGTGCGCAACGGGACCAGGCGCCGATCGACCTTGGCCGCGACGCAGCGGTTGCCGACATCGGTATGAATGGCGTAGGCGAAATCGACCGTGGTGGCGCCGCTCGGCAGGCGCAGTATCTTTCCCTTCGGAGTGAACACGTACACCTTGTCCGGGAACAGATCGACCTTGACGCTCTCCAGGAATTCCTCGGAGCTGCCGCCTTCCTGAATCTGCACCAGACTCGCCAGCCATTCGCGCGCACGATCATGCTCGATGCCGCCGAAGGTATCGCCGCCGGATTTGTACTTCCAATGCGCCGCGATTCCGGATTCCGCCACGCGATGCATCTGCTCGGAACGGATCTGCACTTCGATGGGCACGCCGTTGGGTCCGAACAAAGTCGTGTGCAGCGATTGGTAGCCGTTGACGCGCGGGATGGCGATGTAGTCCTTGAAGCGTCCCGGCATGGGCTTGTAGACGCCATGCACCAACCCCAAGGTGCGGTAGCAGGTGTCGGCGCTGTCGACGATGATGCGGAAGCCGTACACATCGACCATCTCGTTGAGGGAGATTTTCTTGTTCTGCATCTTCTTGTAGATGCTGTACAGGTGCTTCTCGCGGCCCTCCACGGCTGCCGCTCGACCTCCGCCTTCTTCAGCGTGGCTTTGAAGGTCGTGGCGATCTTGCCGATGAATTCCTTTTGATTGCCCCGTGCCCGCTTCAATTCCCGCTCGAGGACCTTGTACCGGTAGGGGTACAGGGCTCTGAATCCCAGATCCTCGAGCTCGAGCTTCACCGCGTAGAGCCCCAGGCGCTCGGCGATCGGCGCGTAGATCTCCAGGGTTTCTCGGGCGCTGCGGCGCCGCTTGACCGGCGGCATCACCCCCAGGGTGCGCATGTTGTGCATGCGGTCGGCGAGCTTGACCATGATCACGCGGATATCGCGCACCATCGCCAGCAACATTTTGCGGAAGCTCTCGGCTTGAGCTTCCTGGCGATTCTTGAACTGAAGCTGGTCCAACTTGCTGACGCCGTCGACCAACTCTGCCACCACCTGGCCGAAGATCGACGCTATCTCGGCCTTCGCCGTCGGCGTGTCTTCGATGACGTCGTGCAGAATCGCCGCGACCAAGGTGTCGGCATCCAGGCGCAGGTCGGCGAGGATGTCGGCCACCGCCACCGGATGGGTGATGTAGGGTTCGCCCGAGACGCGCTTTTGCCCGCTGTGCTTCTCGGCGCCGAATTCATAGGCTTCGCGCACCCGCTCCACCTGGGCGGGCGACAAATAGGCTTCGAGTTTGTCTAAGAGCTGACCGATCCCGGTGGATCGTCTTCCACCGGGTAGGAAACCGAGTATGGAAGACGCATAGTCCATCGCCGCTCTTGTTGGCCGGTCTTAACTAATCCCCTAGGCCGAGCTGCGGAGCACGGAAGTCCGAGGGCATGTCGAGCTCGCTCACCGGCGCTTGCACCGGCTCTTCGGGCTCTTCCAACATCTCGAGAGTAATATTTCCGGCGGCAATCTCGCGCAGCGCGACCACAGTCGGTTTATCGTTTTCCCATTCCACGGTGGCTTCGGCACCGTTGGCCAGGCGCCGGGCGCGCTTTGCGGCCAATAACACCAGGTTGAACAGGTTGGGTTCGTTTTGCAGGCAGTCTTCGACTGTGATACGCGCCATACTAAGGTTCCGTTAAAGGGATTGTAAGGATAGCAGAAACCCCCTGAATCGGCCTAATTCCAACGCGGGTCTAGGGTTTCCCCGCAGTCCCGGCCGCCAGCAATTCCGCCGCCAGGCGCACCACTTCGGGGCGATTCGCGCTCAAGCGGCCACCTGCATCCTTTGTGATGTCCAGCAAATCACCAAGCGCCTGTTCGAAACGGTCGTTGACGACGACGTAGTCGAACTCGGTCCAATGCCCGATGTCTTCGGCCGCGTCCCGCAAGCGCCGCTGAATCACCGTCTCGGAATCGGTGCTGCGGTCCCTGAGCCGTTGTTCGAGCGCGCCGCGCGACGGCGGGAGAATGAAGATGCTGCGCGCCTCCGGCAGCCGTGCGCGCACCTGCCGCGCGCCCTGCCAGTCGATCTGCCTCGAAAGTCTCCGCACTCGCCGACGCCGGTCCTGAAGTTGACCGCACTTCCGCGCCGGTAATTTCCATAGAAAATCTCGTCCATCGTTACGAGAACCGCACGGCGATCAATGGAGTATCCTTCGATGTTCGTCCTGCCGAGATATTCGGCTTGCTCGGCCCGAACGGCAGCGGCAAGACGACGATGTTTCGCATTCTGTCCACGTTGATGCTTCCTTCCTCGGGCCGGGCGACGATCCTGGACAGTGATCTGATTGCCGACCTGCGGTCTTCGCGGCGCCGCATCGGCGTCGTATTCCAGGCCCAGAGCTTGACCTAAAGCTGACCGCCGACGAAAACCTGTGGCATCAGGGTCACCTGTATGGGCTGCGCGGGCCGAGCTGAACCAGCGTATCAACGAGATGCTCGCCCGCGTCGGGCTGGCGGATCGCGCCAACGAGCGGGTCGAGACCTTTTCGGGCGGCATGCAGCGGCGCATCGAATTCGCCAAGGGTTTGTTGCATCAATCCTCGGTTCTGTTGCTCGACGAACCCACGACCGGGCTAGACCCGGAGCCCGCCGCGATTTATGGCAGTATCTCCGTATTGCGCGACGAGGAACGCGTGTCCGTCATCGTCACCACGCACCTGATGGAAGAAGCCGAACGCTGCGACCGGCTGGCCATCCTGAACAAGGCAATCTGGTGGCGTTCGGAACACCGGCCGAGTTGAAGCAGCGAGATTGGCGGCGACAAAACAGCACGGCTGCATGCGCGGATTGGTACCTACCGATCAATCCGGGGACGGATGCCGCGCTCGCGCTCGCCATGATGAACGTTATTATTGGCGACGGCCTATACGATGCGGACTACGTATCGAAATACACTCTCGGCTTCGATGCGTTAACGGAGAAGGTGAAATCTTATCCGCCTGAACGCGTCGCGGAATGGACAGGAATCGCCGCCGACGACATCTCCAAGCTGGCGCGCGAATACGCAACCACCCGGCCGGCGGTAATTCGGCCGAACTACGGCCTGCAGCGTTCGGAAAACGGTGGTACAGCGATGCGCGCGATTGCCATGCTGCCTTGCATCACCGGCTCGTTGAAAGATGTGGGTGGCGGCATTCACTTATCAACCAGCGGCGCTTTCGAGCTGAACAAAAATTTCCTACGGCGGCCCGATCTCAGACCGAAGAGTTCAAAGCCCGCCCGCATCGTAAACATGGTCGAACTGGGCCAGGCTCTGAACAAACTGAATGACCCTCCGGTCAAAGCCCTGTTCGTGTACAACTCGAATCCCGCCGCCGTTTGCCCGAACCACAACGAGGTAATTCGCGGCCTGGCGCGCCCCGATCTGTTCACCGTGGTTCACGAGCAATTTTTCACCGACACCACCGACTACGCAGACATCGTTCTGCCTGCGACAACCTTCTTCGAGCACAAAGACCTGCAGGCCGCCTACGGCCATTACTATCTGCAAATCTCCGATCAAGCCATCGAACCGTTGGGTGAGTGCCGGCCCAACGTTGAAATGTTTCGCGCACTCGCCAAGCGCATGGAATTTGACGATCCGTGTTTCGATGAAAGTGTCGACGAAATGATCGACGGCGCGCTGTCCTCAGGGAGTCCGTTTCTGGATGGCATCACCCGCGAGCAGTTGCGCAGCCAGAATCAAGTGACGCTCAACTTCTCCCGGTCAAGCCCGACTTCAAATTCGCAAAGCCCGCCCTTCTCGACTGCGTCGGACCCGTTTCTGCCGTTCGCCGAAGGTAATTTTCGCACGCCATCGGGCAAAGCCGAGTTGTATAGCGATTCCATGAAATCTCTCGGCTTGGACCCAGTTGCGGAATTCAAGCCCCCATCGGAATCCAGGCACGGCGCGAAAAGGACTTCATTCCCTCTCGAACTGCTCGCGCGTAAAGCGGACAATTTCATGAACTCAACCTTTTCTAATCAACCATCGGTGCGATCGATGGAGGAATTGGACGTGCTGGAAATGCATGTAGAGGATGCCGAGCGCCGTGGAATCGCCAACGGAGATCAAGTTCGAATCTACAACCGACGCGGAGAAATTTACCTGCACGCTCGGGTCGATGGTACGGTTCAACCGGGAGTGGTTTCCGCCCGGCTGAATTGGGCGAAACTGAGTCCCGGATTACGAAATATCAATGTCCTCACCTCAGAAAAACTTTCCGATCTGGGCAACTCCGCTACGTTTTATTCCGTCTTGGTGGAGGTAGAGTCTGCCAAGTCCATTCCATAGAGCTACCGGCAAGAGTGGCGGCTTGGACGCTTTCTCGTTTGCTACCGTATAATGATCGTTTTCCCAGATCCCAGAGGCTGAGGTCGTAGCGATTCATTTTCGCATTCATACGGATACTACTGTGCCCCCGGACGGCTCAAGCCCGTCTGGCACGCGCCGAACCGCATCCTCTTCATTCCCACGGCTTTGCCGGGGTATGCAGTGGTTCGCGTTGGCTGCCATTTTGCTGGCTATCTTCTGCGGTTTGGCAGCATGGGCGCAGAGTGACGTGATCTCAGAAATTGACGTGGCCGGCAACCGCAGAATTCCGTCGGACACGATCAAAGCGCGCATCTTCACCCACCCCGGCGATATCTACGACCCCGCCGCTCTGGAGCGAGACTTCAATGCTCTGTGGAACACGGGCTATTTTCAGGACATCAGCTTCGAGCGTCAGCAAACGGCCAAAGGGTGGCGCCTGATCATCCATGTCAAAGAGAAGCCTACGATTCGCGAGATCAACTACGTTGGGCTGAGTTCGGTTTCAACCAGCGATGTGTTGGATCGCTTCAAGGAAGCCAAGGTCGGGCTATCGGTGGAGAATCAATACGACCCGACGAAGGTGAAGAAAGCGGAAGTAGCCATCAAGGGGCTTTTGGCCGAGCATGGCCGCCAGTTCTCTACCATCCGCACGGAAATTCGCGAGATTCCTCCTGCCGCGGTGGGGGTTACGTTTGTGATCAAAGAAGGCCCCAAGGTCAAGGTGGGCAAGATCAAGTTCGAGGGAAACAAAAACGTCAAATCCCGCATCCTGCGTTATGCCATGAAGAATCTGCGGCCCATCGGCATTCCGCATTCGATTTTCCTCGAAAACATCTTTGCCAGAACCTACGACGCTACCAAACTCGACGAGGATACGGAGCGCGTCCGCAACGAGTACCAGAATCGCGGCTATTTCAAAGTCATCGTGAATGAGCCTAAAACCGAGATTCACGATACCGGGCATAAAGGCGGCCACATCCCGCTTATCCAGCACGGTGCAGGCAAAGCCGTCGACATTACGCTGCCCATCGAAGAAGGTGAACGTTACACGCTGGGCGGAATTACCTTCAAAAATAATAAAGCGGTAACCAATGTAAAGGCACTGCGTGCCCTGTTTCCAATCAGGGATGGCGAAATTTTCAGCAAGGAAAAGATCGCCAAGGGGTTGGAGAACCTCCGCAAAGCGTATGGCCAGCAGGGCTACATCAACTTCACGTCCGTCCCCGACACGCGCTTTGACGACGACAAGAAGCAAATCTTTCTGGATGTCGACGTAGATGAAGGCAAGCAGTTCTATGTGCGCCGAATCGAATTCCAGGGGAATACCACAACCCGCGACAAAGTAATTCGCCGCGAAATCGCGCTCGAAGAAGGCAACATTTACAACTCCCGCCTGTGGGAGTTGAGCTTGCTGCGGCTGAATCAGTTGGGGTATTTCGACCAGTTGAAGCCGGAAGATCCGAACGTGACCGACCGCAAACTCGACGAAAAGGATGGACTGGTCGACCTTACATTGAAGGTTCACGAGAAAGGCAAAAACAGCATCGGCTTGAACGGCGGCGTAAGCGGCCTGGAAGGCGCCTTTATCGGCATCAACTACGCAACGAACAATTTTCTTGGCCTTGGCGAAACTCTTTCGATCCAAGCCAGCGTAGGAAATCTGGCGCGCAGTGTCCGTTTTGGATTCACCCAGCCTTACATGTTCGACCGCCCGCTGCAATTTGGCTTCAACGTTTACGTAAATCGGATCAGCTATAACCAGGCGCGTCAGCTTTCTGTTTTCAGCGGGCAAACCTTGAACCTGCCCAACACCATCCTGCAGAACCTGCAGAACTACACGCAGTCGAGCGCGGGTTTCACTACCTCGCTAAGCTATCCGTTGCGGCGTTCTTTCAAGCGCGTCGGCATCACTTATTCGTTCGACAGGTCATCGCTGCTCGCCTTGAGTTCCGCGTCCAAGAATCTGTTCGAGTTCCTTGCCTTCCGCGGAATTTCCGGTCCCAATGCCTTGCAAGGCATTATCACGAGCAAGATTTTCCCCAATTTCTCGATGAATACCATCGACAGCCCGATTTCTCCGCACTCGGGAAAGCAATTTACATTGGGGGCCGAGATCGCGGGAATTGGCGGGACGATTCGCTCGGTTCGGCCGGTCGTGCAGTACAAAAAGTTCATTCCGGTGCAGAACCGGCGCAACGCTTTAGGTTTCAATCTTCAGGCTTCGTTTATCTCCGGCTTCGGAGGATTTGTCGCTCCTCCCTTCGAACGCTCATATATGGGCGGCGAAAACGATCTGCGCGGCTTCGATATCCGGTCGGTTTCGCCGGTCGCGTTCTTGCCTAGCGTGGGTTCGATCACTCTGACCAATCCGGATGGCACGCCGGTGCTCAAGAATCCGCTGAATCCTCTTCAAGGCAACCTGACGATTCCGATTCCTGTAGACCAGATCACATTCCCCGGTGGCGATTTCAGCCTCGTCACCAATTTCGAATACCGTATTACGATTTACGGTCCTGTGGCGCTGGCTCCATTCATGGACGCAGGCATCGACCCAGTTGTGCGCAAATCGCAGTTGCAAATTGCCCAGGTGCAGTACGAGCAGGTTGTCACTCAGCAGTTTGGATGTCCTGCGCTCGATCAGGCAACGGCAACTGCTACTGGCACAGGCTGTACGCCGGGATTTTTGCTAAAGCCGCCCCCGTCGAATCAATTAGAAGTTCTGGGATCGACGAACTGGAGACCGAGAATGTCCACCGGGCTTGAACTGCAGATGTTCCTGCCGGTGATCAATGCTCCGTTCCGTATCTACTGGGCCTACAACCCTCTGCGTCTCGACAGCCCGGCAACGCCGCCGATTCCCATTACTCCCAGCTTGTTCCCGCAGACCTGTAGTCCCAAGGGTTGCTTCCTGACTTCCGCAGGACAATATACGTATCACCTGGCAGTGAATACGTATGCTCCCACTTTCCTGTTACGCGAGCCGCGCAAGACGTTCCGGTTTACGGTAGCTACCACGTTCTAGAGCAGAACCGCGCGGATTCTTTGAAGATAGATGCAGCACTGATTCCTGCATCAGCGCGGAAGCTTGAAGTTCACTGTGATCTGAGTCTGGATTTCCACCGGGGCTCCATCGAGCAAGTATGGCTTATATTTCCATTGTTTCACTGCCTCGACTGCGGCCAGTGACAGGTTGGGATCCCCGCTCAGAACCTTGACTGCTGAAATGTTGCCTTTCTTCGAGACTGTGGCCAGCAATTCCACCTGGCCTTCGATCCCCAGGCGCGCGGCATTGGCAGGATATGCAGGCGAGACCTTCTTGATGATCAAACCCTGCGACACCCCCTGGGAAACCTTCATCGCCTGAAGTACTGGCGCAGGTTCCGTGTTGGACTCTACGAGGTTCGAAAGCCCTGCACCGCTTTGCGTCGTAGCGATTCCTGCAATCTCCGGCGCGGGCGCATCGGTCTGGAGCTTCGCAGACCTTACGGCTTCCGTTCCTCCCTTCACTATGATGGGATGAACTGTTTCAGCGCTTTCGTCGGATACCTTGGCAGGAGCGACTTTGGATGCCGAAGCCGAACCGGCGTCGGAGCGAGTCTGTGGGCTTTCCTTCGCATGATCGGAGGATGCACGTGATGTCTTAATGACGTTGCTCGATTCGTTCGTTTCCTCAGAGGCCGCGGGCGTAGATGATGTTGATGAAGGCACGGCTGCCGAAATCGCTGGCGAAGTGTTAGAGGGACCTACTGTCGACGGCGTCACTGCGGAGGAAGCGGGAATCGGATGCTGAACCGGTTGCACCGAAGAGGCCGGTGATGCATGTCCGCCGCCGAACTGCGTCCATGCCCAATAGGAAGCGACCGCAATCAAGAGGATGGCCGCAACTGCGATCAAGGCTTTCTTCGCGCCGCCAGAGGTTTTTGCTTCGCCCTCCACTACGCCGGAGATTGGCGCTGGCGCGGTGACCTCAGCCTTCTCGGGAGCGGCATTGGCGCTGGTCTCAACCTTCGCCGCGCTCTCAACTTTTTCTTTTGATGTTTCGGGGACTGGCTTAACACTCGGAGCTATGGGTTTCGACTGCAAAGCCCGCGCCGGAGCGCTGGCAGCGCCACCTTGAGCCGCACCTGAAGGATTCACGTTTGAAAGCGCACCCGGCTGCGCCTTACTTACAGCCGGTTCCGGCTTTGCATCCACGGGCGTCTCAATAACGGGAACGGTGCTTGCTGCAGCCGAAGTTTGGATCGAGGGGCTAACAATTTCAGGCAATGGAGCCGGGGAGAGAATTTCATCCTCGCTCCTGGTTTCAGAAACTTGTGCGCTTAGATTGGCTGGCGTGCTTGAGTTGGGTGCCGGCGCACTCGCCGCCGCGGCGGGAGCTGGAGCAGAAAAATTGGGACGCGCCGAGATCGTGGCAGGGGGTGAAGGAATCTTTGACGGCTCCGGAGCCGCGCTCGGAGGCCTGGTTGATGTCACCGGGGCTGGAGCCGTCTTAGAGGATTCGTTTTTTCGCAAAAGGCCGCGCGCAACGCGCAAGGTCCCTTTCGCCTGTTCCACGTTGATCGGTTTGGTGAGGACCAGATTCGCGCCAATGCGAAAGGCTTTCGCTACCCCTGCCTGCCCTTCGACCACGGCCACTGCCAATGCCGAAGAATTATTCGGTGCATTGCGCGCGCTCTTGAACAACAGAGTCGCGTTCTGCTCGTTGTCGCAATCCACCACAACGGCGTCAAAACGCTCTGCCATCAGCTTTTTTACAGCTGCGAACGGCTCCGTGCAGGGACTCACCTGGAAGTCCAGCTCGCTAAGTACTTGCGTTACAGTGCGGGCGGTCTTCTCGTCCGGGCAGAAAAGGAGTGCTTGATAGGCCATATTGCTCTCATCGTAGGTACGCCCGTAAGGCTCATCAAGTTACGCTGGTAATTGCACTTTTTCCCGAAAATCCGCTTCCAGCGGGAGGTCTGGTGCCCCTCGTGGTGGTTTCCCAGGCGCGCTTACAATACGCTGTCATGAGAATTCCCTTATGGCTCAAGGTGCTGTGGACCGCCGGAGTAATCGCGTGGGTACCGTTCTACTGGCGCCAGTATGGTCTGCAGAATTTTCTTTTCTTCTGTGATCTTGGGAACTTCTTCATTGCTGCCGCGCTTTGGTTGGAAAGTTCCTTGCTGTTTTCATGGCAGGCGGTCAGTCTTTTACTTTTTCAAACTTTGTTCGTCGTCGATCTCGCAAGCGCTCTTGTCACAGGACATCACGTGCTCGGTGGCACCGAATACATGTTCGACCCGCACATCCCGCTGGCAATTCGCCTGGCCAGTCTATTTCACATAGTCGCGCCAGTACTACTTCTCTGGGGGATACGGCGGATCGGCTATGACATACGAGGCTGGAAATTTCAAACGATAACCGCGTGGATTGTTGTCCCCATCAATTACCTCTGGCGTCCCCAGGATGACGTGAACTGGGCTCGGGGCTTGTTCTTTCGAGAACAACATGCCATTCCCGGAGCGCTATATCTGCTCGCATATCTGATCGTGGTGCCGATGTTGGTCTATTATCCAACCCACCG
Organism: uncultured Acidobacteriaceae bacterium; assembly: GCA_963734675.1. Lineage (GTDB taxonomy): Bacteria > Acidobacteriota > Terriglobia > Terriglobales > Acidobacteriaceae > Sulfotelmatobacter. The sequence continues at coordinate 44,963 of CAVTHZ010000002.1, forward strand.
GTTTCTTCTCTGGCTTTCGGAACGCTGGCGTGGGGCTCACTAGCCTCTATTTCTTCGCGGCATCCTGTTTCGGTTTGCTGCCGTCGGAGGCATTTTCTTGTTTCTCTTGTCCTGAGTCCGCAAGTTGGTGCAGCGCGGCCTTCGTCTTATCGTCCGAATCCGAACTCAAATAGAGCTTCTGCGCAGGTTGTGCCAGGCTTGCTCCGAATCTTCCACCAGATTCATGATGCGCAGCAACACCGCTTCGCGCACCGCGGCAAATTCCTCGAAATCCCGAGTCAACACGTAACTGACAAGCTCCAGATTGATCGCGGCCGAGGCCAACTCAACCAGCCGTACGCGTATCGTGGTTTTTTCAATCTTCGGATTCTCCGCCAGAACGCGCCGGATCTCAGCCAGCACAGCGTTCACCTGAGCCGAAGTTGTATCAAGATGCAGGCCGAGAATGGTCTTGAACAGAATTTTGTCCCGGCGGCTGAGGTTCTCGACGTTGATCGTGGCCACCGTGCCGTTGGGAATCGCCAGCAACGTTCGTTCGTCGGTGCGAACGCGGGTCGAACGCAGGCCGATGTCTTCTACCGTGCCGGTACGATCGCCGAACTTGCAGACGTCGCCGACACGGATGACTTCATCGCCGAGCACCGAAACGCCGCCAAACAAGTTGGCGATCGTCTGTTGTGCTCCGAAGCCTATAGCCAGCGTTCCAATGCCCAATCCGGCCAGAGCGGTGCTCATGTTAAAGCCCAGCGTAGCCAGAACGAAAAACACTGCCATTACGAAGATCGCGGCCTTGATCATCCGCTCGCCCAGCAGCATGAGCGAGCCGGTCCCGCCGTGGCCGTGCGCCAGCGCTTGATTGCGCACACGTCGCAGGAACCAGCGCACTACGCGCCACAAAATCCAGTTGCCGCCGATGATCAGCGCAACCGTCGTGACCTGTGTGTAGTAATGCCGCTGCAGCAACGGCATTCCGAGGTATTCGGCAAGGATTCGATGAATTAACGTTCCCAGCAGCAGCCACGCGGCCCCGGAGACTCTCCGCGATTCCAATTCGACATGGCCGTGCCGATGCGCCCACCAATGCATCGGGAGCTGGCCTACGCGCAACAACAGCCACGCAAGTCCTCCTGCCACAGGGATCAATATCAGCAGTGCGAACCATTGCCACAGGGGCATGCCTGCGAATTGATGTTTCACCACCCACGCGGGCAGCCGAGTTTCCACCTGCCGCGCCTCCACCTGATCGTAGAGCTCTGGAATCTTCGCCAATGTCTCGGAATCGATCAGCCAGATTCTTCCCGCGTTCGGATCGGAAACTCGAGCCAGTTCCAGCTCCACCTCCGCGTCTCCCGAAACCATCGTCCCGAGCTGTTGCCGGTCCGAGGGAACTCCTTCCTGCGGCCTGCCCTCCGGCTGCGTGCTCACGTTTTTCAGGCTGCCGGCAAACGAAGTGTCCATCACAGCTTTTAGCTTCTGCGCCAGCGCTTCGCCTTCACTCCGCCGCTGCGCCGCACTCATCTGCAAATACTGGACGGCGATCGAATACCGGCCCGATTGCGCGGCCTCCAGAAATCCGAAAACCGTGCCGTAAGGTGTTTCACGCCCAAGGGGATCGCTTGAAGTCTTTGCCGGAGACGCGGGTTTGGAATTCAGCACCTGGCCAACCACGCCTTGAGCCGCGAGCGGCATCCGTGTTGTCAGCACGAGGAATGCAAAAAGAAAAGATCGGATTCGTGTGGGCATGGATCTCGTCAGATGGTTCATTGTAGCGAAGGAATAGGCGGCGAGCTTGGGTGTGGCTCGGACCTATTCCGATGGCCCCGGGGTTTCACGAACGACCGGGGAATCTCCCAGCGCTAGACGAAAGCTAATGGAGAACAAGCCACTGCCGGTTAGATGAGCTACGGGCGTTTAGGGCGATATACGTGGGTGCTGGTTCCGAAGAAAACTTCCGCCGCCTCCATCACGGTTTCGGACAGCGTCGGATGCGGATGAATCGTCATGCGCAACATCGCTGGCCAGCGCCGCCATCTCGATCGCAAGCACGCCTTCGGCGATCAACTCACCAGCGCCTACGCCAACAATGCCAACTCCCAGCACACGCTCGGTTTGCGGATCGATGATGCAGCTTCGTCATACCTTCTGGACGGTCCAGCGTAATGGCGCGTCCCGAAGCCCCCCAGGGAAATTTGGCGACGTTGATCTCGCGCTTGCTCTTTTGGCTTGCGTTTCGGTCAGTCCGGCCCACGCAATTTCAGGATCGGTAAACACGACTGCAGGAATTGCATGTGGCTCGAACGCAACTTTGTGTCCGGCGATGGCTTCGACTGCGGTTCGCCCTTCGTGCGATGGCCTTGTGGGCCAGCATGGGTTCGCCAACCACATCACCGATCGCATAAATGGAAGGGTCGGCAGTCTGCCGTTGCTCGTTGACTTCGATAAATCCGCTTTGATCGACTTTGACCTTGTGTTTTGTCGAGTCCGGGAATTTCCGAGTTCGGCCTGCGTGCCGACCGAAACCAACACTCGCTCGAAGACTTGCTCTTTTTCTTTGACGTCGGCGCCGTCGAACGTGACGCGGATTCCCGTCTTCATCTTCTTTCAGCGACGTCACTGTCGTGTTCAGCAGAATCGCATCGAAGAGTTTCTCCAGTCGCTTATGCAAGGGAAGAACGAGATCGCGATCAGCTCCCGGGAGAAGCCCGGCAGTCATCTCGACGCACGGTCACTTTCGTGCCGAGCGTCGCATAGACCGAACCCAGCTCGAGGCCGATGTAGCCGCCACCAATGACCAGCAGAGTCTTCGGAACATCTTGCAGGTCGAGCGCGCCAGTTGAATCCATCATGCGCGGACTGTCGAGCTTGAGGCTTGGGATCACGCGATGGCCGAGAGCCGGTGGCAATGATGATGCGATCGAAGGTGAGAGCTTCTTCGCTGCCAGTCGGACTTTGTGACCCGCACCGTGGTCGAGTTCTCAAAAGCCGCTTTGCCTTGAATGAAGTGACCCAGCGTCTGCTTGGAAAGTGGCCCAAGCCCGCCAGTGAGCCTCTTGACGACGCCTTCTTTCCAGGAGCGCAGCCTGTTGATATCGACTTTAGGTGCGAGCGAATTCGACCCCCCAGTTCTTCGCCTGCTCGGATTCTTCGATCAGCTTGGCAACGTGCAGCAATGCCTTCGACGGAATGCAGCCGCGATAGAGGCACACGCCGCCCGGGATTCACTTCGGGGTCGATCAGCGTGACCTTCATGCCAAGATCGGCAGCAAGGAAAGCGGCAGCGTAACCGCCGGGGCCGCCACCGATGACAGCGATTTTTTGGGATTGAGCGTCTGACATGGATAAGGAAGAGTTTCAGAGTTGGAAGATTAAAAATAAAATTTCCACACTCCGAAACCTTGAAACTTTGAAGCCATGAAACTGTGCCTTTCTATCCCTGTACCGATAATAAGAACGGCTGCTCAAATGCTTCCGCGACCCAGCGCAGAAAGCGCGCGGCATCCGCGCCATCGATCAGCCGATGATCGTACGAAAGGGAAAGCGGCAGAATCAGGCGTGGCTCGAACTTTCCGCCGATCCATTCCGGCTCCATACGCGAGCGCGACAAGCCTAGAATCGCGACCTCGGGATGATTCACGATCGGCGTGAACGATGTTCCTCCGATGCCGCCAAGATTCGTGATGGTAAAGGTGCCGCCTTCCATATCCGCCATGGTCAGCTTTTTTTCGCGCGCCTTCTGCGAAAGCTGCGACAGTTCGACCGCCAGTTCCACAATATTTTTCTTGTCCACGTCGCGAATCACGGGAACGAGCAGCCCGCGATCTGTATCCGATGCCACGCCAATGTTGATGTACTGCTTGTAAATAATCTCTTCGCTGTCCATGTCGATCGAAGCATTGAATTGCGGGAAAACCTTTAACGCCGCGGCGCAGACTTTCAGCGCGATGGCGGTGACCGTCATTTTCCCGCCGGCCTGCTCCGCCTTGGGACCGAATCGCGCCCGCAAATGCTCAAGCTCGGTGATGTCCGCGCGATCATGCTGCGTAACATGTGGGATCGTGTTCCACGATTCGGCTAAATGCTCGGCTGTCTTGCGCCGCACGCCGCGCATCGAAACTCGCTCGATTTTTCCCCACTTCGCAAAGTCCGGAAGCTGCGGCGCAACAAAATGTCCCGCGCGTGCGGGAGCGTGCGCCGCCGACGCAGCCGCGGCCAGCACAGCCTTGGCATGAGCCTTCACATCGTCTTCGCTGACGCGGCCGCCCGGTCCCGTACCTTTCACTTCATAAATGTCCACGCCGATTTCCCGTGCCAGCCTTCGCGTGTGCGGAGCCGCAGGTACCGGCTGCCGGTGTTCGGTGCCAGCCACTTTGCCAAGCTGTGCAGGCATTGAGAAAGCCTCAGAACGCTGCTGCGGCTGATCGGGTGGCAGCGCCTGCTCTTCGGTCTTGCCCTCGGCGCGGATCGCCGCCTGAAAGGCCAGCCGCGCCCCATGCTGTCCAGAAACATGCTCCACCGGACCGCGCGGAGAGCGCGCCGGCTGAGCTTGCGATGGTGAGGCCCCTTGCAGCGTGAACACCACTTGCCCAACTTTGATCTTCTCGCCCTCTTTCACCTTCACTTCGTTCACAATGCCGCTCACCGTCGATGGAACCTCAACTACAGCTTTGTCCGTTTCCAGTTCCATCACCGGCTGGCCTTCGGAAACTTTTGCTCCGGGGGCGATCATCAGCCGCACGAGATCACCCTGGGAGATATTTTCGCCTAGCTCCTGCAAACGGAATTCCGTGGCAGCTGCGGTCGATATTTGCGGTGCCGACCCAGACTCGGTTTTCTCCGGTTGGAGTTTAACCGCCGGCGCTGCACCCGAAGAATGCTGGGGGACTGGCTTGCTCTCGGCTGTGACTGGAGAAGTTTTCTTCCCGGGCGCAGCCTTCTCCGGCTGGCCATTGCCTTGAGCGGTGAAAATAAGTTGCCCAACCTTTATTTTGTCGCCTTCCTTCACCAGCACGTCCTGAACCTTGCCGCTCACCGAGGAAGGCACTTCCACCACCGCCTTATCGGTTTCAAGCTCCATCACCGCCTGGCCTTCGCTCACTTCGGCGCCGGGCGCGATCATCAGGCGCACAAGATCGCCTTGTTCAATATTTTCTCCGAGAGCTGGAAGTTTGAATTCGATCACAGATTCCATTCCTTCTTGATTCTGCCTCTTACGCCGCAAACTTAGCTCAGCGCTGGATTGGGTTTTCCTGAATTGATGCCCAGATCGCGCACCGCCTGCTTAACAAGATCCAGGCTCATTTTCTTTTCCCGCGCCAGCGCCCCGAGGGTCGCGAGCACAATGTGTTTGGCATCCACTTCGAAGAAGTTTCGCAGCGCGGCACGGTTTTCACTGCGGCCAAATCCGTCCGTACCCAGCGAAACCAGTTGCCCCGGAACCCATTTCGCCAACGATTCCGGCAGCACCTTCATATAATCAGATGCGGCGATAAACGGTCCGGGTGCGTCCTTCAATGCCGCCGTCACAAACGGAATCTTCGGCGCTTCGCCCGGGTGTAGCATGTTCCAACGCTCGCAATCATTTGCGTCGCGGTAAAGCTCCTTGTAGCTGGTCACGCTCCAAACATCCGCGGCGACTCCGTACTTTTCCTGCAGAATCGTTTGCGCCTTCAATACTTCGTACATAATGGTTCCGCTGCCCAGCAACTGTGCCCGCAACTTCGCATTTGGCGCACTTGAAATGTTGAACTGGTACAGCCCGCGCAAAATTCCTTCGCGAACATTCTCGCCCTTCGGCATCTCGGGCATCGGAAGCGGTTCGTTGGTAACCGTCAGGTAGTAGAAGATCGATTCCTGATCGACATACATGCGCTTAATGCCATCCTGAATGATGACAGCAATTTCGTAAGCGAATGCGGGATCGTAGGCCAGCAGATTCGGTACCGGCAGCGCCAGCACGTGACTGTGCCCATCCTGGTGTTGCAGGCCTTCCCCGGCAAGCGTTGTTCGTCCCGCCGTCCCCCCAACAAGAAATCCACGGCAGCGCATGTCCGCAGCGGCCCAAATCAAATCGCCGATCCGCTGGAAGCCGAACATCGAGTAATAAATGAAAAAGGGAATCGTGTTGATGCCGTGATTCGCATACGCTGTCCCTGCCGCAATAAACGAGCACATCGAACCGGCTTCTGTGATTCCTTCCTCAAGAATCTGGCCGTTCTTCGCTTCCTTGTAATAGAGAAGCGTGTCCATATCCACAGGTTCATAGTTCTGTCCTACGCTCGAGTAAATCCCGACCTGCCGGAAAAGAGCTTCCATTCCAAACGTTCGAGCCTCATCCGGAATGATGGGGACAATCAGCTTGCCTATCTCAGGATCGCGAAGTAATTTTCCGAGCAGCCGCACAAAAACCATCGTGGTCGAAACTTCACGTCCTTCCGTGCCTTTATGAAACTCTTCGAAATAAGACTCTGTTACTGGTTTTAACGGCGTGGCACGTACCTTTCGCGTCGGCATATATCCGCCAAGCTGCGTCCGGCGCGCCTGCATATATTTGATTTCGGCGCTGTCATCCGAAGGGCGGTAAAACGGGGCGTTATGCAGTTCATCATCCGGAATCGGAATCCCGAAACGTGAGCGGAATAACTCCAATTCGTCTTCGTTCAGTTTTTTCTGCTGATGGGTAATGTTCTTGCCTTCGCCTGCCTCGCCGAGTCCGTAGCCTTTAATCGTCTTCGCCAAAATAATGGTAGGCGATCCCGCATGATCGACGGCTGCGCGATATGCCGCATGAACCTTGATCGGATCATGCCCGCCCAGCCGCATCCTTGCCAGTTGCTCGTCGCTGAGGTGCTCCACCATCTTCAGCAGCCGTGGATCGGTGCCGAACAGGTTCTGCCGGAAGTAAGCGCCGCTCTCGACAAAATATTTCTGGTATTGGCCGTCGCTGATCTCGCCCAAACGCCGCACCAGTAACCCGTCGCGATCGTTGCGAATTAGGCTGTCCCAATCCGATCCCCAGATCACTTTGATCACGTTCCAGCCCGCACCGCGGAAAATCGCCTCCAGTTCCTGAATGATCTTTCCGTTGCCGCGCACCGGGCCATCTAGCCGCTGCAAATTGCAGTTGACCACGAAAATCAGGTTGTCGAGCTTTTCACGCGACGCCAGCGTGATCGAGCCGAGCGCTTCCGGTTCGTCCATTTCGCCATCGCCCAGAAACGCCCAGACCTTGCCGCCCTTCGATTCTTTCAGTCCGCGATTCTCCAAATAACGAATGAAACGCGCGTGGTAGATGGCCTGAATCGGCCCCAATCCCATCGAGACGGTGGGAAATTCCCAAAACTCCGGCATCAGCCACGGGTGCGGATACGAACTCAATCCTCCGCCCGGGTTCAGCTCTCGCCGAAAATTTTCGAGTTTTTGCAGCGGAATGCGGCCCTCAAGATAAGCACGGGCATAAATTCCTGGTGCAGCGTGTCCCTGGAAATAAACAAAATCGCGGTCACCACTTTCAGTCTGCGCCTGAAAAAAATGATTGAACGCCACCTCATACAAAGTAGCCGCCGAGGCGAATGTGGAAATATGCCCGCCGATGCCTTCCTGAATCTTGTTGGCGCGCACCACCATCGCCAGCGCGTTCCACCGCACCAGGCTCTTGATTCTCCGCTCCATCTCCTGGCTGCCAGGGAACGGCGCCTGCTGCAGGGCAGGAATCGTATTTTGATAAGGCGTCGTCGCCGAAAACGGGAGATTCACTCCGGCCGCGCGCCGCGCGTGCAATGCCAGTTGCTGGAGTAAGCGGCCCGCGCGTAAAGGCCCTCCTTTTGAGAGGACATAGTCGAGTGAGTCCACCCACTCGCGGGTTTCCAGCACCTCTAGACCGTCAGTTTCCGTCTGAGCCACGTCTTATTTCTCCAATTGTCCCGAATCATCCATGATATTCAATTATCGTGAATCCTGCTGAACGAAAGTAGGACCGGCAGAAGTTCTACAATGCCCAGATAGTTGTTGGACTAGGGCCGAGTAGGTAGATCTCGGGAAAAGATCGATGCTTAAAATAATTTTAATTATTGTTGCGGTGTTGTTTGTACTCTTGCTCATTCCGCGTCTGTTCTCCAGAACTCCCATGCCGGTAGTGGGCAGCCTCGCGCCAGGGTTCTCTTTGCCCTCACAGGAAGGCACGCCGGTCAGGCTGCAGTACTACCGCGGCAAGTGGGTGGTTCTCTATTTTTATCCTAAAGATCAGACTCCTGGTTGCACTCGCGAGGCGCATAATTTTCAAGCCGATCTAGCGAAATTTGTGCAGCGTAATGCGGTTATTTTGGGCGTCAGCGTGGACAGCGTCGATTCCCACAAGAAGTTTTGTGCAAAGGAAGGACTCAACTTCAAACTGCTGGCCGATACTGATGGCAGCGTGAGCCGCCTTTACGGCTCGCTCACAAATCTGGGGGTAACGAAATTCGCCTCACGCCATTCCTTCTTGATCGATCCCGATGGGAAGATCGCGAAGACCTATACCAGCGTGAACCCGGCCCACCACAGTCAGGACGTCCTGGCCGATCTCGACCAGTTGCGAAAGCCATAATGCTCTAAACTGAATTTCATGAGTACCGCCGCGCCCCAGCCGGACACTTTCCGCAACTCCCGAGAGAAAGCCGGTTATCGTTTTCCGCCGGGATTCGAGCGAAACCTTCTGTGGTTCGCGTGGCGAAAGTTCCGTCCTGCCAATCCAATTTTTCTTTTTCAATACTTGGCGGATACCTCCGGCGATATCGCCCATTACAAGCTCGGCCATCATCACATCGTCTTTCTGAATCATCCCAATTACATCCGCGAAGTACTGGTCGCTCAGAACGACAACTTCATTAAGGAACGCACGGTGCGGCGCAGCAAGATGCTGCTCGGCGAAGGCATGATTACAAGCGAAGGCGCGGACCACCGCGCACAGCGGCAAGTTGCCCAACCCGCCTTCCATCGCCAGCGCATCGGCGAGTATGGCGCAGCCATGGTGGAAGAAGCGGCGCGTGTCCGGGATTCATGGAGCGCGGGCGAGCCGCGCGATATCGCCATCGACATGATGCACCTCACGCTGAATATCGTGGCCCGCACCCTGTTCGCGACCGATCTGCGCGCCGAAGTTTACGAACTGGCTGCTGCCATCAACCGCATTATGGGACTCTACAATTTTTTAGTGATGTTGCCCGCGGCAGAATGGCTCGTGCATCTGCGGCCGCCGGGTCTGGCTGCATTCGTGCGTGCCCGGAGGCGGATCGACACAGTGGTCTATCGCATGATCGATGCGCACCTGCGCGCCGGCCGCGACCGTGGCAGCCTGCTCGATCTCATGCTGGCAGCAACGCCGCAGATCGACAGATATCCCGCGACTCCCTGCGCGATCAGGTCATCACCATCTTCCTCGCCGGGTACGAAACTGTCGCGAATGCACTTTCGTGGACCTGGTACTTGCTTTCGCAGAATCCCGACGCCGAATCTAAACTCCATTCCGAAGTTGACACTGTGCTCCAGGGCCGACTCCCGACCGTCGATGATGTGACATGTTTACGCTACGCCGAGCAGGTGATGGCGGAGTCGCTCCGGCTTTATCCGCCGGCGTGGGCAATGGGACGCTATGCGCGCAACGATTTCTATCTGGGAAATTATTTTCTGCCTGCGAAAACCACCGTTCTGATCAGCCAGTTCGTCACGCATCGCGATGCAAGATTCTTTCCCGATCCGCTGCGCTTCGATCCCGACCGGTTCTCGCCAGAAGGTAAAGCGGGCCGGAGAAAATTCACCTACTTTCCCTTTGGCGCTGGGCCGCGCCAGTGCATCGGCGAGTCGTTTGCGTGGATGGAAGGGGTCCTAATCCTGGCAACTATCGCCCAGAAGTGGAAACTGCGCCTGCTGGCCGATCACAGAGCAGAACCGCAACCGCTCATCACCCTGCGTCCGAAATACGGAATGCGTATGCAAATTGAGCCGCGCTAAAATTGTAAGTTCAATCGATCGCGAAGCTATTCAGAAGGCGAATATGCAGCCACGCCGGCAGCCGGTTGGATGATGTGCAAGCCGCACTCCGTCTTGGAAAATCCGGCCCAACGTCCCGCCCGCGAATCTTCGCCCGGCCTCACCGCGCGGGTGCAATGCGTGCAGCCGATGCTTGGGTAACCGCGATCGTGCAGCGGATTGTAATGTACGTCATGCTCGCGAATGTATTGCCAAACCTGTTGCGAACTCCAATCCGCAATCGGATTGACTTTCACCAGTCCAAATCTTGCATCCCATTCAATTTTGCCGGCGCCTGCCCGGTCGGCAGTCTGATCGCGGCGAATGCTCGTGATCCAGGCACTCAACTCGCTCAGTTTCCTGCGCAGAGGCTCGACCTTGCGAAGATTGCAGCACTGATCGGGATTGCGTCTCCATAGTTCCGCGCCGTGAACCCGTTCCTGCTCTTCGACCGACGTCAACGAATAGACCTTTTCAATCGTGACGCCGTATCGCTGCTCGATCTGGTCTATAAGGTTGTAGGTTTCAGGAAACAAAAATTCGGTATCAAGGGTGAAAATCCGGAATGGCTTCCGTAAGCGGTGCGCGATATGAATGACGACCATCCCCTCTGCGCCAAACGCGGAGGAGATTGCGACGGTATTCCCAAAAGTCTCAAAAGCCCAATGAAGAACAAGTTCGGGGCTCCAGCTTTCCGCAAGAGGCTGTAGCTGAAGAATGTTTTCTTTCATGCCGAAAGCCCTTCTTGCCGCCTGCCTTCCGCTGGAGGAACAGCGCGATCGAAGATCGTTTCGAGTTCGTTGTTGATGTACGACGAGTGCTCTCGATTGACATTGCTCTTTTCAGCGAGACCGACAACCTCTCCCACAATCAACAGCGTGGGCGTAACCAGGCGCGGCGCTCGATGCAATTCTGAAATTGTGGTGTGATGAATTTCCTGTTCGGGAGTCGTTGCTCGCGAGAGAAGGGCGCAAGGTGTTTCGGGGGCGAATCCAGAGCCAACAAGCCGCCGCGCGATCTCCGCATAGTCGTCCCCGGGCATGTAAACAAGCAGTGTCGAATCACCCGCCGCGTAGTGACCCCAATCCCCGGATTCTCCGGCGGCCCGATGTCCGGTCGTGAAAACGAGATTCGAAGAAATGTGCCGATGCGTCAGAGGAATACCCGCCGCGGCGGCGGCCCCGAGTGCCGAGGTAACTCCGGGGACAATTTCATACTCGATATTTACACGCCGCAGGGCCTCAATTTCTTCGCCGGCGCGGCCAAAGATCAGCGGATCCCCGCTCTTCAGCCTAACGACCTGCAGCCCCGAGTTCGCCAAGGTCACGAGCAAGAAGTTAATTTCTTCCTGTCGCATGGTCTTGGCACCGCAGCGCTTGCCGACGTTCTGCACACGTGCGCTCGACGGAATCAATTCCAAAATCGCCGGCGCGACCAGGTCATCATGCAGCACGACATCCGCGGACCGAATTAGCCGCAGCGCCTTTACCGTAAGCAGTTCGGGATCGCCCGGACCAGCCCCCACCAGATATACCTTCCCACTCATGCCGTCACCCTCCTGTCTTCGTTCTAGTTGTTCTCGTTTATCTCCGTGGCCGCTGCTAGCGCTGCCTCAAACGCTTCCCGGCTGGCGAGCGAGTGCAGGAGTTCGCTCTTGCGCTCTGGATTTAAATTGCTGCCGAGTACAAGCTTCCGCGTCGTGCCCAGTTCCGCAACCCATCGCGCGTATCCCGCGCCAAACTGCTTCTCAAGCTGCTGCCGCAGCTTTTGCGCAAGCGATGGACTCTGCCCGTTGGTTGAAATAGCGATCTGAAGATCGCCACGCTGCACCACGGCCGGATAGTAGAAGTCGCACAGCTCGGGAACATCGACCACGTTGCACAACACTCCGCGTCGCTGCGCTTCCAAATAAATTGTGTGATTGACAACTGGCGATGCCGTGGCCACAACTGCAAGAATTGTTCCGTCAAGATCATTCGCCTCGAATGCGCGTAGTTCGAGAGTGATCTTTCCTTCTCTCGCTAACTCTCTGATTTCCTCGCGAGCTTGCAGAGCAACCACATGCACGTGCGCGCCAGTCTCAGCCAGCCGCATAATCTTCGGCGCACCCACATTGCCGGCACCGACGACGAGGCATCGCTTGCCCTCGAGTTTCAGAAACATTGGAAACAAGCTGCTCATCTTTGCTGCCTCAGCCTTCCACGCCACTCGGCACGCGTCCTTCTGGAAGATCGCGCGCAACGGGATCGAACGCCTGCCCGGCAAGGTAATCGCGCAATTCCGCGTCGGTGTGCCGAGCGAAAAACTGCCGCAGATTTTCCCCCGTGTTGCTCTCGGCCAAATAACGGCGCAGCAGCCGCTCAATTGCCTCAGGTACTTCCGTCGCCACGCAGCGGTATCCCACGGGCCGCGCAACACCCTGATTCAGCCCCAGAGCGCCGCCCAGGCAGAAGTAGTAGGCGTCTACCATGCTGCCGTTCACTTTCAGCTTTTTGCCTTCCAGGCCAATGTCGGCAATCCAGTGTTGCCCGCAACTGTTCGGGCATCCCGCTACGTGCAACTTCAAGTGCTGATCGAAGCCCGGCAACCGATCTTCCAGTTCCTCCACCAGCCAGCGCGAGAAGGTCTTCGTTTCGGTGATGGCCAGCTTGCAAAACTCGCTACCGCTGCACGCGATTGCTCCTCGCCAGAAGGGCGATCCGCCGACGGGCAATCCAGCTTCTCCAAGTTCCTTCGCCAACTCATCCGCTTGCAGCCGCGGAACATTCACAATGAGCAGGTTCTGCATGTTCGTGGTGCGCAATTCACCGGAGGCAAATCGTTCGGAAAGGCCTGCAGCCGCTTCCATCTGCTGCGGCGTGATTCGACCACGCAAAACTGCGGAACCGACATAGCAATAACCCGCCTGCTTCTGCGAATGAATGCCGATATGATCGCGATATACGTCATCCGGCGCCCGTTCAGGTTCGGCAGGATCAAGCTGAAATCCAATTCGCCGCTCGAGATCGTTCTGGAAATCGTCCGCAGTCCACCCATGCCGCAAGAACAGAAATTTCAGCCGCGCGCGTTCACGATGTTCCCGCAACACCTCCGAGTCACGAAACAACTCAGCGACACCTTTGACCACCGGCAAAACCTGCTCCCACCGAACGAACGCATTCAAACGCGCGCCAAGATAAGGATCAGTCGAGAGCCCTCCGCCCACCCGCAACGAAAAGCCAATCTCTTTTTTTCCACCAACCAGGCGCTCGATCGCGGTCAGGCCGATATCGTTGATTTCGGGGTAGGGGCACCACACGCGGCATCCCGTGATCGAGATCTTGAACTTGCGAGGAAGGTTGTAAAACTCGGCGTTGCCCGCCAGCGTGCGATCGACTTCGAGAGCAAGAGGAGAAGCATCACAAATCTCATCGGCATCGACTCCCGCTACCGGGCAGCCGGTAATATTCCGTGTCACATCGCCGCAAGCGCCTGTCGTGTTCAAACCGACTCGCCACAGTTCTTCCAGAACTTGCGGCAGATCCTCAATCGTGACCCAATGCAACTGGATGTTTTGTCGCACAGTGAGATCGGCCGTCCCACGCGCATACCGGCGCGTCAGGGAAGCGATGGTTCGAAGCTGTTCCGAGCGCAGCAGCCCGTTGGGAATGCGAACGCGCAGCATAAAAAAGGGCAGCGCCTTTCCGACGCCGCCCTTGCCACCCACTACTCCTGCACCATCGCCTTGCGTGTAAACTCCCCACCAGCGGAAATAAGTGCCGATCCAGTCCGCAGGAATCGCCTCAAATCCCTCGCGGGCAAAGCGGCGAATCTCCGCCAAGCCTTCCCACGGATTGAACTCCCGCTTCAACCGTTCTGATTTTTGCGCCTTCGTTTCCGCGGCTGTATTCGCCATAAATTGACCCCAAAAAGAAAAACCCACCGCCAGATGCCTTCTGGCGGTGGGTTTATAAGTGCTGTATTTAAACGGATCTTAAGTCAGCAATTTGCCCTCGCCAGAATACACGAATGCACAACAACAACATGCACAGATGCACTCCTGGCGACGATTGCTGAATTTCAACATGCTGGATTGGATGCTAGCCTGAGACTGGGGATGCGTCAACCCACATGTAAAATTTAGCGATGGGAAATTTCGATGGTCGCAATCTGAAATTCAGCTTTACGCCGAATTTCGGCAAGAATTTGCCACTCTTGGGCCTTTCTAGGAAACAGTTTCTAAGGCAGTTCGAATCCAGTGAAGATCGGGAGACAGGGAAAATTTGGAGGCGCGGGTCGGAATCGAACCGAACGGCCCTATTGAAAAGACGTAAGTTGCTGATTTTGTGAGGGGCGAAAAAGGCCCAAGAGGCATGTTGGGCAGGGTGGAAGCACAAACTAGCACAAAAAATTTATCCTTCAAGGTGAATCTTCGGGTTGTAGGTATGCAGAGTGACTCTGGGAACCAAATGCGAATGGGCCACGTATTCCATCGTGTTTCACCACCCGCTTTTTCATACAGAAGTGTTGCAATTGTCTCGACATCTTTCTTCGCCTTTATCGCATTAACTTCCGTGCCGAATTTCTCCCATTTGGGAGGCGTAATCGGGTGTCAGGTGAATTAAGTCCGTGACCAACCCTAGTTTCTCTCGCGGGTTCAGACGCTCCAAGTAGCTCCAGTGAGGGACAAGTTGTTGCCCTAACCAATTTAGAAAGGCTTCAAGAGAGAACGCCCGGAAAATTAAACTGGCCCGGAATTGGTGCGCGGACCCTTTGGCCTCCTCCTGCCCCTTCTGAAGCAAGCAGTTGGCTGTATGCCACAGCTCCGAGTGGGTTCTAACGTCCCGTCGCTTAACTACATGGGCCTTTCGGCCTTTTCGCTCGGATTGGCCTGCTTCAGTTTTCATTCACAATCTGACCCAAGGGTTGCGGAATCTCAATATTGATTGAGATTTTCAGGCCCTCCCGCGTCGGGTAAGCGGCAAAGAATTCATCATATCGAGCCTTGATTCGGGTAGCACATTCGCCGGTCAATACGATCATGCTGTGCTGACCGAGAATTTCAATTGACCCGTCCGGGCGCTTGTTGAGTTGGGCGTCAATAAAATCCACCTGTTCATGCATATGCGCGGATTCTGCTTTGCTTTTCGAGGTAACTCAAGGGAAAATCCTTGGACGGAGAACCTTTGTAGTTACGGGATGCGCGGGAAGGTAAGGCAGAAAATGCGGGCATGCACTCTTTTCTCGCTCGGGGCGGCGCACTGTGGAGCTGGTTACTCGCCGATAACGCGAGTCGGGCGGCGGTTCTTTTGTTTTTTGTTACGGGACTGTACTGTTTTCTGACTTGGAGGATGGCCAAAGCGATTGCGCTCCAGACGCGAGCAATGATTCAGCCGGTAGCGCTTCTGGATTTTCATTGGGAACAGGAGAAGTTTTATCCAGCTAGCTTTTTTGAAATCAAAAACCTTGGCAGCCAACCCTTGCTAATCCTAGATGTAAAACTATGGTGTAGCATCCACAGGAAACATTTTACAGAGCACCACACTCTCTGGGATGAACATATCATTCCGCCTGGAGAATCGCTCTCGCCACGGTTTGATTTTAGACGCCAATTTGAGAATGAAAAACTACCGTGGAGTTCTACTGAGTTGGCCTATTCCCTGGAAGTTGTCACTTCTGACTTGAGCAAAACCGTTGTTCTCACCTATCGCAACGTCCCGGTGTTGAGCATTGTCAACGTGAGCAAAGGGATGTCTCTGTCAGTGCGCTGGAGGTATTTCTCGAAACCGTTCCTCCAGCGTTATCACAGGATTCGCTATCGAATCAGGTACGGCCCATTGTAGTCGTTGTTGTGGTCCGCTAGGTGTCTAGCCTGAAACGTCAAAATCGGTTTGCGTTCACAGTCGCTCCAGCACGTAGTACAGCGAGTACGCGCTGTTGTCGGGAGCACCCGACCGTTGCATTGTTTGCGTTATTGCTGTCCCTGCGTTCGCTTGAATGCTCATCGAATACCCACCGGGGGTGAAGTAATTTGTTGTGTAAAAAGCGAAGAACTGACCCAATTCACTCCCCCACTTCCATAAAGGATAGATGCTCTGTTGCTGACCGCTCGCATCGGTCCAACTAGCGCTCCATTCCCACATTGATGTGCTATTCGTGTCCTGCGTTGTGATTGTGGCGTATACGGTAAGGCGATAAACACCAGCTTGAGTAGGCGTGTATATCGTCTGATTCCGGATGTTTCGATTTTGGTTTGAGAAACTACCTTGTGCCACTATCACGGGAGTGGACACGGCATTCGGGACCGCTTCGACAGGTTTCGTTCTCAACACGAACGCGAGAACGGCAAGCGAGAAAACTGCTATCGAGATTCTCTTGTACACGGCGGACCTCCGGCGAGAATTAGGGGAGTGCGGCATAGCTTATCACGTTGCGGGGGGTGTAGCTTCAAACCCCGTTTCCCTGAGAATCGGCTTCTAATGCGCGGGACGGGGCATTCTGAGCGCGATTTTTCTACTATTCGCTTGTCGATTCGTCCCAAGGAAGCGGCGGATTAGAGAGCACGTCAAATACAGACTCGATTTGCTTAATCCGGCGATTCAGGACGGTGCGCCTAAATCTCTTGATCCATTTCGTTTCCAGGCAGGATGAAAGCCACACATCTATGAAGCCGGAAGGCGTGCGGCCCGCTCCGGGTTTTCGTACGGCGTTGACTTTCACTCTCACCACGCGGTTAACTCCGCGCTCAAGAATCACGCGTTGCGGGCGTAGGTATCCACCAAGTGAATGGATCCATTCGCGGACCTCATCGTCATGGCTGCTATGTGTCCGGTTGCGCGTGCGCTTTTCCAGGTCCGTGGACTGCCCAACGTACTTGACTTCAAGCGTGACCGGGCACACTAAGGCGTAAATAACGAACGGATTGCCCTCGCGCTCGCGGTTTGTGATTCTTTTGTTGCCCATGCTCTTAGTCCTTTGTTTACAATATGTTCCTCTATTTGCAATAACCGTCTCAAAATGAGAAATTATTTGCATATGTAACTGAATGCGATGCGGCGGGCTTTTAACATTTTGCTGTCAACATTTTTGACCGGCACCCTCTTGCCGTACCTGGGGTGGCACAGGACAGCCGTTTTACATTGTTTGCATCGTTAAGTATTGAATCTAATAATCTTATTCAACTAAACCAAAACAATAGACTGTACCTGGCACAGGTGGCACAAACTCACGATGAAGCGCGGATACGCACGCCCAATAAGCCACGCACGGGGTGGGACCGCCCGGCTACGCGCCGTCGCCCGTAGCTCCAGCGGGCCTTAACACCCTGCATAATCCGGTCCAGGTCGGCCCCAAAGCTGGCAACCACTCGCGTAAAGTTTTTCTTCCGGCCCAATACCGCACCATCAGAAGAACGAAGTTCTGATGATGGTAGGGTAGGTTTGTCGTTGGCAACCATTCTTTTCTATATTAGGAGCTTGCTGCCGTTATGCCGCCGATTCCCAGCTCTCCCCGCTTTAGCCTGACCCATTCTTTACTCCGGTCTATCCCGGCATCCTTCAGCAACTTGGACATTTTGACGTTTGAAAGTTGCCGGTTAGCGGGCAGCGGTCTACTACGCCCGTGGTCTACAGACGGATGAATGGAGTTTGGCCGAAGTCAAAGCGCTGTGTCCTCCATTCGGGGGTACACCGTCCATCCCACTCCACTACGAAGAACAAAGTTCGTAGTAGTGGATGGGTGTACGTAGTGATCTGTTCTGTCCGTCTTCCAATTATTATTACTATAGGGTGGAAGACGATTTCGGCCCGCATCTTCCAATTATTCCGCTGGATTGGAAGACAATTGGAAGACGGTTTCAGATCGTGTTGACCCCCACATTGAGAATCTCGTATCGCTTGTTTCCCACCCAGGACTTGCTCCGCTTAATACCTATTTCGTCCAGCTTGCCCACGATCTTGTTGAGACTCAGAGTCGGATTATCCCGGATGACCTGGAGCGCCGTTTCTTCTTTCCCGTCTTTGTCAGCCTGAGCACCCACGCCTTTGCTGTTCAGAACAACGTGGTCCCCCGGCTTGTCCAGGATATGCAAGCGGCAGTCCGGGCCGGATGTGACCTCAAACGGCTTGGATTCAAAATCCCGCTGTTTCACGTTCGCCACGTAGGACGCGGACTGATACGGGGACGATGGGTCCTGTAATCGTGTTGCCCAACACGAAGAAACAAATGCGCCCAACTCGCCGGACCCCCGCATTGCATTTTCAAGGGTCAGTTCGCTGGTTTCCTTCGTACCCTTTGCGCTGTGATGAAGCAACAAAACCGACACAGCGCCGTCGCGAATCAAACGGAAAATATCCTCCGCGAATACCCGCATGTGCTCGGATGAGTTTTCATCACCCTTAAGATAGCGCACTGCCGTGTCAATAACGACAGCCGCGCCACTCAACTCTTCAGCCGTCAACTCGCGCAACTCAAGCGCTCCGTCCGCGCTCATCGTCCGGCAAAACAGCGTTTTACCAACGTGGGACATTAGCCCGATCTTTCGCAACCGATCCGTGAAGGACCTAATTCCCATTTCAGGGCATAAGTACAGCAATCGCGTGGGCCGCTTGCTCACTTTGAAGAAACCGAATAACGGTTCGCCCGTACAGAGCGCGTGAGCAACATTCAGCGCGATAAGGGACTTGCGTTGTCCGACCGGCGCGGCCAACGCCGTAATTGCGTCCAATTGCAAGAAACCTTCGATCAGGAACTCAGCGGGCGGCGCGTTCTCCATTTCGTCAAACGAGTGGTAATGCTCGCGCCAGTCCGTCAACTTCAACCGCTCTGTGGATTCACCGAGAATCAGAGTTCCGGTTGGCTCATCGTTCACAAATGAAAACCTTCGATCCGGGAATCGGCGTTCCAGCTCCGCCCTGAAGTCCTTCCATCCCTTACCCGCGCAACGGTGCTTGCAATCAAAACCGTAACCGCTGCCCTCCGTGTACACCACACACGTTGACGTTCCCTGATTATTGTTTTCGTGCTCATCCAACCACGGGCACTCAACCGGGCGATACCACGACTTGCCTTTATTGAACCAATCGCCGGTAACGGCCACTTCGTAACAGGCAAGAAAGCGGTCAAGCAGCGACGTTTCGCGCTTCACGTCATCGGACATCGCCCGTGATCCGCTCGCCTTCGGAGCGCCGTACAGCTCGCACAGCCGGTTCAGCAGCACGTCCGGCATGGCCGGAATCGTTCGCCATTCAACCGCGTAAGGCGCGTTAGTCTTAGGGTGAATGCTGCCGGGTCCAGTGACCAAAGCACGGTGCTGTTTGAACTCAAAGAGATTGTCTTGACCTTCCCGCGTCGCCGTCATATTCCCGGCGCGTTTCGTCCGCATGGTCTGACGGAAAATGTAATAGCAGCGATTGTCCCGCGCACTCACACGCGCCGTGTCCCACACTTCGGGCGGAAGATCGGCGCACGCTTCTTTTAGCGCTCGCTCATCGTCCGTTTCCAGGAAGCAAAAAATCTCATCCGGCGTAATGCCCACGTTGGCGTTAGGTTCTTGCGCGTCCCACGCCCGGAGCTGTTCCGCATCCGTTGTGGCCGCATCGAAGTGGTCATACTCGCCCGCCATCGCGAACGGACGTTTGTTTCTGGGAATCAGCGGAAAGACGCGGAATCCACGCTCCGCCAAGGGCAATGCACGATCCAGGAATGTCATTACTGCGCCCGTTTTTCCTTGGCTGTCCAGCGCAAGCATTCGTACGCCACTCTGACAGCGCAGCTTTTGCAGAGCGCGACCACAACGCTTGTGTTAATCACAACGGGAACCGGAGCCGGTTTGCCACAAAGCACTTCGCCCTCGCGGTCACTCACCCGAACCATCGCCATGCACTTCGCTTTCATTTTCTAACCCTCGTTTTCTTTTTCTCGTTTCAGCGGGGCTTCTGCCCCATTTGCGATAGTGTGCAAACCAACCCGGTTATGTCTGTTGTCCGATAGTGACCGGCGAGTCTTTCATGACTCCAAACCTTGAACCCATGTTTCTTAACGAGTTCACAAAAATAGATATCTTCGGGCAGCGTGACGCCCTCCACAGGAGCAAGCGTTTCGCTTTCCGCGTGGACCCATCGGAAATACGGTCCTTTGGGAATTGTTTTCCACACAGTATTGCGAATCATCAGACAGGAACCGCCTACTGCCGACTCTTGCCGGAATTGTCCGTCTCGTGGGCCGTGATCTTTATAGGGGATCATTCTGTATCCCCCGTCCGCACAAAAGGCAGATGGAAGGCCGATAACATGCTTGTCCGCACCCGCTGCCGCAATGACATCCAACGGAGTACCGGAACCGGGATAAAAATTATCGTTGTCGAAGGAAATCAACCATTCTGCATTTATCTGTTTGGCCGCTTGGACGGTCATGTTCCGCGCTCCTTCCCAGGGGCGACAATCGCGAACCGGGTAAAAACTAACGTCAAAACGTTGGTCCCGTGCCATCGCGATAAGGTTCAGCATGAGGTCGCTGTTAATCCAGTTATGCCGCTCGATACCCGTGAGCACGCACACAAGAATTTTCGGCTTGGCCCCGCTTGAGAATATTTTCATTGTTCATCCCCCTGACTATCGGTTCATCCGTCTAACGTGATCCTCAAAATGACTGTGGAATGTGTCCGCGTGCTCGGTCAAAACCCGATGCACACTTTCCCCGTCCATTGCGTGAACGGTCGGACTGTAATGGTTGTGAACGTGAATTTCCTGTGCCCCGCTTCCGCCGTTGCCGAACTTCGCCATGTTGGTTAAGTGCTCCGTCAGGTTCTTCGGCAACACCGCTTCACCCGGCGTCAGGCGAGCGGGGACGGAATCGAAGTTGTCCACGCCGGGGACGATTCCGCCTTTCTCAAACGCCATGACAGCGGCGAACGCGGCAGCGGCGAGCGGCGCACCAATGATGGGGTTAGGTGCCCACGCAAACGCCTTGGCAGCGGCAGTTTTGGCCGCGCCTAATTTCTCGCGGTCCTGCATAATGGCTTCCTTTATCAAGTTCTCAGCCATCGCTTGAACCACTTGGCCCATTGACTGCCGCGCCGCTTCCGCGAATGTCTTGTGTCCCTGTGTCATCTTTGCGAGCGTGGACGCCATCATGTCCCCGGCACGCGTGTACGCTTGCTGTATTTCCTGTGTCTGCTTGACTGCCGCTTGACCCTGGATCTGGACAATTTGGTTGTCCGCCGACCGTTCCGTTTCCGTGATCTTGTCTTTGAGCGCCTGATACTTGACCTGATAGTCCTTAGCGAACTTGTCCAGGGCTTCTATTTCCTTGTTGTACCCGTCCACTTCAATCTGTGTCCGGCGCTGGACGGCGGATACATCGGCATCAGCCATTGCTTGTAAGCTGGCGTGATGGACGGCTAACAACCGCTTGTCCGCATCTTCCTGTGCGGACTCCTGCAACTTTGCCATTGCCAGCGTGTGACTGGCGGATTCCTTCCCCGCTTCCTCTTGCACGCGGGCCTGTTCTTCCGCCATCTGCCTGACCAAGTTCATCCGCGTGGTCAGCATGTCCCGATAGAATCCCGTCTCTTGCAGCCCCCGCGCATTCTCTTCCTTGAGTGATGCGTCAATCGCCGCAAGCCGGGCCGCTGACCCTTCCTGTGTCGCCGCTATCTTGGACCGTTCCGCCGACTGAAGATTTTCAACCGCTTCCTTGTAATGTTCTTCCCAAATGTGGTCCTGTATCTCCGCTTCCTTTTGTTGACTTTGGGATTGCTCGCGGTAAACTTTGTCCGCGTCCGCGTCAACCTTGATTCCGGTTTCTTGACGGGCATTGCTCTTGTTCTTCGCCGCGATGTCCCCGACTTCTTTTTCAACCCCAACTTGTGCCTCAAGAGCGCGGACTAAATCTTGCTGTGCTTCAACTTCTTTTTCCGTGAAGCCGATTCCCTGTTGCTTGAGCGCATTTTTCGCGGCCTCATACTTGGTGTAATCCCCCTGATGAGATCCGCCCGCGCCGGTGCGGGTCTGATTATCCATCGCTTGTTTTTGCAGCTCTAACACGCGCTCCGCACTCTTGAGCGTGCCGGAGAGTAAGTCCGATGCATCCTTGTCCTTGCCCTGTGCAAGCAAGGATTCGTATTGAGTCTTGAAGTCCGTAAGGGCGTGCTGTGCGCCAGCGGACCCGGCCCCGAACTGATACCAACTTGTCTTGAGCTGTCCCAAAGTCGATTCAGCGGCCTTTGACACCGCATCGAAGGACCGGACTAAATCTTCCATGCTCTGATGATCGATAACCGCGAGCTGCTTTTCGAGTGCACCAAGGTGGTTGCCGTTCAGTTCATCGGAGCGTATGCCCGCTTCAAGCAACTTGCTGTCAAGTTGGTTAAAGACATTGGAAATTGCCGTCCCGAAGTTCGTTTGTGACTCAGTTAGCTTCTGCCCTTCCTCACGGACCTTAGAAAGATGCTGAAGCAAGAGGGTAGCGCCGACCGCGATAGCAAGGAACGGAAAAGCCGTTTCCATTGCAGCGCCAATCGGTCCAAGGGAAGCAATGAAGGTAGTCAGAGCACGCGGCAGACGGATGCCAAATTCCTCACCCAACAGCATGACGCCGTGGCGGGCTTCCATCATGGACCCGCCCGTTTCGCGGCCCATTGTTTGTGCGCCGTCCTTTATTTCGGAGAACGCGCCGCGAGCGGAGCGAGCCGCTTCACTCATTCCGGATTGGAAGGTTGCGGTTTTCGTCTCTAAATTTACGCTGAGGGTCCAAACGTTCGCGGCCATGTTATTTTGTCTCCACTGAAATTGTTCTGGCGTTTTTTGACTCGGTACGCCAGAGACCGACTAGCCCGCGCCGCTTGTTGGTGAACTCGCGGCCCCCGCTAGTAAGGGAACTTGAGTCAAAAATTCTTTTCGCACGGTGATTTTTCGGATGCGGCGGGCGGTTTGTTCCCCGCCCGCAACATTTCCGAAGCGAACGCCTAGCTGGACGCGACGTTGTATTGCTGGATTGCTTCCGACCGGCGCACGCGTCCATCCGTACGGCGGAAAGTCAATAGCTGGACCAGACCGTTTAGCGCAAGCGGTTGATCCAGCACTTTGACACGCATCGCACTTCCGCCACGGTCACCAATGATGTAACCGCGCTTGAAGTCGCCGAACAGGACCGGAGCGGCCCCGCGAGCGGCAGCGGGCATTTCGTCACTGAACTCCACGCTGAAGCCGCGCAGGTAATCCTTGCCGTTCTCACGGGTCCAGGCTTTGTCAAAGGCGGTCGTACCGCTACTGCCGAGGAGTTGCGCGGCACGGACGATAATTCCGGTTGCGCGAGACATCAAAAATGTTGCATTGCTCAAATAAACGGCTTTCAGTGATCCAATGAGAGAGTCGATTCCGGCGAGAGTCACCAGATTACCGTTAACGTCCGGCTCTCCTGTGGTCCCGGAACCCACGTTGCCTATCAAACCTTGTGGCTCGCCGGACCCAGAACCGTTAATGAAAAGGGCTTCCTCAGCCATCAATAAATCGGGCGACGCGTCTGATTCGGCAAGTTCGTTGAGGACTTCGGGACGGTCCTGGACCAACTCGTATGAAAGTGTGTACGAGTTGTCTACCATAAAGGCGCTCAGCTTGGTCTGCCCGTAAGTTGGAAGGTTCGCGGCAAACGGACTTGCTTCGGTTGTCAACGAAGCGGAACCGAATGCCGAAAAAACCGGAATCAGAATGTCCCTATCCGTGTCGCGCACTTGTGCGAGCCGTCTCAACGCGCAATCGGTCGGGGCCAGGGGCACCGTTTGATTGTCAACAGTGATTGGCACGGCATAGCCGCCCGCCGCACCAACCGATTCTTGCAGCGAAGCGGTAATGCGATTTCCACCTGAACGCGCATAATCCGCGAAGTCTAAGGCGTACTGTCGGCTGAGAACCTTCGGCATGACAGGCTCGCCCGGCGTGTTTCCAACGAACGCGGGTTCGGACGAAACATTCCACGCGGCGGGTGTTTTTGCTTTGATGTCGTCGATCTGACGGCGCAACGCTGAAGGATCGGCGGACGCTGTTGTACGGCGCTGTGCTGTCTTAAGCCGCGATATCTCCGGTTTTAGTCGGGCCACAGCAGTCATGCAACTATCTACCTCTTGCCGTTCCCATGATGTTAAAGCCCGATTCGCACGCTGTGCTGAGGCAAGAATTACGTCCGCTTTGTCTAGCGCGTGAGAGTGTTGGCGTTCGAGTTCCGCTACGTTTGACATGTTCGTCTCCTAAGTTGTCGCTCCGTCTTAGGAGCGGTATATCTCGCGCTTTGTACGCGAAACTTGTAAGGCGGTTGCTGAGTTCGCTGCCAACCGCCCGCCGCCAATGGCCGCACGTCCAGGCCGAAAGGCGACACTTTCAAAATCGCGGGCAGCGCACTTCCTTGCTGCCCATGCCAAAGCGATTCATTGCTCAGGCGAAACTCGTTTACTGTGGCGTCAGATTCGCGGTAAAAGTTTGCGAATCACACGGCCCGCCACTGATTGAAAACGTCGCGGATATGCTGCCCGCTGCCGGGTCCACCGTAGCCGTGACGTTCAGGACCGCGCCGTTGGCATCTGCCGCGCTTTGCAGCGTGAGGGATTCCCCAAGGTGCGTGCCGGTCAAGTTGAGCTGTGATGCGAAACAGGCTCCACCAATCGTGGCGGTCCCGGTGACCTGGCCCATGTTTACGGACGTTTGGTCCGTGTTCTCCGTCAGGGCAAGTGCAAGCGTGTCGTTATTGCTTGCCGTGCCCGTCCAAGTGCCGGTGACGGGGGTCAGCTCTTGCGCCGCCCATGTGCCCGCGCCTTGGCCGGTTGCAGTGCACGCGCCGCTTGAAGAGTAGGTCCCGGTCATGTGTTCTTGGTCTGCTGCAATCGTGCCCGTGAGCGCAAACGTGGGTTGGTTTGCTAGATCCTTTTCGGTAACGGTCAGGTTGATGGTGTTTGTCCCTGACGCCTGACCGTTTGCGGTCATGCCCCCGCACGTAAAGCCAAACGGAGCGCTTGCCATCTCGTTTGACGTGACAATGGGCGACGTTAGCTCAAAGAGCTGGCCGGCGAATTGCAAGGACGTGGCCCCGTCCGTTCCGGTGAACGTGAACAGCCAATTACCCTGTGGGTCCAACGGCTGTCCTGGCGTTGTGGTTTTCGTTGCCGCTCCGCATCCGGCGAGAAACAGCAAGCCAAGCACGATGACGCTCAATTTCAGTTTGTGCATAAGTTCCTTTCGGTTGCGGCGCGGGTTGCGCGTGTGCGTTCGCCGTGCCATTAGTTCAGCCCTCCGTGGTTTTGGGACACTGGAGCGACCGGGGGAACGGGGCGAATCTTTGCAGCCGCATACGCAGCAAACGCGCCCACTAAAGCACATTGGACCGCGTGGTCGGCGAGCACGGATTGGGCTGCATCGTCAGTGAGCGCGGCGCGGGGCCGTCCGGCCTTCACAGCGAGAACGCCCCACAGCTCCAGGCCAAACGGAACGGTGATAATGTCGCGGAGGTCCCACAGCTCAACGCGTCCGGTCCGATCCCCAAGGATGATGCACGCGAGTTCCGAACCAGCAACCAATCGCTCGAATTTGTCCGGCGTGTTCATCGGCCTATGCAATTACAGCCGGGCGAACGTGCTCGCGGATAAGGCCCCTTAGCTCCGACTCGTACACTCGCGTCAGACGGCCAACTTTCACCCGCGTTAAGCGGCCTTCCGTAAGCCAAGAGCGGATGGTGGACGGGCTGACCCCGCCTAGAAGTTCGGCGGCACCTTCCACTGAAAGCAGCCGGTCATGCGATGTTGCGTTTGAAGTCATATTGAACCCCTCTACGAAATCCCTTTTGCGGTTAACGTCTCACGTGTCCCGTTAACGACTACTGTTCCAGAGTATGTTATGATGGTTGGTATGTCACGTATCCCGTCACAAACCGTAACAGTCCCTATCTTGGTAACTGCCAAAAGTCAGAGTGATATTGAAGGATGGGGCACTCTTTCTCCCGTCTCCGAATCGCACTAGCTTCACGGGTTTGCGTACTGTGCGGAAGGCGGATGTTGTGAAACTGCTTGAGACCTGGAAACGAAGCGAACCGGAAACTTATAGACTCAGCGTGGGAATTGCACAAATGCAACGAGCGTACGAGTCACGGGACGAAGCTGCTTTCCGCGAATCCTTAGACATCGTATGGAAGTGGGTCCCTCATTTCGGCACGACATCAATTAAGCCGCTTTGTAGTGAAAAAGATTGGATGGGGGCAAATGTCTTTTTTTCCCGCCTCATGTCGAACTTACTTCAAAGTGCCCGCTTTATCTTCATGCAAGACAACGCGGGTCAGTTGCTCCCCGGCCTGTACTGCCCTGACTGGAAAATTGCCGTTGCTGCTTTTATCGGTACAGGGAGCGTGCGTCTGTGTCTGAGATGCCGAAAGATTTTCGTGCCCAAGGCCGACAATCAGGAGTACTGCACTCCGGCGCACAGGGAAGCGTACAGAATGTCCCGTTGGCGCTCCCGTAAATTGTCGCGGTAGGAAACTCAAGCGAAAGCCCGGCCCACGATGAGCCGGGCTTCTGTGAGTATTGTGGGTAGTCTAGCCGCGTTTCTCTGACAGGAACACGTAAACGCTGTGCAGTTCGCCCGCTGTTACCGTCCGCGTGAACTTTGTTTTCTTCGTCGGGCTGATTGTGGCGAGCGTCTTTCCGGTTGCGTTGCGGACCTTCGTCATTTTTCCCTTCGGCGTAAAGCGTAACAATGTCATTTGATTTATTCCTCCCCGGCTCATTAGCCCTGTGCACACATTATTTCGGGCCGACCTCGCTGGCAAGTCACTTCGGGAATCATCTGAAGTATTACTTTTAGGCCATTATTCGCTATAACACAATATCTCACAGAATACCGTTAAGGAATCCACTTGACGAATCCCAGTCGATTCGCCCGCCAGACGCGAAAGTGAGCGGTTCTGCTCAGTGAGCGCTTATGCTCAGACTCCCCTACGGTGTTCACAGTAGAGTGGATCATAGAACGGAGGTCACGCTCATGACCCCACATCCCCGAAATGAGAAGTGGTATCTCATTGCAGAACGAGTAAGTAAGGAAAAAGACCCTGAGAAGCTAGAAGCCTTAATCGCTCAGCTTTGTGCCGCATTGGATGAACGTCTGAACATTGTTCGGGAAACACGAACTGACGCTAAACAATCTTCCTATCAGGCCGACACCTAGCCCGTCAACAGTAAACCCATTCTCTGGCATCAAACTCACAACTTGGGGAAGCGTTACCGTGAGCGATTCGTCCGACCGTATGCTGCTACTCCTGCAAGAGCTGGCCGCGATGGATAGTGGAGAACTGAAACTTGCCGGTGCACAAAAGCGGCGAGAGGAAATCAGCCGGGAAATTAAGGAACTTGCGCAGCGAAAAGAAGCGAGCGATGGGACCTAGCCATGTACGCTCCATTGTCCCGTCAAGCAGCCTTGCGAAACGGGAACCGGCGTGCGTTAAGCTCAATCACAGCGACTCCCGGCCCTCGATAATGGCCCGGCGATAGCATTCTTTGTGAACGGCGCGGCCCTTCAGTCCGTCACGCATTCTTCTAGCGGGCAGGGCTTCTGACAGAGGGGACAGACGGGCGGCATGTCGGATTTGCTGCGGTGATCGGTCATAGATCGGCGAAATACTATCAGAATCACTTTCCAAACATGTGTTCGCCAGCGAACGCTTTGTCTGGACAGTGAACCGGTTCGTGCGGGATAATTTTTTAAGGGAGGCCGTTCCTCTATGTCCGCTCAAGGAAACAATCCCCTGAAGGTGATATGTGCCGTGTGCGGCCTTCCCGTGAATCTGGAAACCGCGAAAACGGATGCTCAGGGAAAGCCCGTTCACGAAGATTGCTATACGCGGCAAGTCTTGCAAGCCAAGCGAAAGCCCGTGTCAGGCGCGAAGGGCGACGGCTCTCGCGGGGCGTAACAATAGTTGGCCTGTGTGCATTGAGTAGGTATAATTCATAGCCTACAATCTCATACCATACTATGCGGCGCAGCGGGACCGGTCGGAAGAGCCTTGCAATATTGAACAGCCTGTGTACGTTAGCTTACACTTGCGCCGTGCTCTCACCCGCCGAAACAGCGCGGATTAGAGCCGAGATTGAGCGGCTCGAAAAGCTCCGTGCCGAGTGTGCGGACACTGGAATCCGGCAATTGATTGAGGATTGGATTGAGGCGGAAAAAGAGAAACTGAAGTCCGACGAAAAAAGTACGCTAAAAATAGAAGAGCGATAATCTCTCGTTTATTTTTTCCAAGTCCCCACAACAAGCGAGTCCAGGCGGTCCTGCCGCCCCTTGACCCATTTGGCATAGTGGCGCTCCGTGGTCTTGATGCTTTCGTGGCCCAACAGCTTGGACACTTCCTCCAGCGGGACGCCCTTTTCGAGTAGATCCACGGCGAATGTATCGCGGAGTCTATGGCTAACCATGTTCCCGCCCGATGCAATCTCAGCGTCCTTGAACAGCTTGCGGAAGTCATCCTGCCAATGGCTGACCGCCGTACGTTCTTCCCCGTTGCCGGTCCAGAAAAAGTATTGAGGGTTTCCGTTAAGCACGGCCAACAATTCTTTTGCAACGGCGGGCGGGATCGGCACGGATACGTGCGTCCCCGTTTTCTGCCGGGCTGTAATGGCGCGGTACAGCTTTTTCGCGGCATCGTGGATTAGCTCATCGCGGCGGAAGGGTACGGCGTCACGG
Source organism: uncultured Acidobacteriaceae bacterium (assembly GCA_963734675.1). Classification (GTDB taxonomy): domain Bacteria; phylum Acidobacteriota; class Terriglobia; order Terriglobales; family Acidobacteriaceae; genus Sulfotelmatobacter. The sequence continues at coordinate 73,657 of CAVTHZ010000002.1, forward strand.
ATTGCCAAACCTGACCAACGCATGAGCTGAATGAGCGCTCGGAATCGCTTGGCTTTTGTGCTATCGGGGAAGCTATCGGGAATGGTCTTGAGCAGTCGCGCATATTCCCCTTCAGTCAACGGAAGGGTTGGCGCTTCCTCTGCCTTGATTGCTGACAATCGCGGCACACGGTCAAGCCATTTGTGGTCGTAGCAAAATCGAAGGAAATTCTTAAGCCGGGCCTGGACCATCTGTCGCGTGTTGGATGACGGATAGAGTGAGTCCCATTCTTTCTGATAGCCAATCAGCAACTCAGCGGATAGCCCGGCCACTGTGAACACGCCCTGATTCTCTGCATACGTCCGCAGCCGGTCCAACTCCCGTTTGTACTTGTTAAGCACATCGTCCGTGATCCCCTGATTTTCCTTGTCAGCCTTGAATACATCCGTCGCGTCCGTGATAGTGCGGGGTTTTTCTTCGGACTCGGATGACCGTCCAGCTAATTGGTCCTCCAAGCGGCGCTTGAGTTCTTCGGCTTCCGCCCATGAGCGCGTGCCAGCTTTCCGGCGTTGCTGGACCCCGCCTTGTGTCCAGCGGAAATGCTTCCGGCAGTTGCAGCGCTTGCAGAACTCATCTCCGGCGTACTTGCAGTCTCCTGAATGACGGACAAAGATTGTGATTACGGGCGCGGCAACGCTGCTCATGTGGTCCTCACTTCCTGGACCGACCGTAGCACAGAATTAGCACATAATCTAGAATGCCTTTGGTAACAAAAGAAAAAGCCCTTGTTTTTCAAGGGCTTTGGATGGGTAATTTTTGGAGGCGCGGGTCGGAATCGAACCGACGCATAAAGGTTTTGCAGACCTCTCCCTTACCACTTGGGTACCGCGCCCCTGCTCAATAAAGTAGCGTTCCCCGAGGAAAATGTCCACCACACGATCGTGCTGCATGGGCTCACGGATGCGCGACCGGGGCGAGGGAACAGAAATCCTGAAAAAGCGGGCAAAGACTGGAGCGGGAGACGGGGGTCGAACCCGCGACATCGACCTTGGCAAGGTCGCGCTCTACCACTGAGCTACTCCCGCTCAATCTGCCGATTATAAATGACTGCTTCCGGACGCGGCAAACGTTCAGTGCGCGGCCCATTGCGGATCTTCTTCGGGCCTCACGATATGTCCATCGCGCATGTGGATGATGCGGTCGCCAACTTTCGCCGCCTCGGGGTTATGGGTAATCATCAATACAGTTTGCCCCAGTTCCTGATTCGACTGCCGCAACATCTTCAACACGATGTCGGAATTTTCAGTATCAAGATTACCCGTCGGTTCGTCGGCCAACACCACCGCCGGCTTGTTCACCAGCGCCCGGGCCAGGGCAACGCGTTGCTGTTCCCCGCCGGAGAGTTCCGAAGGACGGTGGTTGAGACGCTTGCTGACGCCCAACAAATCGCAAATGCGCTGGAAAAATGCCGGGTCCCGGTCACCATTGCCGGAAATTTCCTGGGCGATGGCGATGTTGGACCGCGCATCCAGCGTTGGCATCAGATTGAATTTCTGAAATACAAATCCGATTTTGCGCTTGCGCATCCGCGTGCGCTCGGCGTCGGAGAGCGCGGAAAAGTCGTCGCCGTCCAGAATCACTTTGCCGGAATCTGCTCGCGTAAGCCCGCCAAGAAGGTAAAAAAGTGTAGACTTGCCGCTGCCCGAAGGTCCAACCACAGTGACAAACTCGCCCCTGGCCACGCTAAACGAAATGCCTCGCAGTGCGGGCACGTCAATTTTCCCGACGCGATAAGTTTTGTGTAAATCTATCGCTTCAATGAATGCAGGCATGTCCTGCTTTGATCTTACACGAGGGATGATCCACCGTGAGTGGGCAGTCGGCGGCCTGTCTGCGGTTTGCGGGCTCTACGCCGCTCCGATCTGTCCTGGCGACGGCGACGGTCGATGCTGCAAGCGTTTCGGACCGCGCTTGCGCACGAGCAGCAAACGGATTCGCTCCAGCAGATCCGCCGGTGCATACATGCCGCGGGCCAGGAACACATCAGCTTGCGAGTCGTGGTCATAGACACGAACCTTGCTCGAAATCAAAATCGCGGGAACATGGGGAGAAATGTTTTTGACCGCCGCAATCAACTGCGGCCCGTCCATGCCGGGCATCGTCATGTCCGTGACCACCAGGTCGATGTCTCCCAGCTTGAAACGCTCGAGTGCATCTTCGCCGCGGGTATAGCTTGCCACGCGATATCCTCGCGTCTCAAGCATGATTTTGCGATAGGAAAGAGATTGTTCGTTGTCATCTACACACAGGATCGTGCGCTTAGGTTTCATTCCCTGCCTTTTTCCAGAGGGCGCGCATCACAAAACGCTTCCCGGAAATTTCTCTTTTTGTGAAGTATGAAAGCGAAGAAATGCTAACGGGAAGAGACGCACGCTGTAAAGTACCGTGAAAGCAAATGGCAGGGTCGTGCCATGGAAAATTTTCTTCGTCTGTGAAGAGCGCAATTTTCCGTGCTTTGAACGCGATCGATCAAAGTAAAAGTTCGCCGCGCATAATTTCCACCGAGTGCCCGCCCACGCGCACGTTAACTACGCGGTTATCGTTATTGCCTGCACGAACAAAAATCCGGCTTGGCCGTTTCATCTCGAGACCCTGTTCAACTAACACCCGCTCGTCCTTTTTAGCCACGCCGTGCGCCACCATCCAGGCTGCAGCACAGCCCGCGGCCGAGCCGGTCGCCGGGTCTTCTCCGTTGTAAAAAATCATGCGCGCATGAAGTCGCGCATCTCGATCCACGGTCTCCCTGGTGACAAAATAAAAGAATTTGCCGCCGCTTTTCTCCAGATATTGCTCCGCTGCACCCGTATCGACCTTCAATCGCTCAATGAGCGCCAACGATTTCAGCGGGGCAATCGTGAAAGGAACCCCAGTAGAGACCGTTTCGATAGGCAGGGAATCATCGAAGTCGGATATCTGCATTCCCAGCGTCCGCGCCACCGCTTCGCGGTCATGCCGAGTTCCGAACTTCGGATCCACCTGAGTCATTTCCCCAAATGCCGGCTCGCCGTCCCTGTTCTCGAAGTGCACAGGCACTTTGCCCACATTCAATGCCAGCGCAATTTTGTCCGCCCCACTCTCTCCGCGCAGAGCAAATGCTGTACCCAACGTGGGATGACCGGCGAACGGCAACTCTTCCTGCACGGTGAAGATGCGCACCCGCACTCCTTGCTCGCGTTCGGTCGGAGAATCGCGCGGCAGGATGAAAGTCGTTTCCGAGAGGTTCATCTCCTTCGCAATCGACTGCATCTCATCGTCAGTCAATCCCCGCCCATCGAAAAATACCGCCAGCGAATTCCCTTCCAAGGGACGCGAGGAGAAAACGTCCCATTGCGCCATCGCGAAACGCCGACCCGCTTTATTCATTACCTTTTCCTTTGCCGCATTCGAATTCGAGATTGCGCGGCAATCCACACAGATGCGCTCGATTGTGGGACGATGCAGGAAAAAACTTGAGAACCGCTCCAATTCAGCGGTCAGGAGCGATTGACAGCCAAAGACGAGACTTTTATTCTAATTGCATGATCCGCACCACCTACGCTGCTGTGGCTTGTTGTTGTATGTGTTCGCCGCCGTGTGGGTAGGAGCAGTTTCAGGAAATTCATCCAACCCACCCGAAACGGTGGGTTTTGTTTTTGAGACGCAAAATGCCGGACGCTCCGGGCATTAGGTCGATGGGCACATAAACACAAGTAACCTGATAGACTTTCGCTGCAAAGGAGAAGAGATGACTACTGCCACACTCAGTGAATTAAGCAGAGTTCCACGTATCAACGATACTGCCCCAAACTTCACCGCCGAGACGACCCAGGGAACGATCGATTTTCACAAATGGATTGGCGACGGCTGGGCGATTCTGTTTTCCCACCCCAAAGATTTCACTCCCGTATGCACCACTGAACTCGGCTACATGGCGAAACTCGCCCCAGAATTTGCGAAACGCAATACCAAGATTATTGGACTGAGCGTGGACCCTGTCAGCAACCACAGCAAGTGGGCAGCCGACATCGAAGAAACTCAAGGCGCGAAAGTGAACTACCCTATGATCGGCGATCCGCAGCTTCACATTGCCAAACTCTACGGCATGTTGCCGGCAGAAGCCGGCGAAACCTGCGAAGGCCGCACCGCCGCCGACAATGCCACGGTGCGCACGGTTTTCGTCATCGGTCCCGACAAAAAGATCAAGCTCCAGTTGAGCTATCCCATGAGCACCGGCCGTAATTTCGACGAAATTCTGCGCGTGATCGATTCCATGCAACTTACCGCCAAACACAAAGTCGCGACGCCCGTGAACTGGAAGCAGGGAGACGATGTCATCATTCTGCCGTCGGTTTCCAAAGAAGAAGCTCAGCAGAAATATCCCGGGGGATGGAAAGAGCCCAAACCGTATCTGAGAATCGTGCCGCAGCCAAAGTAAGAAGTAGAATGAGACCGGGCCGGGCAATTGCCAGCTGTCGCCGTGCGGAAGCGCATGCGGTCCGGTGATCGTCCCGGTCTTCAAAACCGGCGGGCGGCAGGTTTCCCTGTCACCGGTGGGTTCGACTCCCACTCGCTTCCGCCATTTTTAAAGGTTGTGCCGATAGCGGCGAGATGTTCATTTTGGCGATATCAAAGGAAAGAACAAAATGAAAATCGCGAAGAATGTGATCGATCTGATTGGAAATACTCCACTGGTACGTTTGAACAAAGTGACCGAAGGCTGTGTTGCGGAAGTGGCCGCCAAGCTGGAAAGCCAGAATCCGATCAGCAGCGTGAAAGACCGCATCGGCGCCAGCATGATTATCGAAGCCGAACGGGCCGGAAAAATTCAGCCGGGAAAAACGACTCTCATCGAGCCGACCAGCGGCAATACCGGGATTGGCCTGGCATTTGTCGCGGCCGTCAAGGGTTACAAACTCATTCTCACCATGCCGGAGACCATGAGCCTTGAGCGCCGCGTGCTGTTGCTGGCCTTCGGTGCAGAACTTGTGCTTACGCCCGGCCCGCGCGGGATGAAGGGCGCCATCGCCAAGGCGGAAGAGTTGCTGAAGAGCACACCGAACAGTTACATGCTGCAGCAGTTTGATAATCCCGCGAATCCCAAGATTCACTTCGAAACCACCGGCCCGGAAATCTGGAATGATACGGATGGCCGCGTCGATTTTCTGGTCTCGGGCGTCGGCACCGGAGGAACTCTCACCGGCGTCTGCGAATACATCAAGCCGAAAAAGCCATCATTCAAAGCCATTGCCGTTGAGCCAACGGAGAGCCCAGTGCTTTCCGGCGGAAAGCCGGGATCGCACAAGATTCAAGGCATCGGTGGCGGTTTTATCCCGCGTATCCTGCGCACAGACTACATCGATGAAGTAATTCAGGTCAGCAGCGATGAAGCGATTCGCATGGCGCGCCGCCTTCCTCTGGAAGAAGGCCTTTTAGTGGGCATTTCCTCCGGCGCAGCCGTGACTGCAGCGGTGAAAGTGGCGCAGCGTAAAGAAAATGCCGGCAAGCTGATCGTCGTTGTTCTGCCCTCGTTTGGCGAGCGCTATTTAAGCAGTGTTTTATTCGAGGATTTGCGGAGCCGCGCTCAGCAGATACCAACTGCCGCGGTTCCGGAATAAACTTCTTCGATTTACTTGACGAAGTCCGCGTCCCGTGTAAAACGCCGGCGTTCAACCCGGGGACAGTCTGGCCGCGGGTGGCGTCGCGCGCCTTTATCTTTCGTACACTTCCTTCCTGGAATTCGTACAGCGGCCGTGGGTAATCCTTGTTCGCCAGCCTTTGGCGTTAGCATTTTGCCAGCACGCCATTCTGCTTCCAGAGGTACGTGCAAGGCGCGTCAAAAAGAGGTCTCGATGCTCACTAAAGGACGAGTCGCAGTACTCCCTGCTGCAGCAATCTTGCTGGCCATTGGAACCGCATTCACGCAGGATTCGCCTTCGCTCGGCGATCTGGCCCGCAAGCAGCGCCAGCACAACGAAGCTACTGATAAAAGCGGAAAGCCGGTAAAGGTCATCACTAACGAACAAATCCCCGAACATCCGGCGGCAGCGATTCGTCAGGCGCGAGCAGAGGAATCCTCGGACCCACACTACGATGCAAATGTAGACAGGGGCTCGGCAGGGCGTTGGAAGTCGCAGATACTAACTCAGAAAAATCAAGTTGCGAATCTGCAACGGGAAATCGAAGATCTCAACGAATCCATCCGCTTCGCGCCCGCGAACTGCGCCGCCAACTGCGTCGGTTGGAATGAGCGGCAGAGGGAAAAACAGCTTCGCGTGGAGCGCATGCAAGCTCAGTTGGATGAGCAGAAAAAGCGCTTGGATGAAATGCAGGACTCCGCCCGCAGGGCCGGATTCGGCAGCTCGGTCTACGATCCGTAGAATGTTCGCAAGCGAACATAAGAACGCCCCCGATGGGATTCTTTTTTCGTGGCTGCACTCGGAAAACCGCATCCCGCACGGCTTTCCATGCGAAAGAGGGACTCACAGCCATATTTCCTGAGAAGAAATACCCATACGCCTTGAGTCGTTTTTCATCTTCCACTCCAGCCCGAGACATGCGAAATTAGTTGTATGCCTCTGGTGATTCGACCTTCGCGCATACATGCTGCCGGTGTTTTTACGACAGTGCCCCTTCGAAAAGGTGCGCGCATCGTCGAATACACGGGTCCGCGCATCAGCCCCGAGGAAGCGGACCGCCGCTATGACGGTGCGCCTCGCACTTATCTCTACGGCCTTGAAGACGGCAAGACTGTCATTGATGGAGATGGAATGGGGGCTTTCCTGAACCATTCTTGCGAACCGAATTGCGAAGTCGATGAAATTGACGGCCGGGTATGGATCTTTGCCATTCGCGACATCGGCGCAGGCGAAGAACTGGTTTGGGATTACAACCTTTACGACGACGAAGATCCGGCTCCCTGTCACTGTGGTTCACCAAAATGCCGGGGCACAATGTATTCGCGTGAGTGGATGGCGACACTTCGCCGCCGCGAAGCCAGGCGTGAAGAAGCCCGGCGGAAAAAATCCAGAGACGCAAAAATAAACTATAAAAAAAACGCGCCCGTCCGGCGGGCGCGTTAGGCGAAGCTATTTCCGCAGTCATACAGCGGCTCCTGCGGGCTCACGTTCCGGAATCCCTCCGAATTCTTCCTCGTGGAACGCCCTATGCGTCTTCGCTACCAGCATGTAAATCGAAGGCACAACGAACAATGTGAAAGCTGTACCGATAATCATGCCGCTGACCAGCATGATGCCGATGCTGTTCCTGGCGCCCGCACCCGGGCCTTTGGCGAAGACCAGCGGCAAGTGCCCGAAGACCGTTGCAGCGGTAGTCATCAATATCGGCCGCAAACGAGTGCTGGCCGCGCCAATGATCGCCCTCAGCTTGCTCTCGCCGCTTTCCTGCAGCTGATTGGCAAACTCCACGATCAGAATTCCGTTCTTCGCGATCAAACCGACCAGGGTTATCAATCCGACCTGGCTGTAGATGTTCAGCGTGGTGAAGCCAAGGAACGAAAATGTCAGCGCGCCCGCAATTGCCAGCGGCACCGATCCCGCAAGAATGATGAACGGATCGCGGAAGCTTTCAAATTGAGCCGCCAGCACCAGATAAATCAGAATCGCGGACAGCAGGAATGTTCCGAGGAACTTGCTGCCTTCCACGCGCAACTGCCGCGACTCGCCGGCGTAGTCGACAGTAAAGCCCTGCGGCAGAATCTGCTTGGCCTGATCCTCCAAAAATGTAAGCGCCTTATCCAGAGGCACATTGGGAGGAATTACTCCCTGAATGCGTACCGCGTTCAACTGCTGAAACTTGTTCAGCGCACGGGGTTCCACTGTGGTCTTCAAAGTGGCAAAGGTGGAAAGAGGAACGAGCTTGTCCGCCGATCCCCTCACATAAATCTGCGAAAGTTGGTCGGGCGTCAATCGGTCCATGCGCTCTATCTGCGGAATAACTTTGTAGCTGCGTCCCTGAATGCTAAAGCGATTCACGTAGTTGCCGCCCAGCATAGTGCCAAGATCCGTTCCGACCTGGCTCAAATCCACGCCTTGCGAGCGGAGTTTGTCGCGGTCGAAGACAACCTCCGTTTGCGGCTGGTCGAACTTCATGTCCGTATCGGCATAAATGAACAAACCGCTGGCCATTGCCTTCTGCACGAGCTTCTCGGCAAACTGGCTGATCTGCTCCGGTTCGGCCGCGGAAACGATGGCGAAGTCGACCGGAAAGTTCCCGCCTCCCGGCAACGGCGGCGGGGTTAATGGAATCACGCGGATTCCCGCGATCTTCGACAGTCTGGCCGAAGATTCCATCAGCAATTGTTGCGTAGTCTTCTTGCGCTGGCTCCAGGGCTTGACCACCATGCCGCCAAAGCCTCCGCTGGGAGTCGTGATCTGAAATATGCTGTCGTGTTCGGGAAAGGAGTCATAGGTCTCATAGACTTCCTTCGCGAACAGGTTCGTCTGGTCGAGCGTGGCATTGGCGGAAGATTGAATTACGCCAAACACCACCCCCTGGTCTTCCGTAGGCGCCAGCTCATGTTGCGAAAACATGTAAAACGGGATCGTCAGTAAGGAAACGACTACCCAGATCGTCAGCACAACGGGACGGTAATTCAGAGTCCCCGCCAGCAAACGCGAATATGTACTTCTTATCCAATCAAAACGCCGGTTAATAATCCCGGCGAAGCCGCGCTCGGAATCGCCCGCCCGCAAAAGCTTTGATCCCATCATCGGCGAAAGCGTGAGAGCCACAATGCCGGAAACAATCACCGCTCCAGCCAGCGTGAAAGCGAATTCGCGGAACAGCGATCCCGTCAAGCCGCCTTGAATGCCAATCGGCGCATAAACCGCCGCCAGCGTGATGGTCATCGCGATGATCGGCCCAACCAGTTCGCGCGCTGCATCCCGCGCCGCAATGAACGGGGACTTGCCCATCTGCAGGTGGCGCTCCACGTTCTCCACCATCACGATGGCGTCGTCAACCACAAGCCCGACGGAAAGTACGATCGCCAGCAGGGTCAGAAGATTGATGGTGAATCCGGCAACCATCATCAGGAACACCGCGCCGATGAGTGATACCGGAATTGCCACCACGGGAATCAGCACCGAACGGAACGACCCCAGGAACAGGAAGATCACGATAATTACGATGATCAGGGTCTCGGTGAGCGTATGCAGCACTTCATTGATCGCGTCTTGAATGTATTCGGTCGAGTCGTACGGAACCCCAACCTTCATGCCGGTTGGCAACTGCGCCTGAATCGCGGGAAGCTCTGCGCGAACGTTCTTGATAACGTCCAGCGAATTCGCCGTAGGCAGAACCCAGATTCCAATAAAGGTCGCAGTTTCGCCGTTGAAGCGAACATCCTGGTCGTAGTTTTCCGCGCCCAGTTGCACGTCTGCAATTTCGCCCAGGCGCACCACTGTGCCGTTTTCTTCCTTGACCACCATCTGCCGGAAGTCGTCGGGCGTTCGCAGATCGGTGTTGGCAATCAGATTCACCGAAACCATCGACCCCTTGGTGCTGCCAAGCGCCGACAGATAGTTATTCTTAGCCAGCGCATCGTGCACGTCGGAAGGCGAAACCCCGCGAGCGGCCATCTGATCCGGCTTCAGCCAGATGCGCATGGCGAACGTCCGATTGCCTTCAATCTCGGCTTTCTGCACGCCGCTCACCGCGCTCAGCTTCGGCTGCACGACGCGCGTCAGGTAGTCGGTAATCTGATTCTGGTCGAGGTCCTTCGCCGAAAAGCCGATGTACATCGAGGCAAACTGCTCATCCGCGGTTTCCAGGTCGATCACCGGAACCTGGGCTTCCGGCGGGAGATCGTTCTTTACTTGCTGCACTTTCGCCTGAATCTGCGTAAGCGCGGCGGTGGTGTCGTAATTCAGCTTCAGGTGAACCGTGATGGTGCTCACGCCCTGAGCGCTGCTCGACTCCATGTAGTCGATTCCGTCGGCGCTGGCAATCACGCGCTCCAGCGGGGTCGTAATATAACCGCGCACCAGGTCGGCGCTGGCGCCCACATAAACCGTCGTCACCTGAATGACGGCCATGTCACTGCGCGGATATTGCCGGACGCTCAGCGAACGGATGGCCTGCAGACCGGCAATGAGAATCACCAGGCTTACCACCATCGCCAGCACCGGACGTTTTACGAACAGATCGGTAAACTTCATAGAAACCTCTTGCTTGGCCTCTTCCTACACTGAAACTTCACGCAGCGCCTTCTGCGACTGTCAACTCCGATTAGCTTTCTGCGGGATTTGGATTAGGACTATTCTCCGGCTTAACCGAATTATTTACCTGGATCGGAGCGGAATTGCGCAGCCTGAAAACTCCGGAGCTGACAATCTCATCGCCGGGGTTTACCCCGGAAACCACAGCCACCTGATCGCCCCGGCTGCCTTCGAGTTTCACAATCTGTTGGCGCACACCGCGATACGTCTTTCCGGTTTTCGGATCCTTCATATCCGTTACCACATATACGGAGTCGCCGTAAGGAGCGTAGTTAATCGCCGTTGCCGGCAGGGGAATCACTTGCCGTGGTTGCCCTAGCGGCAGTTCGACTTGTACGTACATGCCCGGGCGCAACTTGCCGCCCGGATTTGCCAGCGTCGCCTGCACCTGAATGTTTCGCGTCTGCTCACTGATGACAGAATCGAGCGCGGAAATCCTGCCGCCAAATCCGGCGCCAGGCAGATCCGCATTGGTTACGCGCACTCTCCGGCCGATCGCCACTTTTGGAGTGTCTTGCTGCGGAACGCCAAAGTTCACGTAGATCGGATTCAAGGATTGCAAAGAAACGATCGCCTGCCCCGCAGCGAGGTATTGCCCAAGGCTGATTTGGCGGATGCCAAGAATCCCCGAGAAGGGAGCGTGAATCGTCTTCCGCGCAATGGCGGCTTTGATGTCCCCGACCTGAGCCGCGGTAGCTTTTTGCTGCGCGGCCGCATTGTCGTAGTCAGACTTCGATATCACACCTGCCTTGGACAGTTGTTCGGCGCGCCCGAATTGAACCTGCGCCAGATCCCGTTGCGCCTCCAGGTTCGCCAACTGCGCGCGCTCTTGCCGGGTGTCGAGCTCCACCAGAATTTCGCCTTCCTTTACCGACTGGCCAGACTCGAAGTGAATCTTGTCGACGGTTCCAGGCAGATCCGCGCTAACAGTGACCCCTTGGATCGCTGCTGCCGTCCCAATTACCGACAATGTTGAAGGCCAGGTTTCCTGCTTCGCAACCACCGTGGTCACCGCAGTCGGCGGAATCTGGAAGCTCGCGCCCATCGCAATCGCCGCCTCGACCTGGCGGTATTTCACAAAGGCAAGCCCGCCGATGACAGCAACCATCACCAGCAACATCAAAATCATTCTCTTCGCCATGCATTCTCCTGCTAATGCTTACCCGAACAACCAGCTGCTGCTATTTTAAGATATCGACTTTCAGCCCCGGATGGTTAGTTGATATGGATTTGGAGGCTCAGCCAAAGGATTCAATGCTTGGCAGAAATTCCTACCTGGACGGCAGCAAGTTTCCGAAGTTCCCCATGCGAAGCTTATTTTCCCTGTCTCGTCCCCCTGTTCACCGCTATCTTGTTTAATCTTCGTTAGACGAGCCAGAGTTACGTAGGTCAGCTCTAAATCTTTCGCATTTATGTAGCCATACCGTTTACCCGTCGTCGGCAGCCAAGCGCCTCTTCGCTCTGCTAAATTGTTTCCTTATGCCAGTTGTCGCCCAACCATCCCGCAGCTTCGCCAGTGATAACAATGCCGGAGTTCATCCAGAAATCCTAGCCGCCATCGCTCAAGCCAACCAGGGCCATGTAGTAGCCTACGGCGCGGACCCGTACACGAAATCCGCCATCCATAAATTTGAAGAACATTTCGGCGAAGACATTGCAGTTTTTTTCACCTTCAACGGCACCGGCGCGAATGTCCTCGGCCTGCAGGCCCTCACCCGCCCCTTTCACTCAATCCTGTGCAGCGATTACGCACACATTTACATGGACGAGTGCGGCGCTCCCGAAAAACACACTGGCTGCAAGCTGCTTCCGCTGCCTCAGCAAAACGGCAAGATCACGGTCGATTCCGTCCGCCATGCCTATCACGGCATTGGTGACGAACACCACTCTCAGCCGCGAGTCGTCTCTATCACACAATCCACCGAGATGGGAACGGTCTACCAGCCGGCTGAAATCGAGGCGCTCGCACGCTTCGCCCATGAGCACGACATGTTTTTGCACATGGATGGCGCCCGCATCGCCAATGCAGCCGCATCGCTGGGCCAAAACCTCCGCCAGGCCACGCGCGATTTGGGCGTCGACGTTCTCTCCTTCGGCGGCACAAAAAACGGCATCATGGGCGGGGAAGCGGTAGTTTTTTTCCAGCCTGGCCTGAGCCGTGACTTCCTCTATCTCCGCAAACAAAGTATGCAATTAGCCTCGAAGATGCGCTTCATAGCAGCGCAATTCGAAGCGCTGCTCATGGACGATCTCTGGCGCCGCAGCGCCGTACACGCCAACCGCATGGCGCGCTTGCTGGAAAAAGAAATCAGCCAGATTCCAGAAATCAGAATCGTTTGGAAAGTCGAAGCGAATGGCGTTTTCGCTCAAGTCCCGCGCCACGCCATCGAAAAAATCAAAGAACATTACTTCTTCTATATGTGGATGGAGGAGGAATCGATCGTGCGCTGGATGTGTTCCTTCGACACCACCGAAGACGATATCCGCAAGTTTGCGGAAATCGTTCGCGGAGCGGTGAAGTGACGGATGTTTGCCTGTCTCTGCTTAGCAATTGCTTTTTCCTCAGATTTTGACTAAATTGGCGCATTCCCCTCTTATTTGGTCGATTGTCGGTCCCAGGAGTTTGCATGAGCCGGAAGTGGTTAGGGTTTGCCGCTTTAGTTATTATCGCGAGTTCGTTACTCGCCGTATCCAGTTGCGGCGATCCGCAGGAACTGGTATCGATCCAGATTCAACCTTCCTCGGAAACTTTCGGAGCCTCAAATATTCCCCTCATCCAAGACGTAGGGTTGCAGGCGCAGCTAACGGCAATGGGAACCTACGTTCACCCACCAGTGACAAAAGACATTACCAGTCAGGTAACCTGGGCGTCGAACGAGACTCAGGTGATAACGATCACACCGGCAGGCCTGATATCCGTACCTGGCACGGCGTGCGGTGGCTCCGTCATTTCCGCCACAGTGCAAACTAACTCTGATGCAACGGGCGTGTCCTCATCGGGGGCCATCGTGTCAGGCACGATGTTGGCCAGTGTCGTTTGCTTCACGGGAACTGGCCCGACGATCACTATAGATTTTGCGGGCACGGGGAGCGGAACCATTTCGAGTTCACCTGCTGGTCTGGGCTGCGCGGCTACCCCCGGTGGGATGTGCACTGGAAGTTTTCCCACTGGGACAAACGTGACCCTGACGGCCGTTCCTAATGGGACATTTGGCGGTTGGGCGGGATGCAACATCAATTCCGGAGCGACATGCATCCTGCAGGATCTAACCAGCGATGTCACCGTGACTGCAACGTTTAACTAGCCGTTCATTTTTGGTGCCGGTTTGGTCCTCGCACTAGGTGTCCCTTAGAAGTTCATCGAGCGTTGGCTTGTACTTTTCCTGCTTCCTCCTTTTGTTGACGACCACTTTCTCTGCCGGCGGAGCGCCCACTCGCTCCCGCGCCAATTCTTTGACTGCCTTTACCGCTTGAAATCTCTTCAGTTTTTTCTTCCGCGCCATAACGCACATCTTGCCATAGCTTGTTGAGGGTAAAACTGCAATAATTGAGAGTTGAGTTGAATCGGTAAATGGCGCGGAACTTTTGACAAGCGATGGGCCACGCGGACCGTGGGATGTTAACTTACCGGCTACAAACTTATGGAAGAACGCGATTTTTTTGACGAGAAAACCGAGAAGAAACCTGCAACCTTAAACTGTCCCCACTGCCATCAGGCGGCCGATTATGAAGTCACCTGGGTAGTGCGCACCAAAAAGCGCCAGCTTTCCGGCCGCGCGGATGAGCGCGACCGTGCGCGCTTCGCCAAGGCCCGCTCCTACATGCTGCGTAAAGACGATCTGATGGCCTGCAAGAATATGCGCTGCCGCAAGCGCTTCGAGATTTCGGGAGTTCAGTCCGTCGTCTTCACTGATTGATTCGCGATTGTCACCAGCGCTACCGAATCTCCAGCATCCGATCCAGCGCCGCCCGCGCCCAGCGCTTCACATCATTCTTAACCTTGATCTGATTGACGACATTTCCCTCCACCAGATTCTCCAGGACCCAGCACAAGTGCTGCGGAGAGATGCGGAACATCGTCGTACAAAGGCAGCCGGAATCGTCCAGAGTGATGACCTTCTTGCCTTCCGGAGCAAATTCTTTGCCCATGCGGTTTACCAAATGAATCTCAGTTCCGACTGCGAAAGATGATCCCGCTGCCGATTCGCGAATAATCTTCAACAATCGCTCGGTCGAACCCACGGCATCCGCCTTCTGACAAACTTCAAACCGGCATTCGGGATGCACGATCACCTGAATCCCGGGATATTTCGCGCGAACATTATCCACATGCTCCGGCAGGAAGCGCTGATGAACCGAGCAGTGTCCCTTCCACAAAATGATTCGCGCATCGCGCAATCGCTCGGGGCTCACCCCGCCATTGATCAGATAGGGATCCCAGACGACCATCTCGTCAAGCGGAATGCCCATCGCAAAACCGGTATTCCGCCCGAGATGCTGATCGGGCAAGAACAGCAGCTTCGCGTTCTTGGCAAATCCCCACCCCATGGCCGCGCCCGCATTCGACGAAGTGCAAACCACCCCGCCGCGTTCGCCGCAAAACGCCTTAATCGCCGCAGTCGAGTTGATGTACGTAATCGGCGTAACGCCTGCGCCCGAATCTTCGGTCACGCCGCTGCGAACCAGTTGCTCCCAGCATTCTTCCACCTGCGTGATGTCGGCCATATCGGCCATCGAACATCCGGCGTTGAGATCGGGAAGAATCACGGTCTGGCCTGGCCGGGCAAGGATATCGGCGCTCTCGGCCATGAAATGCACGCCGCAAAAAACGATGTACTTCCCTGCGGCTTTCGCAGCTTCCTGAGAAAGCTTGTAGGAATCGCCGCGAAAATCGGCGAAACGAATCACTTCATCGCGCTGGTAGTGGTGGCCCAGAATCACAACATCCGAGCCGAGCAATTCGCGCGCTGCGCGAATTCGCTCGTCCATAGTATGGTCGGGAAGGACGAGATAGTTCTCCAGACTGCAAACAGCAGTTGCGGTAGCCATTGTTAACTCGCTTTCAGCTCCAAAGACGCGACGGCTAAAACTGCTACCGGACGCGCATTGGAACGGGGTTGTTGAAAGCTATCAGCGGCTCCAGCAGACTCACTGCGCTCTTAAACCGCGCCCAGTCTGCGGGGATGTTGAAGCCACTTGTTGCTCGTACAAACAGTTGGATGCCTGAAAATGGCCATGGGTTACAGATAAAGCGGCCAGTCCGGACTCCGCTCATTATTGTGCACGGCGAAGCCATTCCGCGCAAGTCACGGCCGGCCATAGCTTCGCGAGGACAGTCTTGCCGGGCTGTCATGGTGGCGTCTTAGCTCCGAAGAACCCTGCAATCGATAGGCTGGCCCTCTGTAGCGCGACGCCACGACGGACGAAACAGCATTGGCAATCCCGCGCGCAACTGTTTACCATGTCACCCGATGGCCCGCGAAACCGTGCTCGATTCCCGCCAGGAAATCCTGCGCACCGCCGCTCGCCTGTTTCAACAGCGCGGCTACGACGCAACCTCGATGAACGACGTGGCAGCCGCGCTCAAGCTCAGCAAGGGCGGCCTCTATCATCATTTTCAAAGCAAAGACGAAATTCTCTTCGAGATCATGACCCACGCCATGGAGATAACCGAAGAGCGCGTGCTCAATCCCGTGCGAGGCATCGCAGATCCCGAAGAGCGCCTGCGGGCGCTGATCCGCCTGCACATCGAAGTTGTGCTCAGTCCCCGCGATCGCGAGATCACCGTCATGCTGCACGAAAATCATCCGCTGCCGCCAGCTCTGCGCAAGCGCATCAACGCGAAAAAGAAAGACTATGTTCACTTTCTCGAAAATCTAATGTCGGAGGCCCAGGAGAAGATGAAGAAAAAAACGGCGGGCAACTTTAGAGGGCGAGTCAGTCCGCGTGCCGCCGCGTTCGCGCTGCTCGGGATGATCAACTGGATTTATCAGTGGTACAAGCCGGAGGGAGACCTGCAGGCCAACAATCTCGTTCCTCAGTTTACCGATCTGATTTTCGGAGGCATCTTCGCGTGAAGACGTTCTTCAGCCGTCTCTCGGAAATTGAGGAACAGCGCTCCGCAAGCGGCCGGCCCTACCGTGAATTCTTCCGTGTCCCCGCCATGAGCGCGGGATTATACGTTCTGGCCGCTGGCGCAATCGACCACCAGAAGCCGCATCGCGAAGATGAAATCTACTACGTAATCCGAGGTCGAGCGCGCCACAAAGCCGGAACAGAAGATAAAGAAGTTTCCGCAGGCAGCGTGATTTTTGTTGCCGCCGAGGTCGGGCACCGTTTCTATGACATCACCGAAGAACTCGCCCTCCTGGTCTTCTTCGCGCCAGCCGAAACCTGATCCAAAAAAGATGGAGATCACAATTAGATCCATGACTGCGGACGATTGGGCAGCGGTCTCCAGAATTTATGGCGAAGGCATCGCCACGGGCAACGCAACCTTCGCGACTGAGATCCCCGATTGGCAGAAGTGGGATAGCAGCCATCTTCCAAACTGCCGCCTGATTGCGAGTCATGGAAAAGAAGTTTGGGTTGGGCTGCGCTCAGCCCGGTTTCTGCTCGGCAGGTTTACGCGGGAGTTGCGGAAGTGTCGGTCTATGTGGCCGCGTCAGGACGGCGCGCAGGAATCGGCAAAGCTCTGGCGCAAGCCCTGATCCACGAATCCGAACGCTGCGGTATTTGGACTCTGCAAGCCGGCATTTTTCCGGAAAACATCGCCAGCGTCTCTCTGCACAAGTCACTCGGGTTCCGCGAAGTGGGCGTGCGCCGTAAGATCGGCAAAATGGGGAACCGATGGAGAGACGTCCTGCTCCTCGAACGCCGCAGTTCGATTGCAGGAACTTAACTAAGCGCGTTATTCCGCGGAGTTTTTGCCGGAGGCGGGATCCAATAGACCTCTTCCTTGATCGCGGTCCGATCGACGAACCCGCGCCGCTTAAGAATCGCTTTACTGTTTGCGATCATGTCCGGATGCCCGCACAAATATGCGGTCGTATTCGTCGCATCCAGTTCCCAGTGATCGGCGTATTTACGCAGCACATCGTCGGCGCGCCCGATTTCTCCGGGCCAGTCGGAGTGATCCCACGGCCGGCTTACCGTGGGCACATACTTGAACCATGGCAACTCCGCCGCGAAACCGATTAGCTCCTCTTTATACCCAAACTCCCATGGCCGGCTGGCGCCGTTGAGCAGATAAAGCTGATGGCTGCCATCGAAGCGGCCCTCCTTCCAATCCTTAGCCAGCGTGCGAACGAAGCTGACGAATGGAGCCACACCCGTGACGGTAGAAACCAGCAGATGATGTTTTCTTCCGCTCTCGGTATCCAGCGTGAATTTGCCTTTGGCGACTTTTCGCATGAGCACTTCGTCACCCGGATGCAGCTTGAACAACTGTGGAGTCAATTTACCCTCGGGCACCAGTTCGAAAAAGAATTCGATCTCCTCCTCGAATGGCGCCGAAACTATAGAGTAGGGACGCTCCACCCGCTTTCCGTCGTGTTCCAAACCGAGGGTCGCATACTGCCCGGACAAGAACTTGAACTCCCCTCCGGGATGGATTCGCATCATCCACAAATCGGGCGCAAACTCGACACGCTTGGTCACGTGAGCCCGGTAAAACTTGTCCTCGAATTGCAGTTGCACCATTTGTAAGCGTCCTCGGAAATCGAAAGGCGGCCGCTGGCCGCCAGTTTGTTTAGTAGAAAGTTTTGTGATGATACACGGAAAGCAGTGGTCTGACAACCGAACGGTCGTTCGGGCGGCGAGAATTACGAAAACCTTCTCATGCGCGCGGAGCGATTGGAATCTTTGGCGGGATTTGTAAAGCCGGCTTTTCCGATTCACTCTGCCGGAATAATCGCCGGACCATTCGCCGGCGAGGCCCGCAACCGGTTCAGTTCATCCTGCGTCTTCTGCCAGGCGGCCGTCTTCTTTTTCGTGGCAATCGGTGCGTTTGGATCACTGTAAAAGGCCAATATGTTTCGCCGCAACTCAGGAGTGATCTGATCGAAGTTTTGCGCCGCCAACTGATCGAGCAGATGCGCGTATGCGTTATCGGTTAGCCGGTATTCCCCGGCTCGCGTGTCGTGGCCCGTATCGAAATCGGTATTGGTGAGCGTCAGTTTCCGCTGTGCAGCTTCTTGAAGGAGCGCCTTGTAGCTCTCCACGGTCTTATCCACGCTGGCAATATAAAGGTCTTCCGTTTTCTGCGTGGGAATCTTGAAATCGAGCGCTTTGAACGGCCCGATCTTAGGCATAAACTTCAGAAAAAAAGCCAGCACTCGAGTTCCAAATCCCGGTTTGCGGTAGCCTTTGCCCCATTCTTTCTGGTAATTCGTGCGAGATAAGTAATAGCGGAACTGCCGAGCCCGAAAGTTAGGTGTCTCGGAAACGATTTCCTTGCGCCGCGCAATCAGCGCCACTCGCGTCATCTCCGGGATAATCTGGCTGATCGCGCGCCGAAAGGTTCCAATGGCCAAGTCCTCATTCGAGATCACTTCGGTGAGCGGAATGCCGTACGTATCCTGAAACGCGCGCTCCAGCACCGGTTTCGAGATTTCAAAGCCGATGAAATCGTGATAGCGGTCTGAGGTGTAACGGTTCTTCGCCACCTGAGTTACGTCAAAGCCAAATTCGGTGCGAATGTGCGCCTTGGGATTGTCTTCATACGTCACCACGGCACCGTATTTTTTTCGCAGCTTGGGAAACTCAAGCCCCACTGCCTGATTCACGGTTGGGTGTCCGCAATTGTCAGCCGAGTAATGCGCCAGAGCCCCCAAAGCAAAGGCATATTCATCCAGATCCGACGAATCGTTGATCATGTTGACAATGAAATCGCCGCTGCGCACGTAGTGTGTGAGATCGCTGAAATACTTATTTCCGAAGGGATAGTAGCCCATGTCCTGCACCAGCGACCCGCCGTAGGCAAACGCATGGGCTTTTTTCAAATCGTCGTCGGTTGCGGCAGGGAAGCGCTGCTTGAGCATCGGCAGAAGGTTGTCCTTCCAGACCAAGTCCACTACTTCTTCGTGCGTCAGCACAGAATATGCCGCACAAACACGCACAGAGAAGCAGTAGAACAATGCGATCGCCAGCCCGACCCAAACCGCAGTTGATCGAGTATGCAAATAAGCTCTCATTTGCCAACGACGAGAACAACGAATGTATCCGGCAGAATCGAATGACGCGGATGCGGATTCTCAGCCGTGGCGGCCGGCGGAGGGCCGAACTTTGCCGTCACCAGAAAAATATTGTGAGTCTTGGTGTCGAGCGCCATCGTGCGCGCCCCCTGTTCGGTTGGAACGTTCTCGGCGACGCTGAACTTGTTCGGTGTCTGTTCCTGCACAACGGTCAGCATACCCTCGCCCGCAGAAGCGAAGGCGAGCCCAGTTTCTTGATCAAATCTAGTCGCATCGATTCCGTCGCCAGCGGGTGGCGTGGCCAGAATTTTCCCGGTCTTCGCATCGACCACCGCCATCATCTTGTTGTCGCAGCCCACAAACAGCCTCTCGTTCTTGCGATCGATCGAAAGGCCCGTAGGCGACTCGCAGGGAGCGAGTGGCCACGTCGTCTTCACGGTAAGCTTCACCGGGTCGATCACTGTCAGTTCGCTCTTGTCCTCGATGTTTACGTAAATCTCGCCACTCGCATTTGTGGTGGCGAACTCGGGCTTTCCATCCAGCTTAATCGTCCCCACAACTGTTCCCTTTGCTGCGTCAACAGCGGTGGAATCATGGCTTCGGCCATTGAAAGTGAAGACTCGTTTGCTGAACGGATCGTACAAAATCGCGTCCGGACCCTCGCCCACTTTCACTTTGCCGCTGGCCGCGAGCGTCTTCAAATCAAATATGCTCACGGTGCCTTCGCGCCCATTGCTGGTAAATCCGCGGCCGAGGTCGGGTGCAAGCGCGACGCCGTGCACACCCGGCGTATCCGCGATGTCGCCGACGACTTTGCCGGAATCAAGATCCATGACGATGACATGCGTAGCTCGTGAGATATACAGCCGCCGCGCCGCCGCATCGGCGGTCAGATAATCCCAGCCTCCCTCGCCGCCTAGCTTGTAAGTGTTGATTACCTTGTAGCCCGGGGATGCGGCGAATGCTCCAGCGGCCACCAGGAATGTGAGCGCACCCACCAGGAAACCGCGCAAACAATTTTTTTGGTCGATCATGTTCTTCTCCATAGCTTCCTGGCCCCGTATGGAATGTATTCCGATGCGAACTTTCGGCCGAAGGTGGCCGTCAGCACCCATCCCTAACGCATTAAGGACAATCGGGACCCGAAAACTACTTTACCCTAGTTGTGGCTTTCTCCGGACGTTGCGGGAAAAATTGCGACCTCGAAGCGCGGGAAAAACGAGTCTTCGCAGCGTTAAAAGAAGAAACGCGGAAAGAGGAAGCGCTCGAACGGAAAAGTTTCTCCTCGTTGCGGCTAAAATAAATATTGAAAGCGTCTAACAAGGAAGCGTTATCGTAGTCCAACAGACAGTCGCACTCTCCTCTTGTGGATGAGCATCAATAAAACCATCTCCAACCATGTGCAGTCAGCGGTCGCCGAACTTCTGCCGGAGTTGCATGGCAACAGCAACGGCGAAAGGGTCGGAATCTCGTCTGAAGCATTCGCCGCGATTCTGGGCGAGGTGGCAACGAAATACCTTCCTGGCGACGCCAGCCATCAACAGGCGCGAACATTCCTCCTGACTCTGCGGGTTGAGGAACTGACCCTGGCGCGAGCCTGTGCTGCCGGGAATGAGGCCGCATGGGAGATCTTTCTCACGCGCTATCGCGAAAAACTCTACCAGGCGGCACTCCGTATCGCGCGAGAGGATTCGTCCGCCCGTGATTTGGCAGATACCCTCTATGCCGAACTGTACGGCACTGCCTCGCGCGGCGGCGAACGCGTGTCCAAGCTCTCCTCGTTCACAGGCCGCGGTTCGCTCGAAGGCTGGCTGCGAACTGTCCTGGCGCAGGAGTTCGTCAACCGCTACCGCCGGACCAAACGCCTGGTCAGCCTCGATGAAGAAAGCGACGAAGGCTCACAATTTGCCGCTCCCGAGCCAGAGGCCGTGCCGGCCGTCGATGCCCGGCTGGAACTCGCAGTCAGTTCCGCTTTGGCCGCGCTGTCGGCTGAGGACCGGACAATTTTGGCCGCCTATTATATCGATGGCCGCACGCTGGCGGAAATCGCACGCATGCTCGGCGTGCACGAATCGACCATCAGCCGCAAAGTCGATAAATTGGCTAAGTCATTGCGCAAGAGGATCATGGCCGAAATGGTCCAGCAGGGCATGACACGCCGTCAGGCCGAGGAGGCCTTCGAGGTCGATGTCCGCGACCTTCAGATCGATATTCGGCGCGCCTTAACGCAAGAATCCACGACCACCGCGTTCTCAGAGAAGAAAGAACCGGTCAAAGAGGTAAGGAATCGTTAGGAATCAATGCAGAAACTACCCCAAAGCGTATTAAAGCAGTTGCGGGGAACGCTGCCCGAATCGGAACTGCATCCCGATCCCGACCTTCTTACAGCCTTTGTTGAAAATTCCCTTCTTGTTCAGGAACGCGCCCCTGTTATCGATCATCTTGCCCGTTGCAAAGATTGCCGAGATATCCTCGCGATGGCGGCCTCCGCGATCGAGGTCCCGAACCAAACCAGAACACTTCCAGCGCCAAGATTTGCTCACAGCCCATGGTTCGTCTGGCCCGCGTTTCGCTGGGCGGCTTTAGCAGCCGGAATTCTCATCATCACTTCTGTGGGAATTTTGCAGTATGGTCATAATCGCCCGACCAAGCAAGTGGCATCGAATTCGCTGCCGAATGAAATTCCCGTAAGGTCCCAATCTGGTGCGTCGGCTTCCCCGGCTGAGCAAAGGCCGCTGCAGGATAAAGCGTCAGACGCGCGCGGCGAAGCATCAGAGGCGCAAAAGGTTCCGACAGCTGCCGCGAGAAGAGATTCGCGAGACGCACCCCGATCCGGGCAGGAGGTCGAATTTGAGCGCAAGTCCGCAGCCGTTCAATCTCTGGAAGCGCCCGCAAATAAGCGCCCAAATAGCCCTCCCCCGGGCGAGATCATAGCCACAGATGTTGCGACTGCACAAACGCAACTGGCACAAAATCAGCCGGTCGCTTCTCTCTCCGGCCCAAGTGTGAATCCTGACATTGTCAAGGCCAAGAACCCGGTTTCCAACCAGTCAGGCCAAAGCTTGACCGCTCCGCTTCCTCAAAGCCAACAGCCGATTTCGCCAGCCAATTTCCGTTGGGCCATCAACGGCGGCGTCCTGCAACGCTCGGCAGATGGGGGCAGAGTCTGGGAAACCGTGAACCCTGGCGCCAGCTCTGCCATGCAGTTTCTTGCTATAGCGGTAAGCGGCGTTGAAGTCTGGGCCGGAGGTTCGGGCAACAGCCTTTACCACAGTGCTGACGATGGAGCCCACTGGACCCGCGTAACTCCCTCATCGGACGGCACATCCATGACCGGAAACGTCATTGGAATCCAGTTCTCCGATGCCCAACACGGCAAGATCACGACCTCAAGCTCCGAAATCTGGCTCACTTCCAACGCTGGCCGAACCTGGATAAAACAATAGCCCTCCCAGCCGTAAGCTCTGTATTCTCAACGATTTCTCATTACCAAAGTGACGTTTACATTGCAACCGCCTAACCCTAGTATCCATATCGTGGTTTGGCAGTTCTGGGGGAGGGCTGCCGAGGCGTCTTGAACTGTAAAGTTCGAGGCGCTTTTTTGTTTTTTTTTGGGTTTCCCGGCAGGGCTCCCGCCTGCTGCATTCCCTGGAAAAAATCTCATTAGATTTACTGCTGTTAAACTGCCCCCGGCTGAGATGGCTCCGCTCCCCGGCACGTAGCGCAGTAGCCGCCAATCTCCAGCCGCGATACGACAATCCGGAAGCGGCAGTCCTTCTCCACCTGGCCTTTTAGCTTCTCGAAAATATCACTCACGAATTCCATGATCTTGCCGCAACGCAAACACGCCATGTGAATATGGTCGCGGTTCATTCTCCGCTCGTAATAGTGTCCCTCGCCGTTGATGTGCATCAGGTCGAGTTCGTCGACGAGGCCCTGGCGCTTCAACAGCCGCAGCGTCCGGTAAACCGTGCTGCGATCCACGCTGGCATCGATTTTCTTTGCTTTGCGGAGAAGTTGAGCGGCATCGAGATGTTTGGTCGCAGTTTCCATCACGCTGAGTATGGCGCGGCGCTGCTGAGTCATTCGAATACCACGCTGCGCGAAGTGCGACTGCAAGCGTCCGGGCATCTCGGTTTGGGGAAGCGGCATGGTGACCTCCTATTGTGGCAAGTAGTCGCAATCGCGATGCGACGGAATCTCACAGCCACGCTTGACGATTCGAACCTGTATCCAGCAAGATCGTAAATGTAACTTCAGTTGCGACTAATTTGCAACTGGTCGCGCCTCAAGACTACGCTCCCGCTGAAAAATGACAAGGACCTCTTACAAACAGGATCCCAGCGTACTCTTAGTTGCGACTGAGTTGCAACTGAATTCCGGATACGTGATCGCTGCCGGAATGCGCAATTTCTCCTTTCGGGTACGTCTTTCCTTGTTTCTGGTCTCTATTCTTTCCGGCTTCGCATTCGCAGGAGTCGGCGGAAGTATCTCGGGAACCGTTAAAGATCCTGTGGGCGCCGCTATTGTCGGGGCATCAGTCGTTCTCACCAATACCGCTACCGGCGTGCGCTCGTCGGCTACCTCAGATGGGCGCGGCGGTTACACATTCCCCGTCTTGCCAGTCGGCGCTTACGTCTTGGAGGTCAGTCATCCCGGTTTCAAGCCATATCGGCGTACGGAGATCAGCCTCGACACGGACGCCGCGCTTTCCATCGACATTACGCTGCAAATCGGCCGGCGGGACGACAAGGTCGCGGTGAGCGACAGCGCGGTTCATCTTGAAACCTACAGCAGCCAGGTTGGCGAAGTCATCGACGCCAAGCAAATGACTTCGGTGCCGCTCAACGGCCGCAGTTATACCGATCTGCTCTCGCTTCAGGCCGGCGTCGCGCCCACGACCTCAATCACCACAAATACGGTCCAGGATGTCGGCGCCAGCGCACTATCTCCTTCCGGCGATTTGAATCCCGGTACGATTTCCATCAATGGCCAGCGCGAGTTCGCTAATGCCTTCATCGTGAATGGCAGCGACGCGGAAGAAGACGTAAACATGGGCACGGCGATCATTCCCAACCTCGATTCGATCGCCGAGTTTCGCATTCTCACCAGCAACTTTGACGCGGAATATGGCGAGTTCAGCGGCGGCCAGATCAACGTCGTTACAAAATCCGGCAGCAATTCATTTCACGGCGATCTCTTCGAATTTCTGCGCAATACCGATCTCGATGCCCGGAATTATTTTTCTCCCTCGCGCGGCACGTTTATTCAAAATCAATTTGGCGCAACATTCGGTGGACCGATTCGCAAGAACAAGGTCTTTTTCTTTTCGGATTATCAAGGCACGCGCCAGCGCCAGGGAATCGACACTGGGTTGATTCCCGTGCCTTCGTTGCAGGATCGCTCCGGCAATCTATCCGATCTCGCATCCTTGTTCTCTACGACGCAAATCGTGAATGGGCAAACCGTCTCGGTGCCCACGACCGTCAGCGGGCCTGCCTGGGCGCAGACGCTCACAACCCGTTTCGGCTACAACGTTCAGGCCGGCGAGCCTTATTATTTCCCCGGCTGCACCAATACGAATTACATTGCAGGCAGTACGACCGCCTGCGTGCTTCCCACGCTGCAGATTCCCTCCAGCGCGTGGTCTGTTCCTGCGCAACGTTTATTGCAATATATTCCTCATCCAAATCAGCCGGGAGGTTTCTTCGCCACATCGGCAAACAATCAGTCGCTGCGCGACGATAAAGGCGCGCTTCGTGTCGACGCCAACACCGGCTGGGATTTGATCTCCGGCTATTACTTTCTCGACGACTACTCTCTGAACAATCCTTACCCCGTAGCCCAGGGCGGAGCCAGCGTACCCGGCTTTAACGCGCTGTATCTTGGACGGGCGCAGCTTCTCAGTCTTGGCGATACAAAAACGTTGACAACAACCGAGGTCAACGAACTCCACTTCAGTTATATGCGCGCCTATAACGATCTCGGAAAACCGCAAGGCGGCCTTGGAGTGAGCCTGGCGTCGCAAGGGTTTGCGAACTCATCGGGCAATCCGACAATCGTGGCGCTCGACCCCAAAGGAGAAGGCGTTGAAAATCTCGTCTTCAACAATTTTTCTACAGGCACGAGCACCAACGAACTGAAGCAGGCGAACAATACTTTTCAGGTACTGGATAATTTTTCCAAGGTCATCCTGAATCACACATTAAAGTTCGGGGGTGAAATCCATTACGATCAGGTCAACGTCAATCCGATCGCACAGTTCAACGGAAACTTCCTTTTTACCGGGAGCGAGACCGGAGTGGACTTTGCCGACTTTCTACTCGGCATTCCCAGCCAGTACAACCAAAGCCAGCTCAATCCTTTTTATGGACGCAACAAATACGCCGGCTTGTTCGCGCAGGATAACTGGCATCTGCGCTCGAACCTGACTTTGAACTATGGCCTTCGCTGGGACCGAATTGAACCCTGGTACGAAAAATACAATCAGATTTCGACCACGGAACCGGACAAGCAATCGGTGGTTTTTCCCGGTGCGCCCGCGGGAATTTTGTATCCCACGGATCCAGGCGTTCCCCGCACGCTTGCCCCTGCCGGCGATGAATTTTCTCCGCGAATCGGCTTCGCTTACTCACCCAAGATCGCGCCCGGCACCCTGCTCGGAAAAATTACTGGCGGTCCCGGAAAGATCAGCGTGCGCGCAGGGTTCGGCTTGTATTACACATCCATCGAAGCGCTCACCATCGGCGTCCTTGCCGCGAACGCTCCTTACGGAACCACCTACAGCAGCCCCGCCCCACCGACCTTTGCAAATCCTTTTGTGACGGCCTCCAGTGGGCAAAATCTCGGACAGTATTTCCCCGTTAAATTCGCGCCCCTGAACTCGTCGAGCAGCCATCCCGATTCGAGCGTTGATTGGTCACAATACGAGCCCATCAGCGGAATCCCCGCCTATCCCGTTACCAACCGCATTCCATATACGGAGCAATACATGCTCTCGATTGAGCGGCAGATCGGCGACAACACGCTGCTGAACGCCACTTATGTAGGCAATCAATCGCACCGCCTTTTGGTCTTGATGGAATCCAACCCAGGAGATCCTGCTCTGTGCCTGAGCCTCAGCCATCCCAGTGAGGTGGCCGCCGGTTCGGCGACGTGCGGGCCATTCGGCGAAAGTAATATATACACAACCGCATCGGGACAAACTGTGAATGGAACCCGCGGCCCGCTCGGGCCGAAATTCGGCAGCGATACCAATCAGTCGACCATCGGCAATTCGGACTACAACGCGCTCGAAATGAGTCTTCGACATACCAGCGGCCCTCTCGTATTTTTTGCCAGTTACACCTACAGCAAATCGCTGGATCAGTCCTCGAATGTCGGCGAAGAGGTAAATCCCATCCATCCAGCGCTGAGCCGTGCGCTATCGGCATTCGACGTCAAACACAACTTCGTCGCAAGCTATGCCTACCAGATTCCGCTTCCCCGGTTGCTCGCCGTCAGCAATCGCTGGACGAACGGATGGACGATTTCGGGCATCACCCACTTCAGCAGCGGATTCCCAGTCACCCTGTTGAACTATGGCGATAATTCGCTTCTCGGAGCGGAGCCCAATGGCATTAACAACTACGGTGTGGACGAACCCCAATTCACCCCCGGCCCGCTCGATCTGAATTCGAACCCGCGCAATGCGCGGCCCTACTTCAACACGCCCTTATTTAGCCTCCAGCCCGTTGGCACCTTGGGCAACGCCAAGCGTCGATTTTTCTACGGGCCGGGGCTCGATAACTATGACTTGGCCTTGCAGAAGAGCGTCGCCCTAACGGAAGGCGAGGCCCTGCAATTCCGCTTAGAGGGTTTTAACGTCTTTAACCACGCGCAATTCTATGGGCCGGCTGCGGTAAACGGAAACATCAACAGTTCCAGTTTTGGCCAGGTAGTGAGCGCAGCCGCTCCGCGGTTAATGCAGGCCGCGATAAAATTTGTTTTTTAGAAACGGCCAACCGAAAGGCGACCTCGCAACCTCTACCTCAAAATCCTGCGCCGCCCGCCCTCAAACCGGGAATTACCGTGCTCTTCTACCCACCATGACCTGGGGTCGTACTTGCGACTTTCAGTACACTGACCGCATCAAACCCCCGTACGACGAATGAAGTGCGATAATTAAAGGCGCCTGGTAGAGGCATGCACTTATTTGATTTAGATCACCGGGTTTGGCCGGTACGAGTTGCTATCCGCAACAATGAATCGTTCGTCGCCCGGGTGAGATTACAACGAGGAGAAACAAATGGCAGGAAATGGCATTGTCGAAGTTACGGATGCAAACTTCGACGCGGATGTTTTGAAATCGGATAAGCCCGTGCTGGTGGATTTCTGGGCGACCTGGTGCGGCCCTTGCCGTGCCATTGCTCCCATCGTCGAGGAACTTGCCAAGGAGTATCAGGGCAAAATCAAGATCGGAAAGATGGACGTTGACTCGAACAGCGCTACCCCCATGCGCTACAAAGTCACGGGCATTCCTACGCTGCTCGTCTTCAAGGGTGGCCAGGTCGTGGAGCAACTTGTTGGCTATCGTCCGAAAGAGGCGATCGCCCAGGCAATCGATAAGCACGTCGGGTAATTGAACCGAACCAACTTTCGGGAAGGGCACGACTTTCAAGTCGTGCCTCTCAAATCTGATGGGGGCGGTTGAGCTCCAGCCCCTGGCGCTATCCTTTAATATTTCTAATACTTCCTCAACACCCCAATCACTCTTCCCTGTATTTCCACCGATCCTGCCGGCACAATGATCGGCTGCATGGTCGCATTCGAAGGCTGCAAGCGGATGTTGTCGCCCTCGCGATAAAACCTCTTCAGTGTGGCTTCATCCCGATCCACAACCGCGACCACGATGTCCCCATTGTGCGCCGTCTTCAGTTTCTCGACCAGCACATAGTCGCCATCCAGGATCGCTTCATCCTGCATGGAGTTGCCGCGCACTTCGAGCACAAACACTTCCTTGGAGCGGACGAAGTCGGCAAGCGAAATCGTCTCGTTGCTTTGAATAGCTTCGATCGGCTGGCCGGCTGCGATGCGCCCGAGCAGCGGCAATACCAGGCCGGTATTGACGTTCATTGACTGCTTCAACCGTCCCTTCGGCGGAAGCAGGTCGATCGAACGGCTGCGGTTGTAATCGCGCGTCAGCAGGCCTTTCTTTTCCAGATTTGTGATGTGCTTGTGCACCGTCGCCAGCGAACTCAACTGAATTCCGCCTTTAATTTCTTCGTAGGAAGGAGAGTAACCGTGCTCGGAGACGAAGCGCGAGATGAAGTCATAGACTTCGCGCTGCCTGCGTGTGATCGCCATGGCGCTATTGTTGGCGAATATAAGGCGAATGTCAAGCCATTTTTGTGAACTAGCCGGTGAACTCCATGTCTTAGGTGCCAGACGGCCACTACGTCTTGCGCCAAATCCTCGGCGCCATCCGAAACCTTTGTCCGCTTCGTAACTCTAATCGAGAGGCTAGATTAAGTGCGGAGGTTGAAATGTCGACAAATTCGTTGCGCATGTTAGCGATCATTCTCACGGTTCTGGGCGGCGCCTTGGCTTGCCAGGCCGGCAGCGGCGCGCCGGTGCCGCCACCATTGGTGGATGAAGCGAAAACTCCGGCCCCCGCGAAGGAAACTGTCGTTCTTGCTGGAGGATGTTTCTGGGGAATCCAGGCAGTTTTTCAACACGTTAAAGGCGTTATCTCAGCGACTTCGGGATACTCCGGCGGCACGCTGAAAAATCCCGATTATGAAACCGTCAGCTCCGGAACCACAGGCCATGCTGAGTCGGTTCAGATCACCTACGATCCTTCGCAGATAACTTACGGCCAGCTATTGCGCATCTTTTTCTCTGTGGCCCACGATCCCACCGAACTGAACCGCCAAGGTCCCGATGAAGGCACGCAGTACCGCTCTATCATCTTCTACAACAACGACGGACAGAAGCACATTGCCGAGACCTATATCGCACAGCTTGATCAGGCGAAAATCTATCGCCACAAGATAGTGACGGAAGTGGTGCCGTTCCAGGCCTTTTATCCCGCGGAAGCTTATCACCAGAACTACGCCACACTCCATCCGGACAACCCTTATATCGTTTATAACGACGCGCCCAAGGTGGCGAATCTGCGCAGGGAATTCCCGGATACGTACAGGGGTAACTAGTATGGGCCAGCGATTGGGAGGGAGTTATGTTTGAATCGCGTCGTGGTGAACAGGAGATAAATTCGAGCCGCCGGGTATTTCTGCTCGGAGCCGGCGCTACGCTGGGCGGTCTGGCTCTGTTCTCGTTCCGGCGTCCGCATCCGATCGCAGCCGCGCCGAAAACCGAGCCGGTTGAAGTAACGATTGTTCAATTTTCCGATGACGGCAAGCGTTTGGGGAAAGTGAAAGTTTCTCGCGTGGTGAAGACCGAAGAGGAATGGAGACAGCAGTTATCTCCCAACGCGTTCAACATTACTCGTCACGCGGATACGGAATTCGCCTACAGCGGGAAATATTGGAATCTGCATGAGAAGGGTATCTATCGCTGCATCTGCTGCGATAACGCGCTGTTTAACTCCGAGACGAAATTCGACTCCGGCACCGGATGGCCGAGTTTCTGGGAACCGATCGCCAAAGAAAATGTGAGAGAAATTTCCGATACCAGCATTGGCATGGTGCGAACAGCAGTTTCATGCACTGAGTGCGATGCGCACCTTGGCCATGTCTTCGACGACGGCCCCCGGCCGACAGGTCTTCGCTACTGCATGAATTCCGCCTCCTTGCGATTCGTGAAGGCGGTCTGAATCAGATAAAAAAAGCCAAAAAAATTAAGATTAAAAAAGAGGCGGGTGGGGAAGCCTCGCCTCTTTGTGATCGACTGCTTCAGGGTAGGCAGCCGGCTTTGCTAATGGCTGTCTCCGTCGTGATCGGCATCGCCCGTGCTGCTCAGCTTGACCGTGTCCGAGGGGAGCGGTGTGCTTTGCTTTGGTTGAGCTTTTTGCGCCGATGTCGACGGTGACTGAGCCGCTTCGCTTGCGTGACTGCTGGTTGCGTTATTGACTGGATTCACCATATTGAACCCAGATCGGCGGCCCCGGCCAGGTCTTTAGTTGTGAAGTCGCGCAGAAGATTAAATCTTGTTTAGGGAAGTACTATTCGAGAATGCTGTCATCCTGCTTCTTCTTGCCCCAATCCGCAGCGGCTTGCACAAAAGACACAACCACGGGATGAGGGCTTTTCTCTGTGGATGAGAGTTGCGGCTGGAAAAGAGTAGCCACAAAGAAGCGATGCGCAGGAGACTCGATCGCGCGAATCTCGCCATTGGCTCCACGCGCCACCACTGGGAAACCCGCCTCCATCGTCGCCCATTCGAATTCGGGGTTCACCTCGAAATTACAGAAGAATTCTTCGGTCACAACTTCCTTGTCTTTTCCGTAAAACGACTGCAAATAAGAACCCGGCCGCAGCCGAATTTCCGGAACTGCGCCAGAGAGCTTCGGTGCGTCTCCCTTGCGATTTGGAACCGCGCAGGCCACGGGATAAATCACGATGTTCTTCGATCCCGAGTTGTTTTCTGCGCTGTCGGCGTCGGCAATGCCCAGAACGTTGCGAGCGAATTCGATCAGCGCGTATTGAAACCCTGCGCAGGTGCCCAGGAATGGCCAATCGCAGCGCCGCGCGAATTCGATTCCTTTGAGCATTCCCTCCAAACTTTTGTAAGGGCTTCCGGGAGAGGCCCATAAACCGTCAAAGCTCTCGAGCGTTTTCGTCGCATCGGGAGCAAGCAGGGAAGGCGTCGGGATCCACTCCGATTGCACCTTCATATTCAGTTTGCGTGCGGCGTGTTGTAAAGAATCTGGCGTAGCGTGGTGGGAACGGAATTCGGCATTGAAGTCGCCAAGAATTCCAATGCGAACGGCATTCTTCACGAAAGCAATTGTACTAGAGGCACAGTTCGCCACCGCGCCGGGCGGCTCAAGCCGGAATGAATGCCGATCAAACGAAAATTAAATCAAATGAATGAGCGTGAGCAATCCATACAGGCACAACACGGTGAGTACGGGACCGCCCCAGATCATTAGCGTGCACTTCCAACTCAGCGAGCGGGCAACATCGCGCTGACTCCGCCAGGAAATCAAAAATGTGGACTGGTTCTTTCCTTTCATGATCACAGTCGCGGGCAGCGAATCGTAGCCGTCGGCGCTGTTCGCCGAAACTTTTGTCCCGCCCGCGTTCCCAGCGACTCCCGCTGCCGCCCACGCGGCGGGATTGCTAATCCCCGCCTTCAACAACGCCGCTGCAACTTTCTGCTGCTGCGTCATTCCCGTGCTAGCCGTGGGATCCTGCGTAGAAGGAAGTTTGACCACCTCAGCTGAAGCGGCGCGGGACGACTCTTCTGCAAGGATGGACATTCCCAAGGGGGACGCGGCAAAAGGCGAATTCTGAAAGCCGGAGCGCCGAACAAATCCGCCCATAAGGCCTTCACTGATGGATCTTTCTTCCCGATCCGCTACGCCGCCAGTTACGGATGCGAAAACGCTCTGACCCTGCGTTGATTGCAGCGGATTAAACCAGAGTTCATCCTTCGAGGTCCGCGTATCGTGTTCGTCATCAAAAATAGGTTTCGGCGCCAAGGCCGCCCCATGGTTTTCGGCCAGGGTTCCCAGCACAAACATTGCATTCTTCGGCTTGATGCAATACTCCTCGACCTTAATCTTGTTGCCGGTCACAAGGCCGTGACGCGAAAGAAACGCTCGCACGTTCGGCGGTACTCCATCGTCAGAGCTGAAGATCGAATCGGAAAACTCCTGCTTAAAGTCGCAATGCAGATCCAGTTCCGCGCCCCTCGGATCGATTAAGACCTTACCGGTATTGTCATCGAGGAAAAACGGCACATGCGAGCACTCGCCAGCTACCTTCACCCACTGATTGCTGCGTCCCTGCCGTTTCCACTCCCACAGGACTGTTCGGTAGAAATAACACTGCCGCTCCGTGATCGGAGCAGCCATGGTATAAGGTCCCGATGCCAGCCCGCTCAGTTCCACCATCCCAAGCGCGGCGCTGCGAATTTTCGAAGCGGGCGTATCCAGAATCAATCGTTTTCGCTGCAGCAGCCGAAATCCGTTAAAAAATAAATAAATACCCGCGAGGACTCCAATCGAGCACCAGGCAATGCCACGCGGATCGGAATGAGATAAAAGTAGCGCCGAAATCATGGTCCGAGTTGGGAAGTGGAGTCGCAGCAACAGCCAGTAAAAGGCTAGCGGAGCAGAGGTTTGTTCGGACCTGGAAAACAGGAGGGCACCCTTACGTTGGTAATATCGATTTAGATCGATTGACGTCGCCGCTTTTGCCGGAAATATACGACCGTGAGCACTGCAAAGAAACCCAGCCCGCCGATCTCATTGACTCGTGCCGAAAACATCGTATGCAGCACCGCTGTCGTTACCAGAACAAATCCAACAATCGATCCTGCTACGCCAAGGGGCGAGCGCATCGGAAGGGCAGCGACCTGCTCCCGAGTCAGCCGCCAGCGAAAGCTCACATGTGCAGCCAGCGAAACAATCCACGACAAGATCAGCCCTGAAAATGCCGCACCCATGATGTAGAGGAAGGCCTGCCGCGGATTCCAGTGCTCAAAAATCAGCGCCGTTACCACGCCATAGGAGGAAACCAGCAGCGCCAGTCGCGGCGATCCCGCGGCATTCAATCTTCCCAGCGCTGCCGGAGCCCATCCGCTCCGCCCCATCGAAAATAGCAGCCGCGAGGCCACATACAGTTTCGCGTTCGCTCCTGAAAGCGCAGCCGTGAGCACCACAAAATTCATCAGAAGAGCCGCCGCAGGTATCTTTGCCATGCGCAGCACGCTGACAAACGGACTCTCATTCACGCCCGCGTGGTTCCACGGCATCACGCCAACCAGCACAATAATTGCTCCAAGATAAATCGCAGCCAGAAGGAAGAACGTGAGGCGGGCTGCCCGCGGCACATCCTCTGCCGAACGAGATTCGCCCGTCGTGACCGCCAGCATCTCCACGCCGCCAAAGGCGTAGATCGCCAGGAAAACCGCCATCAGAGGAGCAACCGGGCCGCGTGGCAAGAATCCGCCATTCGTGGTGTATTGCGGCGCAATGCGCCCGCCAAAAAGTAACGCTGCGCCAGCTGCGATAAAGGCCACAATCGCTCCGAACTTGATCATTGCGAACCAGAATTCAAAACGCCCGAACGAATGCACGCTGCCCAGATTAACGAGCAACAGAACAACCGAAAACGCAATCACCCAAATTTCTCCGCGCACGGCCGGAAACCACAACCCCATGTATGTGGCCGAAGCCACCAGCTCCGCTCCAATCGAAAACGCGATCGAGGCCCAGTATCCGGCGCGGCAAAGAAATCCCCAATATGCATTGAGGTATAGCTCGCCATAAAGGCCGAATGATCCTGCCGCGGGATGCACGCTCGCTAATTCCCCAAGCGCCATTGCCACGGTGTAGGCAATAAATGCGGCGAGAATATAGCTGAGAATCACGCTCGGGCCGGCAATCTCCAACGCAGCAGCGGATCCCAAAAGCAATCCCGTGCCAATCGACCCTCCCACCGCGACCATCGCCATCTGGCCCGCCGTAAGTTGATGGTGCAGGCCGTGTTCGTGAGGATCCTCCTGAACCATTTCCGTCTGAGGGGGTGTTACAAGCATGACGCACAATAACAAAAAGCATCAGCCGCTCAAAGTTTCGGCATTTCTTGCTCCCAACTTGGCGAACCCAGATGACTTTCGTAATCGCGAGTTTGGCGTTGCAGATTGCTGGCCTTGGAGGGTGGCCCCTAGAATCGAAACAGAGTAGTCTGCCCAGACCCAATCCATGGCTGAGACGACAACACGTGCGGACCGGGCGGAGATAATGCGGCGGATGGAACGCGCCGAGAAGCTCCTGCAAAAAGGCAAGGCCCCGGAAGCGCTCGAGGAGTATCTCCAGGTCCTGCGCGACGACCCTGAAAACGATAAAGTTCGCGAACTTGCCGCCGACCTCTGTCTGGCTCAGGCTCGCGCAAAAGATGCGGCCCGGCTCCTCGGTGAACTGTTCGAGCGGCAGGTAACCGCGGGCGACGCTACCCGCGCCAGCCTTACCTATAAGAAACTCGCGCGCCATGGTAATCCCACCTGGGACCAAAAATTTCGCTTCGGCCAGTTGCTCGAAGGCTCAAACAAAAAGCTGGCTGTCGGCACCTACGAATCCGCATTGAGCGATTTGGCCAAGCTCGAAAACAAAAAAGATGCCTTGCAAGTCCTGTCTCGATTGGTAGAGCTTGAGCCGATTCAGGCCAATGTCCGGCGCATCGCGGAACTCTCGTCTGAACTTGGCGAAGGCAAGAGTGCGGCCGCAGCCTTTAAGCGTGTAGCGCAGTTGAC
The DNA here is from genome assembly GCA_963734675.1 of uncultured Acidobacteriaceae bacterium. Lineage (GTDB taxonomy): Bacteria > Acidobacteriota > Terriglobia > Terriglobales > Acidobacteriaceae > Sulfotelmatobacter. The sequence continues at coordinate 108,530 of CAVTHZ010000002.1, forward strand.
CGCCGCCGAAGGAGGTGACCCTGCGCAATGGTACGAGCGCGCCTACCAGGAGGATTCTTCAGACGAAGAAATTTCGCTGGCCTACGGCAAGAGTCTTCTGAGCCAGGGCCAAATTGGCGCAGCCATCTTCATCCTCGAGCCGCAGATCAATGCCGGCAATTCTTCTCCTGTCCTGCGCGATATTTACGCCGAAGCGTTACTGGCCGCAGGTCGTTACGCCGACGCCGAACCCCTGGTCTGGCAACTCTTCGAACAGAATCCAAATCGCATGGCGCAAGTTACGGCTCTCATCGGACAATTGGTTGATGCTGGGCACGATGAACCAGCGGTAAAACTCGCACGAAAATTAGGCCAGTTTCAGGCCAAACGCGGCGAAAGGCGTCAGTTCGTCGCTGTCATGCAGGAGATTAACGCTACCCGACGAGCCTCGTCGGAAATGCTCGAGTTTCTTAGCGAACTGTTTAATGCCTCCAACCGCGAAGGGGAATACTGCCAGACTCTGTTGAAGCTTTTCGATGTGTATTGCAATAGCGGCGACTTCGCCAAAGCGGCGGAATGCCTGGATCGCGCGGCAGAAGTAGATCCCTACGAGGCAGGCCATACCAAGCGCCTCGACACATTGAAGGGAAAAATCGATCAAAAAAAATTCGATGCCATCTCCTCGCGCTTTACTCCCGTGAGCAAAACTTCCGCCGCCACAGCCGCCATCGAACACGAAGCCACGCTCGGAGCTTCTACCCTGCAAGACTTGATGTTGCAGGCGGAAATTCTTGTGCAATACGGCATGCGCAACAAAGCGGTCGAGCGCCTGCAGAGAATTCAGGAGCTTTTCCCGCGCGAAGAGGAGCGTAATGAAGACTTGCAGCGCCTTTATCTTTCCGCCGGGATGACTCCAAGCTATCCGGGATCTGCCCCCCGCCAGGCGTCCGCGCCTCCGATCCCCGCTCCGGTCGCCACTCCCGCGCAACCCGTCATCGATCCCGCGTCCGAGATGCGCAACGTTACGCGCGTGGCCGAAATTACCCGCAAGCTTTATCACCAAACCACGGCACAGGCCGTGCTATCGACCGCTGTCAACGAAATCGGCGCCCATTGGGAAGTCTCGCGCTGCCTCGCCGCCATGCGCACCCCCGGCTCCGCGCCCACGGCGGCGCAGGAATTCTGCGGCAAAAACGTGAAAGGCGGCAGTCCCTCGGCGATCAAGGATTTGGTCTGCGCTCTTCAGGATCTGGCCTTTTCCTATTCGCCAAATGAACCGCTCATCATCGCCGACGCGCAAAGAGCGCCTGAACTCCAACCCGCCCAGAGTGCCATCGTTGAACTCGCAGTCACTTCCCTGATCGCTTTCCCCTTGACCAACGGAAACGATCCCGTCGGAGTACTGTTGCTCCTGCACAACAAGGCGCGCGCGTGGCCGCAAACCGACGTAGTGGTTCTGAAAACTCTCGCCGATCAGATGGTGATCGCCCTGAACAACGCCGGGCTGCGCCGCCTGGTAAAAAATCTTTCCGTCACGGAAGAGAAGTCCGGCCTGTTGAAGCGGAGTTCGTATCTCGACCTGCTTCTTGCCGAAAGCAAGCGCGCCGTGCAGAATTCTGCGCCGCTGTCTGTTCTTCTCCTGCGCTTCGGTCGCGGAGCGGCTCTGCTCAAGGAGTATGGCGAAGCCGCCATCGAAGCGGTCATGGAAAAAATCGGGCAGCAGTTCGCTGCTCAGATTCGCACCAACGATCTCGCCTTCCGCTACGACACCGCTACCGTTGCCCTGATCCTCGGCGACACCGCGGAAAAAGAAGCGATGATGGCGATTGAAAAACTTCGGAAAGTGGTCGCAGAGATTCGCCTCCCTGCCAAAAACGAATCTGCGCAAGGTCCGTCTCTTGAATTTTCCGCTGGGCTCGCCGAAGCCGTGGTTCGCGAAAGCTACGATCCCGTCGACATCGTCACCGAAGTCATCAACCGCGCCGAGCATGCGCTCGCTACATCGTTAGCCCAGGGTCCGGCGAAAGTGGTTGCGCTGGCACCAGCTCTCGCCACCGGCGCGGTAGCGTAGCAAATACCGATTGCCGGATAACCAGCTACCCTTTTCGCCCAACTTCAAAGATCTACCCCGTAAGTCGAAAGTCGGGACTAGCAAGTCGGGCCTCACGGCGCTGACTCTGTAGTCAATCCTCTCGCTCGCTGCTACACTAACCAGTTTGAACGTCGCTCCACATCCGCTCCGAGCACGCGATCTGTCAGGAAAATCATGCTGAAGCCAGGAGACATCGCAATCGTCAGCGGGGCGCGCACGCCCTTTGGCCGCTATTGCGGCAAGATAAAAGATTTCACAGCCCAGGAATTAGGCGCAGTCGCAGCCAAAGGCGCCATCGAGCGCTCCGGAATCGACTCCAAACAGTTCGACCACGTAGTTTTCGGCAACGCCCAGCAAACTTCCGGCGATGCCCTTTATGGCGCGCGTCACGTCTGGCCTCCGCGCCGGGCTGCCAATTGAAACCCCGGGCCTGACTGTAAACCGCCTCTGCGGCAGCGGGATGCAGTCGATCGTGAACGCGGCGCAAATGATTCAACTCGATGAAGCGAAGATCGTCCTCGCCGGGGGCATGGAAGCGATGTCGCAAGCACCGTTCGTCATCCGAGGACGCGACGGCTTCACGCTATCTCCTGGCGGCAAACTCGAAGATTCGCTCATGGTAGCCCTGCTCGATAGCTATTGCGGCCTGTACATGGCAAATACCGCCGAGCTTTATGGCGAGCAGCAAGGCATCACCCGCCTGGCGCAGGATGAATTCGCGCTGCGCTCGCAGAGATGCGCAGACGAAGCCTACAAAGCGGGAAGAATCCAGGAAGAGCTCGTTCCCGTTCCGTTGCGCAATTCAAAAGGCGAAGCGACGGGAGAATCGTTAACCGAAGATGACCACCGCCGCCCGCAAACTACGATGGAAGGCTTGGCAAAACTGAAAGCCGCCTTCGGCAAAAACGGCACCGTGACGGCGGGCAACGCCAGCGGCATCGTCGATGGCGGCAGCCGCCGTCGTCATGATGTCGCTTGAAGAAGCCCGCAAGCTCAACATTGAGCCTTTAGGCCGCATCGTGAGCTGGGGCATCGCCGGAGTCGAGCCGAAACTTATGGGTCGCGGTCCGGTGCCGGCCATCGAAGATTGCGTTGCAGAAAGCAGGATTGTCTCTCGACTATATTGACCTGATCGAAGTGAATGAAGCTTTCGCCGCGCAGTATCTGGCCGTCGAAAAAGAGCTGGGGCTTGATCGCGAGAAGGTGAATGTGAATGGTGGCGCCATCGCGCTGGGGCATCCGCTGGGTGCGACGGGAGCACGGCTGGTGATCACGCTGCTGTATGAAGTTCGTCGCCGCAAGAAAAAGTACGGATTGGCGACTGCGTGCATCGGCGGCGGCAAGGGATCGCCATGATGGTGGAGAGTATGAATTAGCATTTTTCACCACGGATTGTCATAGAGGACAGCGAAAGAAAAAGGTTTTCTCCGTGTACTCTGCTGATCCGGGCGAAAATGATTTAGATTCTTCGAAAATCCGACTCAGAATCGCAGCAAAGGAATTTATGAGAATGGTATATGGCAATTCAAAAAGTCGGTGTTCTCGGTTGTGGGCTCATGGGTTCCGGCATCGCGCAGGTCGCGGCGACTGCCGGATTCGACGTCACCGTTCTCGAAGTGGATCAGAAATTCTCGACAAAGGCTTTGCCGGGATCGAGAAATCGCTGGCAAAGTTTGCCGAGCGGCCCGTCCGGAAAAAGGCGGCATCACGGCCCAGCAGAAAGACGCGATCCGCGCCCGGCTTAAGGGCACGACCAACAAGCCGGACCTCGCCCACTGCGACATCGTCATCGAAGCCATCATCGAGAACGTGGAAGAAAAGAAGAAGATGTATGCCTCGTTCGACGGCATCGTGAAGAAAGATGCCATCTTCGCCTCCAACACTTCCTCGATCTCGGTGACCGAACTCTTGACCGCGGTAAAGCGCCCCGAGCGCTTCATCGGCCTGCACTTTTTCAATCCTGTACCGCTGATGAAATTGGTCGAAGTCGTACGCACCATCGCCACCGCCGACGAAGTCTACGAGGCCGCGTACGAGTTCGCCAAGAAGCTGGGCAAGGTCCCGGTGCGCACGTCGCGACAAAACCGGGTTCATCGTCAACCGGCTTCTGGTGCCGTATCTGCTCGATGCCATCCGCGCCTACGAAGAAGGTGTGGGTTCGATCGAAGACATCGATAACGCCATGAAGCTCGGCTGCGGCTATCCCATGGGCCCGTTCACGCTGCTCGATTTCGTCGGCCTCGATACGACCTACTACATCACCCACGTCATGTACGACGAATTCAAGGAGCGACGTTTCGCCTCGCCTCCGCTGCTCAAGCGCCTGGTGATGGCAGGCTGGTACGGTCGCAAAACTGGTAAAGGCTTCTACGATTATTCCGACCCGAATAATCCAAAGCCGAATAAACTGTAAACGCAATGTTCAAACCGCATGTTTAAGCGACGCAAAACCGACCAACCGCCCGGCGAAGGCGGGCCTGAAGAACAAGACCGCTACCGCCGCGCCTGGCACAGCTACCTGGCCAGAAGGAATCTGGTGGTCGTCTTATTCCTCAGCTTTATCTTTCTCGGCTTTGCGATCGGCAAAATGAAGATGGGAGAGGCGGCGGATTTTGCCATCCTGCTGGGATGGATCGGCGTCTATCTCGCCGGCGCATGGTGGCTCACCGAATGGAAATGTCCCCGCTGCGGAAAAGTCTTCGGGCACCGCATCTGGACCGAGCGCTGCATCAGTTGCGATTTGGATAAGAATGAAATCGCGGCTGTGGCGAAAGGGAAGTGATCCGGTTCGGTTTACTACAGAGCTTGAAGCAGGCTACGAAGATCGACCGGTCGCTTTAGGCTTGCGTGACGAGGCCTTCCGATTGAGGCCGTATCTGCGCATCACTTCCTCAAGCGGAATTGTGCGAGTTCGCCTCGCGCGGATATCGGCCAGCCGCTTTTCCGCGATGTAAATGTCCTCGAGATCTTCGAGGTGCTTTAAGATGGCTTCGCGCGCGTAGTAGGTCTTAGTGCGGCCGGTGCGCTTGGCAAGGCGATCCAGACGTTTCTCGATTTTTTCGGGAAGGCGGATAGCAAGCATAGAGCGGCCTCTGCTATACAATTATAGCACTGGGTACTTATAACGATTTGGCAACATTATCGAATCCAAGTTTATGACCTTCGAAAACATCCTCTTCGAAAAGAAAAATTCCATCGCCTACGTAACCGTCAACCGGCCAAAAGTTCTCAACGCCCTCAACATGGCCACCATGGAGGAACTCCGTCAGGCATTTCACGACATCAAAAACGACGCCGCCACGCGCGTAGTCATCTTCACCGGATCAGGCGAGAAAGCCTTCATCGCCGGTGCCGACATCGCCGAACTCGCCAAGCACGACGCTGTTTCCGGCAAGGAATATACCCATCGCGGACAGAGCGTTCTCAATCTCATCGAAAATCTTGGCAAGCCAGTCATCGCCTGCATCAACGGCTTCGCGCTCGGCGGCGGCTGTGAAATCGCCATGGCCTGCACCATGCGCCTCGCCAGCGAAAACGCCAAGCTCGGCCAGCCCGAAGTGAAGCTGGGAATTATTCCCGGCTACGGTGGTACGCAGCGCCTTCCGCGTCTGGTCGGCAAAGGCATCGCCATGCAAATGGTGCTCGCCGGCGAAATGATCACTGCACAGGAAGCCCTCCGCATCGGTCTGGTAAATGAAGTAACGGCGTCCGGAGATCTAATTCCACGCGCCGAAGCGATCGCCGCGAAGATCATCGCCAACGCCCCGCTCGCCGTTCAGTATGCGATGGAAGCGGTGAACAAAGGCATGGAGATGACTTTGAGCGAGGGCCTGTATCTCGAAGCTGTACTCTTCGGCGTGGCCTGCGCAACGGAAGATAAGAAAGAGGGCACGACCGCATTTCTGGAAAAGCGGCCAGCACAGTTCAAAGGAAAATAATCGAAGTTGTTGTCATCCTGAGCGAAGCGAAGGACCTATGCAGTTTGCCGACATCGCCACACGTTAAGCCAATCACCACGGAGATACCGAGCCACGGAGAAGAAATCCAGACAGGACGTTCCTAGCGAACGAATTCCCAAGCCTGAACTACCGGCAATGGAAGGCGCACTCAACGCGACCGGCATGCGCTTTGCGATCGCCGTCTCCCGATTCAATTCCTTTATCACTGAGAGACTGTTGCTGAGCGCAATTCGACGGCCTTCTGCGCTCGGGCGCAAAGAAGGAAAAGATCGATCTGGTCCGCGTCCCCGGCGCGTTCGAAATTCCTCTCGCCGCTCGCAAACTCGCCGAGACGAAAAAATACGACGCCATCATCTGCATTGGCTGTCTTCTCCGTGGCGACACCGCCCATTACGACGTGATCGTCAACGAGGTCACGCGCGGCATTGGCCAGTCCGCGCAGGAAACTGGTGTCCCGCACGCTTTCGGAGTGCTCACCTGCGACACGCTCGAACAAGCCATCGACCGTGCCGGACTAAAAATGGGCAACAAGGGATTCGAAGCCGCGCTCGCGGCAATCGAGATGGCGAATTTGGCGCCGCTGTCCGGCGTCCGGCGTCCGGCGCCGGAGCGGGAACAATCAAGGAGCAGATTCCTCGCTCCGCTCGGAATAACAAGGAAGTACGAATAGGAATCGCCACTTCCGTCGAAGATGAAGCGCAAATAATCTCTCCCTACAGTAAACTGACCACTGGCAGCCGACCACTGACAACTGCTTCCCATGGGTACCCGCCGCAAATCCCGCGAACTAGTCCTGCAGATGCTTTTCCAGGCCGACATGGGCAAGCAAACCGTCGACCACGTTCGCCAAACTTTCTGGGCCGAACACGCCACTGCCAGCGACGAAGTCCGCGGTTTCGCCGACGATCTATTCCGCGTAGCCACAGATCGCGCCGCCGAAATCGACCAACTGATCGAGCGCCACGCCGAACACTGGCGCATGGATCGCATGGCCGCCGTGGATCGCAATCTGCTGCGCGCCGCGCGTCGCCGAATTCCTCGCATATCCCGGAGACGCCCCGCGCCGTCGTGATTAACGAAGCCCTCGAAATCGCCCGCAAATTCTCCAGCCCCGAATCCGTTCAGTTCGTCAATGGAGTGCTCGATAGCGTGGGCAAGGAACTGCAAAAGCCCGCTTGAGCAGGTTGCCCTGATCCACTACTTCGGCAGAACTTCCCGAATCAAGGCTTCACCGCCACCACATCCAGCGAACAGCTGAAATTGTCATAGCAGAAGTTGTTCGTCGAGTTTGGCAGCTGCGAGAAGAAGATCGGGGAGGGTTGATCTGAAGCCAGTTGCGTGTTGATTTGGTGCAGCAGTCCGTCGGTTCCCGCCACGTAGAGCAAGGTGCCGTCGGCCGACATATCGGCCGCAACCGGGAGCTGCATTGTTAAGCAGCGGTATGGCGCTCACCGATTGGGTGTTGAAGCTGTAAACGAGAACTCCCTGATCGCTGGTGACGATATAGACCTGGGTCGCGTCGGGAGAGACGAAAACGTTAACTGGAATGAAGGTTCCGCGTTGGAGGTTAATACGCAAGGGCTGAAACGGCGTCGGCGTCGTCGATCCGGTGGGGATATATTGCGCCAGGGTTGTCGCTTGCAGCGAGCATAGCGAATCAGTCGGCACGGGGCTGACCGAAGTCGTGGTCGCCGTGGCGATAACGTCGATGCCGGTGGAATCCACGCCGTAAAAGAAATCGAGGGAGAGAGGTACGGGTGGATTGGTGCCCGCAACGGTCGTAACCAGCGCCGGAATCAGTGACGTGCCGGTGAAAACATTTCCCGCAGGCACCATCTTCAAGAAAAGCGGTGTCGCCGGCAGGGCAGTCGTGATGGGCAAATTCAGTTCCCCATTGTTGCAGGTGCTGAATAGCGCCAGGTTGGATGCCGGGCCTCCGCCCGCGAGCAGGCCAAATGCGCCGGATGATGAAAAGGCAATGGCATCGGCCGCAGTCGTCAGCGGAAACGTTTGCAGCGCCTGCACCGGCGAATAAACATATAAGGTGTTCCCGCCGTTCCCGAGAATGAAGGCCTTCGAATTATCCGGCGAAAAAGCGGCCGTGATTGCTCCGTTAATATTCAGAGCCGTCGTAGTAGAGCTCGTTGAAGTGCTGGCGTTCACCACGTAAACCTGGTTCGGCGTGGAAACCGTGTCTGAAAATACCGCCAGATTGCCATTGGGAGATACCCCAATGACCTTGCCCGTGATCACGCCCAAAGGTGTTTCCGGCGCAGCCAGGAGTGTAAACGGGCTGGTAGAGGATGACCCCAGGTTCAACGTCGTGATCAGAAACGCCCCGTACTGGCTCCCGCATAAGCCTTGTCTCCGGCAGGATCGAACAGAAGCGAATTTGGAGGCGTTGGCATAGTGGTCGGGCTGCCTTCCAGATTCTTGGAAGTGGAAATATCATAGAGCGCCACACCGCAGTCGAAGCTGCTATAGCAATCCTGACTTGTCGCCAGAACGCTAGTCGAAGTCGAGACTCCCGTGGCCAACCCGGAAATTGCGGTCACCGGATAAACGGGTTGCGGCAAATAGAGTGTCGGCAATCCCGGAGCATCCAGCGGGAAGCCGACGTTGCAGGTCGGCGGGGTGCACGAGGCCGTAATCGCTGCCCCTCCGGCCTGGGGCGTCGCGATCACGCATGTTGCGGCTGAACCGCAGCCTGCGCCAGAAGAACCCGAACCAGACGAACCGGAACCAGAACCTGAGCCCGAGCCAGAACCCGAACCAGATCCCGAACCGGAACCAGATCCGGATCCAGAACCCGTGCCTGAAGTTCCTGTACTCAGCGCCGTTCCGGTAGCCAATGCTGCAGGGGACGAGGAAGTCCATGAGAGCGCTGGCTTCGGAACAATGCACCCCTGCACATCCACCGCCGTAGCCGTGATCGTTTGCGAGGTTCCCTTATTGGTGACAAAACTCGTCTGACTAGGATTTTGTGCCCCGTTCTGGCTGATCTCGAGCGCGATGCATTGCACCGGGCAAGTCTCCGCAATATACGGCTGGCTCGATACTCCAGCGACTGACGCAACGACCTGAGTGGCACCCGGCGTATCCGAAACCACCGTGGCCTGATTCGTCGGAACGTTTGTCGATGAAGTCACAATCGGAGTAATTGTGACCACATTCAGATTGGCCTGATTCCAGGTAATCGGCCCAACCAGCGGCGATATATCCACGCCCTGACTGTAGGACGTCGCTTGTAAGGTCAACGTCTGATTTTGCGACAAACAGTAATTTCCCGCACTGTTGAACTTGAGGTCGCAAGCCAGCGGTAGCGCCACTTGGGTCGGGCACGCGGCAGGTGGTGGATTCACTGGGGGCACGACGCTGATCTGAATGTTATCGACCGGAGGATGCACGAATATGGTTGTCGGTGGACTAGTTGCTCCCAAAGCGGAGGCTGTCACCTGAACCACGCCCACTCCCGCCGGCGTGCACACGCTGTAATAAGGAGCGTTCCAGCTCCCCGCGCAGGCGTTCCCGCTGGGTGAAATTTCCAGAATTCCCCCCGGACTCGTAGGGGTCAGTGAAAAGGTGAAGGTTGGGTTGATATTCGCGTTTGTCCCGTTCACCGCAGTGGCAGTGAAAATCAGCGTGCTTCCCAGTTGCATGGAAGCGCTGAGCGAGGGATTCAGGGTGATCTTCGCCGGGAAAGGATTCGCCCCCGCAGGTTTATGTCCTCCGCACCCGGGCAGAAACAAAGCTAGAAGTACGGCGACGCAGCAAACGAAGTGCCTCTCGACACGACACAATCTTCCCATGCACCCTCTGATGGCCAGCCCCCTAGCGGATCGCTCTCGTAAGAATGAATTGGAACGGAAAACGTGTAGTGTAGAAGGTGACGGGCCGATTCAGCAAGTCGTTACTGACCTCCGGCACGCATTTACCCGCTTATCTGTCATTTTCTCTCGGATGCAAAAACAGAAGTTGACGATGTTTCACGCGAGTTGCTATAGTAGTTTGGTTCCGCGAGTCAATCCAAGCTTGTTGTACACTGCGAGTTCGCTGGAGCTTTGTAGAGCTTGCAGTTGAGCTTTAGAGAAATTTGTTTTCGGGTAATCGTAAAGTAATCCGAAAAACTTCCTCGCTGAAATGCTCCTGCGCTGCCTTTTGCCCTCGGGCTTCTGCGGTGCCTAAACGGGCGCCAGAGAGTCTGCGAAAGGATATGCAGGACAGAGCTGGCGAAACGGAGTACCCCCGGGGTTTGGGCCGGGTGCCACCGTCGGCAGCGCAAATCTAGATCGGAACCCAGAATCTCTCTCCGCGCTTTCTTGTGCGGCGGGAAGCATGGCTGGCATAAGTTAGCCAAGCCAGAGTCAGCCAGTCCGGATCGGTTGACCGGTAAGCAAAGGCTGCAACCTGTCCGCATTTAGCCAGGTTGTGATGTGCGAGTTTGGTGCGCAAGTAAGGAGCGGCAAAGAGTGCCTACTTTCAATCAATTGGTGGGCCAGGGCCGAAAGCGGCCGCGTTACAAGACGGCGAGTCCGGCGTTGCAGGGATGCCCGCAGAAGCGCGGCGTCTGCACCCGCGTGTACACGCAGACGCCCAAGAAGCCGAACTCGGCGCTGCGCAAAGTGGCCCGCGTGCGCCTGACCAATGGAATTGAAGTGACAACCTACATTCCCGGCGTCGGCCACAACCTGCAGGAGCACTCGATCGTGCTGATCCGCGGCGGCCGCGTGAAGGATCTGCCGGGCGTGCGCTATCACGTGATTCGCGGCACGCTGGACGCGGTGGGCGTGGCCGGCCGCAAGCAGGGCCGATCGAAGTACGGCGCGAAGCGCCCCAAGAAGGCGTAAGAGCGTCGTGGTTCAGTCTCGCCGGCAAAGGCTCTGCGCTGGAAGCAGACTGGAAGCTGACTAGGAGCTAGAAGCTGAATGCCTCGAAAAGGACATATCGCCAAACGAACCGTGCCGAGCCGATCCGGTCTACGGCTCGGACCTGGTGACGAAGTTCATCAACTCGATGATGTGGCAGGGCAAGAGATCACCGCCGAGGGCATCTTCTATGAAGCCTTGACAAGCGTGCAGGCAAAGGGCGGCGACGAAGCCCTGAAGCTGTTCAAGAAGGCGGTCGAGAACGCCAAGCCGCTGCTCGAAGTGAAGACCCGCCGCGTGGGCGGCGCGAACTATCAGGTTCCGGTCGAAGTGAATGCCGACCGCCGCACGTCGCTGGCGATCCGCTGGCTGATCACCTATTCCCGCGGACGCGCCGAAAAAGGAATGATCGACAAGTTGAGCAACGAATTGCTGGACGCCGCCAACGGAAAAGGCGCGGCCATCAAGAAGAAGGAAGACGTGCACCGCATGGCGGAAGCCAACAAGGCGTTCGCGCATTACCGGTGGTAGAAGAGCAGCTTTAGCATCTGAGCTGCTAGCTAAACGTGAAGCTGGAGTTAATGGCTAAAGCTAGAAGCTGAATCGCTAGAATCGAATCGGAGCCCAGAAAGAGTAGAAAGCTGTGCCCAGAACAGTCCCATTAGAACGTTGCAGAAACATCGGCATCATGGCCCACATCGATGCCGGCAAGACCACTACGACGGAGCGCATCCTGTTTTATACGGGAAAGACGCACCGCATCGGAGAGGTCCACGAAGGCACTGCCACCATGGACTGGATGGAGCAGGAGCAGGAGCGCGGCATCACCATTACCTCCGCCGCCACCACCTGCACCTGGCGCGACATTCGCATCAACATTATTGATACTCCCGGCCACGTCGATTTCACCGCCGAAGTGGAGCGCTCGCTGCGCGTGCTCGACGGCGCCGTCGCCGTGTTTGACGCGGTTCACGGCGTGCAGCCGCAGTCGGAAAAAGTCTGGCGCCAGGCCGATAAGTACGGCGTCCCCCGAATTTGTTTCATCAACAAGATCGACAAGATGGGCGCCGATTTCGAGCATGCCGATCGATACCATCCGCAAGCGCCTCAGCGCCAAGCCCGTCGCGATCCAGATTCCCATCGGCCAGGAAGACAAGTTCAAAGGCGTCGTCGATCTGATCGACATGAAGGCGATCGTCTGGAAAGACGACACCATGGGCGCCGAGTACGATAACCGAAGAAATTCCCGCCGAGCTGAAGAAGAAAGCGGAAGCCTTCCACGCGCAGCTGGTCGAGACCGTCGCGGAAAATGACGACGAGATCCTGCACAAGTTCCTGGAAGGCGAAGAGATCACCGCCGACGAGCTGCGGGCTTCGCTGCGAAGTCGACCATCGCACTTGAAGTTTTTCCGGTGGTGGTAGGAACCGCGTTCAAGAACAAAGGTGTGCAGCCGCTGCTCGACGCGGTCGTCGACTATCTGCCTTCGCCGCTCGATGTCGGCGAAACCCACGGCATCAATCCCGACAACGGCGCAGAGATTACCCGCAAGCCCGACGACAAGGAGCCGTTCTCGGCGCTGGCATTCAAGATCATGGCCGACCCGTTCGTCGGCCAGTTGACCTTCATTCGCGTTTACTCCGGCCAGCTGAAGACGGGCGACTCCGTGCTGAATGTGCGCACCGGAAAGAACCGAGCGCATTGGCCGCCTGCTGAAGATGCACGCCAACAAGCGCGAAGAGATCAGCGAAATTCTGGCGGGCGACATCTGCGCCGCCGTCGGATTGAAGAACGTTTCGCACCGGCGACACCATCTGCGATGAAGACCATCCCATCGCGCTCGAGTCGATCAAGTTCGCCGTGCCCGTGATTTCGGTCGCGGTCGAGCCTAAGACGAAAGCCGATCAGGAAAAGATGGGCATGGCGCTCGGCCGGTTGGCGCAGGAAGATCCGACCTTCAAAGTTCACACCGATCCTGACAGCGGACAGACCATCATCAGCGGCATGGGCGAGTTGCATCTCGAAATCATCGTCGACCGCATGATGCGCGAGTACAAAGTCGAAGCCAATGTCGGCAAGCCGCAGGTGGCGTATCGCGAAACCATCCGCAAGCACGCTGAAGCAGAAGGCAAGTACATCCGTCAGACCGGCGGCCGAGGCCAGTACGGGCACGCCAAGATCAAGCTCGATCCGCAACCGCCCGGTACGGGGTACGAATTCGTCAATGAGATCATTGGCGGTTCGGTGCCAAAAGAATTCATCAAGCCGATCGATCAGGGCATGCAGGAAGCCATGGAAGGCGGCGTTTTGGCTGGCTATCCCATGGTCGATGTGAAGGCCACGCTCTACGACGGCAGCTACCATGACGTCGATTCGAACGAAATGGCGTTCAAGATCGCCGGGTCGATGGCCTTCAAGGAAGCTGCGCGCAAGGCTTCGCCGGTGCTGCTGGAGCCGGTGATGGCAGTCGAGGTCGTCACGCCCGGAAGATTATGCCGGTGTGATCATGGGCGATCTGAGCTCGCGCCGCGGACGCATCGAAGGCATGGAGCACCGCGCTGGCTCGCAGGTGATCAAGGCAATCGTTCCGCTGGCGGAAATGTTTGGCTACGCGACCCACATGCGTTCGTCAACCCAGGGCCGCGCGGAATATTCGATGCACTTTGCGCGTTACGAGGAGGCTCCGCGTTCCGTCGCGGAGGAAATCATCGCCAAGGTGCAGGGGACAGCGAAATGACTGCACGCCCCGCGGTTCGGGCAACAGAGATTCGTAATTGATCGAAGATTTTGGGTCGCGGACGGCAGGCGGGCAGAGTTTGAAGAGGAGTTCGGTTTAGGCGGTTCTTGGGCGAGATTGCTGAATGGGTCGGATGGATATCTTGGCACCGAAGTCCGGTGCGAGATTCTTGAGGCTCGGCAGTATCGGGTGAGAGATTTTTGGGCTTGGCATCGGAACTTTGAAAAGTTTCGAACGCAGAGGCAAGCGGATTTTGAGCGCTTTGAAGCTTGGATCACATCCGAGGGCCTGATCGAGAAAGAGCAATTTCTCGGCGCCTATTACGAAAAGTTCGACGATGGAAGCGAAGAAGATTTGGTTTTGAGCTAGAAGCTAAGAGCTAGGAGCTAGAAGCTGTTATGGCGAAAGAGAAATTTGACAGAACCAAGCCGCACTGCAACGTGGGCACGATCGGTCACATTGACCATGGCAAGACCACGCTGACGGCGGCCATCACCAAGGTGTTGCAGAAGCATAATCCGAAGATCGTGTTCCGGTCTTTCGACTCGATCGACAATGCTCCGGAAGAGAAGGCGCGCGGCATCACCATCGCGACGGCGCACGTCGAGTATGAGACGGCGAACCGGCACTACGCGCACGTCGATTGCCCGGGCCACGCCGACTACATCAAGAACATGATTACGGGCGCGGCGCAGATGGATGGCGCAATCTTAGTTGTGGCCGCGACCGACGGCCCCATGCCGCAGACGCGCGAGCACGTGCTCTTAGCGCGCCAGGTGGGCGTGCCGTATATCGTCGTCGCGCTGAATAAGTGCGACGCGGTGGATGATCCCGAGTTGCTCGACTTGGTCGAACTCGAAGTCAGAGAGCTGCTGAAGTCGTACAAGTTCCCCGGCGACGATGTGCCGGTGATTCGCTTGTCGGCGCTGGGCGCTTTGAATGGCGAAGCCAAGTGGGAAGCGCAGATTGATGCGTTGATGGATGCGGTCGACAAGAGTGTGCCGCAGCCGCAGCGCGAACTGGATAAGCCGTTCCTGATGCCGATCGAAGACATCTTCTCGATTCAAGGTCGCGGCACGGTAGTCACGGGACGAATCGAGCGCGGAAAAGTAAAGGTCGGAGAGGAAGTAGAGATTGTCGGCTTCCGCGACACGCGCAAGACGGTCGTGACGGGCGTCGAAATGTTCAAGAAGCAATTGGATGAAGGCATGGCGGGCGACAACGCCGGGCTTGCTTCTGCGCGGCATTGCGAAAGAGGATGTCGAGCGCGGCATGGTGCTGGCGAAGCCGGGATCCATTACTCCTCACACCAAATTCAAAGCTGAGGTGTATATCCTCACCAAAGAAGAAGGTGGACGGCACACGCCATTCTTCAAGGGATACCGTCCGCAATTTTATCTGCGAACGACGGACGTGACCGGAGTAGCGGAGTTGCCGAGCGGCACCGAGATGGTGATGCCCGGCGACAATGTCTCACTGGTGATCGAGCTGATCACGCCTGTTGCGATGGAAAAAGGCCTGCGGTTCGCGATTCGCGAAGGCGGGCACACGGTCGGCGCAGGAACGATTGCTGAGATTATGTGCAGTAAGGGTATACAAAGCGGCTTGCAGCTTGCCGCCAGTTCTTTCCTTCCGGAAACGCCGGGAGGGGTTAGCGAGATGAAATAGTGATAGGAAAAGAGAGAATTCGCATCCGGCTGAAAGCTTACGACTATCGCATTCTCGATCAGTCGACCGGAGAAATTGTGGACACGGCCAAACGCACCGGGGCGCAGATCGCGGGTCCGATTCCGTTGCCCACGATGAAAAACAAATACATGCGTGTTGCGTTCGCCGCACGTCGACAAGAAATCGCGCGAGCAGTTCGAAATCCGCACCCACAAGCGCCTCCTCGATATTCTCGAGCCGACGCAGCAGACGGTGGACGCGCTGATGAAGCTGGATCTGCCCGCGGGAGTGGATGTAGAGATCAAAGCGTTCGGCAAAGAGCATAAATAAATCAGGTGGCGACAGCCGCCCTCGGCTGTCCGGCGAAGCTGGTAAGCTTCGCTGTATTTCGCGGGCGAGGGCGCCCGTGCCACACTCCCAGCCAATAGCGCAAGCCATGCTGGATGGAGAAGGAAATGGCAACGAGAGTTACAGGCATTCTGGGCAAAAAAGTCGGCATGACGCAACTGTTCGACTCGAAGGGCGACGTTCGCCCGGTCACGGTTCTGCAAGCCGGCCCCTGCGTCATCACGCAGCATAAGTCGGCCGTAAAAGACGGCTACGAAGCGGCCCAGATCGGCCTGGTCGAATTGATGAAAGAGTCACGGCTGACCAAGCCCGCGCAGGGCCATCTTGCCAAGCACAACTTGCCGCCAGTGAAATTCATGCGCGAAGTGCCAATGGAGAGTCGATGGCGATGGCGACGGCGCGCTGAAAGCTGGCGACCGGGTGCTGGTCGATATTTTCGACGGCGAAAAGTTTGTTGATATCGTTGGAGTCAGCAAGGGGCGCGGTTTTCAGGGCGTGGTCAAGCGGCATCACTTCGGCGGCGGCCCCAAATCGCACGGCTCGATGTTCCAGATCACGGGTTCGATCGGCCGTTCGGCGTTTCCATCCCGCGTGTTCAAGGGCATGCGCATGTCGGGACACATGGGGACGCATCGCGTGACCCAGCGCAATCTGCGAGTGCTTGGGCGTGGACAAGGATGAGAACCTGCTGGTGGTCGAAGGCAGCGTTCCCGGCCCGCAGGGCGGCTACCTCGTAATTACGAAGGCAAAGAATCCGCCCAGAGAGCGCCGTGGATTTGCGGGCGCGGCGACGGTCGATCCGTTGAAGGCGGCAAAGCGGGCAGCGAAGAAAGCATAGACGCGAACGCAGCAGTCGGAGTACCGACACGGAAGACAATATGGCAACCATCGATATACACGATTTGAGCGGGGAAAAGGTTGGGACACTCGATCTCGCCGATGAGATTTTCGGCGCGGTCAACGAAGACCTGCTGTGGGAAGCGGTTAAGCATTACCGCGCCGGCGCAGCACCTGGCACGCATGCGACCAAGACGAGCTGGCAGGTTTCCGGTTCCGGCAAGAAGCTCTGGAAGCAGAAGGGCACCGGACGCGCCCGTATCGGCTCCATCCGCTCGCCGCTATGGCGGCATGGCGGAACTGTGCATGGACCGCAACCGCGCTCGCTATGACTATGCTTTCCCGCGCAAAAAGCTGCTGGGCGCCTTGCGCTCGGCGCTGGCGGCGAAATTTGCCGACGGAAAGCTGATCGTGGTTAACGCATTCGACGTGAAGGAACCGAAGACCAAGGAATTTCGCAAAGCGCTCGACGCATTGAAGGTCGATCAACCGGTCTTGATGGTCGAGGTGCCGAACGCCGCGAACCGCAATCTGGAGCTGAGCTCGCGCAACATCGAAGGGCTGGAACTGGTCGCGGGCAACGAGGTTCATCCGTATCACCTGCTGCGCTACGATCGCGTGATTTTCTCGCATCCCGCCATCGAAAAGCTGCAGCTCTCGTTGAAGAACTCGGTGCCGAAGCGGCAGCGCAAGCCCGAGCCAGAGAACGAAAAGCGTGAAGAAAGCCACAACGGCTCCGCGGCGGCGCGCGCGCATGAAAAAGCGGCGGAGGTGGCCTAGACAATTATGAAATCCGCATACCAGATCATTCGCCGTCCCGTGATCACGGAAAAAGGCCTGGCGATCAAGGAGATCCAGAACACCCTGGTTTTCCAGGTGGCGCCCAAGGCGACGAAGACCGAGATCAAGCAGGCGGTACAGACGATTTTCAAGGTCAAGGTTTACTCGGTGCGCACGGCTACCTATCCGGGTAAAGAACGGCGCCGCGGCAAGTTTGCCGGCTATCGCCGCGACTGGAAGAAGGCGTATGTTCGTCTGCGTGCCGGCGAGAAGATGCCCGAGTACGCGCAGAATTTGTAAGAGCAGCTATCGGTATCGGCCGTCCGCTTTCTGTAAGAGCGACGGCAGTGGCAAGAAAACTGAGAGCTGATGGCTAAGAGCTGAGAGCTTCTATGCCAATTAAGACATACCGACCGACGACGCAAACGTTGCGCTATCGCACGACGCATCGTCAACGACGACATCACGACGAAGCACCCGCATAAGCCCCTGCTTGAGCCCAAGCGGCGCACCGGCGGACGCCGCAACTCGGGCGACACCACCATGCGTTTTATCGGCGGCGGGCACAAAGAGAAGCTTCGCATCATCGACTTCAAGCGCGACAAGACCGGCATTCCCGCGA
This sequence comes from uncultured Acidobacteriaceae bacterium, assembly GCA_963734675.1. GTDB lineage: Bacteria > Acidobacteriota > Terriglobia > Terriglobales > Acidobacteriaceae > Sulfotelmatobacter. Next base: position 126,415 of record CAVTHZ010000002.1, read on the forward strand.
CCGTGGTCAGCATCGAATACGATCCGAACCGTTCGCCGCGCATCGCGCTGCTGGCGTACGCCGATGGCGAGAAGCGTTACATTCTTCAGCCCGAAGGGTTGAAGGTCGGGCAGAAAGTCGTCAGCGGTCCCGATGCCGACATTCTTGTGGGCAATGCGTCTGCCACTGCGCAACATTCCGCCGGGCACTACCATCCACAACCTCGAACTGAAGCCGGGCAAGGGCGGCGCAGATGGTGCGCTCGGCGGGCGGAGCGGCGCAGCTGGTGGCCAAGGAAGGCGAGTACGCGCTGGTCAAGCTGCCTTCCGGCGAGACTCGCAAAGTCTCGCAGGACTGCATGGCGACCATCGGCCAGGTCGGCAATCTCGATCACGAGAACATCACTATCGGCAAAGCGGGGCGTTCGCGCTGGCTGGGTTGGCGTCCGCACAATCGCGGCGTGTCCATGAATCCCGGTGGATCATCCGCACGGCGGCGGTGAAGGCAAGACCTCCGGCGGCCGGCATCCGGTAACCCCCTGGGGCCAGCCGACGCGCGGCTATAAAACGCGCAACAACAAGCGCACGGATAAGTTCATCGTGAGCCGAGGGAAGAAGTCGAAGTAGCAGTCGGTCGTTCGGAAGCAGATTTGTTTGAGCTAAGAAGCTAGGAGCTAAAAGCTAGAAGCTGATTTTATGGCACGTTCAACCAAAAAAGGCGCGTTCGTGGACGGTTACCTGCAGTCGCGGGTGGAAGCCATGAACTCGCGCAACGAGAAGAAAGTGCTGCGCACCTGGTCGCGCCGCTCGACTGTCGTTCCGGAGATGGTCGGCCACACCATCGCGGTGCATAACGGCAAGAAATTTATTCCCGGTGTACATCACCGAGAACATGGTGGGCCACAAACTGGGCGAGTTCAGTTTCACGCGCCAGTTCAAGGGTCACTCCATGCGGGCGGCGACGGAAATTGCGGCCAAGCCGGCCGGCATTCCCGGCGGTCCGGGAGCGCTCCGCACCGGCAGCGGCGGCCGGCACGCCGGCGCCAAAGGCATAAGGAGGAGACGCGAATGGAATTTCGAGCCAAGTGCGTTACATGCGAGTCTCGCCCCAGAAGGCGCGCCTGGTGCTGGATCTGATCAAGGGGCGCAGGGTGGAAGATGCGCGCAATACGCTGATGTATACGAAAAAGCGGGTGGCGGCGCACGGTGGAAAAGTTGCTGCAGTCGGCGCTGGACAATGCAAATTATCCTGAGCGCCGAAAAAGGTCATCGACGTCGAGGTGGACAATCTGTACGTGAAGAGCGCGATGGCCAACGATGGGCCGCGCATGAAGCGCATTCGTCCCGCGCCGCAGGGACGGGCCTTCCGTTACGTGCGGCGCATTTCGCACATCGAGCTGGTATTGGCCGAGCGCGGCAAGGACGGAACCGGCCCGGTGGTTCATGCCCCGAGCGGCGAACGACAACCGGTGCCCGCGTAAAGCGGCGCGCTCCGGCGGCAAAAGCCAAGAAGGCTGCGGGCAAGAGCGGCAAAAAGAAAGTGGCTGCGAAGAAATAAGGAGCAGATGATGGGACAAAAAGTTCATCCATACGGTTTTCGGCTGGGCTACACCAAGCCGTGGAAGTCGCGCTGGTTTGTCGAGCGCGACTACGACAAGCTGCTGTTATGAAGACGTCAAGCTGAAGAATGAGCTGAAGGACAAGCTCAAGTCGGCGGGCGTGAGCTCGATCGAGATCGAGCGGCCGGGCAACAAGCTGCGCATCATTATCAAGACGGCGCGTCCCGGAATCATCATCGGGCGCAAGGGCGCGGAAATCGACAAGCTCAAAGCCGAGCTGCAGAAGCGCACCTCGCGCGAGATGTACGTCGATATCCAGGAAGTGCACAAGCCGGAGCTCGACGCGCAGCTGGTTTCGGAGTCGATTGCGCTGCAACTGGAAAAGCGCGTCGGCTTCCGCCGCGCCATGCGCAAAGCGGTGGATTCGGCGCTGCGCTTCGGCTGCAAGGGAATCAAGGTCCGGGTCAGCGGGCGCCTGAACGGCAACGAAATCGCCCGCTCCGAGTGGTATCTGCAGGGCCGTTTGCCGCTGCACACGCTGCGCGCCGATATCGAATACGGATTCACCGAAGCCCGCACCACCTACGGCGTGATCGGGGTGAAAGTGCTGGGTCTACAAAGGCGAAATTTTGCCGACCAAGAAACGCGAACCGACACGGCAGGTGGGCGCGTTCTAGCAAGAGTTTTGAAGGTTTTGGCTAAGAGCTAGGAGCTGAAAGCTAAGAGCTGACTTTATGTTGATGCCAAAGAAAGTGAAGTACCGCAAGCAGCAGCGCGGGCGCATGACCGGCAAGGCCTGGCGCGGCAGTCAACGCTGGCCTTCGGCGATTTCGGCCTGAAGGTGCTGGAGCCGGGCTGGATCACCGACCGCCAGATCGAAGCAGCCGCGTGGCCATGACGCGTTTCGTCAAGCGCGGCGGCAAGATCTGGATCCGCCTGTTTCCCGACAAGCCGGTCACCAAGAAGCCGGCCGAAACCCGTATGGGTAAAGGCAAAGGCGCGCCCGATCACTGGGTCGCGGTGGTGCGGCCGGGCAAGATTTTGTTCGAGATGGAAGGCGTCTCGCTGACCGATGCGGCTGAGGCGATGCGTCTGGCCTCGCACAAACTGCCGCTGCGCACGGCGTTCGTGAAGCGCGAGGGCAGCGCACTAAGAAGGAGCCCATCAGCTCTCGAGCCGTCTGCTTTCACGCTGGCAACTGATGGCTGAACTGAGAGCGATTATGAAAGCAGACAAAGTACGAAACTTGACCGACGAAGAACTGCGCCACCAGGAGCGCGAACTCGGCGACCAGCTGTTCAAGCTGAAGTTCCAGCTGAACATGGGACAGACCGAGAGCCTGAAGAAGATTCGCGGCTTGCGCAAGGACATCGCGCGGGTCAAGACCATCTGCGCGCGAGCGCGAACTGGCCGCGCACGGCGGAACGGAGAAGAAGTAATGGCTGAAACCGCAACAAGCCAGACGCCGCAGGCAGGGACGGCGCAAGGAAGTGGTCGGCGAAGTGGTCTCCAACCGCATGCACAAGACCATCGTGGTCAAGTGATGCGCAAGAAGTCGCATCCCTTCTACTGCCGCGTGGTCTCGAAGGCCAAGAAGTTCTACGCCCACGACGAAAAGAACGAAGCCCACATCGGCGACGTGGTGCGCCTCGAAGAGACGCGTCCGCTGTCGAAGCTGAAGCGCTGGCGGCTGAAAGAAATTGTGCGCCAGACCGCGCTGGTGCCGGAAATCGAATGCCGAAGTAGCCAGTCGTAAGCGGACGGCGAGGACTGAGGGAGATCGACCATGGCCGTGATGATGAGATCGATGCTCGAGGTCGCCGACAACTCCGGCGCCCGCAAGCTGCAGATGATTCTGCCGCTCGGCGGTTCGACCGGGCTGAACGCCGGGTTGGGCGACGTCATCACCGCCAGCGTGAAAGAGGCCTCTCCCGATGGCCAGGTGCAGAAGGGCAAAGTCGTCAAGGCGGTAATCGTGCGCACCCGCAAAGAACATCGGCGTCGCGACGGCACTTACATCCGCTTCGATCAGAATGCGGCGGTGCTGATCAACGAAGCCGGCGAGCCGGTAGGAACGCGCGTTTTCGGCCCGGTGGCCCGCGAGCTGCGCGAGAAGAAGTTTTTGAAGATCGTGTAGCTTGGCGCCGGAAGTGATTTGAGGAATTTGTAATTTGGTAATTGAAAGTTGAATTTCAAACTTCACGGCAAAATTTCTCCAATTACAATTACCAAATTACAAAATCGAGTTTGATTGATGAGAACAGTAAGCACAGTACACAAGCGAGTCGATATTCGCCGCAACGACACGGTGAAGGTGATCACCGGACGCGACAAGGGCAAAGAAGGCCGCGTCCTGCGCGTGTTTCCCGGACGAAGGCAAGGTCCTGGTCGAGCACGTGATGATGGTGAAGAAGCACGTGCGGCCCAATCCGCAGCGCAACATCAAGGGCGGAATCGCCGAGCAGGAGAGCCGGATTTCGCTCTCGAACGTGGAGTTGGTCTGCGCCAGCTGCGGCGCCGGTGCGCATCGGGCACGAGGAGCGCGGCGACCGCAAAGTTCGTGTGTGCAAGAAGTGCGGGACGACGCTGGAAAAATAGCTAAGTCTTGTGCATTGAGCTAGATTGAGTCAATCGAGCGGCAAGATTGGTTAATCTCTCGAAGTAGCCAAATCAGCTCAATGCCACGATTACTCAATCGAGGATTTACAGAATGGCAAAAGAAAAAAGAGACAAAAGGCGAAAGCGGCGCAGGAGGCGAAGCTCCGGCGCAGGCGCATCACAGCGCCAAGGAAACGCCGCGGCTAAGGCCGATTCGAGAAAGAAGTCGCGCCCGCGCTGATCAAGGAACTCGACCTCAAGAACCCCATGGCGGTGCCGCAAGCTGCACAAGATCGTGGTCAACATGGGCATGGGCGAGGCCACGCAGAACGCGAAAATTCTCGATCCCGGCGGTGAACGAGCTCGGCCAGATCACCGGCCAGAAGCCGGTCATCACCAAGGCCAAGAAATCGATTGCGGCCTTCAAGGTTCGCGAAGGCCAAGCCATCGGCGCCATGGTGACGCTGCGCGGCGACCGTATGTACGAATTTCTCGACCGGCTGGTGAACGTGGTGCTGCCCCGGGTGCGCGATTTTCGCGGAGTTTCGACCAAGTCGTTTGACGGCCGCGGCAACTACACCCTGGGCTTGCACGATCAGCTGATTTTCCCGGAGATTTCCTACGAGAAGGTGGACAAGCTGAAGGGCATGAACGTCACGATCGTGACCACGGCGCCGAACGACGACCAGGCGCGAACGCTGCTGAAGCATCTGGGAATGCCGTTCCGGGCGTAGTTGGCCAGCAAGTCAAAGATTAGTCGCAAGTTCGAGCAGCAAGAATTTTTAAGGATTTCATGACCACAGCAAAACGAGTCAAAGACGCAAAGATCGAAAAGAAGTTTGAAGATGGCGCGGGACAAGAAAGCAGCCGAGCCGAAGTTCTCCTCACGCCGGCATAACCGCTGCAAGCTGTGCGGACGTCCGCGGGCTTACCTGCGCAAGTTCGGCATCTGCCGCTTGTGTTTCCGCGGGCTGGCGTTGCGCGGGGAGATTCCCGGCGTTTCGAAGTCGTCGTGGTAGATGTGCGGTCGAACGCGCCATTGTCGGCAAGGCAAGAAGCAGATTCCTACCGGGGCTTTGGCCCGGTTCGGAGCTGTGATAGATAGCCAGCCGCCGCGGGTTCTCTGCAATGCGGAGCGAACGGGCGGCGGAGGAGAAGCAAACGATGAGGTTGACCGATCCGGTCGCAGACATGCTGACGCGCATTCGCAATGCGATTCGCGCGCGCCACCAGAAAGTGGATATTCCCGCCTCCAAGCTGAAGCTGGAGATTGCCCGCATCCTCAAGGAAGAGGGCTACATCTCCAATTTCAAAGCCACGGAAGAGGAAGGCCACAAGATCATGCGCATCTACTTGAAATATGGCGAACAACAACGAAGCCGCGATCTCGAAGGTCGAGCGCGTATCGCGTCCCGGCTGCCGCGTCTACGTGCGCCGCAGCGAAATTCCGCGCGTGCTGGGAGGCATGGGAATCAACATTCTCACCACGCCGCGCGGGGTGATGACCGGCCGCCAGGCCCGCAAGGAGGGCGTGGGCGGCGAAGTGTTGTGCGAGATTTGGTAGGAAAAACCGCTCTTGGCCGTTGGCTCTTGGCTTTTAGCCAAAGCGAACGGCATAAAAGCTGCAAGGCCTGAGAGCAAAGAGCTGAAGAGCGATCTATGTCACGAATTGGAAAAAAGCCGATCCCGCTCCCCAAGGGGGTAACGGTCAAAATTGAAGGCAATACCGTTCTGGTGCAGGGGCCGAAGGGCAAGCTGGATACATCCCTTCCCGCGGCATCCGCATGGAACAGCAAGACGGCAACCTCGTCGCTGTTCGCGAGAACGATTCGCAGGCCGCTGTCCATGGCCTGGCGCGCGCGCTGGTGAACAACGCCGTAGAAGGCGTTACCAAAGGTTGGACGCGCGAACTGGAAATCGTCGGCATCGGCTATCGCGCCGAGATGAAGGGAAAGGGCACCGTGGTATTCAGCCTGGGATACTCGCACCCGATCGAATATCCTTTGCCCACGGGCGTCGAAGCGACGGTCGATCCCAAGCAGACCAAGATCGTCCTGACTGGAATCGACCGCCAGCAAGTCGGCCAGGTCGCGGCGGAAATGCGCAGCATTGCGTCCGCCCGACCCATATAAGAACAAAGGCGTGCGCTACGCCGGCGAACGACTGAAGAAGAAAGTCGGCAAGACAGGAGCGAAATAGCTTGTCAGCTGTCAGCTCTCAGCCCGATGGGCTTGAGATTTGGCTGATAGCTGATGGCTGACAGCTGAGAACAAAACATGCTGACAAGAATTACGAAGAATCAAAAACGCGGCCACGTACACGAGCGCATCCGCAAGAAAATGCAGGGCACGCCCGAGCGGCCGCGCCTGAACGTGTACCGTTCGCTGAACCATATTTATGTCCAGGTGATCGACGATCTGCAAGGGAGCCACGCTGGTTTCCGCCAGCTCCGCCGAAGGCAAGAAAGGAGATCGCCGCACCGGCGGCAACGTTGCCGCTGCGAAAACGGTGGGCAAAGCTATTGCCGAGCGCGCCAAAGCCAAGGGCGTCACCAAAGTGGTGTTTGACCGCGGCGGCTACATCTATCACGGCCGCGTCAAAGCGCTGGCCGACGCCGCGCGCGAAGCGGGATTGCAGTTCTAGGGATTGAGCGATTGTGTGATTGAGTCATTGAGCGATCGAGAAGTACGAAGCAGGAACAGGTTTTCAATCGTCAAATGATTCGATCCCAAATCGCCAAATGAAACGAGAGTTCAAAGAATGCCAACAGTCATTAAGAAGCTCGATGCAAATTCGTTCCAGTTGAAAGATCAGGTCGTCGCCATCAACCGCGTCACCAAGGTCGTCAAAGGCGGCAAGAACCTTTCCTTCGCCGCGCTGGTGGTGGTGGGCGACCCTTCCGCCGCGGTTGTGGGTTACGGTTCGGGCAAGGCCAAGGAAGTTCCGCAGGCCATTCGCAAAGGGATTGAGTCGGCGAAGAAGAACCTGATCAGGGTCAACCTGACTCAAACCAGCATTCCGCACCTGGTGCTGGGACGCTACGGCTCGGGCAAAGTGCTGCTCAAGCCCGCTCCCGAGGGCACTGGCGTGATCGCCGGCGGCGCGGTGCGCGCCGTAATGACCTCGGCGGGCATTCAGAACGTGCTGACAAAATCGATTGGCACGACCAATCCGCATAACGTCATCAAGGCGACATTTGATGCGCTGAAGCAGTCTGAAGAACAGAGAGAGCGTGGCGGCCATGCGCGGCAAAGCGGAGCAGGAACTGTAGAAAAGTGGCCAGTGGGAAGTGGTCAGCGACCAGTTTCTAGGGCGAAGTTAGCACGATCCATAAGAGACACGGGCTTTAGCCCTGAGGGCGAACATGACGGCAAAGAAAACGAATGCCGGCGGCAAGATCCAGCTGAAATGGGTGCGCTCCGCGATTTGTGCTCCGGTAAAGCAGAAGTTGTGGTAATCAAGGGACTGGGATTTACCCGGCTGAACCAGGTGATCGAGCGCCCGGACACGCCGGCCATCCGCGGCATGGTGGCCAAGGTGCCGCACCTGGTGGAGATTGTGAGAGTAGCTGTCGAGCTTCAAGCCTCAGCTCGAAAGAAGCCTGGCTCGCTGACAAGCTGATAGCTCGAAGCTCAGAGCTGACTTATGAATCTTTCCAACATTCGCGCACCGAAGAAAGCCACCGGAAAAACGAAAGCGCGTGGGCCGCGGCATGGGCTCCGGCATGGGCAAGACCTCGACCCGCGGACACAAAGGCCAGCGCTCGCGTAGCGGTTCGCGCATGATGCGCGGCTTTGAAGGCGGCCAGATGCCGTTGCATCGCCGCATGCCGAAGCGCGGCTTCACCAACATCTTCCGCAAGGAATTCAACATCGTGAACCTGGAGAGGCTGGCCGCGCTCGGCGAGACCTGCACGGCTCCATTACTCCCGAAGTGCTGCGCAAGGCCGGCGTGATCAAGAGCAAGCATCCGGTTAAAGTTCTCGGCGATGGCGAGTTGAACGTCGCGATGACCGTGCACGCCCACAAGTTTTCCAAGTCCGCGCAGGAAAAAATCACCAAGGCGGGCGGCAAGTTCGAGGTCTTGTAGGGCAGTAATGTTCGAGAAGCTGGCTAACATCTTCCGTATTCCCGACCTGCGCAAGCGGGTCCTGTTTACGCTGGCCATGCTGGCGGTGTACCGGCTGGGCGGGCACATTCCCACGCCTGGCGTGAACTGCCGACAAGCTGCAGCAGTTCTTCGAGCAGAACCGCGGAACCTTGCTCGGTTTCGTCGACCTGTTCTCCGGCGGCAACCTGCGCCGACTGACGATCTTCGCCCTGGGCATCATGCCGTACATCACGGCGTCGATCATTCTGCAGTTGCTGACCGTGGTGTATGAGCCGCTGGCCAAACTGCAGAAAGAAGGCGAACTGGGCCGCAAGAAGATTACCCAGTGGACGCGCTATCTGACCGTGATTCTGAGCGCGGTGCAGTCGTTCGGTATCGCTATCGGCCTTGAGAAGGGCGGAGATTTCGTCCTCCATCCCGGCTCGGCTTTCATCCTGATGACCATGCTGACGCTGACTACGGGCAGCGCATTCATCATGTGGCTGGGCGAGCAGATCACGGAACGCGGCATCGGGCAACGGCATGTCGCTGTTGATCTTCGCCGGCATCGTGGTCGGCTTGCCGCGCGGCGTCGCCGATCTGTTCGACAAAGTCGAAGACCGACGCCTGGGGAGCATTCACGCCCGTCTGATGATCCTGCTGGTCGTCTTGATGATCGTTGTGGTCGGCTTCATCGTGTACGTGGAACGCAGCGAGCGCCGCATTCCGGTGCAGTACGCCAAGCGCGTGGTCGGCCGCAAAGTGATGGGCGGACAATCGACTCACCTGCCGCTGCGCGTGAACGCCGGCGGCGTGATGCCGGTGATTTTCGCCTCTTCGATTCTGACTTTGCCGCAGACCGTGGGTTATGGCCTGCGCAACAACCGCTATTTCGGCGACCTGATCCGCGATGCTGGGGTGGGGCGAACCGCTCTACACCTTGCTATACGCCGTCGGGATCATCTTCTTCGCCTATTTCTACGTTTCCATCGTGTTTCAACCCCAACGAAGTTGCCGACAACATGCGCAAGTATGGAGGATTTATTCCCGGCATTCGTCCCGGCAAGCGCACTGCGGACTACATCAACGAGGTTCTGACCCGCATCACTCTGGTCGGCGCGCTTTACCTGATTATCATTTCGTTCATTCCGGAATGGATGATTGCCGGCATTCAGCTGAATCACCTGTCCGGTCTGGCTTGGGGCGGATTCTTCGAGCGGCTTCCGGCCTGGGTGACGAACGGTTTAGGCGTGAACTTTTATTTTGGCGGAACGTCGCTGCTGATCGTGGTCGGCGTCGCCATGGACACGGTTACGCAGATCGAAGCGCAGTTGATCATGCGCCACTACGATGGATTTACCCCGCGCAGCGGACGCATTCGCGGCCGCCGCAACTGGTCGTAGGAATTGAGCAGTTGGGAGTTCAGTAATTGGAGAACGGAGTTGGTAATTGCTGAGTTGTGCTCGCGGGAAGCGGCTTTAATTCCAATGACGAAATCTACCAAGCAATGTTTGTGGAGTCGAGATCTGATCGGGAGGCTGGGCCAACTCGATGGCGCAGGAGACCTCGCGCGACATCGGACCGGTGATACTGCTTGGCCCTCCGGGTGCCGGCAAAGGACACAGGCCAAGAAGATCGTGGAACATTACCGGCATTCCGCAGATCTCCACGGGAGACCTGCTGCGGGAGAACGTGGCCCAGCGGAACCGAACTTGGTTGGCGGCCAAGGCCGTCATGGATCGCGGCGAACTGGTTCCCGACGACCTGGTGTGCGACATGGTACGCTGAGCGGCTGCGGCAGCCGGATTGCGAGCGCGGCTTCATATCTGGACGGGTTTCCCCGGACTGCCGGCCCAGGCCGGATGGCTGGATGCGTTTCTGGAAAACGAGTTCTTTGACAATTCGCGCCGGAGTAGTGCCTGCCGATTGTGATCCGGATCGACGTGGATTATAATCAATTGTTGCTCCGTATTACTGGACGCCGTTCTTGTCCCACCTGTGGGCGGATCTACAACGTCCACTTTCAGCCACCCCGTGTCGATGAAATCTGTGATGTTGATGGATCCAAGCTGGTGACCCGCAATGACGACCGCTGAGAAGTGATCCGGCAACGTCTGGCGGCATACGAACAGCAGACGCGCCCCGTGGCCGATTACTACGCGCGCAAGGACGGCTGGTTTCGCGTCGATGGCGACTGCCGGTGGAAAAAGTCACGACAGCAGATTTTCGGCGATTGCTCGAAGGATCATGATGCGTAGCATCAGTTTGATCCATGGCGATTGTTTGCAAATCGGCGGCGGAGATTGAGAAGATGCGGCACAGCGGCCGCATCGTGCGCCAGGTACTGGACCACTGTCGAACGCTGGTGGCGCCGGGCGCAACCACGATGGACCTGGAGCGCGCCGCCGAAAAGAAGATCAACGAATTTGGCGTCAAGCCCGCGTTCAAGGGATATTACGATTATCCTTGCGTGCTCTGCACGTCGGTCAATGAAGAGATCGTGCACGGCATCCCGTCGGAAAAGCGGGTGCTTGAAAGCGGGCGACATAGTTTCGGTCGATTGCGGCGTGGTGCTGGACGGCTACTACGGCGACGCGGCGATCACGGTTCCGGTCGGTGACTCGGTCACGCCGGAATTGCGAAGCTGCTGAGGTAACCGAAGCGTCGCTGTACCGCGGCATCGAGCGGCGCGGATCGGCAATCGCAGTCGGCGACGTGGGCGCGGCGGTGCAGGAACATGTCGAAGCCGCCGGCTTCAGCGTAGTGCGCGAGTTTGTGGGTCACGGCATTGGAACGCAGCCTGCACGAAGAGCCGCAGGTGCCGAACTTACGGCACGCGCGGGCACGGTGCCGAGTTGCGCGAAGGCATGGTGCTGGCGATCGAGCCGATGGTGAACTTCGGCAAGCCCGGAACCCGGGTGCTGGGCGACAAATGGACCGCAGTAACCGCCGACGGCAGCTACAGCGCGCACTTCGAACATTGCGTCGCAGTGACGAAGGACGGTCCGATGATTTTGACGCAGTAAGGCTAGCTCTCAGCCTCAGCTTCAGCTCTCAGTTTTTAGCTAGAGAGCTGATAGCTGAAAGCTGACAGCTTTCTAAGGAGTCGATGAGCAAAGAGGACGCGATTGAGGTGATGGCAACGTGGTTCTGGAACCGCTGCCCAATGCCATGTTCAAGGTGGAACTGGAGAACAAGCACCAGGTGCTGGCGCACGTCTCGGGAAAGATGCGCAAGAACTTCATTCGCATTCTGCCCGGAGACAAAGTCGCGGTCGAGCTTTCGCCCTACGACCTGAATCGCGGCCGGATTGTGTATCGCTACAAATAACGCTGATCTTGCGGGTTTGCTGAAGGCTGAGAGCTGACGGCTGAAGGCTGGTTATGAAAGTACGAGCATCGGTAAAGAAAATTTGCGATAAGTGCAAGGTCATCCACCGCAAAGGCGTGGTGCGGGTGATCTGCGTCAACTCGAAACACAAACAGCGTCAGGGATGAAAGCCTTTGGGTGGCGCGGCGCTTCAGCGCTGCGACGAGCTGAATTGCGCGCTGAGGCAAGGAATATGGCACGCATTGCAGGCGTCGATCTTCCGCGCAACAAGCACGTCAATATCGCGCTGACCTACATCTACGGCATCGGCAATCCGCGCGCGGCCCGCATTCTGGACGCGGCCAACGTGGACCCCATGAAGAAGGTCCAGGACCTGGGCGAAGACGAAGTCAACCGCATCCGCCAGGTGATCGAGGCCGAAGGGCATGGTCGAAGGCGATCTGCGCAAGGAAGTTTCGATGAACATCAAGCGGCTCATCGAAATCGGTTCCTATCGCGGCTACCGTCATCGCCGGAACCTGCCGGTCCGAGGACAACGGACTCACACCAATGCGCGTACCCGCAAGGGTCCGCGCAAAGGCACAGTGGCGCAAAAGAAGAAGGCGACGGCAAAGACATAAAACAGCTGCTAGCTTCTTAGCTCTTGGCTCAGCTAGGATAAGCTAACGGCTAAAGGCTAGGAGCTAAAGGCTAACTATGGCAAAACCAGCAGCAGCGGCACGGCGGCGCAGCGGCGCCGGAGAAAAAGGGCAAGAAGAAGACGTTCAAGAAAAAGAGCGGAAGCACGTTCCGCACGGCATTGCCCATATCCAGGCGTCTTTCAACAACACGATCGTGACGATCGCCGACAGGAGCGGGAACGTTCTGTCCTGGAAGAGTTCCGGTTCGCTGGGCTTTCGCGGATCGCGCAAAGGCACGCCGTTTGCCGCCCAGCAGGCCGCGCAGAACGCCGCCAACATGGCGCGCGATCACGGCGTGCGCAGCGTAGAAGTCCGCGTAAGCGGCCCAGGTTCGGGCCGCGAATCGGCCGTCCGCGCCCTGGCCGCGGCGGGCATCGAAGTCCGCAACATCAAGGACGCAACGCCGATTCCGCAAACGGTTGCCGTCCGCCAAAGCGAAGAAGCGTATAAAGCCGTGTTAAGAGCGGCCCTTTAGGGCAGCGTTAAGCACTAGGAATTTTACAGCGGCTAAACTAGAGCTGATTTTCGTCCGGGACGAAGGGTGAAGCCAAACCCGTAAACCGGTCATCTAAAAAGGAGAAAAAATTGGCCCGTTATACCGATCCCGTCTGCCGTCTCTGCCGCCGCGAGGGCATGAAGCTGTTCCTCAAAGGCACCAAGTGTTTCAGCGACAAGTGTCCCATCGAGAAGCGCAACTTCGCTCCCGGACAGCATGGGAAGGACCGCAAAGCCAAGATCGTCGGCTACGGCTTGCAGTTGCGCGAGAAGCAGAAAGCCAAGCGAATTTACTTCACCCAGGAAGGCCAGTTCCGCAACTACTTCGAAAAGGCGGCGCGCACCCGCGGTGTCACCGGCGAAATGCTCCTGCAACAGCTGGAGCGTCGTCTGGACAACGTTGTCTTACCGCCTGGGCTTCGCGCAGTCTCGCCGCCAGGCGCGCCAATTGGTGCGTCACGGACATGTCCGGTCAATGGCACGAAAGTGAACATTCCCTCGTATCAAGTGAGCGTGGGCGAGGAAATCGCGATCCGCGAAGGCAGCAAGAAGCTGCCGATCCTGGAACCGGCAAAGGAATTCGCCAGTCACCAGAACGCGCCCAACTGGCTGGAGATAGATCGCGATAACTACAAAGGCGAAAGTATTGGCGCTGCCCAAGCGCGAAGATATCAACCTGCCGGTGAATGAGCAGTTGATCGTCGAGTTGTACAGCAAATAGTCGTCATCGAGCGCAGGGTTTTCAGCCGGAGCGAAGGTCTCGAGGTAAGAGAGCTGAATCGAATTTGTAATTTGAATTTCAAAATCCGAGTAAGGATCGGTTTAAATTGCCGATGACCATATAATAACCTGGTCCTAACATTTCGAGCCAGATCAGCCTTCTCGACGCCTGACCTGAAGCCTGGACCTGTTCAGGGAGTCAGGACTGAGCCAAACGGCCGAAGGAGAACAACACAATGCTTTGGAAAGGATTTCAAAAACCGAAACGTCTCGCAGTCGATACTTCCACCCTAACCGATAAGTACGGCATCTTCTGGGCTCAGCCGTTCGAACGCGGCTTCGGCACCACCATCGGCAACGCTCTTCGCCGCGTTGCTTTACTCGATCGAAGGCGCGGCCGTCACCGCGGTGAAGATCGAAGGCGTGCTGCACGAATTCCAGTCGATTCCCGGCGTGGTCGAAGATGCGACCGACATCATCCTCAACCTGAAGCAGATTCCGTTCAAGTTGGCGGCGATGCTCCGAAAGCGATTTATCTTCGCGCCGATCAGCCCGGCGTAGTCACCTCCGGCATGATCGAAGCCGATGCCGACGTCGAAGTTCTCGACAAAGACGTCTACATCGCAACCGTCAGCGAAGGCGGCAAGCTCGACATGGAAATGCGCCTCAAGCGCGGCCGCGGCTACGTTTCGGCCGACAAGAATTTCGACGAAGATCTCGGCATCGGTTTCATTCCCATCGATTCCGTTCATTCGCCCGTGCGTAAGTGCAATTACACCGTCGAAGCGGCGCGTCTGGGCCAGATCACCGACTACGACAAGCTGACGCTCGAAGTGTGGACCAACGGCTCCATCACGCCCGCCGATTCCATCGGCCTGGCGGCGAAGCTGCTGAAAGACCACATGAACATCTTCATCAACTTCGAGGAAGACATCGAAACCTGCACCTCGTCGTCGGACGACCGCAAGCCCGAAATCAAGAACGAGAACCTGAACCGTTCCGTCGAAGAGCTCGAGCTTTCGGTCCGCAGCTACAACTGCCTGAAGAATGCGAACATTCAGACCATCGGCGAACTCGTGCAGAAGACCGAAGCCGAAATGCTGAAGACCAAAAACTTCGGCCGCAAGTCGCTGAACGAGATCAAGGAAATTCTTGTCCTCGATGGGCCTGAGCCTGGGCATGAAGATCGACGAGCACGGCAATGCCGTTCCCGGCCCGACCTCGAACCAGGTGCTGCCCGCGTCGGCCTACGGCCCGGACGACGGACTGTGAGTTGAGGTGTTTCGCGGACGTGAGAAAAGCGGGAGCCCGCTGCAGAAAATCCCGAGCGTTTGTTGCGAGGGAGCCGTTTTGAAAGGGCGCGGCTTCGGCCGCGCCTTAGATAGGGATACGTATCAGGGCACGGCTTTAGCCGTGCCGACCCGAATCGAATCCGAAACTGCGGGGCTTTAGCCCCTGAGGTTTCTCATGCGTCACAAAGTAGCAGGATAGAAACTGGGACGTAACACCGCCACCGCCGCTCGTTGCTGCGCAATCTGGTCACCTCGCTGATCGTCGAAGAACGGATCGAAACCACCGTGCCCAAAGCCAAGGCCGTGCGCCGATCGTCGAAAAGATGATCACGCTGGGCAAGCGCGGCGACCTCTCTGCCCGCCGCCTGGCCGCTGGCCTACCTCATGACCGATGAGGCCGTGGTGAAACTGTTCGACACCATCGGCCCGCGTTTCGGCGACCGCGAAGGCGGCTACACCCGCATCATCCGCGCCGGCGTGGAATAAAGGCGACGGCGCCGACAAAGCGTTCCTCGAACTGCTGGGCAGCGAAAAGGTGCTCGACGAAAAGCGCGAAAAGCGAGCCGAAGCCCGCGCCAAGCAAGCCGCGGAAGCCAAGAAGGCCATGGAAGACGCCGAAGCGCAAGCCCAGCACGATGGCGGCGTAGAACCAGTCAAGGACGAAGACAAGAAAGAATAGCCTTTGGGTGGCGCAGCGCTTCAGCGCTGCGAACAAAACTTCCTGGCGAAACAATTTAAGGCACGGCGCAAGCCGTGCCTTTTGTCTTTCTGCCTGAGAGGCGGGCAATGCGCCCGCTCACCTGAACCCCTCCACAAACAAAGAATGCGCCATCCCCTCCGCATCGCCCGGCTCAAACACAGGAGCACCTTCCCCATACAACCGGCTCTTTCCCTCGCCCGATTCCTCCACTTCACGGAATCCTGCTCCACGCAGCACTTCCTCCAGATATTCAAAATCGAATGCCGTCCGGTGCTGGCCATCACAAAAAACGAAATTTGAAAACCGCCCGCCCAGCGAATCGAAATGCCGCGGGAACGAGTCATAAAACCAATCGCGCCGCCGCTCCTGATACGCCGCAATCGCATTCTTCAAACTCGGCACTACCAGCCGCAATCCGCCGCCAGGTCTAAGCACGCGGCCGCACTCGCGCAACAGTTGCTGCAACTCGTCGGGATAGAAATGCTCAATCATATGCGTCGAATAAATCGAATCCACCGAATTCGCCGCGTACGGCAAACCGCAGCGCACATCGAGCCACAGATCGAGCTTGTGCCGGGGATTGGCATCGATATTCACGAACCCGGGAATATATTTCGGTCCGCAGCCGAGGTGCAAATGCAACGCTTTTCCGTTTCGCGGATGCACTGCATAAACGCATTTCCGCAGCCAATAATTAGGAAGCGTGGCCTTCGCCAGGCCAAGAAAACACAAATCTTTGTAACGCTGATGCAGCAAAATTTTCCCCTCAGAATTGCCGGAAATTATACGACACTCAGATTTGTGAAACGTGCAACCAAACCTTCCTTAGTAAGTCGAAGAGCAAGGCGTCATTCCGAAGGCCCGCGTTTTCACCAGCGGGCCGAGGAATCTCCCGAGGTATAACTTATGGGCGAAAACCCTCCGCCCGTACATGTCCGACCGCGTCTCCCGCCGGTAATCTTGCCGCGAATTGTCAATCCGATACACTTCCATGAGGATGGGGTTCACGCGCACACAGATCGGAATTGCCGTCGGCGTGGCCGCGCTGCTGGTTTTCGGTTTTCTTGGTTACATCTGGTGGCTGAGCAATCAGGGACCGGTGCTATCGCGCTCGCAAGAGCGCGATCCGCTCACCGGCCTGCCGATCAGCATTCGAATGAATCCGCTACGCGACCGCACCATCGAGCATAGCGCCAACAAATTCCTGCGCGAGCTCCGCGACGGCCATTGCGATGAATTACTCCATCAATGGGAGCACGACTACCGCAAAAAATATGCTCACTTCATCTGTGATTCCGAAACCCAACACCCGCTGATTTCCTGGGAACTTGCCGAGTGGGAGAGCGCGCCGCCGCTGACCATTCTGCACTATCGAGGCCAGCGCCTCAACGGCAAGGGGCAGGCGGGGACTTATCAGGAACTCTTCACCGTCACCACGGAGAATGAGGACGGTCAGTGGGTCGTCACAAAGTATGATGCGATGTATTGAGACGGTTTCCTGCTATCACCAGCACCTTGTTGACATAGCACTCGCTGTGCACCGGTTCGCCATCCTCGTCAATCTTGCAATGCTCTAGCTTTACCTCGTTGCCGCAGATCGCGCAAACACTCTTGCCGAGCCTGTTCATTTTCGACTTTTCCTGTTGCGCAACTTTCCTTGCCACTTCGATTGGGACCTGTTCGAACCTCGGCGCTGCCTCTAACATAAAATTTACTCCTGAATAAAGCGTAACAACCGGAAGAGCCTACGGGTCAACTCTTTACGGCCACGTTTTTCCGCGTCTTGAGAAGTATCAACGTCTCGATGTCAACCGGTTTTGTACGCATTAGACCTCGATTTGCGTAACCCCTAATTGCACAAGCACAAGTTATTCGCGCTTATTTTTACGCTTGCAGTCGAACATGTTTTAGTGATACGATAATATTACGTTTGATGTAGAGTAATTTAGTGGTAGGATATCGGTAGGCTAGCGAGGAGGCTGGCGATGACTGACAAACGCAATCACCTGGCCATGAATTTCAAGACCATGCCTGTGCCCGACGTCCCTCAGGGGCGGAACGGAAAGCATAAGCAAATCGTCTCCCGGATCTTGTCGGATCTGGACCAGACTGCCGAGGGTCGGGCGCTTAAAATCCCGCTCGCGCAGCTGGCGGAGAGCAAGGAAAAAGTTCGCTCGGCATTGAACCGCGCGACCAGAAAAGCCCGGTTGAACGTGGTCACGGCAAGCGACGACGACTTTTTGTACGTGTGGAATGAAAAGGCGAACGGCGAGCCGTCGAAATAAGGAGCGAGCTTTCCGCCTGAACTAGAGCCGCCCGCGGCATAGAAATAACGCTATCTGCGCCGCAATACCCGCGCACGTGTCCAGCACCACGTCCTGCCATCGGCCCGTGCGCGACGGAATAAAACTCTGATGCCATTCATCCAGACTGGCAACGATTGCCGTTCCAAGAACTGCAATCCCGGCCCAGCGCAGCGCCCACTTCGCGTGATCGACTCTCCGCAAAGTCTCACGCCAGGCTCTGAAAAGCAGAATACTCAAAATCGCATAGCCGGCAACGTGCCCGCCTTTGCGAATGTAAAAGTGCCAAACCTCGAAGCGCGGCCAATCAAGCCCGAAAAGAAAATGCAGTAGCGGATACAAAATCCGGCTGGTGTTGTGAGAAGAAAGCCATGCCGTCGATTCAATGGCAATCACAATCAGCCAGAGAACCGCGGCGATCCAAGCCTTGAGTAGCTCTTTTTGTTCAGTATTCAATCAGGTGTGTTGTGCTTTATCGGGGATTCAGCCCAGTAATGCGGCGTCATTCCGAAGCCCCGCGTTTTCACCAGCGGGGCGAGGAATCTCGGTATAACCGGCAGCTGTCCGCGTCCAACTTACTCGATCGCATAATTCGGGGCCTCGCGCGTAATCATCACATCGTGCACATGGCTCTCGCGCAACCCGGCATTGCTGATGCGAACAAAGCGAGTCTTCTGCAGCAATTCAGCAATCGTTCCACAACCGCAGTATCCCATACCCGATCTCAATCCGCCGACCATCTGATAAACAATCATCGCGACCGATCCGCGATAAGGCACGCGCCCTTCAATCCCCTCAGGCACCAGCTTACCAAGCCGGTTCGACTCGCCATCCCCCTCCAATAGCGGAGGATGATTCATTCTCCGCATTCTGGAAGTACCGTTCGCTCGATCCCTGCGCCATCGCGCCCAGCGATCCCATGCCGCGATAAGCCTTGAACGACCGGCCTTGATAAAGAATCATCTCGCCCGGGCTTTCATCCGTACCGGCAAATAGTGACCCAATCATCACAGCGCTCGCTCCAGCGGCCAGGGCCTTGGTGATGTCGCCGGAATACTTGATGCCGCCATCGGCAATAATCGGAACGCCAGAATCCTTCGTTGCCCGGTAGGCCTCAGCGATGGCCGTGATCTGCGGCACGCCCGCACCGGTAACCACGCGCGTAGTACAAATCGATCCCGGCCCAATGCCAATCTTAATTCCATCCGCCCCGGCCCGCGCCAGTTCGCAAGCCCCATCGAATGTAGCCACGTTGCCGGCCAGCAACTGCACCTCGGGCAGCTTCGATTTCACCAGCTTTACCGCGTCCAGTACTTTGGTCGAGTGCCCGTGCGCGCTGTCAATTGCCAGCACATCGACTTTTGCCTCCACCAACTCCTGCGCCCGTTCCAGAAAATCCCCAGTAGCTCCAATCGCCGCCCCCACACGCAACCGTCCGTGAGAATCTTTCGCGGCATTGGGATACTTCAATTTCTTCTGAATATCTTTTACGGTGATCAGCCCCTTCAGAGTGTACTTGTCATCCACTACCAGTAGCTTTTCCACGCGATGCTGATGCAGAATCTTTTCGGCTTCTTCCAGCGTGGTTCCCACCGGCACGGTGATCAGATTTTTCTTCGTCATCACGCGGTCGATCGGAATATCGAACCGCGTTTCGAACCGCAGGTCGCGATTGGTAAGAATGCCCACCAGCCGGCCGTCGCGCTCGGTAATGGGCACGCCGGAAATCTTGTACTTGCGCATCACTTCCAGCGCATCGCTCACCTTGTCGTGCGGCGACATCGTCACCGGATCGACAATCATCCCGCTCTCCGACCGCTTCACCTTGTCCACTTCATTTGCCTGCTGCTCAATCGTCAGGTTGCGATGAATAATCCCCAACCCGCCCTGCTGCGCCAGCGCAATCGCCATGTGCGATTCAGTCACCGTATCCATAGCCGCACTCACTATGGGGATATTCAGGCTGATGTTGCGCGTAAGCTGCGTCTGCGTATTGGTAGTCGCAGGAATCACATCCGAGCGCGCAGGCAGAAGTAGAACGTCGTCAAAGGTAAGAGCTTCAGGTACAGGAAAATGAATCATTGTTTATTATGCCCGGAATCCACCGAAGGTGTGAGTGAAACTTTATTGTAGAGAGCGGCGGGCGAATTGGGCAAATGGCATCCCGCCATTCCACAAATCCTGTCATCCCGAGCGGAGAGAATCGCGCGGCGCGCGCGATTCTCGGAGTCGAGGGACCTGCTGTTTGCCGGCAGTTACAGTACGCCTGCGAACAACAGGTCCCTCCACGCGCACTCGATCCGCCTTGCGGATCGAGTGCTTGGTCGGGATGACAGAATTTGGCAGAGCACAAGCGCCGCGAAATGAACTCAGGCGAAAAGCTGCTCGACCGTTCGCATGGGAATGAACAACCGATTCGGATGCCCCGGCAAATCGAGAAACCCATAAGTCTCGTAGAACGCCCTAGCCTTTTCGTCCTTCGCATCTACCACAACCGCGAGTGAGGCAATGTTTCGGCTGTGTTCCAGCGTCCGCTTCAACGCTCCCATCAAAAGCATTTCCCCGATCCCCATCCCCTTGAATTCGGCGCTTCGTGCCAGCCGACCGAGCAACGTAGCAGGGAGCTTGTCGTATCTCGGCACATGCAGTTTGTGAGCCACGTCGGCAGGTAATTCGCCAGCATCAACAGCGAATTGCGACAGCATGTAATATCCGGCAATCTTTCTCCCATCCGGAGTGAGCACGTAGACCGCGCTGACTCGCTTCCGAACTTCCTGGCTAGCCTGCTCCTTAAGATATTTGTTCAGCCGCTCATGCTCGCACGAAAAAGCCGCCCGATCATGTTTCTTATCGAGCGGCTCAAATCGAAATCGCAATTGCGTGGCGCTGAATTCACCCGCCAACTATTCGATCTCCTCACGCAATCGCCGCGCCGCCGCAACCGCCCTGGCGTTCGGCTTCGGAGGATGCAGCAACGCCTCCACAAAAATTCGCTTCGATTTCTCGGAAAGAGTTAGAACCTCATGCTCGCGTATGGTTTTAAGCGCGGCCTCTTTGGTGACGATGCGAACGAAGTCGGAAAAAGAAGTGCCGCGCAGGTTGGCCGCGGTCTCGATCATCTCTTTCTCTTCGAGGCTAACGCGAGCGTCCAATCTTCGAGTGCGTATTGCTATTACCATTCCCTAGAATGTACGGCATTTTGCCACACATGTCAAGAGCTGCACCCGAGACTGGATTCGAGCTCGTCACCTCTTGCCTACAACCGCGGCAGCAGGCCGTAGCGCTTTCCAAGCCAAATAAACTCCTCCGACGAGGGCAGCAGCTGGGATGGGGTGCAAAAAGGGAAAACCCTCATGCCAATCAAGCCATCCGCAGAATCCAATAAGCGCAAAACCGCCTAGGACCTGGGCGATACCCAGCCACCATGCAGGAGTTGAGCGAAGGAACGATGACAAAAGTCCCGCCGCGATCTCTGCACATGCGATGAGCAAAATCCAGAATGGGAACGTTGCGAGTCCGGTCAGCGGCCCTACGGATCTACCGTTGGAAAGAACGCCATGCTTCCAGTCGCTCACATGGACACCGTCCACAAAAAAGGCACGTGGGCCGTAAATGAAGATCACCAACAGAGCGTCCCCAATCATTGCGGCAAAGTACGAAGTGACAAATAATGCGACGAGGCCGCCGCCACGGCCGAGGTTAGGCAGGCACCTATCTTCCTCTGCACGTTTTGACCAAGAATCCAGAGCTCTTCGTAACCCCGACATCAGCGCTCGTCTCGAGATCGAATTAACAAATCGAATCTAAGAACCTGAGGTCGATTGGAACTTTTGTGCTCTTGGAGCGCAAGTAACTAAAGAAACAGAGCAATGGAGGAGAATCTGCCAACGGCTCAGCGCGGCGACTCGCGTTCAACGATCCAATGGCCGATATGCCTTCACCCCCGTTTGTCTTTTCCCCACACCGCGCGTATATTAGAGAACTGAGAACTGTTGTGTAATACCAGCATTTGGCGAGGCACACCAGTGGGCGCAAGCCCACTTTTTAGTTGGAGCTGAAGTTATCCCCGCCGACATGCCGCAAGTTATTGGATGTATGGCACTTGAGCTAGATCGCGTGCGCGAAATTGCGGACCGGGTGGCCGCCTCGAGTGGGCTCGAAGTACTGGAGATCGAATTTCGCGGCAGCGGCAAGGCCCGCATGTTGCGAGTATTTCTGGATAAGCCCGGAACACTGGGTAGCGATCCGCTGTGTGGTGTTACGCACGGCGATTGCGTCAACTTCAGTCGCGAGTTCGGAACGATTCTCGACGTAGAAGACGCGGTGCCCGGCGAAAATTACACGCTCGAAGTTTCGTCGCCAGGGTTGGACCGGAAGCTGACGAAGCCCAGCGAGTTTGCAAGATTCACCGGAAGCCGGATCAAGGTGATGACGAGAAATCCGGTGAACAACAACCGATTTTTTGAAGGCCGTCTGGAGAGTTTCAACGACGGCCGGCTAACGCTGGACACAACCGTTGCCAGCAAAAAATCGCGCAAGAAAATGAGCGCAAGCGGAAGCGCCGATCAAGGGCAGAAGCTGGAAATCGAATTCGCCAACGTGGAAAAGGCGAATCTGGTGCCGGAGATTTAAGGAAATTGAGTGATCTGGTGATTGAGTAATCGGGTGATTTGACGGCGAGTCGCTGTAGTAAGCGACCTTCAAATCACCCGATCACAAAATCGCTCAATCACAAAATCGGTTTTTCTATGGCAAGTGAGATCTACAACACGATTGACGCGTTAAGCCGCGAAAAGGGCATCGATCCGCAGATCGTTGTGAACGCTGTGGAAGATGCCATCGTGATGGCGACGCGCAAGTATTACAAGTCGCAGGAAAATCTCCGCGCCACGCTCGATAAAGAGACCGGCAAGATCAACACTTTTGCCGTGAAAACGGTCGTCGAAACCCCCGAGCAGGTCGAAGACCCGCAGTTGCAAATCACTCTGGAGGATGCGCGCAAGAGCGATCCCAATCTAGAAGTCGGCGGCGAGTTGCACATTCCGAAAGCGACGGAAGGAATTCTCGGCCGCATCGCCGCACAACTTGCCAAGCAAGTGATCTTTCAGAAAGTGCGCGAAGCCGAGCGCGACACGGTCTACAACGAATATATCGGCCGCGTCGGCGAAATCGTCAATGCAACCGTCAAGCGCGTCGAAGGTCCGGATGTGATCTTCGATATCGGCAAGGCCGAAGCCCGCATGCCGCGCAAGGAGCAGTCGCGCCTCGAGTCCTTCGCCATCGGCGAACGCTTGCGCGTAGTCATCGCACGTGTCGAAAAAGCTTCCAAAGGGCCGGGAGTTGTTGTCTCGCGCGCCGTGCCGGAACTTGTTCAGCATCTGTTCCAGACCGAGGTGCCCGAGATTTATGACGGTACCGTCGTGATCCGCGCCATCGCCCGCGAAGCCGGCGAGCGCACCAAGATCGCCGTGATGTCCAAAGATAAAGACGTCGATGCGGTCGGCGCCTGCGTGGGCATGAAGGGCATGCGCGTGCAATCGATTATCCGCGAACTGCACGGGGAAAAAATCGACATCATCGAGTACCACGAAGATGCCGTGACTTTCGCGGAAAAAGCTCTGCAGCCCGCAAAGGTAAGCAAAGTCACGATCGTCGATCCCACCGGCAAGCACCTCGAGGTGGTCGTTGACGACAGCCAGCTCTCTCTTGCCATCGGCAAGAAGGGCCAGAACGTGCGCCTCGCCGCCAAGTTGCTCGGCTGGAAGATCGACATCAAGAGCGAAGAAGAAAAGCGTCAGGAAGTCGAGCAGCAGATGTCTGCCATGTCTCCTCAAACGGCCACGCCGCTTGAGAACGTTCCTGGCCTTGGCGAAGGCATTGTAGAGAAGCTCAACGCCGCGGGCGTCACCACCGTCGAAGCCCTTGCCGACATGACTCCCGAACAGCTCGAAGCCATCGAAGGCATCGGGCCGAAGACGGTGGAAAAAATCAGTCTCGCAGTGAATAATTACTTTGCCAGCCTGGAGCAGGAAGCCGGGGTCGAAGGTGCGGCGGTGGAAGGCGAGACGCCCTCAGCCGAGGGTGAAGCAGTCGCCGCCTCGCCAGAAGCGGAAGCCGTTCCGGAAGAAGCGATCACCGAAGGCACGAGCGAAGCGGACGCTCTCGACGGGGTCGCAGCAGCGGAAGCTGCAAGCGATGAGACAGCCGAGATGCCCATAGCTGCAGAACCCGCGGCTGCTGAAGAAGATCATTCTGCAGCAGACAATGCTGAGCCGCATGGTGACGACGCTGTGCAGGAAAGTCAAGGCGAAGAATAGAAATGTCACGCTGGCAAAGTTCGATGGCGTGGAAAAAATTGACTCCGTGAGGTCGAGATGAAGACCTAGATCACAACGCGGAGATACGAAAGGCCGGATGAGTAAGGTTCGAATCAACGATCTTGCCCGGGAACTGGAAGTCAAGAGCAAAGCCATTCTCGACACACTGCCGCACGTTGGCGTGACCGAGAAGAAAACACATTCCAGTTCTTTGGAAGAGCACGAAGCGGAGAAGGTGCGCATCTATCTGCGCTCGTCCGCTGAAGGGTCTTCTGCCTCAGGCAGGTCTGCCCGCCCGAATCGCGGCGAAGAAGAAATCAAAACCAAGATCGACTTGTCGCACATCTCCCGTCCCGGAGATGTGCTGAAAGCCATCACCCAGCGCAAGGAAGCGGTCGCTGCTCCGCCAGCCCCTCCGCGAGCCGTTCCTCCACCGGCGCCTGCTGCAGTGTCGCCCACCGAGAAAGCACCGGCTCCCGCGCCTCAGTCCGCCGCGCCGGCCGCCGCTCCGCCCGCGCCGAGGATCATTCTGCCTCCGGCCGCTGCACCGAAGCCGCCTGCTCCCGTGACTTCTCCGGTTGTTACCGCGCCAGCGCCGTCTATTGCTCCAACGGCGGCCACGGCCCCGCCGGTTCGTCCCGCTCCGCAAACCGTGGTTCCCGCAGCTTCCGCGCCTCCGGCCACCACCGCTGCTGCACCTCCGCCGCCGTCTATCGCAGCTCGGCCTCCGGCTCCTCCCACTCCTGCGCCGCGCATGATCGTTCCACAAACCGGCCCGCGTCCAGTGTACAAAGCACCCGTGCGGCCCGCGCCGCCGGTGCAGCCCGGAGTTCCAATCGGCGGCGTCCGTCCCGCCGCCGGACGCCCTGCTCCCGGACGCCCTGTTCCTGGCCAACCGATATTTCAACGACGTCCTCCAGCGCCCACTCCCTCGGGGCCTCCAGGTTCGCGTCCGCCTCTCCGCCCCGGCGAACGTCGCCCCATGCACCCCACGCGGTCCGCGCCTGCGGGAGCGCGTCCACTTGGTGTTGGTCCGGCTTTGCCGCCTCCGGGTACGACTCGTCCCGGCAGCCGTCCTGGCGGTCCTGCGCGCCGTCCCGGCCAGCGTTACGTCCCTCGCGGCGTAAAAGAAGGCCCGATGAAGGGATACACGCCGCCGCCGCGAATGGTGGTGTCGAATGAGCCGCAGCCGATCACGCGCAGCATCACCATTACCGAAGGCATTAGCGTTAAAGATCTCGCTGAAAAACTCGACATTCGCGCCAAGGATCTCATCTCGCGCCTGCTGGCTCGCGGTGTTTTTGCCACCATTAACCAAACACTCGACGCCGAACTGGCCAGCGAAATGGCCCGCTTCTTCGGCGCAGACACGAACGTCATCACCTTCGAGGAACAGACCGCGAAGGAGATCGACGCCGCGGCCGGAGAAGAGTCTGCACCGGAAACTGGCATCCGTCCACCCGTCGTCACGATCATGGGCCACGTCGATCACGGCAAGACCACGCTGCTCGATTCCATTCGCGCCACCAACGTAGCCGAAGGCGAAGCCGGAGGCATCACCCAACACATCGGCGCCTACAAAGTTCGCATCGCCGATAAAGATTCACCCGCGTTCGGCCGCGAGATCGTCTTCCTCGATACGCCCGGTCACGAAGCTTTCACCCGCATGCGTTCGCGCGGGGCAAAGGCCACCGATATTGTTGTCCTCGTTGTTGCAGCGGATGACGGCGTGATGCCGCAAACGATCGAAGCCATTGACCACGCGCACGCCGCAGAAGTGCCCATCATCGTCGCGGTCAACAAAATCGACAAACCCGATGCTCTGCCCGATCGTGTCAAGAAGCAACTCGGCGATCGCGGCCTCGTTCCCGAAGAATGGGGAGGTAAAACAGTTTTCGTCGATGTTTCCGCCAAGCAGAAAACCAACTTGAATCTGCTGATGGAAATGATCTGCCTTGTCGCCGACCTGGCCGAACTGAAAGCCACGCCCGAGCGCGCCGCCACTGGCGTCGTTCTCGAAGCCAAGCTTGATCGTGGCCGTGGTCCGGTCGCCACGGTTCTTGTGCAGAACGGAACGCTGAACGCAAGCGACAATTTCGTCGTCGGCAACGTGTACGGAAAAGTTCGCGCCATGTTTGACGATCGCGGCGCCCAGTTAACCTCGGCTCCCCCGTCGACCCCAGTCGAAATTATCGGCATGGAAGCCCTACCGCAGGCGGGCGATCAATTCGTGGTAGTCGCCGATCGCGATAAGGCGCGCGGCATCTCCGAATATCGCGAGCAAAAAGCTCGCGAAGCCGCGCTGGCTAAGAGTTCCCGCGTGTCGCTCGAAGGCCTCGCCGAGCAGATCAAGACTGCGGGGACGAAAGAACTGAATATCATTCTCAAGGGCGATGTCCAGGGCTCGGTAGAAGTCATCACCGACCTGCTAACAAAACTCTCGAACGACAAAGTTCGTCTTAAGCTGCTGCGCTCCGGCGTTGGTGCAATCACTGAAACCGATGTCCTACTCGCCTCCGCCTCGAACGCCATTATCATCGGCTTCAACGTGCGCCCCGAGCGCAAAGCCCAGGAACTTGCCGAGCAGGAAAAAGTCGATATCCGCCTGCACTCGATCATTTATGAACTGCAGGATGAGATTAAGCGTGCCATGAGCGGCCTGCTTGAGCCCACGTTCAAGGAGAATTACCAGGGCCGTGCGCAAGTGCTCAACGTCTTCCGCATCCCGAAGGTCGGCACGGTCGCCGGATGCCGCGTAAGTGACGGCCTCATCAAGCGCGACTCCGAAGTGCGACTGTTACGCGACAACGTGCAAGTCTTCAAAGGCAAGGTCGGTTCATTGCGCCGCTTCAAAGATGACGCCAGCCAGGTCACCAACGGTATGGAGTGCGGCATCTCGATCTCCAACTACGGCGACATCAAAGTCGGCGACGTGATCGAGGCGTTTGTGACGGAGAGAATTGCGGCGGAAGTGATTGCGTAAAAGCCTCCGTGCCTGAGTCAGCGTCCGCACCGACTGTCATTCCGAGCGAGCATTTCTGACGCGACCAGCGTCAGAAAGCGCAGTCGAGGAACCTGCTTTTTGGCGGCGGATGCACGTTGACAGAGCACGATTTTCTTTCCGTTTCGCCCACGGCAGACACCAACGACTAACGGCCAAATGCCCATCGCCTTCCTCACCCTCGAACTCCAAATCGAAGCCGCCCATTCGCTCAAAGAAAAGCGTCAGGTCGTACGCAGCCTGAAGGACCGCCTGCGCTCGAGCTTCAACGTCTCGGTAGCCGAACTCGATCCCAGCAACATATGGAACCGCGCCACGATAGGCGTGGTCAGCATCTCCAACTCGCGCGATTACCTCGATGGACTGATGAAGAATGTGGAGCGCGCCGCCACGCGCATCGCGAACAATCACGGCGCCGATATCGCAGATTCGTTTGTAGAATACCTGTAAGCGTGTCGCGACTCCCGCAGGCGCAACCGTGGAACAGCGCGCTTCAGCCTTGCCCTGAGCTTGCCGAAGGGGCCGCGTCAAGGCGATTCGTATCAGGGCACGGCTTCAGCCGTGCCGATAAAATGCACTATAAAAGAACCGGGGCTTTAGCCCCAGGTTGTCTTCTGGCCCGGCAAGGCGACCGAGAGTTGAACCAATGAACAAAAAGAATCTGGGGATCGAGCATCGATGATTTTCTGAAAGAAGAAGGCATTTTCGAAGAAGCCGAGGCGCAGGCCATCGAAGAAATCGCCGCATGGCAACTCGCGCAGGAGATGGAAAAGCTTCACGAAAAATCATGACTCAAGACAACTTCATTCCCGTCGCCGCAAACCCAAAATCAAAAGCTGATCTCCTGGACCGCGGCTTCAGCCGCCAACCGCTCAGAATCGACGAAGACATCGCCCGCTCGCTCGACGCCTTAGCCCACGCTGCCTGGTCTATTCCACGAGACAAGTATTACGAAGGCGGTGACCGCTATCGTTCCTTAAATCGCCTACGCGCCGAGATCGTCGAAGGCGGCGTAAAGGTACAGTCCACCGGCGAGAGCACGCCCTACGTGCAACTGGAAAAATACAACACCACGCTCGGCGGCCAGAAGCGCGAATACGTCGCCCTGCCCGACGCACTCGCCGCCGCAATCGGAGTTCGCAAGTTGGTCGCGTATCATCTCAGCTACCTGCCGCTCTCCAAGGTCGGAACCAAGTACCTGGTCAACGTGCATGTAATCCGCTTTACAGCTACTCCCGGCCGCCCATGCGACACAAGTCCTCCAGGCCTGCACAAGGATGGAGAAAAATATATCGCCACGCATTTGCTCAACCGCTGCGGCGTTGAGGGCGGCGAAGTCATCATTACCGACAACGCCAAACGCGAAATCGATCGCTTCATCATGCGCGAATTCGGCGAGTGTTATATTTTCGATGACGACCGCATCTGGCACATGCTAACGCCCGTAGCCGTCTCGGAGGGCAATCAGTACGCCTACCGCGACACGCTGGCATTCGATATGCTGCCCGAGGGCTGGGAGCCCCCGAAGTGAATCAGAATACTGCTACTCAGATCCAGACCTTGAGCGCTGATCGTAGAATAGCGCCATGAAACTTGCGATGTCCTGTAGGTTCGGTCTTTCAATCCTGTTGTTCGCCTGCGTTACTTTCGCACAGTCGACATCCATTCACCCGCAAATCGTACAGACGTACAACTTTCAGCCACACCTGTTAAGCCAGCAGGAGATTACGCAGAAGTCGGGCCTACTCGACCAGTTCTGGAGTAAAGCGAAATCCGACCCATCCCTCTACATCCCCGCACTTCGCCAGGAGCTCGGCGATTTTAAAAACCCACCGTTCTTCCTTTACGACGGCAGCATGCTTCTCCTCAGCCTCTCAAACACGCCCGAGGACCGAAAGGCGGCGCTTGCGGCAATAGCACACTCGGACCTTCGCGACGTGCAGGCCAAAGAATATTTCGCGCAAGTGCACAGGATGGCGAGCTTGAACGAGGACACTACCGCCGCAGCCCTCCATGTTTTGGAAGATCCAAAGTTCACAGTATTCGTCCCGCAACACGCGCTTACACTGGGACAAAACTATGTATTGGTTTACCTCCTGTTGCCAACTGACCAGAACTATTGGCTGCGGCCCGCAATAGATCGATTGCAAAGCGAACACGACCAAACGGCACAAAAGAGCCTGCTCCTGTTGCTATGGTACGCACAGACCGATGCCGCGGACCGAGTGATCGAAACCTTCGCTAACGATGCCAACAGACCTTCGGCTGCACGCGACTACGCGCGCGAATTGCTCCACCGCAAGGACGACATCCCACTGGAGGAGCGAGCGAGGGCGACAGTGTCAACCGAAGTGGGGATAAGGCAAAAACGTCGTGAACGGATGAAGGCAGTGAGTGACGAAGCCTTGATTGACCTCGATGACTACACCGCGATGTTAATGGCCAAGCGTAAGTAGGGCAGAACCTGACTTCGACACCCATTACCCCCGTACCTACCACATCCTCCTCTCGTGCGCGACAATAGCACTTCCCGGCCAATACCGGCGTCCAATTTTCTGCCGTGTTGACGACGAAGACGGGCGGGCAAGCGTCTCACAGCCAGCGCGCATTCTTACGCGATACGCCAATCGGGAGCGTTTGGTCGCGAGCCTGACGAATCAGCGGCGCTCTCGCGTAGCGGAGCGGTTACACGCACCACGGTGCCGCCCGCATTTGACTTGATTTCCACCGATCCTCCCAATTGCCGCACGCGCTCTCGCATTCCAGCCAATCCGACTCCGACGTCCGAAAATCCCTGCATGATCCGAGCCAGTTGGTCTGCCTTCATGCCTCGCCCGTTATCGCGAATTTCCAAACAAACCTCTTCTCCCTCGCGCCTGAGGGAAATCTCCCCGGACGAGGCTCCTGAATGCCGGTGAATATTTGTGAGACTCTCCTGAATCGCGCGAAACAGCGCGATCTCAAGGTCAGAATTGACGCGGGGGAGATCCGCAGAATTTTCAAATCGGACGGGAATACCGCTCCGGCGGGAGAACCCCTCCACATACCACCGCACCGCGGAATTCAATCCTGATTCATCGAGCAGCGGAGGGTGGAGAAGATGAGAAATAGTACGCGTCTCTGTAATGCATTGTTCCAGGATATTCGAACTCTCCGCCACCACATGTGCCGGCACTCCGTCGGACGCAGACAAGATATCGAGATTAATCTTCAGAGCCACGAGATACTGGCCGAGGCTGTCGTGCAATTCCCTGGCAATGCGGCGCCGTTCCTCATCCTGCAGAGTGAGTATTCGCCCGCTTAAGCGGCGCGTAGCTTCCTCAGCGAGCTTTCGACTTGTGATGTCGGTGTTGATCTCAAACCATCCCTTCGCTTCGCCCGAGGCATCCCGCAGGGTGGTCCAATGACTGGCAACAAGGATTCTTTGGCCGTCGCGCTTGGTATGGCGCAGCTCTCTCCTTCCCAACTTTCCCGTTGTTTGATTTCCGTCATTGGAATAGGGAATTCAGTGTGCAGCAGATCGTGCACATCCCTGCCCACCGCCTCATCGACAGACCATCCATAAAGTCTTTGCGCTCCCTGGTTCCAGTAGGAAATCTTGTCGCTGCTGTCGCGCACGAAAATCGCATCGTTCGCTAAACCAAGCATTGCAGCCTTCTCTGCCAGTTCCGTGGTTCTCTGCTCCAGCGACGATGTCCGCTCCGCCAAGGAGGCAGTCCGTTCCGCGATCTTCTGCTCCAGCTGATTTTGGATTCCTTTGAGCTCCTTTTCAGTGCTCCGAAGTCTGGCGATTAGCCTGCGGGTGGATTCGCCCAGAAAAATGATGACAGCCGAAAGCGCGAGAAATCCCAGGAGGCCAAAAACATCCCTCCGGTCTTTACCCGCGAAGGAATTGAAAGGCGGTAGGAACCAGTACCACACGCCAAGCACGCCGATGGTAACCGTGGCCATCGCAGGCCCTGGACCGCAGAGCCAGGCTGAAAAAACGACGGCAAGCCAGGCCGTGTGATAAGGGTTTTCCGGTCCGATTAGAGGGTTAAGCAGCGCGCGGAGAAAAAGAGCGACGAGGGCAGCAAGCACGGCGAGCGCGTACCGAAAAGCACGTTCTGAAGTTCTCTGCATAGATTGCGAACGCCAGTCCGGATACGGACTCGACCGAGTGTTCTCCGTTACGAACGACGTAACTTGCCGCCGCACTCTTTCGGAATAAGAAGAAATAGCCTGATTATGATACTTGAAGTCGATCTGAAACCCGGCTTCGCTCCGGCCATCCGGGCGGTAAGGCGTAGCCGCACAACTGCGATCGCGCGCAAACCTCGCGAGCTTAAATCCATGTTACCTCTGTACTTACCGCCCTCCCTCGTCCGTGCGCGACAATAGCACTTCCCGGCCAACACCGGCGGCCGGTTTTCTGATATTCTCATGCGTTTTACTTCGAGGTGAGCGGTGGAAAAGCGCGCGGTAAAGTATCATCGCGGCCGGTTGGGCGAGGCCTTGCGTGAGGAAATCGAAACGCTCGTGGAGGGAGAGCTGGCCGACCCGCGTATCGGCCTCGTCGGCGTAACTGCCGTCCACGTGGCCGACGATGGCCGCTCCGCGCAGGTCCTTATCGATATCGACGGCGATGACCGCGAAGCAGAACGCAGCATGGAGGGCCTGCTCGCGGCCAAGGAATACATCCGGCACGAACTGATGTCGCGCCTGCGCTTGCGCCGCGCCCCGGAACTCTATTTTCGGTTGGATCGCTCCGAGCGCGAGCGAGCCCGCGTAGAAGAACTGCTCTCGCGGGCAAAAAAGCGCTCGAAGTCCCAAGCATCTGTTGCAGCGAACGAAAAGAAAGCATAGCGATGTTGCAGGACGTTCTTCATCAAATCGAGCAGCGTGACCGTTTCGTGCTCACCTCGCACGCCCGCCCCGATGGCGACGCCGTCGGCTCCGCGCTCGCCTGCTGTCAGGTTCTGCGGGCAATGGGCAAGCAGGCCGATGTTGTTCTACACGACGGCGTCCCTCGCATTTATCGCTCGCTGCCTTTTGCCGATCAGGTTTTGACCGCCGAGCGTGTTCCCGGCATCTACGAATCCGCCATCATTCTCGAATGCGATAGCATCCATCGCACGCGTTTGCTCGGCCTCGAGGACCGTTTTCTCATCAGCATCGATCACCACGCGAGCGGCCGCCCTTTCGCTCACGTGAACTGGATCGATCCACATGCCGTCGCCACGGGAGAAATGGTTTTTCGGCTGGCGCGCGAAGCGGGCACCCCATTCTCTCCTGAAATCGCAACCTGCCTTTACACCGCACTGATGACCGATACCGGCTCGTTCATGTTTCAGGGAACAAATGAGCACACCTTCGCTTTGGCTCGCGAACTCGTGCTCGCAGGAGCCGATCCCTCCCACTGCGCCCGCAGCATTTATTTCGCCCATTCCGTAGCCAAGATGAAGCTGCTGGGCGAAGCTTTGCGCAATCTCAACACGGAAGCGCATGTGGGCTGGACCTGGGTGACGCAAGAGCAGATGGAGCGCTGCGGCGCAAAAGAAGAAGACTGCGAAGGACTCGTCAATTACGTGCTTTCCATCGGCGAAGTTGAAGTCGCGGCATTCTTCCGCGAATTGCCCGGTGGCCGCTATCGTGTGAGCCTCCGTAGCAAAGGCAAAATCGACGTAGCGCGCATGGCCGAAAAGTTTGGCGGCGGCGGCCACGAATGCGCCAGTGGATGCTCGATCGACGGTCCGCTAGCCGATGCCGTTCGCCAGATCCTGGAAATGCTTCGCACCGGTCCTTCCGTACAATGATTCACGTCAAGTTTCAAAGTGGCAAAGCCTCAATGTTTCAAGATCAACTCTGAAACGTTTGAAGCCCTGAAATCTTGAAGCTTCGAACCCCATGACCAACCGAACTCGCGCCGATGTTCTGCTTCTTGCAGGATTCTGCGCATTCCTATTTTTCTATGGACTGAATCAGTTTGGGCTTATCGGCGCGGACGAGCCGCGTTACGCACAAGTTGCGCGCGAAATGCTCGAGCGTCGCGACTGGATCACGCCTACCCTCGGCGGCCAGCCATGGCTGGAAAAGCCGCCACTCTTCTACTGGCAAGCGATGCTGGCTTACTCAATCTTCGGCGTGAGCGATTGGGCCGCCCGCCTGCCCTCCGCCGTCGATGCGACTCTTCTGGTATTAGCCATCTACTTTTTTCTGCGCCGCTTCCGCCGCGGATTCGAACTCGACGGCGCGTTGATCGCAGCTTGCTGTGCAGGAATTATCGGCTACGCACGCGCCGCCTCTACCGATATGCCGCTGTGCGCCACCTTCGGCATCGGCATGCTCGCCTGGGGGGCGTGGCGCGAAAGCGGGAGCAAGATTTATCTTGGCGCTTTCTATGCTTTCATGGCGTTGGCAATGCTGGCGAAAGGGCCCGTCGCGCCGCTCCTCGCCGCTTTAGTCATCATCATCTATGCAGTTTCAGTGCGTGAATTACGAATCATTCGAGATACAGCCTGGTGGCTCGGCGTTCTCATTTTTTTCGCGATCGCGTTGCCCTGGTATGCAGCGGTTCAAGCCCGCAACCCTCAATTCTTCCACCAATTCATTCTCGAACAGAATCTCGCGCGCTTTTCAGAAAACCTCTACCACCACGTTGAGCCTTTCTGGTACTACCTGCCAATCACGCTCCTGGCGCTCGTCCCTTGGACCATCTTCGCGGTGGCAGCGTTCGCGGGCGCGATCCAGCAATGGCGGAAAAGAAATTCTGGCGCCGCGTCCGACGCAGCTACACGATTTCATCTTGGGGTCTTCGCCATCTGCTGGCTCGTAGTTCCGGTCATTTTCTTTTCCATCTCGCAATCGAAGTTGCCCGGCTATATTCTGCCCGCGATTCCCGCCGTCTCGCTTCTTTTGGTCGACTATCTCCAGCATCATCTGAAGAATCAGCCCGACGAGCATGTCCCTGCAGGCCTGGCAATTCTTCACGCATTGCTGGCCTCTGCGCCGATCGTTCCAGCTCTTCTCATCGCATATTTGCTGACGCAGCGGCGCCTTCCAGGCGGCCAGCCCATGCTCGTCGCCCTCGCCGTTGCATTCGTCCTCTGCGCCGCGATTGCCGTGACGCTGGTGCGAAAGTCAGGTCTTCGCATGCTCCGCTTCGTCACGTTAATTCCCGTCGTCCTCGCGTTAGCAGCCACGTTGAAATTCGGCGCACAGGATCTCGATCAACTGCTCTCGGCGCGTCCTGTTGCGCGAGAACTAGCAACGATGGAGATGCACCCGCTGCCACTCGCCGTCTACCACGTACGCCGCGAACTGGAGTACGGCCTCACTTTCTATCGCAATCATCTGACCTTTAACTACGACTGGGGCCGCGTGCCGCAGCAAGAGCATCTGCTGGTCGCGCCCGAGGGCTTACAGATCGAGGTCGCTAAACTTGTTCCGGGCCGCCGCGTCTCTTATCTCGGACACTACGAAGCCCAGCACATCGATTATTTCTGGGTTGCTGCCGCAAAATAGGAACCGAACCAACGGAACCAAAATCGAATGCGAAGGATTTCTTCCTGCATCTCGGTGTTTCTTGGTGGTCACCTGTTCCCCGTTTGCCTCTCGTCGCGCAACGCACTAAACTCGAAATTCTGTCTGTGCGAACATGGCCGCTGTTAGCCAACTTCGCAGGAGCCCCGTGGAGATTCTCGATCTCAGACATTTTTCTTCCGCCGATCTCCGACCCTTGCTCGATAGCGAAACTCGGCTGTGGGCGAGTCTGCTCTCGTGGGATTACAGCGGTTCGGCGGAAATGATTCTGCGCTACGTCGATGCCAAAATCCTTCCCGGTTACGCCGCCATCGAACGCGGCCGCATCTTCGGCTACGCTTTCTTCGTCTATGAAGGCAGCAAAGGAGTCGTCGGCGATCTCTACGTCTCCAACGGCGAGCGTCTTCCCAACGCCCACGAAGTCGAAATCAGGCTGCTGACTCACGTAATCGAAACTCTGCAGCAATCGCCCGGCATTCATCGCGTCGAAGCTCAACTGCTGGCACATGAAACAGGCAGCGTTGCTCGACCATTCCTCGATCAAGGTTTTCAGCGCCATCCGCGGTTATTCATGGTTCTCAAGCTCGATCAGACCTCCGCAGCAGTGGCAAAGACACATCCCGAAATCGAAATCCGCCGCTGGGTCGAGGCCGATTATCAACCCGCTGCCGCCGTCATCACCGCAGCCTATCGGACCCATGTCGATGCACAAATTAACGATCAATACCACACGCTCACCGGGTCGCTCCGCTTCTTGAACAATATTGTCCGCTTTCCGGGTTGCGGCCTCTTCGATTCGGAAGCTTCCTTCTCCGCAATCGACCGCAAGGGAAAAAATCTGATCGGACTGATTCTGTGCTCACGCGTGCGTGGCGACGTTGGTCACGTGACCCAGGTTTGTGTTCTCCCGGAGTACCGCTCTCACGGAATCGGCGAATCGCTTCTCGCCGCAACCATGGCGAATCTCCGCAAGCGCGGTTTCACCATGCTCTCGCTCACCGTGACTGAAGCGAATGCGCGCGCGGTCGCGTTGTATCGGCGCTTGAATTTTGAATCGAAGCGTGTCTTCGACGCGTTTGTCTGGGCGGGGTAAAGACTAGCCGAATGGGGATTGACGTGATCGAAGTCGATCGGGGATATTCAGCGTCTTATCAGCCACATCGCCCACCCGGCTACAATTACGCCCCCGAGAAACATGACAAAGCAATATAAGCCATAGCGAATCATGTCGCGCGTGGTGTCGCGATGCGTGATCCCAAAAACAATCGATGCGAAGGCCGCAAACACAAACGCCGCGCTGAAGTGCGTGAGTTGAATCGTCATTGCTTCTTCCCGATGGCGATGTGATACGCATCCGCGACCGCGATAAAGTTCAGCAATCCCGCTACGATCATGAACTTCGTTCCGTAATCCGCAATCGCAAAAGCAATCGCGCCCTGGCCGGCGTTCATCGCCAGGGTCACAATATACATTCCGCCCGCGCCCAGATCGCCGATGAAGCCGAGCATGTCAAGAATGTCGCCGCCATTCGCTCTGTAAATGTGCCCCTGCATCAGCAAGCCGAGCACAAACATAGCCCCAATGGATATCAGCAGCAGCAGTCCGCGAACCCATCGCCGCTGAATCAGGTGCCCCGCGCCTGGCACGAGCCAACCAACCGCCGGCGCGATCACCGGCATCATGCTCGACGATTGTGCTGGCTCCGCCTTCGATTTCGTTGTCGTCGTATTCGCCATCAGATAATCACGATCTCGCGTTGAATCTTTCCCGTCACTTCTGCCGATTTCTGCCGCACCAGCATGTTCACTTCGCTGCGCACTCCAAACTCCGGCAAGTAAATCCCCGGCTCGATCGAGAAACATGAGTTTGGCAGAAGCTGCCGCTCATCGTGAATCTCCAGATCGTCCATGTTCGCCCCGTTGGAGTGAACGTCCGTCCCGATCGAATGCCCGGTGCGGTGAATGAAGTAATCGCCGTATCCTTTACTCTTGATGTAGCCTCGCGTGGCGCGGTCCACTTCCCATCCCGCAATTCGGCGGCCCGCGGCGATCGCATCGGTTACCGTTTTTACTCCCGCATCGCGCGCATCGCGAACGACCTCAAAAACCTCGCGCTGCCTCGCCGAAGGTGATGACCCCACGAAGGCCATCCATGTCACATCGTAATAAACCGCCGCGGGTGTATTCTTCTTCCCCCACACGTCGAGCAAAACCAGATCTCCTTCGCGAATCGGAATGGGATGGTCGGCGCGCGGCTCATAGTGCGGGTTCCCCGCATTCGCATTCG
The DNA here is from genome assembly GCA_963734675.1 of uncultured Acidobacteriaceae bacterium. Classification (GTDB taxonomy): domain Bacteria; phylum Acidobacteriota; class Terriglobia; order Terriglobales; family Acidobacteriaceae; genus Sulfotelmatobacter. Next base: position 163,284 of record CAVTHZ010000002.1, read on the forward strand.
CCGCCACAATTGGAGGATCATCGGTCAGCAGATTTTCCCGGCGAAACGCCTCCATAAACCACTGCTGCACTCCATGCTCGGTCGCACCGCCGTTGCGAACCCGCCGTCCAATCTCCTTGAACGCCTCCGCTACAATCGAATCCACGCTGTCCCGTGCCGCGAAATGGGTCTTGATCTGCTCGTCCGTCCAGGTGGCTTCAAACTGGGCGACAAGGTCCGCCGAACTCACTACATTCTTCCCCAACCCGCGCAACAACTCGATCGTCCCCGCATCGACCAGCGAAATCGTGAAAACAATATTGTTCGGCGAGTACTGCATCGCGATGTCGCGATAAGAAGCCAGCATTGCCTTGATGTTGTCGAACAACTCCTGCCACCCCGAATATTGCCGTTTGCTCCCAGGCAGGGAATCAAGATGCCCCGCTTCAATCTTGTGAACCAGCTTCACCGGGTCGCCTTGCGACGGAATCAGATAGAACCACCGCCGCGTCACCATTAATTCTGAAGGCAAGCCCAGAACGCGGTAGGCAATCGGATCGCGGTGATGGTGATCGTAAAAAAGCCACGCGTCAATATTTCGCTCGCGCAGCGTTGACTGAATCGCCGAGAGGTCCATAGGACAAATTTCTATTGTAAACAATGATTTCAGATTGAGCGAATCGCCAGGAACATGGGTAATATCCTAATTTGCCTGTTTCCGCTATCGTGTTCTGCACAAGCCCTGGGAATCAAAAAGCCGGTCGCGACGAAAAAACACAGCGACGGGAGAAACGCAACCATGACCAAACGCAAAACAACTGAAGTGGATGAATACCTGGCAGAATGTCCAAAAGGAGCGCAAGGCGATTTAGCGAAGATCAGGGCCGCGATCCGCGCCGCAGCGCCTGGCGCCACGGAACGTACCGATTATTTTCAAATGCCAGGATATTCCTACCCGGGGGGATTTGATTACGATGGCATGTTTGCCTGGTTCAGCTTCAAGAAACCGCACATACGCCTACATGTACGCCCTCCCACAATACAAGAGCATAAGAAAGAACTCGCCAGTTATCCTACAACGAAAGCAATCGTTAAGTTTCCGTTAGGCAAGCCGATACCAATGGCATTAGTAAAGAAACTGGTGAAGGCAAGTATCAAGGCGATGAAGGATCGGCCTAAGTAGCTCGAACCGATGGAAGTCGCACCCGCAAAACGCGTCCGTCTGGAATCGATCGACGTCGTGCGCGGCCTCATCATGATCCTGATGGCCCTCGATCATACACGCGACTTCTTCGGCCACCCATCCGACAATCCCACAAATCTCGCCACCACAACCGCCGCGCTCTTCTTTACCCGCTGGATCACTCACTTCTGCGCCCCGGGTTTTTTCCTCCTAACTGGAACCGGCTCGTGGCTAGCCCGCCGCCGCCGCTCGACCCGCGAACTGTCGCTCTTTCTTCTAACCCGCGGCCTCTGGCTGATCTTCCTCGAAGTAGTCGTCACGCGCGGGTTCGGCTGGCAATTCAATTTCGATTACCACCTCACGATATTGTTCATACTCTGGGCTCTCGGCTGGGCCATGATCGTTCTCGCCGGTTTGGTTTTCCTTCCACCCTCTGTCGTTGCGGCGTTTGGCCTGGTCCTCATCGCAACTCACAATCTCTTCGATTCGGTCCAATGGTCGAACCCGCTTTGGACGATTCTTCATGTCAATGGCCAGCTTGCCGCCACGCCACGCTATTCAATCTACATCGCCTACCCGTTGATCCCATGGGTTGGCGTCACTGCTGTGGGATACGCTCTGGGCCAAATCTATAGCTGGCCCTCTGAACGAAGAAGAGCGTTCCTGTTGCGCGCCGGAGCGATTGTGACGACCTTATTCATCCTGCTCCGCGGCCTTAACGTCTACGGCGATCCGTCCCGCTGGGGGACTCAGAAGTCAGCGCTCTTCACCGTTCTCTCGTTCCTGAACACAACCAAATATCCGCCGTCGCTGTTGTTCCTGCTCATGACCCTCGGCCCCACTCTGCTATTCCTCTGTGCCGTAGACGCGCACACGCCAAAGTTCTTGCGTCCTGCTCTGATCTTCGGCAAGGTGCCGATGTTTTACTACCTTCTCCACATTCCTCTCATCCATTTGCTGGCCATCGCCTTTTGTTACGCGCGTTATCACCAGATCCATTGGATGTTCCAATCGCCCGCACTTCCATTTTTCCCCTTTACTCCGCCGCCCGGCTGGGGATATTCGCTTCCGGTCGTATATCTGCTCTGGGCCGTCGTCGTCACAACGCTTTATCCGGTGTGCCGATGGTTTGCGGGAGTGCGCCAGCGCCGGACAGAATGGTGGCTGAGTTACTTCTAACTCGTTCGAGAATTTATTCCCCGTCGACAGAGAGGTGTCTCGCACGGCGTGCGCAGAACGATTCGTGGCGCGCGTGATCTCAGGAAAGACGAATCGAGCCGGCGCCTCGCAAATCAAGGACACCTTGCAGCCCGGCGGTGCCGACGATGGACGGCGACCTTTTCTGGACTAATAGAACAAATACTTTCTCCACTTGTCGTCGCTACGGCCCATAAGACGCATGATGTGGCGGCTGGTGTGGAGATTGAAGGCGCGGGGTTCGCGCATCGGCTTCATGGAGGCTTCAACGGGAAGCTGGTTGCCTTTGCGCCGATTGCAGGTGTGGCAGCATGCCACGAGGTTTTCCCAAGTGGACGACCCTCCGCGGGAGCGCGGAATCACGTGGTCGAGCGTTAGCTCGCTGGACGGCAGCACCGTGGCGCAGTACTGGCAGGTATTGCGATCGCGCAAGAGGATATTCTTGCGCGACAAAGCGCGGCTCTGGTGCGGGATGCGGCGGTATTCCAGCAGGCGGATGACAGAAGGAACGCGCACGGCGAAGCGGGCGGCGTGCAGGAAGTGACCATTCTCTTCTTCGGTCATAGCCACCCCTTTGAGTACGAGAACCAGGGCGCGGCGCGCGGCGCAGACATTGATGGGCTCGTAGGAAGCGTTAAGTACCAGGACAGGAGCGTGCAGGGCTTGACCGTCGCCATCCCGGTGCACCGTCATTCCGGCGAACAGGTTGGCGGCGTGCCTTCCGGCAAATCCTCCGTCGGCTTCACTTCTCACTGACATGGCGCTTTACTCATCTCCCAGCAACCAAACGGTTGGCTGCGTTCTCCCTATCCAGCTCGCCTCCAGCCGTTACTTATGTCTACTATGCCACCCCAGGCGTCCACCTGCGTCATTACTACAGACTCTAGCTTAGATGCCTGAGACGCGCGCCAAGGCGATTCCCTCGTCCTCTTCGAGCTGTGACCTCTCCGGCAGCCGAACCTCAATCTGGAGTTCGGCAATTTTCAGCGTGCGGGCTACTGTCGCGACCCAGACCCTCGCCGCGCCCGCACGTCGCAGAACCCGCGCGCACTCGGATGCGGTTGCGCCGGTGGTAAAAACATCGTCCACGACCAGAACCTGGAGCCCCTTTACGATATCGGGCCGCGTAACAGCGAATGCACCGCGAACGTTCTCGCGTCGCTGATGGCGGGTAAGTCCGGTTTGCGAAACAGTTTCACGCTTCCGTTCGAGCAGTTCGGGCTGAAGATGAAAGCGTCCTCGACGGGTTTTCACTGCAGCTTGCGCGATCAATTGCGCGTGATTGAACTCCCGTTGCCGCAGTTTCCGGCGAAACAGCGGGACGGGAATCACCGCGATTTCTGCACCGCCGAAATTCGGTTCGATGCGCGCAATTGCTTCAGCCAGCATGCTGCCTAAAACAGGCGCAGCGGGACGGACTGCGCCATACTTCAAAAGATGAATCAGTTCGCGGAGAGCGCCTTCGTAGCTGCCGTAAGCCACGGCGCGTTCAAACGGTTGCTCGACGCGCTGGCATAATCCGCAGCGGATCTGATCTTCGCCGAGTACCGTTGCGATGCGGGCAGAAAGCACGCGCTCGCCGCAGAGAACGCAAGTCCCGCCTGTGATGGGAACCATGCTTTCAAGACAAGCATGGCAGATGGGGAGACGCGAAACACGCGTCAGCGGATCGCCGCAAATGCGGCAATCGGACGGGAATAGAACCGCAAAGATTCCCTCTTTAACTGAATTGACGAAGCGATTTGGGCGGAACCGGCCGGCGAAGGAAGCAATAAAAGGCCGCGACACTGCAACGTCGGCCTCGATGGCGCGAATTCGGTCTCCGCTACTGCTGAAGACTGCCTCCGTGGTAACCGCGAGAATCCTGCTCACAAGGATCAGGTTCTGCTGCACCGTACTGCAAGCCAGTATAACGGTGCCCAAGGGCTCTAGGCAACGTTGCGTGTGGCGCGGGAATCTGTGGCGGAAACGGGCGGCTTGCTGACCGCTTCCGACAGGCGATCCCGTACCGGCATGAAAATCAGGCGATAATCTCTACGGAAACACTCGGCGCAACGCACCGGCCGCAAAAGAAACAGCGGAAGAACATAGAGTTCGATGAAGGTGCGGCGGCGGGAGCGGAAACCGATGGCGCTGCCGCAGTCGTCGCAGTGAAATTCAAGATAGCGCTGAAGCCAGACTTGGTCGGGGGAGTTCTTGTTCACACTGCACCTCGAAAGACCAAATTACGAAGAGGCGGGACTGACCGGTTAGGGTCATCTTACGCCGCAGGGGAATGGGAGGCAAATGGCAGGGATAAGCTCGGGCGACTCGCGAGCGTTTGCGTGTATGTAAGGCCCTTCGTCCCGCAGTTTCCCTCCGGCCGAGACTCGCCTGGAAACTCAGGGCTTCGGCATGGCACCCTCTTAAGTTTGGCTTCCCTCCACTTGTAAAATGAGGCTCTAGCGTGCTAACGTGCGCCGTTCCTGTGTTTCGCCTGTAAGTATAAAATCCGGGACTTATCCCTTGCGAGGATTTCATTCATGAGTACGGTCGCCCCACCGCCGGTAAAAAAACACGTTCCCTATGTTCCCGAAACTATGGAGATGAAGGAGTTCACCTTCCGCGCCGTGCTGATCGGACTGGTGATGACGGCGATTCTGGGATCGGCAAACGCATACCTCGGCCTGAAGGCCGGGATGACGATCGCGGCGACTTATCCGGCGGCGGTGATCGGCATGGCGTTGCTGCGGCTGATGAAGGGCTCGCTGCTGGAAGAGAACATCGCGCGAACTGTGGGATCGATCGGCGAGTCGGTGGCGGCGGGCGCGGTGTTCACGATTCCGGCGTTTGTGATGGCGGGATTGTGGCCGGGGCTGACGAGCAGGCCAGATACTGGAAGTCGGTCGCGCTGATGGTGATCGGCGGAACGCTCGGCATTTTGTTCGTGACGCTGCTGCGGCGCGTGATGGTGGAGGACCCGGATCTTCCTTATCCGGAATCGGTGGCCGCGTCGGAGATTCACAAGGCCGGCCAGCAGGGAGTCGAAGGCGGCGAAGATTCTTGTTCGCGAACATGGGCTTCGGCGGCTTCATGTATCTGCTGGGAGCGGTCAATGTGTTCAGTCCGCGAGCAACACGTTTCCGCGTCAAGATCAGCGCATCTGGGCAAGAAGCTGCTGCTGCGCACCGAGCACGAATCCGAATGTGGCGACGACGATCACCGGCGGCGCGACGCTTGTTCACTGCGCCCGACATCAGCCCGGCGTATCTGGGCGTGGGCTACATCATCGGGCCGCGCCTGGCGGCGCTGAACTTTGCCGGCGGCGTGCTGGCCTGGGGCCTGCTGGTTCCGCTACTAACCTTCACGATCGGCCCTTACATTCAGGCGGCACAGCCGGCGGGGCAAACTGTTGCGTGGACGTTGCTCGCGGGAGCGATTTATTTCTCGATCGTGCGACCCATCGCGGTCGGCGGCATGCTGGTGGGCGCGTCTTACACGCTGTTCAAAATGCGCAAGCAACTTGGGCGTTGGGAATGGGGCGCGCGGTGTCCGATCTGAAGAAATCGGCGGCGGCGCACGCAGGCGACGAATCGCACCGAGCGCGATCTGCCGGCAAAGGTCGGTATTCGCGGGCGTCGCGGTCGTATTTCGTGGCGATGATCGTGCTCTACCACTACTTCATCAGCGGCGCGGGAACTTGACGTGGATCGCAAGTCTCGTCGGGATCGCTGGTGGCGGCCGGCGTGATGATCGTCGTCGGATTTTTCTTCGCCGCCGTCTCGGGCAACCTGGTCGGGCATGATCGGCTCGTCGAACAATCCGGTCTCGGGCCTGACGCTGTGCACGCTGGTGATCGCCGCGCTGCTGATGGTCGCGATGGGAGTTTCTGGCACGGGCGGCGTGGCGGCGGTGCTGGGAGTGGCGGCGGTGGTCTGCGTGTCGTCTGCGGTGGCCGGCGAGATGCTGCAGGATTTGAAAGTCGGACACATCCTGGGCGGCACGCCCGCGAAGATGCAGATCGGCGACTTGTTCGGCATCGTGGTCGCGTCGCTGGTGCTGTTCTTCCCGCTGGCATATTCTCGACAAGGCGTATCACTTCGGCAGCGCCGCGCTGCCCGCGCCGCAGGCCGGGTTGATGGCCATGCTCTCGCAAGGGAATCGTCGGCGGAGACATGGCGTGGCCGCTGGTGGTGGTTGGCATCCTGCTGGGCTTCGCCATGATCATGATCGAAGTGAGGAGCGTGATGCTGTTCTCGGTCGGAATGTATTTGCCGCTGGGGACGACGTTCGCGATTTTCGTGGGCGGCGTGATCCGCTGGGTCACCGACAAGCTTGCGCGACCGGCGCGGCTTCAACGATGCGCAGAAGGCGCGCGTGGAGAATGCGGGCGTGCTGACGGCTTCCGGCCTGATCGCCGGCGAGGCGTTGTGCGGACTGGTGATCGCGGGACTGGTGGGATCGGGGCAAGATGTAACGCTGGTGCAATTGGACGCCATCCATCTGGGCTGCGCTGGCAGCGCTGGCCGTGCTGGTGATTGCGATGATCCGCGTGCCGCTGGCGAAGGCGGGAAGTCCGGATGAGCCCGCGCCGCCGACGGCGATTATGTAGATCGCGTCTTAGCACGAATGACATTGACTCGCAGGGCCAGCACGGTGTGTTAGGCCCTTTGCTTTTGTTCCTTTTTAAAAAGACCCGTGTCGATCAACGAAAATATTGCTGTCTATTCGAGAGCGGATCGAAACCGCTGCCCGGCGGGCCGGACGGCGTGCGGATGATGTAGCTTTGATGGCGGTCACCAAGACTCATCCGCCGAACGCATTCGGGAGGCGCATGCCGCGGGACTGCGCTTGTTTGGGGAAAATCGCGTGCAGGAGTTTTCGGGGAAGATCGACGCCCTTCGAGATTTGTCTGATGCGCGGTGGCACATGATTGGACACTTGCAGACGAATAAGGCAGGGAAAGCGGCGGAACTCTTTTGCGCGGTCGATTCTGTGGATTCGTTGAAGCTGGCGGAGAAACTGGATGCGGCGGCACGAGGTCTTGGGAAGAAGACGGGCGTGCTGATTGAGATCAACGTTGGCGGTGAGGTGGCAAAGAGCGGAGTGGCTCCATCGTCTTCAGCGTTGGAGGAGCTGTTACTGGCAGCGCCGCGATTGGAAGCGCTGCAGCTTCGCGGGCTGATGACCGTGCCACCATTTACCGACGATCCCGACGGTGCAAGAAGATATTTTCGCGCATTGCGCGAAGTGCGGGATCGGATAGCGGGCCGGAATTTACCCGGGGTTCAGATGGATCAGCTTTCGATGGGCATGTCGCACGATTTTGAAGTAGCGATTCAAGAGGGATCGACTTGCGTGCGAATTGGAACGGCGATTTTTGGCCAGCGAGTGAAAGCCTGATTCGAACCCTGCACTCGATCTCAGCAAACTTTGATCGTGTTTCGATCTTCCGTTACTATTGCCTCCGGCCTGAGGAGCACCTTGACCATCTCTGAACGCTTTCACGAAATTCGCACCGGCTTTGAACGTCCTTTCTGGGTTGCGAATATCAGCGAGATTTTTGAGCGGCTGGCTTATTACGGCGCGTTCGCTTCACTGGCGCTCTATCTGCAGGAGCGGTTGAATTTTTCGACTGAGCAGACGGGAACGCTGACCGGCATTTTTGGCGGGATGGTTTGGTTTCTCGCCATCTTCGGCGGGGCGACTGCGGACCGACTTGGATTTCGCCGCGCGCTGTCGATCGCTTATCTGATTCTTTCCGTCGCGTACTTTCTCATAGGTTCGATTGCGGCGCCCTGGTTGGCGCCGGTCAGGAATGCGGTGCCCCTGGGTTTGTTCGTCGGAGTGATCCTGATTCTTCCGGCGCTTGGAATTGCTCTGGTGAAGCCTTGCGTAGTTGGGACTACCGCGCGGGCTTCCAAAGAGAATGTGCGCTCGATCGGTTATTCGATCTACTACACGCTGGTGAATATTGGCGGTGCCGCCGGGCCGCTCTATGCGGGATGGGCGCATGAACATCTTGGAGTGGAGAACGTGTATCGTGTTGCCGCGCTCAGCGTCTTCGCGATGTTTTTTTTCGTGTTGCTGTTTTTTCGCGAGCCGCGCAAGCCGGGCGACGCGCCTCCGCCTTCGGTTAGCACGGTCGTGCGCAACTTCTGCACGGTTCTTGGCAATTACCGGCTGGTGCTGACAGCATTATTCCTCGCAATTGTTCTGCGAGTTGCTCTCTTCGTGTATCCCCAACTACCCGCTCCGTGGTGGATCTGGGCTGTGTTGTTCGTGGCCATGCTGGCGGGCATGAGCCGCTTCATGTGGTTCCTGATTATCTTCACCGGATACTGGATCGTGTTCTGGCAGCAATACATCAGCCTGCCGGGGTATATACACAACTACATTAATTCGCAGAGGAATGTTGAGAGCATTTTGGTGACGGATGGACTGACGGTGATTTGCCTGACACTGGTTGTGAATTTTCTGACGCGCAAAATTCCAGCCTTCCAGGCGGTGATTTTGGGGACGTTGATCACTTCGCTTGCGTGGTTGATTCTTGCATTTCGCCCGACAGTTTGGGGTGCGATTTTGTCCCTGTTCGTGCTGGCGCTGGGAGAGATCACGCAGCAGCCGCGCTATTACGAGTACATCGCGCTGCTTGCGCCGCCAGGCCAGCAGGGGACGTATATGGGGTTTGCTTTTTTGCCGATCGGAATTGGTTCGTTGATTGGAGGCTGGTTTGGCGGAACGCTGGTGCATCATTTCGGCGAAGTAATGCACCAGCCAGAGCGGATCTGGTGGACTGTAACTGCTGTGGGAGTGGGAACGACAGCGCTTCTCTGGATTTATGACAGATATTTTCGGGTCGCTGCGCCGGCGCAGAGGTGAGTGAGCTAGAGATGAGTGGATATATGTCTTCTTCCGCTCAGGCTCCAGTCGTTTCGACCCCGGCCTATTGCCGAGTTGTTGCCGCCGCAATTCCAACTGGCCACTTCGCATAAAGAAGTCGCCCAAGTGACAGCCAGATGCTATTTCTGTGGCGGCTGCGGAGCCTTCTGCTCCGGCGTTTTCTGATCGGCCTTCGGAACTTCCTGCCCGTTGTAAAGAATCTTCACGCTCGAGCCAAACCGCTTGTAATCCTCATACTTCACAATCTCGCGAACATGAATATCGCCGGTATTGAAATTTAAAACGTCATCCGCCCGCGTATAAGTCGGAAACCAGTATTGCCCGTCGATCTGCTGCCGCCAGGTGGTGAATTTCGGATAAAGGTGCTCCGTTTTACCCTTCTTTTTCGTGTCGCGAATTTCCGGCACGGCCTGCCCGTAGGTCTTCACAATCTGGAAGTCGTGATCGTCCACCCAGATGCGCCCCTGAAAGTAGCGCTTTTTCCCAACAATTTGCTTCGGAGCGATGTCGAAAACGTAGCAGTGAATTTCGTCTTCCTGCTGCTGTCCAACGTAAAGAATGTTGTATTCCGGAATTTCATCGGTCGTCAGCACGAAAGGCAGCCGGTTGCGGAAGTCCTGAATGTCGCCCTCATCCAGCGACAACCCTCCCTGATCCAGCGTCGACTGTGGCGCGAAAACCACATTCTCCATCCGCTGGCCTTTGTCGTTGTAAAGCACATCGAAAACTTCGTGATATTCCCCGGTCACAGTTTTCCCATCGAGCGTCTCGACATGGATATCTTGCCGGTAGGTATAGTTATCGCGCGCTTCCTTGAACAATTTTTCCCGCGCCGCAAAACGCGAAATAATCTCCTCCGGCGTAATGCCTTGCGGCTGCGCGCTCTGCAGCGGACCTTCTTGCGCAAAACTGTATATGGGAAACGTGGCAAGAGACGCCACAAAGGCAAGGGACAGCGAAACCCGGCGAAGCCAATGCATACTTCTATTTTAGCGAATTTTTTTGGATGAGGTACCGCGGCGACCCTCCCCCGACTCCTCTCCGCTCAGTGAAGCCGGGGGTAGGGTGCTGCAGTTCTGCCGTAACCTTGGATGCCATACCGGCAAAAGGGTTGGCGGAGGAAAAATTTTCGCCCCGCTCATGCCTCGCCTTGATAAGCCCCACTCCAGCGGAACGCGGTCATTGAGCCGATCGGGAAAGACTTGGCGCACATTGGCAGATCGAAATTCGCCCCGGCAGTATTCAAAAAACAAGCTCTTTGCAATCAATGATTGCAGTGCTATCATTGATTGCATGGCCAGCATCACCATCCGCAAACTGCCCGAAAACACCAAGCGCCGCCTCCGCCTCCGCGCCGCTCGCAATGGCCGCTCCATGGAGCAGGAAGCGCGCTCGATCCTCGATCACGCCCTTCAGCAGCCGGACGGGCCGGCGGAAAACCTCGCAGTGGCGATCCATAAGAGATTCGCTGCCTTGGGTGGCGTCGATCTTAAAATTCCTAAGCGTGAAGCCATGCCCGAAGATCGAGTTCGCAGGTTGTTCCGGTGATCGTACTCGACACCAGCGTTCTGTCGGAAATCATGTTAGCTTCGCCAAATCCGGCCGTATACCTCTGGGCATCCCAGCAGCCGAACGATCAGCTCTACACGACGGCGATTAGTATGGCCGAAATTTTCCGCGGAATCGAACTGTTGCCCATAGGAAAACGGCGAACACAATTGCTCACGACCGCAGAATCGGTGTTCAGCAGCCTTCTCCTGGGGCGTGTTCTTGCCTTCGACGAAAATTCGGCGCGCACCTTCGCCCTTATAGCTGTCGACCGCCGGATGCGGGGAAAGCCAATCAGTCTTTTCGACGCTCAGATCGCCGCCATCGCGAAAGTTCGAGAAGCCACAGTGGCCACACGCAATGTGCGCGATTTCGAGAACTGCGGCGTGAGGCTCATCAATCCTTGGGAAGCGTAGCGTCGCCATCTGCTAGACTCATCCGTTTGCCACGGGAGGTTCATAATGCTCTCCACACCCCTTGTCATCCCGAACGCGCGCAAAGCGCGGGTGAGGAATTTGCTTTTCGCCGCCGCCGTTCTATGCGTCGCGGCCTTCGCCCCCGCCCAATCGAAACACCCCTTCACGTTCGAAGACATGATGAAGTTAAAGCGCGTAGGCGATCCCCAAGTTTCCCCCGACGGCAAGTGGGTAATCTTCAGCGTGGTCGATGTAGACCTGGCCGCCAACACCAAGACCCCGCACATCTGGATCGTCCCCACTTCCGGCGGTCAGGAGCGCGAGATCATCACCGATCAGGACGCCGACCGCCCCCGCTGGGCGCCGGACGGCAAGCGCTTTGCGTTTATTTCGACGAAAGCGGGCGGTTCACAAGTCTGGATTGCGGATTTTGACGGCGCCGCCGGAACAGTTTCACGTGCGTGGGAACTGACATCATTCGCAACTGAGGCGAGCGGTGAACTCTGGTCGCCCGACGGCAAAAACATCCTCTTTACCTCCGACGTTTATCCAGACTGCGACGGGGCGCCCGTCCGAGAAGAAGAATGCAACTCAAAGAGGATGAAGGACGCCGAGCAGTCGAAGGTCAAGGCGCAGATTTTCACCATCTGCTCTATCGCCACTGGAATGCGTATAAACAGGGCAAACGGAGCCACATCTTCATAGCCTCAGCGCCAAGCATGGCTGAGACAACACCCGGCACTCGGAGCCCAGAGTCCTCCTCTCGATCTCACCCCCGGCGACTACGACGCCCCCGTCTTCTCCCTAGGCGGCCAGGACGACTACGCCTTCTCCCCCGACGGCAAAGAAATCTGCTACACCTCCAACCACGACAAAAATCCCGCCGCCTCCACCAACAACGATCTCTGGATCGCCCCCGTAACCGGAGGCCCGGCCAAGAACATCACCGCCGCCAACCCCGCCAGCGACTCCTCCCCGCTCTATTCGCCCGATGGCCGCTACATCGCCTACCGCGCCCAGCAGCGTCCCGGCTATGAGAGCGACCGCTTCCGCCTGATGCTCTACGACCGCAAAAGCGGAGAGAAGAAGAATCTGACCGAGAATTTCGACCGCTGGGTGGGAAACTATATTTGGTCCAAAGACTCCAAGAAGATCTATTTCACCTATGAGAACGCAGGCCGAACCCAGCTCGAAATAGCAGATATCGATAAGCCCGTAACCCCTCCATCCGACTGGTCCCAGGCCCCCGCCGCCGCACCCAGCGGCTACGCCGACGACCTCGCTCTATCTCCCGACGGCCAAACATTGTTCTTCACGTTCATGACTTTAGAGCACCCCACGGAAATCTATCGCGCCGGTTTCGCCAATCCCGCTCACATACCCGTGACCCATTATCAACGACGCGTTATCCTGTCGGAGGTAGCCATGTCTCCGCTGGAACCCTTCTGGTTCACCGGCGCCCATAACGACAAAGTCGAAGGGTTCATAGTCAAGCCCCCAAACTTCGATGCCTCCAAAAAATATCCCGGTGAAGTTCCTGATCCACGGCGGCCCGCAAGGTGCCTGGGGAGACGACTGGAGCTATCGCTGGAATCCCGAACTGTTCGCCGCACCAAGCGATGACAATCAAGGCTACGTAGTCATCATGATCAACTTCCACGGCTCGACCGGTTACGGGCAGAAGTTCATCGATGCGATCAACGGCGACTGGGGCGGCGCTCCCTTCGAAGACCTGATGAAAGGCCTCGACTACGCGGAGGCGCATTACGCTTTTATTGATAAGACGGGCGAATGCGCTCTCGGCGCAAGCTACGGCGGATACATGATCAACTGGATCGAAGGCCACACCGACCGCTTCAAATGCCTGGTCTCGCACGACGGCATGTTCAACGCCGAATCCGCCTGGGGAGACACCGAAGAACTCTGGTTCAACGACTGGGAGTTCAAAGGCACTCCCTACAGTAACCGCGAGCTATACCGCAAATGGTCTCCGCACGAGTACGCGAAAAATTTCAAAACCCCTATCCTGGTAATCCACGGCCAAAAAGATTACCGCCTCGACGTCTCCCAAGGCTTCGATCTCTTCACCACGTTGCAAATGGAAGGCGTCCCCTCGGAAATGCTCTACTTCCCCGACGAAGGCCACTGGGTCCAGAAACCCCAAAACTCCCAGCTCTGGTACAAAACCGTAAACGCCTGGGTGGACCGCTGGATAGGAAAATGAACGCGCATTGATGTGTCACGATGAAAGTTTTTTGATTTGTCATCCTGAGCGAAGTGGCCCGAACCGGCGGTTCGGGCCACGAAGTCGAAGGATCCCTGTCTGCTTGTCGCTCCAACCGGCGTTTCGGGGAACTCCCACCACGGCGGATGGGCACGGCAGATGGGATCGACAAGCTTGTACACAACGTGGAAGAGCGGCGTTTCAGCGCCGCGAGAGCGTACCCCTCTTGAGGCTTTAGTCCCGCCTAGCTCGCCGGCGGAACGTACTCCTTCGGCACCGCCGAACCCTCGCCAAAGAAAAACATGTCCAACTGCTTCACAATCACTTCCTGATCCTCACGCCGCGCCGGATTCAGCCGGTACTCATTCAATAGCATCTTGCAATGCTCCGTCCACATCCGCCACGCCTCCTGCGAGACGTTGTCATAAATCTTCTTGCCCAGCTCATTATCAAACGGAGGCTCATCCAGCCCCGGCAACTCCCGCTTCAACTTCACGCAAAACACAGTGTGCGCCATACCATTCCTTGGATAAGAAATTTCTACTGGACCTAATTATAAAGGGACAATTTGATGATAGACGAACCACGCATCGGCGGATGCGGCGGCCTGGGCCGACTTTCCGAATAATACTGAGTGGCTGGGATTTTGACCTTTCGCCCTCGGCCCAACTCCAGAATCGTAAGAAGAAGTAGATACCGGTGCGCTTTAGCGCGAGTCAGCAGACATCGCCAAAACCCGCGCCAACTCCGAATCACTCACCAAGGAATCCGGCTTCCAATTCGCCCCAACCTCCGTAACCTTCCCCTTAATTCCAACATACACCGCGTTGTAAGGCTCATCGCCCACGTTCTCCACTTTATGTTTGAAGGGCGGAAACCATCGTGCCTCACCGGCCTTCGCATAAACATCGGTGACCTTGCCGTTCTGGTCCGTGAACTTCAAATGTCCACCAGTAACAATCACTACTACTCCGCCGGGATGTTCATGCATCTCCGACTTCTCATGCGGGCCATAATGCACGCTTACCACCTGCACTCGCTCATTCTCAAAAACCAGCCGGTAATGCCTGGGCTCGACTTTGGTTGGGTCCTGCGCCAGCGCAGATGTGAAAAACAGGCAGCAAAAAACCACCGTGCAGAGAATTCGACACGACACGGTATCTCTCCTTTTAGTGTAAAAGTGCGAGACTGAGGGAACGGAAGCCACGCTACTCTACGTGGCAAACCAGTGTCAACGACTCGCAACCACAGTGTCCCAAGCTGATTAACCGCGAGAACTATAGCCCTCGCGGGTCAATGGTTTGAAAGGGCGCGGCTTCAGCCGAGTCGCTTCCGGGGATAATAGAGGGCTTTGGAAAAACGGTTGGCATACTTGGCGTTCCGCCGGCACCGTCACAGAACATGCTGCTGCTCCGGTCTTGCTTCAGTTGCAAGCTGGAAACCGCAAGCCTCAAAGGCTCCGCATACAACCCTTACTTCTTCTCCGGCTCCTTCGCCGCGTCCGGCGCTTTCTCCTTGCTCTTGATGGAAAGCAGTTCCACGTCAAAAATCAAAGTCTCATCCGGCCCAATGTCTCCGCCCGCGCCGCGCTCTCCATAAGCCAGATCCGGAGGAATAAACAACTGCCACTTCGATCCCACGGGCATCAACTGCAACGCCTCCGTCCATCCCTTAATCACTCCGCTGACGGGAAAAGTTGCCGGTTGGCCGCGCTTGTACGAACTGTCAAACTCCGTCCCATTGATCAACGTTCCTCGGTAGTTGCACTCGACCGTATCGCCCGCAGTAGGTTTGGGGCCGGTGCCCGCTGTAAGAATTTTGTATTGCAGACCACTCGGCAGCGCGACCACGCCGTTCTTGCTTTTGTTCGCAGCCAGAAAAGCATCTCCCGCTTTCTGGTTCGTCTCGCCCTCCTCTTTCATCTTGGCCTGCATCTTTTCATGCATTTCTTTCTGTACGTCCATGATCGCAGCTTGCGCTTGCTCATCCGTGAGTAGAGTCTTGCCGCCGGCAAGACCATCTTTCAAACCGCGCGCAAAAATCGCCGGGTCGATAGCTACAGATTGCTTGTGCATATTCTCGCCCATCTTCATGCCCAGCGAGTAGCTAAGTTTTTCTTTCTGCGTGGTGAGCTTCAGTGGAGCCGCACCCCTCGAAGCAGGCCCCGTTCGCTTCGCTGTAGAAGCCGGTGCTTTGGCCGGAGAAGAAGTGGAAGATTGTGAATTCGTCGCTGACGAGTTTTGCTGCGCCAATGAACTTTGCGGCAACATTCCCACAGCGAATAGACAGACGGCGATGGTATAGATTTTATGCATCCAGTGATTTTCCTCGGAGAAGATCTTTCGACCAAACGATCGAAATGGTGACGCGAAAGCGCAAAAGCCGTTGCGCCGTCGCGTGAGTGGTGGGCCCGCCAGGATTCGAACCTGGGACCAACGGATTATGAGTCCGCGGCTCTAACCGCTGAGCTACGGGCCCTACGTGTTCAAACGACAATCAGGAGCGACAAGTAACTTGAAACGAGTGCTCACCTCGATCGACTGCTTGTTATTCGAGCGGCGGTCTTACGATTCAAATCATTGTTGAGACAACTGCTTATTAAACTAACACAATGGCGCTGGGACTTTTTTGTGGGCTGACTCATACTCACAGAGCGAGTAGATCATGTTGAAGAAATTCCGGGCAAGTTTGTTTCTCTCTCTGTTTTTGTCTTTTGTTTTGAGAGTTTGGGGGCAGGCGTTTGTTGCCAAGCCACTGAACGATCTGGGGGCAGGGAAGTACAAAGGGTTTTCGGGCGGACTTTATAGAAGGGGTCGAATGAACTTCCGCGCGATCATGGTGCGGATGGGCTTGCGCTGGCGGCGCAGGTGAAACCTGTGCGCGGGAAATTTGTCTTTCTCGGTATCGGGATGAGCAATGCGACGATCGAGTTTCGTCCGTTTGTGGAGATGGCTGAGTCGAACGCGAAAGTCAATCATGCGACGATGGCTGTTCTCAACGGCGCTAAAGGAGCAATGACCGCTTGCTTCTGGAGATTTGCTACCGAGAATCCGGTGGAAAAGGGATGCCGGGCGCCGCGGACGATTCCGAATCAGTACGATCGCATTCGCGATGAGGTGCTGAAGCCCGCAGGACTCGCGGAAGATCAAGTGGAAGTGATCTGGATGCTGAATGCGGATCCGCGCCCCTCGATTGCCTTGCCTTCTCCCGATGCCGATGCTTACGTATATGAGCGGGAGATTGGCGAGATTGCGCGGGCAGCGCGGGCGCGGTATCCGAATTTGAAGTTGATGTTTGTTTCGAGCCGCGTGTATGCAGGCTACGCATCCCGCCCGTTGAATCCTGAACCTTACGCTTACGAATATGGGTTCTCGGTGAAATGGGCAATTCAGGCGCAGGTCGATCAGTTGCGGAGCGGGAAAGCGGATTCAATGGCAGGCGATCTTGATTATAAGAAAGGTGTTGCGCCGTGGATTGCGTGGGGTCCCTATTTGTGGGCCGATGGCGACGTGCCGAGGTCCGACGGTTTGATCTGGAAGGCGTCGGAGTTTCAGGAAGATGGAACGCATCCGAATCGAGCGGGCGTGGAAAAGGTTGCGGGCATGCTGATGGATTTTTTTATGAAGTCGGAGTATGCGACTTGGTTTCGCAAGTAGAGTCGCCGGCAAATTGAACGCGCCCCCCTTGCCTCTAGCATTCTTGTGCGGGCGCCACCTCTACCTGCAAGATGCCGGTATTACTCTGGGTACCAGTGGCGACGCTACTTTGATTGCTATAATTCGAGCTAGTATTGTAAGGAATCATGCGGTCGATCACTCGACAGATTGCATGGATGGCGGTGGCGCTGACGGTTTGGTCGGCGTTGGTGTTTGCTGTGCACCGGCATTCGAGTCAGGATGACTCGGCTGCATGTCAGGTTTGCGTAGCGGCACACTCGGCTACGCCGGTTCATGCGTCGCCTTCCGTTAAACCTCTTTTCCAGCGGATGGTTGCCATCCGTCCGCTCGTCAGTACTGCAAAACAATCTTTCCTCGGTTTTCTTCTGTACGTCCGCCCGCCTCCGCAATCTAAGGTTCAGCGACTCCACCGAATATGGGCAGCGGTTCATCCAGAGCCGTTTGCTAGACCTTTTTTGTCCTTGTTCTCATGGAGGAATCATGCATAGCTTTTACAGAATGCCGCTGCGTGCGGCTTTGATGGCGGGATTATTGGCTGCGGGAGTTTACGTTTGTGCCCAATCCAGCGGAAGTTCGGGCGAGATTAATGGAAGCGTTCTCGACCCTTCGGGAGCGGTTGTGCCGGATGCGACGGTCGAGATTCACAATCCGGTGAGCCACTATGACCGGTCGACAAAGACAGATACCTCGGGTGACTTCAATTTTCCAAACGTTCCCTTCAATCCCTACCACATGACCATTTCGGCGGAGGGATTTTCGAAGACCGCACAGGATGTGGAAGTGCGTTCAGTGGTTCCAGTGAATGTGAAAGTCGCTCTGCAAGTTTCTACCACTTCGACGACGGTGACGGTGGAGGCGGGCGGCGATCTGGTGGAGAACGATTCTACGTTCCATTCGGACATCGACCGGGAGGAGTTCCAAAAAATTCCCGAGGAGAGCCCTACTTCGCAGGTAAGCGCCCTGGTCACCGAGACGACGCCGGGAATCGCCGCCGATTCCAATGGGCAGTTTCACGGGCTGGGCGATCACGCGGAGAATTCGTTCTCCGTGGATGGTCAGTCGATTACCGATCAACAGAGCAAGGTTTTTTCCAACCAGATTCCGCTCGGCTCGGTTCAGTCGCTGGAAGTGATTTCGGGTGCGCCGCCGGCGGAGTACGGCGGGAAGACGAGCGTGGTGATTGTGGCGACGACGCGCTCGGGGCAGGGTGTGACCACGCCGCATGGCAGCGTGAGTCTGGACTACGGATCATTTGGAACCTCGAAGCTGGCAGCGGACGTGGCCTATGGCGGAAAGAACTGGGGAAATTTTATTTCGGTGAGCGGCTTGGACACCGGGAGATTTCTCGATCCGCCGGAGTTTGCCGTGCTGCATGACAAGGGCAACGAGGGGAACGGGTTCGACCGGGTTGATTTGCAGTTCTCCAGCGCCGACACAATTCACCTTGATTTTGGATACACGCGAAGCTGGTTCCAGACGCCGAATTCTCTTGATGCCGAATACGCTACGGCGTGGAGCGGGCTGGATGGAGTGGATGCCGAGGATGTGAATAACTATCACGGCATTGGGCCGAATGGAATGGTGGTGGGAGCGACGGACCAACGGTCGAAGATTGGGACGTTCAATATCGCGCCTTCGTGGACACACGTGATGTCGGCCACGGCGGTATTCACATTGGGCGCTTTTGTGCGTCACGACGGTTACAACTATTACCCGAGCGCAAACCCATTCGCGGATTTGGGGCCACCAAGTTTGCAGCGGCAATCGGTGGGACAGGACCGGACGCTGACGAATGCGGGGATTCATTCCGACATTTCTTATGACAAGAACATTCACAACATCAAGGCGGGATTTTCCTACGCTCAGACCTTCTTGAATGAGAACGATCGATTAGGGATTGTCGATCCCGCTTACAACGCGCCTTGCCTGGCGTTTTCTGCGGACCAGGGAATTTACGTGGCTGCGCCTGCGCCGGGAATTACCAGCCCTTCGCAGTGTACGGGCGCGTTTATACCGAACACCGGGCCGGGATCGAATTTGTATCCGGCGTTCAATCCGGCGCTGCTGCCTTACGACCTGACACGCGGAGGGAGCTACTTTGATTTCATCGGCCACACGGACGTGAAGGAGTTGGGGATTTATGCCCGAGACAACATCACGAAAGGAAACTGGTCGCTGAATCTGGGGCTACGCGGCGATTTGTACAACGGCTTGACGGTGGCGCGGCAGTTGGAACCGCGAGTGGGTGCGGCTTACGACATCAAGCGCTCAAACACGATCATACGCATGTCGTATGCGCGAACGCTGGAATCGCCGTTCAACGAGAACCTTATTCTTTCGAGCGAAGGATGCAATAGCCCGGTGCTGGCGCCTCTGCTGGCTTGCACGCCGGGAGCCGCGGGGGCTTTGAATCCGGGATTCCGCAACGAGTTTCATGCAGGGATTGAGCAGGCATTCGGGAAGTATCTAGTGTTCTCCGGCGAGTGGATTACGAAGTATACCCATAACGGATATGACTTCAGCGTCCTGGGGAATACGCCGATTACGTTTCCGATCGAGTGGCACAACTCGAAGATTCCTGGATATGCAGGGCGGGTGAGCGTGCCGGAGATTCACGGATTTTCGGCGCTGATGGTCTTCTCCAGCGTGGCGGCAAGATTTTTCCAGCCGCAGATTGGTGGGGCGGGCGCTACCGTGGCTACGGCTGCGGGATTACCGTTCCGCATTGATCACGACGAGAAATTCAATCAGACGACGCATTTGCAATATCAGCCATGGAAGCGCGGGCCGTGGCTGGGGTTCAACTGGCGGTATGACAGTGGGCTGGTGGCGGGGAATGCGCCTTGTTACGGGGTGAGCGCGTTCAACGATTGCCCGCAATCGACTACGATTCCACCGCTGAACGGAGCGCCTGCGGTGCTGATGCAGGATTCATTCGGGCATCCGTTAAGCGCGGACCAGGAGTTTGAGGCGGGATTCAGTTGCAATGGAAGGCGGGCCACGCCTACAGTTCCGCTGCCTTCTGCATGTTTGGCATCGCAGTTCCGGAGCAGCCTGATCAGCGTTCCGGCGCCTGGGACGGAGAACGACGATCATAATCCGCCCCGGATTGCTTCGAGGAATGTGTTCGATTTGTCGATTGGGGATGACAATCTCTTCCATGGAGAGAAATACAAGTGGAGCGCGCAACTGACGGTGGTGAATTTGGCGAATGAGTATGCACTTTACAACTTTCTTTCCACGTTCAGCGGGACGCATTATGTGACGCCGCGGACGCTGACGGGGGAATTGGGGTTTCATTTTTAGGACGGTTGAATTAGACGACAGCACTTTCGCCAGACTTTACGAAGCCTCGGCACCTTTGGCTAGCTGCGCGGGTTCGGGAGCTTGGGTTGTTGCCTTAGCGCTGTGCACGAACGCCAGCAGATTTGCCTCGAGGATCGTTTTGTTGGCTTCGGCGACATCAATAAAACGGAAGGGTTGGAGCCATCCTTGCGTCGCCCACATGGGGAAGAGCATTTCGGCTTTCTCACGAATAGTGACTTCGCCGAGATGGAAAATCAGTTCGACGTGGAGTTTTTCGTCGAGCGGAGTTTCCACGTTCATGAGGCCGCCGGTGATAGAAATTTGATGCATCCTGGCGCGGATCTCGCGTTTGTTGGGCAAGCGTAACAGTGCGAGGATGGAGCCGCGCAGTTTGACACGATAGGGGCGCGGCGGGCGAACGGAAATGCGGGACTCCGGCGCTGGAATCTCAGGCATCGGTGCGATTATGGCAGCTCGCACCTCGGGTAACGAGATTACGAAAGAACGGTATAGAGACAGCTATTCTCTTACGGATGTGACCAGAGCTTTCTCCCCGGCAAGAAGCTATTTGCGGAAGCGAAGGTCGCCATGGCCCGTGTGCAGGTTGTACGGCCATTCTTCCTTTTTTTTGTTTGGTTCACGGGAGCTCGTGCTGGCGGCGGGTGCGATGCTCCAATCCTCGGGCGGATTTGCGATGCCCCAGATGTTGCCGGGATTGTAGAGCGAAACGCCGATTAGAAAATATTTGCCATCGCTGCCCAAGGGCAGGCAACTGGCCACGCGTCCGGAAGCAGTTGCAGCGCCGGGCAAAGCGCAGAGAAGTACGGGGGTTTCGAGTGGCAAGGCCTGCGAGGTCCGCACTCCGCAACCTTGCGGACTTACCACAAGAGCAACGCACTCGGCCGAGAGCGGATGCCTGCGATCCATGCTGGTAAGCGTGAGTGGAATTTCAACACGCAGGCGCGTACTGCGGCGCATGGCCTTGGGTGTGAGGACGTCCATACTTATTTCCCCCTCTAGTTTGACAGTAATGGTGCGCCGATAAGCGCGGATAAATTGATTGCGATGGTGACGGAAGTAACCAGCTCACGAATAACCAGCGTACTGTTAAGATGGCTCGAAATTCCGTGACTCATTCTCCGCCTCCCTCGCCGAATGCCCTCGATTGCCCCGAATGGAAGCTGTTGTTGGCTGCAGGAGCGCCGGTCGCCGAATGCGATCGCATGGGGGAGTTGCTGAAAACGAATGTCGATTGGGATGCAGTATTGCGGCTGGCTGAACGCCACGGCGTGTCGTCATTGATGTACCGGAGCCTGGAGCGATTGGAAAGAGACGTTCCTGCGGCCGCTTTTGCAGTGTTGCGAGAGAGAAACGAGATCAACATTCGCAAGGCGCTATTTCTCGCTCGCGAGTTAATTCGGGTTCTGGATTGCCTGAGTGGGCTGGGAATCGACACGCTGCCGTATAAGGGCATTGTGCTCTCGGAAAATTATTACGGCGATATGGCGCTGCGGCAATGTGGCGATCTGGATTTGTTTGTGCGTGCGCGGGACGTTGGGCGCGTGAAGAGCGCGGTCCGGGAGCTGGGGTTTACGGCGCGGCTGGAGGTTCCCGAGGATGCTGAGGAAGATTACATTGCGGCGGGATATGAGTGTTCGTTTGACAGTCCGGCGGGAAAAAATCTGCTCGAGTTGCAGTGGGCGCTCGAGCCGCGATATTACACAGTGGATTTTGATATGGAGGGAATGTTCTCGCGGGCGGCGGAAGTGAGTTTTGTCGGGCGACGCTTGAAAACTCCAACGGCGGAGGATTTGTTGCTGGTGCTGGCGATCCACGCGGCGAAGCATGTTTGGGGACGGTTGATTTGGC
Organism: uncultured Acidobacteriaceae bacterium; assembly: GCA_963734675.1. GTDB lineage: Bacteria > Acidobacteriota > Terriglobia > Terriglobales > Acidobacteriaceae > Sulfotelmatobacter. The sequence continues at coordinate 185,565 of CAVTHZ010000002.1, forward strand.
TGTGCGATATCGCGCGAATTTTGCCGCGGGAGTTGGATTGGGAGCGGGTGCGGAGTTGCGCAGACAAATTGGGAGTGGAGCGGATTCTGCATGTGACGCTGTTGTTGTGTGCACGACTGTTGAGGGTGGAAGTTCCGGCGGCCGTAGAAAAGGATGTGCGCAACGATCGGGTTGGGTTGAAGTTGGCTGAGGAAATGGCGGAATCGATTGCGAATGGTGTGGATTATGAGGCGCGGAAAATTTCGTATTTTGGATTGATGATGAAATTGCGGGAGAGAAAGATCGATCGGGCGAAATTTTTGACGCGGCTGGCGTTCACGCCCGGACCTGGGGAGTGGGAAGCGATCAGGCTGCCGAGGGTTTTGTTTCCTTTTTACAGAGTCGTGCGGGTGGGGCGGCTGGCGGGGCGTGGAGTCAGGGGCCTTTGAAGTTTTCTTGTCAGGTTACTGCCGTAGTAACTATGCACTAATTTTGATGCAATGTTCATCTTCCCTTAACATTCCGCGGCTACAAATAAAGTATGGATCTGCCCGTGCACAACACGCTGATCCTCTCGGATCTGCACCTGGGTGCACCGACGAGCCGCGCCCGCGAGGCTACTCGCGTGTTGAAGGAAAATGTTTTCGACCGGCTGATTCTGCTGGGGGATATTTTCGCCGATCTTAATTTCGCGCGGCTAACCAAGGATCACTGGAAGTTTCTCGGATATATCCGCAAACTCTCGAATCCGAAACGAAATATTGAAGTGGTTTGGGTAGAGGGAAATCATGACCACGGGTTGACGGATATCATGTCGCACCTTGTGGGTGTGCGAGTGTATCAGCGGTATAGGTGGCAGTACGCGGGCTTGCGGCATATCGCGATTCACGGGCACCAGTTCGATGGGTTTCAGGTGAACAATGTACGTTTTTCAGAGTGGGGCACATCGCTCTATCTCAAGTTGCAGAAGCTGGATTTCAGGAGCAAACCGATTGCGCGAATGATCGACCGCATGAATACGCGCTGGCTGCGAATGTCCTCGAAAGTTGCGGCGGGAGCTTTGCAATACGCGCGGCAGCACGAGGCCGAGCGCATTTTCTGCGGCCACACGCATGAGGCGTTGCAGGTGCAGCAGGATGGGATCGAGTACTACAACTCGGGCGGATGGGTAGATTCGCGCCTGACTTATTTGACGGTTGATGAACAGGGGGTTCGCATCCATGAATACAAACAGCGAATTGACGATCGTGATTCCAGCGAAGAACGAGGCGAAGATGATTCCGAAATTGCTGACTTCGCTGACGAACCAGGATTACTCGAAGATCGCGAGTACGAGAGTATTGGTAGCTGACGCGAACTCAACCGACGGTACGCCGGAGGTGGTGATGAGCTTCCGCGACCGACTGAATGTGAAGGTGATTCGAGGGGGGATGCCTTCGGTCGGCCGCAACCTGGGAGCGGCGCAGGCGGAGAGCGATTATGTGCTCTTCGTGGATGCCGATATCGAGCTGGCGCATCCATCGGTGGTACGGCGTGCGGTGGAACTGGCGCAGAGTAAGCAGCTGCATTGCGTGACGACGAACGTGATTTGCCGCGACGGGAACTGGCTGGACAAGATTTTCTATGCCGCCAACGACATGTTTCAGTATTTGTCGCGTCTGCATCATCCCTTCGCCACGGGAATGTTCATGTTGTTTGACATGAAACAGTTTCGCAAGCTGCGCGGGTTTCATGAACAGGTGGCGTTTGCAGAGGATTATTTGCTGAGCCAGCAAGTCGAGCGCCGGCGTTTTGGGATTGTGCGCGGCGGAGTTTACACAACGAATCGGCGATTCAAACGCATGGGTCATTTGCGCGTCGGGTGGCTGTTCCTGAAGACGGCGATGAATTATTGGAACCCGAGTTATTTTCTCCGCGACCACAAGTATTGGCAGACATAATTCACCAAACCAGTTCGGCCTGGAGTTTCTTCATGGCCCCGGGAGCAGGATCTGTCCAACCAGGCAGATCCTGCTTTTGAGTTTTGGGTTGGCTTTATTGACAAGGACAAGGACGCTGTGGCCAAAGCCCAGAGTTCAAAGCGTTCCCCCCAAATCCCTTGCCCCGCAAGCGTTTCGCATTGACACTGGCAGGAATCGATGTAGAATTTTCATCGCCGCTGAAAGTTGTCTGCCGAAAAATCCAGAGTCGGTCAAGACTCACGCAGAGAGGAATACTGATGAAAAGATGGCCGCAGATGTGTGCCGGTGTTGCGCTCACTGTAATGATTTCTTGCACCGCCTTAATCGCCCAAGCTCCCCGAACCACAATCTCGCGAAGATCAGAAATCGTTCGAGCCGCCAACGAACCTGACTCTGGCCTGGTCGCCATTTACAGCAATCTGGGATCGAAAACCGACGCCTACGATGACGGGATCAGCTACCAGATCAGCGGCCCCGGCAATCTCCTTTTTGGCAAAGGTTATCTCGCCATGCCGTTTACGCCCTCGGAAGACTCCACCGCGAAAGAAGTTCTGATTGCGCTTGGCTACCTGGGTGGCGGCAATGACGGTGGAACCATCGGCCTGACCGAGGATAACAATGGCGTGCCCGGCACTCCGATCAAAACCTGGGCAGCCAGTAATTTCCAGAAGGAAGGAAACTGCTGCAAGCTGGTTGCGCTCGAGGATGCCGAGGGCATCTCGCTGGAAGGCGGGGTGCAATACTGGATCGTCGCCGGCGTCACCTCGGCCCAGGACACGGCAAACTACCAGTGGAATTTTGTCTGGAACGACGCGTCGGGTCCGCTAGCCTTCCTGAACGGCAATACCAACGGCCAGTGGTTCCCTTATACCGATAATCTAGCTGCGTTCGCGGTGTACGGAACAATACCGTAGCACGAGGAGCATCTCTAGTTTTTCTGGGATATGTGTTGAAAGTGGCTAGCATCGGCGGCATTGACAAATCCAGGAGGCGCTACGGACCGATGTGATCTATCTCGCCCTAGCCAGCACCAGGGTAATGTCATCCGGTTGCTCGTTGTCACCAATCCAATCGTCGACCGCTGACGTGACAGCCTGGCTCACCTGAATCAGCGGGAGATGGCGGTTCTCGCTGACAAGATCGATCAGCCGCTCTTCTCCGAATTCTCCAAATTCATTCTCTGGCTCGGTCACTCCGTCGCTGTAGGCAACGAAGATCTCTCCGCGATGCATCTCCACCGAGCCTTCGTCATAGGTCATATTGTCGAACAAGCCCACGACAGTGCCTCCGGCTTCCAGTCGCCGCACGGCTCCATCCAAGCCGATCAGAACCGGCGGCAAATGCCCACCATTACTGTACGTAAGCCGGTGCGAGCGGCCATCGTAGATGCCCAGAAATAATGTGGCGTATTTTTCTGGCGGCGTGCTCTCGTAAAGTTGGTGATTGAGTAAACTCAGCAGCGCTCCGGGAGAAACCTCAACCCCCTCAGGCCATGCCGCCATGATCGGCCCATCGCCCGAAACGGCACCAACCGCTATTGGTTCCCTCAGTTGGGGCATATTCTCCAGACTGTAAGCGCGCACCGCCGAATGGATGGTAGCCATCAAGAGCGCGGCAGAAATCCCCTTCCCGCTGATATCTCCGACAGCAAGAATCAACTTGTGCGAACTGGCCGTAAGGAAGTCATAATAGTCTCCGCTCACGGTTCGCGCTGGACGGCAAAAACCGTGCACTTCGAGCGACTCCAGGTCTGAAACCTCGCGCGGAAATAATTGCGCCTGAACTTCCTGCGCAATCGCAAGTTCGCCCTCCAGCCGCTGCTTCTCCTTCTGCTCCTGGATCAGCTTCTCGATGGACTCAGTCATCGAGTTGAACGACAAAGAAAGCTGCGCCAACTGATCGGCTGACTTCACGGGAATACGATGGCTGAAATCCCCGCGATCCACATTTTTGGTCGCGTCGTATAACTGCGCCACGGCTCCGGTCACCGTGCGGGTCATCCGCGTGCCGATGATCAAAGCGATGAGTTCGATCAAGGCAAAAATGACGACGACCCCCAGGAGAATGGATTCGACCCCTTTGGCTAAATCTCCCAGTGAGGCGAACAGGTGGCTGTACAAAACCGAAGGCCGAGTCCGAACCTGCACCAGCGCCCCTACTCGCGACCGTTCGCCGCCCTTCCAATCCACCACCGAAAGCGGCGTCCCGAAGGTGATTTCTCGGTCTGTTATTGAAGATGGCGGGGCGAGCGAGCCGACCGTGAAGGTTGAGCGGGGAGGCAGTCCCCCAATCTTGATGCTGCCGTCGGCGTTTCGGCTGTAACTAAATCGATCGTTATCCAGCCTGCGCTCAGAGGAGCCTGCCGCCCTTGTCGTTGGATTGTTCCCCCCGGTCGCTTCTCGCGGAAGGGTTTCTGGAGCAATTCCCGCCGTGTCGAGCGTGATTTCACCCAAATTAGCGGCTATATCAGCGAGCAGATTCCTATCGAGCGGCTCGCTCGTCACCACCGTCAGCTTTTCACCGGCTAGATCGAACATGGACGCAACACGCAAATACAGCCCGCCCTGATCGCGAACTATCTCTTTAAACGGCTTGCCCTCGAGCGCAGCTTTGGCAAATTCGCTGTCTGAGCGGTTGAGGAAATCGGGAAAAGTCATCGCCGCCGGATTCTCAGTGCTGCCGCTCGTCAGCAAAAGCCGCGTGCCTTGCCACGCGCACACTCTTCTTCTTCCCCACGCGCGGTCGCGTTTGCGCAGACCAGCCAGGGACTCGACTGCGAGGGGTTGGCCCTTCTCGATGCGTGAGGCGAGTTCGTTCCCGACGGCAGCGTTCACGGCTTGCATGCTGCGCAATTGTGAGTTGATTTCGGATGTGACGACGAAACTGGCGAACTGGCCAGCGAAAAGATAGATGGTGATCAGTCCCATCGCAACCAGCAACGCCGCCGGAATGACGCCGATGAAGACGTAGGTAACGATCAGGCGGTTCCGGAGCCGCCACAAAATTCGTCTTTTCGACCAGCGGAAAGCAAGAATGGCGAACAGCAGCGCCGCATCGAAGAGAAGAAACTTAATCCATCCACTTAGTCCGCGGCTGGCCGCGGGCGCGAACAAGCCCAGCAGCAATTCCAGCAGGAGTAGCGCGACCGCCAAAACGAGGGAATAGCAGGCTCCGCGCGCCACCCAACCCTTCGGCCACAGATCCTTTTCCACCATCCACGCGCGACACTTCCAATAAAGATCCCGCATCGCTCGATTTCACCCGTCAAAGCGCATCGACTGAGAGCTCGGTGTTCGCTTCGGCGCCGTCGATCCGTACAGCTTCTTATATCTCCGGATACAAATCGAAGAAAGCTTCCAGACTGGTGCGCAACTGGCGTTCGATCTCTTCCTTACTGCCTTCGAGCACGTGCATGGCGACGCGCGCCTCGCCCCCATTGCTCAGCTTTACCGGAGCTGAACCCACTTCAGCGATATCTTCCGAGGGCAGCAGCCTCATGCCATACACAAGCGTTAGATTAGCCATAACTAAATTCTAATCATCTTAGCGAAGTTGGCCAAACGACCCGAGCGGAGTCCAAATTTAAGGTTTTCGTCGCCATCATTTAGAATTCCGCAGTGCTCCCAAAAATCATCTGCATGATCGGATTGTTAATCGCCGTTCCGGCGTTCTGCCAGCAGGGCGGGGAAAACTCCCCGGCTCAGCCTCAAGTAAAGGTGAATATCCTGAACGTCTGCAGCCCTTCGGCGGAAGAGCAAAGAGAAATCTCCAGTGCTCTGGCTCGCATTCCAAAACAGCCGGCCTTTGGCCCGGACTTCGAAATCTCTCATGGTGTCTCCACGCTTACCGACGCTCCGAACTTTCTTCAGCCTGGGGCAAGCACGCAAGTTTCGGATCAACCGTCGGTCGCGCGTTATGTCCGCATCCGACGCGAGTTTACTGGGCAAGGGGTATTCTCCCGCGTGCAATACTCTTTCAGCGATGACGGTCAGAGCATGGTAGAAACCCTGGTTCTCCACGTCCGCGATCCCAAGGAGCTGATTCAAGTCTCGCTCGAAGATAGCGCCTCCGCCATTGGCACCGTAGCATCTATGGTCGCAGCCGATACGCCAGTCAACCGCATCCGCCTCGAACGCTTTGGGAAATCTTCAATCGCTCTCGCGCGTTGCAGCGCTTCAGAAAACAAGCCTGCGCCGGATCAGACCGTTTATGAACCCTTATTCCGCGCCGGCTCCGAAATTGTGTCCGAATATCGCCATCGCCTCGGCGCGAAACGCACGGTGACGGCTGAGTTAGCCCAGATCACCTCCACTGCGTCCGCGAAAGCAAGAGCTTCGAAGACGGCAAAGCAATAAATACTATGGAGAGAGAAATCCGCATCATTGCAGCCGATGCATCAAAAAGCGCAATTCGCCATCTAAGAAAACACCCGAAAAATCATGAGTGAAACTCGCAACGTCGTCATCGTTGGATCCGGCTGCGCCGGACACACTGCCGCTCTCTACACGGCTCGTGCCAATCTCAAGCCTCTTGTCATCGAGGGACACGAACCCGGCGGCCAGCTCTCGCTCACCACGTTGGTGGAGAATTTTCCTGGTTTCCCCGAAGGTATTATGGGGCCGCAATTGATCGATAACATGCGCAAGCAGGCCGAGCGCTTCGGAGCGGAGTACCGGATGACGCACCTTACCAGCGCCGATCTGACTCAGCGTCCGTTCGTGCTCCATCTCGGCAAGCACCAGGTGCACGCTCAGTCCCTGATTATCGCCAGTGGGGCGTCCGCGCGCTGGCTGGGCCTGCCCAACGAGCAAAAGCTCATCGGCCATGGCGTATCCTCGTGCGCGACCTGCGACGGCTTCTTCTTTTCAGGAAAGGAAATTGCCGTTATCGGCGGCGGCGACTCCGCCATGGAAGAAGCTCTGTTCCTCACTCGCTTTGCAACCAAAGTTACGCTGATTCATCGCCGCGACAGCTTTCGCGCTTCGAAAATCATGCTCGACCGGGCGCAGCATAACGGAAAGATCAAGTTTCTAACAGATACCGTTGTCGAAGACGTTCACGATCCTTCCCTCAATGAAGTCACCGGCCTGAAGCTGCGCAACCTAAAAACAAACGAAGTATATGACCTCCCGGTGAGCGCCATGTTCCTCGGTATCGGCCATGAGCCCAACGCCAAGATGTTCCACGGCCAACTCGAGACCGATGCCGACGGCTACCTCAAGACTCACAATTACGTCCTTACTCGAGTTCACGGAGTTTTCGCCTGCGGAGACGTGCAGGATCGCCGTTATCGCCAGGCCATCACCGCTGCCGGAAGCGGATGTATGGCAGCAATTGAAGTCGAGCGGTTCCTGGAGGAGCACGGCCGCTGATGCCGCGCTGCACGCGCATCTCCAGCGACCGATAAAGCGGGGCACAGCCCCTTACGGAAGTAATCTTCGCCCGGCATTAAATTTCGCTTATCGTGGTCGCGTGTCACGGGCCTCGCAATGAAGCGTATCGCTGTGTTGTGTTGTTTCCTTCTCGCCATCCTGGCCGTTACTTTTCATCCTGCCACCGCGCAGGAGTCCGCGCGCAAGGTCGTGACCCGTGTTTCGCCGCAATATCCCGTCCTTGCCCGAAATATGAATCTTCAGGGGAGCGTAAAGGCGGACGTGATCGTTGCGCCAAACGGAACTGTAAAGTCGATTCAAATTAAGGGCGGGCACCCTTTGCTCGGGCAGGCGGCGGAAAACGCAATTCGGGAGTGGAAGTGGGAGGCGGCTCCGCACGAAACCCACGAGGTTGTTGAACTGAAATTCACGCTTTAGACCGCAATCTCTACTTTGACCAGCCTCGCAGCCCCTATAACGCCAGCGGCAGCATAGTCCAAAGCGGATCGTTCCAAACAGGGCTGCTTCTGTTCGACAGCCAGAACCCTCCCAGCGATGTGATAAAACATTCTGTGACATTTCCGTATCCATCCACGCCATACAATCTTGCCGGTGCTGAATGCTGAGAGCGTTTTTTGTCAATCTCTCCGAAAACAAAAGATTACGCAGTTTTGCAGAGCGCTCCTCTCTCGGGCGCCGCGTCTCGGGCCGATTCGTAGCGGGCACCGAAATCGCGGACGCGGTCCGCGCAACCCAGGCGATGAACCGGGCTGGCATCAGCATCACCATCGATAATCTTGGAGAAAATGTCACCAACCCCGATGAAGCGCGTCACAGCGCCCAGCTTTACATGCAGATTCTCGACGCCATCGCGGCGAATCGCCTCGATGCCAATGTCAGCCTGAAACTCACTCACATGGGACTCGATGTCGATGAGGGTCTTGCGCGAAATCTGGTCGGGGATCTAGTCGCCAAAGCCGCGTCCATGAACCCTCCCGGGTTCGTGCGTGTCGATATGGAAGGATCTCCCTACACCCAGCGCACTCTCGATTTGGTTCGCGAACTTCACCGCATCCCGGGCTATGCCCACTCCGTCGGCACCGTCATTCAGGCATATTTGAAGCGTTCCGAAGCTGACATCGACAACCTTCTGGCGCAGGGGATCCGCATTCGGCTCTGCAAAGGAGCTTACAAAGAACCGCCGGAGATCGCCTTCGCCTCCAAGTCAGATGTCGACGACAACTACATCAAGCTGATGAAGACATTGATGCAAAGCGGCATCTATCACGGCCTCGCCACCCACGATGAACATATTGTGCGCGAGGCGCAGGCCTTCGCCATCCGCGAAAAGGTCGCCCGCGACTCGTTCGAGTTTCAGATGCTCTACGGCATTCGACGCGATCTGCAGCAAAATCTCGTCCGCGAGGGCTGGCGTCTTCGCGTCTATCTTCCCTTCGGGACCGAGTGGTACCCGTATTTCATGCGGCGCCTGGGCGAACGTCCGGCGAATGTTCTCTTTATCGCGCGCAATCTACTCCGTTCTTAAACAGGCACAATTTCCGGCTAAATGGATTAAGATGTCTATCGCGCCCGCAGACCGGGCCGCGCCATGGACGCGCCTTCGTCACCCAGAAAACTAGCAGGCCGCTACGAGGTCCGACAGATCCTCGGACAAGGCGGCATGGGACTGGTGTATCGCGCGTACGACATCGTCGTGCGCCGCGAAGTCGCCGTCAAAACCATCCTCGACATTCCCGATCCCGCTTCGCTACAGCTTTTCTACAAGGAATGCGATGTTCTCGCCTCCATGAGCCATCCCAACATCGTCGAAATTTTCGATATCGGCGAATTCGAAGAAGAGGGCAAGAAAAAACCCTATTTCGTAATGCCGCTCCTGCCCGGCAGCACGCTGGAATATTTCATTCGCAAAGCCAGCCACAGGCTTACCGTGGAGCGCACGATTGACATCATTTCGCAAGCCTGCCGAGGCTTGCAGGCAGCCCACGAGCGCGGCCTGGTCCATCGCGATCTAAAGCCCAGCAACATTTTCGTCATGGAGGATGACTCGGTAAAGATCATCGATTTCGGCGTAGCCCACATGGCCGACGCCCACACCACGCGCGCGCAAAAAGGAACGCTGCTCTACATGTCTCCGGAGCAGATTGAGCTAAAACCGCTCACTCCCGCGTCCGACATTTTTTCGCTCAGCGTTGTCTGCTACGAAGCCATGACGGGCCGGAACCCGTTCCAGCGCGCTCGTCCCGATGAAGTCGTCGACGCCATTCTTCGGCAGATTCCGCCGCTGGCATGTGAACTGAACTCCACCGTCAGCCAGCCGGTCAGCCGGGTTCTACACAAGGCGATGGCGAAACAGTCCTGGCATCGCTTTGCCAGCGCTCGCGATTTCGGCGAGACGCTGAATAAAGCACAGCGCAACGAGCCGATTGAATTCTTCGATCCCGAGCGCACCCGGCCCCGTTTGCAGCGCGCGACCAAGGCGCTTGAGGAAGGTGATCATCAGTTCGCGGGGGAAATCCTCGGCGAACTCGAAGCCGAAGGCCACATGGACGCGGCCATTGGCTCGCTGCGCCGTCAGCTGGACGGCGCTGTCCGCCGCAAAACACTCTCTCAGTTGCTCGACGCAGCCCGCGCGCGATTCGAGGAAGAAGAGGACCCGCTCGCCCTGCAAAAGCTGCAGGAAGCCCTGCAGATTGAGCCCGACAACGCGACTGCGCTGGCGCTCAAGAGCAAAATTGAAAACCGGCGCAGCGAGCGCCAGATCGACAACTGGTATCGTCTCGCCCGCCAGCACATTGAGAACCATGCTTACGGCCACGCCCGCGAAGCCTTGCAGAATGTCCTGCAGCTTCGTCCCAAAGAGGCCCGCGCTCTTCAGTTGCTCGCCGAGGTCGATCGCCAGGAGCAGGAATACAAGAAGCTCCGCCAGGAAAAAGAGCAGATTCATCGCGCAGCGCTGGACGCCTGGCAGAAAGGCGACGTCAGCGCCGCGCTCTCTAAGTTAGGCGTAGTCCTGGAACTCGACCGCAAAGCTCCCGACTCTATCAATCGCGAGAGCGGCGCGAACTACCAGAGCTTCTACAACGAGGTCCGCTCCGAGCACGATGCGATGAACGCCGCTTACGCCGAGGCGCGCAAGCATCTCACGGAGCACAACTTTGCCAAAGCCAGGACTGCTTGCGAAACCTACCTGGCCAAATACCCCAACAACGCCATTTTTCAAGCACTCAAGTACGACATTGAGGAACATCAGCGCCAGGATCTCTCCGCTTTCATCGCCTCCGTGGATCGCCGGGTAGAAAACGAGCCCGACCTCGACAAACGTGTCGGCATCCTTCGCGAAGCGCTCGACCTGCATCCCGATGAATCGCACTTCGAGCGGTCTCTGCGCCTCGTGCAGGATAAACGCGACCTGGTAAATTCCATCGTAGCCCGTGCCCATCTCCACGAAGAGCAAGGCCTGTACGGTGACGCGCTCAACGACTGCGAAATTCTGCGAACCATTTACAGCCAATATCCTGGCTTGAGCTTTGAAGTCGAGCGCCTGCAAAAACGCCGCGATCAGCAGTCGCGAATCGAATCCAAGTCGCGTCTGGTCGAGGAAGTCGATGCCCGTCTCCATGCCAGCGATTATTCGCGCGCGCTTGAACTTCTCGATGAAGCGTCAAATGAATTCCCCAACGATGCCGAATTGGCCGCATTGAAGAAGCGCTCTCACGACGGCCAGGAGCGCAAGACCGAAGCCGACAGGGTCATGAATGAAGGCCAGGATCTTTTTGCGCAGGAGAAATCCGCCGGCGCCATCAAGGTTTTGCGTCACGCATTCGAATTGGACGAAAACAATCCCCTCACCCGCGCTGTTCTCGCGAACGCGCTCATGGAGCTGGCTCATGCCATCGTCGATTCCGACTGGGAGGAATCCGAAAAGCTGACCAAAGAAGCTCTGGATCTGAATCCCGCGCATCCCATGGCCAAAACGATAAAAAGCCTGATTCAAGATCAGAAGAAGGAAACTTTCGTCCAGGAATGTGTTTCGCAGGCACGTGAGCTGCAAACCGCCTCGAACCTTGGCGGCGCTCTCACGCGCATTGAGGAAGGCTTGTCGGTCTATCCCCGCGATCCGCGCCTGATTCAGATACAGGAAAGCGTTCAGCGCGACCTGCAGGCTCACCGCCGCCAATCTCGCCGCCGCGATGTCGAAGATCTTCGTCGCATGGAAAACGAAGTTGCCGGCGCAGCGGACGTTGCCTCGAAGCAAGCCCTGGCCCAGCGCCTGCGCTCCGTCATGCAGAAATACTCGACCGATGGCGAAGTCCTGTCGATCGCGAACGGACTTCTGCATAAGTTAGGAATGTTCGACGCTGCTCCGAAACCGGTGACCGCATCGCCTGAAAGCGAGAGTGCAACGCTCACCTATCACACTCCGATTCCTCAGGCTTCCGCCGCCTCTGAGGCGAGCACCAAGGTTGACGATGTTCCAGCCGCCAAGGCACTAGAAATTCCAGTTGCCCAGGTTCCGGCGGCCCAGACTCCAGTTGTTAAAGAAACCGGAACTGCTCCTCCTGCGCCACCAACCGAGCCGGTTTCTGCTGCTGCTTCCGATGCCAAGCCGCCGATGCCGCCTTCAGCATTTGCGAAAAAAGAAACACCCAAACCGCTGCCCTATTTGAAGCTGAGCTTGATCGGGGCGGCTGCTGTCATCGTTGTGCTCGTTGGGGCAATCGTGTTTTCGCTAAGAAAGCATCGGGCTCCAGAGGCCATCGCTACTCCTCAACCAGTTGCAGCGGTTCCTACTCCTGCCCCCACTGCTTCCTTGCCCGCATCGTCCGCGCCTGCCCCGGTTTCAACCTCTTTCAAACTCTCTTCCGATACGGGCAGCGGCAAAGTAATCCTCGATAATGAACCACCCGCCGAATTTCAGGATGGGCAATGGACGGCCGACAGTCTATCGGCCGGCGAACACAAACTGAAAGTCAAGGGAGGACGCGGTGAAGCTTCTCTTAACTTCTCAACTACTGCCGACTCGATACCAGCGATCGAAGCTCCCATTTCCTCCAAGGGAGGAATGGCCATCGCGACCACTGGCATGGCGGACCATCTCTGCGTCTATTCCAGCGAAACCGGCACGAAGCTTAGCCTCGACGGCCAAGCTGCAATCGAAATCCCGCAATCCGGCGCCGACCTGAACTCGATCTCACTGGGTGCGCATCAACTCTCAATCACTCACGGCAGCGACCAGTACAAACTGGATCTCGAGGCCACGGCCGCACCCGCACTGAACTTATTCCTCGAATCCGGTCAGAACCTGGGGACACTGATTGTGGTCGCCGGGCAGGACCAGGCGAAGGTCTTTCTGAACGGAAAAGCGCTTCCGCACCTCACACGCAATGGCCAACTTCGCATCCCGAATCTGGAACCCAAGGACTATACCGTCCGGGTTTCAAAAAGCGGATTCGCCGATTCTCCCGAGCAGAAGACTCGCATCCGCAAAGGCGAGCAGGCCAGATTGACCTTCAACCTGCAAGCCACGCCGCATCTCGCCTCACTCGCCATTCAAGGCGGACTTCCCGGAACTACCGTTCTCATCGATCAAGCGAACGTCGGAACCGTTCAGTCCGATGGCACGCTCAACGTGGCCGCCGTTAATCCCGGCGATCACACCATCGAACTGCGCAGAGACCGCTACAAATGGAAGCAGTTCAAGAAGCATTTCACCGCAGGCGCACCGGTGGCGTTAAGCGCAGCCGATGTAGCCCTGGAGGCGGCCCCCGGCGAGCTGAAAATTACATTTACGCCCGCCGATGCGATTGTGACTCTCTCAAAAGGAGCGGAAGCGCCGATAAAAGTCACGAGCGGCAACACGACAAGTCTGGCCGCCGGTTCCTACAACCTCAACGCCAGAACTGCTGACAATTTCATCCGCTCGGCTACGGTGGAAATCGCCGCCGGCCAAACGAAATCTTTGGATCTTTCTCTCTCTCCCGACGGCATGTCGAAGTGGGACGACCCAACTGGCTGGAAGCAGGAGAAGGGCGCGTTCGCCCGCAAGGGCGGCGATTTCGTCATGTACAGTCTTGCTCCCACCTCGGGCACGTTCACTTTCTCGGCCAAGCTTAATAAGGGCCACCGGCTGCAATGGCTGCTGAACTGCGCCGACGCGAACAACTACATTCTCTACCAAATGGACGACGATAATCTCTACCGCACCGTTGTACGCAATGGGCAAAAAGGCGACGAGATCAAAATCCCGCACAAGAGCGACAAGAAAGCTTTTCGTACCCTGATGATTCGGGTCGGCACGAGCGAAATTGTTCACCAAATCAAGCAAGGCGATGGCTGGGTCGTCCTCGATCGCTTCTCGGTGCCCGGCACCTATCTGAATCAAGGCCGGTTCGGGTTCTACATCCCGGGCGGTGATCAGGTCGCTCTAGCCAACTTCAGCCACTATTCCGATTTGAGCGCGAAGTAGTCTTTGCGGATCAATGCGCGACCTCAACTTTAGGCCGCCAGTTCTACCGCATCTTCGCCAACCGAACCGGGCTCGGGCTTCGTCTCCGGAACAAAAAATGAGAACACCATCGCTCCAACCAAGGCGAGGATGGCAAACGCGTAAAAAGTCATCCTGAACCCGAGATGCTGCACCAGAAACCCGCTGATCAGCGGTCCCGCAACGCCGCCGACCGCCAGCGCCGTGGCAAACAAACCTGCGAGGGTATTAAATCGGCCTTTGCCCTTCGTCAAGTCAGCTGCCAGCGCGATCACCACGACGCCATAAATTCCCGCGCCAAGCCCATCCAGGCCTTGCAACCACACTACCGCCTTAGGACTGCTGACGAGGGTATAAGAAAAAATCCGCAGCGGCAGAGCCCAGAACGCAACCGCCATCACCGGCTTTCGGCCCCAGCGGTCACCATAACGCCCGGCCCACAGAGCAACCGGCACCATCACAATCTGCGCCGTAAGCACCGTAGCCGTCATTAAAGCATCGGAGCCGCCCAGTTGTTTCACATATAGCGCTGTGGCTGGCATGATCGGCGCGTTCGCCAGATGAAAAAGGAAGATCGACACCAACAGAGCCAGCACTGCCTTTTCGCGCAGGAGTAGTTTCCAGGAAACCGCCGCGGTCTGTTCCTCCAGCAAACCCGTCGCAAGGTGTTCATCCAGATCCGGCGCGCGAATCAGCAACACCGATGCCGCCGCCAGCAAAGCGGATGCTCCCACCGCGTAAAATACCGAACTCACGCCAAGAAAGTGCACAAGAGCCATCCCCGCCAGCGCAGCCGCAATATTTCCCGCATGGTTCCATCCTTGATTCCGGCCCGCGATCTTGTTCAGCAGTTGGTGCCCCACCAGCGCAAGAGCAAGTGCTCCTAACAAGGGCGCGAAAAAACTTTGCGCCGCCCCGGCGAGAAACAACACAATGTTCACGGCTAAATGAGAATGCGAAAATTGCGGAATCGCCGCAAAACTCATTCCAGTCAAGAGGGAGGCGCCCGCAAACAGCGCTCGGCGCGAGGCAATCTCATCCGTCAAAATCCCCGCCGGAGTCTGCATCAGCAAAGCGCCCAGTCCGGCGATTGCGGTAGCCACGCCAATTGAGTCATACCGCCAGCCATGCTCCTTCAGAAACACTCCCATCACCGGCAACACCACTCCCACGGCCTCGGCCTGAAAGAAATTGATCGCGTTCAGCCCAACCAGACTTCGCCTGATCGACCCCAGACCATCGTTCTTCATCGAACTCTAAATTCCAGATGCGAAATTTGAATCACTTGAGATGCGGGTTCCTCGCTCCGTGATGGCTTCGAAT
The DNA here is from genome assembly GCA_963734675.1 of uncultured Acidobacteriaceae bacterium. Classification (GTDB taxonomy): domain Bacteria; phylum Acidobacteriota; class Terriglobia; order Terriglobales; family Acidobacteriaceae; genus Sulfotelmatobacter. The sequence continues at coordinate 200,705 of CAVTHZ010000002.1, forward strand.
TCGACCTCAGCGAACGTGTTAACATTCGCCTAAATCAGCAAAGTTTTTTGCACGTTTATTACTCGTGGAGAAAGGACATAGATAATGCACTCTTTAACGCGTCGCGATTTCATGCGAATTGGCGGCGGCTCAGTGGCTGCAGGCGCCGCCATGAAATCCACTTTGTTGCAACCAACAACTCTGTTAAGCCAGGATACCGGCGGAGCTGCCAGCGACCGTGTTCGCTTCGCTTCAATCGGCACGGGCACGCGCGGCTGCGAACTTCTCGCGGCATCGCTCGCCGTTGGGGGAGCCGAATGTGTCGCCGTTTGCGATTTGTACGACAGCCGCCACGAAGCTGCGCAGGAAGCCCTGCAACGGCAGGTTCCGGCCACGCGAAATTACAAAGAAATTCTGGATCGCAAAGATGTCGATGCCGTCATCGTGGCCGTTCCAGACCACCAGCATCGCCCTATAGTGGTTGACGCCTGCGCTGCCGGGAAGGACGTCTACTGCGAAAAACCCATGTCGCACACAGTGGAAGATGGCTTCACCATGGTCAATGCCGTGAAGAAACACAATCGTGTCATGCAGGTCGGCAGCCAGCGCGTCAGTTCCATCGTCTACGAAAAAGCTCGCGAGCTCTACGCTTCCGGCGCGCTCGGAGATGTATTCTTCATCGAGGGATCTTCCGATCGCAACTCCGCCAGCGGCGCCTGGGTCTATCCCATCCCTCCCGACGCCAGCGCGCAAACCATCGATTGGAACGCTTTCCTCGGGGATGCTCCTAAGCGACCCTTCGACCCGGTCCGCTTCTTCCGCTGGCGCTGCTTCGCCGATTATGGCGAAGGTCTCGCCGGCGATCTGTTCGTGCACCTGCTCTCCGGCATTTATTTCATTTCCGGTATCAACGAAGCACCGCAGCGCGCGCAATCGAACGGCGGACTTTTTCGCTGGAAGGATGGACGTGACTTTCCTGATCTAATCGAAACTATCTACGATTTCCCGAAATTCCGTGTGGCCTTGCGCTGCAATCTGAACAATGCGGGCGGCGAGCCGATTAAATTCCACGGCACGAAAGGCACAATGGAAATCAATGGCCAGACACTGGTCTTCACTCCTCAAGATGACAGTCCCAAGCCGGAAGAGTATTCGACCAAAGGCTGGCCCGCCCGGTTGCGCAACCAATATTTGGCGCAGTGGGCTGCCGAACATCCGCAACCCTCACCCCTCGACTACAAGCCTGTCGAGGCGGAAACCTTTACCGCGCCTGCTGGCTACAGCGACGTTTCCGCGCACCAGGCCAATTTTTTCAATTCAGTGCGGACTCGCAAGCCGCCCGTAGAAAACGAGATCTTCGGCAACCATGCTGCCATCGGATGTCATCTTGCCAACTACGCGTACTTCAAGAACACGATCGCCAGCTGGGATGCAAACGCGAAAATGATTCGCGGGTAGTTGCCGCTTCATTCCTGTCGCGCAATCAATCTCGCATATTGAGGACGAAATCATGTTTTCTATTTCTCGAAGAGCTTTCCTGAAATCCGCTTCCGCGTCGATTGCGTGTGCCAGCTTCTGCGGCAGCACCCCGTGGCTCATGGCCAATGCGCTCGGCCTGCCGCTTGGGTTGCAACTCTATTCCGTGCGCAATCTTCTACCCGAAGACTACGAAGGTACGTTAAAGCAACTTGCCTCACTCGGTTATCAGGAGGTCGAAGCGGCCGGATTTTTCAATCGCACAGCTATTGAAGTAAAGAAGGCCATGAATCAGGCGAACCTGCGCTGCGTCAGCGCGCATTACGCTCTTAAAGATTTGCTGCCTAAGCTGGATGAGACTATCCAATACGGAAAAGATCTTGGCCTCGAGTACATCGTGTGCTCCTCTCCGTGGTTCAAAGATCCCGCGCGCGTGAAAGATCCCGGCTCGCGCGCCGCTCGTGAGTCGATGACTCTCGACGATTGGAAGTGGAACGCCGAACAATTTAACCGCATCGGTGAGCAAATCAATGTGGCCGACATGAACTTTGCCTATCACAACCACACGCCAGAATTCCGGTCTGAGAATGGAGTGATGTTTTACGACGAATTGCTGCGGCTCACCGATCCCGCAAAGGTAGCGATGGAGCTCGATTGCGGCTGGGCGGCAGTCGCCGGGCAGAAACCCGGGACTCTGCTAACGCGCTACCGCGATCGCATCAAAATGCTGCACGTGAAAGATTTCAAGCTCACACCGGCAACCACGCCTGCCAACGCTCCGCCTTCGACGGAACTAGGCCACGGCACGATCGACTATCGCCCCATCTTCGCAGCCGCCAGGAAAGCGGACATCAAACACCTATTCGTCGAGCAGGAAGAATTCGACATGCCCCCCATGGAGGCGCTGAAAATCGATGCCGATTACATCCGCCGCATGAGTTGAAAAAGTGTGGCGCGACGTTGCACGGGGAGATTTGAAGAGGATTCCCCTAAAAGAACGGGTTGAAAGGGAACGGCTTCAGCCGCCGAGGACGCCGCCCCGATTCCGAATCAAAAGATTTCCCGCCTGATCTATTCGAAACATTCCTCCGGGTGGAACGATCGTAGTAGCGCTGTATTCCGTGATCACGGCGGGACCTGCGTAGCGACCGCCTCCGAGTTCCTCACGCGAATAAATCTTCGTAGCAACTCGCCGTTCGGCGAAAAGCACACTCGCCGTCAACGGAACAATTCGCCTCCCCTTTTCTCTTTTCCATTTCGCAAATGAAGCATCCGTTCGTGCACCGAAATTTCCGTCCCGAACCACTGCCCGGAGCCGCAGGGTAACAATCTCGATTTCGCGTCCAGTGTGCGCATAGCCGTATCGGCGGTGGTGCTCCCGTTCAAATTCGCGCAGCAGATCTCTACCGAACGGCAAATTCAATTCATAACCCTGGCCACGATAGCGCACGTCCGCACTGCGCGCGTACATTACTCTTCCTTTCCAGCCTTCCAGCCGGAAATCCTCTGTGGCTCTTTTTTGAAGAGCTCGAAACTCGCGCTCCAGCTTGACCCGCGGCAATTGGCTTTGAACCCTCCACAAAACAGTGCGGGAGTAATCTTTGACCACATCGCTCGCAAGGATGCCCAACGCGGAAAGCGCTCCCGGAAAGGCTGGTACGATCACATGCGGAATACCCAAGGACTCGGCGAGAGCACAGGCATGAAGACCACCCGCGCCGCCGAAGGCTACCAACGCAAATTCTCGAGGATCGCGCCCGCGCTCAATCGAAACCACGCGAATCGCTTTTTCCATGGTGCTATTCACAACCCGAATCACCCCGGCGGCAAATTTTTCGAGCGAGAGACCGCTGCCGCACGTTGCGAGCCATTCGCGTGTGATTCGCCGCGTGCGATCCAAATCGAGTTCGAATTCACCGCCGAGAAACCGAGCGGGTTGCAACCGGCCTAATAAGAGGTTCGCATCCGTGACGGTGGGCTGAGTGCCGCGCCCATAACATATCGGTCCCGGGTCGGCACCGGCAGATTCTGGACCAACACGCAAAACACCCGCGGCGTCGAACCGCGCCAACGATCCCCCACCAGAGCCAACGGTGTGAATATCCAGCATGGGCACGCCGATGGGAAGCCCGGCAATTTCGGCGGTGCTTGCGGTCGGGATCCCATCTTCAACCAACGAAACATCGGTCGACGTCCCGCCCATATCGAAAGCAATAATGCGCGCAAACCCACTCCGCTGGGCGCTGACCGCTGCCCCAACCACCCCTCCAGCGGGCCCGGAGAGAACGGTTCGAACCGGTTCGCGAGCAACGGCGGCAAGTGAGGTGATGCCGCCACTCGATTGCATGACGAAGATGCTCAGCTTCGAAGCCCGCGCCTTCTTTGCCAGGGGTTTCGCTGGCCTAACACGACGCTCTTCCGCAGATTCGCTCTCGAAGTTGAAAGAATCCGGCTTCCGCAGCGTCCTCGCCTTGAGGTTTTCCAAGTAACGCTGCATCACCGGCTGAAGATACGCATTGATCACAACCGTCGAAGTGCGCTCGTACTCGCGGAACTCCGGCAGAATCTTGTGCGAAACAGAAAGCGGAACGCCAAGCGCGTTCGCAGATTCCGCCACGAGCAATTCATTTTTCGGATTCGCAAACGAGAACAGCAGCGAGATTGCGACCGATTCCGGCCGCTTCGCCTTTACTCTCGCAATCGCATCTTTCAGCACGGCGGCCGATGGCGAGATCAGGATCTGACCATCGCTTGCCGTCCGCTCCTCGATCCCAAAGCGAAGTTCAGCCGGAACCAGCGGCTCCACGCGATCAAAGAAAAAATCGTAAAGCTTCGGCCGCGCCTGCCGCCCAATCTCAATCGCATCTTCAAATCCTGCCGTAGTGATGAGCGCCAAACGCGCACCTTTGCGTTCAAGCAGGGTATTCGTTCCTACCGTCGTGCCGTGAAGCAGAGTAGTTTCACCGTCGTGCCCAACCTTCTTGAGTGCTTCGACGATGGCCCGAGATGGATCGGCGGGAGTGGAGAACAACTTCAACATTGCCAGGCGGCCGTTCTCATCGACCCAAACGCAGTCGGTGAAAGTGCCGCCGGTATCGATTGCGACGCGCAGTGGTTGGGAGCGGCGAGGCATGGGTAACGTTCGGAGAATTAGGTTAACATCTGCGGTTATGAGATACGCATTTCTCGTCGAAACCTATGCCAGTGAGCGTATGAAAGTGGTCAGCGTCTGGAGTGAGTTTCGCGATGAAGACCTGCCGGTACGGCCGAACAAGGACGACTCGCGGGGACGCAGCGTGCACGAGCAGATGGTGCATCAGTGCGTAAGTGAAGATTTATGGTTCCGTAACATGCTCGGAATTGATGTCGGTGCCCCACCACTGCCAAAAGAAGAAAAGCGTCTCCAGTTCATCAAGCGTTATGCAGAAGACAGCGGCAAGCGGCTCACGGCATTGCAGCAGAAAGACGAAGCCTGGTGGGAAGAAGCCACAAAGTTCTTCGATGTGCACCGCTCGCGCGCGTGGGTGATGACGCGCCGCATCGCGCATACTTCTCATCATCGGGGGCAGTTGATGGCAATGCTTCGCATGTTGGGCCGCGACCTGCATAGCAATTACGGTCCCACAGCGGATACGGGCGGACTGATGCAGAATCACGCTCCAACAATTTATGCGTATGAGAATTTGGAGGAGTTATTGGAGGGCGAAGCGCGCGGCGGCGCGAAGGCGAAGTTGCCGGGCGCAGGCGGAAAAGCAGTGACGGAGAGGCAGTGATAACCAGTGGACGCCTCGGAGCGGCTGTCTATGCATGGACGTTTCTCGTACTATCCCTTCGTCGTAAACGCCAGTGTCAACAAGGTTTTTTGCTCCATCTCATGCGCCTTGGCCGATCCCGTGGCCGGGCTCGGGCTGGAGGATCGCTTGACAGACAAGATCGAACGGTCACCCATAATGCGCCGTAACCGCGGCAGGATATAGGAAAGAGCACCCATATTGGCCGGCTCTTCCTGCACCCATACGATTTCATGCACGTCGGGATGCTGCTCGACGGCGGCCAGTAATTCCTTCTCGGGGAACGGATAGAGCTGCTCGACAAAAACGATGGCCGTCGAATTCATCCTTCCGTTTCTTGCGCTCTTCGCGCAGCTCGTGACCGATTTTGCCGGTGCAAAGGAGAATGCGTTTGGCTCGATTGAATGTCGTGGTCGGGCAATACGTTCAGAAATTGATCGGGCGTGAAATCTGCAATCGGAGAACTCGCCGCTGGATGCCGCAGCATACTTTTCGGTGTGAACACGATGAGCGGCTTACGCCATTTGCGAAGTGCCTGGCGGCGCAACAGATGGAAATATTGCGCCGCATTCGAGGGCTGGCAAACTTGAATGTTATCGCGTGCGGCCAGTTGCAAAAATCGCTCAACCCGTGCGCTTGAGTGTTCGGGCCCCTGCCCCTCGAAGCCATGCGGCAATAGCATGACCACGCCAGAGAGCAACCCCCATTTTTCTTCGCCTGCGCTAATGAATTGATCAATGATTGCCTGCGCGACGTTGGCGAAATCGCCGAATTGGGCCTCCCATAAGACCAGCGCGTCAGGATAGTCGCGGCTGTAGCCATATTCGTATCCCAGCACTCCGGCTTCAGAAAGCGTCGAATTGTAGATTTCGCAGCGCGCCTGGCCGGGCGAGATATGCTGCAACGGGACGAACTCCTGCTCGTTCTCAATGTCGAGCAAGACTGAGTGGCGTTGATTAAAGGTGCCGCGCCGGCAATCCTGCCCGCTCATGCGCACTGGGGTGCCGCTCTTCACCAGGCTGGCAAACGCAAGCGCTTCGGCCATGCCATAATCCACCGCACGCTTGCCCTGGCCCATTTCTCCGCGCTGTTCGAGCAGCTTCTTCACCTTGGGATGAATATGAAAATCGTCAGGATAACTCGCGAGTTTTGTCCCGAGCTCCGGCCAATTCCTGGGCGTCGAGGCCAGTATGGACTGCATATTCGGCTTTATATCGTCCACCGACGTAGCTATCCCAGTAGGCAGGCATGGTCCGCATGAGCGGTTTGGACTTCAACGTTTTGGCTTTTGTCTGTGCTTCTTCCAACTCGCCACGAATCGCGTGAACTCGCGCTTCCACGTCGTCTGCGCCGATATCTTCGGCATAAATTTCATATAGCGGCGGATGCTCTTTGATCGCCTTATAAATCAGCGGCTGCGTAACGGTGGGATCATCGACTTCGCTGTGTCCGTGGCGGCGATAGCCGATAAGATCAATGACCACATCGCTGCCAAACGTATAGCGATATTCCAGCGCCATGCGTCCTACGCGCAAGACCGCGTCCACATCTTCCGCATTCACGTGAAAAATTGGAATCGCCTGCCGTCGCGCAATCTGCGCCGCAAATCGGGAAGAATGTAATTCGCCCGGAACCGTCGTAAAGCCAATCAGATTGTTGACGATAATGTGAACGGTGCCGCCGACGCTGTAACGCCGGAAGATCGGCGTAGTTCAAGGTCTCGGCGGTGACGCCCTGGCCAGCAAAGGCGCCATCGCCGTGAATGAGCAAGGGCAAATATTTTTGCGGCCCGTCTTTTCCGGTGCGGTCATGTTTTGCCCGCGTGCGGCCCACCGTGACCGGATCGACTGCTTCCAAATGACTTGGATTTGAAACCAGGTGGACGTGGATCTTCGCTCCCGAGCGCGTTTCGTAATTTCCGGTCGCGCCCATGTGATACTTCACGTCGCCGCTGCCCAAAACGCTCCGCGGATCGACGTCTTCAAATCCCGCAAACACCTCTTCCGCCGGACGTTTCGCCACTTGCACAATCACGTTAAGGCGGCCGCGATGGCTCATACCCATGACGACTTCGATCGCGCCCCGTGTTCCGGCGGACGTCGAGAATTTCGTCAATCAGTGGAATCAGCGCGGTCACGCCTTCCAGCGAAAATCGCTTCGTTCCCAGATATCGCTGCTGCAAAACTTGCTCAAACAAATCCGCGCAAATCAATTGATTCAGCGCAGCGCTCTGGTCCGACTGCCGGTTGCGGCCCTTCTATGCGCTCCTGGATCCAGCGGCGGCGTTCGGAATCAGCGATGTGCATGAACTCCACGCCGACTGTACCGCAATAGGCGGCTCGCGCCTCTTGAGCGACCTTGCCGTCGATCTGCAACTCCGGATGCGCTTCCGGCTTCAAAAATCCCAGAGGATCGAGATCGGCTTCGAGGTAGCCCCAATGCCGGAAGGCGTCGAAAATACACTGACGTTCCGAATCCTGCAAGCCGCTCTTCTCTTTCTCTAAAAGTGCCGTTCCCGCGCCCGAACCGACTTGTATTTTTTGAGGGTGCCATAGCAATCTATTAAGAAATCTACTAATAGAATAATGGATTCCGGCCATAGTGCGCGAGATTCATGCCCCGCACGGAAGGAGTATAGAAATCAATGACCTAAGGGAATCAGGTCTTGCAGGAACACCGCAGGGCTTCAATGGCTTCCGCTCGACGTCTTTCGAGGGGGCTTTTTTTCGAGCGTAACGCCGGTTCATTAAGTTCGTTACTTCTTCCGAAGTTGAAAGCATCGAACAGGTCGTCAATGGCCGGGGTGTTCGGCGGCACATAAGGATTATTCTTGCTCGCGATCGGGTTGGGGTCATTGTCACGGCTGCGGCTGTTGAGCGGGCCGAGGTGCCAGTTGCGCTCGATGAACTTAGTAAGCGAAACGTGGTCCGCATAGCTGTGGTTGACGTGGCCGCCCGTAGTGAAGGCGAAATGATAAGAGGGAATACGGGTGCCGTCGCCGAAGAAATCCAGCGGTTGAACGTAGCCCGAATCAAAATAACCGCCGCTTTCGTCGAAGGTAACGAAAATGGCCGTGCTTTGCCACTCGTCGCTCGCCTGCACCGCGGTCGACGACTTGCTTTACAAAGCCTTCGAACAGATCGAGCTTCGAAGAAGCCGGGTGGCCATCCACGAATCCGCTCGGCTTGATGATCGATACTGCCGGCAATTCATCGGCTTTCACATCCTCATAGAAGTTCGAGAGATCCTGGATGTGTTCCTCCCGCAGTGTGCCGTTGGTCATGATGTCGCTCGCGTACTGGAAGGGGTTGCAGATGTTGCAATACGCATCCAGCGGGTTGACTAGTTGGGTCGGAAAGATAAAGATTCCAGCCGTCCCCGTAGTATTTGAAGGAAACATTAACTTCCCCATCAACGCATCGCCAATGTGGCGTACAGAGGTGGGCGGAAGGTAAACGACGCATAAGCATTACTGTTGTTGACGGCAAGGCTTCCATCAGCGTTGTAGCCAGGATTGTAGTTGTTCAGAAGATAGTAATGCTCGCGTCGCAGTTCGGAGCGATCGGCTTCGACAACGCAGCCAGATAGCTCACATCGCGGGCACGCCCGGTTGAGTGTTGTCCGCGCAATCGCTATAGCTGCCACCGCCGTACGGCGTGTTCGTTTGTGTATTGAACCTGCCGTAGCCGTCTTCTGTATACCAGTTGTTGGTGCCCGCCTGCGGATTCTGGATCTTCAATCTGTTGCGCGGGACGGAACCAGAGGGTTGCCATTGCCGTCGCTATACCAGATGGCGTCCGCAAAGCCCAGCATGATGTGGTTCAATCCCGTACCGCCCATCGCCGCCTGGTGATAGTTGTCGCTGATGGTATAGCTATCGGAGAGATGCTTCAGGTAAGGCGCGTCTCCCTTCAGCATGTTATAGAACTCCATCGAAGTTGACCCTTCACCAGTGGTATAAGTGGTGAAGTTGCTCGGATGCGAGAGCCCGTTGTTCCCGCCCCCACGCTGACTTCAACCCAGGGGAAAAGGTCATGCAGGCATCCGCTCGGATTGCTCATGTGGCATAACCCGCGTTGCAATCTTCCTGTTGCCACATCTGATAGAAACGGTGAACAGGACTGTTGGCGTATGCATCGTAAGGAACGCCGGGCGTAATTGGAATGCTCCTCCCGGCAAATCGAGATCATTCGGGATCCGGGTATCCGGACCGGTGTAGGCATCGGTGAGGCCGGTCCCCCCCGTCATCAGAAACTGATAATAGGCAGGCGCAAGAAATCCTGGCTCGATTTGATACGGCGACGTGATCAAACCCGCATCCAGCAATTGCTCGCCGTAAGCGGTCTCTGGGCCGCCAGTCACTACCGGAGGAATATTGCCGTAGAGGCTCTTTCCGCCCGGATCATTCGAGTACGTGCCGGTGTCGGTCGCTGCATTTTGCAGTGACAGTGAATAGTTCGGGCCGGGCGTGCCGTTTGGATTAATGATTCCTTCGGACAGGAGGTTGAGCACGGTTTGGCCAGCAGTCTTGGGTTTGTAGGTGGCGAAGATGTGGTCAAAGCTGCGATTCTCGCCGATCACGATGATCACATGTTTAATCGGTGAGGCAGTGGGCGTGTTCAGGGCTAGATCCTTGCGGCTTTGGGCGGCGGCCGGAACCGGCGTTCCCAGGTTGGCGATCAGAGCAAACAAGCTCATGCCAACGGCAAGGTGCTGTCTGGCTTGCGCCAGAAATTTGGACGTCATGAATTTCCCTCCTTGAGGTTGAGCAACAACCAGAGGCAACGTTAGCGGGAACACAGTTACAGGACTATGACGCCAACATAAATTCCCCATGAAAAGAAATTCACAAATTCTTGAATGACCGGAAGCGCGGAAGAAAAGAAATAACTCTTGGTTCTATTGCGTTTTCCTTAATGATCGCTCGACGCGGCCTAAGAAAATTTCCACAGTGTGCCAAAATGTCTACGGTAAGTTCTGTATAGGACCCACAAATTCGGAGTCCGTGTAAACTGCTACGCGTCCGGCAATGCCAACTCTTCTCGGGATCCCATTCGACGCCAACTCCTCGTTTCTCCGCGGACCATCGCGCGCTCCAGCGAAAATCCGCGAGGCTTTGCGCTCCGACGCGTCGAACTCTTGGTCAGAGTCAGGCGTGGATATAGGCGCTTCCGGCGCATACACCGATGCCGGCGATTTGCAACTGCTCGATTCAAAACAAAAAGTGGCTGAAGATTTCGCCGCGATTGAAGACGCGATTCAGAGCCTTCTGGCAAGCGGAGCCCAACCCATTTCGCTGGGCGGCGATCATTCCATCACTTATCCAATTCTCAAAGCTTTCTCGCGGCATTTCCCCGCTTTGACCATGGTCCACTTCGACGCCCATCCCGACTTATACGACCAGTTTGAAGGAGACCGCTTTTCTCATGCCTGTCCTTTCGCGCGCATCATGGAAGAGCGCCTGGCGAAGCGTTTAGTGCAGATTGGCATCCGCACTCTCACCCAGCACCAGCGCGAGCAAGGGGCGAAGTTCGGCGTCGAGATCGTTCAAATGTCCCAACTCCCGGCGTTTGATCGTTTAAAGCTGCAAGGTCCGGTTTACATTTCCTTCGATGTCGACGTGCTCGATCCCGCGTTCGCGCCCGGCGTCTCTCACCGCGAACCCGGCGGAATGAGCGTCCGTGAAGCTATCGCCTATCTCCACGCCATCGAGGGTGACATTGTGGGCGCCGATATCGTTGAATACAATCCCGACCAGGATCTCGCTGGCGTAACCACAACTGTGGCGGCAAAAATTCTGAAAGAAATACTCGGTAAGATGATCTTGACGAACCGCTGAACCGCCGAGTTGCATCGAAGATTTTCCGCGACCTGGCTCGCCTCCAGACAATCACAAAACAAGAGAAAACCTGAATATGCCCACAAACGGCCTGCAGCAAATCCCCAGTTCCTATTCTGTCGACGAAACCTTAAACCGTCTGCAATCCCTTCTCACAGAGAAAGGCATGAAGATCTTCGCCCTCATTGACCACAGCGGCGAAGCGGAAAAAGCCGGGTTGAAAATGCGTCCCACCAAAGTTCTCATCTTCGGCAGCCCCAAAGGCGGAACGCCATTAATGGTTGCCGCCCCCTCGCTCGCTATCGACCTCCCGCTAAAAGCCCTCGTCGCCGAAGACGAAAATGGCAAAGTTTCTATCACTTACAACGACCCTCAATACCTGCAGCAGCGCCACAACGTCCCTGCGGATCTGATCAAGAATCTTGCCGGTGCAGGCGCGCTTATAGCCAAGGCTGTGGAATAATGCTCCCGGCATTCTAATGGCAGAAAACTCCAATCGAGCCCGCGATCATCTGGCCAACGAGCGCACCTTTCTGGCATGGGTTCGCACCAGTGTCGCCATCGTAGTCTTCGGATTCGCCATCGGCCGCTTCGCGGTAGCCCTGCGCCAACTCACCGCCCTGCAAGGCCACCCAGCCAGGGCCACCGGCTTCTCTGTGTGGATTGCAACCATCGCCATTATCGCGGGTGTGATTATGGTCGTCGCCGGGCTGCTCCGCTATCGCAAGACCCGCGCCCAACTCGACGCAGGAAAATTCGAACCCGCAGGCTTTATCGTAGATCTCATCACAATTCTAACGGTGCTCTTCGGCCTCGCGCTCGCTGGATATTTGATCTACGTAGAAAGGAGCTTGAGCTAAAGATTTTGTATATGGCACGGCTACATAGCCCAGAAAAAGCTTTATCCACTATGAGCGAACAAGACCAAGCAAAACAGGCCGCAGCCCGCGCCAGCCTGCGGTTCGTAAAGGACGGCCAAGTAGTTGGCCTCGGCACCGGCTCAACCGCCAAATACTTCATTGAACTCCTGGGCGAAAAAGTAAGAGAAGGCCTGCGAATCCGCGCCATCGCCTCTTCCATCCGCTCGCAGGAACAGGCCTCCAGCCTGGGCATACCAATCACGAACTTCGACGAATGCCAGCAAATCGACGTGACCGTCGATGGCGCCGACGAAGTCGACCCTCAACTCCGGCTCATCAAAGGCGGCGGCGGAGCACTGCTGCGCGAAAAAATTGTCGCCTCAGCCACAAAGCAGTTCGTGATCATCGTCGACGCATCCAAGCGAGTCCCGGTCCTGGGGAGGTTTCCCCTGCCAGTGGAAGTAATCAAATTTGCCCGGCCGCTGGTAGAAAAGGAAATCGCAGCTCTCGGCGCAAGAGTCGAACTCCGCCTCAATCCCGACGGCCAGCCCTATCTCACGGACGAAAACAACTACATCCTCGACTGCCACTTCGGCCAAATCCGGGACGCCGACGCCCTCGCCCGGAAACTAAGCGACATGCCGGGACTGGTCGAACACGGGCTGTTCATTGGGATGGCAAATGTAGTGCTGGTGGCAGATCAAGGCGGAGTGATGGAGATGCGGCGCTAGCAATCGCTGAATTTTGCCGATGGCTGCGTCTGCGAAGGCAAAATCGGGTGGTTCAGTTAGAAGGCGTTAGCAGAGCAGAGTGAGTCTGGCCGTTGATGACTCCGGCTGTGACGATCTGCCCTGACTTATTGATGGCATAAGCGGCGTGCAGCACCCATCCGGAATTTGGCGGGATGAGTTGATTGAGATCCTGCCCGTGGTGCGCTGGGGTCCATACAAGAGCGCGATTGTAGTTGCCCCCAAAAGCTCCAACCAGGTCGCCGGTGGCGTTGGCCGCCCAAATTTCGCTTCCTGTCCCGAGCCCTAAGGACTCGATTTCGCCGTCCTGCATCCAGATGCAACCTTGATCCAATTGATTGGGCTGGGCGGTTGCTGCGCCCAGGGCCTCGCCGGTCCCACTCACCCCCAACGCGCTACTGTTGTCACCGCCGAGCGTGCCCAGATCCACCATCCCGTCTGCCGAACTCCATCGGAACGCATGTACGTCGCCGTTCGAAAGATAGGAATAACCAACAACGACGCCCGAGCCACTGATGGCTTTGGCGCTGCTGTTCAGACCGCCCAGCGTCCCAAGATCCGTCATTTCGCCTTTTTGATTCCAGAGAACCGCATGGTAGTTAACACTGTTAGAAAGAGTGTAAAGACCTACAATCTGGCCACCGGCGTTCATTCCATAAGCTACGGTGCCTCGGGCGCCGAATGGCCTCATGCCTGTGCTCGAAGTCCATCTAATCGCGCGACTGCCAAAAAGCTTGGTACTCGACGACCCCGCCACCACCCCTGCATTATTGATCGCAGTAGCATTGCTTTGGGTGTCGCCGGGCAACGTACCCAAGTCCTGAATCCCCCCCGCCGCCGTCCACAGAAATGCGTGAAACTTAGCGTTCCCGTCGACTGTGGCTTCTCCAACGACGGTTCCAGAGTCATTGAGGGCGACCCCAATCGTCATAGTTCCGCCAGGCAGCGTGCCTAAATCCGTGATCGTGTACGATTGCGCGGTCGCTAGACCCGCGAGAATGAGGACCACTGGCAGCCAGATACCGAAAGCGCCTCTTTTCATCCCCAGTCCTCCATACTTTGGCGCCGCATCGTCCAAACATCTTGTCCCCGATTTCCTCGCTCGTCAACATGCAGCTTCGTGCACCCCCAATTAGGACTAACCCAAAAGGATTCCCTCTCCACCCCAAAACTGCATTATCTTTAATGCAGAGGCGACCCGAGATGGCCCCAGCCCCCACCAACGGTCACAATCCATCTTCGCAGCGTCGGCGCGGCTCGCGCTATACGCTCCAGGTTCCTCTGGACGTCACCGTCCTTCGCTGGGGAATCCCCGACACCGTTCCCGGACGGTCCCTCGATCTCAGCCCCAACGGCCTAGCCGCCATTCTGGCTGGAGAGTTTAATCCCGGAGAAAAAGTTGGGGTCGAGATTCGCCTGCCGCAGAACGAGAATCCCATTCGCACCCGCGCGCTGGTGCGCCATCACGACAAATTGCGCTGCGGATTCGAATTCATCGGCCTGTCTGACGAAGAGAGAAAAATAATCCGCAGGTGGGCGGAGAAAGCCGGACCACGTTCCGCAGAACTAGGCTCCGCAGAACAAGCCTCGGCAGATCAAGCCTCGGCAGAACAAGGCTTACTGACAATTACCCGTGACCTTCCGGCGACCGAAGGAAATCCAAAGGGAAGTCCAGACATAGAGGTTCCGCAAGATCGTCCGCCTGCCACAATCCTGAGCCAACGCGGCTGGCTGTTTCTAATGCTTTCCGCCGCCATCCTGCTGTCTGTGCTCTGGTGGCGTTGGCATCGTGGATGGGAAGACCTGGAATCCGGACTGACAACCACCCAGTCGCTACCAGAAGCTCAGGAGCAGGTGCCTGCCGAAGTCATGGAGAAATTGGTGCGCCACCGCGTCGATCCCGAGTACCCAGCCGCCGCCCGGCCGAAAAAACTTCAAGGCGTCATCCCGCTCGATGTGCTCGTGGGCCGCGATGGATCGGTTTTGAGCGTTCGCCCTCTCGGCGGTCCGCAAATCCTCGCACAAGCTGCCGTGGATGCGCTTCGCTGGTGGCGATTCGAGCCCTACCGCGTCAACGGCAAGGCAGTTGTAGCCGAAACCACGGTCGCCGTGGAATTCAAACCGTAAACGGTATCGGCCGCGCCGCAGAAAAACTCTTCCGTCCTCACGCTCTACGCTTGCGCAATGCTTTAATCACAACAATGCCGCTGGCTCCGAACGAAACCACTGCGATCAATGCCGCAATCAACACCCATGCGTGCCCGGCGTGAAAAAAATCTGCCGCCAATGCCGCCAAGGCTGAGAGCACTCCAATACCATTCAGCCACAACGGCCCGTGCACATTTGGAGATGAGGAGAGATCCGGACGAAGTCGTATTTGCAACAGCAGGGCCGCCAGTCCGATCGCCGCCACAACCACCAACGCCAAGGGGCTGAAGAAAGCTCCGCGACTGGTATAGAGGACCACCAGCGACAGGGCAGCCAGCAAAAGCCCCGCCGCGACGAGCGTCGAACGGTTCGCCTGGGACTTTGCATCGGGCTTATTTTCGGTATCCGGCACGAATTTCCGTACGAGATTTATACAGTGCCAAGAAGACCTTTTCAAATTGGTGTTGTTCCGACGCGCCGCATTCTGACCAACGGTCCGAGGAATATGCCGTATAAAACCGCGGTTTCAGGTCAGACTGCCCTAATGGCTGCCCCTCGAGACTGGAGGAGAATCGACAGAACGCGCGCCTACGCAGTCGGCGCAACCCGATTCTCCGCCCAGCGCCGATCGCAATGATTCACCGCCTGCAATACCAACTCGACCCGCGACGAAACCCCCAGCTTGTCGAAAATGCTGAACAAATATTTCTTCACAGTATGTACGCTTAGCTTCAGGTCGCCCGCCACTTCACTGTTGCTCAAGCCCTCCGCCACGAGAGCTACAACCTGCTCCTCGCGCGGCGTCAGCAACTTCCAACCCTTGGAATCGACTACGCGGATGGAGGGCACATCCGAAATCAAATCCAGCAGAAACCGGGTCTGCTCACTGTTCGCCCATATCTGCCCATCAGCCACCCGCTGAATACACCGGCACAGCAAGCCGAAATGAGTATTTGAGAGACAGAAAATTCCCCGGGCGCCCGAGCGAAACGCGCTGATTACCAGTTCGCGATCGTACGATTCCGTCAAAAGAATCTTCGCGACTTCGGGATACGCGAGGTGTACCTGGTGCATCGTCGCCATTACACCCGCAGCCGAACCGGCTCCATTTAAGGAGATGAGCAATATCTTCGCCTGCGCAAGAACGATAGCTTGCCGGATGGAATTCACTTCGATCGGGCAAATGGAAATTCGGAATTCCGGACGCCGTTGCAAAGCATTGGCCAGCAGGCGGCTTTGCATTCGGTTCGAGTCGGCAAGAAGGACGGTCAGGCTCGCGACGGAGTTAGACGAACGGCGCATCGAACAGGGATCTCGGAGAAACGGTTATTTAGAGCGTCCTGATAGTACGCAGCAGGGGGAACGTGCTCAAGGAAAGATCGCACAAAATCGTTGGGTGACTCTCAATTCGGGAAGAATTAGTACATCGCTGTGGAAAATCTCAATTCGAGCACGCAATCCCGGCGCCACCGGCTTTATTCGCACGAAATCGGTTAATTTCCGGCGGGAATTCACTCGATCATCCGCACGCCCAGCGTTATCGCAAACATGCAACCCTACTTTGGTAGGTGTGCCGGAAGTGGGTAGTCCCAAATCCTCACTCATGCTGGCAACGATGGCGTGGTCCGCGCTCCTGGCGGCTTCCCTGCGATTCCGTTATTGGTCCAAGTACCTTCCCCGGTAGGTAGCACTGGCTACGGCTTGCCGCCAAATCGCGCTCCACGTAGCTTGCTCGAAAGCGAATTCAAGGAAGCGGGCGATTCACAGAGTTCGCAAGGCTTTTGGTTGCACCAATGAACAAAAGGGGATTGAAGCTCGGGATATTCGGCATTTTGGCCCTGCAACTTTGCGTAGCCGTGCTCGCCCAGGATCCGAAACAGGACCTGGGAGCAAGCAAACAGTCTTCTCAAACCGGTCAAACCGGGACCGGAATGGGTAGCGCTGGGATGACGGCTGCAAAACCCGGAGAGGCGGGTGGCGTGGGAAACCTTCTGCTCGGAGGGGTACGCCATCCGCTTTACCGGCTCAATTGCAGCGACGTGGTGGCGATCACTTTCACCTTGTCGCCCGAGTTCGATCAGACCCTCCGCGTGCAGCCGGATGGATACGTCTCGTTAAAAGATGCGGGCCAGGTATTCGCCCGCGGACTCACCCTGGACGAATTCAAGGCAGCCATCGAGAAGGCTTACACCGGATATCTTCACGATCCACAAATCGCCGTTTCACTGCAGGATTTTGAGCATCCCTATTTCGTGGCCGGCGGCGAGGTCGGCCATCCCGGCAAATACGAGTTGCGCTCGGAGACCAGCATTATTGAAGCGGTGCAGATTGCCGGGGGATTTACTCATGAAGCGAAACACTCTCAGGTGGTGCTGTTCCGGCACGTGAATGGCGGCTTAATCGAGGCGCGGGTATTCAATCTGAAGGCAATGCTGAAGGAGAAGAGCTTGGCGGAAGTTCCGAACCTTCGGCCCGGAGATATGGTGTTCGTGCCACAAAACTACATTTCAAAAATGGACCGTTTTCTCACCAAACCTTCGTTGAGCATGTACGTGAGTTCTACGCAGTTTTAGTGCGGGTCGAAATCAGGGCGACTGAGATGTTAGAAGAAGATCGAATCAGTGTTGTGGCGGATATCCCCGCGCCAACTTTACGCGAGCTGGCGATGGTCTTGTTCCGGCAGCGAAAAATCTTTGTCTCCGTTTTCGGAGTGATTTTTCTGCTCGCTCTGGTCTATGCATGCTTCGGCGCTAGTTATCGCGCCGAGGTTCGCATCCTGGTACGCCGCGGCCGCTCCGACCCTCCTGCTGCCGCCGAGCAGACCGCGCCCCCCGATTTCTCGCGCGTGGAAGTGACTGAGGAGGATTTGAATTCCGAAGTCGAGTTGCTGAAGGACGACGACGTTTTGCGGCAGGTAGTCAAATCCACCGATCTCGCGTCGCACGATTGGCTGCACTGGCTTCGCCCCCACGAAGAGCCCGCTGCCAGCGTAGAGCGTGCCGCGCGCCGGTTGGCGAAGCGCCTGAAAGTCGAGCCCCTCAAGAAAACGAATTTGGTCGCGGTAAGCTACGAAGCCTCCGACCCCCAAGTGGCTGTTCGCGTCCTGCAATCTCTTTCCACCGCTTACCTCGAAAAACATACCGAAGTCCATCGCCCCGCAGGAGAGCTTCATTTCTTCGATCAGCAGATGGCCGAATCCCAGCAGCAGGTCGAACAGGCGCAGCAAAGGCTCCTCGATTTCACGAAGAGTCATGACGTTATCGCCGCCGGCCAGCAGCGCGATCTGATTCTGCGCCGCATTGATGACGTTGAGGCAGCCTACAAGCAAACTCAGGTGGAGCTCTCCGAAGCGACCCATCGTGTCCAGGAACTCGAAAAAGAAATCATCGAACTTCCCGCGCGTACCACGACCCAGGTTCGTACTGCCGACAATCCCGAACTGCTGCGTTCCTTGAAAACCAGCCTGCTCGATCTTCAATTGAAAAAAATCCAGCTCTTAATGAAGTTCGAACCCACTCACCGCCTGGTCCAAGAAGTGGAAGAGCAGATTCAGGAAACGCAATCCGCCATTGCCGCCGAAAAATCGACTCCGGTTCGCGACGAGACTACCGATAAAGATGTGGATTATGAATGGGCGAAGGGCGAACTTGAGCGTGCCCGCGTGGATGTAACCGGACTGCTGGCACGGGAGCAGAAAACCGGCGCACAGCTTGCGGAATATCGAACTCTTGCCCGCCAACTGGGAACCGACGCCCTCACCCAGGACGATCTGACCAGCGCGCAGCAGGCCGCACAGGAAAACTATCTTCTCTACGTGAAAAAACGCGAAGAAGCGCGCATGGGCGACGCGCTGGATCGCGGCGGCATCGTCAATGTTGCCATCGCCGAGCAGCCGGTCGCACCAGCTCTTCCCGTGTGGCCGGCTGCCGGGGTGGCCATTGTCGGCTTGGTCGCGGCGACGGTCACAGGCACAGGCGCTGCCTTTACGGCCGACTATCTCGACCCGGCCCTGCGCACGCCGGAAGAAGTTCTAGCGTGCCTTGAGATACCGGTGCTCGCTTCATTGCCAGGAAAGAACGGTCACAGGCTCTCTGCCTGAAGGAGACGTAATGAGCGCAAGCGTAGGAGTACTACAACAATCCGGCGTAGTAGCAGCCGTAGCGCAAGGCGTGACTCTGCCGGTTGTGCTTCCTTGTAAGTCGAACGTTTGGAAACCGGACGAGTTTGCCCGCGAACAGATTCGCGGCCTGGTGCGCCGCGTCTTTTTCGCCAGTGGGCCTCCCATTCGCCAGGTCGTCTTTTGCCCGGCCGAGCCACATATCGACGTAGCGCCCATCTGCGATCAGGTTGCCCGCGCCCTCGCTCAGGAGACCAGTGCACAAGTCGCTTTCATGGGGCGCGAGGAAGAAACCGAAGACTTCGGCAGCGCTCCCAGAACAAACGCAAACGTGGGATCGATCAAGTCTTCTTTCAATCAACTCGCTTCCAACCTCTGGTACGTAACACGAAATCGCTCCGTCGGCAGTGACAAACAGGTCGGAACCGGCATGCACTGGCTCTCCTGCCTGACCGAACTGCGCAAAGAATTCGAATATGTCGTGATAGAAGGGCCGACCGCCGGAGTCTCCAGCGAAGCCGCAATTCTCGGACAAATGACGGATGGTCTGATTCTGGTGCTCGGAGCACACAGCACACGCAAAGCCACCGCGCAAAAAATTAAGCAAGCGTTGCAAGGGGCGCAATCACGCATTCTGGGAACCGTCCTGAGCGAAAGAAGATTCCCTATCCCGGAGAGCATCTACAACCGGCTCTGATAACGGACGAACTATTGAACCAGCATCGGTAAACATGGTGGATGTTTCGGGCAAACGTTTAGGAATGGCAGTGAAAATCCAATTTGGAGCGTCGGCGGGACCGAATGGGCGGTAGCTATGGCGTCTCTCAGGTCATTGCACCACAACTTCTTTCCCCGGAGACGAGTCTTCGCAGCTTGCAGTGGTTTGCCATCGAAACCAGAAGCCGGTTTGAGAAAAAAGTCGCCCTCCAGTTAGCCAGCAAAGGATTCCAGGTCTTTCTACCGCTGTTAACGGAACACCATCAATGGAGCGACCGTGAAAAAGCTGTCACTTTTCCGCTCTTTCCGGGCTACGCCTTTGTATGCCTCGATCAATCGAAGGATTCGTCGCACGTCGTACTGCGAACGGCGGGGCTAATCCGGTTCGTCAGCTTCGGCGGCATCGTCTGTCCTATCCCTCGAAAGCAGATAGAGGACCTGCGCCTGCTGCTCCAGGCAAAGAGCTTTTTTGCCCCCTGTCCCTTCCTACAAACCGGTCAGCGGGTTCGTATTCGCAGCGGTTGTTTGCAAGGCCTGGAGGGCATACTCCTCCACCGCGAGAAGGATAAGTTGATCATCTCTATCCAATCGATTCAGCGCTCCCTGGCCGTTGAAATTCAGGGATACGAAGTCGAGCCAGCCTGACACGATGTCCTCGCCATCAATTCGAATGAATTCGATCGCAAGATGGGGCGGCAAATCCGTCTCATCCGGAGTCGGCCTCGTCCTCCGGCCCTTGCAGTGGCTGCTCGCCGCGCCAACTCTCCTATTCCTTGCAGCTCTGACCGCCATGTTGTTGCGTCATCCGGACGTTCCCTTCTACGAGATCGATCACGTTGCTTTCATCGTTCTCGTATTCGGAGTCGCAGCCGGCGTGCTGGTCAGCCGAAAAAGAATACGCATTGTCAGTCGCGCCACGTGGCCCATGCTGTGTCTCGCCTTGATGGCGACCGCGAGTGTCGTCACGCAACCGTTCGACAACCGTAGCTGGTCTCTTTTGGCGGCAAAATTCATCGTCCCTTTTGCACTTTTTCATCTCGCCGCCATCGTCTTCCGGGGAGAACGCCAGTTGCACCAGTTCGAGCTCTTCTGTCTTATGGTGCTCGCCTATCTCAGTTTTACGTCGATCGCATTCCTATTCGACGCCCGCGCACTGATTTTTCCGCGCTTCATCCTCGACGAGAGCCTCGGCTACCATGCCGACCGCGCCCGCGGTCCGCTGCTGCAGGCCGTCGCCAACGGAGTGTCTTTGAATCTTCTGGGCCTGCTGGTAGTACACTCGGCCTTGCGGAAAAAAATCCACGGCGTGAAAGCCGCTCTGCTGCTCACGTCTCTTCCGCTCGCAATTTTGGCCACCATGACGCGGGCCGTGTGGCTCTCGTTCGTCCTCAGCGTTGCCGGATTGATGTTCCTCTCGCGCAATCGCAACCTTCGCCGTGTCTGCGCTGCCATCGCGATTATGGGCATTCTAGGCCTGCTCATCGCCTTGAGCTTTGATGACCACGAGCGTGCGCTCTCCGATCGTCTTGAGGAATCCGGCCCGCTCGATTTCCGGCAGGCCGTTTACTTAGGCGGTTGGCAAATGTTCCTGGAAAAACCTCTCACCGGCTGGGGAGTGAACCAGATGCCCGCCGAGTTGGCGAGGCACGTAAGCGGCTATCGGGAAAAGGAACTGTACCCCCACAACACCTATCTGGAACTTCTGGTCGAGCACGGCATTTTCGGTTTGGCGCTCTATTTCTGGCTGATGTGGGAACTGTGGAGGCTGAGAAAATCGCCCGTGCCAGCAGGCGAAACCCACGGTTTCCTCAATCAGCAGTTCCACGCCATGTGGCCGGTCTTGCTTGGAGTCTATTGGGTCAACGCCTGCGTGGTGGTCATGAATTATCAATTCGTCAATGGCCTTCTGTTCACCATGGCGGGGATGTTGGCGGCGCAGCAAAGTCGCGCTCGTAAGCGCCAACAAAACTCAACTCGTCCTCTGGAAGAAGTTCACACCTCCGCCTGACATCAGGCGCTGCCCGCGCTCAAACAGAAAAGCCGATGCCCACCGTCGCCTATCTCGCGAATCAATTTCCTGCCGCAGTCGAGCCCTATGTGATGGATGAAATTCGAGAGCTGCGTCGGCGGGGAGTCAGAATAATTTCCGGAAGCGTTCGCCGACCGATTGCTTCCAACGGGGCGGCAGGCAAAGTGGTCGACATCTGTCTTGAACCGGTTCGCCTGCCCACGCTTTTGCGCTCTTTTCTTCTAATCGGCAAACGCTGGAAAAGCATCTCGCCCCTTATCGCGCGCGTGCTGCTGAAAGGAAGCGAACCCCCGAAGGTGCGCCTGAAGGCGCTATTACACACACTGCTCGGAGCGTGCTACGTAACGCGACTGCAAGATTGCGAAGTTGATCACATCCACATCCACCACGGCTACTTCGGCTCGTGGATCGGAATGACCGCCGCACGTCTGCTCGGCGTCGCCTTCAGCATGACTCTGCACGGGTCCGACCTGCTCCTGCACAGAACGTACCTCGACGAAAAGCTGCGCCACTGCCGCTTCTGCATCACCATTTCTGAATACAACCGCCAATACATTCTCGATCGCTTCCCCGAGATCGACCCTGGAAAAATCATCGTCTCCCGGCTGGGAGTCGACGTAGGCGGGCCAACCCTCGAAGTCAGAACGAGCGTGTTCACCAAACGCAGGTTCAGCATCCTGGCCGCTGGACGCCTGCACCCGGTAAAGAATCATTCCTTCCTGATTCACGCTTGCGTCCACCTGCGCAAGCTCGGTCTCGATTTCGAGTGCAAGATCGCCGGCGATGGCCCAGAGCGGAATCGCATGGCTTACTTAATCCGTGCCTATCAACTAGGCGATACCGTTACCCTGCTTGGCGAAATCCCAGCTCAGAACATGAACTCCCTTTATTGCCAAGCCAATCTCTTCGTGCTCACCAGCCGGAGCGAAGGAATTCCTCTCGTGCTGATGGAAGCGATGGCGAATCAAGTCATCGTCCTGGCTCCGTCAATCACGGGAATTCCGGAATTGATCTCGCACGGGGAAACTGGGTATCTCTATCAGCCCGGGAACCTGAACGACTTCGCGAATAGGGTCGTCGAGATTCATCGCATGACCGAAGAGAACTCATCGGCCGAAAAACTTCGTCATGTGAGGCTTGCCGCCCGAACGAAAATTTTCCAGGATTTTAACCGCGAGAAAAATCTTCAACGCTTCACCGATCTGTTCCTGCAATCGATCTCAGACCAACCCTGGAGCTCTCCCCATGAGGATTCTGTTCTGCAACAAATACAACTATCCCTTTAGCGGCACCGAAGCTTACATCTTCGAAGCCATGGAGCTGCTGCGTTCCAACAGCCACGAAGCCGCTCTGTTTTCCATGGCCGATCCGCGAGGAACGCCGTCAGCCTACGATCAGCATCTGCTGCGATCGATCGACTTCAAGAAACCGGCGCAATGGTGGGAGCGAGCCACCCTGGCCGCGCATGCCATTTATTCCACCGAAGCCCGCCGGAAAATTCGTGCCATGATCGCCGACTTCCGCCCCGACGTGGCCCATGTGCGCAACGTCTACCACCATCTGTCCCCCTCAATCCTCTGGGAGTTGAAAGCGCAAAACGTTCCGGTGGTTTATCACCTGAACGACTTCAAAGCGCTCTGTCCAAGCTACAACCTGGTGTCTCACGGCGAAGCCTGCGAGTCCTGCAAAGGCGGGGCTTACTGGCACACGTTTACGAAACAGTGCTATCCGGGCCGAACAGCCCAAATCATGCTGGTTCTGGAGGCCTACGCCCACCGGATTCTGGGCACCTACCGCAACTGCATCGATTGCTTTCTCGCTCCCAGCCAGTTTGTGCGCGACAAGTTCGTGGAGCACGGCTGGGACGCCGCCAAATTCGAAATTCTCCCGCATTTTCAGCCCACGAAGGACGTCGTGGCGCGAAATCCGATAGATGCACCAATCCTTTATTTCGGGCGCTTGTCGCCGGAAAAGGGCCTGCCTGATCTGCTGCATGCCATGCATCGTCTGCCGCACTTGCGTCTCGTGATTGCCGGAGATGGATCGGAGCGGACGCGACTGGAACAAATTAGCGCCGAACTCAGCCTGCAAAACGTGGCTTTTGTGGGGCACTTGCGCGGAACGGAGTTGGATTGCCTGATTGCCAGCTCGCGTTTCACGGTTCTGCCCTCCCACGCTTACGAAACGTTTGGTAAAACCATTCTCGAGTCCTACGCCTGGGGACGAGCCGTCGTGGCTTCCGATCTCGGCTCCCGCCGCGAACTCGTTCACCCGGGCGTTACGGGACTCTTGTATAAGCCGGGCGATTTGGCAGCTCTGACTTCTGCGTTGGAATTATTGGGACGGTATTCAGACCTTGCCGACAGAATGGGCAACTCCGGACGCGAACTCGTGAGCCGTGAGCACGCGCCGGAAGCGCACTATGAGAAGCTGATGAGCTTGTACGAGCGGCTGGCTGGCTCTAGAAAACGGCCTCAGCCTTCGAAAATCGATGATGCACGGGCGCCCCGGAGAGCCGTCTGGCCGATCACGCGCGGTCCATCAGAAAAACCAAACTTTGTTTCGCTTCAGAGATCGCAGAAGATGGTAGGCTCGGGCGAGATCGCGCAGCGCCCGCTTGCGAACCTGCCTTCAAGAAAACTTCGCATCGCGTTCATCGGCGGCCGCGGCGTAGTTTCCAAGTACAGCGGAATTGAAACCTACTATGAGGAAGTCGGGAAGCGGCTGGCTGCGATGGGACACGAAGTCATCGCATATAGCCGCTGCTATTTCACGCCCTCGATGCGGGAACACAACGGCATGAGAATCGTGCGCCTGCCCACCCTCCGCACCAAGCACGGTGAAACTCTGCTGCATACTTTCCTTAGCACCATCCACGTTCTCTGCCAGCCTTGCGACGTAGTGCATTATCACGCGCTGGGACCGGCGTTGTTTTCGTTTATCCCTCGACTCGTAGGCAAGAAAACAGTCGTTACAGTTCAGGGTCTTGACTGGCAACGCAAAAAATGGGGCCGGTTCGCGACAGCAGTGCTTCGCGTGGGCGAGCGCGCGGCTGTCGCCTTGCCCAGCAGCACGATGGTAGTTTCGCAAACTTTGCGTGACCACTATCGCGATGGCCACCATGCGGAGACCCACTACATCCCTAACGGCGGCGTGCTGCGCGAGCATTGCTTTTCTGGCGCAATTCTTGACCTCGGCCTCGAGCCCCAGGGGTACATCCTGTTCCTGGGCCGGTTCTCGCCGGAAAAAGGCTGTCACCTTCTGCTGGAGGCATATGAAAAGCTCAACCCCGATATAAAGCTCGTCATGGCGGGCGCGTCGAGTTATTGCAAAGAGTATGCAAGCCAATTGCGCGCTCATGCCTCGAAGCAAATCATCCTGCTCGATTCGGTCTCGGGCGAAGCGCTCGACGAATTGCTGACCAACGCTATGATCTTCGTGCTTCCGTCGGCGCTCGAAGGTCTTTCGCTCGCCTTGCTGGATGCCATGGGGGCAGGATTGTGCGTGCTGGCCAGCGATATTCCTGAAAACCGTGAAGCCGTTGAAGCTGCCGGCTTCACCTTCCGCACTGGAGACGCCGCCGATTTGGCCGACCGCCTGCAATTCCTGATCGCAAATCCAGCAGTACGCGAGGCGGCGGGGCGCTCCGCCAAGCTCCGCATCCGCGATCACTATCAATGGAGCAAGATTGCTGCGCAAGTCGAAAATGTTTATTTTCAGGTGATGGGCTGGGAATCGTTGGATGTCCCGCACAAGGTTGAGGCGCCGCCCAAGAAGATGGTGGCAAGCGTGACCACGGCCCTTGCGCCGTTCAGTAGGAAAGCGGGATGAAAATAGCGCTCCAGAACTGGCGAAAGGTGCGCCACTCTTCCGCATAGGATGGACCCGGTCGAAGTGAGAGTTGTTTCCGCTGTGCCCACATACCACTGTCCGCTGCGTCCTCGGGTTGTTGTAAATTGGTTGCGAGGAAGTTTGTAACTTCGAACCCTGGGAGAAGCGCAAAGGGCATGGTGACCAAACGCAAATCCAAAGGCGCGTACATGATCTCAGCGGTCGCTGAGATGTACGGCATTCATCCGCAAACATTGCGGCTGTACGAGCGCGAAGGCCTGCTGAAACCCTCCCGCACAGAGGGCAACACGCGCCTCTACACTGATGAAGATCTCGAGCGCCTCGAATTCATCCTATCGCTGGCCCGCGATCTGGGCGTCAACATCAGCGGCATGGCGATCATCCTGCAAATGCGCGAGCGCATGGAGGAGATGCAGCGCCAGATTCAGGATTTCGTGCAATATATCCAGAAGGAAGTACTGACGCGCGCGCATGCGGCGGCAGATCCATCCAAGGGAGCAATCGTTCCCGTCCGCCGCTCCATGCTGCCGCAAACATTGCAGCCTCCAAAGAAGAGATAGTGCGAAAAGGTTTCAGAGGGCCAAAGTTTCAAGGTTTCAAAGACCAAAGCTTCGGAACCCAGATGCGTTGAAGGTTTGCGGTCGTATGATGGGAGCGTAATCATGCTCCCCTTCAAGCTGGTTTACAGTCCTGACTACTACCTGCCCATCGGCACCCACGTCTTTCCCGCAGAAAAATATCGCCGCGTCCACGACAAGCTGCTGGAAGACAAATTCGCCGACGCGAGCGACTTCCTCAATCCGCAACCCGCGGCCGACGAAGACATCCTCCTGGTCCACACGCCCGAATATGTCCACAAACTCGCCACCGGAACGCTCAGCCCGCGCGAAGAAATGGAGATGGAAATCCCTTACTCGCGAGAACTCGTCGCTGCCTTCTGGCTGGCCGCAGGCGGATCGATCCTTGCTGCCCGCCGAGCCCTAGCGGATCGCGTCTGCGTCAACATCGGCGGAGGATTCCATCATGCGTTCCGCGATCATGGCGAAGGCTTCTGCATGATTCATGATGTAGCCGTCGCCATCCGCCGCATGCAGCGCGACAAGAAAATTCGCACCGCGATGACGGTCGACTGCGACGTGCATCAAGGCAACGGCACCGCCGCAATCTTCGGCGCGAAGCGCGGCCCCGGCGACCCGCTCCCTTCCGGCAGCGGTTCCAGCGGGAGCACGCACGGCATCCGCCGGCGCAACCCAAACGCCGGCGACGTGTTCACCATCTCGCTTCATCAACACAACAACTACCCGGCCTCTAAACCGCCGTCTTCGATCGATGTCGATCTCCCGGACGGCATCGGCGACAACGATTATCTGGCCTGGCTCGATAACGCCTTAAGCTCCGGCCTGCGCCAATGCCATCCCGACCTGCTCTGCTACATCGCAGGCGCCGACCCCTACGAGCACGATCAACTAGGTGGGTTGTCTCTCACCATCGAGGGCTTGAAAAAACGCGACGAACTCGTCTTCCGCGTAGCTCAGGCCAAAAATATTCCGGTGATGGTGACCTACGCGGGCGGCTATGCGGAAAAAGTCGAAGACACGGTAACCATCCATTGCAACAC
The DNA here is from genome assembly GCA_963734675.1 of uncultured Acidobacteriaceae bacterium. Lineage (GTDB taxonomy): Bacteria > Acidobacteriota > Terriglobia > Terriglobales > Acidobacteriaceae > Sulfotelmatobacter. Next base: position 227,880 of record CAVTHZ010000002.1, read on the forward strand.
TGTGATCGCCGCCAAAGAAGTCTTTGTTTGACCAGCCTTCCCCCCGAAACGCCAGAACGTGCCGCAAGCAAAACCCGCCACCTCAATCTTTTAATGGTAGATGACTTCCCCGCCTGAGCTCGGAATCAACAGTACGGCACGGAGACGCAGCCACCGTAACCAGACGACTCGCTCCGCCGTTATAGTTACTGAATGCACGTCAAAGTCTCCGAACTCCCCCACCGCGAGCTCTACAACATCATCCTAAGCGCGGTCGCCCCGCGCCCCATTGCCTGGGTCTCGACGCTCAGCGCCGCGGGCCATCCAAATCTTGCTCCCTTTTCGTTCTTCAACTGCGTCTGCGTCAGCCCGCCGTTGCTTGCCTTCGCAACTTCGCTTCGCGCGGCGAAGGATGTGCCAGCTTCTTCTTCGCCTCCCGAAACTCCCGGAGAGGCGAAAGACACGCTCCGGAACGTCCGCGAGACAAAAGAATTCGTCGTCAACGTCGTCACCTACGATTTACTCCAGCCCATGAATATGACCAGTGGCGAGTACGACGCAAGCGTCAATGAGTTCGAGCTGGCCACGGTCACTCCGCAAGCGTCGACCATAGTTCGTCCCGCGCGCGTCGCGGAATCTCCCGTGAGCTTCGAATGCAAACTTCACCAGATTCTAGATTTCTCCAACGTCCCGGACGGCACCAGCCTCGTGATCGGAGAGATTGTCGCCATTCACATCAATGAGGCCTATCTCAAGGATGGCCGCATCGACCGCAACTCGCTCGATCTGATCGGCCGTATGGGCGGCATGCAATACACCCGCACTACGGAACGGGTCGAATTGGCGCGGCCCAGAATCGGATAGGGCCTCAGAACCAGATCTATTTTTGTGATTAAGCGCGTGCGCGCCTACGCGTCGGCAATCAAAGTTTAGAAACGAAAAACGGGCCCGGTGGAGAAGCGGCCGTTGTCCTGGCGGGCGCTGAAGAAGTGAGTGCGCAAGTAGTCGCCCTGAAAGCGCCAGGAGATGCGGCGGCTAAGCCTGGCATCGACACCGCCGCCCAGCGCAGCAGCGAAGCAGTTGTCATTGCCCTGGAACAAACCGGCATTGACATGCGCCCCGCCTACGAGCACCTGAACGAAGGGGCGGAAATTGCCTTTCTTGATTGAAAGCCGGGGGCCGACCAGAAAATTGCGCTCGATGATGTTGGCGGAAAAGGTGGAGCACAGGTACCCGGTGTTGGGAAAGGTTTGGCAAATGGGAAAGCCTTGCGAGCCGTAGTGAGTGTCGATGTCGCCCACGACACCGACCCAGCGATAGAGCCGGACCTCGCCCGACGCTTCCCATCCGTAGGTGCTGGCGCGGCCGACGGTAGAGAGGTTGGTGCTGTAGAAGGAATAGCCGACGAAGGCGTTTACGCGGGTGGGCTCTGGCGGTGCCGGAGTGGGGGCTTGCTGGGCATCGGCAACGGCAGAGCAAAACAGAATGAGTAAGGCGATGAGGATGCTGGTGACGGGAACGATTCGCATGAACATATAACCTTACATGATTCGGTTGGAACGGGCCAAATGAAGCACGAGGAAGCCAGCCCGTCCCTATGTCGACTGAAATCCAAAACGGATACGAGAGGATTAGATGCAAGCCGCCCTCCGACTTCCCAGAGGAGTGACAAAAAATTACGAACGACGGCGATTACGGCGCTTTTCTAAAACAGCGCTCCGCGCGGTCATGAACACTTTTGCCGGTGTTTCAAAATCTCAGCACGAGGCCAGTTGAGATGCGAACATTGTTCTGGGTTGCATCGAAGAAACGTGTTTGCACGTAGTCGCCCTGAAAGCGCCAGGCGACAAGAGGAATGATTTTGTAGTCGAGGCCGCCGCCGACCGCCGTGGCGAACGAGGTATCGGAGCCTCCGCCGTTGTTGAGGCTTACGTGAGCGCCGCCGAAGAGAGCTTCAGCGAAGGGACGAAACTCGGCGACGGAAACGGATAGCCTGGGGCCGAAGAGGAAATTATGCTCGGTAAAGCTGGCGTTAAAGGTGCATGAGGCGGCTGGACCACCCAGCGGGATGGCGCAAGCAGTCGGGAAATTCTGCGAACCGTAGTGAGTGTCGACATCGGCGACGAAGCCGAGGAAAGGAATGACTTTGCCCTCGACAGAGGCTTCCCAGCCGTTGGTGTTGGCGCGGTCGATGGAGGAGAGATCGGTGTTGTAGTAGGAGTAGCCGAAAAAGACGTTAGCGTGGGGAACCTGGGCCACGGCAAGAGTTGCGAATGCGAGTAAAGAGACTGCGATAAGAGCGAATTTGCGTGCCACGATTGGACCGTCCTTTCTAGCAGTATTTAGTGGTCCGTTGGATGCTTAGAGTTGCATCGATCAACTGGCGAGAATCGCCGGTCAACGAATCTGAACACGCGTAACAGGGAAATGTTTCGCAAGGCCCGGTGACTAGACCGGCTGCATCGGCTGGGCCAGAGCCTGATTGCGGTGTTTGGAATTGACGTTCGTGATTCTGTCTTGTTGACTTCTCAGAATCGCCACACCAGGCCGGTCGATCCGCGGAAGTCATTTTGCGTGGCGCTAAGGAGGTGGGTGCGCATGTAGTCGAATTGCAGGCGCCAGGAGAAATGATGCAGAAACCAGAATTGAAATTTGCGATCGACGCCGCCGCCAGCGTCCTCGGCGATGGGATTGTGCGTGAAACCATCGGAGGTGAAGCGCTGGCCGCCGCCCATGATGTGAACAAATGGGCGCCATTTTCCGTAGTTCATGGAGAGGCGTGGTCCGAGAAAAAGATTGTATTGCTGGATCCCCTGGCGATAAAAGCCGCTGCCATCGAGCACGATGCCGATGTGCGGGTGATGCTGAAAAGGGAAGTCTTCAAAAGAGGCGTTCCATCCGCGAAAGGTGTAACGGTTGGTGGGGATGACATCGACGGAATCGCCGTAGGCTACGCCGACGTAGACGTTTCCACTGGGAAAGATCTGCGCTTGCGAAGGCGCTGCGATGAACATCAGGCTTAATGATGCCAGCACTACGGCTGCGATTTTTAACACGAAAATAGGTCCTCCCGCGGCGGTGAATATCGCCAGCAGCAAATTCTACCTGAATGTTTGAAATCCGTTAGATGCAGTGTAACCGAGGCGGAAGATGCCCGCCCTCCCAAATTAGTCGGTAGTGCAAGTTCGGTCCATCAATAGAGAAAATTAGCCAAGTTTTTATGATTCCGAAATCCGTCCACAGGCGTCTATCTACTAGGATGCAGACCATGGAAACGAACTGTCAAACGTGCCCACAACCGGTGTTGTGGGCTGAACGAGGCATTCAAACCCCAGGAATTCAAGCCAAGGAGTCGAAGTTGATGCTCAGTTTGGAAACTCGGCAGCGCGGTGAAATCGTGATTGTTCACTGCCAGGGGCGCATTGTGTATCGCGAAGAAGCGAATGCACTTTCGAGCGTCGTGGGGGAACTTTTGCAGGACGGAGGAAAGGTGATTTTGGATCTTAGCGGGGTCAGCGTGATCGATAGCGCCGGGATCGGAGAACTGGTGCTGCTGCACCGGCGGGCGGAGGAGAGGAAAGTGGAGTTGAAGTATGCGAATCCGCGGCCTTATGTGAGGGACTTATTCCATCTTACGCAGGTGGGTTCTTTTCTGGAAATTCATCCGAGTTTGGGAGAGGCGTTGGCTGCGTTTCAGCCGAGGGCTCTCTGCGCGGAATGCTGAGCCTGGTCTATTTGTCATTTCTTTTGTCATGTTGAGTGGAGAACGAGTTCGCGGAGCGAACTTGTTCGAGCCGAAACATCCCTACCCAGGCTGAATAATTATTGAGGTAGGGATTCCGCGCTGCGCTCGGAATGACAAAAGTTGTGCGATTCTGAGCTTTCCCGCAATATCAGGTTTCCTTCAGGAAGCGATAGCGTCCAGCTCTTTCGCGGGCTACGGCCTCGGCGACTTTCAAAAAGGCTCGTGCCGCGTGGGAGAGGCTCGCTTCTTTCCGGTAAATCAGCCGCAGCTTGCGTTGCACCCGCAGCTCGCGAACGGGAACTCTTATTAGCTCGGCACGGGCGACCTCTGTTTCGACGCTGATTTCGGGCATCAGGGCTACGCCGCTTCCAAGGGCAACGAACTGCTTGATGGCTTGCAGCGTTGGCAGCTCGAGGTCCATGTGCAGCGGCGTTTTGTATTTCTGAAAGGTTTGCAGAACTTTTTCGCGATAGGGGGAAGAGACGTTGTGGGCTACGAACGATTCTGCCCCGAGCTGGCGGATGCTGACTTCGTGCGCAGTTGCTAATGGATGGCGCGGGGGAACAACCAGCACCAGCTCGTCGAGATAGGTGACGATGGAGTGCAGGCGCGGTTCTTCGGGCTTGTAAGAGAGCACGCCGAGTTCGGCGCTGTGCTGCAGGACGTCATCGGGGATGCGGCTGCCGAGGGCTCGTTGCACGGTGATTTTGATCATGGGATGCAAGTTGCGAAATTCGGCGAGGACGGGGAGCAGGTAAAGCGCGGTGAATTCGTTGGCCGCGATGACCAGCTTACCTTTTTGCAACTCGCGAAGTTCGGATAGCGATTCGTGCGCATCGCGGCGAAGGTTGAGCAACTTTTCCGCGTATTCGTAGAGAAGCTGGCCGGCATCGGTGAGGACGCCATCGCGGGAGGAGCGGTCGAAGAGGCTTTCGCCCAATTCGTCTTCGAGCTTGCGAATGGTTTGGCTGACCGCAGACTGGGTGCGGTAGAGCTTTTCGGCGGCGCGGGAGAAGCGGCGCTCGCGAGCTACGGTAAGGAAGACTTCGAGTTGGGAGAGTTCCACGGGAAGCAGCCTTTAATGGAAACCATCTAATGCATTAGTAAATCTTATCATAGTAGCTACAATAATACTTATGTAAAAATAATAAGCATTGCTTCAGATGCGTCCACTCGTACCATTGAGGGTTGCGGCAGTTTCGCCGATAAAAAGGAATACTCATGGCTACGGAGCAGGTTCGCATTACGGTGTTCGACACGACGTTGCGGGATGGGGAACAGTCGCCAGGGTGCAGTATGAATCATCAGGAGAAGGTGCGGCTGGCGCACCAGCTCGATCGTTTGGGAGTAGATGTGATCGAGGCTGGGTTCCCAATTGCCTCGGAGGGAGATTTTGAGGCGGTGAGGGCGATTGCTGAAATCATCCGGCGGCCGATCATTGCCGGGCTGGCGCGGGCTTGCAGGCAGGATATTGAGCGGGCTTGGGATGCGCTGAAGGCCGCGGCGCGGCCGCGGATTCACGTATTTCTGGCGACCTCTGACATTCATTTGCAATACAAGCTGCGAATTACGCGCGATGAGTGCCTGGCGCAGGCGCGGGAAGCGGTGGCGCTTGCGAAATCACTTTGCGAGGACGTGGAATTTTCCCCGGAAGATGCTACGCGGACGGATCCCGATTTCTTGTGCAGGGTGCTGCAGGCGGTGGTTGACGCGGGCGCGACAACTTTGAATATTCCTGACACGGTTGGTTTCAGCGTGCCCTCGGAATTTGGCGAGTTGATCGCGACGATCCGGCGACGAGTGAAGGGAATCGAAAAGGTTACGATTTCAGCGCACTGCCATAACGATCTCGGCCTGGCTGTTGCGAATTCAATGGCTGCCATTGCCAATGGGGCGCGGCAGGTCGAGTGCACCATCAACGGTATTGGCGAGAGAGCGGGCAATGCGGCGCTGGAAGAGATTGTGATGGCGATGAAGGTGCGGCGCGATTGCTATCCCTATGAGACGGGAATCGCATGCGAGCAGCTTTTTGCGGCCAGCCAGATGCTGAGCGAGATTACAGGTGTTCCGGTGCAGCCGAACAAGGCTGTAACCGGGCGGAATGCATTCGCGCACGAGGCCGGCATTCACCAGGATGGCGTACTGAAGAATCCGTTGACGTACGAGATTATGACGCCGCAGTCGGTGGGCGTACCGGATTCAAAGCTAGTCCTGGGCAAGCACTCGGGGCGGCATGCGCTCAGCATGCGCTGCGAGAAGCTGGGATATCAGTTCGACCGCCGTGCGCTGGACGATATCTACCGGCGCTTTGTGCGGTTGGCGGACAAGATCAAGAACGTGGAAGATCATCACCTGCTGGAATTGATTCGCGAGACGCACAAGCCGGCGGGATCGGCCACTCCTTTGTTTGAGCCGCTGCATTCGGCGGCGGTTGCTGCGGCAGCCGGCGCGCCCGCGCAAGATGGGCCCCGGCCATTTCCTATGGCGGCGCAGGCTGACTCCTTCAACATGCCTTTGCCGATTCCTGAGCCGCATCATGATCAGGAAGACTATTTGTGGGGCGTGTAGCGGTCTTTTTTTACAGAGGGGCACAGAGGAACTCGGGGTAGGCCTGTGCGCTCCCGTGTTTTGTGGCTTGCTCTTGGTTTGGCAATTCGCTTTTCTCCACATAAAATCTTCTTTACCGCTTGGAACCTGTCACTCACTTCTTGACTGGCGCTTGCATGGGACGCGCCGGGCTCAATCGCAAGAGCGCTCTCGCTACTTTGACGGTTACGCTTGCCGCCGAAGTCCCGGACCTTGACGTTCTCGCGCGGGTTCGTGGACCGGCTTTCGCGTTTGCACATCATCGCGGCTTTACACATTCATTTCTCGGTGTTCCGATCGATGCTGCGGTGGTGGTGGGATTTGTATATTTGATCTGGCTTTTGCGCGGGCGGAAGGTGAAGGATCCGAATTTGCCTCCGCGGTGGGGAATGCTGTTTTTCTTCGCGTGCCTTGCCGGTCTCAGCCATCTTCTTCTCGATTTCACGAACAACTATGGGGTGCGGCCGTTCTGGCCTTTTTGGGAGAAGTGGTATTCGTGGGACATCGTATTTATTTTTGAGCCGATCATGTTTACGTGCCTGCTGCTGGGGCTGATCGTGCCGGGATTGTTTGCTCTGATCGATACGGAAGTTGGCGCGCGGCGGCGCGGGCCACGCGGTCGGATTGCAGCGACGGTTGCTCTGATTGCGGTGGTTGGGTTATGGATCGTCCGCGACTATGAACATCGAAGAGCAGTGAACGCACTGGATGCGTGCACTTATAACGGAGCGGAACCGGTGAGCGTCGGTGCGTACCCGGATCTGTGGAATCCATTTCAATGGTATGGAGTGGTGGAAACGACCAATTTTTTTGCGCTGGCACCGGTCGATTCGACCGGACCGGAGGTCGATCCCGAGGGGGAGATGCAGATTCGTTACAAGCCTGAGGAGACGGCGATTACGCTGGCGGCGAAGCGGTCTTACCTGGGGAGGGTGTATCTGAGTTGGGCGCGATATCCGATTACGCAGACTGAGACGCTCGATTCGGGCGAGTGTGGGTACATTGTTGATTTCCAGGACTTGCGATTTGCGCAGCTCCCTAATTTATTCAATCGAGTGCGAGGACGGCGCGAGGGCGAATCCCGGCCGTTGGGAGCGGGTGTACGGTTGGATCGCGACTTGCACGTGATCGGCGATGTGTACGGATCAGGTGACAAGCGGGTGACCGTGCCGGAACCTTAGCCGCATGAGACCCACGATGTGTTGCCGTACCACGCTTGACGTAGCCGCCCTGGCGCGTCGAAAATGGCTACTGTCGAGATGAATATTTCGAGGTGAACATGCTGGCGTACGTTTTCGTGCTACTCGCAATTGCAGTACGGTTCCTGCCGTTTGCCGGACCGTTGAACATCCTGCCTCATGCCTGGCATTTCACCCCGGTAGCGGCGGCGTTACTTTTTTTTGGCGCGCGCGGATCGCGACGGCAGATGTGGGTTCCTTTGGTGCTATTCGTTGCAGCGGACATTGTGCTGACTAAATTCGTTTACGGTTTTCCGGTGACCTGGGATCACCTGGTTACGTTCGCCTGGTATGCGGCAATCTTGTGGCTGGGCACGGGACTGCGCGAGAAGAGCGGTCTTGGGCGCGTAGTTGGAGCGGCCCTCGCCAGTTCTGTCTCGTTCTTCCTGATCAGCAATTTTGCGGTTTGGGCGGCATGGCCGCTGATGTATCCGCGCGGAATGCATGGATTGATGATGTCGTATATGGCAGGATTGCCCTTCTTCCGCGGGACAGTGGAGAGCGATTTGTTTTTCTCAGTAGCATTTTTTGGGACACCGGTGTTCTTGAATGCGCTTCATGGATGGTTCCAGAAGTCGACGCACGAGAACGCTGCGGCGTAGCACGTTAACGATCTTCTTCAGCCTCGGTAAACCTCCGGGCTGAAGCCCATATCCAATCCGACCCTTACGCGGCGCTAAAGCGCCGCTCTTCCACATTTTGGCTGCGCGTCAAGTCGTCCCGCTACAAGGCTGTTTTCGTTCTTAAGGGCTATGTCTTCGCTGCACCACGTTTTTTACGAAGTGCCCAGCCCAGCGCGGCCAGGATGACTAGCGCTATTACGACCCACAGAATCGGGCGGCGTAGGAGTGTACCGATCAGATCAACGATGTGAGGGCCGAGCCATAACGCGAGCAGAGACAGGGTTAGAAAACGCACGCAGCGGCCGGCAAAAATTGCAGCCAGGAAATCGCGAAAACTCATTTCGAATATGGCCGCACCCAGAACAAAAATCTTGAATGGCATGGGTGGCGGAAGCATGGCTGGGAACATGAGCGCCCAGAATTCGTGTTGCTCGAACGAGCGGTGAATACGCAGGAAGCGCTCTTCCGAAATTCGTTTGCGCAAGACTTTTTCGCCGCCAAGGTAGCCGATGATGTAGAGCGGGATGCTGCCGAGAGCCGAGCCGATCGCCGCCATCAGGACGTAGAAGAGCAGACGCTTGTGATCTTTATAAACATAGGTGGCGACGATGGCATCCACGGGCATGCCGAGCAGCGCGGAATCGGAGAAGGCGATGACGAACACACCCCAGATGCCGAGATGGTGGAGAAGGCCCCATATCCATGCGGTGTAGCGGGTGAGGATGTGTCCGACCGTTTTCAAAAGGAATTCAGTTCAAAGGAAATTTAGTGTACGTGAAAGGTGGATGGGTTGGACAGTTGGAAGGTTCCGCAGAGGTTCGATTTGAACGATGACGGTTTTTCACGCACGAGATTTCTCGTCCCGCCTGGTGAAACACAACAATGGTGTCCGATTCGCCGTAATTGAAATAAGTCGGCCCCATAGGACTAAAGCCCATTCTCAGTGCCGCGTTATTGCACGGCATGGCGCTGTCAGGAATGCTCGGTTTTTCCTTCCAACAAATTGAGGGCGTGCGGAATGACTTCCAGGACTGCACGAAGCGATTCGACCGCGCCGACTGGGCTCCCCGGCAAATTCAAGATCAGTGAAGTCTCACGCACGCCGCAGATGCCGCGAGCTAATGCGGCAAAAGGAGTTTTTTTCGAACCTTCGCTGCGCATCTTTTCGGCGATACCGGGAATTGTGCGGTCGCAGATGGTTTCGGTCGCCTCAGGCGTGATATCGCGTTCGGCGATGCCGGTTCCGCCGGTGGTTACGATGAGGCGGGCGTGCCTTGCAAGTTTGATCAAGGCAGCCTGGATTTGGGTGGAATCGTCAGGGACTAGCTCACGGCCGGTCACGTGGAAGCCGGAGGTCGCTAGAAGTTCCGCTACTGCGGGGCCCGAAGCGTCCTGGCGCTCGCCGCGCGCGCAGGAATCGCTAACCGTAATTACTGCAGCCGAAAAAATTGTTGGCGGGCTGACTTTAGTTGTCGAGGAGGACGTCTTCTTCCTCTTCCGTATTCCCACTGGTTGATGTTCCTCCCGTGCTGCCGGCCGAAGCTGAGGCGCTTGCGCTGGCAGAAGTCTCCTCCATTGCATCGCCGCCGCCATCGCGTTGCGCTTCGTCGAGCAGGCGCAAGCCTTCCATGAGCAAACCTTGCGTGTTGAGTTGTGTAGTTTCCTTTTCGGTTTTGCCTTCGAAGTTGAGCTCGAAATTGCCGCCAGTCCAGCGCAGAACTTTGAACACGGCTTCATCGCCGACGAGCGTGCCGTAGGTGGCATGCTTGACTTGACCTTCGACGAAGAAGACCTCGCATTTTTCGCCGGCGTTGGTGAGGCTAAGCTGGCAGCTCTTGCGGCCCATTTCGAGCGACTGCATGAGGTCGATCACGTTCATCTGCGAAAGATTGCCGCGGACCACGCCGTCGGATGGCGCGGTTTTGGCCATTTTCTCGAGGGCGACGCGATCGACGATTCGCTTGATGCGCTTGGTAGCTTCCTTCAGGAAAAATGGCTTGGCAATGTAATCATCGGCGACGTCCTGTGGCGAGAGTCGTTCGTCGATATCGGCGCGACTGGCCATCAGGATAGCGGAAAAGTTTGCCGTCGCAGGACGGCTTTTTAGTTTCTCGACCAACTGCCGGCCGTCCATGCCGGGCATGCGGTAGTCACAAACGACGAGATCGGGAGGGTCGTCGACGGCTTTGAGCAGCGCGTCGGCGGAATCGCTGGCAGCAATGACGCGCGCGAAGGGCGTGAGCGCGTGCTGCAGCATGTTCAGCACCATGGGATTGTCGTCGACCAACAGCAGTTTGATATTGTTTTCCATCAATCTACTTCATGCGCGACGTGAGTTACTTGCCCGGTTCGCCCGTGCTGCGTAAGATCCCTCGACCCGCTGATGAAAACGCGGGTCTTCGGGATGACCCAGGCCCGCGCTATCCAACTGTGCCACCTTTGCGGCGGTAGTCGCCGCTTTTGCCGCCGGTTTTGCGCTGCAGCACGATTTCGCGAATCTCAATGCTTTTATCGAGAGCCTTCACCATATCGTAAATGGTAAGGGCGGAAACGCTGGCGGCGACAAGAGCTTCCATCTCGACGCCGGTTTCCGCCGTGGTCGCCGCTTTTGTAGTGATGGCGACGCCATTTTCGCATACGCGCATCTCGACATCAACGTGCGAGAGGGGCAGCGGATGGCACATGGGAATCAGATCGGCGGTGCGCTTCGCCGCCATGATTCCAGCGATGCGAGCCACTTCCAGCGGATCGCCTTTGGGGTTTTGCGGCAGTGCCTGCAAAACCTCCGGCTTGATGGCGACAAAGGCCGAGGCTTCGGCTTCGCGTTTTGTGGCGGTTTTAGCGGAGACGTCGACCATGCGAACGCGGCCGGAGTTGTCGTAGTGGGAAAGCTTGGTCGCCATGCGAACCCTCTATCTTACATGGTTTGTTCAGCGGGGAAAAGAATCACGGCGATCCATTCGCCCGCGGCGATGCGTTCTCGATCTGGAGGGATTACGACGAGGCAGTTGGAGCGCGAGCGAGCGGCGATGTCACCAGAACCTTGCCATGGGACGAGCTCGACTTGCGTACCTTCGTACTGGCCTGACAGGCAGCGCGGGAAGAAAGCGGCGAAGGCCGGGTTTGACCTGGATCTCCGACTTCAGCCGGGCGTGGAGAAATGTCAGCGGTTGCGGTGGGAAGCCTGCGAGGGCCTCAAGAATCGGGCGCGCGAAGAGTTCGAAGGTGACCATGGTAGAGATGGGATTTCCGGGAAGGCCGAAGAAGTATTTCGGCGCGCGCCCCTTGCGGTCGAGGGCGACCGCGCCACATCGACCAAAGACTACCGGGCGGCCCGGCTGGATTTTTGCCCCGGTAAAGAAGAATTCAGCTTTCAACTCCGCGAGGACTTGTTCTACGAGGTCGTAACGTCCCATGGAGACGCCGCCGGTCATCAGCAATAAATCAGATTGAAGACCCTGTTCGATCAGTTCGCGCAGGCGGTGGGGTTCGTCAGGAGCGATGGGCAGAAGGGCGGGCTCGCCACCTCTCTGCCGGATTTGTGACGCCAGAGAGTAGCTGTTGGAGTTGCGAATCTGGGTCGAGCCGGGTTGCGCGTTTACTTCCACGAGTTCATCACCGGTAGTAAGCACGGCGACGCGCGGCTTTTTGAAAACTTCGAGGCGTGATTCTCCTACAGAGGCGGCGAGCGCAATAGCGGTTTCGTTTAGCCTGGTTCCGCGGGTTAACAGCACGCCGCCGATTGGTGCCTCAGCACCTTGCGCGACAATATTCTCGCCTTTCACAACGTGTTTCTGTATTTCTACGTGCCGACCCTGGAGCGCGGTGTACTCGACCATCACTACGGCGTCGGCTCCGCCGGGGAGCGGCGCACCGGTCATGATGGAAAAGCTCTCTCCTGGATTGAGGTATGACAGGAATATTTGTTCGGAGGCGCCGGCTTTTATTTCTCCGACAACTTCCAGCTGAGTGGGAAGGTTTGTCAGATCAGCGGAGCGGACAGCATAACCGTCGCGGGTCGAGCGCGGGAAGGGAGGGATGTCGCGGTCGGCGGCGATGGGCTCGGCTAGAATGCGGTCGATTGCGCTTAACAGATCGAGCGCCTCGGAAGATGGTGGAGCGATTTGCGAGGCATGTTCTTCGACAACGCGGCGGGCATCTTCAAAGCTAAGAATCAGAGAATCGGTGGGCGGAACCATCAAGGAATGATAGAGGAAACTAGGGCTTTCGTGACAGGGGTTCTTACCTCAGGGCTGAAGCTCGCGTAAGAGAGAGACGCTTATCGCAGCGCTGCACCGCCCAAACGCGCAAGGTTTTTTATCGCGCCAGTTCCTGGCCGAAAACGGCGGGATTGCTGACGAAGGAGAGGCCCGTTTCAAGGTCGATTACGCGGTCGCGCACCAGTTGGGCGATTTCGCCGTCGAAGTGCTGCATCCCTTCGGCAGAGGAAGTTTTGATCGCGTCCAACAAGGTCTTGCCCTCGCGCTCGCCTTTTTCGATGCACTCGCGGGTACGGGCATTGGCTTTCAGGATTTCGATGACGGCGATACGGCCGCTGCGGTCGGGCTTAGGCAGCAGACGCTGGCAGATGATGGAACGGAAGGTCTTGGCGAAACGCTCGCGAATTTTTTGCTGATCTTCGGGCGGGAATGAACTGATGATTCGCTCGACCGTCTTTGACGCGTCCATTGTGTTCAGGCTGGAAAAAACGAGATGTCCGGTTTCCGCCGCTTCAAGAACCATCTCGATGGTTTCCCGGTCGCGCAGTTCGCCGACGAGAATCACCTTGGGCGCCTGGCGCAAGGCGGAGCGGAGAGCGTAAGCGAAGCTGGGTGTGTCACTGTGCAACTCGCGCTGATGAATGGTCGAACACTTGTGACTGTGCAGGAACTCGATGGGATCTTCAATGGTGATGATGTGGTAATACTTCTCGCGATTGATGCAATCGAGAAGCGTAGCCAGGGTGGATGATTTTCCCGAGCCCGCGGGGCCCGTAACCAGAACGATTCCATCGCGCAGTTTCGCAATATCTGCGAGATGAGAGGGCAGGCCGAGCGATGCGAAATCAGGAATCGCAGTTGAGATTACCCGCATGACAATGGCGCAACTGCCGCGCTGGATAAAAATATTTGCCCGGAAGCGGGCGACGCCTGCCAAGCCATAGGAGATATCGCACGAACCTTGTTCGCGCAGGGCGGCAACGGCCTGTTGGTTATCGCCAATCAAATCGGCGGCCAGATGGCGCGTGTCGTCGGCAGTGAGGCTCGCCAGTCCGGGAATCTGGACGGGGGTCAACTGGCCGTAAACCTGCACCTGTGGCGGACGGCCGGGAGAGAAAATCAGGTCGCTGATTTTCTCCGCAGCGCGCAGCATGGCCGCGAGCAGAGCGGACGTGGCCACCTTGCCACTGCCGGAGTAGCCATCCAAAGAGACCGATAATGCCGAAATGCCCGGTGCAGCCATCGCGTCCTCGTACGAAATTTTGCCTGCGCTGGGAATCGCAGTGCCACAGATTGGAGACAAATTTGGGGACCGGTTGATCTACTGTAACGCGGCGGTAGAAAGAACCGAAAGGACACGAAGTACATAGCCCTTGGTAATGGAGGAGTGCGGACTGAAGTGAATGCAGCCCCCGAAGGCAGGCTCACCTCCCGGGGCTTCATAGCCCGGCACTTGCGTGCAGGGCTAAATAGACGGCGTCGCTTCGACGAGGGTTGAGGTTCCGAGTTAGTTCGTCTTTTTCGGCGCTTTCTTTTTGCTTCCGAACCCGGTTTCCACCGAGGCTCCAATGCTTGCAAGCATGGCTTTGGCCTCTTCAGAATGGCCGCCGGTGGGAACGAGTTCGAGATATTTTTGGAAGGCCTCTGCGGTGCCAGGGACGGCGACCATCTTATCGCCCTGCAGAGTAGCTTTGCCCAAAAGATTCACACCTTTTTGATAGTAGGCTTCGGCCCGGGTCGGATCGGCGGCAATGCACTTATCGAAGGCGGTGACCGCCTGGTCGGCTTTGCCCGCATTGGTGAGCACTGCGCCTTCGTTGAAGTAATATTGCGCTGCGGCGGTAGGGTCGGCTTGGGCTGCCTGATCGTAGGTTTTGATCGCGTCATCGAGCTTGCCATCTTTGGCATAAGCTTCGGCGAGGTTGTTGTAGTAGGCGGCCAAAGTCTTGGTCCGGTTGGGGTCTTTATCGTTCGTGGCTGCCTGTTTCAGTTGCAAAGCTTTCTCATAGGAATCGACCGCCGAGTTCAGGCGCTTTTGCTTTTCGGCGGTATCGGTTTGCTTGTTGGCGGACATGCGATAAGCGTCCCCGAGCTTAAACCAGATCAGGTCGCGGGAGGGATCGATTTCGTTGGCAGCGTTGAGGTCGGCGATGGCGGTCTCGTAGTCGCCGCCATCAGAAGCTACTTTCGCGGCAGCGAGTTTCTCGTTCAGAGACTTTACGGTACCGGCTTCTTTGAGTTGTTTCTCGCGCCGCTCTTGTTCGGCCTTCAGTTGTTCGGGAGTGAGACCCTGTCCTTTCGCGGTTTCTTCCGCCTGCTTTTTCAGGTCGAAATCCAGGGCTGGGTTCTCGTCCAGCGTGACTGGCACCTTGCCGTAATGAAACAGTTCCTTGTTGGCCTTCAGGTCATCCTGGTTTTTGTACAGCGTAACCGTGTAAGTACCGGCGCCAATGCCAAGTGAAAAATACTCGCCCTTTTTGTTCGTCTTCAGGGTGTATTTCTGGCCATTATCCTGGTTGGCCCAGACCACGATGCCATCGACTATGGGATTGCCCTGCTGATCTTTGCAGACGCCCTTTACGGTGCCCGATGCGCCTTGTGAAAAAGCCGGAACTGCACAAAGCGCCAGTGTTATAAAAGCGACGGCAAACACCACGTAGTGTTTTTTCATGATGGCCTCCCGGCCGAAAGAATTGCTGGTTGATTTTTGGCTATTGAAAGAGAAAGCGGCGCGTGAACCGACGGCGCTTCTTCCTTCGATAATCGAAAATCAAAACCGTTCAAGTGCGGCATAAGGGATGGGATCCTGGACGCCCGCTGCGGCGAAGGCCCGCAGGCGCAACATGCAACTATCGCAGACGCCACAGGCTCGATCCTCATGGCTATAGCAAGACCAAGTTAAATCGAATGGGGCGTTCAATTCAAGGCCGAGACGCACGATTTCGGCCTTGCGCATGGCAATGAGCGGGGTGACGACTTCTATATTGCCCTCCTTTGTTCCAGCCTTGATCACGCGGTTGAAGGCTTCGTAATAGGCCGGGCGGCAATCGGGATAACCGGAGCTATCGGGCTCGACTGCGCCAATGTATATTTTTTCAGCGCCGATCACCTCGGCCCAACTCACCGCGGCAGACAGAAAATGCGCGTTGCGAAAGGGCACGTAGGTGACCGGGATTTCGTGGCCGGGAAACGGCGTTGTGGGGACAGCGATATTGGCGTCAGTGAGCGCAGAGCCGCCAATGGCGCAAAGCGCTTCGTTGCGTACCAGCAATCGGTCGCGAATCTGCAGGCGATCGCAGATTGCGAGAAAGGATTTCCGCTCGCGCTGTTCGGTGCGCTGGCCGTAGCTCACGTGAAGCGCGGCGACGTCGCAGTTACGCGCCGCGATGGCGGCGCAAACGCAGGAGTCCATGCCTCCGCTGAGAAGAACTACGGCGCGTTGGACAGGGCGTGGCATTTGCACACTCAATCGACGGTTGGAGATTTGGCAAACGTCGATTTCCTAAACTCCCTTCAGCGCCGGGTCCCAGATAAATTTGTGCAGCTGCAGTCCGAGGCGAGCCGGAACGTTATCGGCCAGCATCCACTCCGCGAGCTGACGCGGATCAAGCAGGCAGTGGGAACTGTCGCGAACGCCGGTAGCGTCTTTACGGAACGCGGGCGAGAATAACACGGCGTTCGCGCGTGTGGCGAGATTGTGTTCATGGGTGAAGTCACGGGCGAATTCATAGTCGGTGCGGGTACTCAGTACGAACTTTATTTCGTCCTGCTGGGTCAGTGTCTTCAGGTTTTCGAGACGAAAAGTATTGCCCTCGCCCGAATCCGGACACTTTACGTCCACAATTTTTATGACCGCCGCGGGGACCCGCTCCAGGGGGCGTTCTCCGCTGGTTTCTAAAAGGACTCGATAGCTTTGAGCGACTAGTTCGTGCATCAGCGGGATCAGTTCGCGCTCTTGCAACATGGGCTCGCCGCCGGTGATCTCGACGAGGCCCCCGCCGGGGCTGAGGCTTGCCACTTCGGCCAGGATTTCCTCCCGCCTCATTTTGCGGCCGCCCAGGAAGGTGTATTCGCTGTCGCACCAGGTACAGCGCAGGTTGCAACCGGTGAGGCGCACGAAGACACACGGGAGACCGGCATATGTCGATTCACCCTGGAGCGATTTATAGATTTCTGTGATCTGCATTGCAACGGGTGGAGGGCAACCTCTATTCGCTATATTTCGCCGTGGTCGTGTCGGTTTCGAATACCGTAACGTCTTTCACGCGGACGCGGCCATTAGTTACGGCCTTCAGGCGCGTATTGGATTCGTCATAGAAATATTTGGCCAGATTTTCGGCTGATGGGTTAATCACGATGAAGGGATCGATGTCGTTGATCATTCTGTGATCGAGGCGTTCGATGACGTGCCGCATGACGTCGCGCAGGTCTTTGAAATCGAGCAGCAGGCCGGCTTTATCGAGTTCATTTCCTGCAATAGTCACACGAATTTTGTAATTGTGCCCGTGCGGATTCTCGCACTTGCCCTTGTAATTGCGCAGGTAATGGCCTGCGGCGAAAGAGTCGTCGACTGTGACTTCGAACATGCGCCCCTCAGCGGCGAAGCGGGGATTTGTTTCCGCCGCAAACCTGAAATTCTATTGTAGCGCCCATTTGCGCGGTCCCGCTTGACGGCAGCCGCAGGCGAATGTAGCTTGCTTCTTTTGTGTTTTATTACAACGGAGCGGACATGCCATTTAGAAAATATTTGTGCGCTGCTTTATTGCTCGCAATTTTTGTGCCTTGCGGTGTTGCGCAAAGCGGGAAGAGCGAGCCCGAGTTCGATGTGAAGGCTCACTACACCAAGTATGAATACCGGATTGCGATGCGCGACGGGGTGCACCTGTTCACATCGGTTTATGTGCCGAAAGATACTTCGCACAGCTATCCCTTTCTGATCGACCGCACACCTTACAGCGTGGCACCGTATGGAGAGGATCTGTATCGCAAGCAGCTTGGGCCTTCGCCGGAGTTCGACAAAGCAGGGTACATATTTGTTTTTCAGGATGTTCGCGGGCGTTATATGTCGGAGGGAACTTTCGTCGAGATGCGGCCGCATATCGACAATAAGAAATCGAAGCAGGATGTTGACGACAGCAGCGATCTTTATGACACGATCGACTGGCTGCTGAAGAATGTACCGAACAACAACGGGAATGCGGGCATCTGGGGGATCTCGTATCCGGGATTTTTTACTTCGGCCAGCATCATCGATTCGCATCCCGCGCTGAAGGCGGCTTCGCCGCAGGCTCCCATGACGAATTTATTTATGGGCGACGATGCATATCACGGCGGCGCTTTCATGCTAAATGCGAATTTCGGGTTTTACGCCTTCTTTAAGCCGCAAGAGAATCCGCAGTTGCCTCCGAAGACGCCGGCGTCGTTCGATTACGGAACTACGAGCGGTTATGATTTTTATCTGAACGTCGGGCCGATTTCGAATCTCGACAAATATCTTGATGGCAAGAGTGCGCTGTTCGACGACCAGATGCGGCACGACACTTACGACGATTATTGGAAGCCGCGCAATCTGGCCCCTCACATGAAGAATATCCACTGCGCCGTGCTGACGGTCGGTGGCTGGTTTGACGCGGAAGATTTACAAGGACCATTCAGTACGTTTCACGCGATCGATAAATACAACTCAGGAATTTTCAATGCGTTGGTGGTTGGCCCGTGGGTGCATGGCGGCTGGTATCGCTACGATGGCGAGCGGTTGGGCCGCGTCGAATTCGATTCGAATACCGGCGACTACTATCGCAAAAATATTCTGTTTCCCTTTTTCGAGCAGTATTTGAAAGGCGCGGGCGACGCGAAATTGCCGAAGGCATACGTGTTTGAGACGGGCACGAATGTTTGGCGGCGATATTCGGAGTGGCCGCCGAAAGAGGCCGAGCAGAAGACGCTCTATTTCCACGCTGGTGGCGCGTTGTCATTCGATCCGCCTTCACACGATGCAGCGGCCTTCGATGAATACGTCAGCGATCCGGCGAAGCCGGTACCGTATGTGAACTATGTTTCGACGCGTGTGCCGCAGCAGTATATGGACGCCGATCAGAGGTTTGCTTCCAGCAGAACTGACGTGCTGGTGTATGAAACTCCTGTTTTGCAGGAAGACATTACGATTGCCGGCCCGATTTCGCCGAAGCTTTTTGTTTCGACCAGCGGAACAGATTCGGATTTCGATGTAAAGTTAGTCGATGTTTATCCGGCGGATTATCCGGACAGCAAAATAGATGAAGTAAAGCCCGAAGAGAGAGACAAGCCGCGGACGGATGTGTTTCCTGCTGCTTTCGCAATGGGAGGGTACGAGCAACTGGTGCGCGGCGAACCCTTCCGCGGAAAGTTTCGTCACAGCTTTGAAAAGCCGGAAGCATTTACTCCAGGCAAGGTGGAAGAAGTCAATTTCACGATGCAGGATGTGAATCACACATTCCGCCGTGGACACCGCATCATGGTCCAAGTGCAGAGTTCCTGGTTCCCTCTGACCGACCGAAATCCGCAAACGTTCGTCGATATTCCGTACGCGAAGCCTGCGGATTTTGTGAAGGCTACGGAACGCTTGTATCACACGCGAGAGCAGGCTTCGGGAATCGTGGTGGGTATCGTGCCCAGTGCAAAGGACGGAGGAGGAGAAGTAAAATAGAGGTTTCCGTTCTTCCATCGAATCGCTTTCAGCCAGGGGTAGGGTACAATTACGGCATTTGTGGGTTTGCCGCGTGTGGATTTGCGCCATGCAAATCGAGCGAGGCGGTAAGGACTGTACGACATGAATGTCCTTTTGCTTTCCATGCCCGATTCCTTCGAGCATATGCCTCCTGCGGCGGTGCGCATGCCGAATGGCGCATTAACATCCCTGGCCGGAAACGTTGATCCGCACCATCACGTGGCCGTGGCCGACTTGATTCTGGTTCATCGCAAGGTTCGCGAAACTGTGACGCGGCTGGTACGGGAGCTGAAGCCGGAGGTAGTCGGCTTGTCGATCATGACGTTTCAGCGACGCACGGCGGGGCGAATCATCGATCTCGTGCGGGAGTTGCAGCCCGAAGTGAAGATTGTGGTTGGTGGTTACGATCCGAGCCTTGCCGCAGAAGCTTATGCGGACATGGGCGTGGATTACCTCGTACGCAGCGAAGGCGAAGTTACTTTTCGAGAATTGCTAAGAGCGATCGAGCAGGGGACGGGGTTCGAGCGGATTTGCGGTTTGTCCTATAAAAGCGCCGAGGGATGGGTGCATAATCCGGCGCGATCGCCCCACCGGCTGGAGGACAATGAGATTCGCCTGCCGAACCGGGCCTCGCGAGTGCTCAAGGGATACACGCTTATGGGGCGCCCGGTTGATGTGATCGAGACTTCTCGCGGCTGCACGTTCGATTGCAGTTTTTGCTCGATCATCGAGATGCGGGGGCGAAATTTCTTTACCTATTCGTTCGACCGAGTGCTGGCCGATATTCGCGATGCGCGCGATCATGGTGCGCGGACGATTTTTTTGGTGGACGACAACATCACGCTGAATGTTCGGCGTTTCGAGGCGTTCTGCGAAGCGATTATTGGAGCGGGGCTGAATACCCTTGATTATTTTGTTCAGGCAATGACTTCGGCGATTGCGAATCATGGTGAAACCCTGGCTCCGCTGATGCGGCGGGCAGGATTCCGTTACGTTTTTCTTGGCATCGAAAATATTCTCGAAAACGATTTGGAATTCTTGCGAGCTTCGGCCAAGAATACGGAAAAAGAGAACGGGCATAACGTCGGCAATGCCACTCTCACTGCCATCGACTATTTGCACCGCAACCAGATGTATGTTGTCGGAGGATTAATTGTCGGGAGCCCGGGCGATACTAAAGAGTCGATCGAGGCTAATTTGGAATTTGCGCGGCGTTATGTCGATTGGCCTTACATTCAGCATCCCACGCCGTATCCGCGCACGCCGATGACGCAGGACTTCCGCGATCAGAATCTGATCATGAACGAGCGGCTGGAAGAATACGATGGCACGACGGCCGTGGTGCGGACCGAGCATATGCGGCCGGAAGAGGTCGAGTTTATGCGGTGGAAGGCAGAGCGCTGGATGAAGGTCCGTCACATCCCCGTGGCGTTGCGGCATGATCCGGCGTGGGTGCTGCTGCGCGGATGGAAGACGTTTTTGCATACTTTCCGTGGGAGCACGCTTCGTTCGTTGCTCGGACTCGAGAGCGAGCGGAAAGTTTTTGAACGCTACCGGGCGATTCGGCGGGCCGAGCGGGAGTATGTGTAGGGCGCAGTAGCGGCTTGTTCATCTGCGCGTCTCTATTTCGTTTTTCCCTTACAATTCCGATTAAATGATTCTGGATGCGCTCCATCGTGTGGCGAATGAGGGTCAGTCGCTTTCGCGCGCGGACGCTCGTGATGTGATGGACGAGGTGCTGGCCGGAACCTGTACGGATGCGCAGCTCGCCGCGCTGTTGACAGCGCTGCGCATGAAAGGTGAAACGGTAGAAGAGATTGTTGGATTCGCCGAGGCGATTCGGAGTGCGGCGACACCTTTGCCGATTGCCTTGCCGCAGGCTGGGGCGCTTGATCTCAGCGGTACGGGCCGCGATGCGCTGATGGAATCCGCTCTGGTTGACACCAGCGGTACGGGAGGCGATGCAAGCGGAACATTCAACATTTCGACCGCGACTGCGTTTGTGACTGCGGGAGCAGGCGTGCGTGTGGCCAAGCATGGGAATCGCAGCATCAGTTCGAAGTGCGGCTCGGCGGATGTGATGGAGGCGCTCGGTGTGAACATTCAGCTTTCGCCTGAGCGCGCGGCGGCGTCTCTTCGCGAAGTTGGAATTTGTTTTTTGTTCGCGCCTGATCTGCATTTGTCAATGAAACAGGTGCAGCGCGTGCGGCGGGAGCTGCGGCTGCGCACGATGTTCAATCTGCTCGGCCCGCTGACGAATCCGGCGCGCGCTTCCGGACAGATTGTCGGCGTATACGCGCTGGAGATGGTGGAGAAGCTGGCAGAGGCGTTGAGCATGTTAGGGTTGCATCGCGCGCTGGTGGTGCATGGACTCGATGGGCTGGATGAGATCACGATCAGCGGTCCGACACGGGTGGCGGAGGCGCGCGATGGATCGGTGCGAACCTATGAAGTGGATCCGGAAGAGTTTGGCATGAGGCGGGCGCGCCTTGAAGAGATTTCTGGCGGCGATGCCGCGCAGAACGCGGCGATTGTTCGCGAGGTATTGAGCGGGAAGAAATCTCCGCGGCGGGATGTGGTTGTGCTGAATACCGCGGCGGCGCTGCTGGCGGCGGGGCGCGTGGATCATATTGGTGATGGCGTTCCTTTAGCCGAACGGGCGATTGATTCGGGCGGGGCTGCGGGGAAGCTTGAGGCGCTGGTGAAGTTTGCGTCGGCTATTTAGCCGAGTCGTCAAGGACAACCTTAAACGTGTTGTTGGTCATATCGCTCTCCGGTACGCTGCCATCATTGACCACAACTTCCTCCGGCGCCTTCGAAATCGCAACGCGAGTTACGCTGCTGCTCTTGCCGTGAACCACGAGCCGCTGCGTGACTTCCCCTCCGTCGAACTTAACCGTGACTGGAACCTCCGCCCCGGCCAGCCCCTGGTTGCTGACGGTAACCGTGACCATATAACCCTCGGGCAGAGTCTTGCGCGGGAATACGGATTCGATTTTGAAATCGGGCAGGCCGCGGTCGCGGTAGACCCAGTCGTCGAAAAACCATTCGAGATCATACTTCTTCTGCTTCTCAATCAATCTCTGCAGATAGGACGGTTCCTTATCTTCGGCGGGATCGTAAGCGAGGATAAGTGACGAAAAATCTTTTTGCTGGAGGATTTCGCGCAGCATCCACCACACCCACATTGATTTCGACGCTACATATACTTCGTCATTCGATTGGATCAGCGAATTTCGGCGATCTCCTTCACCCCCCACGTTTGCGGTGGCGAAGCTCCTCTCGGCCGCGGCGAGAATCGGACGATGCGCTTCAAGATAACTCAAAGCCGCTTCCCGTCCGTGCCGGTTTTCTATATCGATTGCTTGTGCGCAATGTGCCAGGCCTTCAGAGATCCACGGCCGGCGAGCCAGTATCAATTCTCCACGAGCGACCGCGTATACGAGGGCCAGCCGGTCTTCTTCTGTGACTGAAGGCTTCAACGGCAACAGCAGCAGGCCCTCGCTAACAAATTCGGAGACGCCGGAATCGGGCACGTCGGCCACTTGCAGTTGTCTTGATCCATTAGTGGTTGGGAGGGGATCGAGATTCCCCAAAAGCTCCTCGTAGCCCTTCGCGGCGGCTTCATGGTTCGGCAAATAATAGACGCTTGATGTGCCCTTCACATCGACTCGCCCATAGTTTGCGAGCACGAACGTTGGCACATTTGTGCCGAAGCGGGCGATCCTGAATGCCAGCGCTTTGCCGGTCTTTTCGTCGGATTGATGGACAGAGCCGTTGCGTGTGCCGCTGAACAATATGGTTTGGTCAGCGCTGGTCTTCAATACGATCGACATTGCGGAGTCGGCATGACGCGCCTTCCAGCGGCCCACGACTTCCGACAAACTGTTTTCTTCCGAAAGAGAAGCGGCTTCCGTCGCAATCGGATACCAGGTCACGTACCCAACTCCTCGAACGGCGGTGAAGTTTGGGCTGATCTGGTCCCAATCAGTCGTTGTCGCAGTCGATTCGGGCGCACCGACATGAGTGAGTCGGGTGCCATCGAGAACGATTACGCCTTCGTAGGCGATTTCGAGATCGAGTGTTCCTTTCGGAGGAACTGCCGACGGCAACGTTACGATAGCTTCAGTTAAGACTCCCGTGTGATCGATGTCGGAGGTGTAAGTTTGCGAGACAAACTGTAGAGGCTGACCGGCCGCTTCGATCGAGCGCCAGTCGAGCGATGAGGAAATCTGTAGAACGGCGATTTTCTGTGGTGCGGATGAGTCGTTTCGCAGCGTGATTTTGCCGCGGACGCCGAGGCGCTGCTGGTCGGGCTCGACCCGAACCTCGAGGTCGTAATTGGTGAAGGTGAAGGCCTCGCGATCAAGAGCGAAGACATTCACGACAGAGGCACACAGTACACAGAGATAAAGAAGAAAACGGAACTTCATTCTTCCTCTGATGCGGCTTCTTCGCCCCGTAGCCGCCTCTGCCGTACGACTTCGTACATCACGATTGCTCCGGCGACCGATACGTTCAACGATGGCACTTTGCCGAGCATCGGAACTGAAACCAGGAAATCGCACTTTCGCCTGACCAAATCATGCAGGCCTTTGCCCTCCGCGCCGAGAACCAGTGCGCAGTCCATCTTGTAGTCGAGGGCGTCGTAGGTTTGCTGGCCGCGTTCGTCCAGGCCGACGGTCCAGATGTTGCGTTCTTTCAGTTCTTCCACTGTGCGAGCGATGTTGGTTACTTTTGCAATGGGCAAATATTCGCTTGCGCCGGCTGAGGCTTTCGTCACGGTTCCGGTCACGGGCGCGGCGCGGCGTTCGGGAATGATCACGCCGTCAGCGCCGGCAGCGTCAGCGGTGCGGACGACTGCGCCGAGATTGTGCGGGTCTTCGACACCATCGAGCACGATGATGAAGGAATACTGGCCTCGCTTTGCGCCGATTACGTCGTCGAGGCCGCTGTATTGCTTGGCGGATGTGACGGCGACTACACCTTGATGTGCGGCGTTGCCAGCCATGCGGTCGAGCTCGGTGCGCTGGAGAAAACGTACCGGGACGCCGATGCGGCGGCAGTCTTCGATCATGCGCTGCAGGCGAATGTCGTGGCGCTCTTTGGCCATGCCGACCCACTGGAAGGCGCGGCCACGGGCCTTCAGGGCTTCAGTGACGGCGTTGATGCCGTAGATGTAGTTCATGAAGTATTTAGTTTAACGCGAGACCTTGGGAAGCTTAGGAGTTTACCGGAGCAGCATGGAAATAATGTCGGAAGGTTCCGGCCTTTCTGTGTAGTCCTCGTTTGCCGAGGCGTAGAGGACGGTACCATCGCGGTCGATGACATACGTCGCAGGAATGGGCAGCTCCCAACTAGCGTCGCCGTTGATGAAAGGCAAGTTTACGAAAGTGCGTTGGTAGAGAGCTTGCTGGTCGTCGTTGACACGATAAGTGAGGCGGAATTGACGAGCTGCTTCGTTCCCCGCATCGGAGAGCAAGGGGAAGCGGAGCTTGTGTTGATCGTGCATGAAGAAGGATTGCTTGACGGTTTGCGGCGAGATGGCGATGAGAGTTGCTTGGAGTTGTTCGATCTGCGGCAGGACTAGATTCATGGCTTCCATTTGAGCGACGCAGAATGGGCACCAGCGGCCGCGCATGAAGCAGAGAACGAGGCGGCCTTTCGCGAGTAAATCGGAGGAGCGGACAGTTTTGCCGTTGTGATCCTGTAATTCGAATTGAGGAGCTTTCGTGCTTACTGGAAGGATGCTCGACGCAAGTTGCTGGGTTTTCAATTCGGCGACGGCCCGCGCGTGAATGGCCTGGGTTTCAGGAGGAACGTATTTTGCGATGAGCTCTTTGCGCTCGGCGAGGATTTCGCAGAGCGGGCGGGAGTCGACCCCCGGAGCCGATTCGTCGAGAGAACGCCATTTCATAATCGCAGCAGCGCAGAGGTGGCAGGGATCCTTCGGCTGCATTGCGCTCCACTCCGTAGAGCACAACTCGGCTCAGGATGACAACCCTGGCGTTTACATCCCCGGCATCTTCATCCCTGCCATGCGGCGCGCAAAGCTGGGCTTTCCGATTTGCTTGAACATTTTCTTCATCTGCGCGTACTGGCGGAGCAAGTTGTTGACTTCCTGCACGGTGGTGCCTGAGCCGCGGGCGATGCGTTTGCGGCGGCTGCCGTTGATCACTTCGTGATGATTGCGCTCGTGGGCGGTCATCGAGTTGATGATGGCCTCAACGCGGTTGATCTGTTTCTCGTCTACGTTATCGGCGGCTTTCTGCAGGCCAGAGAACGGGCCGATGCTCGGCAACATGCCGATGAGGCTCTTCATCGATCCCATCTTCTTGACCTGACGTAGCTGGTCGCGAAAATCTTCGAGGGAAAAGCCGTCGCCACTGAGAGCCTTGGTAGCCATCTCCTCGGCTTTTTTCTTGTCGATCTGCTTTTCTGCGCGTTCGATCAGGGAGAGGATGTCCCCCATGCCGAGAATGCGGGAGACGATGCGGTCGGGATGGAA
Organism: uncultured Acidobacteriaceae bacterium; assembly: GCA_963734675.1. Classification (GTDB taxonomy): domain Bacteria; phylum Acidobacteriota; class Terriglobia; order Terriglobales; family Acidobacteriaceae; genus Sulfotelmatobacter. Next base: position 253,485 of record CAVTHZ010000002.1, read on the forward strand.
GGGTTCGAGTGCGTCGTACTTTTCGCCGATGCCGATGAACTTGATGGGCTGGCCGGTGACCTGGCGAATGGAAAGCGCCGCACCGCCGCGAGCGTCGCCGTCCATTTTAGTGAGCACTACTCCGGTGAGTGAAAGCTTTTTGTGGAACTCGTCGGCGGAGCGGACCGCATCCTGGCCAGTCATCGCATCGGCGACAAATAGGATTTCGGACGGACTGAGCAGCTTCTTCAACGACTGCATTTCGTCCATCAGTTCATCATCAATGTGGAGACGGCCAGCGGTATCCACGATTAGAACGTCGCAACCTGTGATCACCGCTTCGCGGCGCGCTTCTTTTACCAGGCGCTCGACAGTGGCTGTGTTCGCCTCGGTTACTTCGCCTTGATAGATATTGACCTTGACCGCATCGGCGACAACTTTCAATTGCTCGCGGGCGGCAGGGCGATATACGTCGACGGAAACGAGCATCGGACGATGGCCGCCGGTTTTGAACCAGTTTGCCAGCTTGCCGGAAGTTGTGGTTTTGCCGGAGCCTTGCAGACCGGCCATGAGTACTACCGTCGGCGGTTGCGACGCGAACTTGATTCGGGCAGTATCCTTGCCGAGCGTTTCGACCAGTTCGTCGCGGACAATCTTAATAACCTGCTCGCCGGGCGAGAGCGCGGTCAATACCTCCTGGCCGACAGCTTTAGCCTGAATGCGATCGATGAGTTCTTTGACGACTTTGAAGTTGACGTCGGCTTCGAGCAGCGCCAGCCGGATCTCGCGCAGGGCTTCGCCGATATTTTCTTCCGAGAGGCGCGCCTGTCCTCGAAGCGATTTGAAAGCGCGCTGGAGTTTTTCCTGGAGGTTCTCGAACATGGGTCCCCGTTATTTTATCAGCCTATGGGGTGGCGGACGCATTCGTCGCTGGGCACCGGGCACCTAGCAAAATTAAGGTGTCGGCCCAACGCGCGATGAAGAGAGTACTAAGATGCGCCAAGACGATATGCGCGCAATCTCGTTTTGCCACGGCGCCTACTTCTTTGGCAACAAAGTCGCAGCTGACGTGACCGCCATGTCTTTGATCATGCCTCCCAGTGCGACTGGGCCGATCGGAGTTTCGAGAAGCTCTCGCGCATCGGCGCGAGGATCAGGGGTGTTCTCAGTGATGGTTTCCCAGTGGTTGAAATGCAAGTTGTAGGAGAAGGTCAGGCTCGAGACTTCCGGAGCGTTTCCGTCATAGGAGTTCCCGTTGTAGTCGTGAGGAGTGCTGGTGCCACCAGAGAAAAAAATCCGGTGATCGCGCGCACCAGCGCCACTCGCGATGCCATAGTGAGCGGTTCCGGGATGGGGAGGCAGTTTGCTCCATTCGATTTTGGCGGAGTCTTTGCGAACGACCTTGCCGAGCCAGCATCCATCGGCGGCGACATAGCGAGGCCCACCACTGGGGCCGGTTTTCGCGCCATCGATGATCACGATATTATCTTCGGCCAGGCCGCCAGCCATGCCGAACGCGGGCGTGCCAGGGAACGGCGTAGCTTGGGTCCAGGTATCCTTCTCGAGATCGTAAATCTGAACATTATTCACGGGCCCGTTAGCGGATCGGCCTCCGATGAGATAGATGAGATGATCGCGAGTGGCACCGACGACCGCGCCGTCGACTGGGACCGGGATATCTTTTCCGCGAGACCAGCGACGCGCGCCGGGTTCGTAGACATTTACATCGGGAATAGCGAGCTCGATGCCCTGCTTATCCACTACGAAACCTCCCATCAGAACGACCACCCCCCTTACCCCCGCAGCTGCAGCATTTAGGCGGCCTACGGGGCCCGGAACCTGGCGTCCAGTGCTCCATTTGCCAGTGTGCCCAATGGAGAGGATGTAAACCTGATTGCTAACGTCATCCCAGGTTTTCTTCGGGCCGACTCCCATCAGAGAGAAAAGCTCGAAGCCGCTTTTCAGGCTGGCGACCGCGTTGCCGGAAACGGCCGCGGGCATGGGTGGAAATTTTGCCTCTTCCTGACTCCAGCAGATTGTGCCGTAAAACGAAAGCAGAAAGATCGCGAAAAATTTCTTCATTGCAGAAATATTACTCTAGATTCGAGCTTGCATTTTTCCTGTTAGGCGGCGGGCGCGGCCGTACAACTGGATTTCAGAAGCAAATCTCTGGAACGACGTCGTTCAGAACAAAGTCGTTCAGAACCAGGTCTTGCGGCGGTATTCACGGTAGGCGTCGCCGAAGGCTGTTTCGAGAACGCGTGCTTCGCGGCGAGCGCGGACCGTCTGCATAACAACGATGACGACCACGAGCAGCCATCCGACAGGCCTGTGAATAATCAGAACAAAGCCGGCGATCAAAATCGTGCCCGACACGTAGATGGGGTTGCGGATCCTCGAATAGATTCCTCGGGTGACGAGTTGATGAGCCTCTGCCCGGATGGCAAACGACCGGCCCAGTTGATAGCGGGCTACCGCGAGGCCGACCACTCCCACCAGGACGAGCGCAGTTCCAACTTTCCGCTGTAAATCCCACGGTTCGGGCAGAGCGAACAGGAACCAGAGCAGTGCGCAAACCGCCAGGATTTGCGCGATAGAGAATGCGAAATGGGTGCGCTTGTCCATCTGTATTTTGTTTGCGACCCTATTCGATGAATCCCTGACGAACCGCGTGTATGAAGTCTGTGTTTGCTGGGGCTGCGCCAGCCTCGCGCAGCATGATGGCGATTTGACCACGATGATAGGCGGAATGCAACAAGACGTGGGTGAGAATGTCCTGTATGGTGCTGCTCCAGGGTTCGCCCTTGCTGTTTTTATAGTTCACGGGATTCTGGAGTTGTGAATCTGAGAGGCCAGCTAAGAACTCGCGCCAAAGGCGGGCAAGTTCGGGGATCTGTGCTTCGCATTGCGCCATGCCCGCCTCCGGCCAAACAGGCATGGTTTGCTTTTGTTGACGGAGCCTTTCCAGCCAGAGTCGCTCGGCAGAGAGGACGTGCGCGAGGAGCTTAAGGGCGCGGGCGAGATTTGGATGGGCGGGAGCGGCCTTGATTGCGGATAGCGCTTCGCCGTTGGCCCACACGTCATAACGAAACTGGCGGTCGAAATATTTCAGCAGATCCATACTCGTGCCGGCGGCGCTCCAGGGGATTGATTTTAACGATCTTTTCACACAAAACGAATAGACTGCTCGCTGCGACGGAATGAGATACTCTGGGTTGGAGTGGATCGCGATGCCGCGGGCTTCGAAAATTTCACGTATGCCTCTCAAACCTGCTTCTGCGCCAGATCCGCAGGAAGACTCGATAGAAGAAACTGTGGGACGATCTGCTGGTGAGTCAACCCCGGCAGAGTCGAAAAAAAATCGCAAAAAGACGGCGGAATCTCTGGATGAGCTGGCGCAGACTGCGCTGAAGGCTTTCCTGATTGCGCGGGATGCGGCTTCCAATATAAGCGATTTGTTCACTCCTTCGGCCCGTATGGCGTTTCTTGCCATCAAAGAGTGTGAGCAAGAGCTGGACGTGATCGAGCGTTACATCGACGAACGAACTCCCGCCGCAATAACGCGCGTGAATGAAACTCGCGCCCGGCAATTATTGACCAGTTTGAAATGCACTACAGATCTGGAGCGCATTGGCGATCTGGTGATGAGCATGGCACTGCGGGTGCAGGCGCGGAGTTCGAAGGTGCCCGTTTCCGATGTGCGGCAACTTGTAGAGATGGCAACGATTCTGCGCGAAATGCTCGATCTGGTCTATCGCGGATTTCTTGGCTTGGACCTGGAATGTGCGCGCAAGGTGCTGCAGATGGATAAAGACATCGACCGTGTTTGCCATGCTCTTTTTCACAAGCACCTTAATGAACACGCTTCACAGAGCGGGCCTTCGAGTTTTGAAGTGTTATTGATGGCGCAGGCGCTGGAGCGCGCGGGCGACCATACCACGAATCTGGCGGAAGATCTCTACAGCCTGATCGAAGGACGCAGCCTGCGGCACGCACCGAAGAAGCGGGCAGCAACTTAAAACCGGGTGCGTACGAAAATCCTAAGCGGCTCCTGCTGGGCTCAGTCAGTGGCAGGTAGCAACTGAGTTTCCAGGACAAATTCATCAATCCTTAACAAGCTGGAAACATTCCCGCAATACTCCCGACTTACATTCTAGAAACGACGGATGCGTTCGAGCGGGCGACATCTGTTCGGGCCCGGACACGACCGAACGATGCAACTTCCCATGGAATCGTACCAGCCGCAGGGCGACGCGGAGACTTCTGTCTCTCGCTCGCTCGTCTTTGTGGTTGAAGACGATGAAGATATCGCGCGGCTGATTTCGCACAATTTGCAGTCTGCCGGATTTGACGTGCAGAGTTTTGTCAGCGGCGCATCGTTGGTTTCTGAAGCCTTACGCGAGATGCCAGCGGCGTTTCTGCTGGATGTGATGTTGCCGGGTATAGATGGTTTTGAACTTTGCCGGCAGATTCGCCAGACCGCTGCGCTTTCGGCGACTCCAATTATTTTTCTTACGGCGAAGACGTCAGAGGCGGATCGGATCAAAGGGTTGGATCTGGGGGGCGACGACTATATTACCAAGCCTTTCAGCCCACGCGAACTGGTGGCGCGGGTGCGTAATGTGCTACGAGTGTCGCGCCAACCGGCGGCTGCGCCCGATATTCTGCGCGTTGGCGAATTGCAGATCGATGCTTCTTCGATGACCGTCCAGGTGAGAGGTGAATCGGTTTTAACGACGGTGCGCGAGTTCCGGCTGTTAGAGTACCTGGCGAACCACTGCGGCCGCGTTCTGACTCGCGACCAACTGCTGGATGCGGTTTGGAAAGAAACTCCTTTTGTGACGCCACGTTCGATTGATGTTTATGTGCGGCGGCTGCGAGAAAAGATCGAGGCCGATCCCCGGCATCCGAAGTATTTGAAGACGCTGCGCGGCATCGGCTATCGATTCGAAAATCCCAGATAGCAGCTAGTTTCTTCGTCCTTCCTCAAGCTGGCCCTGCGCTGATTTATCCTGTCACTTATCCCATTGCAATTATCATGAGCCGGCTTAAACCCTTGTGGAAGGCAGACAGTCAGAAGGGCCGCTTGTCAGAGCTGACGGCCGATTCCGACGACGCCGCAAAAGATCGCCCGCTGCGGAGAGACGTGCGTTCTTTGGGCGCGCTGCTGGGTCGAGTGCTGGTGGAGCAGGGTGGACAGGAGTTATTTGACACCGTCGAGCAGTTGCGGCGCTTACTGATTAAGCATCGGGAGCATGCGCGGCGCACTCCTAACGCGAGCGCCGGCGGATTGATGGAAGAAGCGCGCGCGATGATTTCCGAGATGGACCTGACTCGCGCCTACCAGGTGACCAAGGCGTTCGCGATCTACTTCGAGTTGACGAATCTTGCGGAGACGAACCATCGCACGCGGCGGCGTAGGGCGCGGCAGATCGAGCGGCAAAAGATTCCGGTGCCGGGATCGTTCCGCGGCACGCTGCTCCGCATGAAAGCGGCAGGAATGACCCTGCAGCAAGCTTTGGAAGCGCTGAGGCAGATCACGGTTACTCCAGTGTTCACGGCCCATCCCACGGAGGTGGCGCGACAAACGGTGCTGTTGAAGCGCCGACGCATCGCTGCGCAACTCGAACGGCTGGACCGGTTGCCTCTCAGCGTCGGCGAAGCTTTCGAATGCGAACAACTCATCCACGCGGAAATTACATCGCTTTGGCAGACGGACGAAGTGCGGCAGGCTAAGCCGACAGTGGAAGACGAAATTCGCATGGGTGTGCGCTATTTCCGTTTGTCGCTGTTTGAAACGGTGCCACGGATTTACGCGGAGATTGCGGACTCCATTCTCGATGTCTATGGAACTGCGCTGCCCGCTACGGAAGTGCCGAATGTGCTGACGTTCGGATCCTGGATTGGAGGCGACCGCGACGGGCATCCCCTGGTAACGGCAGGGCACGCGAGAGATGCCTTGCAAATAGCGAGAAACACAATCTTTCAGGAATACATCCGGAGAGCCGAGTTCTTAAGCGACTGCCTGAGCGCATCTTCCCGACAGGCCGCTGTTTCGGACGAACTTGTGGCGCGACTGGCCTATTACACGCACTCTATGCCCGGGGTACGTATGCTCTGGGGTCCAGACAATCTGGCGGAGCAGTACCGGCGGTTTCTCTCCTACGTTGTGTACCGCCTGCAAAGGAACCGCGAACGCCTGGACGATACGCAAGGATATTCCGATGCCGCAGAGTTCGAGCGCGATCTTGTCATGCTCAGGAGGAGTTTGAACATGAATCGCGGCGAACGGCTGGCGGAGGCCTTTGTTGATCCACTGTTGCGGCAGGTTCGCACTTTCGGGTTTCACCTGCACGTTCTCGATATTCGGCAGCACGCGCGAGTGCACGCGGCGGCGCTGGAGGAAATTGCCGCGAAAGGAATCGACATCAGAAGGATTGCTCAGGAGCAAAAACCGCCGGACGCGAGAATGCGAAGGAGCGATATGAGAGCGACCGCTCCAGCACTGGCGCCCGGCGCGCCTCAGCGACAGGGCGAAGATTTTGTTTCGCCGGAAACGCGCGGGCTGATCGAGACTTTGAGGACGGTCCGCGAACTCAAACAAAATTATCCTGCCGGTTCGATTCGTCAGTACATCATCAGCGGAGCGGAGAAAGACACCGATGTGCTGAACGTGATTCGATTGGCCGCACTGTGCGGTGTCACGCTGGGCGGGTCGGAACGAGATCCCGGGCTAATGCCAGTGCCTTTGTTTGAATCGATTCATTCGCTTCAAGCGGCGCCGGAGGTGATGCGGAGCTTGTGGCGAAGCGGAGATTACGCCGCGCTGCTCGATTCCTGGGGACGCCGGCAGGAAGTAATGCTGGGCTATTCGGATTCCAATAAAGACGGTGGGATGCTGACCAGCACCTGGGAACTCTACAAATCGCACCGGGCATTGCATGCTGCTGCGCGGGAGCACGACGTCAAGTTGCGAATTTTCCATGGGCGCGGTGGAACGGTCGGCCGCGGAGGCGGACCTACGCATTCGGCGATCCTGGCGCAGCCGCCGGATTGTTTCACTGGCGAGATTCGCATCACCGAACAAGGAGAAGTATTGAACTGGAAATATGCGGATGCTGTGTTGGCGGAATGGAATCTGGAATTAATGATTGCGGCCAGCCTGGAAGCTTTAACCCGGCCCGGAACTCGCGCGCAAAAAGGCGAAACACTTTGGGAAGAAGCGATGGAAGAAATGTCGCAGCAGGCATATAAGGCATATCGGCGCGACATCGCAGAAAATGCTGAGGTGCTAGAGTATTTTGAGCAGGCGACACCAACGCAAGAACTGGACGCAGCCCGGATTGGCTCGCGGCCTTCGCGGCGCCAGAGAACCGAAATCTCGAAGATTGCGCGCTATCCCTTGGGTTTTTGGCTGGATGCAGAGCCGCCACGCGGTTCCGGCCTGGTATGGACTGGGGCACGGGTTGCGGAAGTTTGCCGACAAGGGGCAGAATGCGGAGCGGCTGCTGACCGAGATGGCGAAACATTTTGCGTTGTTTTCGGATTTGCTGCGCAATGTGGAATTGGGCATGGCCAAGGCGGATTTGCACATTGCGAAACTTTATTCCGGTTTGGTGAAGAATGCGGCATTGCGAACGAGAGTGTTCGACTTGCTGGAGAGAGAGTTTCTGCTGTCGCGGCGAATGATTTTGCGAGTCACGAACCAGCGGGAGTTGTTGACGGGAAATCGGGTGCTGGCGCGGTCCATTGGCCTTCGCAATCCTTATGTGGATCCGATGAGCCTGGTTCAGGTGGAGCTTTTGCGGCGAAAGCAGCAAGGCGGGGATGCCTCGAAGCTGGAATATCCGCTGGGGGCGACGATCAATGGCATTGCCGCCGGACTTCACAATACTGGCTAGAGCGAGTGCGCTAACGGCGCTCGTTGCGAGCCGTCTGTAGGATGTGTTTTGTTTCCCGCAATTGTTCCTAAAAGTTCATTCTGCCTGCGATGAAGGGATCTATGCGAATTCCAAGAATTTCGCTGTGCGTTTTTTTGTTCTTACCGGTGCTTTTCGCGTTCGGCCAAAACAACGATGCCAAACTCGATCACTTCAACCCCCACATGGAGGATAAGTCGATCAATCCCTGCGACGACTTTTACAAGTATGCATGCAATAAATGGATCGCTGCCAATCCGATTCCGGCCGATCAGGTCTATTGGAGTACGGGAAGCGGTCTGGAACTGTGGAATGACAACATACTGCGCGAGACTATAGAGGCCAGCAGCAAGAACGATTCGAAGCGCACCGCAGCGCAGCAGAAGATCGGCGACTATTGGGCTGCGTGCATGAATGAGAGCGCGATCGATGCGGCGGGGGTGAAGCCGCTGCAGGCGGAACTGGATCGAATTGCCGGCCTGCAATCGAAGCACGAAATCACACTTGAAATCGCCCGGCTGCACAGGCTGTTTCCAGCAGCCTGGGAACAAAGCGACAATCAAACCAACGCTCCGTTTTTTGGTTTTACCGGACAGCAGGACTATGACGATGCCTCGATGGTCGTGGCGCAGATCGATCAAGGCGGGTTGAGCCTTCCAAGTCGCGATTACTACATCAAGACCGATGCGAAAACGGTTGAGACTCTGAAGAAATACCACTCGCATATACGGAAGATGCTGGTGCTGGCTGGAGAATCGGAAACTCAAGCGGATGCGGATGCCAGCACCGTGATCAAAATGGAAAACGGCATGGCGCAGGCGCAGATGGATAACGTCAAGCGCCGCGACCCGAAGAACATCAACAACAGAATGACGCTGGCGCAACTGCAGGAACTAACGCCATCGATTCAGTGGGACGCTTACCTGAAGGCTGTAAGCGCACCCAGCAGCGATCACTATATTGTGACCTCGCCGGATTTTTTCCGCGCCGAAGAAAAGCTGCTCGAGCAACACCCGCTTGAGCACTGGAAGGTTTACATGCGATGGCAGTTGCTGCATCTGGCCGCACCGTACCTGAACAAGGCCATCGAGGATGAGAATTTCAATTTCTTCTACCACACTCTTGCCGGCCAGGAAGAGCAACTGCCGCGTTGGCGGCGTTGCGTGCACATGGCAGATCGCGATCTGGGCGAGGCGCTGGGCCAGGCGTATGTCGATCGGGCGTTTCCGCCGGAGAGTAAAGCGCGAACGCTCGAAATGGTTCATGCCATCGAGAATGCCATGCATAGTGACATTGAAACGGTGAGTTGGATGACGCCTGCCACCAAGGAACAGGCGATTATCAAGCTGAAGGGAATTGAAGACAAGATCGGATATCCTTCGCATTGGCGTGATTACTCGAGCGTGAAAATCACACGGGACAGTTATGTGGACAATGTGGAGGACGCGACTACGTTTGAATTCGAGCGCTGGGTTGGGAAAATCGGCAAGCCGGTGGATCGCAGCGAATGGACGATGACGCCGCCAACGATCAACGCCTACTACGATCCGCAGTTGAACACGATTAATTTTCCGGCGGGAATTTTGCAGCCTCCGTACTTCGACAAGAACATGGATGATGCTGTGAATTATGGCGCGATCGGCATGGTGATTGGCCACGAGCTTACGCACGGCTTCGACGATCAGGGGCGAAAATTCGATGCCAAGGGCAATCTCCGCGACTGGTGGACTGCAGAGGACGCGAAGCAATATGACGAGCGCGGCAAGTGCATCTCCAATGAATATACCGAGGAGGTGCCGGAAGCCGGGCCGGGCGTGAAGCAGAATGGATTGCTGACGCAGGGAGAGGACACGGCGGATAACGGCGGAATCCATCTCGCGCTAATGGCACTCGATGCAGATCTTAAGAGGCAAGGGAAATCGCTCGACGATAAAGGTCCGGACGGTTGGACCTATTTGCAGCAGTTTTTTTTGGGCAATGCCTATTCTTGGTGCTCGAGTATTCGCCCGGAAGTGGCGCGTTTGATCGTCACCACAAATCCGCATTCTTTGCCGGTCTTTCGCATAGATAACGTGGTTTCGAATATGCCGGAGTTCGCGCGCGCCTTCGACTGCAAGGCGGGACAGAAGATGGTGCGGGCGAATGCTTGCCGTGTGTGGTAAAGGGCTTTGGACATTTGGGTAACTTGATTGGCACTGCGTAAATGACCAAGGGCACGAAGGAATACGAGGAGACTGCGCGATTCGCGCTCTTCGAGCCTTTGTGCCCTTGGTGGTTAATGAACTCTGAAATAGCACCTACCGGTTGATGTCGTCTTTCGACTGCAACCGCTTCTCGTATTTTTCCAGGTTGGACTTGTTTGAATCAGGAGCTGTAGTCAGCGCAGCCTGGATTTCTTTCACCGCGTGCTCGAAATCGCCCTGACTGCTATACACCCGCGCCATGCCTACGTGCGAGGTCCAGTAGTCGGGGAAGCGTTTGGAGTTCTCGCGGTATACGGCGAAAGCCTCGTCCGGCTTCTTTTCTCCCTGCAACTGGCGGCCGTAGAAGTAAAGCTGCAGTGCGCTGCCTTTATCTATAGCCTGCTTGCGGGCAGACAGGGCCTCTTCGTGGCGGCCCATGGCCTCGAGAATTTTCGACTTGGTCATCAGGTTGTCGAAGCGTTCTTCGGTCTGGATCGACTGATCTTCATCCTTCAACGCCTCTTCAAGGTCAAATTTCTCCGCCAGGAAATAGTTGGCGGCGTCGTCCCAGCCTTCCCAGAAATATTGGTTGAGGCCTCGGGTTTGGCGGTGGAGGCTCGCCTCCACGATGTCGTGCACGTTTACCGCAACCTTGAAGGGAACCGCGACTTTGTCCCAGCGCATTGTGATCACCGCGGAATTCGGCTGCAGATCGTCGAAATCATAGGCCAGGGCGTTTTGCATATCGGCGGCCGCGGGCTTCACAGTTACGCGAAGAGCATCTTCGTCCTGCTTGTAACTGAAGCTTCCCCACGCGGTCGACATCTTGGAGAAAATCACAGTCCACTGATTTTCGTTGGGAATCATGTGCAAGCCGTAGGTGCCTTTATCGAGCGACTGGCCTTCGATGGTGACCGGATCGCTGAAAGTAATCGTGGTATTTTCATTAGCTCCGGCGCGCCAGACTTCTCCGTAGGGAACGAGTTTGCCCCAAATCTGGCGGCCGTTCACCAGGGGACGGTGATAGTTGATGGTGATGTCGGTAATGCCAATGCGCTGCGTGATAACTGCATGCTGGCTTTGCCGCGGAAGGTCGAGCATGACCGATTGAGCGGCACAAAAGCTAGCGAGCAACAAAACCGGAAGCAGTGCGAACAGACGATGTCTGTGCATTGAGACTCCTCTCTTTTGTCCTTTTTTCTGTGGCGAGACAATTTGGGCAGCAGCAACCGGCGGTCCGAAAGATTTAAACCGCGCTGTATCGTGCTTGCGGTTGTGCTGGTTGGCTTAGACGGACGATTTGGCCAGAGGTAAGCGGAGGTTCAACATGACAAAGCCGATATCCATACAAAACCATCCATGGATGGATGTGAAATCGGTAAGTCGGCGTGATCGGTTTAGGTTTTTGTCGCCAAAAACTTGAAACGAATGCAGGGTTTCTGCTACAACAAACTTCTAGTTTCACTTCGTTACAGCTGTGGGCAAAAAGGGATGGCAACAGACGCTTTTGTTTTTGGCATCTGAGGCAATCATCAGCTAATCCGGCGCCTACGGAACTTCTCGGGGCAGTTGTTCCGCCGGTGTAAGACTTCGAACCTCCTGGCCGACTATTGGAGTTCGGATGTTGTTTCGTAAGAGTGCCGAAGTGACCGGGAGGGACTTCCGTCCCCCCTCTACCTGCGCGTTCCTTCTTTTCAAAGCTTTAACTTATCCCGGGTTCATCATTGTTCAAGAGATCCCTAAATTCAGGCCTTAGCCGGAGGAAAGTATGGCGACGAATCTCGTCCAGATTGATAGCGAATCGGAAATTAAACAGCGTCTCGAAGCGGAACGCGCTCGCCTGCGGAAGATTGCGGGATTGGATCAGCCCGAGCACTTTCATCGTCCCGTGGAGCGGGCATTTACCGCCGAACAGCGCCCTCACACGACGATTCTTTTTGGCGGATTCACTTGGAAGCACGAGGACCTGATTCGCGCTGTCTTTCAGGGTTGTGGCTACCGCTGCGAGAAGTTGCCGGTGCCGAACGTCGCTGGATTTCAGACTGGCAAAGAATTCGGCAACAACGGGCAATGCAACCCGACATATTTCACGGTCGGCAATCTGGTGCAGTATCTCCAATTCCTGGAAAAAGAGGGAATCCCGCGCCAGCAGATTCTCGACAACTATGTTTTCTTCACGGCCGGTTCGTGTGGACCGTGCCGCTTCGGCATGTACGAAGCCGAGTATCGCTTCGCGCTGAAAAATGCCGGGTTCGACGGTTTCCGCGTGTTGCTCTTCAAAGACAGCGATGGAATTAAAGCTGCCTCCGGCGAGCCGGGCCTGAAGTTCACGATTGATTTCGGATTCGGCATGTTGAATGCCATGCACCTTGGCGACGTCATCAACGATCTCATCTACCAGATTCGCCCATACGAGGTGAATAAAGGCGAGACGGATCGCGTCTTCCGCGAGATGGTCGATGGCCTCTGCGAGGATATGAAGAATCGTAAGTCGTTCGAAATCGAGCAGAGCGCTCCGAACTGGCTGAAGCCAAAGGTAAAGAACAACAAGGTCCTGCGCAATACGTTCAACGTGCTCGGCAAATGGCACGAACACATGTGGGGCAAAGATTATTTGAATGCTCTGGAGAATGCCCGGATAAAAATGGACTCGATTGAAGTGGACCGCACCCGGGTGAAGCCGGTGGTGAAGATTACCGGCGAGTTCTGGGCGCAGATCACCGAAGGTGACGGCAACTTCCATATGTTCGAATTCCTGGAGCGCGAAGGCGCACAAGTGATCGTGGAACCGATCGCGACCTGGGTCGCCTATCTGATGTATCAGGCCAAGGCGCACGCTTCGGCGAAGTGGCCGGTGAATCGTCCGCACCGCAATCCCCAGTGGTACGAGCTCAAGAAGCAGTTTGCGAACTACATCGGACTGCGCAAGAAACTGTGGGGAATTGGCGCAGGACAACGGATGTGGAACTTCTTCTATCACCGGACAATCAAGAACATGGGTGGAATCACCCACCACCTTGTCCCGCAAACTGAACTGGCGGAACTGGCGCATCCCTTCTATAACCAGTTTGCGCGCGGCGGCGAGGGACATCTTGAGGTTGGCAAGAACGTTTATTACACCATCCACAAGCTCTGCCACATGGTGCTGGCATTAAAGCCGTTCGGCTGCATGCCGTCGTCGCAATCCGACGGAGTGCAATCGGCTGTAGTGAACAAATTCAAAGACATGATTTTCCTTCCCATCGAGACATCCGGAGAAGGTGAAGTTAACGCGCACAGCCGGGTGCAGATGGCCCTGGGTGAGGCGAAAGTAAAGGCCAAAACTGAGTTCGAGCAATGCCTGAAATCAACCGGCAAGAGCATGGCGGAAATTCGCGAATACATTGACGAGCATCCTGAATTGAAACGGCCGTTCTACCACGTTCCGCACAAGGAGGGCGTCGCGGGCACTGCGGCGCAGTTCATTCTGCATGTGAGCGATCGCATCGATAAGGACACGCGGTTCCGCAAGGGTTCCAGAGTGCGAGTGGGCGACGCGGCGCCGGCGATGTCAGGCGATTAGCGGGATGGAAATCATCCTCGCAGCTTTGAAGGGCGCGGCCGCAGCCGCGCCAACAGAGCCGTGAAATGGAAACCGGGGTTTAGCCCCTCGACGACTTCTTTGAAAGGAACTCATGCACGATCACAAGGGTCCAGCGCTAATTCAGATCTCTCCGCTAGAACCGCCCAAGCCCGAGCTTCCTCCGCGTCCGCACGATCATAGTACGAAATTTCTCGTCGGCGTCGATGTAGGTTCGACAACGGTTAAAGCGGTGGTGGTGGATGCCGCGACCGACGCGGCACTCTGGCAGGACTATCAGCGCCACGAGACCAAACAGCCGGAGAAGACGCTCGAATTCCTCAAGCGCATGGAAGCTGAAGTCGGCATTGACCGCCATAATACCCGAATGTTCGTCACAGGTTCAGGCGGCGGAGCGATTGCCGATCAGGTCGGCGCGAAGTTCGTGCAGGAAGTGACGGCGGTTTCGCTCGCGGTCGAAAAGTTGCATCCCGAAGTGTATTCGGTAATCGAACTCGGCGGACAGGATGCGAAGATCATCGTGTTCAAAGATGACGCGGAAACTGGCCGCAAGAAAAAGATTCCTTCGATGAACGACAAATGCGCCGGAGGCACTGGCGCAGTGATCGACAAGATCAACGCCAAGCTGAAGATTCCCACCGAACTTTTGGCACAGCAGAAATATCACGGGATCAAGCTGCACAAAGTGGCTGGCAAGTGCGGCGTGTTCGCCGAGACCGATATCAACGGCTTGCAAAAAGTCGGTACGCCGTCGGATGAACTGATGGCTTCACTGTTTGAGGCCATCGTTCTGCAGAATCTCAGCGTGCTGACGCGAGGCCATACGTTGCGTCCGCATGTCTTGCTGCTCGGCGGTCCGAACAGCTTTATCAAAGGGATGCGCGAGGCCTGGCAAGCGAACATTCCGCGGATGTGGAAGGAACGCAAGGTTGCGATTCCCGAAGGCGCAAAGCCGGAAGATCTGATCAAGGTTCCGCAGAATGCGCAATATTTCGCCGCGCTCGGCGCGGTCGAGTTCGGCCGCGCGGAAGACGATTGCGTTGGCTGCTACCGCGGATACGACAATCTCGTTCACTACATCGACTTTGGCCGGCAGGAGGAAAAAGCCAAGTCTGGCGGCAAAGGGTTGGTCGAACAACCGGGCGAACTGGATGTGTTCAAGGAGTCGTATCGCCGCAAAAAATTCACGCCGGCGGTCTTTGCGAAGAATTCCACCGTCGGCGGATTCATCGGCATCGACGGCGGCTCGACTTCCACCAAAGCTGTGCTACTGAGCGAGAACGGCGATATTCTCTGCAAGTCGTATCAGCTCTCGAACGGCAATCCGATTCAGGACACGATCGAGATGTTCGAGAATTTGCGTGGGCAGGTCGAGGCGCAAAATGCCAAGCTGGAAGTTCTCGGGGTTGCAACCACCGGATACGCAAAAGATATTCTGAAGGATGTGTTGAACGCCGACGTCGCCCTGGTTGAAACCGTCGCACACACGGAGTCGGCGCTGAAATTTTACGAAGACCCGCATGTGATCGTCGACGTGGGTGGGCAGGATATCAAGATCATCATCCTGCACAATGGCCGGGTGAAGGATTTCAAGCTGAACACGCAGTGTTCCGCGGGCAACGGCTATTTTCTGCAATCGACTGCGGAAGGTTTCGGTCTCGATGTTACACAGTACGCGGATATGGCGTTCTCTGCGCAAGCCATGCCGGTATTCGGTTACGGCTGCGCCGTATTCATGCAATCCGATATCGTAAACTTCCAGCGCCAGGGCTGGCAGGCGCAGGAAATTCTCGCCGGTCTGGCGGCGGTTCTGCCAAAGAACGTTTTCCTTTACGTCGCCAGCATTCCAAATCTCGCCGCGCTGGGCACGCGTTTTGTCCTGCAGGGTGGAACGCAGAACAATCTTGCCGTGGTGAAAGCGGAAGTGGATTTTATCCGCAACAGTTTTCGAGCCGCGGGCAAAACGCCCGAAATTATCGTGCACGAGCACTGCGGTGAATCTGGCGCGATCGGCGCCGCGCAGGAATCGCTGCGTCTCTGGCGCAACGGAAAACAAACCACGTTCGTCGGTCTCGACGCTGTCCGCAAGATTGAATACCGCACCACGCGCAATGAAGATACACGCTGCCATTTTTGCAAGAACGACTGCCTGCGCACCTTTATCGACATCCGCACCAAGCCGAAAGACGATCTGAGCTTTGTGCCCATTCAAAAAGTCACCAAGGTTCCGCTGATGCACGGCGAGCAGCGGCTGATCATTGCCACCTGTGAAAAAGGAACAGTGGAAGATGTTAACGACATGAAGGACATCAAGGCCGGACTGGATTCGATCCGCGCGCAGCATCCTAACTTTGTCGACATGGCGTCGAAAGAAGTTTTCCGCCCCACGAATGCCAAAAGTGTGGCCGACCCGCTGCCCACGCGCACCTGGTCAGGATGGAAAAAAGGCGACAAAGAACGTCGCGAGTTGATGGAGAACCGCAAGAAGCTGCGAGTCGGCATTCCTCGGGTCCTTAATATTTATACGTACGCTCCGTTGTTTAATGCCTATCTGGAGAGTCTGGGCGTGCAGCCGGAAAATATTATTTACTCCGATTACACGAGTTCAGAGCTCTATCGCGCGGGCGCGAGCCGCGGCGCGATCGATCCGTGTTTCCCCGCGAAAATCGGCATTTCGCACGTCTACAACCTGATTCAGGAAAAGCACCGCAAGAAGCCGCTCGACGCGATCTTCTTCCCAATGTACGACGTGCTTCACTCGCCGCTGGTGAAGATTGTCGGCGCGAACGCATGCCCGACCGTCACTGCAACCCCAGAAACAGTGAAGGCCGCATTCACCAAAGAAAACGATGTCTTCGCAGAGCACAATGTGAAGTACATCGATCCGGTGCTCAACTTCGCCGACCGAGAAACTTTTCGCGTTCCAAATGCTGCAGGCATGGCAGCCGGTCCTGGGTCTTTCGGATGAAGAAAACGATCGCGCGGTCGAGTCAGGTTTCGCCGCGCTGAACGAGTATGAAGACGGTATTCGCCAGCGCGCCCGTCAAGTGCTCGATCAACTGGAGCGGGAAGATCGCATCGGCATTGTAATGCTGGGGCGGCCCTATCATCACGATCCCGGATTGAACCACGAGATCATGGACGAGTTCCAGAAGCTCGGCTATCCGATGTTCTCGCAAAACACTTTGCCGATGGATGAAGATCTGCTGGAGCGACTCTTCGGCGAGGAAGTGCGCGCGGGCGTGATCAGCCATCCGCTCGACATCACCGATGCGTGGAAGAACTCATATTCCTGCAGCACCAACCATAAAGTCTGGGCAGCCAAGTTCACCGCCCGCCATCCGAACCTGGTGGCGCTCGAGATTTCCAGCTTCAAATGCGGCCACGACGCGCCGATTTATGGCGTGGTGGAAGGCATCATCGAGCAATCCGGCACGCCGTATTTTTGTTTCAAGGATCTCGACGAGAACAAGCCGACGGGCTCCATCCGCATCCGCGTTGAAACCATCGACTATTTCCTGCGCCGCTATCGCGAGGAGGTGATTCGCAAGCGCAAAGCCGAGCAGGACATCGAAGTCCAGTTGGCTGCGTTAGAAGCGCAGCTGCGAAGCGAATCTACGCGGGCCGAAGTGCCGATGATGGAACAGGAGAGCTGGGAGCCTGCGCAAGAGATTGGCGCGGATTGATGCAGTCCAGCGGCGGGACGTAAATTCGATTCCGGTTCGAAATCTATTCACCTGGAAGCAAATGGTGGGCGCTATAGGATTCGAACCTATGACTTCCACCGTGTGAAGATGGCACTCTACCGCTGAGTTAAGCGCCCATTGCGTGCGGTAAGTTCATCATTATACCTGAGTCTTCACTGGGAGCTACCCAAGCTTCTTGCGGGAGAACGGGACCGCACAGGCCGCCGGTGGATTGTGCGTGCTTGCCATGGAGGCTTTGCGGTAGTACTCCGCCGCTTGATTTTTGTCCCCCAGTTTTTCGTACGTTTGGCCGATCAGGCATTGGATAAAAGGATCGTTCTGGTTCGCTTTTTCCAGTTCATCCAACGCTGTTTTGAAATCGCCGGAGTAGAAAGCAACGTAGCCAAGCAAATAAGGGAAAAAGACGGTTTGCTCTGGAATGGTTCCTTTATCGAGAATCGCCTTTGCCTTGGCGATATGTTTTTCGGCTTCCGCCCTTTGACCGCGGCGGGCGGCGATCCGAGCCTGGGCGTGCTCCCAGCGGAAATTCCACAAATCCCGGCGGGCCGGTTTAATGTCAGGCTCCTCTAGTCCGGTTTTGTGTCCCAGTCTGTACCATTGCAGCGCCACATCCAGGTTGTCGGCATCGATGCAGATCCGTGCGGCTTCGTCTGCGATCTCCCCCTGCTGATAAAAATTCTTGACGGTCCCGTAGAAATCAAAAACCAGTTGCTCGTATTCAACTGCTTTCTCACAGTTCCCTTCGAAGGCGTAGGAGACTGCCATGGCGCGTTGCGCGCCCGCTCGCCGCTCGGGTGTGTCAGCTTTCTCAACGGCCTTGGAAAAGTACTTTCTTGCCTCATCGCCATTTCCCATCAGGTCGAGAACGCTCCCCATGGCAAGAGTGGCCGGGATAGAATCGGGCGAGGCCTCGAGGATTTTTCGGTAGAGAGCCAAGGCCTCGGGGGGTTTCCCTTCGCGGATGAGCTGTTGCCCTTGCCGGATAAATTCCGGCTGCAGCGCTGGGCCTGGACCTTGCGCTAAGGAAGGCAATGAGCCTGCGGACACAAACGCCAGGGCGAGAATCAGGTCCTTGAGGTTTGGCCTTTTCAGGTTCCTCATGTGGGCGATTATAGAAGCAACGTTCCGGGCAAAGTCAAAGTTCGGGTGGGAGGCGAGTTTCATGCGCCGGCGGCCCGTGTTAGCCTATCGAACGGGCGAAGGAAGTGCCGGATTACCGCGACCCCTATGCCCAAAGTAACCATGCCAGATGAGTCCAGACCGCATAGACCCATCCTAACTCCCTCATCCACGGGGATTTCTGGGCGTTTGCCGGATCACGAAAGAGAGAAACTTTCTCCTGATAACGGGGTTCGAAATAGTGTGAGCACTAGCGCCATCGACGGGGGCGTGCTGATGGCCGCGTTAGGGTCCCGTCCGACGCCAGCTCTGCAGCCTGCAATCGCGGAGGGCTACAGCGACGCGGAAGTGATGTTGCGAGTGAAGGCTGGAGATCAGTCCGCCTTCGACTACCTGGTGCAGAAATACCGCAGGCCGCTGGTGAGTTTTATGTATCGTATGGCCCACAACGCGGCGGTGGCTGAGGACTTGGCGCAGGAGGTTTTCCTGCGGGTATACCGGTCACGGGAGACTTACGAGGCGAGCGCGAAGTTTACGA
Organism: uncultured Acidobacteriaceae bacterium; assembly: GCA_963734675.1. Lineage (GTDB taxonomy): Bacteria > Acidobacteriota > Terriglobia > Terriglobales > Acidobacteriaceae > Sulfotelmatobacter. The sequence goes on from CAVTHZ010000002.1 coordinate 272,510, forward strand.
CCTGGCTTTATCGTATTGCGACCAACCTGGCGGTTAATCACGCGCGCGACACCCGGCACGAGCGGCCGGAGGTTCAAGTCAGCCTTGACGAGCCCGATGAAGAATCAGGCACGACGCTGGATGTGGCGGATAACAAGATCACAGCGGAGCAGGCTTTGCTGCGGCGGGAGCGCTTGCTGGCTATTCGGGCGAAGGTGGAAGCTCTGCCGGAGCGTCAGAAGATGGCTGTGATTATGCACAAGTATCAGCAGATGGATTACAAGCAGATTTCGGAAGTATTGAAACTAAGCGAATCGGCGACGAAGTCGTTGCTATTTCGCGCCTATGAAACCTTGCGGGAACAGTTGAAAGAGTTTATTTAGCAAGTCTTGATTTTGGTGAAGTGTTACTGGCGAAGAAAATCTAGGGGAATGGTTATGAAGTGTAAAGAAGTTCGAGAACTGATGCCGGATCTGGCCTCTGGATTGGCGGAAGTGACGCCGCGGATTGGCGAGCATCTGGCGGGGTGCGGCACGTGCACGGGAAAGCTGGAAGAGTTTCGGCAGACGATGGCTCTTCTGGATGAGTGGAAGTCGCCCGAGCCGTCGCCGTACTTCGATGTGCGGCTGCAGGCTCGCCTGCGGGAAGAGATGACCAAGCCGCAGGCGGGATGGCTGGCGTGGTTCCGGCGTCCGGTGCTGGCGGCGGCGCTTACGGTGCTGATGGGCGTTGGTATTGGATTATTTCTGACCAATGACGGCGGAAGGTACACACCAAATAAGGACGTGATCGCGGTAGTCGGGCCTCCAGCCCAGGCGGAGCCGGGAACTGCAGTGAGCGACCTGCAGGCGCTCGAGAACAATCACGATCTGTATGCGGATTTTGATTTACTCGACGATTTGCAGGTCCAGCACGATGTGGTGGCAAATCCGTAAGTCGGCGAAGAAGTGGAGTGGCGGTTTGAGTTTTTGGAATTACAAGTCAAAGGTTGGGGAGAATGCAGTTGAAAAGCACGAGAGGTTACATCGCGGCAGCAGCGCTGGCTGTGGCGACCGTTCTGCTCTCCCCCTGTCTGGCGCAGCGCGGTGAATTTCGGCCCATGCAGGGGCGCCCGGGCGCGGGCCAGAATCAGAGGCCGCGTCCCCATGGGCATGCGGGCGATTGGCTGCGGCACTATCAGGGCATGTCGCCGGGCGAGCGAGAGCGGGCTTTGCAGAATGATCCCGGTTTCCGGCGTTTGCCCCCTGAAAGGCAGCAGATGTTACGCCAGCGGCTGGAACATTTCTACAGCCTGCCGCCGCAACAGCAACAGCGCATGCTCAATCGCATGGAGACATGGGAGCATCTGACGCCGGCACAAAAAGAAGAAGCGCGGGGATTGTTTTACCGGATGCAGCAACTTCCGCCGGCACGCCGCAGGATGGTAACAACTGCGGTGCGCGATCTTAGCGCGATGCCGCCGGGGCAGCGTGAGCAGATCATCGACTCCGCGCGATTCCGAGGTGTGTTTTCGCCAGAAGAACGCGACATGATGCGCCGGGCTACACGGCTGCCGTTGGCGCCTCCGCCAGAGAATGCACGCCCTGAAGACGGGCCTTGAAGCTGTTTTTTCGGGTAAGATGTTCGGGCAATTCAGTGGAAATCGTGCGAAGTGGTTTCCGCTTTTGTGACAAAAAGCGGAAGCACGCGTTCCGCTTTCACTGAGATCACATTATCCTGATTCTGAAGAATTCCTTCCACCGCCAGAAAACGTTCTGAAGTAATCAACAGGCGATTGCTGTGAAATAAGTCAGGTGTAACAATCGCATTCGCGACTCCGGTTTCATCTTCCAGGCTGAGAAATACAAATCCTTTCGCCGTTCCGGGACGCTGGCGCGTAATAACGCAGCCGCCAATGCGAAGCCGTTTGCCATTAGGAATATTGCGTAGTTCGATGGCCCGGCGAATGCCCATGGCGTTTAACCACTCGCGCCGGTAAGACATGGGATGCGGCCCCACAGTGAGGCCGGTGCCGCGGAAATCCGCGACCAGACGCTCTTCATGATTCATGGGCTGGAGAGGAGAGGGTGAATCGATTTCGGGCAAATTCTCGAGCATCGGTCCCGATGGCCGCATGGCGCGCTCGACTTGCCAGAGAGCATCGCGGCGGTGAAAAGCTTTTTCACCACCGAGGCACGCAGGCGCAGAGAAAATTACCGATTGCCGACCTTTGCTTGGTGCATGTTTCTCGGTTTTCTCCGTTTCTCTGTGTGGTGAATATCCGATTGTGTTTAAAGCGCCAATCTCCGCCAACGTGGTGAGCTCATCTTTGCGCAACTCGGGAACGCGGCGGGTGAGATCGTGGATGGAAGTGAATGCTGCGCGAGTGCGGGCGTGGATCAAAGCTTGAGCAGTTTCTTCGCGGAAGCCGCGTACGTAACGGAGGCCGAGGCGCATCGCAGGTTGCGAGTACCGAGTGTCGAGGTTCGGGTTGGGCAGGGATTCCTCCGCCCCTCGCTCGCGCTCGAGGGTCGGAATGACAAGGGGTTTGCTGGCAGCTGACAACTGGCAACTGGCAGCTTCTTCCAGCGTGCACAACCACTCCGAGTGCATCACATTTACCGGCAGGATTTTCAATCCATGCCGTTGCGCATCTTTGGTGATGGTGGCCGGAGAATAAAATCCCATTGGCTGATTGTTAAGCAGGGCGGCGGTGAATGCGGCCAGATAATGGCATTTCAAAAAAGCGCTGGCATAGGCGATTAGCGCGAAGCTGGCTGCGTGTGATTCGGGAAATCCATAGAGCGCGAAAGAAGTGATGGAAAGAATAATTTCTTCCTGCGCCTTTGGTGAAATTCCGTTTTGCGTCATGCCGGCGCGCAGCCGGGTCTCGATCTCTTTCATGCGCGCTTGCGAGCGTTTGAAGCCCATGGCGCGGCGCAGGTCTTCGGCTTCGCCGCCGGAGAAGTTTGCGGCAATCATCGCGATGCGCAGCAGTTGTTCCTGAAAAAGCGGTACTCCCAGCGTGCGCTCAGCACCGGTTCGAGCGAAGGATGCGGGTAGGTGACTTCTTCGCGTCCCTGGCGGCGCTGCAAGAATGGATTGACCATCTGGCCGACGATCGGTCCGGGACGAATGATCGCGACCTGCACCACGATGTCATAAAACTTTTTCGGCTGCAATCGCGGCAGGCACGCCATTTGCGCGCGGCTTTCCACCTGGAACAAGCCGATCGTGTCGGCCTTTTGCAACGCGGAATACACCTGCGGATCGTCTTGCGGCAGATGCGCCAGATCGACCTCTTCGTGATAATGATCGCGAATCAGTTCGAGGGAATCCTTGAGCACGGCCATCATGCCCAGGCCGAGCAGATCGACTTTGATGATGCCCATGTCGGCGCAATCTTCTTTGTCCCATTGCACGACGACACGGCCGGGCATGGACGCAGGTTCGAGCGGAACGACGGAATCGAGTTGTCCCTGGCAGATGACCATGCCGCCGGAGTGCTGGCCGAGATGGCGCGGCATGTCCTGCACGGCGAGGCAGAGTTCGTAATATTTGCGCAGGCGGGGATGGTCGAGATCGAGGCCGGCATCGCGGAAGCGGCGGTCGAGCGCGTCGTTTTCGTCGCGAAATTCCCAGGTGGCGACGGCGGCGGAAATTTTGGTGAGAGTTTCGGGATCGAATCCGAGTGCTTTGCCCATTTCGCGCGCCGCCATGCGGTTGCGATAAGTAATGACATTCGCGGTCATGGCGGCGCCGCGCTCGCCGTAGCGCTTGTAAACGTATTGAATAACTTTTTCGCGCTCGTCGCCGCTGGGCAAATCGAGATCGATGTCGGGCCACTCGCCACGTTCTTCGGACAGAAAGCGTTCGAAGAGGAGTTCCATGCTGATGGGATCGACGGCAGTAATGCCGAGCGAATAGCAAACTGCGCTGTTGGCGGCCGATCCACGGCCTTGTACGAGAATCTTTTCGTCGCGGCAGAAACGGATAAGATCCCAGACAATCAGAAAATATCCAGCGAGTTTGAGCTTGGCGATGAGTGCCAGTTCTTTTTCGATCTGGCGTCGGGCGCGGAGTTTGGAGTGTCGGGTGTGGCTTGCGGCCATAGCGCTCGCGGAAACCTTCCCAGGTGCAGTCGCGCAGGAAACGAATTCATCGATTCGCCTTCGGGAACGTGGATAACGCGGGAATTCGTAGCCGAGATCGTTGAGCGTGAATTCGAGGCGGGAAGAGAGTTCGAGCTGTGTTGGCGATCGCTTCGGGCATATCGGCGAAAAGTCGCTGCATTTCCTGCGGGATTTCAAATGACATTCGGAGTTGCGCGCGAGCAGGCGGCCGGCAGTGGAGAGCGTGCGGTGATTGCGGATGGCAGTGAAGGCGTCGCAGAGTTCGCGGTCTTTTGGCAGTGGCGTAGCAGACGCCGTTTGTGGCGAGTAGACGGAAGATTGAGCGAGCGGGCAATTTGAATGGCGGCGCGATTGCGGGTTTCTTCTTCGCGATGAAAATGGCGCTGCAGTTCGACGTACACATTATTGTGGCCGAAAATCCGATTAGATTGTCGACTTGGCGTGCGGGCTTCTTCGATGCCGCCTTGCTGCAATGCCGCAGCGAGCGGGCCTTCGGCGCCGCCGGTCAGGCAGATGAGGCCACGTGCGTGCTCTTCGAGTTCTTCTTTTGAACTGCGCCTTCGCCTTTTTTGGCGCGCAACTTCATTTTGGTGATCAGGCGGCAGAGATTTTGATAGCCGGCGCGGGAGGAGACGAGGAGGGGAAGGCGGAAAGATTTACTAATTGCAGCTTTGTCATTCCGAGCGGGGCGAGGAATCCCTGCTTCCTCCGCTGCTTGCTGGTAGGGATCCTTCGACTCCGCAAGCGCTCCCCTTCGTGGAGCGCTTGCTCTGCTCAGGATGACAGGGTGATGGAATGGTGCGCATGTGACTTCTGCTCCGATGTGGGCTTTGATTTTTGATTTTTTCTGCGGCCAGGTGAAAGCGCGGGTGCGCCGTAGACGCCGTCGGTATCGAGCATTGCCATGGCTGGCATGTTCAGGCGGGCACACATTGCGACTAAGATCCTCGGGCAAGGAAGAGCCTTCGAGGAAGCTGAATGCGGAGCGGGCGTGAAGTTCGATGTACATCAGTGGTGAGTTGCCAGTGCCAGTTCCCAGAAAAAACGTCTCGATCCGATCTAGAACTGGCCAACTGAGCCAACTTGACCTTCAGTCATACGTTCCTTCCACAAACCATCCTCCGCCGAGCGAGATCGTGCACCAGCCGATAGAGAGCGAGGTCGTCCGCATTTTGCAAAGCAATATCCCACTCGTCGCGCGACCAGGCATCGCGCTCCCACCAATCGCCGGAAGATCGCCACGGGCCGGCTTTCCAGAGGACAATGCCTTGACTTCTTTTTTCTTCAGCGCAAACCACATGCGCAGTGCCTATTTTCCATGGTGACTCTGGCCTTCAATGGAGGCCGGAATATGCGCAGTGCGGCCACTGCGGATTTTTCTTCCTGGATTTTCAGGATTTTTATTTTTCAAATTTTCCTGCGCTGCGGGAGTAAAACGCCGCATACGGAAAGCTTCGGTGATGATGCGTATCCAGCAATTCCAATGCGCCAACGCGGGCTTCACCCACCAATCCCGCGATGCGCGCGAGAGTGAGTTCCAGTTTTTCCGGTTCCGGAGATGGAGGGAGAAATAATCCTCCCTGTGCCGGATCGCGGCCGCGCTGGCTCGGCCGCCAGATGAATTTTCACGATCGGCGCGCCCGGAGGATGAGCGTTCAAATCCAGCTGCAGCAATTTGAGAAAGAGTTTGGGATCGAGCATGGGAAGTGGGAGATTTAGAGTGCGCTGAAAAGTAATTGACTGATTGAGCTGATTGCCGATTCAATGCTGAAAATTTTTCCAGTTCCAGCGTGAGGCGCAATTCTTGCGTGCTCAAAGCTCGCGAGGCCAGGCGGGCACAAATCTGTTCCAGCAGTCGATTCAGCAGAAAGGCCAGTGGCTCCAGCAATAGGATGGGATGTTCCAACTCGATGGCTTCTTCAAATGCCACCGGTTCTTCGACTGGAACCAGCGTGCGCGAAGTTGCTCCCCGCGCCAGCGCTGCAATCGCAAGCCTTCCTGGCCTAAGCGTTCGCTCAATGCGATTTCTGGCAGTGCAGCTAGAGCTTGCAGGTTGCGAATTCCCCAACGGCCGAGAGTCTCGAGAAGTTCGATTGCATTTTGTTTTTCTTCCTTCTCCGGACGCCCGGCGAACAAAACTTCGATTGACAAGAAACCAAGTTGCTCTGCTTCTTTTCCTGGGGGAATTACGGTCACCCCGGAGAAACCGCGCGCGGCGAGTACGGCTGCATCCGGATTGGAAGCGGCGGCGATATTTGCAGAAAGTCCAAGATCGGCAGCACGCGCGGCAATTTTTTGGGGAATTTCGGTGGATGCACCGAAAAGCGGTTCCATTCCAGCCAGATCGAGAATTGCTGTATCCGCCGCAGCATCCTCCACGCAAGGGGAAAAGGATTGCGCACAATCAAGGAGAACTGCGTGGGCTGTAGATTCTTGCAGTGTTGAACGCGGGCGTAAGGCTAATTCTGAACACAGTTCCGCCTGCGCTTTTGTCATGCCTGGGGCAATGCCTAATTGTTTGGCGCCGTCATTCACGGCAAAAACTTTTTCCAATGGAGGCTTGCCTTCAAAAATCGCAACGGGTTGTGATCGCAAAGCTGGTTCGGCGCGAAGAACCGCGGCCACATGGAAGTTCGGGATGAAGATGCAGGCAAACATGACGGCATTGAGTCATCGAGTGATTCGGTTATTGAGCCATTGATCGCTTTATCCTGCCCATGCGGTACGGCTCTCGAATGCAATCCCCGCCGAGCGAACTGGTTTCCGCTCCAGGCGCGAGCGAACCAATTCGGCTGAAATCTCCAATTGAGTTAACAATTGCGCGTGGGCGGGGGAAGATGGAGAATTTGTAGCGCGATTTTCCCGGGGCAGTTTTAGCGATTTCAGATTGATTAATAAGGATGAACAACTTCCTGCGATCGATTGCCGCTCAATCGCGAGCAGCACAGTTGGTGTATGTTCTACAGCGCGACGAAAGCGGAACCATGTGGTCAACGGGATGCGTCGTGCGGTCTGCGGCGGAAGATCTCCCAGGTCAAGAGCGATCATTCCGAAACCTCCGCTTTCGAGAAGCAGATCTGTGGCGCGCAGGAGTTTTTCCAGAGCCTGATTTTCTGTCAGCGCATTGTCTCCGCAACGCACCCAGAGCAAGCGGTCCAGATCAACCCTCGCAGCGGCAATCGACTGCGGGTCGAGAGCATCGTTAGCATCCACCACGGCGCAGAATTCCCCAGCTTGAGTTGCCGAGGCCAATGCGGACAACAGAACAGTTGTGCGGCCGGAAGAGGCTGGGCCACAAATTTCCGTCAGGCAACCGCGGGGCAAACCTCCGGCCAATGCATCCAGGGCTGGTATGCCGCTTGAGACCATTTCCGGAGCAGGATGAATGGCCAGGTGTGAAGCAGGCGTGATAGCGGCAAGGCGCGCGTCATTGAAGGCGCCGGGAATTCGCGGAACTTTTTGCGGTGGGCGATGGGTTTCCGAAAAGAGCTCTATGCCCGTAGGTTGCGGACAGGTTTTTGCAACGCTTTTTTTGGCAATACTTTCTTCATCAAAAATAAAAGGGCGGCCCTGGGCCGCCGAAGTGGAAAACACTGCGGAAGACATAAATTCCTCGGAGATTTTCAGGGAACGCCGGGTGAAGCCCGGAGGCATTTTCGCTTTTTATTCGCCTATGAGTATTGTGCGGCTGTAGGTCGGGATTGTCAAGGGGAGAACATTTACTTATTGAAACCATCTCGCTCTTGCTCGAAGGGACAGCCGAGACGGCTGCCCCCACAGCACCGTCTTTAGCAGTTTATTTCTCTTTGTAACTCACTCTCCAGATTGAATTTGACCCATCGTCGCTCACCAGCAGGGACCCATCTGGCGCGACTCGGTCATGCCCACCGGGCGTCCCCAGACGTTTCCATCCGGCAGGACGAATCCGGTAAGGAAGTCTTCATACTCGCCAGTGGCGTGGCCGGTTTGATGCAGCGGCACACGAATCACTTCATAGCCCACGCGGACTGCTTTGTTCCAGGAGCCGTGTTCGGAGGCGAAGATGTCGCCTTTGTATTCGGCGGGGAACTGATTCCCTTCGTAGAAAAGTGAATTCGAGCGAAGCGTTATGCGGCTGCAAGAGATACATCGGGCACGATCGTTTTATCTTTCAACTCGGGATGTTTGCCCTTGTGCCGCGGATCCTGATGGGCGCCGCATGTACCACCACGGCCAGCCATAAAAGCCGCCTTCCTGCACGTGGGTGATGTAGTCGGGGACGAGGTTGTCGCCGAGTGCGTCGCGCTCATTGACCGAGCACCACAGTTCGCCGGTCTGAGGATTGACGGCGATTCCACCGCCGGCATTGCGAATTCCGTAGCGTAGACGCTCAACCTGCAGTTGGCGGGATCGCAGACAGAATGTCGGCGCGATCTTTCTCGCCGGGATGGGTGTCGGGATCGTCCACGTTGGAGCCGGAGCCGACGGCGACGAAAAAGTTTCTTGCCGTCGTGCGAGAATGCGAGCGGCTCGGGTCCAATGGCCGCCGCCGATTGGGCAGGTCAGCGATGTGCTGCGGGGGGCCGCTCGCCTTCAAGTCGCCGTTGTGATAGGGGAAGCGGACGACCTCGTCGGTATTGCCTACATAGATCCATTGCGGATCGGGGCCGGGGGGATAAAAGGCAATTCCGTAGGGATGATTTAAGACCCTCGGCGAAAACGCTGCATTTGCTCGGGCTTGCCATCCGGGGTGATGCCGCGGAAGACACGAATGCGGCCAGGGTCGCTTTCGGCTAAGAAAAATGTCGCCGTTGGGAGCGGTGCGCATGAGGCGGGGATTGTCGAGGCCGGCGGCGTAGAGCTCCACTTTGAAACCCGGCGGGCGCGATGCGGCCACGCATTCGTCGGGACGAGCAACGACTTCGGGTCCGTTGTCCGCGGACTCAGGTTGCATAAGGCGCGGGAAGATCCTGCACGGTGATATTGCGAGTTGTGCCCGGCTTTTCGTAGCGGAAATCGGTGAACGGCGGGGTGGGCGGCGGGGCTTTGATCGTCGACCGCCGGGATCCGGGTGGCGGCCTGGCGCTGGCCTGGGTGGCCTGTATGCGGCTGCCCCAAGGACTTCACATAGGTAACGATCTGCCAGCGTTGCTTGCTCGGGCAGTTGCGCCCAGGAGGGCATGCCGTTGGCTTTGTCGCCCTTGGTGATGAACCAGAAGACTTCGCCGGGAGCCGTGGTTTCGAGTTTGCCATCGATCAGGGAAGGCACGTTGCCCGTGCCGCCGCCTGATTTGCCATGGCACGAAAGACAATTGCGCGCGTAGAGTTGCCGGCCGGTTGCTATGGCCGAGGCCTGGCCCTGGTACGGGTTTTTCATCGCCTTGGCAGAGGCGGGGGCGTTGTGGAAATTGGGGTCTACGTTATCGGCAAGAAGCATGGCTGCAGGCAGGAGAATTGCCGCTGCGGTTACTAAGCCAGCGAATGAGCGCATGGATTCCTCTCGGGAGTGGTTTTACTGAAATTTGGATGCAGACGGAAAGGGTTGAGATTGAGAGAGTTTTACGGCATGAGTCGCCCCCTCTGAATCCGTGGCATCGAGAGCCGGATATGACAGGTCCGCAAGCTGCCGGACATGTAATTACTTTCGTGATGCCGCGACTATCGCGGTGCTGGCGGGTTTGTAAATTCCTTGTAAGGATACAACCAAGTCCTTGCAGGACTTGATCTGAGTGGATGAAAGCCGTATAAGCTAGACTCACCACCCAACCAAAAATTGCAGACGGAGTGTTTCATGCGATTCTGGAAGTTTCTTCTGCCGCTTCTGGCGACATCCTTGTGTTTTGCCGCGCAACCGGACCGGATTACGACGATCGATACGAGCTCACGAGTCGCGTTGGCGCAAAGTCTTCATCCGAGAGCGCAGGCGAAATATGATCGGGGGCCGGTCGAGCCTTCTTACGAGCTCGGTTACATGACGATGGTGATGGTTCCGTCTCCAGCGCAGCAAAAGGCACTCGATGTGCTCCTTGCCCAACAGCAGGATCGAAAGTCGCCAAATTATCATAAGTGGCTAACTCCGTCGCAATACGCCGACCGGTTCGGACTATCGCAGAACGATATTTCGAGGATTATTTCCTGGCTGAAGTCGGAAGGGTTTAGCGTAAAGAATGTTGGCGGCGGCCGCAATACGATCGCTTTCAGCGGCACCGCGGGTCAAGTGCTGGGCGCGTTCGGCACGGAAATTCACAGTTATCAGGTCGACGGCAAAAATCACATCGCCAATTCGTCTCCTGTCATGCTCCCATCGGCGCTGAATGGGGTGGTGGCCAGCGTTATGGGTCTGCATAACTTTTTGCCGCATCCTATGAATCGTTTCGGCAAGGCAGCCATGCCTAGGGCCAACTACTACGCCTCCAGCTATCCCGCGAACTTTCTGGCACCGGGAGACGTGGCCACAACCTACGACATCACCCCTCTTTACTCATCGGTTACGGGAACCAATCAGAAACTGGCAGTCATTGGACAGACCGACGTTTACGTTTCTGATTTAACAAATTTCAGGACGGGGTTCGGGCTAACCCCGATCAGTTGTTCAACAAGCGGGAGTGGGATCATCACGTCGTGCAGTACCAGCAACTTCCAGTATGTGGTGCCGACGGGATCGTCGGATCCGGGCCAGTCATATCCGTGCGGCGATTTGGGAGAGGCAGATCTCGATATCGAGTGGTCGGGAGCGATTGCGCAGAATGCGAAGGTCATTTTCGTGAATTCGCCCGTGACCTATGACTCAAATTGCAACCCCACCAACGGCCAGGGGGTTAACACAGCTTTGATCTACGCTATTCAGCAGAACCTGGCTCCAGTCATCACGATGAGCTATGGCATCTGCGAACTTGAGGGCGATACCGCTGGGCTTGATCCGATACTGTCGCAGGGAGCGACCGAAGGAATCACGATCTTGAACTCGTCGGATGATATCGGCTCTGCGGGGTGCGATTTCAATCCGCCGAACGGTTCCCAGCCCTTCAGCGGAGCTGTTGGAGGCTTGGCGGTCAGTTATCCCGCCAGTAGCGCCTATGTGACAGCAGTGGGCGGAACCGAAGTTTCAGTTGCGACTGACGATTCGCCGACTTATTGGAGCACTAGCAATAGTTCCAACGGTGACTCCTTGCTTCCAGGGTCCTATCTTCCTGAGATTCCATGGAACGACGATGAAGAAATCGCAGACTTCTGCCAAAGTAATTCAACGACAGCTTTCTGCCAGAGTGGAAACTCGACCTCGGGATGGGTGCCGCTTGGCACCAGCGCAACGGCGCAGCAGGTCCAAGAGGATATCTGGATTTCCCAGGGCGGCGGGGGTGCCAGCAACTGCTTTACCAATAACGGCAGCGTTTGCAGCGCCGGTAATCCGCGGCCGAGTTGGCAGAGCGGCCTGTCCGTCAGCGGGGCGCCGGCTACCGGGCGCTTTCTTCCAGATGTTTCGTTGATGGCTTCGCCGAATTTCCCCGGCTACATTTTTTGTACCCAGCTTTCGGAACTCGGGGACAGCGGAACGGGTAGCGCATGTGGGTCCGGAGGTCCTGCGGGCATCACGAACGCTGTGAATTTATCGTCTCCCGCGATTATCGGGGGGACCTCGGTATCTTCGCCTGTATTCGCCGGCATCGTGACGCTTCTGAATCAGTATTTGAACGGCTCGTCCTCTTCGGGCTTGGGACTCATCAACCCTACGCTCTACACCCTGGCTGCGACGCCTTCGAACAACGCGTTTCATCGTATAACCAGCGGGGACAACTATGTTTATTGTGCGAGCGGCCAACCTTCAATCCAGCCGGCGGCGTTACGGTGCCCTACCACCGGAACGTTGAAGATCGGCTACAGTGCGGCGAATTCGGATTCGACCACTGGCTACAACTTGGTGAACGGACTGGGTTCCGTTGATGTGAATAATTTGGCCGTGGCGTGGGCGGCTGCGGATGCGCCGCAATTTTCACTGTCGGCGGCTCCGACCACAGTTTCTGTGGCTGCGGGCGCGTCAATCACTTCGGTCATTACCGTTGCGCCAATCGGCGGAGCCACTCCAACGGTTAACTTCACGCCCTCTAGTTGCAGCGGGCTTCCCGCAGGCGCTACGTGCAGCTTCAGCCCGGCGGGAGTAACGCTGAATGGAACCGCATCGCAGAATGTGACCGTAACGGTCGCAACCACAGCGAATATGGCGTTGGCTTCAAATGCCACGGTCACGATCACTCCAACTGGTTCATCGATTAAGGCGACACTGAGCTTAACGGTGACCGCAACCAACCAAACCGTCACCATCGCACCTAAGAATGGAACCAGCAGTTACTCAGTGCCTGCTGGGCAGGCGGCTCCGGTGGATATTGTGGTTACGGGCCAGAACGGCTTTGTAAACACTTCCAGCAATACGACCGCGCTGCCGCTGAATTATGCGTGCACCGGGCTGCCATCGGAAGCAATTTGCAATTTTAGTCCGAGCCAGAGCACCAGCGCCACCGCGCTCACGATGAGCATCTCTACCACGGCGCCGACGACGGAATTGCGTAAACCGTTCGAGCGGGGTAGCGGAATCTTCTATGCCATGCTGCTGCCGGGAGTGTTTGGGATCGTATTCGCGGCAGGATCGCATGGACGGGGCACGCGGCTTCTTGGGCTGATTGTGGTACTCGGGCTTTCGACGCTCTGGCTTGCTTCCTGCGGAGGCAGCAGCGGGAGCAGCGAGAATAATCCGGGGACTCCCACTGGATCATACAAAGTGGTTGTGATGGCCACGACCGGCGCGCCTACTGGCGGTACGGCCTTAACCAGTCAGTTCAACATAACCCTTACGGTTACGCAGTAACGGGATCGATTTTGAAGACGCCTCGCGTTCGCGGGGCGTTTTTTTTGGATCGCACTTCGGAGTTAGATTTTCCTCAGGGAGGGCCTCTCATTTTTTGAGCTGGAGTTGTCTGCGGCCGCTGCCGATGACTCCACTGTGTCCCAACGCCGGTCTTCCGTTGCAGCCTCACCCGCGCCCGAGCGTGCTGCAGGCGCGAAGCTTCGTTACGTAGCTCGCCAGCCCATTTTCGATCGCAACGAGAAAGTCTTCGGCTACGAACTGCTTTTTCGAGACGACATGGAGAACATGTTTCATGGCGTCGACCCGGACGCGGCTTCCCGCTCGACCTTCGACAGTTCTCTGCTGGTCGGCCTGGATGTTCTTTGCGATGGCCGTCGCGCGTTTCTGAATTGCACTCGCGAGACTCTGATCGGCGGGATGGTTACGCTGCTGCCTTCGCACTCGACCGTGGTCGAGGTACTGGAAACCGTTCCGGTGGATAAAGAAGTGATCGCGGCGTGCCAGCACTTGAAGGAGGCGGGATATCTGATCGCGCTCGACGATTTTATCAGCGATGATCCGCGCGAACCGCTCGCGGAAATGGCAGACATACTGAAAGTAGACCTCAAACTGACGACGCATGAGCAACGCGGGGCTTTGATCAAGAAATACGGCCCGTGGCGCTGCCGGCTGCTGGCAGAAAAAGTGGAGAGCCACACCGAGTTCGCTGCCGCCAAAGAGCAGGGATTTATCTATTTTCAAGGATATTTCTTGCGGCGGCCAGAGATGTTGACCACGCATGACGTCCCGGCCAACCAAATCAGTTACGTGCGAATGTTGCAGGCGGTTTCGCGAGCGGAAATCGACGTGGGAGAAGTTGAGAATATGATCAAGAGCGAGGCGGCGATCTGCTATCGTCTGCTGCGCTACATGAATTCGGCCAAATTCGGCTTCCGCAATGAGATTCATTCGGTGCGCCACGCGCTGGCGATACTCGGCGATAAGGAAGTGCGCCGCTGGGTGCGTTTGATTGCGACGGTGGGCGCTGGACAGGACAAGAGCAGCGATCTGGTGCTGTGTGCGCTGGTGCGTGCCCGCTTTGGGGAATTGCTTTCGTCCTCGACCCGTCATGGGGAGTCGGATCTGTTTTTACTGGGACTGCTTTCGATGCTGGATACCATGCTCGAAATGCCCATGGCTGAGATATTGGAGAAGATACCGGTAGATTCGGAAACCAAGATGGTGTTGAGGGGTGAATCCAGCCTGTTGCGACCTGTTTACCAGCTGATTTTGGCCCACGAGAGCGGGGAGTGGGAAGCGGTCCGCTCACTGTGCGAGGGCCTTCATCTGGACCCCGACGCCACGGCGGCTTGGTACTGGCAGGCACAGGAGTGGGCGCGACAAGTCGCAAGCGGAGCGTGAAAGGCGTAGCCTAAGTTATCGCGGAAAGCGGAATGAACGTCATGACCCTACCCCTGGGGGACGGGCGTGACCTTTGTGCAAAACCAGCCGATTTTGCCCCTTGCGCAGTTGCCGCGGGACTAGTACGATCAAGATGTTCTCATTGGCCTCGTTCCCGCGTAGGCCTTCGGCGCCCCAGGCGGTTCCCGGCGGCGCGACGGATCCGGCAACGGACAACCGATTACGCAAGAGATTTATATTTTTTCACCAACACGACTTTGCTTCATCGAATAGTAAAGGATATTTGCGTCGAAGATTGTGGTGCGACCAACCTGTGGTTTCTCATGGGATGTGCTGAGTGAAATATAGTGCCGGCGGGAGCGGGCCGCTTCGCCGGAAAAGTTGTGGCACGCAACATTGGCGCGCTCTATCGCAACTTAATGCAATCTGAAATTGCAGGAACCGAAATGGATTCCCAGGAAGTTGAGTTCGCCTTTGCGGCGCGGTATGCAAAATCCGTGCCAGCAGCTTTGAGAGGACTATGAACGCAGGACCAAACAGACCCTCCGGTGGCGGAGGGAGGAGACGGCGTCGCGGACGCCGTTCGAACAATCCCCGTGGACAGCGCCAGAATGGGCCGGCGCAGGCGCGGCATAATCAGGACGGAATTTATACCGCTCCGATGGACCACAGTTATCGCGCGGCACTCGCCGGGAATGGCAACAACGGACAGAGCGTCCGGCGCCAGCGGCCAGGGTTTGCCGCTCCGTTTGCTCCCATAGAGCCCGAACCCCTTCCTGCACGCGAAGATTCGAACTCGCGAATTTTTGCTTTTGTCGACGATTTGTTTTTCGCCACTAAAATTCAGGAAACGGCGCGGAAGCTGAATGTGAAGGTCGAGTTTGCGAAGAACGATAAAGACCTTGCCGATCGCATGCAGCAAAATGGGGAAGAGAAGCCGTCGTTAATCATCTTCGATCTCAACAACGCGAACGCCAAGCCGCTCACGCTTATCCCGAAATTAAAGAGCAAGCTCAAGAAGGGAACCTCAATCATCGGATTTCTTTCCCACGTGCAGGGCGATTTGAAGCAGAAGGCGCATGAGGTAGGATGCGACATGGTTTTGCCGCGGTCTGCCTTTTCCCAGAACCTTCCGCAGTTGCTGCGAAGGCACGGAGCGCCCGAGGAAGAGAATCCGGCAGTAAGCTGAATCCCGAAAGATGGGATTGCTTATCCCGGCGGCCAACTAAGGGAACGACCACCCAGTAAGTGAACGTGCAGATGAAAGACGGACTGTCCCGCTCCTGGTCCGACGTTGGTCACTGTACGGTATCCATGCTCGATGTTGCGGCGGCGAGCGATCTCGGCGGCCGCGAGATGGCAGCGTCCAATGATCTCTGCATCCTCGGCCTGCGCTTCCCTTAATCCCGCGAAGTGTTTCTTTGGAATAATCAGGACATGAGTCGGCGCCTGCGGATTAACGTCTTCGAAGGCGAAGACCTGCTGGTCCTCGTAAACCTTTTTGCCCGGAATTTCGCCGCGAATGATGCGGCAAAAAAGACAACTTTTCATAACCTCTGACATTGGTTGACTCACACTGGCGAAGATAACACCCGGCTTGAGGCGTTGTCAGTACCGCCTGCGAAATCTAATCGAGTCTAACCAGAAAGACGGCGCCTTCGGGCGTTCGCGTTTCCGCCGTAAGTTGCTGGGCTCGCAGGCGATCGTCATCGAGCACTCGGACGCGTACCCACCACTCCCCGGCCGGACTGGGAAAACACAGAATCTTGGCGGTGCGATAACGGCGGGTAAGTTGCTCTCCCAATTTTCGCGCCTCGTGCTCGCGTGGAAAGCCGCCAATCTGCACCGCCCATTTGCCTCCAGTTTCCAGCGGAGCTGGTGTCTCCATGACTTCCACCCTGACTTCTGCAATGCCGGGCAGGTAGACATCAAGTTTGTGCGCGGCGGCGAGTGAGAGATCGAGAATGCGGCCGGGAATGAATGGCCCGCGGTCGGTGATGCGCACAAGGGCGGTGTGGCCGGTCTTGAGATTGGTGACGCGCACAATGGAACCCAGCGGCAGGGTGCGATGGGCCGCGGTCATGGCGTGCATGTTGTAGACTTCGCCATTTGACCCGACGCGGTTGTGATAAGGCGGCCCGTACCAGCTGGCGAGGCCGGTCTCCGTTTCGAGCGCTCTGGCCCCAGCGGGAATGGTAGGCTCGGCAAGATCACTTGCTCTCGTGTCTTTGTTTGGCAGCCGATCTTTTGCGGTTGTGCCTTCCGGCCGCGAGGCTGAATTAGCAGGGTACGATTCCGAAGCGGGCGGCGGTGGTGGCACATTCACTGTCGCTTGTTTTCGATGACCGCAACCGGCAAACAGAGCGACGAGCAGGACGAGAGGCCCTGCGCTTTTAACGGAGAATTGATGCCTGCCAGTCATTTCTGTGCAGCTTTTTGATTTTCCATGTAGTCGGCGAGCTCGTTCAGCTTCTGGCCCGCGGTGCGCAAGGCCTTGGTCGAGTGCAGCCGAACGCTGGGCACGACTTCGTCGTTCAGGTACTTGATGAATTCGGGGATCTCCCGCTCAATCCGATCGGCGGCGTCGGCAACTGCTTTGCTGACGCGGGCTGACGTGTCCTCCACCTTGCGGTTAAAGTCGCTCATGGTTGTTCTCGCCTTCGAATGAATAGAATAAGGCTCATGTCTCCGAAACCGGGCTGCAATATTATTTCGTGAGCAGAGGCGCGGGTCAATGACAGGCCCGGCAACCGTCATTAGAGTGTTTGATGCTCACCTTTCGGACTATGCGGAGCGCTATCTCGGCGATTCTCTCGGAGGATTTTGAGGACGACGCAGATGCCTTGCTGTGTAATCGGAATCTGTTTGTCGATTTGGGCTCGCCTGGAGATTTTGTGCTGTGTATTATTTCCGTTTGAACGCCAAACCGCAAGTTCTCACCCTTCACGAAACAACACGGCAGGCGCGCGGCAAACGCTTGCTCGCTTGGTACGACGCTCATCGCCGCGAATTGCCGTGGCGCGCGGATCGCCATCCTTACCACGTGTGGATCTCCGAAATCATGCTGCAGCAGACGCGGGTTGCGGCGGTGATCGGTCATTATCATAAGTTTCTGCTTCGCTTCCCCACCGTGCAGAAGGTGGCGGCCGCGCGCGAATCGAGCGTGCTGGCGGCCTGGAGCGGCCTGGGATACTACCGGCGGGCACGCATGATGCACGCGGCTGCCAAAATGATCGCGTACGAAGGCAAGGGGAAGTTTCCCGAGTGCTCAAAGGAATTGGAAAAGCTTCCGGGAATCGGCCGCTACACGGCTGCTGCGATCGCCAGCATTGCTTTCGATGAACCTGTTGCTGTGGTGGACGGCAACGTGGAGCGCGTGTTGCAGCGTTCATGGGGCAGGCGTCTGGCTGGCCAAGAGCTTTGGGATGCGGCGAATGAAGCTCTCGATCCGGAGCGGCCCGGCGACTTCAATCAGGCGATGATGGAGTTGGGCGCAACCGTGTGCACGCCGCGCGCCCCCGCCTGTCTGATGTGTCCGATTCTCGACTTTTGTCTGACTCGCGGGGAATTGCCTCCCTCGCGAAAGTCTGCGCCGCAGAATAAGCGTGAGAGTCACTACGTGCTCGACCTGCGAACCGGGCGTTCCGATGCCAAAGAGATATTTCTTGTGCGGCGGCCGCTCAACGCCTCGCTGATGGCGGGAATGTGGGAGCTACCGGAAACCGATGGGAAGAAGGGCAATGGGAAACCTTTGCTCGATTTGCGGCATTCGATTACGGTGACGGACTATTCGGTCAAGGTTTGGAGAGCGGCTGCGGCCGCATCCCGCGAAGGCAAATGGGTTCCGGCCCGGAGGTTAGACCGCATCGCGCTTACGGGGCTGGCGCGGAAGATTCTGCGCCTGGCCGCGATCCTGTAATTGGAATCGCCTGCCAGCAACCGCTTCCAGCACCGGTAATCTAAAATAAATTCAGGCAGAGACTTCTTCTCCGCACTGGCGTGAAGAATTTCTGAAGCAAGAACCGGAGGAACGAGCGATGACGGCTTTAAGCGTAGGGACCGATGCACCGGACTTTGAACTGCGGGCAATGGATGGACGACGATTTGCATTGCACGAGGAATTGGCTCATGGTCCGATCTTGCTCGCGTTTTTTAAAGTCTCGTGTCCGACCTGCCAGTATGCCTTTCCGTTTCTTGAACGCTTGGAGCAAGCTTACGGTCACAAGAGCGTGCACATTTTTGGAGTTTCGCAGAACGGTCCCAAGGATACAGCTGCATTCACCAAAGAGTTCGGAGTGACTTTTCCGGTGCTGCTCGATGACACGGAGAAATATCCGGTTTCAAACGCCTACGGACTTACCAACGTGCCGAGCATTTTCTGGATCGCACAAGATAGGAAGATCGAAGTTTCGAGCGTGGGCTGGGTGAAGGCGGATTTTACCGCCATCAACCGGAAGATGGCGGAGGCGGGACAAGCGCAGCCCGCTGCCCTGTTCCGGCCGGGCGAGGATGTGCGTGACTTTCGGGCGGGTTGAGGGTCGAAGAATTAGTCCCGCGGTCGCGGGGCCTTCTGACAATATATTCACCAAAAGCTAATAGCTGAGGTGCTATTCCGCCGTTGTCCAAAGGTCGGCGACAGTGCGTGGCCGCCGGTTCAAGTTTTCCCGCCTTTGGTGATTAACGCTAACTCTCTCCATCCTTATACAATTTTGCAATCATTCATAAGGGCGGCCCATTTTGGCTTTTTCAGCAAAAAGGCCACTCTCGTTGGGAGACGAGCCGATGAGAATTGTGCCCCATGGTTTCTTAGTGGGCGTATTGGCAATTGTGAGCCTCAAAGTTTGGGCAGGGGAGCCAACTCCTGTGGCCGCCCCGGCGTCAGCGCATGAGACGGTCTCGGTTCGATTGCCGGGAGGGGCATTCGCGGCAATGGAAACCATCACTCCGGATCATGTCCGCTGGCACGTGCGATTTCTATCTCACGATCTGCTCGAAGGCCGCGGCACCGGCCAGCGCGGTGGAGATATTGCGGCCGAATATATCGCCACACAATTTGCCGAATACGGATTGAAGCCTGCGGGCGACAACGGGTCTTACCTGCAGAAAGTTCCGCTGGTTGGAATTACGACGCTGCCGGAGACGCAATTCACGCTCGTCCCGAAACAGGGCGCGGCTATGGATCTGAAACCGCTTGAAGAATATGTCGCCTCCGATCAAACTCAGCAGCCGCAGTCCGATGTGGACTCCGACATTGTCTATGTCGGCTATGGGATTGAAGCTCCGGAATACAACTGGGACGACTACAAGGGAGTGGATGTACGTGGAAAAGTCCTGCTGATGTTGGTGAACGAACCGCCCTCGGATGATCCCAAATTTTTCAAGGGCAAAGCGCTTACTTATTACGGGCGATGGACATATAAATTCGAAGAAGCGGCGCGCAAGGGCGCGGTAGGCGCGATTCTGATACATCAGACCGAGATGGCGAGCTATCCGTGGGAGGTGGTTCGCAACTCGAACTCGGGCGAGAAATCGTATTTGAAGCTGGAAGGGCCGGCGCTCAAAGTTGCGTCATGGGTTCAACTCGATGTTGCCCGGAAGCTTGCGGCCGCTTCGGGCATGGACCTCGACAAGATGATGGCCAGTGCCCGCACGCGCGACTTTCATCCCGTCGATCTGGGGGCGAAGCTGAAAGCGCACATGGTGAGCAAGGTGCGGAATTTCCAGTCAAATAATGTACTGGCGATACTGCCGGGTTCCGATAAAAGACTGAGAGATGAAGCCGTGATTTATACGGCGCACTACGATCACCTCGGCATTCGTCCGGATATGCCGGGCGATAATATTTATAACGGCGCTGCCGACAATGCCACGGGCTGCGGTATTTTGCTGGAGTTGGCGCGCGCCTTCAGCGTGGCCAAAGACCGGCCCGGCCGCTCGATCATCTTTGCATCGGTCACGGCTGAAGAGCAGGGATTGCTAGGCTCGGAATATCTCGGCAAGCACCCGCCGATTCCCGCAGGCAAAATTGCCCTCGACCTGAACTACGACGACGTACAACCGCGCGGTGCGCCGGAAGAGGTGGAAGTATCCGGAGCCGAGAGGACGACGTTTTATCCGTGGGTGCAGGCTACAGCGAAGGAGTTTCGGCTGGCGATTCGTCCCGATGCGCGGCCGGAGGCTGGACATTTTTATCGCTCCGATCATTTCAGCCTGGCGCGTGTGGGCATTCCATCGTTCTCGATCAATGAAGGCATGAAGTTCAAAGGCCACGATGAAGCGTGGGGCATTGCGCAGGACAAGGATTACACGCAGAATCGCTATCACCAGCCGAGCGATGAATATCGTCCTGAGATGGATTTCACCGGAGATTCGGCGATGGCGCGCTTCGGCTTCGCTCTGGGATGGGAAGCCGCGAGCCTGCCGCGGTTAGTCGGCTGGCAGAGGGGTGATGAGTTTGAGGCCGCGAGGATGAAGAGCGAGTAAAGGTTTCGGCCTTCGCAGTTACCAACCAGGTCTTAGTGACCCCATTAAACTCAACTAACGCTCCTGCCTACGCCTAATTGCCAGAACCTGAAAGCTCGATGAACTGCGGCTTCGAGGAAGCGCTGTCGATTAGCGTGATCAGGCCTGTATAGCTTCCGCTGTGCGGAGGTTTGAATGCACTGCGTCCAGCTTCCCATCTCCGTTGAAGTCGCCCGCTGCGATTGTTCCTGGCTTGTACTCAACGGGGGTGTCGATGGAGTCTTGCAGGGTTCCATCGCCGTTGCCTAGCAGTACCCCAATCTTGTAAGTCGCGCCAAAGCTGCCGGTCACCAGCACGTCAAGATGGTGATCGTTGTTGAAGTCACCGAGCGCAAACCAGATAGACCCAACGAACGAACTGTTGTCGCTTGGCGGCTGAAAAGTTCCGTCGCCATTGCCCAGCAGCACGCTGATATACGGCGGGTCGATGAGCGCCAGATCGGCCTTTTTGTCGTTGTTAAAGTCTCCCACCGCGACGAAGTACGAACCTACTGTTGTATTTGTGCTAATAGGCGGCTTGAAGGTTCCGTCACCGTTGCCGAGGTAAACATCTACCGTGCTGGGGTCAAGATTCGCCACAACAATGTCTTGGTTTCCATCATTGTTAAAGTCGCCGACCGCCAGATAATAGGACAGCTGCGTGCTGTAAAACTTGTATTTCTGAAAGGTCCCGTCGCCATTGCCGAGCGACACTGTGAAGCCGTCGCCATCGGTAACCACCAGGTCCGGCTTGCCGTCGTTGTTAAAATCTCCGAGGGCGATGCAGTAGGCTCCTTCGGGAAGCGTGGTCGTCGCCCGCGTTTCGAACTGCGCCTGCGCAGGCAACGCGAGGCCAGCAAGATAGACCAACACCGTAGTTGCTAGCGGGAGCCAGAAACGCGACGAGAAAGCCATGGTAATCCTCGAATTACTGTTCCAAAAAAGTGGCTTTGTTCTGCGAGGGGGGACAAACAGGCAGCCATCTTACCATGGGATTTCGCGTTACGAGACCGGGAAATCGGCGGCGCAATCGGCTCTAATCCGCCGGACAGGGTGCACCCGCGGCCTGCCATTTCTTTACCATCACAGTGAATTCGTCGTGGGGAATAGGCACCGGAGTGCGTCCCACGCCAGGGTTCCATCCCCACTCGACAAGTTTATCTTCTGTGAGGTGTTCGACCAATTCATTGAGATTCCGATTTCGATTCTGCTTTGGATCCTTGATCGATTGGCACAACTGCGCGTCGGTCAGACCTTCCCAGATCATCGGCATCGAGGGTGGCGGCAGGTGCCAGCCGGGCGCCCCAGGCGGAAGATGCGCTGCGCCAAGGTTGTGATCCTGATGGCATGTGCTGCATTTCTCGGCGGTGACTCCGAAGCCGGCCGGGCCGCGGCGCACGTTCATCGTGTGGGGATGGCTGTCATCGCCCTGGCGGGGATAATCTCCCTTGGAGTGGCAGTTCATGCAGCGCGGGTGCCGAAGGACTGGCACGAAGGCTTCGAAGAGCGCGCCATTGGCGGCATCTGGCAATGCCGCGTGTGGAGGATCGGCTGCGCCGAGCGGCTGCGAGAGTAGCAGTACTCCAATGGAACCTGTGAGAGCCAGACAAACGGCCACTGCGGGCAATTTCTTCATGCACCCTCCGTCAGGCGAATGGGCAATCGGCGAACTCGTTTTCCCGTTACTGCGAACACCGCATTGGCGATGGCGGGCGCAGCGCAGGGAACGCCCGGCTCTCCGATGCCGCCCGATTTCTCCTGGTTGTCGACGATGTAAGTTTCGATCTCCGGGCATTCATTCATCCGCATCACCGGAAAAGAATTGAAGTTGGTTTGCTGCAGGCGTCCGTTCTCGAAAGTCAGTTCCTGATAAAGCGCAGCCGAGGCTCCGAAGATGGCGCCGCCTTCGAGTTGCGCCTTGATGATATTTGGGTTCACATATTGCCCGCAGTCCACCGCGCATACCATGCGATGCACGCGCACTCGGTCATCGGTCACTGAGACTTCGGCCACGTGCGCAGCATAACTTTCGAAAGCAAAGTGCACGGCGATCCCCCGGCCCATGCCCTTTGGCAAGGGCTTATCCCATCCCGCTTTCTGTGCTGCGAGGTCGAGCACGCCGAGATGGCGCGGATGCTTTTGCAGCATCGCACGGCGGAATTGGTACGGATCTTTTCCGGCGAGCGCGGCCAGTTCGTCGATGAAGCATTCGACGGCGAATGCAGTGTGCGAATGACCGACCGAGCGCAGCCACTGCACTGGAACACCGACCTCCGCCTGATGAGACTCGACCGCGATATTTGGAATTTCGTATGGAAGGTCATCCAGGCCTTCCACCGATGCGGGGTCGTAAGCTTTCCCCTTCATCATCATGGCCGCGAACAGCGTTCCCGCCATGATCGACTGCCCGACCGATCGCGAACGAAAACTCACGACATTACCGTTGGCGTCGATGCCGCCAGCGATCGCATGTAGAAAGGCAGGGCGGTACCAGCCGCCAGACATATCGTCCTCGCGGGTCCAGATCACCTTCACCGGAGCGCCTGCCGCTTTGGCCACGTATACGGCTTCAACCACGAAATCCGATTGCGGATTGGCCCGGCGACCGAAACCGCCTCCCAGAAACGTGGTGTGCAGCTGCACTTTTTCGTTCGGTAATCCCGCGATCTTGGCGGCGTTTGCGCGGTCAATCGTCTGAAACTGCGAGCCGGTCCAAACTTCGCAGGAATCGGCACGGAGGTCGACCACGCAATTTAATGGTTCCATCATCAAATGCGAAAGGTAGGGAACTTCATAAACCGCTTCGATTTTCTTTGCCGCGCTGGCGAGCGCGGATTCCGCGTCGCCGTCTTTGCGTACGCTCGTCCCGGGCGATTCTGCCCGCTCGCGGAACGTTCGCATCATCTCGCTGGTGCTGAAGTTCTGCATTGCGCCTTCGTCCCATTCCACGCGAAGGGCGTCTCTGGCCGACTTCGCCTGCCAGAAAGAATCGGCAATTACAGCGACTCCAGCAGGAATGGCAACAATTTTTCGTACGCCCGGCATGGAGCGCGCCCGCGAATCGTCGAAGCTCTTCATCTTCGCCCCGAAAATCGGAGGACGGGCAATTACCGCAGTGAGCATCCCCGGCAGTTTTACATCGATACCGAAAACCGCGCTGCCGTTCGTTTTTACCGGCGTGTCGAGACGTTTGAGCGGTTTGCCAATGAGTTTGAAGGTTTTAGGATCTTTCAACTGCACGTGAGCGGGCGGTGTTAACTTAGCCGCGGTTTCTACGAGGTGCCCGTAGGTCAGCTTGTGGCTGGGGCCATTGAATACAGCGCCGGATTCGGTGCGGCACGATGCGGGATCGACATTCCACTGCTGCGCGGCCGCAGCGACCAGCAAAGCCCGCGCGACTGCTCCTGCTTGACGGAACTGCTCGAGTCCAGACCACACGCTGGAGCTTCCGCCAGTCATCTGCATGCCGAAGGCCGGGTGGTTGTATTTTGGGTCGACAGGAGCGGATTCGAAGCCGACCTTCGACCAATCGGCGTCGAGTTCTTCTGCGAGCAGCATCGGCAGCGACGTATAGACGCCCTGGCCCATCTCGGAGTGATTCACGATCACGGTGATGCGTTCGTCGGTTCCGATCCGCACGAAAGCGTTTGGCATGAAAGTATCCGCCGAGGCGGTTTTCAAGGACTGCGCCGAGGCCAGTTTGCTGATCCCGGGAAAGCGAAATCCGATGAGCAGCCCGCCGCTGGCCGCCACCGAGACTTTCAGAAAATCGCGGCGCTCCATTTTGTGGTCCATTATTTTCTGGCCAATCGTTTTCTCGCTGGTGAGTCTTCGGGAAATCATCGCGCCCCTCCTTTCGCCGACATCTCAGCGGCACGGTGGATTGCTCTGCGAATGCGAGGATAGGTCCCGCAGCGGCAGATGTTGCCGGTCATCGCTTTATCAATGTCATCATCGGTGGGATCGGGTTTGAGGCGCAGCAGAACCGCCGCGCTCATTAGTTGTCCCGATTGGCAGTAACCGCATTGTGGGACGTCTTCTTCGATCCATGCGCGTTGCAGGGGATGAGTGAGATCGGGCGACAGACCTTCGATGGTTGTCACTGATCGGCCTTCCGCTCGCGATACAGGTGCTACGCAGGAGCGTACCGCCTCGCCCTCGATGTGCACCGTGCATGCGCCGCACTGCGCCATTCCGCACCCGTATTTGGTTCCGGTGAGGCCCAGATTTTCGCGGATGACCCATAACAGCGGAGTGGATGGATCGACATCGAGGCTGACGCGTTTGCCGTTTACGGAAAAGGCAATCATTTCTGTTCTCCTGATCGCTGCTCTTCAAAGGTGCGATGCGGAGATTCTACCGCTTCGAGCACGGGCCTTAGCAACCTGAAACTACTTTTCCTGGAATGTGCCCTTCAGTTGGGTGAATTCCGCAAGAAGGCAGCATTGAATGTGAGACTCGTCGCCAGCGCGATTAGAATACGCGTGCTTCTGGATAAACCGGCAACGAATAGAGCGTGCCGGCTCGGAACATCGAGGCGATAACCGAGGTAACTTTAAGCCTGCTGACGCGCGTGCTAGCCTCGATCTACGTGTGTAATCAGTAACTTCGAAACCGTTCGAACATACGCAGATGCCTCGCATACCCATCTTCAGACTCGGTAAAGAGCCCGACAAATTGCCGCCGCCAGAATTGGTTGCGGCGACTCCGTCGATTGCGCTCGAAGGCCTGGCCGTCGGAGTCGACAATTTGCGGCATGATGTCTCGTTGAGCCCCCGGTTCCTGGAAGCAACCCGGGCGCATATTATGCGCCTGATTATCCGCTACGGAGAACTGGAAGGTTTGTTCGCCGCAGAGGCTCCCGTACGAAATGAGTCGCCCTCGTGGATGAGAACGAAAGCAACGGCTCGCAAGCAGACCGGATCTGATTTGACCGAATGGAAGCCGATGCTGGCCGAATTGCATCTGGCTGCGTTGAACCGGGCCAAAAAAGAAGAGAACATCTCGGTTGACCTTCTGGCCCGTCTGGCGGTTACAAAATTTTTGCGCTCAGAAATAAGTCAGCAGTTTGCACAGGTGCTCGAGCGCTGCCGTGTGCTGCTAAAGACCTATGAAGGCCTGAGGCAAGGCAAGGCGGTTGAATATCGGGACCGCGTCGCGAATTTTCAGGTGCGAAAGAAAATCATTCTGCGCAAGACTGGGCAAGGATTGTTCGAAACCCTGCGTGAAATAGAAAAAGAGACACTGACGCGAACCCGCAGGTCGCTCTTTGGAGACCCGAAAGAAGGAGATGCTGCCGGCGCCCGTCTATCGAGCTACGGCCTTTTCGTCAACCGGCTGGCATTTTCCGAGGACGGCCGCGACGATTATCTGTGCGCGGAACACTATGTGATGCTCGGGAATTGGGACCGCGACCCGGACCGCTATCCGCGCATTCAGGATGTTGTTTGGGGCTTCGTCCGTTCGCTCTATGGAGAGGAAATCACCACCGAGACGATCGACTCCTGGCTCTGTGCGCCGGAAAACTCCCGCACTCTGGTGGGAACTGGAACTCCGAATGATTCCACTCCAGAGGGCGCGGCCCAACAGGAGCGGCTTGCCCGCTGGGTACGGCTGCTGGAAGATGAACAGGTGATGGAGTGCGCCATCGCCTCGTATCACGTTGTACCCCTGCTTAGCGAGTATGCACCGCGCATTAATCCGCAGCAGTTGAAGAATGCCTTAATCTCGCGTTCGGAGAGCGATCGGGTCGAGCGCATGATTCAGGAGCATGGAAAACTCTCGCCTGCCAGCTTGTATGCGGCGGTGGGCAAGGTCGCAGGGTGCCGCGGGGCAGAACGGGCCAAAGTGGCGGCGCGATTCCTGCAGGATTTTTCGCAATATCATCGTGATTTGCGCCGGCTTGAAGTGTTGAACTCGGCGCTGGATTCGGTGAATTTGATTGCCACCGACAAGTTGCGGGAGCTCTCCCGCATGAACGGAACGCTCTACGAATTTCTTCAGCCCGATGAACAACCGGAGAAGCCGGAAGAGGTCCGCGTGCTGCGGCATGTGGTGCTCAAGGCCGACGTGCGCGACTCGACTCGTCTTACGCGTACCCTGATGGAAAAAGGGTTGAATCCAGCGTCGTATTTCAGCCTGAACTTTTATGATCCGGTCAACAAGCTGCTGGGCAAATATGGGGCGCAAAAGGTATTCCTCGAAGGCGACGCGATCATTCTCGCTATTCTCGAGCGCGAAGGTGAGCCGGGACTGGCTGTGAGCCGGGCATGCGTGCTGGCGCGCGAAATGATCGAAATCGTTCGCGGCTATAACGAATTGATGCAGCGCTCGGGCATGCCGGAGCTTGAACTTGGCATCGGGATCACATTGCAGGAGACAGCGCCGCTGTATTTGATGGATGGCGAACGGCAGATCATGATCTCGGAAGCGCTCAACGAGAGTGACCGGCTTTCTTCCTGCAACAAGCGGGCGCGCAAGTCGATGGAGGCGCAGGCTGGACCATTCCATGTTTACGTTTTTGAGACCGCGGGCCAATCGTCCTCGGCCAATCCTGAGGATTCTCTTCTTAGTTTCAACCTGGGTGGCATACGGATGAACGAAGCGGCATTCCGCAAATTACAGCAGGAAATTTCTCTGGTGCCGCTTGCGGTTAAGCTTCCGTCGTCGCTCGCATCCGACAAAGGCGAATACAAACTTTCCAGCGGCACAGTTCCGGTGGATCGCGACATTTTCCGCAAGATCGTTGTCCGTGAAAGCCGTATCCCTAGGGTGAATCCGGAAGATTTTTCAGTGCAGGGCTGGAGCGAGCGCTGCTATTACGAAATCTGCGCCGACCCCGTCATATACAACGCTCTCGAAAAAAAGAAAGCTGCCGCGGGAAAATAGGCCGATCGTCCGGAAGGATTTGCTCGTCTTTTCAAAAACCTGTTCGAGTCCTCACCGGCCTGAAGGGAATCCAGAACGTCGCTTCCACGTCGACCGCCGCGCCATTTCTGCTGGCCGGCTGAAACTGCCATTTGGAGATAGCCTCGCTGGCGAAGCGGTCAAGGCGGTCGTCCACACTTCGCAGAACGCGTACGTCGCTTACCGTTCCGTCGGCTCGGATGATGCCGTAGAGAACAACCGTTCCGGCTACGTTCTGGCGCATCAATTCCAGGGGATAAGCAGGATCGACTTTGCGCATTGCCACGGGCGAGGAGAGTTCGTTGGCGGGAGGATCATCAGAGGATGGACGGCCGCCTTCGGAATCTGGTTTCAAGGCAGCAAAGCGAATGATCCAACTGCCACCGGCGGAATTCAGATTGGGCATGTTGAGGCTGATCGAGTAGATTTTGCGGCTCCCGAAAACAGCGCGTTCGGCCTCCGAGATATTCGCCCCGGCTGAGGGAGCTATGCGCTCGATGCGTGGCGGGCGGGCGCTGGCAAGCAACTTCGGATTCACCAGATCAGGGCTGGCGTTCGCTGGCCGCGATGTCCCTGCTATCGTGGAGCCGGGATTCGAACTCTTGCCAACGTAGAGTCCCACCGGCAAATCGTTTGTTTTACTTTTGCCGGCACCGCCGCCGTTGGCTCTCGACGAAGTATCAGCGCTGCCCGGATCGCCGGTTGCGCCTGCGTGCCCTTCGGGTGTTGCGGCGAAAGCGCCACGCCTATTGCCTGCCACCGTTCTCGGCGGAGCACCCACATCAGGATGCAGACTCAATGCGATCATGTCTCCGCCAGAGCGTGAACCTCGCGACGCTGAAATGGAAGGAGGCGGTGCGATCACTCGAGGAGATCCCTGCGCGGCCAATGGGCGCCGTGTGTCCGCGGTGCGTTGTGCATCAATAGAAAGCTGCGGGGCAGGCGCGATAACCTCGCTTGGAGCAATATTGACGTCGCCGAAATGCCGGTTCGCTTCCGCGGAAAGCTCTGGTGCAGGTGCAATTATCGAAGGTTCGGGGGCGGCCATTGGCTTCGGCAAATTGATTTCTCGCGCTGCGTTGACCGCCGGAGGAGGAGTAATAACAGCTTCTTGCAATTGAGGCGTGAGGCGAATTATTTGCGAGGCGGAAACGACAGGCGCGGGTGCGATTGGCATTTCCGGCTTATGCGACCACGCGACCATGTTCGGCAAAGGCACGTCATGCTGCAATCGAATCTTGGGAGGGGAGACAATTGTTTGCGTATGATTGCGAGCCTCGGGCGGCACGGAAATGATGGGCTGTTTGGCGATTTCCGGGTCGGCTTTTCGGGGAGCCGCCGGCGCACCACGGCGGGTATCAATCGGCGGTAGATATTCTGAGGGAGCGTAATAGATTACGTCCGCGTGCTCGAACGACGGCCGGGAAATAATTTGGGGCTGTAGCGCCATGAATCGCGAGAGATTGATAATGATGGCAATTGCGAAGATGTGGCATAAGCCGGATTCGAAGAATCGGCGCCAGGGGAGCCGGCGACGGACGAAAACGTCCGGCCAGAAAACGCCAGGTAATCCGGCATACGCGGCAACTTGAGGTTCGGAGCGGAAGAGATCTCGAAGATTCTCCAGAAAAACCCGAAGCCAGGGGTCAGAAACGAGGGCGAGGCGCAGGTCGGCTAATGGTGGCTCGATTCCTTCCAGCACTGTGCCCGGAGCTTCGTCCATCGCTCTATTCTAGATGGAAATCGAAAACGGCGAGATAGCTGGAAGGCCATCGGACAAAAGTGAGTCTAAGCGGCAGGTGCCCGGCTGTGGGATGGACTATTGCCCTGCGCGGGCAGGTGTGATCACTAAACGATTGACTACTTTTCTTTTATCGCTCTTTTCCTGGCCGTAGACGAGATCGATTCCACCCTCGACCGTGGGCGCTTCTGCCAACGCCTCCGCTAATCCGCAGAATGACCGGCTGACTTCCTGAGTTTTCTGCAGGACGACAGGCGTGCCGTGATCAATCGCGGGGGAAATCGCCTGGAAGGCGTTGGGTATTTTCCACAGAACTTTGCAACGAGTGGAGTTCTCCACATCTTCATCGCTAAAGCCGGGAATCTTCTTGTAGCGATTCAGAACCATTCGCAGGCGATTGCGGCCTGCGCCTTCCTCCAAAAATGCATGAATGCGCCCGGCGCTCCACAGCGAAACGACGTCCGTTTGCGCGACAAGCAGAACGGCGTTAGAAAGATCGGAGAGCAAATGAGTAGTGGAGTCGAGCCGGCTGGAGGCATCGACTACAACGTAGCGATAATGATTCACCAGAAGATCGAAAAGGCGGGCCAATTCAGCCGGCGTTGGCACGGAATGGTAAGGCTGCTGCGGGCCTGCCAGAAGATGCAATCCGTCCTTGGAAGTGGTCATCAATCCTTCCAAGAGCGATGCATCAAGGCGATGAAGATTCTCTAGCGCATCCGGCACGCCGAAGCTGGGTCGAAGGTTCAGATGCAATTGGGCATGGCCCACCGGAGCGAAATCCACCAGCACCACATTGCCGTGCGCCTGTTGCAGGGCCAATGCAGTATTCACGGCTGCCGTAGTGGCGCCGGCGCCTCCTTTGGCGCTGAGGAAAGTGAAAATGCGAGCCTTGCCGCCAACGCCGCGGTTGCGCGTGCGGCTGGAACTGAAACGGGTCAACGCTTCCAGAAGCGACTCTGCCCCGGCGTTGTAATCCAGGTATTCGCAGGCCCCGGCACGCATCGCGGCCACGATGGTTGTGGGCTGGTTCATGCCGCCGCATGCAAAAATTGCGAGCTGCAAGGTGTTCGCCTGAAGCAGTTCAATTGCTCGAACGGCGGCCTGGAAATTTTCCGGCGCAATATCGACAACCACGACTTCCGCGCGTGAATCCTGAATCTGGCGAAGGATAGGATCGGTAGGCCCGGCTGGGAAGCCTGTATGACTAAACACCATGCGGGACAAACCCGTATTGTCCAGGCGGTTCTGCAGCTCAGATAGATGTTCCCGGTCTTCGGAGAGGAGGGCTACGCCGATCCCATGCATTGCGCGATTCTCGCTGATTTCTCTTGGTGTCTGCATGTTAGAAAGACGCAGTCCCCTTCGCCAAGTGACCTAGGTAACGAGCTTGGAGCCTGCTTAGCCTAAACTCACGCGGGGAAGAAAAAGGAGCGGACCGTAACCACGAAGATTCTACCGAGAGGTGCACAGCAGAAATAACTCCCCAATCGAGTCCGCCCTGGTGATAAGCATTCTAAGCGAAACCCATATGGATTGGGAAGCCGCAAACCGTTCAAAAGAACTAACGCAATTGGGATAAGCCCAGCTCTTAGCACAGCAGTGCGGTCCCGGTTTGATGGAGCGCGAAATCGAGTGTTAGTGCGAAACTAGCGGGTGTTCCGGCAAGGAAGCCGCGTTCTGCTCGGCCCCGGGGGAATGGTGCAGCGAGGAAATTCTCCGAAACTCCACGGAGCCGTCTTCCATTTCGGGAAGATACTCATAGTTGCTGAGGCACACTGCTACCCCGATCTTGTTGTCGGCGGCTTTCTTGCCTGCGTCAACGAGTTTTTCCTCGGTCTTCAAGATTCTTAAAACACGGCCTCGACAACGAACACGCATGCTCTCGCCCAAGGTGATCTCTGAAGGCATCATCAGCGTGAGTTCGATTTCCGTGCCCTCACTCAGACTCATCTCGGTGAACAGAAATACGCCCCGGGAACTGAGGTTGTGGGTGAATCCAAGGCCGAACGAGGAAGTTGAAACCTCGCGCACAGAAACCGGAAGATTAAAGGCAAAGCGTTGTCCAATGCGGCGTTCAACACCAACCGAGGGAGTATTCATGGTCGCGTGCCTTCCTTTACGGAACCGCCGGGCAAGCCAAGAGACACTTTAACTCAGTATCGCCGGTCAGGGAAGCCAAAAATCACCGGGTAAGATTTTCTGAACCATATCATCGTGAAAATGTTCCAACTCTGCACCATTTCCTGAGCAAATTGGGAAAGAGCCCCAGTTTATAGTCGTAGCGAGAGCCGGTTTCATCAAAACGAAAGAATGCGCGAATCAGGCGAGAAGGAAAATACCTTGCCGGCAAAGCCGGCCGAAACATCGAATGGGGAACTCTCCCGCTGGCAAGTGGCTTGGCGCGCACTACGTCACCGCAACTTTCAACTTTTCTTTAGCGGGCAGCTCATTTCACTCGTCGGTACATGGATGCAGAGCGTTGCACAGTCGTGGCTTGTATATCGATTGACCGGCTCGGCTCTGCTTCTCGGTTCCGTGGGATTTGCCAGCCAGATCCCGGTTTTCCTGTTTGCTCCGCTCGGGGGAATTACCGCGGATCGCTATAACCGGCGTTATATCGTGATTGCCACGCAGATTGCTTCTATGCTGCTGGCCTTTATCCTTGCCGCACTTACCCTGCTGCATAAGGTCCAGGTCTGGCACGTTTTCGTGCTGGCAGCTCTGCTCGGCGTGGTGAATGCTTTTGACATCCCCGGTCGGCAGTCTTTTTTGGTGGATATGGTAGGCAGGGACGATCTGATGAATGCGATCGCGCTCAACTCCTCCATGTTCAACGGGGCGCGTGTCATCGGTCCAGCGATTGCGGGAATTCTGGTAGCAAAGATCGGCGAGGGTTGGTGCTTTTTTGCCAACGGGGTGAGTTACATCGCGGTAATCATTGGGCTGCTTCTGATGAGGGTAGCCAGTCCGCCTCGGCCTGCCATGGCCTCACCGTTTGAACACATGATGGAGGGATTCCGCTTTGTAAACGATACCGCCCCTATTCGCGCCCTGTTGTTACTGCTCGGATTGGTGAGTCTCGTGGGAATGCCCTATGTCGTACTCATGCCGATTTTCGCCGACCAGATATTACACGGCGGGGCGCAGGGACTAGGCATTCTGATGGGCGCTACCGGAGTTGGCGCGTTGCTTGGAGCGCTGACTCTTGCGTTTCGCGAAGGGGTGAAAGGCTTGGGCCGGTGGGTGGCATGGTGCTGCGCAGGTTTTGGAGCCAGCCTTGCGGTGTTTGCCTACTCACAAAAATTTTGGGTTTCCGTGATTCTGTTGTTGCCTGTGGGCTACTCGATGATGTTGCAGATGGCCTGCTCGAATACGCTGATTCAGGTAATGGTTCCCGATGCTTTGCGCGGAAGAGTGATGGCCGTTTATTCCATGATGTTCATGGGCATGGCGCCGATCGGGGCATTGCTGGGTGGAGTCTTGGCGGATTCCCTGGGTGCGCCGCGCACGGTGGCGATTGGTGGTCTGGCCTGTCTTATGGGCGCAGCGTGGTTCAGGCTCCAGCTTCCGAAGATTCGTGTGGAAGCGCGGCGGTTGATTTTGGCACAGGCTGCCGGCGGGGGAGAGCCGGCAGAGATGGCGTCTCAGCCGTTGGAGGATTGATGGTGTGGCATGGCGCGCGATTAAGCGTACGAATATTCCGTCCCGTCGACACCCGATCCTCTGCTTGCCGACGCTCTCAAAGAATGGACGACCGAGCGATACCGCTGACTGAAAGATGCTTTCCAAGCGGGACTTATTCGTAGGCTTGCGGCGGCAATCCGGTAATGCGGATGCCGCCGTGTCCTTTGTGGCGGATGTTCAGGCCGACGAGGAGTGCTGTGATCTGCTCGAGGATACGGGCATTCTCCAGTTTTCCTCCGTCGATGGCTCGAACTCCGGGAATCTTGGCGGCCAGTTTGCGCGTAACCTGAAGCGCGTCGGGATCGTCGCTGCATACGATCACATCACAATCGAGAGGGTTGTCTCCGTTTAGCAAATCGGCGGATAGATTATGAAAGGCCGCAACGACGGTCATACCCTTGGGTAGAAGCTCCACCGCTTGCTGCGCGGATGAACCTTGCCAGACGCCAAGTGTGCGCGAGGCGCGTCCGCCGACACTTGCGGCAAGGGCCACGGTTGCATCGATGAGGACGCTGCCGGGACGGATTGCAGGCTTGAGTTGCTTGAGCAGCGCAGCCTGGCCCTCGAATGGAACAGTGAGGACGAGCAGGTCTGTGGCGGCGCAGGCCGCCGCGTTTTCCATGCCGCTGACGCGCGCATCACCCCCAACTTTTTGCTTGATCTTCTCAGCTGTTTGTTCAGCTCGTGCGACGTCGCGAGAACCGATAATGATGGTCTCTCCTGCGCGCGCCCAACGCAGAGCAAGACCCATTCCTGCGGCGCCGGTCCCGCCCAGAATTGCGATGGTTCGAGAATCAGGCAAAAGCCGGCTCCAACGATTCTTCTGAAGTGCACTCTTGCGGCGGGAGCTTGATGTTGATGCGTGTATAGGTAGTATTGCGCTCCGCCGGAATGCGTCCGGCTTCAAGAATCAGGTTCTGGAAATCTTCCGGGCTGGTGTATTGACCGGCGGTGGCTCCCGCTTCGCGTGAAATGTTTTCTTCCATCAAAGTTCCGCCGTAGTCGTTCGCACCGGCGTGCAGGCAGAGTTGCGAGAGCTTGCGATTCAACTTCACCCATGAAACCTGGATGTTGTTGATCGACCCGGCGAGAAGTAGCCGCGCGAGTGCGTGCACCTTCAAATGTTCTTGCAGAGTCGGGCCGCTGCGAGCGAGCCCCTGATGGAATAACAGAGTATTCTGATGCACGAAGCCCAGCGGAACGAATTCCGTGAAACCGCTGGTCTCCTGCTGAATTTCGCGCAGCAACAGCATCTGGCGCACCCAGTGCTCCGGAGTTTCCGCATGCCCGTACATCATTGTCGAAGTCGTTCGGATGCCGCAGTGATGCGCAGTACGAATGACTTCGATCCACTGCGCGGTGGAAAGTTTGTTTCGAGAGAGAATATTGCGGACTTCGTCGTCGAGAATTTCGGCCGCGGTGCCTGGCAGCGTGCCCAGCCCGTTATCGCGGAGCATCGAAAGATAATCAGGCAGAGGCATTCCCGTAAGTTCGACTCCGTAAACAATCTCCATCGGCGAGAACGCATGAATGTGCACTGCCGGCGTGGCCTTCTTCACTGCACGCAAAATGTCGCGGTAATAAAAAGGAGGCAAATCGTGAGGCAGGCCCCCTTGAATGCAGACCTCGCTTGCGCCGAGCTGTGCGGCCTCGATTGCCTTCTGTGCAACTTGATCGGGTTCGAGAAAATACGTGTCGGATTCGCGCGGCCCGCGGCTGAACGCGCAGAACTTGCATCCCACGAAGCAAATGTTCGTGAAGTTGATATTACGATTCACGACGTAGGTGACGATGTTTCCGGTGAGCTCGGCCCTTAGGAAATTTGCGGCCGCGAGCAGGCCGAGCAGATCATCGCCCTCAGCTCGAACCAGCGCATATGCCTCGCGCGGAGAAATCGAATCGCCTCTTTGCGTGTCAAGAATTCGTTCCAGTGACGAGCGCAAATTCGTATCAACAAGCGGCGCTATATCGAGCCAATCAAGCGCAGGGAAATTTTCTAATTCCGATGTTGAAAGCTGACGCGGCACAATTCCTCCTACGCTCTAGGTAATCCAAATTACTCCTGGAGGTTGCCTCTTGGCGAGTCTCTAGCGAAATAAATCGGAGCTTGCCGGGCGCAGCAGTCCACGTGTGTGCCCGGTACCGGGCTGGTATTGGAAGCCGCGAATGATGCACGCGGGAGTTCGGTTTAACTTGCCGCAGACGAGTCCGGCGGCGCAAGCCAGTTCGTCGGCAATTGCTTCCACACTGGCCTGTAATTTGTAACCATGCGGGTCGCGTCGTCCACGATCGTCCCGCAGCGGCTTCATCCCGGCAATGCCGATGCAGAAATCCGCGAGGCCTTCGCGCCAAGGGCGGCCGAACGTATCGGTAATAAGAACGGGAATCACGAGGCCAGTACGCTTCTTGATTTCGCGATGGAGTTTGCGGGCAGAATGATCTGGATCGGCGGGAAGCAGCAGGGCGTGCTTGCCGCCATCAACGTTTGAAACGTCAACCCCACTGTTTGCACAGATGAACCCGTGTCGCGTTTCGGTGATCAGCACGCCATTCTTGCGGCGAATGACGCTTTTACTTTCCCGCAGCGCGAGCTCGATGACGCGGGCGTCGAGGTTGTATTTCTTCGCCCAGGAGCGAGATTTGGAAGATGGATGAATCGTCTCCAGATCGACGATTTGGCCTTCCGCCTTGGAGATGATTTTGTGCTTGATCACAAGGATGTCGCCCGGCTCGAAGGCGATCTTGCGTTGACGCATCGACTGCAGAAGTTTGTCGGGCACAGAGTCCTTTGGCTGTATCTCATCCGAGAGAGGAATCGGCATGACTCGAATTTCGTTTGAGTTTGAGTAAGACGGGGAGGAGTGCTTTCTATTATTTGCTGCGCGACTTCGCGAGTTCACAAACTCTCCATCGCCAGCAGTTTTCCTTCGAGCTTCCATTGGCGCAGAAGGTTTTGACT
Organism: uncultured Acidobacteriaceae bacterium; assembly: GCA_963734675.1. GTDB lineage: Bacteria > Acidobacteriota > Terriglobia > Terriglobales > Acidobacteriaceae > Sulfotelmatobacter. Next base: position 308,635 of record CAVTHZ010000002.1, read on the forward strand.
TCGCGTCTGGCCAGGTTCAGAACGCAGATGTTCCAAATCTGAAGGATTATCGACATCCCGGCCGATGCCGGCAAATTTCAGCACAGTGCATGGTTTGCCCGTCGACCTGGCGGCGGCGAGGTGCGGCCTAAAGCTGTCGTTGCCAAAGCGTAACGGGAACAGATTTGCGGGACGGCGGAACGCTGCATTGGTTCCGCGCCCGTCAGCCGCCGGGACCAGGAGCGACCCTTCATGCGGAGTGTTGGCAAGAATTTGTTCCAGTTCGAGAGAGCGAATCAGAGGAATATCTGCGGGAATCACCAGCGTGCTTTCGATCCCGCGGTCTACGCACAAATTCGTTGCCCTTTCGATTGCCCCCGTTTCGCCGGGGTTGCCGGAATCTGCGATGATCTCGAAGTCGTAGCGGTGCGCCAGCTCAATTGCGAACGGATCGCCGGTTACGAGCGCGCACGGAGGGCGATTTCGCACAGCCGAAACCGCATCGACCACATCGAGGAGCATGGCCTGAGCTAATTCCGTGCGCGAAGCTTGATCAAGAACTCCCGCGAGCCGTTGTTTTGCGAGCGCCAGATTTTTGACGGGAATGAGAATCACGATTAGTCAGAAGAACTGCCTGCGGAAGATTCGGTCGAGACTTCGTTAGAAAGAATGCTGGGCACTGTATGGGAAAGGGTAACCCTCGCCAGTGCGGCTTTGTCGTCGCTGCTGCGCATAACAGTTTGAGTGCACTCCACCTTCAATCCATTTTTCCGAAGAGGCTCGGCAGCGCGCGCATCACGAGTATCGCAAACGAGCAGGTCGAGAAAGTCTTCGTAGACTTTGGCAATGCCGGCGATTGAGCAAGGCAAGCCCTGCGCCTCCATCAGAATTCCTGCAGGACCGGCGACCGGGGCGTTGCCTACGATCGGACTTACAGCCGCAACTTTGCCCCGCGCTCGCGTGAGTGCCTCACGAACTCCTGGAACGGCCAGGATGGGGCCGATACTCGTAATCGGATTGCTCGGCGCTATCAGCACGGCATCGGCGGCGGTAATCGCATCGACTACCCCGGGCGCCGGTTCGGCGTCGGACGCTCCGGCGAAACGCACGGAGTTGACAGGGTCCTGGTACCATCGCTGCACGAAATATTCTTCGAAGCTCAATTCGCCGGTAGGGGTATCAACTCGCGTCTCCACGCGGGAATTGCTCATCGGCAGAATGCGTGCCCTCACTTTGAGCTTTTCACAGATGATCGCCGTCGCTTCCGAAAGAGTCTTGCCTTCGGCGAGTAGTCTCGAGCGCAACAAGTGTATTGCGAGATCACGATCTCCGGTGTGAAACCACGTGGGTTCGCCGAGTTGTCCCATTGCCTGAAGGCAGAGAAACGTGTCACCGCGTACGCCCCAGCCTCGTTCGCGACTCAGCAGCCCCGAAAGAACGTAGGTGATCGAGTCGATGTCCGGAGAAACGTAGAGTCCCCACCAGAGCAAGTCGTCGCCGGTATTCACAATGATTGTGATCTGCTCGGCGGGAATAACCTGCCGCAGGCCGTCGATGAATTTTGCGCCACCTGTGCCGCCGCTGAGCACGCAGATCATGCAGCCATCCTTTCGCGGGCCAGCCCTGACGGATCGCAGGCGTGGCGAAGCTTTTCCGCGAGCAGGCCAGGATTATTCATCAGAGGTGTTGCAAACTCTGGATATATCGGCAGCCTTTGACGCAATTCAAATCCCTTGCGTTCGGTTCGCTGCCGCAATTGCTCGAGATGCGGCCAGGGCTTTTCCGGATTGATGTAGTCAGGCGTCAGCGGAGAAACACCTCCCCAGTCGTTGATGCCGGCATCCAGTAAGTCTTCATAATACGGCGCATTCAGATTGGGAGGGGCCTGGATATTGACGTTGGGCATTAATAAACGAGTTACCGCCACGCAGCGGAGCATTTCTTCCTGGCTGGGTTCGGGGACGCGGGCCATCGGTATGTTGGGCTTGGCGCGGAAGTTTTGCACGATCACCTCCTGAATGTGCCCATAGCGCTCGTGCAGGTCGCGAATCGCTAGAAGCGTTTCCACCCGGTCATCGAGTGTCTCGCCAATGCCGATTAACAGGCCGGTCGTGAATGGAACCCCTTGCTTTCCCGCCTCCTCGATTGTACGGAGGCGCTTGGCTGGAACTTTATCGGGAGCGTTGTCATGCGCCCTCCCGGTCGCCAGCAGGCTGGAACTGGTGCTCTCCAACATGAGGCCCATGCTCGGAGAAACTCTTGCCAGGCGATTGATCCACTCGGCGCTGAGCAGCCCCGGGTTGGGATGTGGCAGCAACCTCGTTTCCCGCAAGACCAACTCGCACATAGCTTCGAGGTAGTGAAGGGTCGATTTATATCCGAGATGGCGCAGCGTTTCGCGCATCTCCGGGAAAAGCAGTTCGGGCTTGTCCCCCAGGCTGAAAAGGGCTTCAGTACATCCGAGTTTTTCTCCGGCGCGCGCTATGTCGAGCACTTCATCCGGGGTCATCGTGCGTGCGCCGGCTTCTCCGGGATCACGACGGAAAGTGCAGTAACCGCAATAGTCCCGGCAGAGGTTTGTCAGAGGCAGGAAAACTTTGCGCGAATAGGTGATAATGCCGGGTTTGAATCTTTCTCTTGCTTCGCGGGCGGCAGCAAGGACCGAGGGAAGATCCTCGGAATTGCAGCGGATCAGGCGCAGGGCCAAATCGCGGGAGATCGGCGACCCAGAATGGATGCTCTCAATCTCCGCCTTCGATGGCAAAAGAGAGCCTTCGTCCAAAGTCTTGCTCGCTGCTGAAGTCAAGGCCTGCTTCCAGGAGTGTTTCTATGCATCGAATCATACATCAGTCTGATTTGTGATGAGCAGCTTGCCGCGGAATTGGAAGCGCAAGGACTTCGTTGGCGTTCTTTAATGACACTGAACTCAATTGAATTTCGGCAGGCGATGGCGTGTTTCGCCACGGGAGTCACCATCATTACGGTGGATCTGGATGGGGAAGTCCATGGCATGACGGCCAACGCGGTTGCGTCGGTTTCGTTGGATCCGATGTTTGTGCTGGTGTGCGTGGATCAGAGCGCCAGCACGCATGCCCATCTTCATGCTAAAAAACGGTTTGGGATCAATGTCTTGGCGGAGGACCAGCGGACAGTTTCAGAATATTACGCCAATCCGGCACGTGGTCATGAGCATGCCGAAGAAGAGACTGGCGCGCGTTTCGACCGAACGCCGCGCGGTACCCCGGTTTTGCACGGCGCTCTTGCCTATCTGGAATGCCGCCTCAGTGAAGAGCATGTCGCCGGCGACCACACCATTTTTATCGCGGAAGTGGAGGACGTCAGGTGGTGTGCGGGTGAGCCCCTACTCTTTTTTCACAGTAAATACCGGAAGATCGGCGACAACGCGCCCTAGCAGAAAAGGCCCGGTTTTCCTCTGTGAGGGGGACCGGGCCCGGAGGGACTCGCAGACGTTGAAACCACTTTGCCGGACCTCCGTCATCGGGACAAGGTTAGATGTCACGCTTGAATTGTGACGGATGTCACAGCGGTGCCGATAGCGCGAGAACTAGATCGTTTTAGGCCAAGGAGAATCGAATTATTTATGACAACCAAAATGACGAAGAGTGAAGCGGAGTGGAAACAGCAGCTTACGCCGGAGCAATACCAGGTGACACGCGAGGCGGGAACTGAGCCCGCTTTTACCGGGAAGTACTGGAAGACCAAAGACGCGGGCACTTACCATTGCGTGTGCTGCGGAGAGCCATTATTCGATTCAGGAACGAAGTTCAACTCGGGCACTGGCTGGCCGAGCTTTTATCAGCCCACGGGCGAGAGCAAGATTGAAGAACACAAAGATTCGGGCTACGGCATGGTTCGGACTGAAGCTCGTTGTTCGAGTTGCGGTGCCCACCTGGGGCACGTGTTTGACGACGGACCCGCCCCTACCGGCCTTCGTTATTGCATGAACTCGGCTGCGCTGGATTTCAAGCCAAAAGAATCCAAGTAGGGTTGGTACCAAAATAAAAAGGGCACTCTAGGTGCCCTTTTGGCTGCGTGCTTAGTTCCTATGCGCTGGCTGTCGCCGCAAGAGACTTAGGCTGCTCGGCGGCCTTGGTCTGTTGTTGCTGATTCTGGTGCTTGCGTTCGTTGCTCTTAACTTCAATGCCGCCCTTGAGCACCGCGCCATCTTCCACGCTGATGCGAACGGTGGCGATGTTGCCGTTGACCACGCCTTCGTTTCGGATATCTACGCGATCGGTACACTCGATGTTGCCGGTGACCTTGCCCATGACCACTACGTCGCGTGCGGAGATGTCGGCCTGAACAGTTCCGTTGCGGCCGATGGTGACGCGGTTATCCGTTAACACAATCTTGCCTTCTATTCGGCCATCGATATAGAGAGCCTCCGTACCGGTAATTTCACCCTTGATCACCAGCGAACGGCCAATAGTGGCCTGCTCAATGGGCGCGCTGACGGTTTTCACGGGATTCGGGTTGTTGGGGTTGGAAGCCTGCGGATTGGAATTGGACTTGCCGTTGTACGAGTATTCAGAGGACTGCAACATGCGACCTTCCTTATTGTGACCTGAGAGCGGCGCCTTTTCCACGAACCGGACGAAACCCCGGCGCCGATCGATGCAGGTGGTCTAAAATCTGGGGCCGCCGGCTTCATTCCCGTCGGCCAATCTGACTATCGCACAAAAGTAAGTAATCCCAGACATTACGAAAGAGACTGTACGATTACGACGGAATGCTGGAATTCAATCGACTTCTTGCAGCGACTGGCTGAGTTCTTCCCACTCAATGATGAAGGCCGCATGGGCGGATTTTTGACGGTCGAGTTCCTGGGACTGTTTGTGAGTTTCCTCGGAGCTGACAAAGCTCTGCAGTGCCGTCTCGCATTTCGCGATCAGGGTTTCAGCGTGGCTGATCTCTCCCTCAAGTTCGCGGATGCGGTCTTCCATTTGTTTACGCTTGATCGGGTTTAGCCGCTTTCCTTTGGAAGGGGCCGGCGCGGCCGGTTCGACTGGCTGGTTGCCGTTGATCGGAATCTTCGACTCAGGTTGAGCTTCTTTCAGATGCTCGCGAATCTTCTCATCCTGCTTGATGTTCCCGCCTTGCTTGCGCCAGAGATAATCTTCGTAATTGCCGGGATAAACTTCAACTCTGCCGTCTCCAATTTCGAAGACGCGAGTCGCGAGCTTGTCGATGAAGTAACGGTCATGCGAGACGAAAACGACCGTTCCGGTATATTCCATCAGAGCATCGAGCAGCACGTCTTTGGCGCGCAGATCGAGGTGATTGGTCGGCTCATCGAGCAGCAGAAAATTTGCCGGATGCAGAAGCAGGCGTAACAGGGCATAACGGCCGCGCTCACCGCCGGAGAGGACTCCTATCTTTTTGAAGACGTCGTCCTCGGAAAAAAGAAAGCATCCGAGCAAGCTGCGCAGTTCGGTTTGAGTCGAGCGCGGAGAAGCGTCACCCAGATCGTCTACGAGGCGCTTTTCGGGGTCCAGTTCCTTGTACTGATCCTGGGCGAAGTAATCGGATTGCACGTTGTGGCCCAGCTTGAACTCGCCTTCTGTCGTCTTCTCCACGCCGGCGAGCAGCTTAATCAGAGTTGACTTCCCGGCCCCGTTGACGCCCACGAGGGCGATGCGGTCGCCCTTCTCGATCAGAAAATTCACATTGCGAAAAACTTCTTTCTGGCCGCTTCGGCCATCGCTTTTCGCGGGATAGACTTTGGCCACGCCTTCGAACTCAGCCACAATTCGGCCGCTGGGCTTGGGCTGCGGAAAGGAAAAGTGAATCGTCTTTTCTTCCGGCGGAACTTCGATTCGCTCGATTCTTTCCAGTTCCTTGATCCGGCTCTGCACCTGCTTGGCCTTTGTGGCCTGGTAGCGGAAGCGGTTGATGAAGACTTCCAGTTGCTCGATGCGTTCTTTCTGATTGCGATATGCCGCTTGCAGCTGCTCGTTACGCTGCGTTTTCTGGGCGAGAAATTTGTCGTAATTGCCTGTGTAGAACCAGAAGCGCTTGTTCCAGATTTCCGCGATCTTGTTTACGGTGACGTCGAGGAAATAGCGGTCGTGGGAAATCAACACAAACGCGTATGGATAATCGTGCAGATATCCTTCCAGCCAGTTGCGGGCTTCGAGGTCGAGATGGTTCGTGGGCTCGTCGAGCAGTAGCAGATTCGGCTTTTGAAGGAGTAATTTGGCCAGGGCCAGGCGCATCTGCCAGCCGCCGGAGAATTCCTCCGTCTGCCGCTCCCAATCTTCTTTGACAAAGCCCAGGCCCATCAGCACTCGGCCGACGCTGGCTTCGATCGCATATCCTTCCCGGGTCTGAAATTCGTGCTCGAGGCTGTGATAACGATCGGCCACGTCGGCGTACTCGGTGCTTGTGGGATCAAGTTCGGCGAAACGATGTAGCAGTGTTTCCAGTTCCTGCTCCATAGCCCGCAGACCGGCGAACACCGACATGCACTCGGCGAACACGGTTTTGCCGGAAAGACTCAGCCCATCCTGTGGGAGATACCCTGCGGTCGTTCCTTTGGCGACGGTTAGTGCACCGTAATCGAGCGTGTCCAGCCCGGCGAGAATCTTCATCAGCGTGGACTTGCCGGTGCCGTTCGCGCCGACCAGCCCGATGCGGTCGCGGGGCGTGATAAGCCAGTCGGTGTTTTCAAAAAGAAGCTTGTGGCCGAAACGTTTTCCGGCGCCAGAAAGCTGAATCATATTGGCAAAAAAAGGGCTGGAATTATCGTAACAGTTGCCAATAGCCAGCAGTCAGAGGGGCAAGGGCGCAGGGATCCGCGCTTAGGTGTGAGCTGCTGCGCGAAATGTGCCGGTTCCCGGGTAAGAATCCCACAACTTACCGTGAGACTGTATCCGCTCCAGCGCTCGGTCGATCACCGCTTCGAGTTCATGCGCGTACTTCACTTCGCGGCCTTTCGCGAGCTTTTGCCGCGCTTCTTCAGGAGTAAACCAGGTTGGCCTGCGTTGCGATTCATCCGGCCGCCGCATTTCATGGATCTCCATCAGAAAAGCCTTGACCACGAACTCCTGCACGCCGCCCGGCTGCCAGAACACGCCTTTGGAGTGAATGTAGAGATGAAAGTGGCGAGGCTCGATGGTGCCTAGCGCTCCGGCTTCCTCGGCAGCTTCACGCTCGGCTGCTTGACTGTGCGAGAGGCGCGCCTCGGGAGATCCTTTAGGAAAGGTCCACTTGTTTCCGCCGTTCGTATTTACTAGAAGAAATTCGACGGCCGCTCCGTTCCTTCGAAAGCATATGGCTGCCACCTGCAGTGGCAGCGATTTGGAAGCCCGGAAGGCAGCCATGCGGAAATCTCCTGCTAGCGATGTTACTAGCAAGATATTTCACGAATGTTAACATGCAGCGAAAATTGTGCAGTAACGAGTTACGAAAGTGGGCAACCTTAGAAGCCTCTTTACTGTATACGGGAATTCCTGCGCCGGTCATGTCTTTGCCGGCATCCCGCGCCAGCCACACTATAAGGCTCGCCACCGAGGCAGGTTCTTTGCGGTTGGCAGGCGTGACGGCCGCGGACACTACCGAGGCTCGGCTAGCTTCCCGGCGCCTGCAGCGTTTTTACCAGCCAGGGAATAATCACCTGCTTGAAGATCAGCGGATCGGGCCAGACTCCAACTTGCCGTCCCAGGTGCCCGCCCTTGGGATTGATCCAAGCATCTTTGGGGGTGTCGCCTTTGCTGAGCAGTAGAAATTCGTCGGCAATGGGAACCTGCGTGTCGAGCACGCCTGCGATCACAAGCATGGGGGCCATCGGTTTGCCAAGCAATCCTTGCTTCACCAGTGACAGCTTGGGAAGGAATTCCGCCATTTCATCGAGCGTGTGAACATTGTCGAGGATGCTCATCAGGGCGGGAACCTGGTCGAATAAATATTCGCGATTGCCGACCAGCGAATTCATCAGGAACTCTTTCTGGAAGAATTCGTCCACTGGCGGAGACTGCGCGCCGGCCCCGCGCAGGCGCGCGCGTTCCACAATGGCCATTTTCGTGGCCCAGTAAGCTCCCCAGCTCACGCCTTCTACAGCAAGCCGGTTTTTGTCGACCTCCGGGCGCGACTGGGCGTAATCGAGCGCGCGCGAGAGCATGCGCTCGGAATTAAGGGTGACTTTGATGGGAGCCTGTCCCGTGCCCGGACCATCGACCGCTAGATAGCCGATCCCGTAGGGAAGCAGCATGCCGAAGCGGTCGGAAAGATCTTCCTTGCGGCTATCGAGACCATTGACGGCCAGCACCAGCGGCACCGGGCCTTTGGCATTCTTGGGCAGACGTAGATATCCGATGATTTCTTTGCCTTCGAACGGAATGTGCACGACTTCCAGCGGCGGATCATAAAACTTGGCGTGATCGAGGTAGGCTTCGATCGCCTTCTCATACGAGCGCTGCTTGCCGGGAGAGGATGGAATGGGCCAGCGCCCAAAAGAATACAGGTGCCACGCGCGAACGTAGTCGGCGTCGGCTTTACCGGGGTCGGTTTTTTCCAAGGCTTTGGCTTGGTTGAAATATCGATCGGCGACGTGCATGAATCCTGCTGCCCACTCGTCTGGATTTTTCGAATGAATTGACTCGAATGCTTCTTTGACATCGCCGGGATCGAGGCCAATAAGTGGGTATTGACCCACTTCGGCACGATGAATCGCCTCAGTTTTGATTTCTTCGATGGTGCGCTCGGAGCGCGGTGCTTTCTGGGCTGACATGGAAATGAATGAGAAACAGACGAACAGTAATGTTGCCATATAAAAACGTCTTGAAATTTTCATTGGGTCCCTTTTCTACATCTGCATTTTTCCCGAATTTCACTTATCCCAATTTCACTTGAATGAATGGCTCTGCGAAAAGAAAAGCCGGACGGAACTCGTCCGGCCCCCAGTCCACAAAACTGACGTCTAGAAAGTGAACTTGAGCGCCAGCTGAGTCGCGCGGCTGCCGCCCGAGCCAATCACAGGGTTGGCAGCAGCTACGTCCGGAGTGGCGCATCCGCAACCGAATGGTTGCACCGACGGATCATTCAACCCGAATCCGTTCTGCCCGCCATAGGGGTTGGCGAAGTTCGGATGGTTCAAAATGTTGAAAAATTCGGCGCGGAATTGCGCGCGGAGGCGTTCCCCGAAATGCCAATTCTTCGCCACGGAGAAATCGAAATCTCTAAAGCCGGAATCCGGGAAAAGGTTCCGCGGCATATTCCCCAGTTGCCCGAGCGGCGGCGGAATCATCATCGAACTGCCTTTGGCGTAGCAACCGAACATCCCTAAAGATGTTGTCGATGCTCCCGCAGTTCCACCGTCAACCGCTAATGCTTCGGCCGCACATGCTGGATTGGACGCGCCCGCAAAAAATGGAATCGGTGTTGGACCGGATTTGAAATCAGAAGGCTTTCCATAAAAACTCCAGCGCGCGGGAGCGAATGCCGGTGGACTTACGGGCAGCGGCCCAGTACCCAGAACATCCGTCCCTAAATCGATCGGGCCCCACGGTTGCGGGCTCTGCAAAGTGACGATCGAGTTGAGTTCCCATCCCTCCAGCACCTGCCCGTAGCCCTTTCGGCCGGGAATTGCGTAGGTCAGCGACAGAGTGAAACGCTGCCGCATGTCAAAATCGCTGTTCCCGTACTCGCGTCCCAGTTGGTATGAATCTTCCGGCAAGCCCGCGCCATAACCGAAGTCCCAGTTCGCGCCAACATCATCGAGCGCATGAGAATAGGTGTAACCCGCCACCATGCTAAGCCCATGGTAGTTGCGCGAATTCAGCGTGACCTGCAATCCGTTGTAGTTCGATCGGTAGACATTTCCCATCTGAAATATATTGCTGAAGTATGGAAACTTCGCATTGTAGGGTCGCGAATCCTGGTCGCAGTTCGGGTCGGTATTGCACAGGGCAGAGTAGTCGGCGCCCACCGGCGGCTGATTAATATCGCGAATCCCGGTCAGATTCCCACCGTGATTGCCAACATAAGCAACCTCAAGGGATAGGTTCGGCGAGAAGGAATGCTGCAAGTTCAACGTCCAATCCCAGACATAAGGCGTCGTGATGTTGCGGTCGACGCTCATGATCGCGCAGGGGTTGGCCGAGCACGGCAGCGGCGTCGTAGGCCCAATAGTTCCAAAGAGAGGCACGCCGCTATCCCATTGGGGAAGAGTAGGCGGGATCGCCAGATTGCCGCCGGGAATCGTGCCGCCGGGCAAAATCGATCCTGTCGGAACATTGCCCAGGCCAAACGCATTATTGAAAGCCAGCATCGACTCCCAATTGATCGTCTCGTAAACCAAACCACCGCCGCCACGCACCACCGTGTCTCCCTTTCCGGTTACGTCCCACGCAAAACCGAATCGCGGAGCGAAATTCTTGTGGTCGGGATTGTAAACGCTGCCGACGCCGTTCATACCCTCCTGAATCAATCCAGTCGCACTATTGGGATCGAAATTTCCCAACAGGTTGTGCGCGTCGGTAATGACAGAATTGAATTCGTAACGCAGGCCGTAGTTGATCGTCAGCGTTCTGGTTGCGCGCCAGTCGTCCTGAACGAAAAGACCATAGGCCCAGTTATGAATTTCTCGCGTGGGATCGCCGACTTGAACCGAAGCTTTGAACGGGTCGCCTGCGAAAAAGTCTTCCAACGGCGAGGATCCCGCGCCAGCCGTAAGGGCGACGCCGCCGAGAAAAGTAATACTGCCTCGCGCGTTGCCGAATGCTCCGCCATTTACATCATTGCGGTGCAGTTCGCCGCCAAACTTAAAGGCATGCGTTCCTACCGTGTAGGAAGCGTGATCGATGAATTGTGTGATCGAATCCGGACCCTGGAATTTCGGCCATTTGAATCCGCCGAGACCGGGAACGAATGCTCCCGCAAAACTGATGCGCGGAAGTCCGCCGGTAAACGGTCCATTGACGCCGGTATCCAGACCGTAGGCGGAGGCCGGGGTGTCGAGGTCGCCGGGAAGGGTGGGTTGGTACAAGCGGTTGTATCCAACTCTGGCTTCATTCACCCAGTTCGCATTCGGGTTGAAGATCCAGTTTCCGCCAACCACCTGGGCGCGGGTGTGAATGTGGGAAAGCCATTTCAGCTGCAACTCCGGAAAGTCTTCGACGGTGCCAGTGTTGTTTCCGAAAAAGTACATGCCGCTGATCGAGTTCTTTTGATTGAGCGTGTAGTCAACTTTGCCCAGCGCATTGTCGATGCCGACGTTGTTAGGAAGACCCTGCACAACGTTGATCGATTGAGTGTTGTTGATCGGGAATCCGGTGCCATTGCAATTCACGGATGCCGAAGGGCCGGAACCATTTACCGTACATCCGGAGATCAATTGGCTGGCATGGCTGATGGGGACATTATTGGCAAGAAGATCGGCAATCGCATTCGGAATGCTATTGGCGCAGTCGCCGGTCACAGAGGGAGAGATGCAGTTGCCAGCGTTCGGTAACGCAATCGTCGAGGGCGTAGTAACGCTGTAGGAGTTTCCGACGTTATAGCGCTGGCCCTCATACGTTCCGAAAAAGAAAACTTTGTCTTTTACGATGGGTCCGCCCAGACTTCCGCCGAATTGTTCCAGTGTTCGCGGGTTCTTCGGCGCAGGATCGGCGTTGAAGTAGTTGCGCGCATCCAAATTCTGGTCGCGGCCAAAAGCGAACGCGGTGCCGTGAAGCGAATTCGTGCCCGACTTCAATCCCACGTTGATGACCGCGCCCGGCTTCCATCCATATTCCGCCGGAGGATTTTCCTGAACGTTGAATTCCTGAATCGCATCGATCGGCAAGATGGTCGCAGAATCTCCGGCAATGCCGGCGCCGTTGATGATGCCCTGGCCGGAAAATGGCTCGCTGTTGAATAAGCCTTCGACGAAGTAGGCGTTGTCCTCCGCACGCAAACCATCCGTGCTCGTAGTCGAGAATCCGCCGCCGGGATAGCGCATGACGCCGGGGCGCAGTTGCAACAGATTTTCGTAGTTGCGTCCGTTCAGCGGGAGATCGTTGATCTCCTCATTGCTCAACGTACCGCCCAGTGTGGCCGAAGTTGTATTGACCAGCGGCACTTCTTCCTCAACCACCACGGTCTCGGTGACTTGTCCGGGCTGCAGAACAAAATCGGCGCGGACGTCGCTTGCCACCTCGATTGATACATTCGGCCGCTCTGCGGATTTGAACCCTTTCGCTTCAACGTGAATTTTGTAGCTGCCGGGAGCCAAGTCCGGGGCCACATAGGCACCCGCTTGATCGGTGGTAAGGGTGCGGGTAGTGCCACGCTGTGCATCGGTAACGATAACGGTCGCACCCGCCACAGCGGCGCCGCTTTGATCCGTGACGGTGCCGAGCACGCGGCCAGAGGTCCCCTGGCAAAACGCGGGAACATTGATCGCGAACGAAACGGCTAGAAGGAAGCTTATGGAGACCAGGCTCCGATGACCCGCGGACACAGCAGCGCGCAGAAAGTTCATAAAAAGAACCCCTCCATATCCTGGTCGGACAGCCATACCATCGCGGTGTCGCCGAAGTCAAGGAAATTCGGACTCTGAATTCTGATCGGCATCCCCGTCGAGGCTCTGAGTAACTTCTTGCATCTCTTTGTAAGCGCCAAAAATAAGGGCTTTCGGCCGGAGCACTCTTGCATCAAGGGAATCAAGGATGCTATGGTGGTCAGACCACCATACCTAAGAACCAAATCGTATGCCGTCTGCCGCCCGAAAAAATTCCGAACCCTCTGCGCAATCCGTGGACTTGCGGTATAGTTACCCGACCACAGCCAGTCCCCCTAAAACTGGCTTTTGCGGGAGATATCCTGTGTACAAAGTTATCCGGACCTCGCGCCTCTACGAGCAAATCGTCCAGCAAATCGAAGAATCGGTCGTGAACGGCACGTTGAAGCCCGGCGATCAGCTCCCGGCCGAGCGCGAGTTGGCCCAACGACTGGGAGTGAGCCGCACAGCGGTGCGCGAGGCGGTGAAGACCTTGCGCGAAAAGGGTCTGGTGGAAGCATATTCCGGCCGCGGCACGTTCATCACAGATGGAACATCGCAAGCCGCGCGCCAGTCTTTTGATCTGATGGTGAAGCTTGGCCAGACGGAAGGCTCTCCGCACCTGGCGGAGTTGCGCCTGATTCTCGAACCGGGAATTGCGGCTCTGGCAGCGGTGCGCGCCACCGAAGAACATCTAACCGCAATGCACGAAGCGGTCGTGGTGATGGATCGTGCGCAAAAAGATCCGGAGGCTTACATTGAGGCGGATCTCGATTTTCATTTGGCCCTGGCAGAGGCTGCGGCGAATCCGCTGATTCTTTCTCTAATCGATTCGATCGTCGGTCTGCTGCGTGAGCAGCGCATCAAAATTTTCAATGTGGAAGGTGGTCCGCAACGCGGGCAGATTCATCATAAGCGAATCATGACGGCCGTCGAGCAGCACGATCCCGAGATGGCACGTGCCGCTATGCGTTCTCATCTGGAACAGGTGCGAGAAGATTCGAAAGCTCCAGCCGGCGTTCCATCTTCATCGCACGGAAAGCGCGCTCCCGTGGGTTCCAAAGTCATTTCGTAGAGATGTCAGCTTTCCAATAGAAATAGAGCTGTCACGTTTAGATTTCGGAGGATTTGCGGCCGATGGCGAAACTCGGGTTCATTGGTTTAGGCGTGATGGGCAGCCAGATGGTGAATCGGCTGCTCGGCAAGGGCCATACCGTTATCGGTTACAACCGTACACGCTCCAAAGCGGAATGGCTGATCGAGAAGGGGATGAACTGGGCTGGTTCGCCGCGCGAGGTTGCTAGTTCCGCCGATTTCGTTTTCGCCATGGTGATGAATGCCGCTGCTACGGACGCTATCGCCGAAGGCCCCGATGGAATGCTCGCAGGTTTGAGCGCCGGGAAAATTTTCATCGACATGAGCACGATCAGCCCGAATGTGAGTCGCGCTCTCGCGGCCAAGGTCCGGGGAAAAGGTGCGGACATGGTCGACTCGCCGGTCTCCGGAAGCGTGATTACTCTGCAGGAAGGTAAGCTCTCAGTGATGGTCGGCGGTCGCCCCGAAACGTTCGAGAAAGTGAAACCGATCCTGCTCGACATTGGGCCGAAGGTAACTCATGTAGGTGACAACGGGCTCGCGCTCTCGATGAAGATAGCGGTGAATTTGAGTTTGGCCGTGCAGATGCTGGCGTTTTCCGAAGGTGTTTTGCTGGCGGAAAAAAGCGGAATTCCGCGCGAGACGGCCGTCGATGTACTTATCCACAGCGCCGTGGCTTCGCCGATGATTCAGTACCGCGGCCCGTTCGTGCTGCAGCAACCGGAAGAAGCATGGTTCGATGTCAACATGATGCAGAAAGATATGGTGCTGGCGATGGAGTTGGGGCGGCAGCTCGATGTGCCGCTGCCCACCACCGCCGCCAGCAACGAGTTCTTGACTGCGGCGCGCGGCATGGGCTGGACCAGGTACGATTTCGCTTGCATGTTCGATGTATTAGCCGCAATGTCTGGCATCTCAACTCCAGTGACCAGGGGCGGAAAAAAAGTATGACCACAGCGACCTCAAAGCCGGAAATCGGCCGGCCACAGGGCGCAGAAGAAGAAAAATGGCTGCGCGCATATCGGAAGATGGTAACGATTCGCTTGTTCGAGGAACAGGTGAATGAGCTTTACACGCGCGCTCTGATGCCCGGACTCGCGCATCTGTACAGCGGCGAGGAAGCCGTTGCCGTTGGAATCTGCGAGGCCTTGCGCGTCGATGACTACATTACCAGCACGCACCGCGGGCATGGTCATTGCCTGGCCAAAGGCGCATCTCCCGATCGCATGTTCGCCGAACTTTTAGGCAAAGAGGCTGGTTATTGCCGCGGCAAGGGTGGGTCGATGCACATTGCAGATCCGGCCACCGGCAACCTTGGAGCCAACGCGATCGTCGGCGGCAGTGTGGGGATCGCAACCGGAGCGGCTTTTGCGGCGAAGAATCTTGGAACCGATCGCGTCGCTGTCTGTTTCTTCGGCGAAGGCGCGCTGGGTCAGGGCTCACTCTACGAAGTCATGAACATGGCGCAGCTATGGAAGCTCCCTGTTATTTACGTTTGCGAAAACAATCAATACAACGAGTACACGCACTATCAGGAAACCACTGCGGGTACGATTCTGGGACGGGCACTTGCTTTCGGGATCGAATCGACCCGGGTTGACGGGCAGGATGTGCGCGCGGTTCACGCTATCGCATCTCAACTGGTCGACCGCGCGCGTTCCGGTGTCGGGCCCTCCTTTCTCCAGTGCGATACGTACCGTTACAGCGGCCACCACGTGGGCGACATTAATCGCGAATACTACCGCTCCAAGCAGGAAGAGGGTCTTTGGAGAGCGGAGCGCGATCCCATCGCGCTGCTAGGCAAATGGCTGGTCGGTGAAGGCTATGCCGATGCTTCTGCGCTGGGGAAAATCTCTCAGGAAGCACGTCAGGTGATCGAAGCGGCGGTGAAGTTTGCGATTGATGCCCCTTACCCCGAGGTGAATGAAGTCGACCAGGACGTCTATGCCTGAACGCGAACTTACATTTGCGCAAGCCGTGCGTGAAGCGCTGGCTCAAGAAATGCGCCGTGATTCTAGAGTTTGCATTCTCGGAGAGGATGTGGCGGAAGCGGGAACGCCGTTCAAAGTTCTTTCGGGACTGGTCGAAGAATTCGGGCCGCAGCGTGTAGTCGATACTCCTATTTCCGAAGCGGGATTCACCGGCATCGGTGTAGGCGCGGCCATGGCGGGCATGCGTCCCGTGGTCGACATCATGTTCGGCGACTTTATCACGCTCACCATGGATCAGATGGTGAATCAGGCCGCGAAAGCGCATTACATGTCCGGTGGGCATTGGAAAGTTCCCATGGTCATGCGCACAACACTGGGCGCAAGCCGGCGCTCCGCAGCGCAGCACTCGCAATCGCTGCATGCCTGGTTCAGCCACGTTCCAGGCCTCAAAGTGGTCTTGCCGTCCACCCCCTATGACGCGAAAGGCTTGCTGAAGTCCGCGATTCGCGACGAGAACCCGGTGGTCTTTTTCGAAGACAAGATGATGTATAAGCTGAAAGGCCCGGTTCCTGAGAATGACTATACGATTCCCTTGGGCTTGGCCGACGTGAAGCGCGAAGGCGACGACATCACACTGGTTGCGACCAGCAGCATGGTGCAGGTGGCACTGGGTGCTGCGAATTTGCTGGAGAAAGAAGGGATCAGTGCGGAAGTAGTTGATCCGCGCACCACGTGGCCGCTGGACGAAAAAACGTTGATCGAGTCGTCCAAAAAAACGTCGCGCGTAATCGTTCTCGACGAAGGATATGGCCGCTACGGTGTGACCGCGGAACTCGCCGCTGTGATCGCCGAAGGCGCATTCTACGACTTGGACGCCCCGGTGAAACGCATGGGCGCAATGCACGTGCCGATTCCATTTTCTCCGCCGCTGGAGGACGTGACAGTGCCGACGGAGGAGAAAGTATTTGAAGCCGCCAAATCGATGTGCGGCAAGTGACGCCGCCATCCCGGCGGAAAAAGTCTTGGCGAAAAGCCAAAGGCTAGGAGCCAGGAGCTATCTATGGCACTCAAAACTCATGGAACCATGGCAGTCGATTGGGAAAACCGAATCGACTTCGACCGCTTGCGCCGCGAGCGTCTGGCGAAGGCTAAGGCGCTCCTCGAAAAATCCGAGATGGGCGCGCTGCTCTGCTTCGACATGAACAATGTGCGCTATCTCACGGCCACGCATATCGGCACCTGGGCGCAAGACAAAGCCAATCGCTTCACATTACTGCCGCAGAACGACGAACCAATCCTCTGGGACTTCGGCTCCGCCGCCAAACATCATCAACTGAATTGCCCCTGGCTGGGAGATCGCTCGCGACCGGGAATTTCCATGCTCCGGGGGGCGATGACGCCAGAAATGGGACGCGCCGAAGACGTTGCAAAAAAAATTCGTATTGAGCTCGAAATGCGCGGCCTGCACAAAGAGCCGCTGGGGATCGACATCATCGAACTTCCCGTTCTGTTCGCACTGCAGAAAGAAGGAATCAAAGTCGTCGATGGCCAGCAGTTGATGTCGGAAGCACGAGTTATCAAAACGCAAGACGAGATCTCGTTGCTGAATACATCGGCGATGATGGTTGACGCCGCTTACGACGAACTCTACCGCGCAATGAAGCCAGGCCTGCGCGAGAACGAAGCCGTCGGCCTCGTCAGCAAAGTTCTCTACGATCTGGGTTCAGAATACGTGGAAGCAGTAAACGCCATTTCCGGAGAGCGCTGCAATCCGCATCCGCATGTGTTTTCTGACCGCGTGCTGCGTCCAGGCGACCCCGTCTATTACGACATTCTGCATTCCTACATGGGATACCGCACCTGCTACTACCGCTGCTTCACGGTGGGCTACGCGTCGCACGCCATGGTCGATGCCTACAAGCGCTGCCGCGAGTATCTCGATGCCGCCATCGAATTAGTTCGCCCCGGACGCACTACGGCCGAGATTGCCGCAGTCTGGCCGAAAGCCGAAGAGTTCGGGTTCCCCAACGAGGAAGCCTGCTTCGCACTGCAATATGGCCACGGTATCGGCCTTGCGATCTGGGAGAAGCCGGTCATCAGCCGCCTGGTTTCCTTTGAGCATCCAGTAACGATCGAGCCCGGCATGGTCTTCGCACTTGAAACTTTCTGGCCTTCGACCGACGGCTGGAGCGCGGCGCGCATTGAAGAAGAAATCGTGGTCACGCCCACTGGACACGAAGTCATTACGCGCTTCCCGGCAGAAGAATTGCTGGTCGCTGGCGCGCATTACTTTACCGTCAATGGGCCGCTGCCCACCACCCGTGAATCCGAAGCTCCGCCCAGCGAACGTGTGCTCGATATGATCGAAGCCAGCGCAAAACATGAGCGCGTCGGGGTTTCGAGCTGAGGGCCATAGCCGCCCTTCCTTGAAAAGACATTATGGCCTTCAGCGTTGTCATGCCCGCACTCGAGATGGCGCAGGAAACCGGCAAGCTCATCGCTTGGCGGAAGAGGGAAGGCGAGCTAGTCGCTAAAGGTGAGCCGCTTCTCGAAATTGAAACCGACAAAGCTGTGATGGAAATCGAAGCCCCTGCCGATGGCGTGCTGGCGGGCATAACTGGCGTCGTTGGAACGGACATTCCCGTTGGCCAGACCATCGCTTGGATCGTCGCCCACGGAGAAAAACCGCCGACAGAATCCGCATCAACAACTGCCGGACCGCCGGCGCGACCTGCTCATCAACCCAAAGAAGAGCCGCACAAAGATTCGACGCAGAGTGATTCATCTCAACCTGCCGCTGCCGGGAGCGCTCGCGTTTCGCCGAAGGCGCGCCGTCTGGCAAAAGAACTAGGAGTGGATATCGCCAAGGTTCACGGCTCTGGCGCGGGCGGGGAAGTTCTGGCGTCGGACGTGCAGGCGGCTGTTTCATTAATCGCCGTTGCAGGCAAAAAGGAATCCGCCAATCTCGAAGCGTTCAGCACGGTTGGCCGGCTCATGGCCGAACGCACTACGCAGAGCTGGAATACCGTTCCTCATTTCTTCGTGTCGCGCGAAATCGATGCTGCGTCGCTCAACGAATATCGGAAAACAATTACAGAAGAGATTGAGCGCGCACATCAGATGCGTATCACGCACACCGATCTGCTAGTCGCGATAACCGCGCGTATCCTGCTCAAGCACCCGCGCCTGAATGCAAGCTGGACCAGCGACGGTATTCGCCTTCACGACCGCGTAAACATGGGGGTAGCCATTGCAGTCAATGATGGAGTGGTCGCTGCAGTGATCCCCAACGCGCATGCCGCCAGCCTTGCAGAAATTGCTAAGCAGCGTTCTGACATTGCTGAACGAGCCCGGGGCGGCAAGCTCCGTCCCGGGGACATCACGGATGCTACCTTTACCATCAGCAATCTCGGTATGTATCAGGTGGATTCGTTTAGCGCGATCATCACGCCTCCGCAGGCAGCAATTCTTGCGGTAGGAAGCATAATTGATCGCGTGGTGCCGATTGAAGGTCAGCCCGCGATTCGTCCCATGCTGACACTAACCCTATCGGCTGATCATCGCGTTGTGGATGGCGCACGGGCGGCGCTCTTTATGAGCGACTTGGCGGATGCAATCCGCGACCCGTCTTCGACAAACATTCAGGCAATATAACTGACGGAATCCCACGCGTTATCCTGTGTGATAGGTGCGATGCGTTCGCCCTCCGGACCCGCTTTGAAAGCCGCCATTCTCAAGACCGCTAAGCAACCTCTCCAGATTGAAGAGACGTCAAAGCCCGCGCGGGCCGCGGGGCAAGTGCTGCTGCGCGTGCGCGCCTGCGGTGTTTGCCGCACTGATCTTCACATTACCGAGGGAGAGTTGCCCCCAAGAAAGAGCCCTCTGATTCCTGGGCACCAGATCGTCGGCGACATCGTGGAAGGCACAATCGCCGAATTAAAAGCCGGCACCCGCGTGGGCGTTTCGTGGATTGGCGGGGTCGATGGAACATGCCCATACTGCAAGCGCGGCTTCGAGAATCTTTGCGACGCGCCAGTTTTCACCGGGTACACGGTCGACGGTGGTTACGCCGAATATTCCGTGGCTCGCAGTGACTTCGTCTTTCCTCTTCCTCCAGAACTCGACGATCTGCACGCCGCCCCGTTGCTGTGCGCCGGAATCATCGGTTTCCGCAGCCTGCGCGTGGCGGGCGTCGAGCCGGGGGATAAGGTCGGACTCTTCGGCTTTGGCGCTTCGGCGCACTTGGTGATCGCCGTACTGCACTCATGGAAGTGCGATGTCTATGTTTCGACTCGCGGCGCTTCACACCGCAAGTTGGCGGAATCTCTAGGCGCCAAGTGGGTAGGTAGCGAAAACGACGAGCCGCCCGTCGAACTCGATCGCGCAATAACCTTTGCGCCTAGTGGAGACGTGGTGGTGGCCGCGCTCGCCAGCCTGCGCAAAGGCGGCATCGTAGCGATTAATGCCATTCATCTCGATCGCATGCCGCAGTTTGATTATGACAAGCTCTTATGGGGAGAGCGGCAGATTCGCAGCGTAGCAAATATGACACGAGAGGACGCACGTGATTTCTTGCAACTCGCTGCCGAGATTCGCCTTAGGCCGAAGGTCACTGTGTTTCAACTGGATCGGGCAAATGACGCGCTGGCAGCGGTGAGGAATGATTCCATCGATGGCGCGGCAGTGATCGTGCCTTAACGAAACTGGAAGAGAGGATCTGAAAAATTGGTCGGGGCGATTGGATTTGAACCAACGACCCCCTGCGCCCAAGGCAGGTGCGCTACCAGGCTGCGCTACGCCCCGACTGAATCGAAAACAACTTCTTGCCGCGAGTTTCGTACCGGCGACTCGTCTGATTATAAACGACCGAAGAGAGCTATAATTTTTGTCTGGATATGCCGAGCGCGCGGTATGCCTTGGTCGCCTATGTGAATAGCCCAGTCGGCGACTTCGTCGAGAACCTCAGGCGGGAGTTGCATCCCGCGCTGCCTCACCTGTCGGCGCATCTTACTCTCTTGCCTCCGCGGCCTTTGCAGGGGGAGGAATCTGCCGCATTACAGCTACTGGGCCAGATTTGCGGTCAGACTCAGCCCTTTGAGGTAAGCCTGGGCGAGGTCGATTCGTTTGTCCCAACCACTCCTACCGTTTACATTGGCGTGGCGCGGTCTGGTTCGCGCTTGGAGCAGTTGCATGACCAACTCAACACGCAAGTATTGGCTTTTGACGAGGAGTGGCCTTACGCACCGCACGTGACGGTCGTGAAAATGCCAACTTTCCAGGAGGCTGGGCGGGCATTGGAAATTGCCCGGGAACGGTGGGAGCATTATCAGGGGATGCGTCGTTTTCTCGTAGACCGGCTGGTCTTCGTGCGTGAAGAAACGCCGAACTGCTGGGTCGATCTGGCCCCTGTTCCTCTCGGCGGTACGTTGGTTTCGCGGTAACCCTTTCGCGCATTACCCGCACATTACGTTACCCAACGGCCATGCTTGATGGCCCCTGGTACATTTCCCCTCCGTGCATTGCGCAGGACCTTGGAGGCCTGTAAACAAGAAAACAAGGGAAGTGCGAAACCCGCGTCGATTGCCGCTTCGGACGCGGTTTTCAGAAAGCCACGAGGCAGGATGCAGATTGGCGTATATGGTTCGGGATTTCTCGGAACAGTGATATCAGCCTGTCTGGCGGACTTTGGCACCCCGGTTTCCTGTTGTCATCCTGACCGCACCCGCATGGTTGAGATGGCGCAGGGGAACATTCCGTTTTTCGAAAAGAATCTCAAAGAAATCATCCGCCGGAATGTCCGGGCCGGACGATTGGCCTATTCGACAGATATTGAATCCTTCGCGCGCAAGGCGCAAGTGATCTTTCTCGCCGAGGATGGAGTCGATTCGCTGTCCGATGTGGTGATGCGCATCGCCCGTCTAGCGTCCAAGCCGCCAATTCTGACCATCGTTACTCCGGTCGCCGTGGGAACAGCTTCCGCTTTAGAGAAAAGTTTGAAGGATGCAGGTTTGCATGGAACCATCGTTTCGCAGCCGATGTTCTTCACTGATGGTTGCGCAGTCGAAGATTTCAACTGGCCAGACCGTCTGATTCTAGGTTCCAGTTCGAATGAGGCAGTGCAGATTCTGAAGCAGATTTTTCATCCGCTGGTGATGCGCGGTGTTCCCGTGATCGTGACCAATCAGGCTACTGCGGAGTTGGCGCGGGAAGCGGCGACCGCTTTCGTGGCCACCAAGATTTCATTCATCAACGAGGTAGCGGCATTGTGCGAACGCGTGGGAGCTGACGCTGTCAATTTGGCTTTGGCGCTGGGCCTCGATAAAAAGATCGCGCCCCGGTGCCTGCAACCTGGAGCAGGCATGGGCGGAGTATTCGCCGAATCGGACATGGATTCTCTCGGCGAGTTGGCGAGGGCGAATGGCGTACCCTTGAAGGTTTTGAGCGCGGCGCGGGAAGTGAACCACACCCTGGCCGATCGCCTGCTGGATAAGATCGCGATGGCCCTGAATTCCGTGGAAAACAAGGACGTGGGTATTCTCGGCCTGGCTTTCAAACCGAATACCAATTCGGTAGCGGGTTCCTCGGCGATGCGACTGGCAGAGACGCTGGTTTCGAAAGGAGCGCGGGTACGTGCCTATGACCCGGTGGCGCTCTCCGATGCCAAGAGCCGGCTGAATGGCTCGGTGCGTTATTGCGAGTCGGCTTATGCCGTGGCGGAAGGCGTGGACGCGTTAGTCGTCGGCACGGGCTGGCCTGAGTTTCGCGCACTCGATTTCGACCGCATCAAGCACCTCCTGAAGAAGCCGATCATTGTTGATACAAAGAACCTGCTCGACTCCACCCGCTTGCGCGCCATGGGGTTCGAGTATGTGGGCGTGGGGCGGGGATAGAAACTGCCAGAACTACTGCTCCACATTCTTCTTCTGCGACTTTAAGTTTCTTTCACGTCTTCCTAAAACTGAATAACATCCACCTCCGCGCTGTAAGCTGGCGAAGTTCCCCATTTTTGTCCGGGAGAGTTGTAGGTGAGGATCTGCAATGGGCTGAGTGGGGCAATAAAGGCGGCTGAAACGCAACTGCTTGGCTCACCGGAGGGTTCGCCCAACAGTGATGCCGCGCAGGAGTCGGTGGTCTGGTTGCTCCACGACGCGAGGAGTTCCTCGCTGATGATTCCATTATCCGGTTGCTCGGCGATGTTGCCGGCGAACAGAATGTTTGCTCCATTGTTGCCTGCTGTGAACAAAGTTTCCACCTTCGGATAAGTCGCATCTCTCCAGTTGAGCAAGTCATATTCGAAATCCGTCAGCGGGCCGGTTCCAGATTTTGGCGTGCTGAACTGCAAGGCGATCAGGGCGTAAGCGCAGCTGCTGGTTTGGCTGGTGAACACGCCGGAGCCTGCACCATAAGCTGTGAGTACCTGCGATCCGGAACCGGACAACGTCCCTGCAGAGCCGGCAGAAAGCTGCCACTTGCAATTATTCCCGGCGATTATCGTAAACAACCGGGGAAAGCCAGGAAACGAAAATCCCCAGCCACCGTTGGCTCCAGTTGCAGCGTAGTTGATCGGTTCAGAGAGACCGCCTTGCGCCTGATTGCCAACTGGCCAGAAACCCAAACCAAAAACGAAGAGACTGTAAGAGCCGTTATGGGAGCCATCCGTTTCAATGGTGGCTGCGGTATTCGCCTGGCTGCGGATCAGGTCGCATCCATTGGGGAGGCCGTTTACTTGGGAAAAAGCAAAATTCCGGAACTGCGCATTTTCGTCGACCCATCTCAATATTGCGGTGGGAGCTGCGCTCTCAACGTTCACCGCAGTCACGCAGATCATGTAGCTGGCGTCGGACGATGGCGCTGACATGATGGCGCTGGCTGGTAGTAGGGACGTGAGGTTCAGGAAATCCTTACGGATTTCGGAGACCGCGGCTTGGGTCACAATGTGCGTAAGGAATATGAATGCGATGGCGGTCATTACTTGCGGCATTCGACGGGTGCGATAAGGTTCATTGTCCACGATCGTCTCCTCGGACGTGTATTTCCCCGAGCAACGCTAAGGCCTCACATGGTGTTTGCCTAGGACATCCGTTACAGGATTGCGAGGACTTTTCCACAGCAGCATGGTACCGGCTGGATTACCGCGCCAGAAACCGGTTTCTTAAGAATTCCGGTGCTGATGGCCTCGCCTTTGTAAAATGATCAGCCGCGGGCCGCGCGATGTTCAGAGAAATCAGTTTGATGATTCGCTGCTTTTCGCATCCCGAAGTCTTCGCAACGTTCGAGTTTCAAAACCTAGAATGCGACCGCCTTGTTAAAAGAGCGCTCAAGGTTTGCCCAAATCCTTCGCCCCTCTATAAAATGAGAGGTTTGCCGCAGCGCTAAAGCCGCAAGCATATTCCTGCCGATCATTCAGCTGGAAGAGACCATTTATGAAAATCCATGAGTACCAGGCAAAAGGAATTCTTAAGAAATATGGTGTGGCGGTTCCGCGCGGCACGATGGCCACTTCCCGGGAAGAAGCCGAGGCGGGAGCCAAAGAGCTGTTCGATGCTGGCGCGAACGGAGTCGTAGTCAAAGCGCAAATCCATGCTGGTGGGCGGGGCAAGGGAGGCGGCGTAAAGATTGCCAAGTCGGTGGACGAGGCTGGGGAACTGGCGGGCAAAATTCTGGGCATGAAGCTCGTTACTCATCAGACAGGTCCCGAGGGCCGCATCGTGCGGCGTCTGTTGATTGAAGAAACACTTCCGATTGAAAAAGAGCTGTATCTGGGAATTCTCGTCGACCGCGCCGAAGGCAAGCCGGTATTCATGGCTTCGGCGGCGGGCGGAATGGAAATCGAGCAGGTCGCCGCCGAGAATCCCGACGCGATTCTCAAGCAGTATATCGATCCTGGCATGGGGTTGGAAGCGTTTCAGGCGCGCAAAATTGCGTTTGAGCTGGGGCTCGGTGCCAAGCAAATTAATGCCGCGGTGCAGTTTTTGACCGGTCTTTATCGGGCGTTTCTGGAAACCGATGCATCACTGGTTGAAATCAATCCTTTCATTACGACTCACCGATGGGCGGCTGTTTGCGCTCGACGCCAAATTAACTTTCGACGACAACGCGCTCTTCCGCCATCCCGAATTGCGCGAACTGCGCGACATCACTGAGGAAGATCCGCTCGAAGTGGAAGCCTCGAAATACAGCCTGAATTACATCAAACTGGACGGCAGCGTGGGCTGCATGGTCAATGGCGCGGGCCTGGCGATGGCCACCATGGATATCATCAAATATGCGGGCGGCATGCCGGCGAATTTTCTGGATGTGGGCGGCGGCGCGAATGCGGAGCAGGTGGCGCATGCGTTCGAAATTCTTCTAAGCGACAAGAACGTGAAAGCCGTGCTGATCAATATTTTTGGCGGCATTCTGCGGGTGGATACGCTGGCCACGGGAGTGGTTGAAGCGGCGAAGAAGACGAATATTAAACTTCCGATCGTGCTGCGGCTGGAAGGCACAAATGTCGAGGAAGGGCAAGCAAGATTCTGATGGAATCGGGGTTCAACTTTGTGATGCGCGACACGATGAAGGACGCGGCGGATAAAGTCGTGGCGGCGGCCAAGGGCGCTTAGGTCGCGCTGGCGAACGACAGAAAGCCCGACGACTACGAGATGTTGAGGAGAGCGATTATGGCAATTCTGGTCGGATAAAAGAACGCGGTTGATGGTGCAGGGTTTGACTGGCCGCGAAGGCACGTTTCACGCGAAAGCCTGCGCGGCTTATGGCACGCAGGTTGTCGGCGGAGTCACGCCCGGCAAGGGCGGGACAACGCACGAAGGCTGGCCGATTTTCAATACCAGTGCAGGAGGCGGTGGATAAGACGGGCGCCAATGCGACCGTAATTTTTGTTCCGCCGCCGTTTGCCGCAGACGCGATCATGGAAGCGGCGGATGCGGAGATCGAATCTGATCGTCTGCATCACCGAAGGGATTCCGACACTCGACATGGTGAAGGCGTGGGAGTTTTTGCAGAACCGCCGCTCGCGGCTGATTGGGCCGAATTGTCCGGGCATTATTTCGCCAGGCAAATGCAAGATCGGCATTATGCCGGGATCATTCACAAAGAAGGCAACGTCGGCATCGTGTCGCGCTCGGGCACGCTGACGTATGAAGCCGTGCATCAACTCACGCAGCGCGGCATTGGGCAGTCGACCGCGATCGGCATTGGCGGCGATCCGATCATCGGAACGAATTTTGTCGATGCGCTCGAACTTTTCAATCGCGATCCGCGAGACCGAGGCCGTCATCATGATCGGCGAAATCGGCGGCAACGCTGAGGAGACGGCGGCGCAGTTCGTGAAGATGCATATGAAGAAGCCGGTGGTGGGATTCATCGCCGGGCAAACCGCGCCTCCGGGCCGGCGCATGGGCCACGCGGGAGCGATTATTTCAGGCGGCAAGGGCACGGCAGCGGAAAAGATCGCAGCGATGGAAAAAGCGGGCATCAAGGTGGCGAAATCGCCCGCGGCGATTGGCGAGACGCTGGCGGCGGCGATCTGGGGGTTAAGTTCGGTGCTTAGCTCGTGAATCGCGATGACCGAGAATGCTTCAGAGGCAGTACGCGATTTCGACCAGTTCAAAGACAAGTTCACGAATGCTGGCCGAACCGAACGACGAACGACCAAGGACTAACGACTCGACTTATGAAGACACTGCAACGCACTCTTACTATCATCAAGCCGGACGCGGTCGCAGAAAAATGCGGTCGGCGACATCATTGAGCAGTTCGAGAAGAACGGCTTCCGCATTCTCGCCATGAAGATGCTCGAAATCTCCCAGCATCAGGCGGAGCAGTTCTATGCTGTCCACGCCAGCCGGCCATTTTACGACTCGCTGACGCATTTCATGTCGAGCGGGCCGATCGTGGCTCTGGCGCTGGAAAAAGAAAATGCCATCGCCGATTTGCGCAAGCTGATGGGCGCGACCAATCCCGGCGAACGCCGAAGAGGGCACGATCCGCAAAAAATGGGCGACCGAGCATCGAGCACAATGCGATCCATGGCTCGGACGCGGAGGACACCGCCCGTTTTGAGCTTGAGTTTCTTTTTTGCGGGATACGAATTGGCGCAGTAGGATCGCCAACCCCGAGTGTCACCACGGCGTTGCAAATGAACGCCTGATCTGCCGATCGGGTTCAGGTTGGCGGCCGTCGGCAAGAATTGCTGGCGCCACCAGCCGATTAACTTACCCTCGCAAAATAGCCTAGCGGCTCGAACAAATGCCCCTCGGTGCGGTCGGCGATCTTCGGGCAGATCTTTTCCTGGCGTACTGCAAAAATGAGGACGTTGCGATGCGCTTCGAGCGCGGCATCATCTTTGTATTGTTCGTAGATGAAAAAGCGGCGCGGCTCAGTCTTGTGCCTGTGCACCTGATACATGGAGCAACCCGGTTCCTTGCGCGATTCCTCGGTAGCTTTCGAAAGATTGCGGCTACTTCGGCCTCGCGCCCAATTTTCGCCATCCAGGTTACCGCCAGCACTACCATCGTTCGCTCCTTACCTAGTTTAGTCATTGCTTCATTGAATCATTGGGCGATTGAATATTACTCAGATGCCTTTCTTGAATGTCGCGATTCGTCTTAAGCCCTAACTCTACAAAGTCATCCACCAGAATGGTCTCTGCCCGGTCCGGCCCGGTTGAGATCATTCCTACTCGCGCGCCCGTTTCTTTTTCAATGAACGTCAGATACTCACGCGCGGCCTTCGGCAGTCCTTCAAACGTGTTTTACTTTGTTCGTCGGCGTCGCCCACCCCGGCATCGTGCGATAGATGCATTCGATCTTTTCGTAGCCACATGCCTGCGGCGGCAAGCCGTCGATTTCTTTGCCGTCGATCTTATAGCCCGATGCAAACCGGAATCTCGGCGAGTTCGTCGAGCACATCCAGCTTGGTCACCACCAGCCAGGAGATGCCGTTAATCATGCCAGCGTAGCGCAGCAGTGGCAAGTCGAGCCAACCGGTGCGGCGGGGCCGTCCGGTTACTGCCCCAAATTCGTTGCCCCGTTTGCGCAGGTGTTCGCCTAACGTTGCCTTGTGTTCGGTCGGAAACGGTCCGCCGCCGACGCGCGTACAATAAGCCTTGGTAAGCCCGATGACGGTTCGATGGCGTTTGGCGCAACGCCAGTGCCAATCGCCGCGCCGCCTGAGGTGGCGCTCGAAGAAGTCACAAAGGGATACGTGCCGTGATCGATATCGAGCATGGTGCCCTGCGCGCCTTCGAACACGATCGACTTGCCTTCCGCGAGCGCGCTGATTCAGCAGGACCGCCGTATCCCGCACAAATGGGGCGATCTTCTCCGCCGCCTGGGCGTACTCGGCGAACATCTTGTCAGCATCGAGCGGCTCGGAGTTGAAAAGCGCATGCGCGATCATGTTCTTTTCGCGGACAGGCATTTTCAATATGCTTCCTGAGCAGCGGCAGGTCAAGCAAATCGGCCACCCGCAAGCCGCGGCGTCCCATCTTATCTTCATAAGCGGGGCCGATGCCGCGGGAAGTCGTGCCGATCTTTACGCGGCCGGGCGCATTCTCCGCCGCCAGCTCGATCATGCGATGGTAAGGAAGAATCACGTGCGCGCGGTTAGAGACGAAAAGATTGCCATCAACTTTGACGCCCGCATCGCGCAGCGCCGCCACTTCTTTTAAGAAAGCCATCGGGTCCAAGAACTACGCCGTTGCCGATCACACTGCAGCATCCGGCGCGCAGAACGCCGCACGGCACCAAGCTGCAGAACAAATTTCTTGCCGTTGATAATGACGGTGTGTCCGGCGTTATGCCCGCCGGCGTAGCGCGCCACGACAGAAAAAGTTTCCGAGAGAACGTCGACAATTTTTCCTTTACCCTCATCGCCCCACTGGGCGCCGACGATGACCGCGGTTTTGCCTTTGTTCCTGCGTTTGTTCAATGCCAGCTCCGTAACACGGATTCGCGGACGCACAGTTGCGCCAAATCGGGGTCGCACACCCTTGCCCCGCGGCACACTTCAGGACTTATGGGATAAAAGCGGAGTAGACGTGTACGGAGTATCTTATCGTGCGAGTCCCAGCGGCTGCAATGTAAATGGAGAACAAGAGCCAACGTCGACGCCGGGCCGTAATCAGCTTCAAAAAGATGGTAGGCGTGGCAGGAATCGAACCTGCGACCCTCTGCTTAGAAGGCAGATGCTCTATCCCCTGAGCTACACGCCCACATGCGTTATTATAGCTGCCGCTGCAATTCGATCACGGATTGAGATCTCAACTGGGGCCGCTTTCCGGATAACCCACGCGCGTTGCCGCGCTTCTAAAGAAAAATGCAGTCAGCGGCAGCCCGTTCCAGCATTACTCCTAAAGGTCTGGCGCGTGCCTGGTGGCGAGTGCTCAGTGGCCGCGTCCCCATGCTCTCCATCGAGATCACGCGTGAATGTCCGCTAAGCTGTCCCGGATGTTATGCCTATGGCAATGATCATCTCGGCGGCGAAGTCACTCTCCGTGACCTGCGTGATTTTCGCGGCGATGTGCTCGTCGAAGCCGTTCTCCATCTGGTGCGCCGCCATCGCCCTTTGCACGTTTCTCTCGTTGGCGGCGAACCTCTGGTTCGCCATCGAGAACTGGATCTCATTCTGCCGGCCTTAAGCAATATGGGAATCTTCTCCATGGTCGTAACCAGCGGCGTTATTCCTATTCCCGCCGATTGGATGGAACTTCCGCGCGTTCGAGTAGCCGTTTCCGTAGACGGACTGCCCGAGCATCATGATATTCGGCGCGCACCCGCGACTTACGAACGCATCCTCAAAAATATTGCTGGCAGGAAGATCAACGTCCATTGGGTGATTACGCGGCCCATGCTCGCTCGCGCCAGCTATTTCGAAGACTATGTTTCTTTCTGGAATGCACGTGACGAAGTGGATCACATCTGGGTCAGTCTCTACAGCCCGCAGATCGGCGAAGAGAGCAGGGAGCGGCTAACGCCAGAAGATCGCGAACGCGTCGCGAATGAACTGCCCGCCCTACGCTCGAAATATGGAAAACTGCTTATTCCCGAAGGCATGGCAAAGGCTTTCGTCAAGCCGCCGTCAAATCCCGGCGAGTGCCTGTTTGCGAAAATGTCGGTGAACTATTCCGCCGACCTGCAAAGCCGCGTCGAACCCTGCGTCTTTGGCGGCAAGCCCGATTGCAACCAGTGCGGCTGCAGCATCAGCAGCGCGCTACACTGGATACAAGGCGAGAAGATTCTTGGCCCATTGCGTGTCGGTCACATGGTGAAGGCGTCGCTGGCGGTCGGCTCCGCAGCGAACAAGCTGCGCATCGATAAATCTCCGCCAAACCGCTGGCAGAAGGGAACATCTGCTCCTGCTTCCCTGGTCCAAATCGAATCCTCAGGGGACTAAGGCGTTTCTCGTTCGCAGAGGTTCTCGGTGTACTCTAATTCTTCTGGGCTCATTGAGCCTTGGCGCAGGCACATAAATTTCTCTCGCGCGGCCTTCCCGTATACTGCACAATGCCTCGAGGACGTCACGTGCCGCGTTCCAACCCATCCCGGCTAGCCTACATCGACTGGATGCGCGGCCTTGCCTGCGTTCTGATGTTCCAGACGCATTGCTATGATTCCTGGCTTAGTCCCAGCGCCCGGCAAAGCAAGTTTTTCATGTACTCGCAACTGGGAGGAACCTTTCCCGCGCCGTTGTTTCTATTTCTTGCCGGAATTTCCTTTGCCCTGGTAACGGAAAAGTTGCACAAAAAAAATGTCCCGCCTGCACAGATCGCTCGCGCGACAATTCTTCGTGGCGCTGAAATCTTCGGATTCGGGCTACTCTTTCGAGCACAGGAGTACCTGATCGCGTGGGGATGGGCGCCGCTCAGCGATCTGCTGCGCGTCGATATCCTCAATACCATCGGCTTATCGATGATGCTCATGGGCATACTTTGCTGGGTTGTGCTCTCAGTGAGGCGAACAGCAAAGGTCGAGCCTGCGTTAATCGCCGCGTCATCTGTGGCAGTCTTGTTCATTTCACTGCTCACGCCGCTCGTGTGGACTAGCTGGCGCCCCGATTGGCTGCCGTGGCCGCTCGAGTCTTATATCAACGGAGTCCATAATTTGGGAAGACCGCAAGCATGGCTCTTTCCGGTCTTCCCATGGAGCGCTTTCGCTTTCGCCGGGCTGGCCGCCGGATTTTGCCTGCAAACCGAATGGGCGCGGAAACGCGAAACCACAACGTTCTTTGCGGCCGGGGCGGCCGGATTAGCTCTCATCGGAATCTCTCTCTGGTTCGATCATTCGCGGCGGAGCTTATATGCCGTTTACGACTATTGGCACACCAGCCCGAACTTTTTCCTCGTTCGTGTTGGGATGCTGTTGTTAATTCTCCTGGCGAGCTATTCATGGTGCCGGTGGGGAGCGGCGCAACTCGGCTTTAGTCCATTGATTCAGCTAGGCCAGGCTTCGCTCCTGGTCTACTGGGTACACATCGAATTCGTTTACGGCAGGGTTTCCATCCTGCCAAAACACGCCGTCAGCATTCGCACGGCATCCTTCGGCTTGCTCCTGATCTTCCTTGCCATGACCATCCTGGCTTTCCTCCGAACTCGCATAAAAGGCCGGGGCGTTAACGTCATCCCCTGGTTTCGCCGCCCGGCGACTGCTCAATGAATGTGGGTTGTTTCGCGGAGGATTGAAAAATATTTTTGCTATTCCGACTCTCGCGAAGTCGCCGATAGGCCTACGCTCGAATTAGCGGAACTGCTTCGCAAACTCGACGATCTCTCGCTCCGCCCAGCGCCCATCGTAAGCTGGGTCGCCGTCGCGCTCTCCTAAGAAGGCGCAGTGCCCGCCGTCCTCCGTCTCGACGTAAGTAATATACGGATTCGCCAGAATTTTCTTCCGCGTCTCAGGCAAGATACGAACAAAAGGATCGTTGGCGGCGTGAACGATCAATGCGGGAACGGCGATTCGATCAATGATATTCGCAGCGCGGGCACGCGCGTAATAATCGTCGGCACTGGCAAAACCACAATAATGCGCCGTAATACGATCGTCGAATTCGCGCAAGCTCCTCACTCCGCGAAGCCGCACCGCTTCAAACTCTGTGGGAAAGAGCTGCACCTTGCGGCGAAAGCGGCGGAAAAGCTGCAGGAGAAAATAATATTCGTAAACCCGATTCGCCGGCTCGTGCAGCGCGTCCGCTCCCGCCGCCAAATCGATGGCGGGACAGACGGCGGCAACTCCCCGAAACTGCCGCGGTCCGGTATCCGACCACTCACCGGCCAACTTCAACACCAGATTGCCGCCCATGGAAAACCCGACCAGCACAAAACCCCGGATTCCATCGCGTTTTACAAGTTCGCGCGCCACCGCGGCTACATCACCCGACCGACTGGAGTTGTAAAGGGTGGGCGCGCAATGGTCCATGCCGCCACAATTGCGCTGGTTCATCCGCACGACGTTCATGCCTGCAGCTAAACCGTTTCGCGCAATTCCTAACATGTACTGCGATTCGCTTGAACCCTCGAGGCCGTGCACCACAATCAGTGTCAGCGCTCCCTGCCGCTCTTGCTGCCAATGACAATGGCAGAGAACCGGAATGCCTGGCTCAACTTCGATTAGTCTGTTCTCATGTGATGGCAGCTCAATGTGGCGGGATAGAAAGAACGCTGCCAAAGTCTGCACATGTCCACCACGCAGCCGCCGATGTGGCCGAAAGACGGAGGGAGAAAACTCACTTCGCCGGGTGGAACCATTACCGATATTTGAAACCGGATTCCCCACTTTCACGCGTGTCGTTGCGAACTCTGCTGAAATTGATTCTAATAGGAGCTGTTCGCTTCACGGAGTAAATCAAGATGCCCATCTTTGAGTATGTTTGCCAGGAATGCCAGCATGAGTTTGAAGCACTCGTTTTTGGCCGCGATAAGGCCAAATGTCCGAAATGCCAAAGCAAGAAATTGAGCCCTCAACTCAGCGTCTTCGCGGTCTCTGCAAAAGGCTCAAGCACTTCTTCCCCCAGCGCTGGCCCTTGCGGTTCCTGCGGCGATCCTCGCGGCCCCGGTGCTTGCTCTATGGGAGATCTCGACTAGCAGTCCGGCTTTCGTCACCAAACTTTCGGCACACCGTGCCATGTGACCATTGTTACCTTGGTTCGCCTGCTCTCCCCGCCTACCATCCTTTTGATTCGCTTCGTTTTCGAGGGGTATCAGATGGATCGCCGTCGTCAGTCGCGCGTCTTCGTGGACCTTCCCGTCCAAATCTGGGGCATGGATTCCAGTTCACGCCCATTCATTCAACCTGCCAGCCTGCGCACCATCAGCGGACGCGGTGCGACGTTGCAATGCGTGGACGCTCGCCTAAAGCCGGGCGATGTAGTAGACGTATTGTACGAAGGAACAAAAGCGCAATTCCGCATCGTCTGGTGCGGCAAGCCCGGGACTGAAATGGCGGGTGAGGTCGGGATCGAAAACATGGCTGGCGAAACTGCGCTGTGGGATGTCGATCCCATCCGTTGCGCGGCCGCGGCGGGACAAAGCTAGTCCACGTTACGGAAAAATGGGGAGGGCGGGGGAAGGCGGAAACCCGCATTGCGCGGGCGCTGCAGTAGTATGGAATGTCTTGGCAACCAAGGCAAGAGCAAAGCGGGCTCTGGAAGCGAAATACACAGAAGGCTGCAGGAAGTTTCACATTCACCGCACGTGATCGTCGAAAAGTTGCAAGATCCGTCATGTTGACCGTCCAAAACAACTACCTCCAAGTTGTAAACTCGCTCTGATGCAAATAAAAATTCTGGGCTCCGCAGCCGGGGGTGGTTTTCCGCAATGGAATTGTTCTTGCGCAAACTGCCACGCTTTAAGGGCCGGTACTTTCCATGGCAAACCGCGCACGCAGGCGCAGGTGGCTATCTCACAAGATGGACGTTCATGGTTTCTTTTGGGTGCGTCTCCTGACCTGCGCAGCCAGATCGAAGCCAATCGCGAACTGCATCCTCGCGAAGGCCTGCGCCAGTCGCCGATTTCGGGCGTCGTACTTGCGAACGCCGATGTCGACCACGTTCTCGGACTTCTCCTGCTGCGCGAACTCCAGCCCTTTCGCGTTCATGCCACCGCTTCCGTTCGCTGCATTCTTCGAGAGGATACCTCCATGTTCGCGATGCTGCAGCGAGTTCAAAGTCAAGTCACGTGGACCGACTTTAAGCCTGGGCAACAGTTTCCCGTATGCAACCCGCAAGGCGAAGATTCCGGCTTAACGTGTCTGGCCTGGTCGTTGAACGAGCACTATCCCGCCTATGTAAGAGCCGGCCGCCGCTCACAACTGGCACCGTCCGAAGCGTCGCTCGGACTTTTCGTCGAATCGCGCGAGCCGAGTTCAAAGGCGCACGCGCGGCTTGCCTATCTGCCTGCCGTGCCCGCGCTGGATAATGCGCTCCTTTACGAACTTGAGAACAGCGATCTGCTTCTCTTCGACGGCACATTCTGGAGCGATGACGAACTGATTCGTGTGCAGGGAGATGGTCAGACCGCCCGACAGATGGGCCACATACCAGTCGAAGAAACTTGGTCAGGTTGGCGGGACTTCGCCACCCGCGTAAAATATTTGTACACATCAACAACACCAATCCCATGCTGGACGAGGCAGGCCCTCAATCTCGCCAGGTGCGGAGCGCAGGTTGGGAAATCGCGGAGGATGGATGGCAGTTCACCCTATAGGAACGGCTCCTGAAGGCGCGACATTACTCTCCCTCGACGGATTGCGTGCTCAATTTCAAGCCATCGGCGAAGAGCGCTACCACCACAAGCATCCGTTTATCAATTGATGCACGAGGGCAAGCTGAGCCGTGGCCAACTGCAGGCCTGGGCACTGAACCGCTATTACTACCAGAGCATCATTCCGATCAAGGATTCGATCATTCTCTCCCGGGGTCCTGATCCGGTTTTTCGTCGAGCCTGGCGCAAGCGCGTCGTCGATCACGATGGTGATGCGACCAGCGAAGGCGGCATCAAGCGCTGGATAAAGCTGGCGGAAGCAACCGGTTTGGACGCGGGGCAGGTGCGCGCGGGCAAGGGCATTCTGCCGGCAACTCGCTTCGCCGTGAATGAGTATCTCAACATCGTTCGCAGTCGTTCTCTTTTAGAAGCGGTCGCTTCCTCCCTGACGGAATTGTTTTCCACGCGGTTGATTACGCTGCGGGTGGAAAAGCTGCGGCAATACTATCCGTGGCTGGCCGGCGGCTTGGATTACTTTGAGGCGCGGCTCTATCAAGCTCCGGAAGATTCTCAATTCGCGGTGAACTACGTCTACGAGAACGCTAAAACGCGTGGCGAGCAGGAATTGGCGATGCAAGCCCTGCGCGATAAGTGCGATATCCTTTGGGCACAGCTCGATGCCCTCTATTTCGCGTACGTCCAACCGGGATGGCCGCCGCCGGGCGCATTTCAAATCGAGGGCGCATAGTGGCCACACCCGATGATTCCAGCCAGCCTCGCCTCGCCGCCGGTTGCCGTTGGGGAGGCACGGAAGAAGACCGCGTGATCCTATTCCCCGAGGGCGCGATCAAACTGCAAGGAACGGGCCGTCAGGTGCTCGAGCGTTGCGACGGTCAACGCACGTTTGGTGAGATCATCGCCCAGTTGCAAAAGCAGTTCGACGACGCCGACCCCGCCAAGATTCGATCCGACATCGGAGTGTTTCTGGAGCAGTTGCAGAAGAAGAGGATCGTCGATTATTGACCTAATATCCGAAGTTTAGTGGTGCTTCACCAGGAACAGCTACGTCAACTGCTCCCAACTCACGCCCAGCACTGCGCCCAGCCTTTTCCATGTGCTCACAGATCCCACCTTACGCTTAGTCTCAATGGCTGCTATGAGAGCGCGGGACACTTTCGACTTCCGGGCCAACCGTTCCTGGGTGAGTTTCCTATATTCGCGCCAAATCCGCAGCGGTGCCTCGCCCCGCAGCCTGCGTTCGGTGATTTCCAACGGTACGAGTTCATCCTCGCCTGCCTCAAGACGAGCTTTGGCGGCATCGTACGCTCTTACATCGGCAAGCATTTCTGCGTCATCAATGAGCTTCTGCAGTTCGTCCACGGGAATTACAGCGAACTCCCGGCCTTCGCGGGTAATGGTTTCGATGCGCATCAGTAGATTCCTCCCCGAGGTCCGACGTCTAGCACCCATAATTCCAGGCGATCGTTGTGTAACTCGTATATCACTCGCCAGTCGCCGACCCGAAGCCGATAGCCATTGCGCCCTTGCAGCTTGGTAACATTATTATGCTGGGCGTAAGGATCGACCGCGATCTCTCGGATCTTTGCCACGATTCGCCTTTGCCAATTCAGCGGAAGCCGCGAAAAAGCCCTGGCAAACGACTTCGTCGTGACGACTTTATACACATATAAGATTGTTACTCACGGTAACAATTATGTCAACAATGAGTACAGGTTACGGGCGACGGGGGAACAACCAAAAGAAAAACTGTATTCTTAGTAAAGGCCGAATAGCTCCAGACTCGACCATCGATGATTCCCAACCCTCTCGCGCTCATTGCCGAAGTTACGCACCGTTGCCCGCTGCACTGCGTTTACTGCTCGAATCCTGAACAACTCGCGGCGGTCAATACGGAGCTGTCCACGTCCGAGTGGACGGACGTTTTTCGTCAGGCAGGCACGCTGGGAATGCTCCACGCCCACTTCACGGGAGGCGAACCGTTAGCGCGTGCAGATCTAACCGAACTTGTCGCCGCCGCGTGGGCCGCTGGTCTTTATACCAACCTCATCACGTCCGGCATCGGGCTGAGCGAGCCACGGCTAAAATCCCTCGTAGGGGCCGGACTCGATCACATCCAGATCAGTTTTCAGGATTCGCGCGAAGACGCCGCCAACTGGATCGCTGGAGCCAAGGCACACGCTCACAAGATCGAACTATCGCGGCTGATCCGCCAATATGAGATCGCATTCACGGTGAATCTGGTCATTCACCGGCAGAACATCGATCACCTCGAAGAAATGATCGCCTTCATCGAGCAACTTTCACCCGAGCGCATGGAAATCGCTCACACCCAATACTACGGCTGGGCGCTCCGCAATCGCGCAGCGTTGATTCCTACTCGAGCACAGGTTGATAAAGCAGTCGAAATTGTTGCGGCCGCAGAAAGGCGATTAGCCGGACGTATTCGTATCGATTCGGTTGTCCCCGATTATTACGCCCGGTATCCGAAAGCCTGCATGGGCGGATGGGGGCGGAAGCTAATGCTCATTAATCCGTCTGGTAAAGTCCTTCCCTGCCACGCCGCAGAAATCATTCCCAACCTTAGTTTTGAGAACGTTCGCGAGAAGACAGTGGAAGAAATTTGGCGGGACTCGGATTCTTTCCAGAAATTTCGTGGTGAAGAATGGATGCCGGAACCGTGCCGTAGCTGCGAACGCCGGACCGAGGATTTCGGGGGATGCCGCTGCCAGGCATTGCTCCTGGCAGGCGATGTAACCGCAACCGACCCTGCGTGCTCGCTGGCGCCGGCGCACCACATCGTGCAAGAGGCATTGGAACAAACCAACTCGAACAACTCAATCTCGCAGCCCGTCGCAGCGTCCTCGTTCGTCCAACTGCAGCAGCGCGCTGGAGATTTGTGGAGTTACCGAACGAACCCGGAATAATGCCTGCTACCAGCGCACGCCAACTGTGATTGGCCTTACATCGGTCGTCGTTCCGTTGGCCGATCCATGCATCAGCCGGAACTCCGCATAGAGCTCCACTCCACTGGGCATTTTTCGTGTGATGCCCGCGCCGATGTTGTATCCGAAATCATTCTGGCTGGAATGTATAAAGTTGCCGCTGAGCGGAATGCTGACATTCGGGCAGCCATCCCACCACTTATAGAACGCATTACACGTCGATCCGGGGATTGCCGTATCGCCGCTCAGAGTCCCGAAGCGCCGGTAATAACCGGGACCGAAGACAATGTATCCACCCCAGTCTTTCGTCGCGGGGATATTAATGACGGGGCCCAGCGTGACGGCAAAGAGATAACTCGTGGCGCTCTGCGCCTGCGCCAATGCCAGGGAAGACTGCCGCAAGGGAAGATCAGCAAAAAGGAAGTCACCGCGAAGACCCAGATATTTACTCGCATTGCGAGCTGCCCCGACCGTACCGTCGTAGCCTCCGCCGCGAACGAAGGTCTTGGTTGTTCCGCTATCTAAGTTTGCGCCCAGACCTGCATTGAAGGACCACGGCCTGTAAGTACGAGGTCTGACTCTTCGCCGTGGTGAAGTTTCTTCGGTGGGTGCCTGGCTCGTATCAGGCTGCTGGGCAGCGGGTTGTTGTGCGGCGGCAGGTTGTTGGGCAGAAGGAGCTGGAGCCGGTGTCTGGTCGGCGGGTGCGGTCTGAGAAACTCCACGCGCTCCCATCAGCACCATCGAGCTCAGCAACGCCAGTACATTCGCGAACTTTCCAATCATCCATTCTCCTCCCCTTACCGGGCGTAGTGGCGGACCGTAGCGCTCGGCATGGAAAGGCGCGTCAATAAAGGTTCCGCTATGATTCCTCGCAGAAAGGCCGGGCCTCGATTGCAACGGGATCGAACCATATTACCAATTTTTGATGCGGAATTTGTTTTGCATGCCGCCCGGCCCGATCGAACTGCAATTTCTCCTTTCGAGAAGCCTGTCGCTTTGGATTTCGCACATCTGTTCTTTGCGCTTCGCACTTGATCCAGCTCACACGTATTATGGGAGCGTCTTCGAGAATAAACTTGGCAAAAGCATCGCGAGATAAACAGCCAGACTCTCCGGCGCGGGCAAATGCGCGGGTCGCTCTGGTCGGCTTCGGCACGGTGGGGCGGGCGGTCGCCAAGATCCTCTGTGGGCGCTCGGATGGCGCCCTTCAACTTACCCAGATCTGCAATCGGAATGTCGCGCGCAAGAAACAGCCCTGGGTGCCGGCCAATGTGGTTTGGACCGAACAGTTCAGCGACGTCATCAACTCCGATGCGGAAATCGTCGTCGAGCTTATTGGAGGACTTTCACCCGCCGGAGAATTGGTGCGCGCGGCGCTTGCCGCCGGAAAGTCGGTCGTCACGGCCAACAAACAGCTCATCGCCCGGCATGGTCCGGAGTTGCTGCAACTCGCGAATGAAAATGGCTGTCAGCTTGAATATGGAGCATCGGTGGCGGGAGGTGTGCCCGTTCTTCCAGCTCTGCGGACCGGTCTTTCTGGTGACCGACTACATGGCATCGCGGGCATTCTTAACGGCACTTGCAACTTCATCCTCAGCCGCATCGAGGCCGAACGCGTTCCATTCGGCGACGCACTCGAAGAGGCGCAAGCCCGAGGCTACGCCGAAGCTGATGCGAGCGAGGATCTTGACGGCGGAGATGCCCGCGCCAAACTGGCAATTCTCGCGCTCGCCGGTCTGCATGTTCATGTTGAGCCCGATAACATTCGCGCCCGCACCATACGCTCCATCGATGCCGTCGACTTTGACTATGCAGCCGACTTAGGCTGTACGATCCGTCAAATCTCGCGCGCAGATCTGAAGGAAACAACTCTGTTCGCAGAGGTTGGCCCCAGCCTCGTTCCCGCATCATCACCCTTTGGAAGGGTTCAGAGGAATCTAAACTTGGTTCTCACCTCGGGACAATATGGCGGGGACATCGCCTTCCTCGGTGCTGGAGCCGGCGGCGATCCCACCGCAGTGGCCGTAGTTTCAGACTTGATCTCTGTGGCAGACGGGCTTTCGGCGGAGGGCGCCGCAATCATGCGCTGCATCTGATATCGCCCAAGGTGAACTGCGATTTTGAAACCCCTTGGTATTTGCGGTTCTGGGTAAAAGATCAGCCCGGGATTATGGCGCGACTGGCTCGCTTCATCTTTCTGCGCATCAACTGAACATTGATTCGTTGCTGCAAAAACCGGGCTTCGACAAGAGCGCGCTGCCATTCGTTATCACGCTTGAGCCGTGCCGGGACTCCCTGCTGCATCCCGCCCTTCACGAAATGTCAGCGTTACCGTTCGCGCTGCGACCTTGCTTATCGTTGCCAATCTTACGGTAGGCCAGGCCCGGCGTTTGCCCTGTGATGAGCTAGCAGTCACTCAGAAGACAAAAAATTACTTCCAGAACGGATTTTTCAACCCCGCGGGCGCGAGGGCTTTATCCGCCGCTTGGGCTTCGGCGCCGGAATCGTCGGAAATTTTTTCATCGACAAGCGAGTTGCCGAAACCGTTCGCATTTCTTCATCATAGCGAGTTGTTGAGACGTAGGATATTCGGGCTTCATTTAGGGGACCTCCGGAATCTTTTGTTCTTACCTACTATTGAAACACCCCGGAGGCATGCTGAGCCGGAAAAATCTCGATAATCTCCATCGAAAAAACAGAATCTCGATTTCGCTCCGGCCCGGTTGCAAGTTCGCTTTTACCAAAGCTGCTACGATGTTTGTTCTGCCGTTCAATTCATAATTCCAACAAGGAAAGCCTTCATGAAATACCGCAAGCTGGGGCGCACCGGTTTTGAAGTCAGTGAAATCTCATGGGCTTTGGGGCATGAGCGGCTGGAGCGGCTCCGGCGATGAACAATCGCTGACGCCCTGCAACTGGCCATCGATTCCGGATGCAATTTCTTTGACACCGCGTGGGCCTATGGCGAGGGCAAGAGCGATGGTCTGCTGGGCGAGATCATCGCGCGGAATACCGAGCAAGCGCCTATATGCCGCGTCGAAAATTCCCCCGAAAAACGACAAATGGCCCGCGCTGCCCGGACTACAAATACGCCGACGTGTTTCCGCCCACCATGTTCTTCAAATATGCCGATATGATTCGCAAGAAGCTGCGCGTCGATTCCATCGACGTGCTTCAGTTCCATGTTTGGGATGACAGTTGGACCGACGAGCCGCAAGTTCCGTCGACAATCGAGAAGCTGAAGAGGGATGGCTGGATCAAATATTTCGGCCTGAGCCTTAACCGCTGGCAACCGGAAAATGGCATCAAGGCCCTCCACACGGGACTGGTCGATGTAGTGCAGGTGATTTACAACATCTTCGATCAAGCGCCGGAAGATGAACTTTTTCCGGTTTGCCAGGAGCTCAATATCGGAGTGATTGCTCGCGTGCCGCTGGACGAAGGCAGCCTCGGCGGCAAGATGACAACGGAGACTCGCTTCCCCAAGGACGATTGGCGCTCAGGATATTTCGGCCCAGAGAATCTTCGTCCTACCATTGAGCGGGTTGAGAAGCTGAAGAAAATCGTGCCGGCGGGAATGACTCTTCCAGAGATGGCCCTGCGATTCATCCTGTCGCATCCGGCCGTCAGCACAACCATCGTCGGCATGCGCGATGCAAAACACGTTAAAGAAAATATCGCGGCCAGCGATGCCGGCGGACTTCAACTGCGTTGCTGAAAGAACTGAAGCATCATCGCTGGGATCGTAAGCCGACGGCGTGGTCGGACTGACTTTTCTCAATTTTGCGGTACAATGCCCGATGCACGCCAAAAGCCTTACCAGGAGCCAGGAATGACGCATTCGTCCGGAATACTCAAGATGCTCGCATTGACTATCTTAGTGGTAGGCATCCTCTTCGCAGTTACCCCCGTGCCGGCCACGGCCCAAACACTGGAGACAGTTTTCAACGGCCACAGAATCATCTATCCCGAATCCAGCATTCCCCAGCCCGGGCGCCATCACACAAATTATTTCTATGTAGATTCCGATCAGCCTGCACCACAACCACCTTCGGGCGTCGAGACGCCCGGATCGGTTGCATGCGTGTATCAATTGGTTAGCGGACCGGCGGGTTGTCCTGTTTCCACCAGCACTGCCGTCCCCACGGGCGGATGGGGTGCGATCGCTATTGTCGATGCCGGGGATTATCCCAGCGCCGCATCGGATTTAGCCGCTTTTTCGAGTTATTACGGAATTCCTTCCGCCGATTTCACCGTAACCTGGCCGGGCAGCAAGAAGCCGCCCGTTTATTCTGGCTGGGAGACCGAAGAAGCGCTCGACATCGAATGGGCGCACGCGATGGCCCCGCAAGCCAAGCTCTATCTGGTTGAGACCGTGCAAGAAAATACCGATCCGACGTGGCAGGGCGTGCTACTCGCCGCGAAGCTCGTAGCCGAGGCCGGCGGAGGCGTAGTCAGCATGAGTTGGGGTGATCCCGAGCAAAGCCAGGAACTGTCGTGGGATAAATATTTCACGAACAACAAAGTTGTTTTCTTTGCAGCCGCTGGCGATAGCGGTTTGGGCGTGAGCATTTATCCTGGGGCATCGCCGAACGTCGTATCAGTTGGCGGCACATATTTTAATCGCGCCCAGAACGGCAACTTTGTCGATGAAGTTTATTACAGCGGCGGCGGAGGCGGCGACCTGAGCCCTTATGAGCCACGCCCCGGCTATCAGAATGGCGTGGCAAGTGTTGTAGGCACCCATCGCGGCTATCCTGATGTGGCTTCCGATTTCTGCTGCGCTCCGATTTATCTTGATGGAGCATGGTATTCCGTTGGCGGCACGAGTTGGGCCTCGCCAACTTTCGCGGGAATCGTAAACGCGGCCGGACATAAAGCCAAAGGAAGCGTAGCCGAACTGACGAAAATGTATAACGAACTTGCGAATCCGACACAGTACGCAGACGATTTCAACGACATCACTCAAGGCAGCTCGGAGTGTGGCGTCGGCTTCGATAAATGTTCGGGCATCGGGTCCGCTAAGACCTATGCAGGGAAGTAGGTTCGGAACTTTCTCTCTTAGTCGGACCTTACACTGCGGCTGCCGCGGGAAAGCTCTGCCTTTTACGCCCGTTTAGCTGAGCGCGTTCTACTGCCTCTGGTAGTTACTGGTCGGACCACTCTACCCTACCTTGTCCTAAGGAAATCTGATCCGCGGTTCCAATCGAATTTCTAGAATGAAGAGAAATCTCCGCCAATCCCTGCCGGCCGCTGTGGCGTTCGCCTTCGCTTGTCTGTTCACAGTTACTCTCAGCGCCCAAAATCCGCGCGGATCTTTGCGTGGAACTGTGCAGGATCTTTCCGGCGCCCGCATCGCTTCCGCCCGGGTCGTTGCCCGGTTATCGGGATCGTCCCAGCAACGCACCGCTAAGAGCGAAGACCGTGGAGAGTTTCGTCTCGACGACCTCCCACCAGGCACGTACATTGTGGAAGTAAGTGCCGCAGGATTTACCACCGCCGAATCTGAGGTGACGGTCGCCGTCGCCAACGTGCACGATATTTCGGTCACGCTAAAACCCGCGGCTGTTCAGGAAACCGTGGGCGTTCAGAGCACAACCTCTTCAATCACTAGTGAGCCGATTGAGAGCACGAGCGCAGTGCGGGGAGGCGTTGTTGGCACCCAAGACCTCGAAACTATGCCGCTACCGGCCCGGAGTTTCGCCAACATCGCATACCTTGTGCCCGGAACCGAACCGGTCGAACCCTCCGATCCCACTAAGGCTCGAATTACCGCAGTCTCTACTGGAGGAAGTTCTGGCCTGAACAATGAATTATCGGTCGATGGCGCCGACAATTCTGACGACTGGATCGGTGGCTTCCTGCAGAATTTTTCTCCAGACGCAATTCAAGAATTCGCAGTACGCACGTCAAACGAAGACGCCGATACGGGATGGACTACGGCCGGCTCCGTCATTATCACCACCAAGCACGGCACCAACGATTGGCACGGCGACGCCGCCTTCTACGAGCGCGCCGCTGCATTAAATGCGCGTTTTCCAATCGAAAATCCGGCTCGGACCTGCACCAACACGGGCTGCGTCAACAATCCGAAGCAGCCTTTCTCTCGCCAGAATTACGTCGGAACTATTGGCGGGCCGATCGCAAAAGGGAAAGTATGGTTTTTCACATCATTTGAAGCGGTGCATGAAGATGCGAGCATCGCTTACAGCCCGGCCAGCACCACGCAATTCGACGCGCTTGCACAACTTGCTTCTGACGGATTGATTCCCGGTGTCCCTTCCATCTCTGTGCCAGCTACAGTTCCGATTCCTTTTCGTGATTTTTTGAGTTCGCTTCGTTTTGACTGGGCCCAATCATCGAAATCGAATTGGTTCTTGCGCGCATCGTCTGACGCCTACACCACGCACAATGCGCTGGTGCAGCAAGCCACATTGCCTTCCACCGGACTCCTGACGCATAACAACTATTGGAATGTGGCCCTCAGTAATACCTATGCCTTCGATCCGAACTGGCTGGGTACTCTTGTTTTCGACGCCAGCTTGCTCCATCTCACGCAGACCCGAAATTCCGATCTCGGCTTTGCGCTGGCGTTCCCATTCAGTTCGACCGCCCTGACTGTCTCCGGCTTCGAGACTTACGGCGATAATCAATTCGCTACGCCGATTACACTCTTTCCCGACCTCCGCAATCAGGACAAATATCAATTCCGTTACGACCTCAGTCATGTGATACGCGATCATGCCCTCAAGTTAGGCGTGGATTTTATTCACGAACCGGTGTTGAGCGGCTCATTTCCTGGCAACGCAGAAACTCTTTATCAGTTCCCTGAAAATCCGACTTTCTACCTGTCAAATCCGGCACAGTTTCCTATCGATTACGCCGCCGGCGCTTCCACTACTCCAGCGGGCGATGGCAGCTTCTCGCAGAACGTGCAGCGCCTCGGGCTCTACGC
The DNA here is from genome assembly GCA_963734675.1 of uncultured Acidobacteriaceae bacterium. Classification (GTDB taxonomy): domain Bacteria; phylum Acidobacteriota; class Terriglobia; order Terriglobales; family Acidobacteriaceae; genus Sulfotelmatobacter. The sequence continues at coordinate 352,751 of CAVTHZ010000002.1, forward strand.
GGAGGATTCCTGGCGAATCACGCATCAACTTACTTTCAACTACGGTTTGCGTTATCAAACAACATGGGGGTTGTTCACCGGTTCGGGACGCAGCCAGCAGGAGAATGCAGCATTTATTACAGCGAACGCTTTACAGATTCCGATCTCGCCCAGCGTTCCTCAGGATTATCGCAAACAAATCGCACCTCGCCTCGGAGTTGCCTATTCCCCCGGCACTGGCGGAAAAACTGTGATTCGCGCCGGCTTCGGTCTTTACTACGACGATTTGGCCCAGAATGGATGGGCGACCGCATTTCAGGGTCTGAACAACTCGAACTTCGCGACGGGAACCTGCAGCCTTGTTGGGGGTCCGGGAACTTACGCGCTCTCAGGCTCAGGCTGCCTGATGGGTGGCGCAGCGGCTACCGGCAATTTGATCGGCTCGCCCTACAAAACTCCGTACTCGATCCACACTACCGGAGGAATTCAGCACGCGCTCAACGAGCGTTGGCTGGTAAGCGCCGACTTTGTGCACGAACAGGGCAATCACGGCTATCGCGGCTTTCCGTACGCCGGTGGCGCCAATCTTCTCACTCCGCTCATTCCCGCAAGCGATCCGGACTATTCAACCGATCAGACGAAGGTGGTGCCCAATATCAATCTGTTCGCATCCGACAATCGCTCCAGCTACAACGGATTGATGCTCCACCTTCAAGGCAACACGCACCGCTTTAGCCTGGTGGCGAACTACACTCTTTCCAAAGCACAAACCTGGGGATGCCTGCTGGGAGAGTTATTCGACTACGTCGATGGCGTGTGCCCCAATGAGCCCGGAACGCCGAATGCTGGGTTCCTGAATGCCTTTGGACAAGGCGATTACGGACCCTCCGGCGAAGACGTGCGTCACCGCATCGTCCTGGCCGGAATCGTGCACATTCCCGGCGGCTTCGAACTGAGCACCATTAATCAGATCGAAAGCGCGAGACCCATCACGATTACGAACGCCGACAACACTGACCGAATCTACGTCAATGGCATGTACACCAGCCTCGATGAATTTCGCGGCACCCCTTACATTCAATCCGACCTGCGCGTCACGCGTCCCATCAAGGTGAATGAGCGGTGGCAGATCGATCCATTCATCGAGTTCTTCAACCTCTTCAACCGCAACAATCCCGGCGCAAACTTTGCAGTGAATGTCGCCCAGCTTCCGGTTCCCACAGCGCAGATGCAGCCGAACGCGCAGGGCGTTACCAACTTGACGCTCATCTGTACGAACGCTGACTGCTCGCAAACAGCGCCTATCACAAGCCTCAAACAGCTTGAGATTCCCGAAGGCGGGCTGGGTGATTTCTTCGGGCCGGGCACAACGGTGGGAATTCCATTTGCGGCGCAGATCGGCGTGCGGGTAACTTTCTAGTGTCCCCTTAAGACCTCTGCGTGCCAGCAATCACGGGAACGCTCCACTCCTGCATTGGACGTACATTGCCGCAATCGAGACAGCGGGTCTGATCAAGCCGCGATCCGCAATGTGGACATACCCCCGCGGTTTGAAATGTATCGAACGGCTGACCACACTTCGAGCATCGCCAATACTCTCCCATCGGCGGAGACATTTTGCACACGGGACAAGCGAAATTCTCGCGCCTCGGCAACTTCGCGAATTGCGTGAGGGCGCGGGCCTGCTGTAGTCCAGACCACGAATTCAACAGCACAAAAACTGCGATTGCACCCAGCCAGATGTCTTCAGCCCTGATCGCCAAAAAGATAAAGCCGATCGAGCCGAGGATACCGATGACGGCCGCCGTCATCAGGCTACGTGCCCGGCCCATCACGAACCAAAGCAAAGAGCGAAGAATCTGGCCACCATCCAGCGGGTATATGGGAATGATGTTGAAGATGAGCAGGCCGAAGTTGATTGCTGCGATGGTTCCGACTAGCTGATCCAAATTGGGGTACGCGGGCCATAACCCAGCAGGGTGTAGCGTGGTTGGCGTGGCGTCGATCCCAACCGCTTCCATCGCGAGGAGCAACACGACATTCACCAGTGGCCCGGCCGCAATGCTCCACAACGTCGCACCTGGACGCTGCGGAGGATTCACGTAAGCAATCCCGCCTAGCGGCCAAAGAATGATGTGATCGGCAGTTCCGCCCACCTGTCTGCACGCCAGGGCGTGGCCAAACTCATGCATCGTCACGATCAGGAAAAGCGCCAGATACTCAAGCACATTCCACAAGATGGAGGAATACATCCCCTTCTGACGGTTGATTTCCCATACCGCTACAAGGAACCAAGACCAGTGAAGGAAGACATCGATTCCAGAAAAACGAAAAAGGTGGATGGAACCTTTATGTCCGCTAGGCATGTGGAGCAGTTTACCGCACCAACAACTCGGTAGCGGCGTGAACGCGGAGGAGAAGATGGCTGTAGGTGAAAGCGAGCGTAAGGAAAGTTGCAGCCGCCCAGAGCGCGGATTTTCGCCAAAGCGCGGGCAAAGGAATCTCCCGGCGTTCCGACCAAGCCAGCAATCGCGCCACACGGGCATTGAGCAATTCCGCCGGACTGTTGACGAGCGAAGTAACAAGCTCTGACGGCGAGGTAAGCGGAGTGAAACGCGAAAGTTTTATCACCGCCGCAGCCAGATCGAGCGCTTCCAGCGCGTTCGAAACCGCGCCATCGTCGGCTGCCATTTCGGTGGCCTCGAGCCACGCGGCTTCCAGCTTCGCCATTCCTGGGAATGTTACAAATCGCAAAAACAATTTCCGCAAGTTGTCACGGCGGCGCACATGCACGAATTCATGACGTAAGGCCGAGTGCAGTTCTGATTCGCTCAAGACCTGCTCGGCTTTGCTCGAAAGCCAGACGCGTGCGCGGAAAACCCCGGCCGCGCTCAGCGGAGGTGCGACCGCGGTCGTGCGGAGAAGAGTAATCTGCCCGCTGAATCCTGCAGGGTGGCTTAGTCTGCTTGCGCCGCTCACCCACTGCGAAGCAGCGCTCGAAATCCGGCGCAACGCCGACGCGGCATTCCACACTCCAGCGGCTATCACTGCCAGCCCGCCAAGACCCAGTATCGGCAGCCAGGGGCCAATCGACTCCTTTGCGGCGTGCGGCTCGAACATCACGAATGAGGGCCCTGCAAACAACAACGTAGCCAGGACCGCCAGCGCCAGAGGGCTAATGCGGAGAGAAAAAAGAATATCGGAGCAAATCCGCGGCGACCACTTCTGCCCGTGAACGATAATCCTTGGCCATGCGAGAACCACGGCTGCGGAGATTGCCACATACACCAGGAAAAAAGTTGAGAAGCAAATCGCAAGTCCCCGGAGAGCGTACATTAGGGGTTCTCCCTGCGGCCCGTTGTGCGCTTCGTATCGCTCCCATGCAACTCGCGGCGCTTTTCTTCCACCAGCCGGCTCAAGTCGTCAAGCAAGTGAGTATCTCTCTCGCTCAAAATCTCCACCAGCAACGAAAGCGGCAGAGCGGAAACCGGGCTGGCATCCAGCAGCTGGCGAAAGGTCTGGCTCGTCGCCTCACGTTGTAGTTGTTCGCGGCTTAAACGCGTTGCGTAGCGAAATGCCCGGCCGTCCTCGGAACGCACCAGCAGGCCCTTCTTGTAGAGGCGATCCAAGGTGGTCATCACCGTCGTGTAGGCCAGATCCTGGCAAGAGGCTTCCACGAGTTCGCGCACCGTGGCACTCCCGCGTGACCACAATTCGTCAAGAATGCGCTGCTCCAGCGGGCCGAGCTGCCGCACCGTGCTGCGAAAAGGATGAAAAATGCCGTGCATTGTCAGTGAAATCTGGGGTGGGAAACGGGAATCGAACCCGCAACCGTCGGAGCCACAGTCCGGTGCTCTGCCAGTTGAGCTATTCCCACCGCCTTGCTGATTATAGCAACTGTGATTAGCTGACCGTAAAATCGATGATGAATCGCGTGATCGTCCGCGACCTTAGAATCACGATCTCTTGTGCAAAAACCATCGCTGCACCGGAATTGCCGGATCCCTGGCGCGAGTATTTCCTGAACAACTGAATGGACCAGGAAAGTCCTAGCGCGTTCATTGCAGTGAAACCGCGTTCAGTTTCCCACACCGAAAAATTGCTCAACCACTCGCAAGTCCGTAGTTCGTCTGTAGTTTGGCAGGCTTTCGATGAATACGCGGCCGTATTGTTTCTTGAGGATGCGATTGTCGAGGAGCACCAGCAATCCACGGTCATGCAACGAACGAATCAGCCGTCCGAATCCTTGTTTGAGGGTGATTACGGCAGACGGCACTTGATACTGAAAGAATGCGTTGCCGCCTTCGGCGTCGATGGCCTTTACCCGGGCCGCTACCACCGGATCGGTGGGTACGGCGAATGGCAGGCGATCGATGATGACGCAACTTAATTGCTCGCCCTGCACGTCCACCCCTTGCCAGAATGATGACGTCGCGAAGAGAACGGCGTTCGGTGTCAGGCGAAACTCTTCGAGCAGGGCGGATTTCGGGGCGTCGCCTTGCCGCAGCATGGGGAACTCGAGCACCCCGAGCAGGCGTTCGTAGATTTCCTTCATCTGCGCGTAGCTGGTAAACAGCACAAAGGCGCGGCCGCGACTGATCTCAAGAATATTGCGAACCCGGTGCGCAGCCTGCGCTACAAACTGTGGTGTACGCGTATCCGGCAGGTCGGGCGGAACGTAGAAAAGCGCCTGCCTTTGATAGTCGAAGTGCGAGGGCAGAACCAGTTCGCGTGCATGTTCGAAGCCGAGGCGCTGACGAATGTATTCAAAGCTACCGCCGACTGCGAGTGTGGCAGAAGTCAGGACGGCGCATTCCAGTTTTGACCACAGGCATTCGCGAAGAATCGGGCCGACATCGATCGGCGTGGCCTGCAGGAAAACATTTTGGCGGCCACGGCCGGCTCCCGCAGGGGCGGAAGTCTTATCCGCCGAATTACTCATGGAACGTCCGGATCGCTGCCCGTCGCGGTTGCTGCCTCGGCGCTCGATCCAGAAGACAGTGTTACGATCTTCCGCCTCCAGGGCATAGTCCAATTGCACCTGAACCTCCTGCGTCCGGCGGACGAAGTTGAAAATCTCTTCCGGCTTTTGCGGCACGTTTTCAAGTTCGCCTGCCAGACGGGTCAACGCATTGTTCAGCGCGAGAAATTCTTCTCCGTTCTCTTCGAGAAATTCGCGGCGGGTTTCGAAGGCAAAGCGGCCTTCGCCGGGGGGCAGCAATGAGAAGAAAAACTGTGACTTTTCGCGGAGGCTTCCTAACGCTCCAGAAAGCGACGGGGACATGATGCGGTTCTGCTGTAAGGAGGCTTCCACATCGCGGGCCAGTTCTTCAATGCGCAAATTGCTGATCGAGATTCCAAAATAATTCCCGGCAATATCTTCCAATTCGTGCGCCTCGTCAAAAATTACCGCGGCCGCATCGGGCAGGATTCCCGCGTCAGGAGCGCCATCGGCCTGCAGCTTAATCGCGAGATCTGCGAAGAAAAGATGGTGATTGACGATGATAATGTCGCTCTCCATGCCCCGGCGGCGCATTTCGGTGATAAAGCAGCGCTCCCATTCCTTGCATTTTTGTCCCAGGCAGGCATCGGCGCGAGCGTCAAGCTTATGCCAGAGCGCGCTGGCTTCGGGCAGTTCGGCGAGTTCAGCGCGGTCGCCTGTGGAGGTTGTCTTTTCCCATGCGGCTATGCCGCGATATTGCTCGATCTCGTCGAGACCGCTAAGTACCGGCTGGCTGGTGAGGTCGTACAACTTTTTGCGGCAAAGATAATTGTTGCGGCCCTTCATGTAGCAGACCGAAAGGCGCAGCCCGGATGTTAATTCGCCGAAGAGGGCCTGATCTAGAAATGGAACGTCTTTGTAAAAGAGTTGCTCTTGCAGATTTTTCGTGCCGGTTGAAATGATGACGCGCTTGCCCGATCGAATGACGGGAAGCAGATAGGCGAGCGTCTTGCCAGTGCCGGTTCCGGCTTCGACAATCAGATGCCGTTTTTCTTCGAGCGCCTGTTCTACCGCTTGAGACATTTGAAGTTGGCCGCGCCGAAATTCGTAAGCAGGATGCGAGCGGGAAAGTACGCCCCCAGGCGAGAAAAACTGGTAGAGCGAGCCGTTCTTATCGGATTGCGCTGAACGCAAGGATTCGGAAGGCGCGACGGGTTGGGGACCTGACGGCACAGAAACTCTATAATAAACATTCTCGCCTCGCGGCGTGGATCGCCATTTTCACTTGACACGGCCCAATTACAACTCGCTCAGCAACGTTGTTAGGAGTGCGGCCGATATTCCAACCATTGCCATCGTGGGGCGCCCAAACGTAGGCAAGTCGACTCTGTTCAATCGCATCGTTGGCTCGCGGCGGGCCATTGTCGGCGACGAACCCGGGATCACCCGCGATCGGCTCTACGGTGATGCCGAATGGCGTGGGTGGCGATTTCGTGTAATCGATACCGGCGGAATACTTCCAGATGACAAAGACTTCATCCCTTCCGAGATTTTTCGCCAGGCGCGAGTTGCATTCGATGAAGCCGCCGCCATCGTAATGGTGGTGGATGGCCGCTCTGAGCTGGCTGCGCCGGATATGGACTTGGTGCGTCTATTGCGCAAGACCGGGCGGCCACTTTTTCTTGCCGTGAACAAAGCGGATTCGGAGAAGCAGTCTGGGACGATCGACGAGTTCCACCGTCTCGGGGTCGAGCGGATGTTCGCGATTTCTGCGGAGCATGGGCGTGGGATCGACGATCTGCTGGATGCGGTTCTGGAGGTTCTCCCGCCGGCTCAAAAGTCAACCACCGAGAATATCGAGAGCGACGACGAAAACAATAATAGCGAGGAATCTTCGGCTGACGACCGGGAAGTCAGAGTGGCGATCATTGGGCACCCAAATGTGGGGAAGTCGACATTGCTGAATTGTCTTACGAAGTCCGAGCGTGCAATTGTCTCGCCCGTTCCTGGGACTACACGCGATGCGGTCGACGAGGTCATCGAGCACTCAGGACGCCGGTTTCGCTTTATCGACACTGCAGGCATTCGACGCAAAGGCAAGACGCATTTAATGGCGGAAAAGCTGTCGGTGGTGATGGCGCGCAAGCATCTCGAAGCGGCCGATATCGCCCTGCTCGTCATCGACGCCACCGAGGGGGTGAGCCAACTCGATGCGGCTATCGCCGGATACGCACACGAAAGCGGACGCTCGATCATCATCGTGGTGAACAAGTGGGACCTGGTCACCTCAGGTGCCGAAAGACTTGGACGACCCTCGAAAGCGGCGCGCATGCGCGAAAGCAAGCGGCCGGCCGACCGCGAGGCCTACGAGGAGCGGCTCCGATACGATCTCAAATTTCTAAGTTATGCGCCGGTTGTTTTCGTTTCTGCTCAATCCGGTAAGGGCGTCGAAAAAATCTTTCCGCTGCTCGAAAAAGTTGCCGCTGAGCGCCGCAAGCGCATCTCCACTTCGGAAATGAATCGCTTCATTGAGAAGGTCGACTTTGAGCGCGCGTCTGTGCCAATGCGGCAAAGAGTTAAGATTTTGTACATGACGCAAGCGTCGGTCGCCCCGCCCACGTTTGTGCTTTTCACTAATCGCGCGGTAAAACTTCATTTCGCGTACCAGAGATTTCTGGAGAATCAGATTCGCGCCGCGTTCGGATTTGTGGGAACGCCAATCTGGATCAAGAATCGGGCGAGGGAGTAGCGCGGCTAGTCTCTAAGGATTTCCCGGTCCATCGTCAGCAACCCGACCCTCTGCACTCCCGCATGATGTGCCAGGTCGATCACATCGGCGACATACTGGAAGTCGACATCATCATCGCCGCGCACGAAGGCTACTTTCTCCGCGCGCTTCAAGTAAATCTCCGCCAGGCGAGGCTCGAGGTCCTGCCATCGAACTTCTTCGCGATTGATCTTTACTGTCGGCGGCTGATCGTTCTTCGTCCACACGATCTGAATCACGATGGTGCGTGACTGCGTGACGCTCGCCGTTTGCTTCTGGTCCGGTTGTGGTATCTGCGCGTCTTCACCTTGCTCTTTATCCATCGAGACCACAACCATGAATACAATAATCAGCGTCAGCAGCACGTCGATAAGGGGCGTGATGTTGATCTGCGGACCGGACGGACTCCCGCCTGCCATTGAGAACGCCATAGAAAGCTCCTCGCCAGCACGCGCGTGTCTGAAACATCAGACACCTGCGGATGCGGAAGAGTTCCAGCTTGGCGTGAACGAATTGCAGCCCTGAACGAACCGATCCGGCGCCAGGGCATTCCGAATTATCCCGTCGGCTCCGGATAAGGCGGGACTGTCGGGGGCATTGCCGGATTTGGCGGGGAAATCGTTGCCGGTGGCGCGGGAACCGGATAAAGAGCTGCGCTGAGAGGCCGATATCTTCCTGCGAAAAAGTAAATTGAGTAGGCGGGGAAGAAAACGATTATCGGAACCGAGATCAGTGATACCAGATAAAGAAAACCCGCCAGCAAAATACTTCCCACCACTACCGCCATAGTGATCGTATAAGCATTCCAGGTGAGTCCGGCTGATTTGCCGGTCACGATTGCGAGAAGGCTGAGACCTACGGTAGGAATGGCGATGATCAGACCTAGAATAATAGTGGCGATCCCCACGGCGATCCCAGCAGCGATGGCGAGAGCGATCTTCATCCCGATATAGCCGGCGTATGCGCCCATCCCAGTTTTCATCATTGGCCAAAGCCGTCGCCAGCCTTCGAAGGCGCTGATGTCTTCCAGGGCCATTTGTGGAATGACGAAATCTTTTGTCAGAACAAACACCAGAGCTATCAGAAATACATAAAACAGCAATGCGAAGAAGAGAAGGATTCCACCCAGTACCAGCGGTAGTATGTGATCTTTTGCTTGAGGAAGCCATCCGATCGCAAAAGCAAACGCCAGGGGAATGCCGACAATCACGGCCAGGCCGCCTGCCGTGCAAAAGTAATAAACCAGCTTCCACAAAAAGTATCGCCATCCAGGTCCCTGCCTGCGGCCCCAGAATTCGCGAATATGGCACTCCTTGGCGAGGATGCTATCGAACAGAACAAAACGCATCACGCTGCTGATGTAAGTGAAAATCAAACCCAGCACGATCCCAGTGATTATCAGGGTTGCGAGCATTCCGCCCAGAAGCGCCCAGTCAACGCCGGGGAAGTTCGGAAATGGCGAGTGTCCCCCGTGATGGCGCGCCGGATTGAAGCTTGAGCCATTACATCCGCCGGAACTCAGTTCACCGGCGAGCAATCCGACGATGGCGAGGCGGGTCCATTGTCCGAGGCGGAAAGGTTTGAACACCTGTTGTTTTGTGTGTTCGATAGCGAGGCTGATCGTATCGATTGCGGAGATGGGCACGGCAAACCTCGGGTCAGGCGGCAACTTGTGTTCGACGATTCATGTTCAGCAACAAGGTACTAAGAATCGGGAGTTGGAACAAATAAATTCGGCCAGCCGCGCATCAAGTCTATTCATAGCGCAGCGCTTCAACAGGGTCGAGTTTTGAGGCGCGCATGGCTGGTACCAAGCCGCTGATCACTCCGACTAGCAGCAGCACAGCGCTGGAGAGCATCACGGTCATCATAGAGATTTTCAGATGAATATCGCCTTGCCCGGAGTCATCTTCGAATAGCGGCCCCATCATCGGCAGCGTACCAACAGCCCAGGCGATAAGATACGAAAGCAGCACACCGGCGGCACCGCCGAGAATCATAATTAACAGGGTTTCTGCCAGGAACTGAAGCTTGATATGGCGCTTGCGCGCACCCAGGGCGCGGCGCAAACCGATCTCGCGAATGCGCTCGTCTACCGAGACCAGCATGATATTCATCACGCCGACCCCGCCAATCCCCAGTGTGAGAGCGCCGATAAAAGTCAGCAGGACTTGCAGGCCGATGGTCAAGGCGTCGATCACAGGGCGGAATTCATCCCGGCCAAACATCTGGAAAGCTTTGGGATCGGTAGGAGAAAAATTCTGCCGGCTGGCGACGGCGGCGAGTACCTGTGCCATGGCTTTCTTTTCAAATTGCGGCGCAATCGGCTCGAACACGAGTACGGCGGCGTAGCGTGTATTCCATATCTCGCTGGCGGCCGAATAGGGAATCCAGGCTGAGTCATCATCGCTGCTGAAGTAGTTGCTGAGCTGAATCTTGCGCGCCATCACGCCGATGACCGTAAAACGGACGCCGCCGACTTCGACGGTTTCTCCCACTGCAGGACGGCCGCTGAAGAGTTGCTCTTTGACGCGTCCACCCAGGAAGATCACGCGCCGGTGTTCGAGTTCATCAGCGGTATCGATCCATCGACCCTCTTCCGGGACTTCATTGCGCATCTCGCCATACTCGGGGCATACGCCGCGAACGGCTGCCGTTCCCACCATACGGTCGCCATAGGCAATTCCCGGACGATTCACGGTTTCACGGCAAACGTGTTTCACGAGCGGCGCTGTAGCTCTCACCATGTCAACATCGGCCTGCTCAATCACAACTTTCTTGCCCGCGCGTTGCCCTCCGGGTTGTTCGCTGGTCTGCTGCGGCCAGCAAATCACGACACTCTTGCCGAACGCATCGAAACCATGCACCAGAACGCTGCGAAAACTATTGCCATAGGCGATCAGCAGCGTAACCGTGGCAATTCCCCAAACGATGCCGAGCATGGTGAGGAAGCTGCGCGTGACGTTGCGCTTCAGCGCGTTCCAGGCTTCGATGATGATTTCGATAAGCATGCAGTGTTGCGATTACCGCGGTTGTCTATAGGTCTCAAGATTTCAAATTCGCGCAGACTTATGTATCCTGCAAACTCGAGACGCTCTTCGCTACCCTCCTGCCTCGTACCGCAGCGCCTCGATCGGATCTATGGATGCGGCTCTGCGCGCAGGGTAGAGCGCGGCTCCTATCGCTATCGCTCCCAGCAGTCCCGCGGCGGTCACCCCCGAAGTCCAGTCGGGGATCAGGCCGGCAAAGAAGTCGGGCATCGGAAGCAGATCCACAAAGGCACAAAATCCGAATGCAATACCCAGACCAATCCCGCCGCTCAGGAAAGCGATAATCAATGCCTCCATAAAAAACTGCCGCAGAATCGTGCCGGCCGGGGCGCCGATGGCTTTGCGAACGCCGATTTCGCGCGTGCGTTCGCGCACCGCCACGAGCATGACGTTCATCACCCCTATGCCGCCGAGTAAGAGCGTTACGATTCCCACTGCACCCAGAAAGTACTTCATCCCATCGGTCATCTTCCGGAATGCCTGGGCTTCTTGCACCGTATCCCAGATGGGGCAAGCTTCTTTATCGTACGGATCGTAACGATGCATGCGAGCCAGCGCTACGCGCACTTCGTGCTTGCAGGCCTCGTGTTGCTCGACGGATTTTGGAGTTACCAGAAGCTGATCGAACGTGGTGGCAGTGCCGGGCGGTTTATCCGGAAAGTCGCGACGCATGGCGGTGAAGGGCACAAACACTTTGTTTACATCCCATCCGTCGTAGCTTGAATCCTGCTTTTTCGTGGCCATCACTCCGATCACGACGAAAGGAAAATCGTTCAGATAAATGTTTTCGCCGACGGGATCGCGGCCGGGAAATAATTGCTTCGCGGCGTCCGATCCGAGGAAGGCCACGCGCCGCGCTTCGCGCATATCGCTCCAATCGTAGAAGCGGCCACTGCCCACGGTCAGGCTGCGGATGTCAGCAAATTGTGGATAAGAACCCGTGACGGTAAAAGATGCGTTGTTGAAATTGCTATGCGTGAGAACGGTATTCTGTTCGAGTTCCGGGATTGCGTATTCGCAATCGACCGCTTGGGACTGCACCACTGGAATATCCTGATCTTCCCAGTGAACCAGGCGTCCGGCGTGTATCCCCCCGGCCTGCAGGCTGGTACGGCCGTGGAAGACGATCATAATGTCTTTGCCGAGATTTTTTGCCTGTTGCTCCTGGCCTTCCCGCAAACCCTCGCCGGCGGCGACCATCAGAACGATGGATACAATTCCCCACGCGATGCCGAACATCGTAAGGAAGGCGCGCAGCTTGTGAGCCCAAAGAGTTCGCACTACATCGACGATGAGGTCTTTTAGCGTCATTGCGCCTGTTTGATTGGACGCGAACATCGCGGAAATGTAAGCCGTCGCGCTCTATCTGCCGAGTGGTACGTATTCGAGCGGCAATTTGTTGCAAGGATTTTGTGCTTGGCGGCTGGCGAGCCGGTCAACCTCGGCGATGCGTGGACAACATCTTCTCCATGGTGAAGAGTGGCGTACCATACAGGTCGGATGGGCTTTCCATCCGGTGAAAACCGTAATTTTCATACAATCGAATGGCCGAATCGAGAAAAGGGGTCGTGCTAAGAAACAGCCGCGTAAACCCTTGTTCCTCAGCCCAGTCTTCAACACAATGCAGCAGGGCAGTGCCAACGCCGCATCCGCGTGCCGCCGGAATCGCGGCCATTCCTCGGATATAGGCTGACTCTCCTTTAGCGGCGGCCGCAACCGTGGCTGCAACCGTGCCATTTTGCAAACTCACCCAGACCGGGCCCTCGCTCATACGCTGTATAACTTCATCGGGAGTTAAGACTGTGGCGGCAAAGCCTCCTTCCGTGTACAAGGCTTTGTATTCACTGAATGCCGCGCGCAGCACCTCGGCAATCGCGGCTGCATCAGCAGGGCCGGCGCGTCGAATGTCGAAGACCACACGAGAGTTCATTTGCCATCCGTATATGGTGTCCGTCTCGCCCTAGTAACTTCGACGCGAGCTCTCGAATTTTGATGCCAGAGCGATTTTCATGCGGATTGCTCGCGTAGAGCAAAATCTTGCAATGCCGGCTTCCACTTCTCAAACTCTTCCAGCGCGCGCTTGCATTGGAGGCGATGCCGTTCTTTGCGGTCGCGAACTTTTGCATCAAGAGCCGGCAAAAGATCGAACGTAATGTTCGCCGGCTGGAAATTTCTCGGGTCAGCGTGGGTGACGAAATGCGTTAGTGAACCGAGTGCGGTAGCTCGCGGCAGGGGCGATGCCTCCTGGCCATGGGCGAGACCAGCGGCGTGGATACCTGCAATGAGGCCGGTAGCGATGGATTCGACGTACCCTTCCACCCCGCAAATTTGCCCCGCGAAAAACAGGCGCGGGTGCGATTTCATCTGTAGCGTTTCCAGCAGCAGAGTGGGGCTGTTGATGTACGTGTTGCGGTGAATCTGCCCGTAGCGGAGAAAGCGGGCGCTCTCGAGACCCGGAATCATCCGCAGTATGCGAGCCTGCTCACCGAATTTCAAATGATTCTGGAAGCCAACTAGGTTGTAGGAATCGGCTCGCAGGTTTTCCTGCCGCAACTGCACCACGGCATAAGGCATTTTGCCCGTGCGTGGATTCTTCAAGCCCACCGGCTTCATGGGGCCGAAACGCAGGGTGTCGCGGCCGCGGCGCGCGATTTCCTCAATAGGCAGGCAACTCTCGAAGTAATTCAATTTCTCCCAATCGCGCTCTTCCACCGACTGTGCGGCGATGAGCGCATCGTAGAAGGCATCATATTCTTCCCGTGTCATTGGGCAATTGATGTAGTCGGCAGAACCTTTGTCATAGCGAGCCGCCATGTACACGCGTGACATGTCGATCGAATCCGCCTCCACGATTGGGCTGATGGAATCGTAAAAATAGAGATTCGGAGTCGAGCCGGTGAATGAACTCACGCGCGCGATTTCTGTTGCCAGAGCATTAGACGTGAGAGGGCCAGTGGCGATAATCGTGACGGCGCCATTTTCTTCGACGCCGTGGACTTCTTCGCGATGGATTGTGATCCGCGCTTCGCGTGAAATCGCTTCCGTTACTGCGGCGGCAAACGCCATACGATCGACCGCCAGCGCATGACCGGCGGGAACAGCGCAAGCACGCGCAATCTCCAGCAGCAGCGATCCGGCCCGCCGCATTTCTTCCTTCAGCAGCCACGGAGCCGTGTTCTCAGAGTCTGATTTCAGAGAGTTCGAGCAAACCAGTTCTGCAAAGTCGGCGGTCTGGTGAGCGGGCGTCGATTTCACCGGGCGCATTTCGAACAAATCTACATTCACCCCGCGGCGCGCACATTGCCATGCCGCTTCCGATCCCGCCAAACCCGCGCCGATGATCTGTACCCGCTCGCTCATAATGTTTTATCGATAATAAGTCCTGCTTCGTACTCAAACCCCCGTTCCTACATGCCTCGAAGCACCGAAATCTCGTTGGTCGTGGCAGGACGAATGAAGAACATTGTGCAGCGGAAAACCAATATGCAATTTTAGTGTACCGCGAGGAGAAGTAAGGCTTCCTAGCCAAGCGGGGTCGACTGGCTGGCAACGCACACCCAGGTTTGATCGCGCCGAAGCCAAGTGTCGGTAAAACGCACGCGGACTGAGTAGGGTTTGCCCTTCTTGAGTCCGTTCTCCTGATACACTCCATTGACGACGGCGAATTCGCGATAAACGTGCACCTTCATGGACTCGCTTACGATTTTTGCAGGACGCAGTGAAGGCGAAAGTAAGTTCGCAATGTATTCGGTTTTTCTCAGAAGCGTGCCGTCATACTCCACGTAAATCAGGTCCGGATCGAGCAGCATGTCGAGCGCGCTCCTGTCTTTCTGCCATTGAGCCTGATTCCATGCGTTTTCCAGTGAAATGATTCTTCGCTTATCGGAATCGTTGTCGCTTTGGGCAAAAACAATGCATGCCAACGTCGAAAGCATTAAAAGCGTGACGATCTTTCCCCTACATCTCACCCATCACCTCATCGGGAGCGCCGAATGTGCGTGTGCGCATCCATGGTTCAACGCAGAATAGGAGTGGTACCCGCAGCCACGCACATCCAGTTTTTTCCCGTTAGTACCCATGTGTCCATGAAACGGCCGCGGCGAACGTAAGCTTTGCCTTTTTCCATTCCCGTTGCGCGGTAAGTTCCTACTACAATTGCGGTCGTGCCGAACATCTGGACGTTCATCTCCTCCGTCACGACTTGCTGGAGGTGAGTGCCATTCGCGCTGACGCGCAGCAGATATTCCGATTTTGTGAGCAAGCTTCCGTCGTAATCGATGTAAATCAATGCGCTGTCGAAAATCGCGCTCAAGGCCTTTGCGTCGCTTCGTTCGAGGGCCTGATCCCACGCGTGTTCGAGAGCGAATATCTTCTGCCTGTCCCCGGTGTCGCCCGCCGATTGTCCCGGTGCTGCGATCGAGCATGAGAGAAGCAGGATCCACGCTAGCCGTTTCATATATTGGCGCCACGGGAATAATCGGCATTTTCTTTGATTCCTGTAGTGCAATCGCAGAAGTTGTCATTCTTAATTTGCTTTATCATGGCCATTCAACGTCAGGAGGAATTCTGTGGCGCGACTCAGCCTTGTCAGTGCGGATGCGGCGGCTCCGGAAGTTCGAGAGATCTATGAGAAAACACTTCGGGGAAAGCCGGGAAATGTTCAAAAAGCCCTGGCTCATCGTCCCGAGATGCTAAGGAATTTCTTAAGCTTCTATGCGAGTGTGGGGCGCTCGCTGGAGCGCAAGCTATACGAATTGATCTACCTTCGTGTATCGCTTATCAACGGTTGTCGCTATTGCACACAGCATCACATTGCATCATCGAAACGCGCCGGTCTCGGGGCTGAGGATTGGGCTGCGCTCAAAGCTGGAAATTATTCGCGGTACAACGAAAAGGAGAAAGCGGCCCTCGGATACGTCGATAAATTGACGCGCGATCCCCATGGGATCACAGAACCCGACTTTGACGCGCTGAAGAAACATTTTACGGATGAGGAGGTCGTCGACATTCACATGCTCACGGGACTAGCCAATCTGACCAATCGACTCACTGACCCGCTCGGCCTGGAGTTGGAATTCCCCGAAGAAAAAATATAACGCTAGTATGCGTAGCGACGCGAGATGAGCCATGAGACGCTTACAAAATGGTGCGCACGTCGCCAACGCGTTTCGTCACCCGCTCCCGGTCCAGATATTCGAGCAGCGGAATCGCGTACTTGCGGCTTACCCCCGTCAGCTCTTTGAATTGGCTGACGTCGATGATTGAAGACTTCGCTTTGCAACGCACCATCAGGCGCCGGAGATCTTCGAGGGCGGTGTGATGAAAAACCAACTGGTCCGAAATCTTGATCAGGACACGATCGCGCAGCAGCAGGGTTACGATTTTCTGCGACCGGGCGTTATCGATCTTTAGTCCGGCAAGCACTTCCCGGATTGCCGGGACCTTGAGGCCGGCGGATGCAAAGGCGTTCTCGATCGTCTTTTTGGATTCCGCCTCTTCATCCTTCAATAGGACGCCGCGCCCCGGCAGGTGCACAATCTCCCCAGCCGTCTCAATTGTTTGCTCGCTAATCAGCATTTCAGCAACAGGCTCGAACACCGCCGAGGTTGCGCCAAGTTGATCGCGCAATTCTTCCTTGCTGATTCCTGCAACTAACGGATTTTCCTTATGGAAATCAGAAATCGTCCTTACGACGCTCAGCTTTAGCGCATCGAGCGCTGCTTTGTTGAAAAATAAGTCGCCTGCGCGTTCAATCGCGCCGGTTTTGCAGAGCGCAGCTAGTTCGGATTCGATCATCTTTTTTGGACGGCCTGTTTCCGCTACCAGGCGGGCAATCGAATTTCCTTTGTGCCCCTGCCGCGCGATTCGGGCAGCAAGTGCGGGTTCTTGATCTCCGTTCAGGAGAACTCTCAGGAAATCCGGTTGTGTCTGAGCTCGCGGCTCCGTTGCCGCATCCAGAACGATTCCGCCGCCGATCGTCAGCACAGGCGAAAACTGGCGGATGATGAAGCGGTCGCCGGGCAGAAGCAGAGCGGAGCTGGGAAACTTCAACCGGGCGAACCTCCGCTCTCCCGGAGAAATTTTCTTCGTTTCATACAGATGAATCTCGGCCACCGCTTCCATCGTGTGGGAGTGAAAATGAACACTGGCACGGTCTTTCAGGGGGTGCGGAGCGGAGGCCAGCATTTGCAGCGAAACATCGGCGCGTCGCGTCGTCTCAAGAGTCCCTGCGGATACAAGCGTCAGTCCCCGATATAGGTCTTCTGTGGCAACGCCCGCCAAGTTCAGAGCAGTGCGTTGTCCCGCCAGGGCCAGTTCGGCTTTTTTTCCATGGACCTGTATTCCTCGTACGCGCACCCGCCGACCGCCGGGCAGAATTTCCAGTTCCTCCTCATGTCGAATTGCGCCCCCGACCAGAGTCCCCGTAACCACGGTTCCGAAACCTTTCATCGTGAACACCCGGTCGATGGGCAGACGAATGAGAGCCTGTGCATTGCGCGGTTGCAATTGTGCAACCATGCTCACCATCGCCTCTTTGAGTTCGGGCAATCCCACTCCGGTGACTGAACTCACGGCGACAACGGGAGCTTTAGGCGGCTCCAGAAAGGTGCCGCGCAAAAAGTCTTCGGCTTCCAGTCGCACTACTTCCAGAGTGTCGGCGTCTACCGCATCGGACTTTGTAAGGACTGTAATACCGTGACGGACATCGAGCAGTTGCAGAATGTCGAGGTGTTCGCGGGTTTGCGGTTTGATTGCTTCGTCCGCTGCGATCACCAGGAGAACAAGATCGATCCCGCCCACCCCCGCCAGCATATTGCGCACAAAATTTTCATGACCGGGAACGTCGACAAATCCAATGCGCAGCATTTCGCCTTTTCCCGTAACCAAATCCAGGTGTGCGAAGCCGAGATCGATGGTGATGCCCCGGCGCTTCTCTTCCTGCAGTCGGTCGGCGTCGATTCCGGTTAAGGCTTTGACCAGCGCAGTTTTGCCGTGATCGATGTGCCCGGCGGTCCCAACAATGACGGATTTCATCTCGGAAAATCTTACCGGAAACAGAAACGGTGCGGTTTTCCAAAAGTTTTCCGTCATCCTGAAGTCTTTTTCTTCCTCCGACAAATCTGGATTCCGTCACGTCAACCGAAATGCGACAATAGAGATTCCCCATGACCACCGTCCTTGACCTCTGCCATTTTCTCCGGAAATCATTCGGCAGCACGGCATCACTCCCGACGAATACGAGAAGATCAAGCGGCTTTTGGGCGGACGCGAACCCTCCCTCACCGAACTCGGCATTTTCAGCGTGATGTGGAGCGAACATTGTTCTTACAAGTCTTCGCGCGTGCATTTGAAAAGGCTGCCGACGCGCAGCCGTCTCGTGTTGCAAGGCCCGGGGGAGAACGCGGGCATCATCGACATCGGCGACGGATGGGCCTGCGCGTTCAAGATTGAGTCGCACAATCATCCTTCGTTTATCGAACCATTTCAGGGAGCGACGACTGGAGTTGGCGGGATTCTGCGTGACATTTTCACCATGGGCGCGCGGCCTGTTGCGGTTATGGATTCGCTGCGGTTTGGGCCGATTGAAACTTGAGTGAAAGGAGCCCCGGATGCCGCTCGTCCGAGGAGACTCCACGGACGAGGATGGGTCCCCTGCCGAGCATCGCTACACAGACCGAGATTCATCGCAATCATTCCATGCTTGAAGGTGTGGTTAGCGGCGTCGCTTCTTACGGAAATTGCTTTGGCGTTCCGAACCTTGGCGGCGAGACCAAGTTCGAATCCTGCTATTCCGGTAATCCTCTGGTAAATGCGTTTGCCCTGGGGCTGGTCCGCAAGGATGAGATTTTTTATGCCAAGGCTGCGGGCGAACGGCAATCCCGTGATTTATGTTGGCTCGAAGACCGGGCGCGACGGCATTCACGGCGCGACCATGGCCAGCGAAGAGTTCAGCGAAGCGTCCGAGGCGAAGCGTCCGAATGTGCAGGTCGGCGATCCATTCCTGGAAAAGCTTTTGCTCGAGGCCTGCCTCGAAGCCATGCAGACCGGCGCGATTGTCGGCATTCAGGACATGGGCGCGGCCGGCCTGACCTGCTCGACCTGCGAAATGGGGGCGCGCGGCGGCAGTCGGAATTGAAATCGAACTCGATCGCGTTCCCCAACGCGAGACTGGCATGAGCGCTTACGAAATCATGCTGAGCGAATCTCAGGAGCGCATGTTGCTGGTGGCGCAAAAAGGCCGCGAGCAGGAAGTCTTCCGAGTTTTCGAGAAGTGGGGACTCGACGCGGTCGAAGTTGGCCAGAGTGATCAGCGAAAACACGCTGCGGGTGCTCAGCACGGAGAAGTCGTTGCGGAAATTCCGAATCCGGCGCTAACCGATGATGCACCCGTCTACAAACGTCCGTTGGAACGATGGGAACCGCCCATTCCGCGGGAAATGCCTGAGGGAATTGCAACTCGGAGCCGCGTTTCTGATCTCACTTCCGATCTGAAGGAGATTGCTGGCCAGCCCGAACATCTGCGGCAAAGCGCTGGGTGTGGCAGCAATACGATCACATGGTGCAGACCAATACCGTCGAAGGCCCGGGTGCGGGCGATGCTGGGGTGATTCGCATCAAAGGCTCCGACCGTGGACTGGCGATGGCGCTCGATGGCAACGGGCGTTGGTGTTATCTCGATCCGAAGCTGGGCGCGATGCATGCGGTTGCCGAAGCCGCTCGCAACGTCGCTTGTTCGGGGGCGACTCCGGTCGGCGCGACGAATTGCTTGAACTTTGGCAATCCCGAAAAGCCCCACATCATGTGGCAGTTTTCGCAGACGATCGACGGCATCACCAAAGCTTGCGAAGAACTGGAGATTCCGATCACCGGTGGCAATGTCAGTTTTTACAACGAGACGCTGGGCGAAGGAATTTATCCCACGCCCGTGCTTGGAGTGGTTGGCATTCTCGAAGACGTTCACAAAGCCGCGTTCCCGCATTTCGCTGCGCCGGACGCACGATCGTGCTGCTGCGGGTCTCGAAGCCGGCGATATCACCGATGCGCGAATCGAGTTCGGGTCGTCGGAATATGCGAAAGAGATTCTCGGGGAGATTTGGGGATTCCTCCCGGCGCTCGAACTTGAAAGAGAAGGCAGCGCTGCAGAAAACGATCATCGAAATGATTCAGCAGGGCTGGTCGAATCCGCGCACGATTGCTCGGACGGCGGGCTGGCTGTGGCGCTGGCGGAGAACGGCTTTGCAAAGGTATTGGGAGCAAGGTGGAAATCGCATCCCAAGGGTTGCCCGCGGAATTTGTGCTGTTTGGGGAAGATGCCAGCCGCATAGTTATGCTCTTGCGACCCAAGCGCAGCTGCAGCGAATCCAACAGAATAGCGGTACAAATATGGCGTTGTCTGCTGAAATGATCGGGGAGACGATTCCGGGGCGATTGGAGATTTCAAGCTAGATGGAAGATGGCAGTGTTTCGGCAGAGATTACGCAGAGTTTTGAAGGAACGCGTATGGAGTGGCGCGCTGGAAGCGAGATTTAGAAGTTGCGGATCTAGCTGCTGACTCGAGTTGGTCGCTGGACGTCGAGGGCGGCTGTCCCTACGTGGTAATGAACGGGTAATGCTAACAGCTAGAAGCCAAGAGCTGAAAGCCAAATGCTTCCTTCCGACAAATTTCACGACGAATGCGGAGTGGTCGCAATCTACTCCCATCCTGAAGCGGAAAAACTCGCCTACCTCGGACTGCATGCGCTGCAACATCGCGGACAGGAATCCGCCGGCATCGTGACGTCCGACGGCATGACCTTGCACATGCACAAGGCCATGGGGCTGGTCGCGGATATTTTTACCGAGGAAGAACTTGCGCAAGATCCGCGGCACGCTGGCCATTGGCCACACCCGTTATTCCACTGCCGGCGATTCGGCGCTGCTGAACGCCCAACCGATCATGGTGCAATCGAACAAAGGGATCGATTGCAGTGGCGCACAACGGAAACCTGGTGAATGCGACGCGAAATTCGCGGCCGGATGGAAAGCCAGGGATCGATTTTCCAGACCAACAGCGACACCGAAGTGATCGTTCATCTGATTGCTCTCTCGCGAGAGCAGACGCTGCCGGAAGCCATGGCCGATGCCCTGCGCCGGGTGGAAGGCGCATTTTCGCTGGTCGATGATGAGTCCGACCGGATTTTCGCGGCGCGCGATCCGCGCGGTTTTCGTCCGCTGGCTATGGGGCGCATCCCTGCGCTGCCGGGGCAGAAGCAGGACACGATCGTTTTCGCCTCGGAGACCTGCGCATTCGATTTGATCGGCGCGACTTACGAGCGCGAGGTCAAGCCAGGCGAGCTAGTGGTCGTCGGGCCCGAAGGAGTCACTTCGCGCTTCTATGCCACGCCGGCGCCGCAATCAAGTTGCATCTTCGAGCATGTTTATTTTTCCCGTCCCGACAGCAGCGTTTTTGGACGGGCGGTGCAGGAAAGCCGCGAAGAATCTGGGCCGGCAACTTGCGCGCGAAGCGCCAGTCGACGCTGATATCGTAGTCCCTGTGCCAGATTCCGGCGTGACCGCCGCAATGGGTTACGCGGCTGAAAGCGGCATTCCATTCCGCTTTGGCTTGATTCGCAATCACTACGTGGGCCGTACTTTTATCGAGCCGAGCCAAAGCGTCCGCGATTTCGGCGTGAAGTTAAAGCTGAATGCGGTGCGCTCGCTGTTAGAGGGCAAGCGGGTCGTTCTGATAGATGACTCGATTGTTCGCGGAACCACGAGCAAAAAGATTGTCCGCATGATTCGCAGTGCTGGGGCCAAAGAAGTTCACATGCGCGATCTCGTGTCCGCCGACGATTTCCCCGTGCTACTACGGGGTGGATACTCCGCAGAAAAGATCAATTCATCGCGGCCAATAAATCCGATTGATCAGATTCGCGACTACATCGGCGCGGATTCGTTCGCCTATCTTTCGCTGGAAGGATTGAAAAAGGCGTGCGGGGACGGCGAGAAGACGACCTATTGCTCCGCCTGCTATTCGGGAAAATATCCGACCAACGTCATCGATGTAGAGGAAATCTTGCCAGCCGGAGCTCACTCCTGAAGCCGAAGTCGGCTATTTTATCGCCGTTGCAACACGTTGGATCGATTGCAAATCGACTTTGAATTCGATCTCGCGCCAACCTTGCAACAGACGTCGTGTTTCTTGCGCGATCGTTCCGCTGATCTCCATCACGAGCCCGCCCTTTGGTTTGAGAACTGCCCAAGCCTGCGGGATGAGGCGGGCAATCACCTCTATGCCAGTGTGTCCGGCAAACACGGCGGTTCGCGGCTCAAATTTCCGCACCTCGAGTTGGACTTGATCCGCTTCCGATTCGCCAACATATGGGGGATTGGACACAACGTAGTCGAATGAATTTTCGACGAAGCCTGTGAGTAAATCGGCCTGATGAAAGTGGATTCGTGATTCCAATTGATGGCGGGCGGCGTTCGCGCGAGCAATCTCAAGGGCTGCTGTTGAATTGTCAATTGCGTGAATTTCCGCCAGAGGCAGCTCCTTGGCCAGTGCGAGAGCAACACAGCCCGAGCCCGTGCCGACGTCGGCGATGCGAATACCGGAGGTCAGATCCGCGGCTGCACGCTCAATGACAGTCTCAACCACAAGCTCAGTCTCAGGCCTTGGGATGAGAACAGCCGGCGTGACGATAAAATCCATGCCCCAGAATTCCTGGTGTCCCGTTATGTATTGGGAGGGAACTCCCCGGGCGCGCTCGGCGAGAGCGGTTTCATAGCGGGCGGTTTCGTCGCTAGTGAGTTCGCGCTCTGGGTGGGCATAGAGGTATGCGCGGTCGCAGCCCAAAGCAAACATGAGAAGCACTTCGGCGTTCATTCTAGGGGAAGGAACAGTTTTCCTTGTAAGCCGATCGACCGCCGACGCGAGCGCCTCCTTTAGCTGCACGGCTTCATTTGAACATAACCGGATGTCTCAAGTAGCACAGATGCAGGGGTAAGAACGAACCGTGGGCGCAACTTCTCAGGCCAGCTCAGGATTCAGCCGGGCGATCTCGGCGTTGAGAACAGTAGCGAATGCAACCCACGCGGCATAGGGGATGAAAGCCGCTGCGGCCGCGCGATCCACTTTTCTCGCGGCAGTCATATACGAGATCAGCATTCCTTCGAGCGCGAACACGTCGGCTAACGCCAGATTGGGCCTGTGTTGGCCAAAAAACAACTTCGCCCATTGGGCATTTGCGGTGAGCTGAGAGAGCCACAGGCGTAGCGCCGCACTTCGTCCTTTCGACGGAGCGGCGCTCCACACGCGCCATCCTGACCATGCGATAAGCGCATAGAGCGTTGTCCAGACCACAGGGAAAACTTTATCCGGCGGGGTGAAACTTGGTTTGTTGAGATGGCGATACCATCCATTTCGGATTCCATTGCGGCTGTACCGAGCGCCGTACCATGCGGCTCCGGCGGTGACGAGACTGAACCCGGCGAGCGCAAGCAGTGAATGAGATTTCTCTTTTTGCATACTGCAGTTTGGGTGTGGATTCAACGCCGCTGGTTGCTATGAGAATGGCCTGGAACAGGCTGATCGATGGCTTCGCCGCTCACCCAGCTTTGGTTTTTCTCTGACACTCATAGGCAAGATAGATCATTTGCCCAATGTGATGCTGCATGTGCGCTGCGCATTGCAAGACCATCGCAAGACGGTTCTTCGCATCCGCGCCAACACCCGAGTACTCCCTCGACCAATCCTCGGTCGATTGCTCCTTGATCGTGCGGATGACCATGGCAACCGCTTCGTCGAAACGCCTTAGCGCCTCTTCCTTCGAAGGCGGATCAGGATCGCTGAACTCGCGCGGGCGGTCACGGACGTATCCAGTATTGGCGATTTGCGCGCCAATGTAGTAATTCAGATTTCCGGTCAGATGCAGCACTAGATGTCCAAAACTATTGCCGAAAGGAAATGCTTTTTGCCAGAACTGATCGTTGGATAGAGGTACGGCTAGTTCACGAACTCTGCCCGCATTTGCACCATAGCGTTCGATAAAGACTGAGGAAAGCGTTTCAGGCAAGTTCGGCAAATTCTCTCCTTCAAGAGAGGCATCGTACAGTCGCCGTTAAACCAAGCTCCCCGCTTCCTGTTTCAATTTCTCGGCTTGGAAATGCGTGGTCAGCGCCTCAATCAGCGGCTGAAGCTTGCCATCCATCACAGCTTCAAGTTGATGCATGGTGAAGCCGATGCGGTGGTCGGTGACGCGGTTCTGCGGGAAGTTGTAGGTGCGGATTTTTTCGCTGCGGTCGCCCGAACCTCACCATAGCCTTGCGTTCTTTGGCCAGCGCTTCCTGCTGCTTCTCCATCTCAATTTCGTAAAGCCGGCGCGCAGCACGCGCATGCCTTTTTCGCGATTCTTGATCTGCGATTTCTCGTCCTGGCAACTGACGACGGTGTTAGTCGGAATGTGCGTGATGCGCACTGCGGAATACGTCGTGTTCACCGATTGTCCGCCGGGTCCGGAAGAGCAGAAAGTATCGATGCGCAGATCTTTGGCTTCAATTTTGATGTCAACATCCTCGGCTTCGGGCAGCACAGCCACCGTGACCGCCGAAGTGTGGACTCGCCCCTGCTGCTCGGTGGCCGGGACGCGCTGCACCCGGTGCACGCCGCTCTCATACTTGAGCTGCGAATAAACCCGATTGCCTTCGATGATGGCGATAACTTCCTTCAGTCCTCCGACGGACGACTCCGATGTAGAAAGCACTTCCACCTTCCATCGCTGTGTCTCAGCATAGCGCGTGTACATGCGGAAGATTTCCGCAGCGAAGAGCGTGGCCTCATCCCCGCCAGTGCCCGCCCGGATTTCGAGGATGATGTTCTTTTCGTCGTTCGGGTCTTTGGGCAGTAGCAGAACTTTCAGCTCTTCTTCCGCGCCGCCAACGCGTGCTCTCCAGTTTTGTCAGCTCTTCCTGCGCATAGGCCCGCATGTCCGGATCTTTTTCATCGATCAGCATCGACTTGCTGTCGGCAATGCCCTTTTTGAGATCCTTGTATTCGCGATATTTTTCAACGATCGCGGCGCAACTTCTGCGTGCGCCTTGGCAGTCTTCTGGTATTTCGTCGAATCGTTAACGATATCCGGCGAGGCGAGAGCCCGGTTGAGCTCTTCGTAGCGACTTTCGATTTGGTCTAAGCGTTCAAACATTCTATTTCTCGGTTTTCAGTTGCCGGGCCCAATCTCTCAGAACGTGCGTCTCAGATCCCCGTGGTTTCATAATCACGGGACCAACTATCTCTATTTTTGATTGAGAACTGAGAAGTGGGAACTGACAACAGATATTCGGGGTGGCCGCCCCTAAGCAATCACGAGTTCGCCGCCGTTCTCTTTTTCAAGGCTCATGGCGTGGTCCAGAGCGGTGATGGCGCATTGGGCCATGTCATCGGTCGGAGGCTGCGTCGTAATGCGCTGGAGCCAGAGGCCGGGGGCTGTCATCAGGGCGAAGAGGGAACCGCGATGTTTGGCTGCGAAGCGGATGATCTCGTACGACACGCCCGCGATCAATGGCAGCAGCGCGATTCGAGAGACGAGGCGCGCCCAGAACGTGGTGTAGGGAATCAGCATGTAGAAGCCGATAGAAATCAGCATCACCGTCATCAAAAAGCTGGTGCCGCAACGCGGATGGAAAGTGGAATACTTCTGCACTTCGTGAATCTCCAGCGCTTTGCGGTCTTCGAACGCGAAGACGGTCTTGTGTTCGGCGCCGTGATATTCGAAAACCCGCCGGATGTCGGGAAGGAAGGAAACCCCCCAGATAAACAGAAGAAATAAAGCCAGTCGGACAGCGCCATCCACCAGATTAAAAATAATTCGCCCACTGAATGCGGGATCGAATTTCTTCAACTCCGTCGCTGCCAGCAGCGGCAGATACTTATACATGAAGATAAAAAATCCGAGCGAGAATACGATATTGCCGACCGCAAGCCAGCCGCTGATAGCCGCAGCTTTTTCGCTCTTCTCCGACTTAAGAGATTGTTTTTCGCTTCCTGTGGGCTCATTTTGAACAGAATCACTGTTAGTCGGCGCCGCGGCATCCGCTTTTGCAGAACTTTCACTCTGCATGACATCTTCAATGGCCACATTCGCCGAAAAGCGTAACGCGCGATAACCGAGTCCCATCGCATGTCCCAGCGTCACAACGCCGCGTATGACCGGCCATGCCATCCATTTATGCCTCTCGGATGGCCGTCCCAGCGTTTCACTCATAGTGACCATTTCGCCCGAGGGCTTGCGGCACGCAATAGCCCAGGCATGCGGAGAGCGCATCATTACGCCTTCCAGCACAGCCTGGCCACCAACCAGTGTTTCTTCCCCGCTTTCAAGCGCAGGCAGGAGCTGGACAGCTACCAGGAAACGAACGAGATTTCGCAGAGAACGCACGCTATTTAGATACTCCGGCGCACAAAAAGCACCGCCTACGAGATTATCATAGGTAGGAGCTTCTCTACGCCTAGGGCTAAATTATGGGAAACAAACAGCTTACATAGGACTTGAGTGCCTCACTCTTGATCCGGCAGTGGAATTGAACACAATCCAACCATGAAGAAATTCGTCGATGCCTGTGAAGCGATCGCGGCTACTACCAAGAAGCTTGAAAAGATTGCGATCCTTGCGGCGTACCTCAACTCGTGTTCGCCAGAGGCGGCAGCGCTCTCCGCAGTGTTTTTCACCGGCAGACCCTTCCCCGTGGCGGATGAGTCGACGCTCCAGGTTGGCAGCTCGCTTCTGTGGCGCCAACTAGCGGATCTCTCAGGAAAATCAACAGACGAAATCACCTCGGCTTATCGCCGTCACGGCGATCTGGGCTCGGTCGCCGCTGAGATCTTGCCGCAGAAACCAGAACAAGGCTTAGCGGTGCGGGAGGTTGCTGACTATTTCCGACAGATCGCGAAGGCACGAGGGACCACTGCGAAGGAGTCACTAGTGCGTGAGGTGTTGAATCGGGCGACGCCGCGTGAGGCCAAATACATCGTGAAAATCATGACCGGCGATCTGCGGATCGGATTGAAAGAAAGTCTGGTCGAGGAAGCGATTGCCAAAGCATGCGGAGGCTCGCTCGCTCAAGTGCAGCGCGCGAACATGCTCTTGGGGAATGTGGGCGAAACGGTAAAACTGGCTCTCGACAGCAGGCTCGGCGAGGCGAAGATGCGCCTGTTTCATCCTCTTGGCTTTATGTTGGCCAGCCCAATTGAAACGCCCGAGGAAGGCTTAAGCTACTTCACCGATGCGGCCGTCGAGGACAAGTACGATGGCATTCGAGCGCAGGCGCACGTTTCGGGCGAAGGTGTGAGGTTCTACTCACGGACCCGCGATGAAATTACAGAATCCTTTCCTGAACTGCCGGATGCTCTCGCGGGTTTGCCTGACGGTGCGATTCTTGATGGTGAAATCGTGGCGTGGGAGTTTCCCTCCGGTCCGGCGCCGCCGAAAGTTGTTGGCGAGGCGATTTCCGAAGTAAATGGGAAACAGAATGAAGAGGACGCGCTCGAACTGGGGCGAGCACGGCCGTTTTCTGTTTTACAGCAGCGGCTCGGGCGAAAAAAGGTCAGCGAGAAGATGTTGCGGGAAACTCCAGTTGCATATTTGGTTTTTGACGTCCTTTACCTTAACGGAGAACTCCTGATTGACCGGCCTCTGCGCGAGCGAGCGAAAATCCTGGGCGATTTGTTGACGAAGGGCAGAGAAGCTGTTCGCGACTGCGTGCGAACGATGAGAGGACAATCGCAAAGTCGATTCATTTTTGAATTGGAAGAGCGGAATCCGCAAGCCAATGTCATCCGCACTCCGGTGTTCCGGGCGTCATCTCCACAGGAACTCGAAGAACTTTTCGTCGCCGCACGCGCCCGGGGGAATGAGGGTTTGATGATCAAGGATCTGAACTCTTGCTACTCCCCCGGGAAGCGCGGAAAGTCCTGGCTGAAAATGAAGCGGGAGTTGGCGACCCTCGATGTGGTCGTGACGGCCGTGGAATATGGGCACGGAAAGAGGATAGGGGTTCTCAGCGATTACACATTCGCCGTTTGGGATGGCGATCGCCCGGTAAATATCGGGAAAGCATATTCGGGGTTAACCGATATTGAGATTGCTGAGATGACGCGGTGGTTTCTGGAACATACGATTGAAGACCAGGGATTCCGACGCACGGTTGAGCCGAAGATCGTGTTGGAAGTGGCGTTCAACAATATGATGCGGTCAGGACGCCATGAGAGCGGCTACGCGCTGCGCTTTCCGAGGATTGTGCGGCTGCGGAGAGACAAGTCTCCGGAAGAGGCGGACACAATAGAAAGAGTGCGGGAAATTTTTGAAAATCAAAGCCGTTAAAGATCAGTGGCTGTGATGATGATGCCCCGAACTTTCTGCAACCGGCATCACACATCCATGCGCCACCTCACACTCAACATGTTCGAATTGAATCGTAGTGTGGTCGATGCGGAAGTCGTGGTGGAGGCATTCTTTTACATCCCTGAGAATCCGCTCGCTCACCGAAGGTGGAATGTCTGCGATCGAAATATGGCAGGAAAGCGCTCGTGTCTCAGAACCGATGCTCCAGCAGTGCAGATCATGAACGTCATTGACGCCGTCTATGGACCGAATCGCCGCTGCAACAAGCTCCAGCTTCAGGCCGCGAGGCGTCCCCTCCAGCAGAATATTCAAGGTTTCGCGGACGATGCCGAAACCCGACCACAAAATTAGTGCGCCGATTCCGAATGACAACGCCGAGTCGATCCAGTATTGCCCAGTGACTAGAATTGCCCAGCCGCCGGCGATTACGGCAGCCGTGGAAAGAGTGTCGCCAACTTCGTGCAGCAGAGCGCTGCGAATGTTAACGTCGCCCCCAGAGCGGTAGAGAAGAAATGCGATCACGCCGTTCATCAGCACTCCAGCCGCGGCGACCCACATCATCAACGAGGCTTGGACGTGTTCGGGATGCTGGATGCGGCGGAATGCTTCATAGAAGATGAAGAATGAAACTGCAACCAGAGAGACGGCATTCACCAAAGCCGCCAGCACTCCGGCGCGATGGTAGCCATATGTCTTGGTGGAACTGGCGGGACGCGATTGCAAATAGACCGCGACAAGAGACAGAAGCAGAGCTAGAAGGTCCGAAAGGTTGTGACCAGCTTCCGAGAGCAGAGCCAGTGAATGCGCTCGGATTCCGGCCACCACCAGCAGCACGATGTAAGCGCCGGTGACGCCCAGCGAAATACTCAAAACCCTTTTGGGACTTTCGCCAGGATGGCCGTGGACGTGCACCCTTTAAGTGTAAGGGTGGCGCAGTCCGGCTTCAAGGTGCGGGGCTCACAAGAATTCTTTGAGTGTAATGCCGGCGGAGGTCTATCGCCGGAACAGAGTTTGCAGGTACCGGTCGTTGTGCAGAAGATTGGCGCTTTGCACCCACTCCAGAATGCGGTGCATCCTTTCGCGGGATTCGCGGCTCATTTCTCTGAATTGCACGGCCACACCCGATCCCGGATGGATTCGTGCGACGGTGCCCTCGGCGTTCAGTTCTGCGTCGTCCATTGAAAATACTACCCTAAGCTTCGAGCCCGGGGTCAGGATCGCCGTGGTTTCAACGTAGCAGCCTCCCAGGCTCACATCGATCATGTTGCCGAAGATCGGCCCCGGTTGCCCTTCGGGATGCAATTCGACCGTAAGCCGGCACTTCATGCGGGTGTGCAGGCGCTGGTCTTTTTGCGGCGGTTGCTTTTGTTTTTCCAGGTACATCCGTCGGTCGGCTTCCGTCAGAAGCTGCTCGGCGTCGTTGCCATCCTGTGGCGATACCGCCATTCCAACACTCAACGAAAGCATATCTTCGTGGCAGACATCGAATCCCGCTTGTCTCGCAAGCGGACGAATCTGTTCGACCTTTTTGGCCGCTGCGTCTGAGGAAAGCCCGGGCGCGATCACAACGAACTCGTCACCGCCCATACGCGCTACGTAATCGTATTCCCGGCAACAGTCCTTCAAAGCCTGGGCAAATAAACGCAGTACGCGGTTACCCTCCAAATGTCCGAAGCGATCGTTGATTTTCTTGAAACCGTTCATGTCGCAAACCATCAAGGTCAGCGGCACATTGTCGCGCTTGCAGCGCGCGAGTTCGCGGTCCAGTTGCAGAAAGAGCGACCGGGCATTGGGCAGACCGGTCAAATAATCTGTAGTCGCCGAATCTTCCGCCTGTTGATACTTAAGAGCATTTTCAATGGCCAGCGCCATTTTGCCGCTTACCGCCAGCAGGATGCGCAAGTGATCGGAGGTAAAGGCGTCGCGTTCCGCGCGGTATACCGCGAGCACTCCAATCACACCTCCCACTCCCTGCAGAGGAACGGCGAGAGCCGAGCGCAGCGTGGTAAATTTTGCGGGATCGTTCACATATCCCGGCTCGACCGCAGGATTTCCGTTGATGATCGGCTTCCGGTTCTGCGCCACCCAGCCGCAGAGGCCATCTCCCACAGGAATGCGCAGAGCCGCGAACAAACGATAGTTGTCGCCACTCACATATTCGGGAACCAGTTCGTCTCCGTGCCGAATGTAAATGGAGATCGCATCGTAGGGCACCATTGGCTTGATCTTTACGGAGAATACCGAGAGAGTTTCGCCCAGGCTCAATGAGGCTCCAAGATCCTGGCTAAGCTCGAACAGGCTCTGGGCTTCCTGCCGCGCGGCCGCAATGGATGATAAGAACTTGGCCTCGCGTCCCGGAGCATCCCCCACGCTCGCATTTTCAAATCCGGCGTCCGGGGCTGGGCCATGGGCGATCTTGATCTCGGCCGAAAGTTCCACTATCCCGGCTTCCTTCGATTTCGCCTGCGCAAGATCTTCCAACGAGCGATAACGGCGTCTCAGCACATCCACGACTTTGGGATCGAATGATTTCCCTGATTCCTCGACCAATCGCTTCATTACTTCGTCGAGGGGCATAGCGCGCCGGTACTGGCGGTCGGATGCCAGGGCGTCGAGATAATCGACAGCAGAAAGAATTCGAGCTCCAATAGGGATTTCCAGGCTTTTCAGTCCATAGGGATATCCCGACCCGTCCCATTTTTCGTGGTGGGCGCGGACGATGGGAACGACGGGATAGGGGAACCGTACCCGCTCCAGAATGTCCGCTCCCACGACGGTGTGAATCTTCATTTTCTCGAACTCTTCGGGCGTCAGACGTCCGGGCTTCGAGATGATGTGCTCCGGAACCGCCAATTTGCCAATATCGTGCAACAGCGCCGCCGCATGCAGCGCTTCCAGTTCAGCTCCTTTTACGCCCAGTTCTTTTGCCACCTCAATGGCATAGACCCGCACCCGCTGCAGATGGTCGTGAGTAGTCTGATCTTTAGCTTCGATTGCGAGCGCAAGTGCCTCAATAGTTCGAAGATGCAGGTTGGCCATCTCCTCTACATGTCGTTTCTCATCTTCCAGCTTCCCGAGATATAGACGATAAGAACGGTAGATGACGTAGATGGCGGGGACGAAAAGGAGGGAACTCTCCCAGTTGAACTTCTGGTTAACCCAGGAAATCGTTCCCGCGATCCCCGCGCCCACGAGGTAATAAGGGAAAGACCAGAAATAACAATCGACTAGAATTTGACGTAGCGGCTTGCGTTCGCTGAAGGAAATTACGATGGCGATGCAGCCAGCGTTGACGACAAAGTACGTCGATGCTGTGAGGCAGAGCAGTAAAGGGCGGATATCGAAGGGGTCAACGGCCGGGGAGTTGTGGTAGACGAAGTATGCCGCCGCAGTCGAAACAGCGCCGGCACAGATATTGAAGGTCAACTGGATCGCCGTCGGCCGGCCAGGAAATACGCTCTGGGCCAGCATCGCGACAGCGCCCAGCGTAAGAGCCTCGGCGTAACCCAGTTCTGCAATGCCGACAAGAATAAACAGGAAGTTGACTGATAATGTTCCGGTGATGCCCGGCAGCGTGACCCGCAATCTCGACGCCAGAATCGCGATGCCTAGATAGCAGATGAATTCCGCAATGTTCTTGCTGCTGGGGTGAATGGCCGCCTGCAACAGGCAGGCGGTTCCTGCCACAATGACCCCAACCACGAAGATCTGGGCCCCCGCGGGCAGTCCTCTCCACGAATTTGTACTGGCGGACATCGGAAAGAGACTCTCGCCCTATCGCTGCGTCGAAGATGCGAGGTCCAAGAGATAAGAATAAACAGCTAACAGCTTGAGTGACAGTAACTTGAGTCTCTGCCTGGAAACTTCGGTAACCCTTCAAAGAGGCGGATGGTAACGTTCTGAAAATTGAGGCGGCAAGTTCCGCATACTAAATAGTTCTCGGGCAGGGTTCTTGCGATCCGGGTCACGAATCGGATGACCGCAAGAGTCCGCCGCCGCATCGATTCAGGCGCAGCCAGACAGGCGATGGGACAAGAGGAGGTTAAGTAAACTTCGCATGTAAGAATCCATTTACGGAGTATTACTTGACTGGTGGCGGCGAGTGGACTCGAACCACTGACCTACGGATTATGAGACCGTCGCTCTAACCACCTGAGCTACGCCGCCACTGTGTGTTTACAACAACTTACTGACACATTACCAAAGTTTCGTTGCATTATCGTTGCACGTTCCGTAAGATAGACGCATGGGACGCTATCAAAACGGGCATATCTTTGAGCAACATTCTGCATTCCATGTCCGCTACTACGTGACTGAGATTGTAGACGGCAAACCCACTCGTGTGCAACGTTCGGAACGACTCTGCACGAAGGACAACAAGCACCATTCAACGACCTGCAAGCCTGTCAAGACTCTCGCCGCTGAAGTCATGGAGCGGGTGAACTCTGCACAGGGCACGATGTCCGAATCCGATATAACCATCGCCGATTTCTGGACGACCATTTACCTTCCGCACATTGAAAAGAATACGAAGGCAAGCACGATCCACGGGTATAAACAAATTTGGAATCACAACCTCTCGCCTGCGTTTGCAGGAATCAACCTCAGAGATTACCAGACCCATCATGCAACGCAATATTTAACCCGTCTCGCAGAACGGGGATTAGGCGTCAGAACAATCGCTCACATCCGTTCGTTGGCTTCTGGTATGTTCCGTCACGCTCTACGACTCAATCGGATTGCGGTTAACCCATGGCGTGATGCTGGCAGTCTGAGCGTAATCAAGAAGGCGAGGCGACGCAGCATACACGCTAGATCACGCAGAGGCGATAAGCAACGCACTCATTGACAGTCCGCCCGCTCAGGTCGTGTTCTGCCTTGCAGCGTTCCTCGGATTGCGTCCTAGGCGAAATCTCTGCGTTGAAGTGGACGGATAATGATGACGACTGGATTCATATTCGCCGTGCCGCATGGAGATCATTCGTCGGCACAACCAAGACCGAAGAATCTGTCGCCAGTGTCCCGCTCATTGAACCTGTAAAATCATGCTCGGGGCGTGGAAGATTCAATCCCGAGACGCCCGTTCAGAGTGGGTATTTCCGAATCGTGCCAACAAACCGATGGAAATGGGCGGGTATTGCAAAGCGGGTCATCTCCCGATTCTGAAAAAGCAACGCCCTGCCATGAATGGCACGGACTCTATGCGGGACGCCGATCGCTGCTACGCTGCTCGTTCAATTGACGGGCAATGCCGTTGCTTCTCAGTATGTCCTACGTCACAAAACCTGGCGACCACGACAGCGTTTTACGTCAAGCCTGTCCAGACTGCAGCGGTTGACGGCATGAAACTCGTTGAGGAAACGTTAGCGAATCGGGCAAACCAGAAGGCATTAAAAGCAGAAAACGGGGAGGAAAGATGACCGACATTAAGGCTGATCCTAAGGCTGACGTTAAGCCCGATATTAAGAATCTCAACCCGCATGCGCACGACTATTACCGACGACGGAGACGAAGTCTTAACGTTGCGCGAAGTCGCCCGCATCCTGAAAGCGTCTACAAAACAGGTTTATGAACTTACCCGCAGTCGTGGACAGGCAAGAAGTACCATACCGTTGCCCGTGTTCACGATTCATTCAAAGATGAAACGGGTCCGGAAATCTGACC
>CAVTHZ010000003.1:0-291920 GCA_963734675.1 uncultured Acidobacteriaceae bacterium
TTAATCGCCAGCAAATGAGTGAAATGCCACCGCGAAGATGGCAATCATTGCCAGCCATTTCACGACACGGTAAATCCGGCTTCGTGCCGGCGTGTAAACCCGGAACATGGGTGCCGCGAAAAAGACGCCCATGGCAATTCCGGCTACAAACAATATCCGCGCGGTTTCGTTCGCTCCGCGAACGAAAAATATCTCGGCTGCAACCAGCGTTGCGAACGAGATGGATATCAACGACTTCTTTAACCAAACCCGCGAGCAGATCGCGCGCGCTTCCCAATTCCCCTGCCGCAGCACCCTCGCCTCGGCCGATGTCAGCAACACCTTGCGATACTGGCAATTCGCAGCCCTCGCATCGCCCAACGCCGCGACCGCTTGCCGGTCAGCCTCGTCCGCGGTCGCGCCCGCGCTCATCGCTGCCTCGCGGCCCGACTCGTAATGTTCCTGAATTTCAGCTCGAACCTGCGCCGCCGAATCCTGCGCCAGATGCCGCGTTGCCTGTGCCAGCCAGATCTCTAGTCGAGTCACGTCACGCCTCCCCTAATATCACGGTTACCGCCTGCGAAACTTCGCGCCACTGCGCGCGATCTTTGCTCAGCGCCTTGCGCCCCGATTCTGTAATGCGGTAGTAGCGCCGCTCGCGCCCATTCTCCATCGCGTTATGCGACTTCACCAGGCCCTCAGTCTCCAGCTTGTGAAGTGCCGGATAAAGTGTGCCTTCTTTAAAGTCCAGCACGCCGCGCGACCGCTCCTTGATCTGCTGCGCGATGCGATACCCATGGCACGGCTCGTTGCGCAAGGCCTCCAGAATCAATGCCGGCAGTGTTCCTTTAAAATTCATCAATACCTCGAATTCCTATGCATAGGAATAAAGCATTTGGCGGGAGTTGTCAAGAGCGTTGTTTTATAGCGAGCGCGGGAGATGATTGCGGGCAATATCAATGATTAATGATTAATGATTAACGATTAATGACGCGGTCAGCGAGTCCTCACCGTCCTCACCAAATCCGCCAGCATTCCATAAGCCGTCGCATACAATCCCGGATTCTCCTCCGTAATCGCCAGCCCCGGAAAAATATCCGTCTCGAAATAAACATACGACGACGTCCCCGCGATCCTCGCCATGGGTTCTCCAGCAACACTTGCTCCGGTCGCACACTGGCCTCTACTCCGCCGTCTGTCTTCCTAGCCCGACAAACCAGCTTATAAGGCCGCCCCTCACGCCGCGCCGCGCGAGCCGCCTCCGCGCCCAAATTCCGAATCCCCTCGCGCTCAATCTCTTCCAGACGAATGGGCACATCCATCAGCCCGTAATCAACGCGGCAGTCTTCACCGCCGCGTCCCATCCATCGA
Source organism: uncultured Acidobacteriaceae bacterium (assembly GCA_963734675.1). Taxonomy (GTDB): domain Bacteria; phylum Acidobacteriota; class Terriglobia; order Terriglobales; family Acidobacteriaceae; genus Sulfotelmatobacter. The sequence continues at coordinate 1,351 of CAVTHZ010000003.1, forward strand.
TGTCGTGGCTAGCGTCGGTCTCGGCAACACCCAGTGCCTGCGCCTTTTTCAGCGCCTCCTCGAAGCTCAACCCATTTTCCATTTCACTGAGAATCACATTAGTAGTCGAATTCAAAATCCCATGAAATCCCTGCAGATGAATCGCAGGCAATTGATCGAACAGAGAAAAAATCGACACGCCATCCATCACGGTAGATTAAACAAGAACCGCCTCCCCGCGCAGCCGCCAGATCGCGAAGTTCGCTGAAGCGTGGACGATCGGCCCTTTGTTGGCCGTAATCACTGCGCGCCATGTTCAAGCCCCGCACGAATATGGTCGACAGCAGGCTGGCCATCGCCCACGTTGAGAGACGTCGCTTCGAAAAGCACATCAGCCTGCGCAGCCGCAAGCCAACTGCGAACATCATCTGGCGCGCGCACTCCCGCCTGCGAAAGCCTGTCAGCTGATTTCGCGTTCAAGGCGGGCAAGGACCCTGCGCTCAGACCTTGCGGATCCTGCAACCCCGATCCCCCAGCCGTCGCGATGCCACGCCAGTAATTCGAAAGGCAACTCCCATAACGCTCGCGGAGTTCGGCAGTTCGCTCGCTCAACAGTTCCGCCAGCGTCCGGTTCACATTGCCGAAGCCGAGAAAACACAGGTTGTAAGTGCGGATGAAAATTCCCTCGCCACAGTTAACGCGCCGCGAATTCGTCCTGGGGCACGTGTGGTCTTTCAACACGTTGTTCCCAAGAAGTGAATAGTCCATTCGAGCAAGACCGGAGAAGCTGATGGTGCTGACCAATCCGCTTCCCAGGAGTCGATCGGATGGACCTTCACCAGAATGCCCGACTTAGTTTTCGCTGTCGAGAGGCTTTAGCCCATAAGATCATGATGGAGAGGCTGACATTGAAGGCGGCTGCAGCCGCCTTCCAGGTCAGCCGAAAAACCGCTGCGAAGTGGTTTCGCCGCTACCGCACCTTGGGCTTGCCTGGATTGCGCGATCGTTCTTCGCGGCCTCTCCGTTGCCCGCGCCAAACCTCCTCGGAGTTGACGGCGCAGGTCATCGCACTGCGCCGCCAGTTGCAGCCCGCCTATCAGATCGCCCAATCCACTCACCTCAGCGCCGCCACCGTCAGCCGCATTCTTCGGCGCGCTCATCTCAACCGCTGGCGTCATCTCCATCCCGCTCCGCCCGTCGTGCGTTACGAACATCCCGCTCCCGGCGATCTGCTCCACCTCGATATCAAGGGCATGACTCGTTATCAGCAGGTCTCTATTCGCGGCGACGGCCGCCGTCGCGGCCGCCCTCAGTTCGCCGGCTGGCAGGCGCTGCACGTCGCCATCGACGATCACTCCCGCCTCGCCTTCTCCCGCATGCTGCCCAACCAGCAAAACCAAACCGCCATCGCCTTTCTGCAGGCCGCCGTCGCCTTCTATGCCCAGCTCGGCATCCCCATTCGCCGCCTGCTCACCGACAACGGTTCCTGCTATCGCTCCCGCCACTTTCGCGCTGCTTGCCTTGAACTCGGCATCCAGCACCGCTTCACACGTCCCTACACTCCGCGCACCAACGGCAAGGCCGAACGCTTCATCCAAACCGCCTTGCGCGAGTGGGCTTACGTTCGCCACTACCGCAACTCAGAAGAACGCGATCAGCAACTCTTACCCTGGCTGGAGCACTACAACCTCCACCGCCCGCATGGTAGTCTCGGTTACGCTCCACCTATCAGCCGCGCTCCGGTGGGTACAACGTCTTGATAGATCACAGGCACGCCTCCAGGCGTGCCAAAATCTCATATCTTCCTGACATGCGCCTTCAGGCGCTGCGCCGGTTCCGCGCTATCCCATCACCGTCGTATGCTCCGGCCGAATCTTATACAGCACCCTCACCTCGCCCGGCTGTCCATACGGATACTTGTCCACGCCCAGATATTTCTTCGCCATCTTGTCGATGTGTGCGCTTGCCCCATCTTCGGTAATCTCCACCACGCGCCCGCGGATTTCCAGATACCGGTACGGGTTCTCCGGATCCACAATGGCCAGCGACACTCGCGGATCGCGTCGCACATTCTTATCCTTCTGTCGTCCTTTAGCGGAATTAAAAATCACATATTCACCGTCGAAGTCGCACCACACAGGCGTGACTTGCGGCTGGCCATCTGGCATCAGCGTGCTCAGGCTGGCAAACGCGCGCTTCTGAAAAAGATCGCGATATTTTTCTGGAATAGCTCCCGGCATGAAGACCTCCCTGGCGGTCGTGAGATGACAGGACATTATAGTGGGAGACCGGATTGGGTAATTGGAGAATTTGGAAATTGCAGGATTTTGTGTGAGCCGATCGGATGATTCCGCGTGATTGCGATGTCCAGGCGGTTCTAGGTATTCTTGCTGGCCATGATCGAAACCTCTTCCCTCATCCCCGGCGTGTGGCGCAGGCACTCCCTTCGCCAAGCTCAGGGCAGGCCTTGCCCGCGCCGCATATTTCAACGGGCCTCAATCGTTTTGCTGGCCGCCGTCTCATTTCTTCCTGCCACGGCCTCCGCCCAAGCCCCAAAGTATCCGCAGACCATCGTTTTCATGACCGATTTCGGCGTGGTCGATGACTCCGTCGCGATTTGCCGCGGCGTCATGTACTCGATCATGCCCAGCGTGCGCATCGTCGACCTCACGCATGAAGTCACGCCATTCTCTATTCTCGATGGCGCGCGTTTTCTCTACGGTGCCACGCCCTACTATCCATCCGGAACCGTCTTCGTCGTTGTCATCGATCCCACCGTAGGCAGCACCCGCAAAGCCGTCGTGGCCAAATCAAAGCGCGGACAATTCTTTGTGCTCCCCGATAACGGCCTTCTGACCTTGGTCGAGCAGCGCGATGGCATCGAAACCGTGCGCGAAATCACCAACCCTGATTGGATGATCGGCACGAAGATGTCGTCCACATTCCACGGACGCGACATTTTTTCTCCCGTAGGCGCGCACCTGGCCCGCGGCGACGATTGGACCAGGGTCGGTCCCGAAATGCCGGTAGCCTCGCTGGTTCGATTGGAACTCGAGGCCTCGCGCCTGGACGATCGCGGCGCAACCGCAGAAATCATCGCCACCGACGGCCCATTCGGCAATCTCGTAACAAATCTTTCCGCCGACGATTTTCTGAAACTCGGCTATCGGCATGGCCAGGAAGTTCCCCTTCGCATCGGCGAAAAAGAGATGAGCATCAAATTCGTGCGAACTTTCAGCGACGTCCCGCTCGGCCAGCCGCTGTTATACATCGACTCCCGCGGCCGCTTTGCCGTTGCCGTGAACCAGGGCAGCTTCGCAGCAGTGTATGGCGTAAAGCCGCCAGTAGAGTTAGAGATTCCGCGCGCAAAATAAATCCTTGTCATTCCGACGCGCGAGCGAAGCGAGACAGGAGGAATCTGCTGTCTGCTGGCAGCAAAATCTCACGTGTCCGCATCCCCCGCCACTCGCGGCAACACCGCCCTCAGCAGCCCCTCAAAACTCGACCTCACCCGTTCCCCGGTCTCCATCACTTCTTCATGCGTGAGCGGCTGATCCAGAATCCCCGCCGCCATATTCGTCACGCACGAAATCGCCAGCACTTTAATTTGCATATGCCGCGCCGCGATCACCTCCGCCACCGTCGACATCCCCACCAGATCAGCCCCAATAATTCTCAAATAGTTAATCTCCGCCGGCGTCTCGTAGCTCGGCCCCGGCAGTGCCGCGTAAATTCCCTCTGCTAATCCAATCCCCAATCTGCCCGCCTCGTCTTTTGCAATCGCGCGAAACTCCGTGTCGTATGCATGACTCATATCCGGAAAGCGCAATCCGAAACGGTCGTCATTCGGCCCAGTCAGCGGACTCACTCCCTGCAAATTAATGTGATCGCGAATCAGCACCAGCGCTCCCTGCCCATAGCTGCGATTAATTCCACCCGCCGCATTCGTCAGAATCGCCGCCCGGATGCCCATCCTTCCCAGCACCCGTATCGGAAACGCGACCTGTTGCGCAGAGTAACCTTCGTAAAGGTGTACGCGCCCTTGCATCACCGCCGCCGGCACATCGCCGGCTTTGCCGATGACCATCTGCCCGGCATGTCCGATCGCAGTAGATCGCGGAAAAGATGGAATATCGGCGTAGGGAATGCGCGTAGCATCCGCCAGCGAATCCGCAAATCCGCCAAGCCCGGACCCCAGCACCAGCCCAACGCGCGGACGCATCGCCGTCCGCTTCAGAATCGATTGTGCCGCTGCTTCGGCAAGCGTGAACTGGTCATCCATGCATGAGCACTCCGGATATCGGAGACTGAAGCCGTTTAGTCGCAAGACATTATCACATCATCGCGCAACCAGCGCTGCCAGCGCCCGAATCTGGCTTGCGCCGGGGCGGAGAGTGGAGAGACAATTGCGTGCATGGCTTCTCGAAAGCTCATCCGTAAAGGACTTAGCCGAGTTAACCCAAAGGCAAAACCAGAGGTCCGCGTGCAGGTCGGCGGATATTCTAACCGCATTCACATAGATGTTCGCTTGACTGCCGCGGAGGAAAAGGGTCTTTACAGAGAGCTTCACAAGAAATACGGGAAGATGGACAAATAGAAAAGCCCCGATGCCAGCCCGGCCCCTTGTTGAATTTTGGATTCGACAATCTCAGTCAGCCACTATCCGAGCGCGGGTACTGGCTGAAATTCAGCCACTACCCCAGCGCGGCTACCGACAACTTCTCCGATTTTTCGTGATATAGTCCCTTCCCGAAACTCACCGGCTTTTGGGAGATACTTCATGCGTCAAAAATCTTCGCTGCTCGTCCGCGCAATCACGGCCATCATAGTGTCGCTCTTATTCGCGGTCGGCGCCTCTGCCAGCTCCACTCAACTCATTTACAGCTTCGCCGGAGGCAGCGATGGAGAATATCTCGACACCGATCTCGTCATCGATCACGCCGGAAACCTCTACGGTTCAACGGTGCAAGGCGGCGACTACGCCAGCGGCACGGTTTTCGAACTCTCGCCCGCAGGTGCCGGATGGACGCACACCGTCTTATACAGCTTTACCGGCGGCGCGGATGGTGGTGAACCCTACAAGGGTGTAACCCTCGACCAGGAAGGAAATCTTTATGGCACAACTGTTACGGGCGGCTCGGGATCTTGCGACGGCGGCTGCGGCGTCGTATTTAAACTGACAAAGTCTGGTGGAACCTGGACGCAGAGCGTTATCCACGCCTTCACCGGCGGCGATGACGGCTCCGGCCCAGGAAGCGGGCTTGCGATAGACGCCCGCGGCAATCTCTTTGGCGTGACTCCCACCGGCGGCGCTTACGGGTTGGGCGTGGTTTATCAACTGCACCAGCAGGCTGGCGGCAAATGGCGCCTGAATGTTCTCCATGCATTCACCGGCGGCAACGATGGATCATCCGGTTCTGCCGGGCGCTTGATCTTCGATGCCGCCGGAAATCTCTACGGCGTCACAACCGTAGGCGGCGCGCACGGAGACGGCATAGTGTTCGAACTTACGCACAGCCCGAGCGGCACCTGGACTCTGACTCCTCTTTATGCTTTTCAAGATCAGCCTGACGGAGCTTTGCCCTACGGCGGCCTGATCTTTGATAAGACGGGCAATTTATACGGCACGACCTATTACGCGGGCGCTCATGACGTCGGCACAGTCTATGAGTTGAGCCCGGCGAACGGCGCTTGGATTGAACGCATTCTCTACAGCTTCAAAGGCGGCAGCGATGGCAGCAGCCCCATCAGCACCCTGGTTATGGATAAAGCCGGAAACTTGTATGGAACTACCAGCGCCGGCGGTAGCAGTTGCGCGTGCGGAGTCGTCTTCAAGATAGGGCGTAACCCGAATGGCACGTGGACCGAGGCCGTTCCATACCGTTTTCCCGGCGCTCCAGGAGCCGGATTTGCTTACAACGGAATGGTCACCGGCCCCTCCGGAATTTTTTACGGCGCGACTACCCACGGAGGAACTACGAATGATGGAACGATTTACAAGTTCACTCCTTAAGAATCCCCGCATCTCCGTCATCTCGTACCTCGAGAATCGCGAGTCCTAAAAGCTCTTCGCCCGTATGAGTCTTTTTCTCGTGACCTCGGTAACCTTACGCAACCTGCCGTGGCTCAAGCAAAATAATCGTAAGTTGTTCGTCCAAAGCCGTAGGAGATCGGAATTGCCTGGCCAACGCTTGATTCGTCTTCTCATTTTCGTGCTGCTTGCCGCATCGTTCGCGGCAGCGCGCGACCTTGCGTTGGTTTCCAACAAAACCAATACCGTGGAAGCCATCACCCCGGGCGAGCTGGTCAAAGTTTGCAAAGCGCAGACCGAGCGCTGGCCTGACGGCAAGCCCGTCACTTTTGTCATGCGTTCTCCAAGCGCGCCCGAAATGCAGCTGATACTCGAAAAGGTTTACGGTATGTCCGAGAAGGAAGTAAGCAGCCTCATCGTAACTTCCAATCACGGGCACGCTAGCCATCCGGCCATCTTTATCGCTACCTCCGACGAAGAACTCGTCAACAAAGTCGCCTCCACTCCCGGAGCCGTCGGCGTGGTCGACGTCTATTCCATTAACAGCAGTGTGGCCGTCATCAAGATCGGAGGCAAGCTTCCGCTGGAACCGGGCTATCTGCTTCACGGCAATTAAATCGACAGAAGGAAAATCGCGAGTTTTTTCGCGCAGTCGAAAATTTGCAAAGGGAACTTCGCTGGGAGCCCGAAGTGATTGCCCACTGACCACTGCCCACTGAATCTATGGCATCTCCCGGCAAACAGCTCGAGTCAAACAAACCGGCAGGTCGTTCCCGCCGCTACCCGCGCTTCGTCATCGATCTTCGCCTGCAAGTCCGCATGTTCCAGAACGGCGAATTCCGCAACTGCTGGGGGCGCTCCACCGAGATTGGCCAGGATGGCATCGGCGCAACGCTTACCGGAGATCTCGAACCCGGCGAAATCGTCACCCTCGATATTCCCCTGCCGCTGAGTCCCTATCCCATGAAAATTCGCGCCATTGTCCGCTATCGCCAGGGCCTCCGCTACGGCTTCGAATTCCTCACTCTTACCGAAAACCAGCGCGATACCATCCACCGCGTCTGCGAAATGCTGGCCAGTAAAACCTAGCGAGTTGCAGAAATTTTCATACTATCCTGTCGGCACTCGACCGAATAAACTGTTTTGTGCGTAATCTGCCCTCTGAAGAATCACTTTCCAGGAGTCGCTTATGAAGGCCGCCCAGCATTTCGGAACGCATAGATTCCCCATCGTACCGCACGTTCTCGCCGTGGTCTGTGCGATCGCCGCAACGTTGGGAACTGCCCGTGGCCAAACCGAGCAAGTTCTCTACAGTTTCGTGCCGAGAACAGGTATGGCTCCCACAGCCTCCCTAATTTTGGATGCCGAAGGCAATCTGTATGGCACGGCCAGCGCCGGCAACCAAAACAGCCCGAACGGCTCGGTCTTTGAATTGTCGCCTTCCGTCGGTGGGGGATGGACCGAAACCGAGATCCTGACTTTTAAGCACATTCAGGATGGCTGGAATCCGAGCACTCCTCTTGTAGCCGATGCCGCAGGTAATTTCTATACCACGACGTTGCAGGGCGGTACCTCGAACACTAATTGTATAAACGGCTGCGGCGTCGTCTTCGAACTGGCACGCACCTCCGGAGGTGGATGGGCGGAAACAGTTCTCTACTCTTTCCAGGATACGACGGATGGTTCCCAACCTCACGGAGGTTTGGTTCTCGATGCAAACGGAAACATTTACGGAACCACATACTGGGGCGGAAATCTCTCGGACTGCGGAGGATATGGCTGCGGCGTTGTGTTCAAGCTTTCCCGTTCCGCAGGTGGCTGGAAAGAGACGGTGCTGCACACGTTCACCGGAGGGGTTGACGGTGCCCACCCCTCGGCATCGCTCATATTCGACGCCTCGGGCAATCTCTACGGAACGACTTATGCTGGCGGCAATGTGAGTGACTGTCCATCGACCGTCGGTTGCGGTGTCGCTTTCGAGTTATCGGTTTCCGGCATCAGCTGGAAAGAAAACGTGCTTCACACCTTTTCCGGCCAGGACGGAGCCAATCCCCTGGCCGGACTTATATTCGACACGGACGGCAATCTTTTTGGCACAACCTATAGCGGCGGGGACCTCAAGGCTTGTTCGAGCCAAGGCTGCGGAGCTGTTTTCGAATTATCTAGGGGCAACAAAGCCTGGAAGGAAAACCTGCTATACAGCTTCGGTGGCGGCCAGCACGGCGGAAATCCTGCGGCCAATCTTATCTTCGATCCGAGCGGCAATCTCTATGGGACGACTTTACTCGGCGGAAACTCCAAAGAATGCGAGAACGGCTGTGGCACGGTTTTCGAACTGTCGCCCGCAGGAAGTGTGTGGAACGAAGCACGCTTTTACTGCCCATGGCGACGGCAGCCTGCCCTCCGCCGGACTGATCCTTGACCACGAAGGCAATCTGTATGGAACCACAGATCAGGGGGGCACCGCCGCGGATGGTGCCGTATTCGAAGTAACGCGGTAGTCCGCCGCGTCCGCCGCAAATCCAACATTTTTCTCTTAATTACCCCCGTAACTTTCGAGTAAGCCTCCGCCCTTCTACGATTCATTCAGTTGGGCTTTCAGAGGGGGGAGCCTGCCCATGGGTGGTCGAGTCACCCGCTTAGGACAAGAGGAACTCGTGCGCGCCAAAGGTCTGCCCCGCTCCCTAAAGCGCGGCACCGCACCCGACTTCATTCCCCCGGCATCGTCGAACCAGCCGGCACAACCAGCAGGGCTTTCCTGGAATTCCACCGACGCCAATCCCAATGTAGATACTGCCGAAGACCTTCTCGATCTCCGCCGGCAATGCCTCGAACAGCTCTTCGAAAATTCCCCGGACGCGCTTCTCCTCACCGACTCTTCATTTCGCGTCCAGTGCATCAACCAGGAATTCGAACGCATGTTCGGTCACTCCGCCGCTCAGCTTTTTGGAAAAGTCATTGACCCGCTCATCATTCCACCCGGCCGCACCGCCGAGGCCCAGTGGATCGAACAGTGCCTGCAGCGCGGTGAGCGCATCACTCTCGAAACTCAACGCCTGCATCATGACGGCTCCTTGCTTGATCTTTCCATCTCAACCGCGCCTCTGATCGTCAACGGCCGCCCTGTCGCCTATTACGCTCTCTATCACGATATTTCCGAGCGCAAGCGCGCCGAAGCCCTCAGCTCCGCTCTCTGCCGCATTGCCGAAAAAGCCACCAGCACCGAGGATCTGCAGCAGTTCTTCGCCGCCACCCATACCGTACTCGATGAATTGATGTTCGCCCGCAACTTTTCTATCGTCCTCTACGATCCCGAATCGGAATTGCTCTGCTATCACTACTTCGTCGATGAAAAAGAGTCCACGCCATCCCCAGCGAAACAAGGCCGCGGATTGGTCGAATACGTCCTCCGCACCGGCGAGCCTTTGCTGTGCACCCCGCAAAATCTCACCCAGCTCCAACAGCGCGGCGAGATCGAACTCCATGGCCCGGCGCCCCTTTACTGGCTGGGCGTTCCGCTTCGCGTCAACCACCACGCATTCGGCGTGCTTGTACTCAAAACATATTCCGAAGCCGCGTGCCTGCGCGATCGCGATAAGGAAGTCCTGACCCTGATTTCACGCCAGCTCTCGGCCGCAATCGACCACAAGCGCAACGAGCAGCTCCTGCGCCGTTCCGAGCACCGTTATCGCTCCTTGGTCCAAACTGCCGTGTACGGAATCTATCGTTCCAGTAACGATGGTCGTTTCCTCGATGTAAATCCAGCTCTTATCGGGATGCTCGGCTACAACTCCCCGCTCGAGGTTCTCGCGCTCGATCCGCAAAAAGAAGTCTTCGTCGTTCCCGCCGAATACACCCGCCTGACCGACGAGTTCCGCCGCACTGGCCGCGTCGATGGTTTCGAGGTCCAATGGAAACGCAATGATGGTGCGGCCATTACCGTCCGTATCAGCGGCCGCGCAGTCGCCAGTGAAAACGAGCCTTCCGACGTTCTCGAAGCGATTGCCGAAGATATCACCGAGCGCCGCGTGCTCGAGGATCAGTTCCGCCAGGCGCAAAAAATGGAAGCCGTTGGCCGTCTCGCTGGCGGCATCGCCCACGACTTCAATAACCTTCTCATGGTCGTCAGCGGATACACCGAAGTTCTGCTCGATAAAACTGCCCCGGAAAATCCTCTGCATGCCAAAATCGAATCCATCCAGCAGGCCTCCGACCGCGCCACCGCTCTCACGCGCCAGCTTCTCGCTTTCAGCCGCAAGCAACTTCTCGAACTCAAAGTCATCGACGTAAACGCCGTCGTCCAGGACATGGAGCGCCTGCTGCGCCCGCTCATCGGCGAAAACATTGAGCTGACCACAACTCTCACCGCCGATGTAGGCTGTACCCGCGCCGATGCCGGCCAGCTCGAACAAGTCCTCATGAATCTCGTCGTCAATGCCAAGGACGCCATGCCCAACGGCGGCAAAATTTCTATTCGCACCGCCAGCGTCACACTCGACGACTCTTACCGCCCCGAAAACACTTTCATCAAACGCGGCCCCTACGTGATGATCTCCGTCAGTGACAACGGCCAGGGCATGGACCGCGAAACCCAGGCCCGCATCTTCGAGCCCTTCTTCACCACCAAGGAAAAAAGCAAAGGCACCGGCCTCGGACTTTCCACCGTCTACGGCATCATCAAGCAAAGCGGCGGCTACGTGTTCGTACAAAGCGAGCCCAACCGCGGCACCACTTTCACAATTTATTTCCCCCGCGTCGACGAACCCTCCGAGGCCATCGGTACTGCCTCTGCACCCGTCGCCGCGGTCGGCGGCTCTGAAACCATTCTTCTCGTCGAAGATGAAGAATCGGTTCGCCAGCTCGTTCGCGAAACCCTCGTCTCCCGCGGCTATCGCGTCCTCGAAGCCGAGAACGGCAACGCCGCTCTCACCCTCGCCGCGGCCCATCCGGAAACCATTCACCTCGTCGTTACCGACGTAGTCATGCCCGGCCTCAGCGGCCACGAACTCGCGCAGAAGCTCCTGGCCGCACGTCCCGGCGTCAAAGTTCTCTATCTCTCCGGCTATGCCGAAGATGCCATCAATACACCCACATCCACGCGCTCGCAAAAAGCCTTCCTGCAGAAACCTTTCACCCTGCAAGCCCTCTCACGAAAAGTCCGCGAAGTCCTCGGCCCAGCAGCTTCGAGCGCAAAAACCGCATCCTCCTAGCGACCACGCCCTCTCTGTCCCCGGATGGAAAATATCTCAACCGCAAGAAAGTTGCGCAGGGCCTCGCAAGATGTTAGGATACAGAAAGGCAGAAATAATACAGAAGTATGTACTATGGCTTCTAAGAGTCTCAACATCAAAGATCCGGCGGCTCACCGTCTCGCTGAAGCGATCACTAAGGCCACCGGAGAAACAATCACTCGAGCCGTCACGGAGGCGCTGCGGGAGCGCTATGAGCGCATCCAGAGCGCTCGCGGCAAAGCCACGGTCGAGGAACTGCTTGCCATCGCCGACCGCGCCGCAGCCTGCGTGAAGCGTCCATACGTCGATCACGCCGAACTCCTCTACGACGAAGACGGCCTGCCGAAATGATCCTCGATACTTCGGCACTCGTGGCCATTCTATTCCGCGAGCCGGAGGCTGAACTCTTTACTCGCCTCATTCACTCCGCCGCTAACAGCCGAATCAGCGCGGGAACCTGTCTGGAACTGGCGGTAGTGTTGGAGCGTCAGGCTGGACTCGAGGCGGATCGTCAGCGCGAGATGTTCTTCCGTCGCGCTGGCATCGTCGTCGAAGCATTCACGGAAGACCAGTTGCTCCTCGCCCGGCAGGCCTTTCACGATTTCGGCAAAGGCCGCCATCCGGCGGGACTGAATTTTGGAGACTGCTTCGCTTATGCACTGGCGCGCTACATGGGAGAACCCTTGCTATTCAAGGGCGACGATTTTCGTAAAACGGACATAGTGCCTGCCCTTCCGTGAGCCAATGCCCCGGTTTTCTCCAGGCCCCCATGTCATTCTGAGTGCCGCCGCGAGCGCCAGCGAGCGCAAATCGAAGAATCCCTACAGCCAGCACATCCGCCGAAGTCCGTTCCACAAATGAGGTCCGCTCCACAAACGACGTCCGATTCCTCTGGAATCACCACGGGAAAGTGCGCCTGTTCCAGGCCTGCCCGGTATGCGTTCCCTCTGCCCCGGTTTTCTCCAAAACCCCCTGTCATTCTGAGTGCCGCCGCGAGCGCCAGCGAGCGCAAATCGAAGAATCCCTACAGCCAGCACATCCGCCGACGTCCGTTCCACAAACGACGTCCGATTCCGTTGGAATCACCACGGGAAAGTGCGCCTGTTCCACGCCTCCTCGGTATGCGTTCCCTCTGCCCCCGGTTTTCTCCAAAACCAGGCACCCCTGTCATTCTGAGTGCCGCCGCGAGCGCCAGCGAGCGCAAATCGAAGAATCCCTACAGCCAGCATGTCGGCCGAAGTTCGTTCCACAATCCACGGAGCGGTTCGAGTTCATCGGATATCCACGGAAGACCCCAGTGGTCCGGGTCCCATGGCTTCTTCCGTTACGGCAGCGCCGAAATGAATCTTGATCGCGTTAACCCCACATTCTGAAGCTGAGAACTTAGCCCTCCATTCATTGACGCGCGCCTGCCACGCCCTTAGTCGCAGCACGCCTTCGCTCTGGTTCCGTCTACTCCTTCTTTAGCAATGATCGGCACCATGACCAACGCCGCAATCGGGTCTGCCCACCACCATCCGAGCGCGAGATTGAGCACCAGCCCAATCAAAAGAATGCCGGACAGGTAGACACAGAAATCGGTTTGCCGGGCGTCAGCGCGCATGGCTGCGCTTCCGAGTTCGCTGCCGACTTTCTTCTTCGCCCGCGACAGCAGCGGCATGACGACGAGAGAGATGCAAGCCAGAACAATTCCCGGAACGCTGTGCTCTGGAGGCTTTCGGGTGATGAGGCCGGACAGCGAGTCATAACTGATGTAGACAGCGAGAGCCAAAAAGCAGCCCCCGACGATTCTAAGGCTGAGTTGTTCGTTTCGCTTCCGGCGCCCGATGTCAGCATCTACCGACATTCTCCATAGCAACACCGAGCCGGAGATGACTTCGATAACACTATCAATGCCGAAGCCGACGAGAGAAATGCTACCTGCGAGTGCGCCCAAAACCACGGCTACCAACCCCTCCACACTATTCCATGCGATTGTGAAGTACTCGACGTTCCTCCCGCGCCGAGCCGCCGCTTCCCGATTCGCTGTCCCGGCCTCCATACCCGGAGCATACCAGAAGCGATTCAGTCAACTTTGTCTCCGGTTTGATGGTCTCTAATCTGGAAATCTAGAAAGTCGTGAATGGCATTCAGCGCATCATGATTCGATGTCGCATCCGCGAAGTCACGGCAGAGGGGCCGATACGCAAACTCGGCGGCATCGTAGAGATCGACGAAGCCTACATTGGCGGAAAACAGCGCGGCAATCGCCGTGACAGGGCTAAATTTCTGGTTCTCTAAACACGCGGTCAAAGACGTGAATGTCTTCGCATTCTTGGAGGGTGCCGAATGTAAAACTGAATGGTTCCCGGTTCTTCGATTTCGTGATCTGTATTTCCAGCCGAGAAGCCAACGCTTCTTGCGGAATGAGTTTTTCTATTTTAATGCCGAGCCATCCGTCTTTGAGCAATCCTGATTGCAAGCCCTCTCTTTGTAATTTGTTCCACAAAGAGAGGGCTGTCATCACTTGTTCTTCGGTGGTTTTGAACGGATAGTCCTTGTTCCTGAATGGAGTTCTCACAATCCATCCCGACAAATCATCCATCGGTTTCGCCTCAAACACATCGCTCCCGATTGTCAGTTTTGCTTTTATATCCCTAATCCCTGAATCTTCATCACAGGAAATACCTAGCTTAAAAAAGTATGGCGTCTGGGTGAGATCGAGGGTCGTAGCGCGTTGAAAGCAGAGAAGCCTCACATGTAGATCATTCGGCGGCTTGCTTAACGCGATAACCGCTTCCTGTGCATTCTGTAACTCAGTTCGCAGCGCATCGAGTTGAGGGTCTTCGCGATGGGTCATTAACTGGAACGGCTGTTCCCGATGCGTGTTATTTTCTTCCAGCTTAATGATCCCCTGGATCGCCACATTCGGAGCTAGAAAACGGGTAACGTCTTCCTGCTCCATTTCCTTTTTGATGAGTGCCAAGTGGAACATCTGTCCGGCGGGAATTATGTGCGGCTCCGAGCTTTCGAGATCTATCTGTGAAGGCCTGCCCCGATGCCCGTCCGCACTTGACAGGTTAGCTTTCGCATACACGATTTTGGCATCCACCGTGCTCAGCACTTGAACATGCAACGCGATTCCTGATTGGAGCGCTTGCAGCGGATAGCCGTTCGCGCACACGAACAACTTGCGCTCGACTTCGGACGAGCGGGCCTCGCGAGATGCGCCTTGCTTCGACTTAGACAATCTCCAGGACCGAGCAATGGCGAATAACAAAATTACCCAAAGACCGACCGTGACAACAATGCTCGCCGCGGTCAATCTGAGATCGTCGCCGTGCTTCTGCCATTGAATCAACTGTAAGTAGATATAGAGAGCGGACACAGCAATTCCGGCCAAGCCAAGCCAGTGCTTCTCTAGCAATCGCATGGGAAAACGTCCCCTTTCGCGGACATACCCGTGTGCTAGATTGGACTTGTCCGCCCCTATCGCTATACAAGGGAAGATTTGATTCTCGGTCGAATCTTCCCGTCTCTTACCCGACAAAGTTAGACCTTTGGGACACACCTTGACAATGCTGCGCATAATGCCGCAAGCTTGGTGACGCAAAGGCGGAGGGCGGGGGGATCGGACCCCGTTCCAGTGAAGGAACCCCCGTTTATAAGACGGGTTCTAGCGACCAATTAGTCACCCTCCGATGAAAAGACCTCGACTTGGCGGGATTGGATGCCGCAAAATCGAGGGGTAGTACAACGTCCCGTCCCCGTTGTCTTGGACACTACAGAGACGGATTGGAAGACGGTTGGACCTCAGAGACCTCGCCGTCTTCCAAACTTTTTAGATAAACCCGAACACTCCTTTGCCATCCGACTTGAGAAGCTCCTTCTTGACCATTCTGTGCAAGGCGTCCTTGACCGCTCTACGGTGATCTTTTGAGTTGAATCGAAAGGCTTGATCTTCCAATATCTTGAATACCTCGTCGGTTTTAAATTGCTTCGTCAGGACTGGGCGCAGCGCGATGATCTCTGCTTCCAAACCGGCAGAGAACTTATGCTTCACGGGAGTGCGAGCGGTTTTCACCCCTTGCCCCTTAGGTGGACCGCCGTTGCTCAGCGCGATGAGCTGAGCAATGTATTCCTGAAGGCCAGGATCGCTTTCGATTTGAGTTTGGTACCCGCGATATCTCTTTTCGTTCCGTCTTAAGAGCAGGTCGCAGGTTTGCTTGGACAGCTCGACCACGTTTGTCATTGTTCAGAGACCTCGTCAACGATCCTACCGGCAGCTCGACTCTAAGTCAACGAGAATCGACGAGCTGGTGACGAGCTGGTCAAGACTAACGGCGAGCCGCTCGTTGGCGGTAGAGCAGGAAACATGAAAACCGAGAAAGGACAATTCGACACGGTTCTCCGGCGGATGCTGGAAAAGGCACCCAGAAAACATCAGAGATACCCGAGCAGAAATCGTCCAAGAAGAAGCTGCAGGCACGTCGGAAGTGAGTTGTGCGAACGTCAGAGGCCTGAAACCAGCCAATCGGCAGGGCGAAAGCAGAACCTCAGAGTGGTGGGCGAAACTACCGCCGAAGTAGTCGCTGGACACCATCACTCTCTCTTCGTAAGATGATTCGTCGGAAACTCCCGGATTTCTCTCCATGATCGGCCAAACCATCTCGCACTACCGCATCGTCGAAAAGCTCGGAGGCGGCGGCATGGGCGTGGTGTACAAAGCCGAAGACACACGACTTCACCGTTTCGTCGCTCTCAAGTTCCTGCCGGAAGATGTAGCCAGCGACCCCCAGGCTCTGGCCCGTTTTCAGCGCGAAGCCCAGGCCGCGTCCGCGCTAAATCATCCCAACATCTGCACCATTTACGATATCGGCGACGAAGCCGGAGTAGCCTTCATCGCCATGGAATTTCTCGATGGCGTGACCCTCAAGCATCGCATCATGGGCCGTCCCCTGGAAAACGACCTCCTGATTTCCCTGGCCATCGAGATTGCCGATGGCCTCGACGCCGCCCACGGTAAAGGAATCATCCATCGCGACATCAAGCCCGCCAACATCTTCATCACCGAGCGCGGCCACGCAAAGATTCTGGATTTCGGCCTGGCCAAGCTCGCGCCCTCGTCCAGTTCGGCAAGCCAAATTGCAGGCGCTGCAACCCAGTTGAGCATCGACGAGCAACACCTGACCAGCCCGGGTTCAGCCGTAGGCACCATCGCCTACATGTCGCCTGAGCAGGCAATGGGCAAAGAACTCGCCCCCCGCACCGACCTGTTTTCCTTCGGAGCAGTTCTCTACGAAATGGCAACCGGCACCGTGCCATTCCGCGGCGAAACCTCCGCAGCCATTTTCAACGCAATCCTCGAGCGCGCTCCGGTCCCTCCGCTGCGCCTGAATCCCGATATTTCCCCGAAACAGGAAGACATCATCAGCAAGGCGCTCGAAAAAGATCGCAACCTCCGCTACCAGCACGCCGCCGACATTCGCGCCGACCTCCAGCGCCTCAAACGCGACACCGAATCCGGACACAGCGCCGTATTCGCGCCCGCGTCTCTTCCATATCCACCCTCGTCGGCTTCAGCAAGCGGTTCATCATCCAATCAGCCTTCAGGCGGTAGCGGCCAGTTTCGCCCACCATCGTCATCCGCACAATCTCCAGCGGTCATCGGCTCTTCTGCAAGCGGCGCAGTTCCCCCGCAGATTTCATCCTCCACATCCGCTCCCGCCGGTTCCCGCGACCGCACCGCTTTATACGTACTCTCAGCGGCAATCATCATAGCCGCGGTGGCCAGTTCGTTCTTTTTCCTCCGCGGCCGCACCTCAGGCTCCGCCGCCAATCAGCACCACAAATCCGTCGCGGTCCTCTACTTCAACAACTTGTCTCAGGACCAATCCCTCAACTGGCTCAACAACGGCCTGACCGACATGCTCACCACCAACCTGGCGCAAGTCAAAGGCCTCGACGTCCTCTCCACCGAGCGCGTAATGAGCGCCGTCCAGCGCGCCAGCAAAGGCGGCAACTCACTCGATCCCTCGCAAGCCCAAAGCGTAGCCCGCGACGCCGGCGCAGACGCCTACATTAC
This sequence comes from uncultured Acidobacteriaceae bacterium, assembly GCA_963734675.1. Taxonomy (GTDB): domain Bacteria; phylum Acidobacteriota; class Terriglobia; order Terriglobales; family Acidobacteriaceae; genus Sulfotelmatobacter. The sequence goes on from CAVTHZ010000003.1 coordinate 18,656, forward strand.
CGGCGCACTACTGAAAATCGGTCCCACCGAACTCCGTCTCGACGTACGCGCGCAAGATAGCTCCACTGGCAAAATCCTCTTCTCCGACAAGCTCGAAGGCCAGGATGTTCAAAACATTTTCGGCATGATCGACCGTCTCACCGCGAACATCGCCGCCACCTTTCTCCCCGCCTCCGCCCAGCCTCAACAAGCGCCCGAGATCGAACAAACTTCCACCTCCAACGTCGAAGCTTATCGTCACTACCAGTTAGGCCTTGACGACTCGCGTCGATTTCTTACTTCCGACGCCATTCGCGAACTCGAAGAAGCGGTCCGCCTCGATCCCCAGTTCGCCATCGCCTGGCTTCGTCTGGAGGGTGAGTATTACATCGTCGGTGATCAGCGCCGCCAGGCCGAAATCGCCGCCAAGGTCGAGCAGCTTCAGTCGCACCTGCCGCGTTTCGACCAGCTGTCTTTGCAGGTGCTTCAAGCCACTCGCTCCTCGGACCCCGAGGCATCCCTCTCCGCTCGCCGCCAGTTACTTTCGGAATTTCCCCGTTCCACCGAGGACCGCGGCGAGTTTGCAACTATCTTGGGCGTTTTCGGAAAGCGGCAGGAGGGTCTCGATCTGCTCAAGCAGGGGCTTGCCCTCGATCCCAGGAGCGAAGACCTTCTCAATTTTCAGACCTATGAACTGGCAAAAAGCGGCGACCTCAACGGCGCACTCGCCACCGACGATATCTACATGTCCGTCCGGCCCGGCGATCCCAATCCCTTCGATACCCGTGGCGACGCTTTCTTCATCTGCAACCGCGACGACGATGCCGTCGCCGCCTACCGCAAGGTAATCGAGCTCAAGCCCGACTTCGAAAACTACACAGAGAACCTTAAGCTGGCCATCGTCTACACCGATCAGAAAAAGCCCGATATGGCCAATGCCGCGTTCCAGCAGTTTCTGAAACGCACCTCGCCTCTGCAGCGCCTTTATCAGGCGAACTATGAGGCCCAGTTCAAGCAAACGGCCGGCGACTTTGAAGGCGCTCTGGCGAGTTACCGCGAAGCCGTAGTCCAGTTATCGCGCGGCAAGCAGAATGCCGCCGCCGGAAATGTTCTTCATCCCTTCGTCGTGCTTTCCGTTCTGATGGGTGAAACTTCGTCGGCTCAATCGTTCGTCAAGCAACAAAAGCTCGAAGGCAACGAACTGTCCGCCCTCGCTTTCTTCGAAACCTTGGCGGGAAATTCTTCCTCATCGCAGCAACTGTTGCAGCGCTACGCTTCCAGCCATCCCTGGCTCGCGCCTCGCGCCCTTGAGCTCCGCCAGATTTCTTATGATCTCGTCGCCGACGTGCTGAAAGGCGATGGACAGGCAGCTCTGTCCCGCGTATCCGGCACGCTCAACGCCGAAGATGCCGATCGCCGCTTTTTCCTCGGACGCGCCTATCTGCTCGTCAACGACTACACCTCCGCGGAGGCCACCTTCCGCAGCATTTTGTCCATCGAGCGCGTCCTCGAAAACGACCGGGCGATGATCGACCGCTTCCCCGCGCCCGGAATTCTTTCCCACTACTATCTCGGCCAGATCTACGAGCGCACCAACAAGCGCGATCAGGCCATCAACGAATATCAGCAATTCCTTTCTTTCTTCGAGAACTCCCACACCCGCCTCGCCCAGGTAGCCGACGCCAGAACCGCCCTTAAGCGCCTCATGCAGTAAGTTCGAACAAATAACTCGCGGACAAGTCATAGGATCACACCGCATGAACGCGAGTCGAGAGTAAGGTCTCGCCGCAACCTCACCCTCCTTCCCCTCACAATCAAGAACACCGCCCTGAATCCCCACTTCCATCCTCATCATCAGTACAATAAGAATTCGGAGGAGAAAATCATGGCATTTGAACTACCACCGCTGCCGTACGACTACGCAGCTCTCGAACCCACCATCGACAAGCAAACGATGACCCTTCACCACGACATGCACCACGGTGCCTACGTCAAGAATCTGAATGCCGCCATCGAAAAGCACCCCGAACTCGGCAAGAAAACCGCCGAGGAACTCATCCGCGATCTCAACTCGATCCCCGAGGATATCCGCGGAGCCGTCCGCAATAACGGCGGCGGCCACGTCAATCACAGTATGTTCTGGAAGATCATGAAGCCCAAAGGCGGCGGCGATCCCAACGGCCCGATCGCGCAGGTCATCACCAAGACCTTCGGCAACTTCAAAGATTTCCAGGCCAAGTTCAACGATGCGGGCGCCAAGCAATTCGGCTCCGGATGGGTTTGGCTCGCGGGCAAGCCCGGCGGCGAAGTCCACATCATGTCCACGCCCAATCAGGACAACCCCATTTCGCAAGGCCACTTCCCCATCTTCGGCAATGACGTTTGGGAGCACGCCTACTATCTGAAATACAACAACCGCCGTCCCGAATATCTGACGGCCTGGTGGAACGTAGTGAACTGGGATGAAATCAACAGCCGTTACGAAGCCTTCAAAAGCGGCAAAACAGTATTAGAACTAGCCATGTCCCGCTAGGTAATTTGAATTGCGTCATCCCGAACGGCGGCGCACTTCAGCCGCCGGAGGGATCTCCCAATCCACAGGCCTATGTTCATCCGTCACGGACTCGCTCTGCTCGAAAGCATTACAACGAACCAGGCGCCCGCCCAAGCAGTTCTTCGTCTACATCATGGCGAACGGGCCAAAGGCTGCCGTCTTGTACATCGGCATCACCGGGGACTTGGTACGTAGGGTCTGGCAGCATAAGCAACAACGCGTTCCGGGATTTACCAGCCGATACCACCTCACACGACTCGTGTACTACGAACAATTTTTCTATCCCGACGCGGCGATTGCTCGCGAGAAGGAACTCAAGGGCTGGCGACGCGGGAAGAAAATTCGGCTCATTGAGGCGGGGAATCCTCGTTGGGAGGATTTGGCTGTGGATTGGCAAAGTCAATTTAAGCCACAGGCGGCGGATCAGCAGGAGATCCCTCGCTCCGCCTGAAGGACGGCTCTGTTCGGGATGACGACGCTGGCAATGGACCATGCTGCCGTCGGAAATTCAAATTGAGCCACCGTCGGGATCTCGGACTAGCACGTCACCCCAGCCGCACCAGTAGAAAGTAAAAAGGCCCCGAACAAACCGGGGCCTTCTCTTCTTATCGAACTCACCCTACGCCACCGCGGAAATCTCCACAAACTCTTCCGGATCGGCCTCAAATTCCTTCTTGCACTCCTCCGAGCAGAAAGAGTATTTTCTCCCGGCAAACTGCGTATGGAATTCCGATCTCCTCTCGTCAATTTTCATCCCGCAAACCGGATCGGTTGTCATGATTCCTCCCAGTGAAGAATTTTTGTTTGCCTTCATCCGGATGCTTTAGCAATAACCCTTCCGTTCTTCCGCATTCTCCAAGTGACTGAGATTTTTGTCGTTTCTCGCGACGAATTCTCCACCCAACAGCCCATCCGGAAAATTCTTCCAGCCATCGTGAAGCTTGTTCCCTCAGGTGTTTCCCGCCCTGCCCATGTTGCGCCAACCATCTCTCGCCTGATCCCTGCCCACTGCCTTTCTGCATTTCCTGTGCACGCTCTGTGGACATTGCTCCGTTCGTCGCCTCAGGTTTTTTCCCGGGATACGTGTCGATCCCGAAACCCCGCCGTTCATGCCCGTTTGCCGCGGGCGCAATTCGATTCGCTTGGGCAATGTTCACTCGTCACAACCGGCAGCTTACATTTCCTCAACTGCACCAAAAATACTGAATTGACCGCGCGCGCTTTCGCTCGTACATTCACTTTCGCCCTCTCACAAAAAGTAATCCAACCCGCACCGAGACAACAAATCGGCGCGGGTAAACGCAAAACCGTCACAGCAAATTTTTTACCAATCACGATTAACCGACAACAAACGAATTGGTCGCACTCATGAAAGCTATCAATGAATGGGTTACCTATCGCACCCGTTTCCTGGTCAAAGCCAGGCAACTCACTTCCAACCTCACCTTCACTGACGCTCTTGGCCGCCGGCACTCCGGACGCAAGGGCGATTATCTGGTCGAATCTTCCGACTGCGTTCTCCGTATTCACCCGCGCCAAATCTTCGAGGACGTTTACGTTCCTCTGCTCGCCGCTTCCGCTGCCGAGCAAGAAGGGACAGAAATGTCCTTCAATCAAACCTGGCCGTGCGCCGGAAAATCTCGTGCATACGAGTCCGGGCCCGCAACCGCCTTGCCACCCCACATGGTTCGCAAATCACCACAACCCGATCGCAGCCGCCGTGGCCCGATCTCACAATCGCTTTAGGCAGGAATTCAGAGTTTCAGGGGGGTGTTGCAGATTCGGAGTGGCCGTTTGCCGGTCATCCTGAACCAGCCTTCTCTGCGCAGTGAAGGATCCGGGCGAAGGGCCGGTTTTGCGACCCATAATCGCGCGTTTCGCTCGCTCCTTTGATTTATTAACAGCCGGTGAATTTCCATTGTGGAAAAAAATCCCCACCCCCCGCATCAAGCCCGTCATTGCTGGAGATACAACCTATTGTGTTTCCCTCTTGACAGGTACAATAAGGGGGAGTAACTTTGCAATCCCATAAGGCTTTTGGGAATCCTCCTTGCGGGAACGAGGCGGGTTCTGCGAAACGAAGAAACCATCAACCAAACCCGGGGCGGCTGGCTGGGCAGAGGTGACCCAATCCCGCCCCTTAGACCCGAAGACCCGAAAACGCAAACACAGGTAGAAGAACGAAGAACAGAAAGCAAGTGCGGTGATCGTTCCCCGGCTCCTCCCCCCGGAGAACGACAGAGTGGAAGCAAGTGTGGAAGAGGAAGAGCGGCGCTTTAGCGCCGCCAAGAGTCCGGTGGTGATGGGGCTTTTAAGTCCCCGCTGTTCTGAATCTGTAAGCCCCAATTATTTGAGGAGCCCAAATGGAAGCCATAACCCGTCTCGTCTCCGATTCTTTAGCGCGGCACGGCTTCAATCGACCGCCCGATCCGCGGCGGCTGCAATGGTCGCGCTGGTTTCTATGCGATTCACTCCACAGCCTTCTGGTAGTGCCGAGCAAGCCGGGGATTTTTGCCATTGCAGAAGAAATAATGAACCTCGAAACCACGGACATCCGTGGCGCGGCGGACGACCTCGTCCGCTCAGAAGCCTCAACCGACCGGGAAGGGCACGACTTTATTAGTTCCGCAAAAGCCAGCGATACGCCGGCGGCTTTAGCCGCCGAGGTAAACGCGTCCAGGCGCATGTTAGCCGTTCTTCAATTCTCCGAAGACGATGACATGGCCTTTGTCCTCGACCGCATGTTCACCAGGCCCAATCCCATGCGTGAGCGCCTTGCCTCCGGCCACTGTTTTCTGCGCTTCGTAGCCATTGAAGATGAAGACCAGCGCCGCAGTATCTGCCATGCTCTAAACCAGTGGCTGCTCTCCTCCGCGGAGAGAGCCAGCGGCATTCCGGCAGGCTTCTCCTCGTCCCTGGAGTTCACGGCCGCCGCAAAGACGGATGTGCTGTGCGCGCCCCCTCATTTTAGTTCGGGAGCGAACAGGAATCTTCATTGTCCGCAGCCATTTCCATCTGGCTTCTAAGGAAGCCTTGAACCGGCGCGGCTTTGGCCGCCCCATCTGGATTCAGCGGTGGAAGAGGGTATTTTTAGGACCGCATTTGGGTTGTCTTTGAAATTGAAACTGGGCTTTAGCCGCAAACGCAAAACCGAGCCCCGATGCCGCTCAGCATCGCCTCGCTCTTTACAACACACGCCTCACCCCGAACGCCGCCCCGTTCGGTCCCGGACCCAATTCCCTCCACCCCCATGGAGCCAATTGAGGCCGATAGAATCTAATTATTAATGGAGAAAGCAATGCCCGAAGTCAAAGCTACTGCGGTTGATTCCTCTGTGGTTCCTCCCGCGTCCTCTGTCACCCCAGGCAAGAAGGCCGCTGGTCTCGCCTTCCGCCGCCTCTTCACTAAGCCCGGCGTCTCGCCCTACGACGAACTCGAATGGGAATTCCGCACCGCTCAGATCACCGACGCCCAGGGCAGCGTGATCTTTGAGCAGAAAAACGTCGAAATCCCCAAAGATTGGTCGATGACCGCGACCAATATCGTCGCCTCGAAATATCTGCACGGCAAGATCGGCACGCCCGAGCGTGAAACCGGCGTCCGCCAGCTCGTAACCCGCGTCGCCGAAACCATTCGTGACTGGGGCATGTCTCAGGGCTATTTCAAAACTCCCGAAGACGGCGCAACCTTTCACGACGAACTGGCGCACATTCTCCTGCGCCAGTACGCCGCCTTCAACTCGCCCGTCTGGTTTAACGTAGGCTGCGATCGCATCGAGCCCAACTCCGACGGCCAGAACTGGCACTGGAATCCGCAAACGCAGCAAGTAGAGTTCGGCATCACCGGCTACGCAAAGCCGCAATGCTCAGCCTGCTTCATCAACTCGGTAAAAGATTCGCTCGACTCCATCCTCACGCTGGCCAAAACCGAAGGCATGTTGTTCAAGTGGGGATCGGGCACCGGCACGAATCTTTCTCCGCTGCGGTCATCCACTGAAACTCTTTCCGGCGGTGGCACGGCCAGCGGCCCTCTCAGCTTCATGAAAGGCTTCGACGCATTCGCCGGCGTCATCAAGTCCGGAGGCAAAACCCGCCGCGCCGCGAAGATGGTCATCCTCAATGTCGACCATCCCGACATAATCGACTTCATCGAGTGCAAACAGAAAGAAGAAGCCAAAGCGCACGCCTTGGTGGCGCAGGGCTACGACGGTTCGCATCCCGACTCCGATGCCTATTCGTCCATCTTCTTCCAGAATGCCAACAATTCCGTCCGCGTCACTGACGACTTCATGTATGCAGTTGTCCGCGATACCGACTTCTCCACCAAGTCGATCGGTGATGGCGCCGTGATGAAGACCTACAAAGCCAAAGACCTGCTGCACAAAATTTCGGAAGCCACCTGGCACTGCGGCGATCCCGGTATGCAATACGACACCACAGTCAACCGCTGGCATACTTCGAAGAACACCGCAAGAATCAACGCGAGCAATCCCTGCAGCGAGTACATGTTCCTCGACGACTCAGCCTGCAATCTCGCCAGCCTGAACCTTCTCAAGTTCGCGCCCAACGGCACGTTCGATGTAGAAGCCTATCGTCACGCAGTCGACATACTGATCACGGCCCAGGAAATTCTCGTCGATAACGCGGGTTATCCCACCGAAAAGATCATGCGCAACTCGCATGACTATCGTCCGCTCGGCCTCGGCTACGCAAATCTCGGAGCGCTGTTGATGGCCGCAGGTCTGCCCTATGACTCCGACGCTGGCCGCGACTACGCCGCATGCGTGACTGCAATCATGTGCGGCGAAGCCTATCTGCAATCGAGCCGCATCGCCGAACAATGCTCGCCTCTCGCGCCCGCAACCGAAACGGTTTCAACTCGTCTCGGTGTTACAGAAGCGGCAAAAATGCCGGGTGCAGCTTGCCCCGGCTGGTACATCAACCGCGAACCATTCCTCGATGTAGTCCGCATGCATCGCGCAAGTGTAAACAACATAAATAAAAACAATGTTCCAACCGCACTCTACGAAGCCAGCAAACAATGCTGGGACGAAGCTCTGGCTCACGGCGAAAAACACGGCTATCGCAACTCGCAAGTAACCGTGCTGGCCCCAACCGGCACAATAGGCTTCATGATGGACTGCGATACTACCGGGGTGGAACCGGATTTGGCGTTGGTGAAGTACAAGAAGCTGGTTGGCGGAGGCATGATCAAGATTGTCAATCAGACGGTGCCGTCGGCGTTGTTCAAACTTGGGTACACGCATGAGCAAACCGACGCGATCGTTTCCTACATCGATGCGACGGGCACGATCGAAGGCGCGCCGAATATTAAGGATGAAGACCTGGCGGTGTTCGATTGCTCGTTCAAGCCGGCGAAAGGTACGCGGTCGATTGCGTACATGGGGCATCTGCGGATGATGGCGGCGACGCAGCCATTTATCTCCGGTGCGATTTCGAAGACGGTCAATCTTCCCGAGAGTGCGACTGTGGAAGACATCATGGAAGCTTATCTGCAGGCGTGGAAACTTGGCCTGAAGGCTGTGGCGATTTATCGCGACGGATGCAAGAAGTCGCAGCCGCTTTCGGCCGCGGGAACCAAGACCGCATCTTCAGGAAAGTCGGCCGAGGGCGGCCGCCCCACACAAGTTGAAGAAGAAGATTTGAACGCGCCGCCGCGCGCAGTGCGTCACAAGCTGCAGGAAGAGCGCGCGTCGATCACGCACAAGTTCAACATCGGGGGCCATGAAGGATATGTCACGGTTGGGCTTTATCCCAACGGAGATCCGGGAGAGTTGTTCGTCAAGATGGCGAAAGAAGGCTCGACAGTCTCCGGCCTCATGGACAGTTTTGCGCTGGCCGTTTCGCTCGCGCTGCAACACGGCGTGCCGCTGAAAGTGTTCTGCGAAAAATTCGCGCACACGCGCTTTGAGCCGAGCGGATGGAGCGGCAATCCGGATATTGGATTTGCCAAGTCGATCATGGACTACATCTTCCGCTGGCTGCAGATGCGATTTCTGACCGGGCAGCAGCAGATGCTGTTTGAAAATCTGAGGCTGAAGCCGGCAGTGGTCAATGGCCAGTTGCCAGAACTCGGCGACATGAATGGTTCCCGGCCACCGACGAATGAGCAACGGCCAATAACGGGTTCGATCCACGCGGCGGATGCGCTGGCGGGTATCGTCGACATGGGTGACGCTCCCACGTGCAGCTTCTGCGGCAGCATCATGACGCGGAATGGCTCGTGTTATCGGTGCGGGAGTTGCGGGAGCACGAGTGGGTGTAGCTAGAAAGTATGGTGATTATTGGTGGTGCCAGAGAATCTGGCACCAGAGGTCAGGGGTTCTACAACTGAAGTTGGGTTGACGTTCTGTGAGGGGGACACGGGCGCCGTGTCCCCCTATTTTCTTTATGGAGGTTTTGCGATGGCCGATCCTAGGGCGTTTATCAGTTTCGACTTTGACCATGACAGTGATCAGCGAATCCTTTTCGCCGGTCAGAGTAAGCACTCCAAGACACCGTTCAGCGTTCAGGACTGGTCTTGCAAAGAGGAGCTGACCCAGAGTAAGTGGGAAGCTGAGCTGAAAGAGAAAATCAACAAATGCAACTTAATGGTAGTGCTCGTTGGCAAGAGCACATGGTCGGCCACTGGCGTCGCGAAAGAAATAACATTCGCAAAGGCGCAGAATGTTCCCTTCTTCGGAGTCTACGTCGACGGAGCAGGTTCATCAACCACGCTGCCACCAGGGCTCAACAGGAACAGAGTCATCACTTGGACATGGGACGGGATAGCCTCGGCGGTAAACCAGATGATGGGCGAGGGCAAGAACAAATAGGAGTCGAATGCGGCGAGCCTTAGTCGTTGGTATAGATGATTATCCAAGATCCCCGTTACGCGGCTGCGTGAACGACGCTACGGAGATAGCTAGGTTACTAAAAACTCACCAGGATGGGTCGCCTAACTTTGATTGCCAGATGCTTACTGCTCCGCCCTTTCCCGTCACAAGGGCCATCCTGAAAGGGAAGATCGAAGATCTGTTTCGAGATGAAGCGGACGTCGCTCTCCTCTACTTTTCTGGTCACGGGTTTGCAAATGACCTCGGGGGCTACCTTGTCACGCCTGACGCCGAGCGAAACGATGAGGGCGTTTCGATGGCCGAGGTAATAACGTATGCACAGAAGTCCTGTGTGGGTGAAGTGGTTATACTCCTGGACTGTTGTTATAGCGGCGTCTTGGGTGCCCTGCCGACCCTGAACAATCTAACCGTGCTGCGAGAGGGCCTATCCATATTGACAGCCAGCCGCGGCTCCCAAGTATCTGTCGAGCTAAGGGGGCGAGGCCTCTTCACCTCTCTACTTTGCGCAGCGCTGGAAGGAGGGGCGTCCGATGTCCTTGGCAAGGTCACGATCGCAAGTGTGTATGCGTATGTTGACCAGTCCTTAGGCGCTTGGGAGCAGAGGCCGCTGTTTAAGGCGCTGGTCTCGAAATTAATCTCGCTGCGAACCTGTCGCCCAGTTGTTCCAATTGAGATACTGAGATTATTACCGAATTACTTTGCGAGCGCCAATGCGGAACTTCCCCTCGACCCCTCCTTCGAGCCGGATGCTGAGCCACGCCACCCTAGCAACGAGCAAACCTTTTCGTACCTACAGAAGTATCGTGCCGCGCGACTTGTCGTCCCAGTAGGCGAGGAGCACTTATACTATGCAGCGATGAATAGCAAGTCTTGCAAACTAACCCCACTGGGGCAGTTCTACTGGAATTTAGCGAGCACTGGAAAATTATGATAGCCGGCCTCACGGGGCACCAGGAAATTGGCGACGAGCAGACCGTCCAGTGGGTCGAGGGCCAACTCGATGTGCTGGTGGCCTCCGAGGGCGTGACTGAGGGGTGCATGTCTCTGGCTGTTGGTGCGGACCAGATGTATGCCGATCTCTTGCTGCGTCGCTCCCTTCCATACTCCGTTGTGCTCCCTTGCGAACGCTACGAGGACACCTTCTCTAAGGCGGAGCGAGATGCATATCGGTTCTACCTTTCGAAGGCAAGGTCCGTCGTGATTTTGGGTTTCTCACTACCGTCTGAGGAGGCATTCTATGAGGCGGGCAAGGACGTAGTAAGAAGGTCTGAGGTGCTGATAGCAGTATGGGACGGCTTTGCGGCCAAAGGGCTCGGCGGAACTGCGGATATAGTTCGCTACGCGCAGTCTCGGTCCAAGCGCGTGCTTCACATCGACACGGTCGCACGAACAATTAGGACGATTTAATGGGACCGAGAATCTTCATTAGCTTTGCAAAGGAGGACCTTCGATACCGAGACCTATTTGTAGGACAGATGAAGATGAAGGGCGCCCCTTTCGCATTCGGCGATATGTCATTGCAAGAACCGTTCGACACGAAATGGAAGACGCGATGCAGGGAAAAAATATCAGAGTGCCACGGGTTTATCGCGCTCCTTAGCAAGAAGACATGGCGTGCTGAAGGTGCTCGGTGGGAAATGGCCTGCGCCCTCGAGGAGGGTCTCCTAAGATTGGCTGTTCACATTCACCGCGACGACAAGGGAGCGGTCCCGCCGGAGCTCGGACGGACCCGAGTGATCGAGTGGGATCAGAAAAAGATTGCGGCGTTCATCGATCGAGTTAACAAAAAGCGCCCGTTCTTGGGAAGATTGTTCGATTTCTGAGGCGGCTGCCGTTCGGCGCGCCCCTTACGGCCTTTGGAGGCGCTTCTCGACTCGCCGGCCTGGCTCAACAATAAGTGAGAAGTATGAAACGTCAGTGCCGTGAATTACGTTCTCTACCGTCTCGACGAACTCTCGTGAGGCTGCCTGATCGTCCTGGTCGGCGTAATGACCAGCTCGATTAAGGAACAACAGCTTTTCAGATTTTAGGTGCTCCGCTACTAGGCGAAACTTTTCCCACTTAGCACCGTAGTTCTGGAACTCCTCCCATTGATAGGTTGCGAGTACTATGGTGGATAGAACGAGAGCTAGGATTCCCATGTAGACCTTGTACTGTTCCGAAACGGTGAACGCCAGAGCGATTGTCATCGTGGTTAGAACATTGCATGCGATCGCCGTGGATTTTAACCTCTTGTACGCCTTTTGGTTCTTGAGAGCGCTGCTGTCGAAGTATGAGAGTTGGTCGTCAACGCGTTTAGTGACGTACTCGGAGATCGCAAGATTGCGGTGCGCTGTCGGTGATGATCACTCTACGCTCCATCCATCCGGTCGCGTAGATTCTATACTAAGGGCTTTGCGGCGCGACTTAAGTCGTGCCCTTCCCGGTCGTGGCTTCCAAATCCCTAGATTGATGAGTCCGTGGAATCCCACCCTTCGCAAAGTGCGCGAGGGATGGGGCAGCCTCGGTTTGTGGTGGCGTCGGCTAACAGCAGGTTCCTCACCGGGCTTTCAGCCCATTCGGAATGACAGATTTCTTTGTGAGATTTCGGTTCGGGTTTGTGGGCCGCCCGAATCGTGCCTTTCTGGAGTTTGGTTAGTCGCTGGCGAAGGCGAGGTGCGCAGCGGGGTTGAGCGCATCGAGAGCAGTCTGGATCTCTTCGTCGATTTCCGATTCCTCGACTCGGCTTTCCAGAATGATTGGGGCGTCTACGGGCAGCAGGTGGGAGACTTTCTGGAAGGCAAGAATCGATTCCAAGCTTATGGGATCGTGTTTGCTCTGCGTGTTTACTTCGCTGACGTGAAGCTGTTTGATTTTGCTGCGGAAACGCTGCAGGATTGCCCACGCTTCGCCCATCGTGGGGTCGACTTGGCGGGCGTGGCCGATGTCGAAGCACAAGGACGCATTCGGCAGCAGGTCGAAGAATTTGGCGAGGTCTGTTGCGGTTTGACCGATCGGCTTGCGCTTATCCATGTTTTCGATACACAGAGAATTTCCGAGGCTGGCCCACTTCGCTGGCGTATGCATAGCGTCGGGATGCACGATAATCGGCCACTCCCGCTTGGCGACTCGCTGGAGAAGTTTCAGAGCCGTGGCCTCGTAGGACTTTTCCATCGCGCTCGGGGCATGGAAGGAGACGTATTGGAATCGGCTCAGCTCGAGTTGGTCTAGCTGGCCGACTAGCGGTGCAAGTTCGTCCTGGCGCAAGGCGGAGAGCTCGACGGCGTTCACTTTCTTGCCGGACAACATTCTGAGCGCCTGGCGGAAATCTCCTCGCGCCAGGGCTCCAGTTGAGAATCCGATACGTTTCATTAGAACACTCCGTACTTTCTGGTGAGTGGTGCTATGGGTGAATTCTCGGAGAAAAAGATGTAATCCGGGGCGTGTTCAAACGATTGGCTGATCTTTCTTATTCGCCTGAATGTTGGATCCGTCCGAGAGTCTTCTGATCGAAGTTTGTCGAGCTTGCTGCGAGCGTCTTTATCGTCCAGGACTTTCAGGAACTCTGCATAAGAAGCGAATAGTTCTTTGGCGATCGAGGCGGGGATGCCGTAGAGTCCGATTGATTTTTCCAGGATTTCGAGCGGCGTAAGTTTCACATGATCTCTGATGTGCTGAAGCAAATGAAGCTTTATATCATTTCCGTCGGTGGAAATGTTTCCTTGCGGAAGCAAATCGAGATGCGCACTAAAACACACAAGAAGGCCGGAGGCGAAGATGAGCTTTCTCGACATGCGCAGCTTGGCGTTGCGTAATCCCCATCCCTTTCCGGCGCGATCTCGTTGCTTGCTGGCAAAGTCGACAGCCATTGTTCTCCAGAAGCGAACGATGTCATTCAAAAGAAATCTTGGAACCCTGTATCTCTTTGAATCGTGAGTCAAGAGATGATTGTCTTCTGCAAGGTAACGGCCGACGACGGCCCTGATCACGCGTTCGTATGCTTCCGTGTGCTGGCCGATGGCTCGTGATTCCAGCAGGAGCAGAATTCTCCAAGTTGTGTTCTTATTGGTATCGGCCTGGCCCCCGATCTGGTGAATAATGTCGTGGCTGAATGCCATATTTCCAAAGGTTCCGGATGGGCCGGGCGGTCGAAATTTTTTCTGGTTCCGTTTTTTCTGAAGGGTATCCTGAATCTTTTGAACGATGACGAGATGGTCAGAGTTTGCCTCGCCATCGATCAGATACGTCCAATCGAGGTCGCTGGCGGAAGTCCATTCGTCTCTCGCCAACGAGCCGAAGACGACAAAGCTTGTATCTGGCGACGTGTATCTCCCGACTTCCTTTGAAAGCAACCTATCTAATTCGTCGCGCTTTAGGGATGCCGCGCGAGCGGCACTAAGCAAGACTGGGTTGAAGGACGCGACGGGCCGTTTCCTTGTGGAGCTGGCTGCCATTCAGGGCCATTCTAACAACGTTTCGTGGCTTCTCGGTTCGGCGGCATCTAATCCGGCACTGTAGTGCGCGTGCGCGAAGGATGGGGTATCCTCGGTCCGTGACCGCATCGGCTACGCGCAGGTTCCCTTCGGCTTCGCTCAGGGCGGGCTCTCGCGGGCTTTCAGCCCGATTCGGAATGACAAGGTTTTTTGGCTCGTGGCGTGGGTTGTTTCGGCGGGAGCTTCCACCGGGGCTGAAGCCGGGTGATTTTTTGATCGCCTGACGCGGCGCTGAAGCGCCGCTCTTCCACGGTGGTGCGTGGGGCGGGTTCGGCGCTGGGCGTGCGCAGCTTGAGGCGCGACTGAAGTCGTGGCCTTCCCGTTGTGCTGCTCTCGAATCCCTAGAGGGACGGGTTCGTGGAATCCCACCCTTCGCAGAGTGCGCGAAGGATGGGGCACCCTCGGTCCGTGACGGCATCGGCTACGCACAGATTCCCTTCGGCTGCGCTCAGGGCAGGCTCTCACCTGGCTTCAGCCCGGTTCGAAATGACAAGGGTGTTTTGGGCGGATCATCGTGCTGCGGTCGGAATGACAGAGTGTGAGAGTGTCGCGATGCGCGGCTTAAGTCGCGTCCTTTCAAATCTGTTATGCGAATATGGGGCATTTTTCTGTCAAGGGGGTGACACGATACAAATCGGGGCTATCGTGCTCACGATAAAGGAGAAATATTTCTGGCTATTGTGTCCCTTTGGGGTTATGCAGATAGATACAATAGATATATAAGGTAAAAACGACGGAATTTGTTTGGAGCGCGGCCTTTTCATGGGCCGCGTTTTCATTTTTGGGCTGGGAGAGTTTCTGGTATGGGATGGAAGGCTGATCGGCTGGCGGGCGGGACGTTGAAGGATTGCAAGGAACGCGGAGAGTGGGCGGAGTTGTATTTCCTGATGATTGCGGCGGGATTGGGGATGAAGGTGCTGCGTCCGTTTGGGCAAACTGGGGTTTATGACGTGGGGGTGGAAAGATCGGGACGGCTGCAGCGGGTGCAGGTGAAGTCGACGATTTATAAGCGGAGGCAGGATGAATACAGCCTGAATGTGATGGGTCCGCAGCGGAAGATGTATGCGCCGGGGACGGTGGATTACTTTGCGGTGCTGCTGATACCGATTGATTTGTGGTTCATCATTCCGTATGAGGTGATTGGCGCGAAGAATTGTACTTTGCATTTGCGGCCTCGGGGCGGGAAGCAGCTTTACCGGGAGTATCGGGAGGCGTGGGAGTTGTTGCGGGGCGTATGCCGCGCGGAAGTTCGGAACGACGATTCTTGCTATGGAGATTCTTGCTATGAAGTGGAGAGCGGGAATTCTCATTTTAATTTCGACCGACAACGTCGAGATTAGGTGGGGCACTTGATTTCGTAATTTAGGACGGGAAGTCGAAATCCCCTCCCTGCGAAACAAAGAACGTGACCAGGGCGGAGGGGCCACAACATATTTTTGCGGTTCGGGAGTCGCGGCGTTGGCCGCGATTTTTTTTGGTGCGGTTTTTATGCGGCGAATCAATGAGGTGATGCGATGAAGAATTTTGGTTGGGTTGGGGTTTTGCGGGCTTGCTGGTGGCGGATTTGGGTTGCGCTGGATGAGATTCGAGTGTTTGCCAAGGCGGCGGGGCTGTTGCTGGTTGTGTTGTCGATCGCGGCGGTGGGGTTGGGGCAGAGTTCGTCGGTTGCGCCGTTTCCGCAGAGGATTTATGCGGTGCAGGCGCCGCAGCCTTCGGGGACGAACAGCGCGGCCTATGAGGCGGTGCTGGCGCAGAAGAATATGTTGCTGAGCGGGCAGACGGTGATTGTCGGGTTGGGAAATTCTGGCGGGAGCGTTTTGTATCTGGATACGGAATCGGGGGCAGGAGCATGTTCGCCCGCGATTAGTTTTACTGCGCTCGATGCGGTGGTGAATGCGTATCCGACGAATCTGTTGCTGGCTCCGGCTACGGAGGGCGGAACGAATTCGTGGACTCCGGCTTGTGTTTGGTCGCAGGCGCAGGCGGATGCGTCGTATTTACCGTACGCGCAGAATACGGCTTACCTTCCGGGCGAATACATTTTGCGGTCGGGAAATTACTGGCAGTTGCAGACGGGATGCTGGAGCGGCGCGGGGTACGACAACACTTGTACGACTGGCGCGACGGAGGCGAATTTTTCGGGAGCGGGGCCGATTACGGATGGGAGCGTGATCTGGGTGAAGGTTGGGGCTCATGCGCCGTTGCAGGATGGATTTTGCGGACCGAATTATATGTGTGGAGGGTCGGGAGCGAACTGCTACACGGCGAATGGGAGCAATTCGATTGTGATCAACAGCGCGAATCTGGGGGCATGCACGTTGACGGAACTGTATGAGTCGGAACCGGTGCCTTCGGAGTTGCCGCTGCGGAATTGGGCTGCGCAGGTGATTGCGGCGGCGATTGGGCATTACAACGGCAGGGTGGGATACGTGCGCGTGGGGTCGCCGGCGGGAGGAGAGTTGTCGCCGCTGGGAATTAGTTCGGGTCTGTGGCCGAACTATGGATCGAGCTCAGGACAACAGCGCGCGCAGTATTTGAGTTGGGTGAAAAAACTGGATGGGTTCATCGCGTCGACGGGCGCGACTATGAATCTGGATACGGATTTGAATTGTGCGGGGTCGCCGGGGGATTGCAGTTACGCGGATCAGGAGGCGCAGATCGCTCACGACGATAATTTCAAGATGATGGGGACGAATGGGTATCAGGTGAATGACGTTTTGGATTTGCTGGGGCAGGGAGCGAATAACTGCGCGATGCCGATGGGGGCGGCATCGGGGTGCACGTCGGGCGACTGGGTTTACAACTGTTCGCGGTTTCCTGCGAATGCGGCGGGGCAACCGATGGGATGCCTGCTGCAGACTCTGACGGGATCGACTGCGATGGATTGCGCTGCGGGATTGACGGGGCCGTTGGCGGCGCTTCCGGCGGGATCGACTTACTGCGCGGCGGGATTTCCCGGGCTGCTGCCGTTTCTGGCTCAGTTATGCAGGACGGGAGTGGGGAACTCGGGGATTCGGGTTTGCGTGCAGAACGTGGAGATTTATACAAACGGGCCGAACAGCGGGACAGCGCCGAGTTATCCGGCTGGAGATGTTTTGCTGGCTTTGGACTTGAATTATTCTTCAACGACGAACGGAGTGGCGGCGTATGTGCCATTTCAGCTGCCGTATGCCTCGGCGTTTGCGCAGTTTTTATTAGCGTCAAGCGTTTCGGGCTCAGGCGGAACTGGTGCGAGCCAGTTCGTTATGGGCGGGGCGGGGCATTGACGGGCAGGGGCGAACCCGGGCGCCGTTGTGCGTTGCGTCCGCAGCCCTCGCATAACGAGAGATCTATTGCGGGGCGGGCATGTTGCTGCTCCAGCAATCGGCAATGATGAGCCAGGCACCGAGCCTTCGCCAGTTTTTCAAATACTTGCCGCGGTCAGCGCGAATGGTGCCATCGGGCTGGCGGATGGCGACGCTGTAGCGCCCAATTTCCATGGCGATGTCGCCGGAAACTTCCACGCGGACGGTTTCCAGGCGAAGATCCTGATAGCCGGCGTCGCCAAATTTGCGCATCAGTTGCTCGACGGCTTTTGGGCCGTAAGCGGGTTCATTGTGGGGAGCCATGAAAGCGCCATCGGCTGCGTATAAGGCGGCGGCTTGATCGTAGTTGCCGGTATTGAAAGCGGTGACGAGGTCTTGGGCGAGGTTGCGAAGAACAGACTGGACATCCAAGAACGGACGCGAATCCGCCAAGGTACTGCTATAAGGCCGGTACATCTACTACCTCCTGGGGGAAGGCCAGAGCGGCCTCGCTGGCCAGAGCGAAGGACGCCCCAATGCAATGGAGATTCTAACTCAAGAAGCTGTGGAAAGAGAAAAATTTTGCATTCACGGAAAAACCGCGCTCAGCCGGAGGATTCAAGGGAAGCTGACCTCATTCGCGAATTCTCGCTCGTGGGATAGGTTCGGTTCGGCGCCCACGGCCTCGTTGGCGTGGTCCGTTCCGGTGGGATGAAGCGGCTTCCTGGGCCGTGTTTTCGTTACTGAGCGGAGGCAGGCGGGACTTGGTTTGGTGCCGGCGGGCATGTTTTGCATAGATTTTTTTTGAGAGGGGTTGATTTCCCTGGCTTCAACGGGCACGCGGACAACCCACCAGCCAAAGAGCGCAAAGACAACGCCTGCGGCAAAACCGACGCGAATTCTCTTCTTGCGGCGCCTCTCGGGATGAAAAATGGTTTCGGCCTACTCCCCTCGGGCAATGCGGTCGGCGAGCAGGAATACTCCAAGTTCGAAGACCCCGAAGACGATGCGCGGATCGCGCAGATGCAAGCGGTGCAGGAAGACAACTGCAATTTCGAGGGAAAATCCTACAGCGGCTTCCTTGGAAATTCTTGGCATTATCGAGATCGTACGCCCGGACTTGGCGGTAGCCGCGGTCACGAATGGTCGTAGAAGGGGCCGATTTGAGGATACGAGTCTCGTACTTGCCCGCAATGCAAAATTGGGATACGGTGTGCGGATGAACTGTGCGGAACAGAAGGGTGAGGCCGAGAAAGCGATTGACGCTCGCCCGCCGAAAGGATGCGAACGATTCTGTCCCAATTGTTCGGCCGAACTGAAGGAGAGCCGGTGCAAGCTGAGTTGTCCGAGGTGCGGGTTTTATTTGAGTTGCTCGGATTTTTACTGAGGGGGCATTCGGAGAACGCGTGTCGAATTCATTCTGAGCTCGTGCCCTCTCCTTCGGGATTCGGCTCCCTTGTCCATTCTGTTTCCCGGCACGGCCCGGGCCAGGCTTTCACATTCCGTTACTGCGCGACTGTAGTGATATCGTTTAAGGCCGCGCACTCCGCACTCAACGTCCCTTCGCGGCAGCTTGAAGAAATTGCTTTCGAACCGGTGCACCTCTCGCTCCGAAATTCCATCTACAATGGCTGAGGATTTTATCTTTCGTCATAGCGAGGAGAACGTATGGATCGGAAGGCAAGCGCGGTTTGGAAGGGTGGATTGAAGGATGGCAAGGGGACGATTTCGGCTCCGGGCGGGGTGTTGAAGGATACGCAGTATTCGTTTGTTTCGCGGTTTGAGAATGGGCCGGGAACGAATCCGGAGGAGTTGATTGCGGCGGCGCATGCGGCTTGTTTTTCGATGGCGCTTTCGGCGCAACTGGAGGGAGCGAACCTGAAGCCGGAGAGCATCAGCACGAATGTGACTTTGAAGCTGGAGAAGCTGGATTCCGGTTGGACGATCACGTCGAGTCATTTGGATGTGGTCGGTAAAGTGCCGGGAGCGGATGATGCGACGTTCCAGAAGTATGCGGAGGCGGCGGAGAAGGGATGCCCGGTATCGAAGGTGCTGAATGCGAAGATTTCGATGACGGCCAAGCTGGGGTGAAGTCCGCTTCGAACGCGTTTTTCACCACGGAGGCACTGAGACGCAGAGAAAACGAATCGAGAATTTTGTCTGTGCCCTTGAAGTGTTGTCCTGGCCGTTTGACAGGCTGTGACTGGCCTGTAAAATAGTTGTGTTGATCTTCCTGACTCGGCGGCTTTTCAGGCTGCCGTTGCATTGTGATCCACATTGCCATCGTGGCGGAATTGGCAGACGCGCATGGTTCAGGTCCATGTACCGGCAACGGTGTGGGGGTTCGAGTCCCTTCGATGGCACCAAGCAACAGGTAGGCTGGCACTTCCATAAAATGCCGCCTCGTCTCTCGCTCCGGTAAATTCTCGAAACACAGAGGCCGCAGAGGAATCCGAGCTCCGCATTTTTTCACAACAGTCGATTCACAACAATCGATTAAACTTTGGGGATGAATAATGCGCTGAAGTTGAATTTCCGACGGCATCTCCTGTTTTTCTTCATAAGCTCCCTGATTTGCCTCCTTCACCCTGCTGCTTTCGCGCAGAAGCTTGCCATCACGATGGATGACCTGCCTCTGAATGGAGAACTGCCGCCCGGCGTAACGGAGGTGGAGAACACGCGCAGAGTGCTGGAAATTCTGCGGAAGAATAATGTGCCGCCGGTATACGGATTCGTCAATGCGCAACGGCTGGAGGGAAACGATGACGGTGCGGCGGCGTTGAAGCTATGGGCGGCGCAGGAGCCGGTGGGCAATCATACGTATTCGCACATGGACCTGGAAAAGAACTCGGCGGAGGCCTTCGAGCGCGACTTAGCGGAGGACGAGCCAGTGCTGGAATTGCTGGATACGAAAGATGATTGGCGCTGGCTGCGGTATCCGTACTTGCATGAGGGCGACACGGTGGAAAAGCGGCGTGCGGTGCGGGCGTATTTGTCGGCGCATAAATACCGGATTGCGCAGGTGACGCTCGATTGGGAAGACTACTTGTGGAATTTCGCTTACGCGCGCTGCAAAGCGAAAAACGATGCCAAGGCGATTGAGTGGTTGCACTCGAGTTATTTGAGTACGGCGTCGGAATTTCTGGATCTGGGACGGGAGCAGGCGAAGCTGGTTTTCGGGCATGACATTAATTATGTCTTGCTGACACATCTGGGTGCTTACAGCAGCACGATTCTGCCGGAGGCGATCGATCTGCTGAAGAAAAAGGGATTCAAGCTGGTGACGCTGGAAGAGGCGGAGAGCGATCCAGCGTACCAGCAGGATCCGGATGTTGGGATGCACGACGCGGGGACGCTGCTTGACCAGTGGATGATGGTGAAGCAGATTAAGGAGCCGCCGCACGAAGAGAAGCCATACAAACAGCTGGAAAGCATCTGCCAGTAGGGCTTTGACAAGGTCAAAACCTTCCTTCCCGTATAATTCAGGCACTCCTTATGCCTGTTTTTCTGGACCAAATTGTTAGTGCTACGCGGCGGAAAGTGGCCGCGGCTAAGCAGTCGGCCGATCTGCGCGAACTGGAGCAGCGGGCGGAAAAGCATGTTCCGCGCGGGTTTCGGCGGGTGTTAGCGGAAAAGAGCCGGGGCGGAGTGGCAGTGATTGCGGAGTTGAAGAAAGCTTCGCCTTCGAAGGGATTGATTCGGGCGGAATTTTGCGTGGAGGAGTTGGCGCGGGAGCTTGAGGCAGGGGGAGCGGCGGCGCTTTCGGTTTTAACTGACGCGGAGTTTTTTCAGGGGTCTTTGGAGAACTTGCGGAAGGCGTCGGCCGCGGTTCGTATTCCTTGCCTGCGCAAGGATTTTATTGTGGATGAATTTCAGTTGCTGGAAGCGAGGGCGAATTCGGCGGACGCGGTGTTGCTGATTGTGGCGGCGTTGAGTTCCGATGAATTGATGCGGTTGGCGCGGGAGGCTCGTGCGCGCGGGCTGGATATTTTGTGTGAAGTGCATGATGAGGACGAGTTGCAGCGGGCGCTTGATGCCGGGTGCGATTTGATTGGGGTGAATACGCGCGATTTGCGGACGTTTAAAGTGGATACGGAGACGGCGTTTCGGCTGGCGGAAAAAATTCCGTCGAACGTGGTACGAGTGGCGGAGAGCGGGATTCGATCGGGCGAGGATATTGCGCGGCTACGAGCGGCTGGGTATCAGGCGTGTTTGATTGGAGAGTCGTTGATGCGGGCGGAGCGGCCGGGAGAGATGTTGCGGGAGTTGGTTGCTGGTGCTGAGGTACGGGTACCGACTGCGGGGTGAGAAATTCCCTGCGAGGCCGCGTGATGCTGCGGAGTTGCAAGGGGTCCTTCGACTGCGATGTTGCTTCGCTTCGCGAAACAACATCTCCGCTCAGGATGACAGAGCCGAAATGACGTGGATCAAGATTTGCGGGATGACGAATCTGGAGGATGCTCTGATTGCGGTGGACGCCGGGGCGGATGCGGTGGGGTTTGTGTTTTATGAGAAGAGTCCGCGGTGCGTGAGCGTGGAGACGGCGCGGGAGATTTGCGCGAAGTTGCCGGAGGGTGTGGAGAAGGTGGGGGTGTTTGTCGGAGAGTTACAGGCCGCAGAGATTGCGGTGAGCTGTGGGCTTGGAGCGGTACAAAGATACATCGGTCGACCGCGTTCTGACGGACCGATCAAGCTATCCGACCCTCAATATTGGAAGCGCGTAAAAAGTTACTGGGCGGTGCCGTCCGATACTTTTCTAGATGAACAAATCGCAAAATCGAATCTTGAGTCTGTTGCTTTGCGACGACATGGCGCATTGTGGGATTCGCACGACGCGATTTTTGTGGATTCGGGGAATTGGCAGCAACACGGAGGAACTGGTAAGACGTTCGACTGGCGAGAGGCGGCCTCTGCCTTCAAGATTCTTAACGCACACCTGCGTGTCGTTGTTGCTGGCGGCCTAACCGCTGACAATGTTGGGGATGCAATCCAGATTTTGCAGCCTTGGGGCGTGGATGTAGCTTCGGGAGTCGAGGCGCGGCCGGGGAAGAAAGATCCAGAGAAGGTGCGGGCGTTTGTGCGGGCGGTGCGAGAGATGGATGCGCGGGTTGCGTGAGTAGTGGCGACTTCAAAGCAGGTTCCTCCACTACGCCGTCGCTTCGCGACGGCTCCGGTCGGAATGACAAGGTTGATTGAGAGTATGGTTACGGTTCCGCGAGCTACTAAAGTCAAAGTCCCCACAGCGTCGCAGAGTGCGCGACAAGGGTGGGGCACCCGCATCGTTCCTGGAAATTCGGCTGGGCGGTTTGGGGTTTATGGCGGACGGTATGTGCCGGAGACCTTGATGGCGGCGCTTGAGGAACTTGAGCGCGAGTTTGAGAAGGCCCGGCGGGATA
This sequence comes from uncultured Acidobacteriaceae bacterium, assembly GCA_963734675.1. Lineage (GTDB taxonomy): Bacteria > Acidobacteriota > Terriglobia > Terriglobales > Acidobacteriaceae > Sulfotelmatobacter. The sequence goes on from CAVTHZ010000003.1 coordinate 41,197, forward strand.
AGAAATTTCAGGCTCGGCTGGATTTGTTGTTGCGGAGTTATGCGGGGCGTCCCACGCCATTATTTTTTGCGAAGCGGCTTACGGAGAAGTTGGGCGGGGCGAAGATTTATTTGAAGCGCGAGGATTTGCTGCACACCGGGGCGCACAAGATCAATAACTGTTTGGGGCAGGCTTTGCTGGTGGAGCGCATGGGCAAGCGGCGCGTGATTGCTGAGACTGGGGCGGGGCAGCATGGCGTGGCTACGGCTACTGTTTGTGCGCTGTTTGGGTTTGAGTGCGTGGTGTACATGGGCACGGAGGACATGCGGCGGCAGGAGTTGAACGTCTTTCGCATGAGGCTGCTGGGCGCGGAGGTGCGTGGGGTCGAGTCCGGGTCGCGGACGTTGAAGGATGCGATCAACGAGGCCATGCGCGATTGGGTTACGAATGTGCGCACGACTCATTATTTGTTGGGCAGCGTGCTGGGGGCGCATCCGTATCCGACGATGGTGCGGGATTTTCATCGCGTGATTGGACGCGAGGCACGGGCGCAGATTCTGAAGGTTGAGGGACGGTTGCCGGCGGCGGTGATTGCGTGCGTGGGCGGCGGGTCGAATGCGATTGGAGTTTTTTACGAATTTATTAAGGATAAGAAAGTCCGGCTGATTGGCGTGGAGGCTGGCGGACGCGGCGAGGCTTTGGGTGAACACGCGGCGCGGTTTCGTGGAGGGTCGCCGGGAGTTTTGCAGGGAACATATTCGTACGTGCTGCAAGACGCCTCCGGGCAGATTGCTACTACGCATTCGGTTTCGGCGGGACTGGATTATCCCTCGATTGGACCGGAGCATGCGGCTTTGCGGGATGCGGGGCGGGCGGAGTATGTGCCGGCGTCGGATGCGGAGGCGCTGGAGGCGACCACCTTGCTGGCGCGGACGGAGGGAATTATTCCCGCGCTGGAGTCGGCTCATGCCGTGGCTGAAGTGGTGAAGCGCGCGCCGAAGATGAGGAAGTCGGATGTGGTCATTGTGAATGTTTCCGGGCGTGGGGATAAGGATGTGGGAATTTTGCGGGAGACGCTGAACCTGGAATGATCGGTGGACAGAAGCCGTGGGCCGCGCTTGAAACTTCTCTCCGTGCCGCCAGCGATGCGGGCATGAAAGGGATTCTTCGACTCGGTTCTGCTTCGCTTCGCTCGCAAAACCTTCGCTCAGAATGACACGATGCCTCTGACCTTTCACAACACGCCTGGGCTGGTCGCGTATGTGACGTGCGGCGATCCCGATCTTATTACTACGCGCGAGATCGTGATGGCGGCGATTGAGGCTGGGGCGGATGTGATTGAGTTGGGAGTGCCGTTCAGCGATCCGGTGGCGGATGGTCCGGTGATTCAGCGGGCTAGCGAGCGGGCGCTGAAGAATGGAACTTCGCTGGCGCAGGTGCTTACATTGTCGGCGGAGATTCGGCAGCGGGCGCAGTCTACGGGGCTGGTGGTGTTTTCGTATTTGAATCCGATTCTGCGGATGGGTGTGCAGAAGTTTTGTTCGGTGGCGCGCCATGCGGGCGTGGATGGCGTGCTGGTTACCGATTTGCCAGTGGAAGAGGCTGGAGAATATTTGCTGGCGGTGAGGGCTTGTGATCTGTCGCCGATTTTTCTGGCGGCGCCGACGAGTCCGGATGCGCGGTTGGAAAGGATTGCAGAAGCTTCGCGGGGATTTGTATATGCGGTTTCCCGCACTGGGGTGACTGGCGCGCGGCAGCAATTGAACGAGGATGCGCAGAAGCTTGTGCGGCGGTTGCGGCGTTTCACTAAACTGCCCATTGCTGTTGGCTTCGGGATTTCGAATGCTGAGCAGTTTGCAGAAGTTGGGGAGTTTGCGGATGCGGTGGTGGTTGGGAGTGCGATTGTGGATACGATTGAGAGGAATCGCGGGCGGGAGGCGGAGGCGGTTGGAGAGTTTGTCGGGAAGTTGACGGGTAGTCGAATTTCTGTTTGAGGGAAGAAAAAGTCGCGTTCCTTCGGCAAGCTTGCCGCCGGCAACGAGCGCGCGATGTGGAAAGGCAGCGATAAAGATCGTAGGGATCCTTCGACTGCGGTTTTGCGCGCTTCGCTTGCAAAACCTTCGCTCAGGATGACAAGGAGAACAAAATGGACATCGAAGAGTGGCGACGGAAGATTGACGAACTTGACCGGCAATTGGTCACGCTGCTGAGCGAGCGGGCACAGGCTGCGGTTGAGATTGGAGCGCTGAAGAAGAATACGAATCTGCCTATTTATGAGCGATAAAGATCGTAGGGATCCTTCGACTGCGGTTTTGCGCGCTTCGCTTGCAAAACCTTCGCTCAGGATGACAACGAGAACAGAATGGACATCGAAGAGTGGCGACGGAAAATTGACGAACTTGACCGGCAGTTGGTCACGCTGCTGAGCGAGCGGGCACAGGCTGCGGTTGAGATTGGAGCGCTGAAGAAGAATACGAATCTGCCTATTTATGAGCCGGACCGCGAGCGGATCGTGTTTGAGAATGTGCAGCGATTGAACCGTGGACCGCTGCCGGGGCGGGAGATGGTGCGGATTTATGAGCGGATCATGGACGTGATGCGGAATATTCAGAAGGAAGGGATTGGGAAGAAAGCTGCGAGTCCGACGCGCCAGAGCGAGGCGGATGCGAGCGATTGATGGTTGGGGTCAAGTAGGACTGGATTTTTATGATTGTGGCAATGCAAGACGTAGCGAATGAGGAGCAGATTCAGCAGGTGATCGATCATCTGGTGAAGATGGGGTTTGAAGTGCACCGCTCGACCGGGGCGCGGCAGACCGTACTGGGCGCGGTTGGCGCGGTAATTGACTTCGATATTCGCAATCTCGAGTTGCTGCCCGGCGTGCAGGAGGTGCATCGCATTTCCTCGCCATACAAGCTGGCGGGAAGGAGTTTTCGGCCGGAGGGAACGGTGGTCAAGGTCGGGAATGGAGTGGAGATCGGCGGGAATGCGGTGGTGGTAATGGCCGGTCCGTGTTCGGTGGAGTCGCGCGAGCAACTTTTTTCCACGGCGGAATCGATTGCTCAGGCGGGTGCGCGCGGGCTGCGTGGCGGAGCGTTCAAGCCGCGAAGTTCTCCTTATTCGTTTCAGGGACACGGTGAAGATGCGCTTAAGTTGCTGCGCGAGGCGGGAGATAAGTTTGGGTTGCTGGTGGTCAGCGAGGTGATGGAGATTTCGCAAATACCTCTGATGATGCCTTATGTCGATATTCTGCAAGTTGGCGCGCGCAATATGCAGAACTTTAATTTGCTGCGTGAGTTGGGGAAGGTGCGCAAGCCGGTGCTGCTGAAGCGCGGCATTGCAGCGACTTTGGAAGAATTGCTGCTTTCGGCGGAGTACATTATGGCGGGCGGAAATTACGAAGTGATCCTGTGCGAGCGCGGCATTCGAACTTTCGAGACTTACACGCGCAACACGATGGATATTTCGGCGATCCCCATCATTCACAAGCTGTCACATTTGCCGATGACGGCCGATCCGTCACATGGAACGGGGCGCAGGGACAAGGTTTCCCCGATGGCGCGCGCGGCAGTGGCGGCGGGCGCGGATGCTTTGCTGATTGAAGTGCATCGCACGCCGGATAAGGCGCTCTCTGACGGGGCGCAATCGCTGTTCCCCGAGCAGTTTGCGAAGTTGATGGACGAGCTGAGGATGATTGCTCCGGCGGTGGGGAGAACCATTGCATAGAAAATTTGGTAATTGGGTAATCGGGTAATTTTGTAATGTAACTTCTCTGGGGTATTGGTTTTAAATTACCCGATTACAAACTTACTCAATTACCCAATTTGTTTTATGCCTATTCGGCAAATCACGATTATCGGCACGGGATTGATTGGCGGCTCGTTTGCGCTGGCGCTGCGGAGGCGGAAGTTCGCCGGGCGGATTGTGGGTTGCGATCGTGAAGCCACGCTGAAGCGGGCAAAGATGTGCGGCGTGATCGACACGGGGTTCAGCGAGCCCGCTGACGCGGTGCGTGGCAGTCAGACTGGTGGTGCTCGCAACTCCTGTTCTTGCGATTGTGGATTTGATTGGACGGCTGGGGCCCTCGCTGCCTGCTTCTGCTCTGCTTACTGATGTTGGGAGCACGAAAGTTGCCGTGGTGCAGCGGGCTGTGGATGTGTTTGGGAAGAATGCTCCGAAAAGATTTCTGGCTGGGCATCCGATGGCGGGGAAAGAGAACAGCGGGGTGGAGTTCGCCGACGCGGATCTGTTCAAGGATGCGGTGTGGTTTTTGACTCCGCTGCGCGGGCAGAATCTGCATCAGGAGTTGTTTGCCGAGTTTCTTGGGTGGATCGACCAGATTGGAGCGCGCGTAGCGATACTGCCGCCGGAGGATCACGATAGGTTGTGCGCATGGATCAGCCATGTACCGCAGATGATTTCGACGGCGCTGGCGGCGGCTCTGGTGGAGGAGTTTGGTGAAGAGGCTCCGTTGCTGCCGGCGGGGGGGCGCGCGTTGCGGGAGATGACGCGGATTTCGGCTAGCCCGTATTCGATGTGGCGCGATATCGCGATTTCTAACCGGAATAATTTGTGGGACGCGCTGTTTAAGGTAGAGCAGCGGATTGCGCATATACGCGAGAATCTGACTACGCGGGCGCTGGCGGCAGAGTTTGAGTTGGCGCATGGGTTGAAGAAGACGGGGAAGGGGGAGTAGGGGACTGTGGCGGGAACCCCCTTCCAGACTCGGGGGTTGGAGGACTTATAGGGGTCCTTCGACTGCGCGTGGCTCGCTGCGCGAGCGATGCTCCGCTCAGGATGACAAGACTGCGCGTGGCTCGCGTCGCGACGCTCCGCTCAGGATGACAATATGTGAGGCCGGCGGGATTTCGATTAGAATGCGGACGCTATGAACAAAGTTGTGGCCAATGCGGAAGAGGCGATTCGTGACGTGGTGGATGGATCGTCGATCATGTTCGGAGGGTTTGGGCTGTGCGGGAATCCGGAAAATTTGATTCGGGCGCTGGTGAAGAAGGGATCGAAGAATCTTACGACGATCAGCAACAACGCGGGCATCGACGGTCAGGGCATTGGTTTACTGCTGGCGGCGGGACAGATTCGGCGGCACATTGGAACTTATGTCGGCGAGAACAAGTTGCTGGAATCGATGGTGCTGTCCGGACAAGTGCAGCTTGATCTGGTGCCGCAGGGGACGTTTTCCGAGCGGATTCGGGCTGGGGGCGCGGGGATTCCGGCGTTCTTTACTCCTACGGGCGTAGGAACGATTGTTGCTGATGGCAAGGAGACACGCGAGTTCGATGGGCGCACTTATGTGATGGAACGCTGGCTGAAGGCGGACTTTGCGTTTGTGCGGGCTTGGAAGGGTGACCGCATGGGGAATCTGGTGTACCGGAAGACGGCGCGGAATTTTAATCCGATGATGGCGACGGCGGCAAAGGTAACGATTGCCGAGGTCGAGAATTTGGTGGAGGCTGGGGAGTTGGATGGGGATGCGGTGCATACTCCGTCGGTTTATGTGAAGAGGATTTTTCCGGGCGAGTTGTATGAGCGGAGGATTGAGAAGAGGACGGTTAGGAAGGCTGGTTGAGTTGCGAGTGAGTATCCAGTGAATTCCTTGCCAAGCCTCAGTTAACATTTGCTACTAGGGATCCTTCGGCTGCGGTTTTGTTCGCTTCGCTCGCAAAACCTTTGCTCAGGATGACATATGGAAAAAGTGTTGAATAAGCCGGGAAAAGACGTGGAGAAGCGGGAACGGATTGTGAAGCGCATTGCGCGGGAGTTGCGCGATGGGTTTTATGTGAACCTTGGCATTGGCATGCCTACGCTGATTTCGAATTATGTTCCGGAGGGGATGGATGTAATTCTGCAGTCGGAGAATGGGATGCTGGGGATTGGGCCTTATCCGCTGGAAGGCTGCGAAGACGCGGACCTGATCAATGCGGGCAAGGAAACGGTGACGGAGATGGCGGGCACGTCTTATTTTTCGAGCGCCGATTCGTTTGCCATGATCCGCGGCGGGCATGTGGATTTGAGCGTGCTGGGCGCGATGGAAGTGGATGAGGCGGGGAATCTGGCGAACTGGATGATCCCGGGAAAGATGGTGAAGGGCATGGGCGGCGCGATGGACCTGGTGGCTGGAGCACGGCGCGTAGTGGTGGCGATGGAGCACACTACGCGCGAGGGGGCTCCGAAGATTTTGAAGAGGTGTACGCTGCCGCTGACCGGCGTGGGCGTGGTGGATACGATTGTTACCGAGATGGCTTACATGCGCGTTACCGAGCGCGGGTTGGTGCTGGAGGAAGTGGCTCCGGGGTTAACGGCGGAGGATGTGCAGCGGGCTACGGAGGCGCGGTTGGTGGTGAGTGAGGGGTTGAGGGTGATGGAGAGTTAGGAAATTGTGTGAGCCTATTTATTCAAGCCCTCCAGTAGTTTGGGATCCGTATGCAACATGGGGAAAGTGACGGAGTGCATCATGTTGGCGAAGGTTTCGGCGTAGCGATCGTAGACTTCCTTTGGAGCGTAAGCGGTAAGGCGATAATGATCGTCGCCAACGGTGAAAAATTCTGTTACCAAAGAATAACTAACGTCATTCTTCGTCATAATCGCCGTCCATCGCGTACCGGACAGACCGTCGCGCTTAACAGTCTCCTCGCCAGTGCGCTGAAATTGCGCTTCCATGCCGAGACCTTTTTCCAGCATTTTCGCATATAACTCTGGAGTACTTTCCATGTGCTCGCGAGCCAACACAAATGCTGCCAAGGATCCCGTCTTACCAAACATCACGCTGTAACCCTGGCTGAAGCTTCCGGGCTGCTCCTTTATCACCTTCCACTCGTCCGGCAAGCTGATGCGCATACCCAGAGTTAAATCCTCATAGATGTGCGGGTCTTTTGAGGTGTTCTTTCTTACTGGAACACTTGTGCCAGCTTCAACCCTGGCCAGATCAACGGCGGTATCCGGCCGGAAAAGCGCAAGCCTGCAAGATTCGCCGGCAGATTTGCAGGTGAGAGTTCCCCGAAGAGGAATCTCTACGGAAACGTTGTGCGGAAAAGTGACGGGGAATTTCGCGTTCTGCAATGTGCTTGTGAATGGACCAAGGGAAGTATCTCCGGTGATGCGTTTTGCTTCGGCCTTATCGCTGCTGATGCAGAAGAGAAAATCGGCCTCTCCAGTCGCTTTCGAGGAATTTAGAACCGAGATTGTCCGCATTTCCGTTAACTCGGTTCGAGCGCGATCCACCGAAGCGTCCAGGTTGGCGCCAAGTTTTTTGAGCCTTTGTCTCGCATCTTCCAAATCTTGGTCTTTGGGTTTGTATCGCGGGTTCAGGTCAGCCGCAGCTACCGCCATGGCATCCGTGCGAATCGCCTCTTCGCGACGGCCTGTCTTTTCATAAATCTGCGCTAGATGATCACCGACCGCAGTTGAGGGATAGAGACGCCAGGATGCTTCAATGTAGGACTCCGCCGTGGCCGTGTCCCCCCGTAGAAAGTAGATCCAGCCGCGTGTATCCCAATAGGCTGCGATCGAGGTCACGAGGTTTAATTGAACTGCACTCACGTGATCCAAAGAAATACCGTTCAGGCGCACGGATTCCATAGTGAGCGACGTATCGGACCATTTTTCGGCCAGGTCAAGTTCGATGTTACGCTCCGCGAGTGCATAGGCGGCGCTGTTCCAAGTGCTAGCCGAGGACGACGAGCTTATGGCTTGTTCAAGCTCCGAAATTCCTTTGGCGCGGTTTCCGAGGTCAATATCGCACTCTCCAAGTGCGACGAGCGCGTTCACTTTATTCGGAGTGATGGCCAAGCCTTTCTGCAACTCCGGCACCGCATCGCCACATTTTTTCTGATCGAGCAGCATCATTCCCAAGTTGCTGTGTGCGTAGTGATCATCGGGATTGACCACAAGCTGTTCGCGGAACTCTGCCGCGGCATCCTCGTATTTGTGCTGTCGCCAATAGACCAGGCCCAGGTTGTTGTAGGCCACTGGGCTTGCCGGATAAAACTTAATTGAGTTTGAAAAGGCATCCGCGGCAGGATCGAGTTCGTTGAGCGCCCGCAGCGACAGCCCCAGGAGGTTCCATGTATATGCATCCTGCGGGGCAAGGTCGATGATGCGACGGCAAATGTTTACAGCCGTCTGGAAATCATCACGCTTATAGGCCTCATCGGCATCGATTTGAAAATTTCTGATTTCATTTCGACTGTCGCGCGGTTGTGCAGGCGGCGGCTGTGGTTGTTTCGCCTCGAGTTTGAAATTTACTTGAACTTTCATTTCAGCATCGACGGTATTGCCCTGATAAGTGGGTGGGACGAATTTCCATTGCTTCACAGCATCAATTGCGGCTTGGCTGAGCAGATCACTAGGGCTACTGACCGTATGGATATCGCGCGGCGATCCGTCTTTTTGTACGATCAGGTCCAGCATCACGGTGCCTTCCTCGCGGGCTTGGCGGGCCTTTTCCGGATAGACAGGGTCCAGCTTGTTCATCACGTTCGGCGGAGTGGCACAATTGCCGGCTGATTCCGGATGCTTGTCGTCACATACCTGCATCACAGAGACAGCATCAACTGAGATTGTGCTCTGCGAAAAAAGAAACGAACACTGGAATAGAAGTAAGGCCAGCCAAAGGGTTCGCATAGACAGGCGGAAGCTTGGGGGCTTCTCAGCGGGCAAGTATACACAGCGTCGCGGTCAGAGGCGAGGATTTATCGGCCTAGCAAGCTAGATACGAAATGGCGCGGCCAACAGCCGGAACGGCAGCGTGATCGCGATGAATACAACTTCTAGCACTCCTTTGACGGCTATGCCTACGATGCGGAATGGGAGCAGAAGCAGCCAGACGAATGGGTAGGCGATCAGGGCCAGCAGGGCTAACGGCCAGCAGAGTACGAAGAGCAGGCACCAGAGGAGGAATGTGAACATGGTGAAGCCTCCTTCTTTTCCTTCTGATTCATTGTACGGCGATGGAGTGGGGAAAGTTCCGTATGAGAATGCCCTGCGAAGCTTGAGGGTTTGTTGAACGATTAGGGATCCTTCGACTACGGTTTTGCTTCGCTTCGCTCGCAAAGCCTTCGCTCAGGATGACAGTCATTAAATTATTCGTAGCGTAGGGCTTCGGCTGGGAGGGTTCTTCCGGCGGACCAGGAGGGATAGAGCGTTGCTATGAATGAGACGCCGACGGCTACGGCAGTTACCCAGATTCCATCTCTCAGGCGCGGGGCGAAGGGGACGTAGTCGATGGAATAGACTTCGGGCGAGAGTGAGATTACGTGGTAGTGGCCGCCGATGTAGGAGATGGCATAGCCGAGAAGCAGGCCGATGGCGGTGCCGAGCACGCCGATCATGACTCCCTGGGTGATGAAGATGTTGCGGACTTGAGAGACCCGTGTGCCCATTGACATGAGGACCGCGATGTCGCGAGTTTTTTCCATGACCATCATGATTAGCGAAATGAGGATGTTCAACGCGGCTACGAAGACTATTAGCCCTACGGTGACGTAGGTGACTAGACGTTCCATGTTCAGAGCGTGAAACAAAGCGCGGTTCTGTTCCTTCCAGTTGGTGGTCATGAAGCCTTTGCCAGCGGCTTCTTCGAGTTGTTGCGCGATGACGTCGGCTTTGTCGATGTCATCGACTTTGAATTCGATTACGGAGATGAGGTCGCCGAGGCCGAAGAGGCGCTGCGCGGCGGAGAGGCGGGTTAGGGCCCAGGAGGAATCGTAGTCGTAGAAGCCGGAGTTGAAAATTCCTACTACACGGAAGCGGCTGTACTTGGGGACCATGCCGAAGGGAGTTAATTCGCCTTGCGGGCTGGTGACTAGAACGATCGAGCCGACGGTTGCGCCTAGATTATCGGCCATGTCTTGGCCGAGGACGATGGGCGACATGGCGGCCTGGCGGGCGTGGACTTCGGCGAGGGAGTCGGGAGATTCGTCGGTGAGCGGCTGGTTGGCGGCGTTTTGTTGATCGTTTTCTGTTGCCGGGTTTAGTTCAGCCGCCGAGCCTTCTTTGATCGAGTTCAGCAGGTCGCCGATGCGGCGCTCGTCGGCGGGAATCATTCCTTTTAAGACTGCGCCGCGAGCACGGGGACCGCGGGAGATGAGGACTTGCTCGAAAATGGCTGGAGCGGCGGCGACTACGTGCGGTTCTTTGGAGAGACGCGCCAGCAGTGGCGGCCAGTCTTTGATGCCATCGTCGGCGACGCGGAGCAGGCTGATGTGCGAGGTTGAGCCGATGAGGCGCTCTTGCAGGTCCTGGCGGAAGCCGTTGTTGATGGCCAGGGCGACGATGAGCGAGGCTACGCCGGCGGCGACTCCGGCGATTGAAATGCCGGTGATGATGCCGATGAAGGCCTGACGGCGCTTGGCGCGCAGGTAACGGGTGGCGATAAAGAGTTCGAATTTCATCCGAGCATTCGGCTGTTGAATATCAGCTTTGAGCCAAGTCGGATTATAGCGAGTTCGGTCCAGCACTATCGGTGAGGCACGGGAGATTCCTCGGCCCGCGGCTGCGCTGCCCCCGGCTGAAGCCGGGGGTCTACCTGAAAACGCGGGCCTTCGGAATGACGCCATCGGTGTGTCAGGTATTGTTAGTCTCCGCACAGCGCGTCCTTATTTTGTGGCACATTAGTAGCTCATGCCCGCCAATGCCGACCCTAGAGCCGGACGCGTCGCCTTCACGCATCCGGACTTCGTTCTTTTCCAGATTGCGCGATTTCTGATTGTGGCTGCGGTGGAGATGCAGGCGGTGGCGGTCGGTTGGCAGGTTTATGACATCACACATCGCGCGCTCGATCTGGGATGGGTTGGGTTGGCGCAGTTTTTGCCGGGGATCCTGTTGTTTCTGGTCTCGGGCCATGCTTCGGACCGGTTTGAGCGGCGCAAGGTCTTGAGCGCTTGTTATTCGGGATACGCGCTGTGTTCGTTTCTTCTGTTGTTGATTGCGCAACGCGGAGGGCATTCGGTAAGGCCGATTTATTTTGTGCTGGTGTTGCTGGGCGTCACGCGGTCATTCAACGGAACTGCAAGCCGCTCGATTTTGCCGCAACTGGTTCCAGAAGAGCATTTCACGAACGCGGTGGCGTGGAATGCTTCCACGTTTCAGGCGGCGACGATCATTGGGCCTTCGCTTGGCGGTTTGATGTATGCGGCGTTTCACGGGCCGTCAGTGGTTTATGCCACGGCGATGTTTACGGCGCTGGGCGCGCTGCTTTCGATGTTCAAGATCAAAACCCGGCCGATTACGCGAAAGCGCGAGCCGACGACGGCGAAGAGCGTGCTGAAGGGTCTGCGCTTCATATGGGTGCGAAAGGAGATTCTGGGCGCCATCTCGCTGGATTTGTTTGCGGTACTGCTGGGAGGGGCGACGGCGCTGTTGCCGGTTTACGCGCGGGAAATTTTTCATACTGGGCCGTGGGGACTGGGTTTGCTGCGCACTGCGCCGGGAGTGGGTGCGGCGATCATGGCGATAGCGTTGGCGCACCGCCCGTTGCGTGGAGACGCCGGTCCAGCATTGCTGTGGTCGGTGGCAGGGTTTGGCGTTTTCACTATTTTATTTGGTTTTTCGACGAACCTTTGGTGGGCAATGTTTCTGCTCATCTGCCTGGGGGCCTCGGACATGATCAGCGTGATTATTCGCGCGACGCTGGTGCAGTTGCGTACGCCGGATGAGATGCGGGGCCGCGTGAATGCGGTCGATATGGTGTTCATCGGGACATCGAATCAGTTGGGGGAGTTCGAGTCGGGATTGACGGCACAGTGGTTTGGGACGGTTCCGGCGGTGGTGCTGGGCGGGATTGGGACTCTGGCGGTAATTGCGGCGTGGACGTGGCTGTTCCCGGATCTGAGGCGAACCGGACCGCTGGATTCCATTAAGAGCCTGGAGGCAGAGCAGATAGAAGAGGGAGAAGCTTTGACTTAGGAGCGGCTTAAGCGATTTCTCACGATGCGCCGTTGCGGCCTCCGCTGAGGGGTACAGCAACTAAAGTTTCACTTCGGCGGACCGATGTGAAACATGCAATGATCTCTCATCGCTGCACATTGCCCGGCGCATTGTTGCTGATCGTTCTTCCTTTGGTAAATCTTTTGGGACAGACGGATGATGCCTCCGCCCTTCTTACCTATCGCAGCAAGTCTTCAGAAGTAAGAATCGTTTTTTTCCCTACGGACGCGAGGAATAGGCCTGTCACCATGGTCACGAAGAATGACTTCGTCGTGATCGATAGAGACATCGTGATGCGAGATTTCCGTAGCCTGGTTCGAAACGATGAAACCATGCTGGAAGTTGTGATTCTGATTGACGCGAGCGAGTCGGTCGCGAAATATTTTCCGGCGGAAATCGATGGCGTGCGAAAGCTGATTTCGCGGCCAGAGATCGCCTCCGACAACCTTTCCGTGGTCGCCTTCAGCGGATTGCAACCGGAGGTGATCTGTACCGGCGACTGCCGCACGCCGGCAGCGAGCCAGCGGATACTTTCTCTTAAGCCGGCGGGTGAAACCCCGTTGTTCGATGCCTTGCGTTATGCGGCGAATTTGGTTTCACGGCGGAATCTGCCCGGCGCCAGACCCGTTTTTATTCTGTTTTCGGATGGCGATGACAGCATCAGCATTGCGTCATGGGAAGAAGCTGTGCGATCGGTGATCGCCAGCGGGGCATTGATTTATGGCGTGGATGTGAGCAGCGGCGACTCGCCCTGGGGGATTGCGGTCTTGCGACGAATGGCTGAGGCTACCGGCGGCGGGACTTTTTCTTTGGGGGAAGCCGCTGGCGTGCTGCAGGGCGCGCTTGCGGATCTGCGGAATTCCTATGTCGTGACCTACCAGCTTCCTGAATCCATCACGGGATTTCACTCCTTGCGCATTCTTCCGAAACACGATTCCGCCCTGCGTTTTCATTGCCGCAGCGGTTATTACTATGGAGAAAGTCAGTGAGGCAGCTTATGAAAATGTTGATTTGTCTGATCGCGGCGGCCGGCAGCTTGCAGGTTGCGTGGGCGATTCAACCCACGAGCATTTATCAGCATGGAACGGTGGTGCGAATGCGGATGACCGAGTGCATGGCTGGGCATCATGGGTTCATGGCGTCGATGAGCGGAGTGCAGGGGCCGATGGTGGCAGATTCTTGCCCTGAGTACACCCTGCTGTCCGATAAGGTTGTGTACGTGATCGTGGGGGAATCGACGAATCAGTTTATTCCGTTGGCCGATGTGATCGACTTTCGTTTGCACAAGAGCGAGGTGGTTGTGCGACTGGATGATGCCAAGCGCGAGAGCAAATTTGGCATCAGGGAGATGATTTTGCGGCAGGAGTGGGATTTGATGCAGAAGCACGTGATGGACCGGCTTGGAGATGAGCCACAGGCCTTCAATGGTGTTCTAACCACACAAAGCCGCCACTAGTCTCGCTCGAATTATCAGTGCCGGATATCGGCCTCGCCTTGTTCGGCGAAGCTTCGCGCTTCCACGGCCCGCGGCACGGCTGCGCGCATTTTAAAAACCTCACAAGAAATTGCGGGTGTTTAGACAGAATCGGTTTTGTGGACCGAGCTGGACGCTATGCCGGAGATGGAGAAGGGATGCCCGTTGTCGCAGACGGCGACTGGGTCGGCGCGCAGGACGAACTCCACTGTCTCGGATTCCGACATCTGGTTGCTATCGAGAATGTGCCACTTGGTGCGGGAGCCGCAGCCGGGCTCGGCGCATTCGAGTTCGGCGCAGACGAAATCGACACGGGATTCTTCAGAGAGCGGGCGAGTGAACGGAGACCATTGAATCTCATTCTTGCCGTAGATATACCAGTGGTCGCAAGCGGTGCAGATGAGGCGGCATCGCCAGGATTGCGGCGGCCAGTCAGGCGCGGCCGCGCCGCTGGCGGGCGGGTCAGGGTAGGGAAGACGAATTCGCGTCGCTGAAGGGGCAGGGCAATCCGGATTCTTGCACCGTACAACCGGCTGTAAATACATGGATGAGTGGTCTCCGATGGAACAGCCATTCTGGCCTAAGGAAGCGAGGGAGCGCAAGTTTGGCCTGTTAAAAAACCGGGGGAGCATGTACATCTATTCGAGTTGTGGAGCGCATCTGGAGATTTTGCGGTAAAATTCTTGTTTCCTATTCAAGGTATGAAGGCATCCATGAGAGCGGTTGCAAGTTGTGCGCTGTTGGCGTTCATCCTCTGGGCGGCTGGATGCAGCACCTCGAATGCGCCGAATGTGCAGAATGATGTGGGCGGCGTATGGCAGGCGGCGCTCACCGGGGGCAGCGGAACGTCTTCGGGGCTCAGTTTTGTTACCGAGTTCGCCCTGAGCACCTCGGGCGGAGGGCTATCGATTTCAAATTTTCAGTTCCTGAATACCAGCGGGTGCTTTCCGGTTGTTACCGGGGAAACCCCGAACGGAACCTTCACTAATCTGAATATCAATCCGGCGGACCAGTTGATCAGTGGAGACTTTTCCTTCACCGTAACCGACAACGGCAACACGCTTACACTGACCAGTACGGGCGTAAGCGGTACTGCGAGCGGTTCTTCGATAACCGGGGGAACGATCACTGGAACGTGGGCTTTGCAGGGCAGCGGATCGGGATGCAGCAACACTACGGGCCAGTTTACGATGACGCAGTCTACCGGCAGTACCGCCTCTTCTTAAGGTAGTTCTTTCCGGCTCTTGCGAAGTTTCTTAGTGGAAGCCCCTGTCAGAACCAATCGCTGCGATAGGCGACCCACCAGGCGAAATAGCCGATAGGGATGGTTGCGAGCAGGCCCAGCCAGATGGGCAGCACGATATCGGCCACCAGGCCGAGGACAGTGAAAACCATCCAGAATATTTTGCGCTCCATACATAAGGATTGTAATTTCTTTGCAGGCCGCTGGGGCCAATCGAACGTCCATGTCTGGTAGTATGCTCAGGGTATCGAATATTCTGTAGCAAAACGTCACGCATTGCGCCGCCGACTCGAGAACTCATGAACGCAAAAATCTTCTCCAGTGGTTTCGCGCTTTATTGCTTATGCGCAACGGCGGGCCTGTCTCAATCGCCGGTTTCGTCCCTGGCGGGTAACGGTAATCCGCAATATTCGGTGCAAGGGGCAATGGCTCCGGCGGGCATGTCCGCCCAGGGAGGGCCAGTCTCTTACGCGTCGGTGACGCAGGTGAACGGGCTGCTTTCGCAATTGGAGGATACCGCGAAGACCACGCAGGCTGACCTTTCGAAGCTGCGCATCGAACATTGGAAGGGGGACAACTCGTCGAAACGGCAGTCGCTTGGCGACGTGGATTCGATCCAACGCAATTTGCAGAGCGCGCTGCCCGATATGATTGCGGAAGTGCGAAGTTCGCCGGAGGACTTGGCGGCTACATTCAAGCTCTACCGCAACCTGGATGCGTTGTATAGCGTGCTGGGCGGGGTGGTGGAATCGGCGGGGGCATTTGGTCCGAAGGACGATTTTCAGTCGCTCTCGAATGATTTGAATTCGCTGGAGTCGGCGCGGAAGCAGTTTGCCGAGCGCATGAATACGCTGGCCGCATCCAAGGAGCAGGAGATTGTTCGGTTGCGGGCAGATCTGAAGGCGGCTCAGGCTGCGATCCCTGCGGCACCGCCGAAGAAAGTCATTGTGGACGATACCCAGCCGGAGAAAAAGCCCGCGCCGAAGAGACGGTCTGTGACCAAGAAGAAGCCAGCGAGCACAACCCCGGCGAAGCCTGCGGCGGGACAGACGCAATCTCCGCCTTCTCAACCGCAGTAGGGCGGTAAACACCCTTATGTGTCGGCCCCGGCGCGCCTGGACGGGGAGATCCCTCGCCCCGCTTGTGAAAACGCGTGGCTTCGGGATGACGCAACTGGACCTATTTCCGGTTTCCAGCTGTGTCTTTGATTCTTACGGCAAGAAAGCTTTGCGCCGAATCTGGTACCCTTCCTTCCACGTTCTTCCTGAGCTGGAAAACTGCCATGAGTTCTCACGACAGCATTGTGGCAATCATTTTTGGGTTCATCATCCTGTGGGTGGTGTTTCTCGACGCTTTTGAAACCGTGGTGCTGCCGCGCCGGGTGACGAGGCAATTCAAGCTGACCGCCTGGTTTTACCGGCGGACGTGGATTCCATGGAGAAGAATTGCCGGCCGCATTCGCACGCCTTCGCGGCGGCAGAGTTTTCTGGGATATTTTGGGCCATTATCCCTGATTATGCTGCTGGCATTCTGGGCGGCATGCCTGATTTTCGGGTTTGCGCTGCTGCAATACGGTTTCGGCGGACACGAGCAATTGGGGGTTGAGCGGATTACGTTTGGCCGGCTGGTTTACCACAGCGGCGAAACGTTTTTTACGCTTGGCTATGGCGACATCCTGCCGACAAGCGGAGTGGCGCGCGCGCTTTCGGTGGTGGAAGCGGGCATGGGGTTTGCATTTCTCGGCGTGGTGATCGGGTATCTGCCCGTGGTGTATGCCTCGTTTTCGCGCCGCGAGATACAGATTTCGATGCTGGATGCGCGGGCGGGATCGCCTCCCTCCGCGTCGGAATTACTGGTGCGGCTGGCGGGAAGTTCGGAGAATCCGGCAATCGAACAAATCGTGCTCGATGGCGTGCTGCGCGATTGGGAGCGCTGGGCGGCGGAGTTGCTGGAGAGCCATATTTCGTATCCAGTGTTAAGTTTTTTTCGATCGCAGCACAGCAACCAGTCATGGCTGGGCGCGTTGACGACCATGCTGGACGTGACATCTTTAATTCTTGGGGGAATTGATGGAGTCCATGCAGGGCAGGCGCGGCTGACCTTTGCCATGGCGCGCCACGCCGCAGTGGATCTGGCGCAGGTGGTGAATGCGCGGTACGACGCGAACGCGCCGGACCGGATGACGGAGGAGGTCTACCTTGCGTTGCGCGAGAAATTAGGCAGTGCGGGATTAAGGTTGCGTGGGGGCGATGAAGCCCGGCGGAAGCTGGATAAATTGCGTTCGATGTATGAGCCTTATGTGTTCTCGACGGCGCGGAACCTGATGCTGGATGTTCCGCCGTGGCAGCATCCTGAAAAGTTGCGCGATAACTGGCAGGCTGGGCCTTGGGACCGCATCATTCAGGCGAAGGGGTTGGCGGTGTTGGGACAGAAGCCGGTGACGGCCCCGCTAAGGGTTGAGGAGCATTTCTGAAAGAGCGTCAGCAGCGCCTCGTGGCTGGCGAGCGTGCGAGCATCCTGCATTCGTTTGAAATTGAAATGAATAAAATTGGCGAAAACGTGGTGCGCATTGAAGCGGAAGCGCTGCGCGCGCTGGCCGACCGCATTGCGGGACCGATGGCGGCGGCATTCGAGCGGGCGGTGGAGTTACTGTATTGCTGCGCGGGCCGAGTGGTTGTGACCGGGATGGGCAAGAGCGGGCTCATCGCGCGCAAGATCGCGGCCACGCTCAGTTCGACGGGAACGCCGGCGTTGTATATGCATCCTGTTGACGCGTTGCATGGCGATCTGGGGATGGTGGTGCGTGGGGATGTGGTGCTGGCGCTTTCAGCGAGCGGGGAGACGGAAGAAATTTTAGCGTTGCTGGCGACGATCAAGCGCTTGCAGGTGCCGCTGATCGCAGTGACGGGAGATCGTGCTCGAAATTCCCACCCAACGAAAACCGCGTTGGGTGGGGCACCCTCGTCTACGCTTGCTTCTGCGGCCGATATTTCGCTCGATTGCTCGATTGCGGAAGAGGCGTGTTCGCTGGGGCTGGCGCCGACGGCTTCAACCACGACCATGCTGGCGATGGGCGATGCGTTGGCGGTCACGCTGAGCCAGAAGCGCGGATTCAAAGAAGAAGATTTTGCCAATCTGCATCCGGGCGGAAGGCTTGGGAAACGGCTGGCGCGGGTTGAGTCGCTGATGCATGCGGGAGAGGCGCTGCCGCGCGTGACTCCGGAGACGAAAATGCCGGATGTGATTTATGAAATGTCGAGAAAGAAACTTGGTGTGACGGCGGTGGTAGATGGCGGGAAGCTGGTGGGCGTGATCAGCGATGGGGACCTGCGGCGGTTGCTGGAAAAACGCGGCAAGGATGTGATGGATTTGAATGCGGGCGAGGCGATGACGCGGGATCCAAAGACGATAGCTCCGGGCGAGTTTGCGGCAGCGGCGCTGGCATTGATGGAAGAGAAAAAGATTACGTCGCTGATGGTGGTAAGTGAAGGTGGCAAGCTGGAGGGGATTGTGCATCTACATGATTTGTGGAGTACGGAACTGGTTTGATTGGGCCATTTGGCGATTGAGCGATTGAGTGATTGAAAAGCGTGATGAATTTCCAATCACCAGATCGCCCAATCACTCAATCACTCAATCACTCAATTGAGGTTCCTATGCTGGTTTGATTGAGCCATTTGGCGATTGAGCGATTTAGTGATTGAAAAGCGTTATGATTTCCAATCACCAGATCGCCCAATCACTCAATCACTCAATTGAGGTTCCTATGCTGGTTTGATTGAGCCATTTGGCGATTGAGCGATTTAGTGATTGAAAAGCGTGATGAATTTCCAATCACCAGATCGCCCAATCACTCAATTGAGGTTCCTATGTATCACTACGATCCTAATACGGCGCTGGAAGAACTAACGGAAGACGCGACGCTGCCGAATCCTGTGCATGTGCGCGACATGATGCTGAGGAAACATCTTTCTGCGGATAAGTCGCTGGAACTGAACCGGCTGTTCGTTGAATATCAGAAATTTTTTGGCGAGGCGCAGAAGCTGGGGAAGGAAATACTGCGGCAGTTGGTGGGGTAAGTGGAGTTGCGCGTCGCTTGGATTGCCATTAAGATGTCTGGGCTCGCAGAACGCCTCCAGGAGACCGCCCGATGCGCGTGCTCAATCAGCTTCTTCGCTTTGCCGGACTATCCCTTGTTTTTATCGCTGTATCGCTCCATGCCAGCGACAACTTAAACGTTGTTTACAGCTTCAATCCCCACAGCGGCGCGAGCAATCCGATTGGTGCCTTGACTATGGATAGCTCGGGAAACTTGTACGGCCAATCCAATAATAGTGGGACGGCATTCGAACTGACGCCAAACGGCTCCGGGGGTTACAACTTCGCTGTAATTGGTGACTGTCCCGATGGATTGGGCTCTTTAGCCCTGGACCACGCCGGGAACCTTTATGCGGTGACTATCTTCGGAAACATTTGTGAATTTTCTCCGGATGGCTCAGGAGGCTGGACTACTACCACCATTTACAGCTTCAGTGACGGCGATCTTTCCAGTCCCGTGATTGCCGATGGGGCAGGAGACTTGTATGGAGAAACGTTCTTCGGCGGGAGCAATAACTTAGGCTACATCTATGAGCTGAGTCTGGGATCCAGTGGCTGGACGCTTACGGACCTCCACGATTTCTCCGGCAGCGATGGATCAGGAGGGTTTGGAGCGGAATTGCTGATGCCGGCGCTTACCATGAATGCTTCCGGCGTTATTTATGGAACGACTTTCGGAGGAGGTAGCGCCGGTTACGGAGTGATTTTCAAGTTGAACAAAATTGATGGCGCATGGCAGGAAACTGTTTTGCACAACTTCCAGGGCAGCGACGGAATGTATCCCGACGCGCCGTTGCTGATCGACAGCGCGGGAAACCTGTATGGCACGACTACCGGCGGGGGAAGCGATGGTTTTGGAGTGGTTTTTGAGGCCTCGAATGCTTCGGGACAGTGGCGTACGGGTGTCCTTCACAACTTCGCGTCGGGCACTGACGGCGCATATCCGAATTCCGGATTGGTCATGGATTCGTCGGGCAATCTGTACGGCGCGACCCTCTCCGGCGGCGGCAGTTCCGAGTGCGCCGTCGAGAACGATAATGGCTGCGGGACGGTTTTCGCGTTGCTCCACCAAGATGGGAAGTGGAAGGAAATGATCCTCACTGATTTCACCGGTTTTAATGGCGGAATCTCCGGGGGCGTAACCATGGATGCCGCGGGTCATCTGTACGGAGGAGCGCAAGGCGGAGGCCGCTACGGCGCCGGATACGTTTTCGAATTTCTGCTCTCGTCGGAGTAGCTGAAGAATGGAGATCGAGTCATCGCAGGTCGCAGCGCGCGATGCGTTTGGCTTTGAACTGTGCCTGGAAGGTCTGATCGTCATTCCGTTTTCCTTATAGGAATTTCCTCGCGCCCTCCCATTGGCAGCGAGTCGGAAGAGGTCTTCGATCCAATCGCCTCCGGACGCAGAAGAATTCCTTTTGCCGTATTATGATTAAGTTTCACGGCAAAATACTTTAAGCGAGGCAGTTGGGAAGGGATGGCTGTGCGCGCTGAAATCGTAAAAATCAGTAGTGATTCCCCCGAGGGTTCTCTGGTGAAATATGCCGCCGATCAGATTCGGGCGGGCGAAGTGTTGGGCATGCCGACGGATACGTTTTATGGGCTGGCGGCCGATCCGTTTAACCTGCGCGCGGTCGATCGCGTGTATGAGATCAAGACGCGCTCGCGGCACAAGCCGCTGTCGTTGCTGATTGAGAGCGTGGATCAGGCCGAAGATCTGGCGAAAGAATTGCCGGAAGAGTTCCATGCCCTGGCGCGGAAATACTGGCCCGGCCCGCTGACGATTATTGTGAAGGCGGGCCAGCGGCTGCCGCTGAAGGTTACGGCGAACACCGGCAACGTGGCGCTGAGAGTGCCGAATGCGAAGATTCCGCTGGCGGTGGTGACGGCGGCGGCGATTCCGATCACGGCGACTTCGGCGAATCTCAGCGGGGCCTCGGAGTGTACGACGGCCGAGCAGGTGCGTGATCAACTGCACGGGCGCATCAGCATTATTGTGGATGGCGGGATCTCGCCGCGCGAAATCGCTTCGACGATCGTCGATTTGACCGACGAGAGCGCGCGGTGGAAGATCATGCGTGAGGGCGCGATTCCAGCGGACGAAATTTCCACTTTTTTTGCGAAGGGATGAGCGAAGATTCTGCCAAGCGGCGCGCGAACGGAATCTGGCTGTTGTGGCTGGTGGCAGTGCTCGCGGTTGCCTTGGCGGCGTTCCTGGTCGTCACTGGGATTCGGATCTCTTCGGAAGGATCACGCCAGGAATTGCATCACGCGGATGCGATTGTGGTATTCGGCGCAGCAGAGTACTCAGGGCATCCTTCTCCAGTGTTACGCGCGCGCCTGGATCATGCTCTGGAACTTTTCGATAAAGGACTTGCGCCGGTTGTGATTACCACGGGCGGGGCCGCGGCTGATCCTACTTTCAGCGAGGGCGGCGTGGGCCGCGATTACCTGATGCGGCACGGAATTCCCGAGAAAAATTTAATTGCAGAGACGCAGGCTTCCGATACGGCGGAGTCGGCGGTGCGCGTGGCTGTGATTATGCGCGCGAACGGGTTGCATAGTTGTGTCGCGGTGAGCGATGCGTATCACGTGTTTCGAATCAAGCGGGTGCTGGAGCATGAGGGAATTGGTCCGGTGTATGAAGCTCCGCGTCCGGATTCGAAGCCGCATGAAACAGTGCAACGGCTGTATGCCGTTTTGCGGGAGGCGAGCAGTTATCTGGTGTGGAAGATGGGGATGAATTAAGTCCCGTTCCTGGCAAAAAGTGCAAGATGAATTGGGATGCCGCCTGGCAGAGTCGTCGACAGGTAGCCCATGCTTATCATGCCGTCTGAAACCCCCCACGTAAGCTGCCGGGAAACGGACACTGGGCGATGGAGAATTCCTCTCCGGGCCGTCGTGGTTTTTGAGATAGGGATCCTTCGACTCCGCATCCGCTTTCGCTTTGCGAAAGCGGATGCTCCGCTCAGGATGACACTTGCCGGTTTATTGCAGGCGCTCAGCCAAGCCGGGGATCGTTTTGAGCAGATCGTTGTAGATGACCATGACCGCGAACAGGACCAGGAAAACGAAGGCGGCCTGATAGACGCGCTCTTTGATGTGGAGGCTGATGTCGCGGCGCATCACGCCTTCGATGAGAAGGAATAGGATGACGCCGCCGTCGAGAATTGGGATGGGCAGCAGGTTGAAGATGCCGAGATTCAGGCTGATGCCGGCGGTCAACTCCATCAACGGAGTCCAGCCTTTTTGCTGCGCGGCGTAACCGGCGTCTTGGGCGATGCCGATGGGACCGGAGACTGCTTTCAGCGACATCTTGCCTTGAACAATTTTCTTCGCGAGCTCGAGGATCAGCAACGGAATATTTTTTGTTTTGCTCGAGCGAGAGAGCGAACGCCTGACCGAAGGGCAGAGTGGTCACCTTCATTTCGCTCGTTGTTGATGAATGCCAAGGCGGTAGCGCTCCTCTTTGGGGTCTTCGGTTTTCGCGAGCACCGGCGTCAGGTGAAAGTTAAGGTCTGGCTGCCGCGTACAACGGTGAGATCCACTGGCTTGTTCTTGCTCTACTTGCAGGCGGTCGATCATGCCCTCGATGGAGGGCACGGGCTGACCGTCCATGGCGACGATCTTGTCGTCTTCCTGCAGGCCGGCTTTCGCCGCGGGCATGCCGGACTCGAGTCTTGCCGACGATTACGGGCTCTTCGGGATACCAGCCAGCCGATCCGATCTCAGACGATGTGACAGGCTTCGGGGACGATGGTCTTCTGAAGGTTTGGCCGCCACGTTGAATGGTGACTGTGAGCGGCTGGTTAGGGCTGAGCCAAACTTTGGGCTGCAGCTGTTCCCAGGTGGGATTTTCGATGTCGTCGACTTTGACGATGCGGTCGCCACCTGCAAGCCAGCTTGGGCGGCGGGGAGTCGTGTCTCACCCTTCGATCACGGCCGGCTCGTCGAGGAACGCCGGATACTCGTAGTGCACCATGTAGACGATGGTCAGAAGCACGATGGCCAGCAGGATATTCATCGCCGGGCCGGCAATGGCGATAAGGAAGCGGTGCCAGCGCGGAGTGAGACATGAACTCGGCGGGGTCGTCCGCGATGCGCTCGTCCATGGGATTTTCGCCGCACATTTTGACGTAGCCGCCGAGAGGGATGGCGTTGATGCGGTAGTCGGTGTCGCCTTTGCGGAAGCCGAGAGGCGTTTGCCGAAGCCGATGGCGAATGACCTCCACGCGCACGCCCAGCCACTTGGCCACGGCATAGTGGCCGAACTCGTGGATCAGGATCATGAATCCGAGGACGACGACGACGGCGACAGCGAAGTCAAAAATCAGACATAAATGAGGTACGTACTCCGCACTTCGTATTCTTCCAGAATCTTAGATTCTGAAATCGCACGGCTAGGCGAAAGACGTTGCTCGCGGCCGCTCGGCTCGTGCTACGTGGCTTTACGCCGTTCACTGAGCATATCGGCGGGCTTCTGGCGTCGGCTTCAAGCACTTGGCTGAATAGAATCCAGCTTCCCGAATTGGTCCAGCAAGCACTTCTTCGATGATGCTGGGAATTTCATCGAAGCCGATGCTGCCTTCAAGAAACGCCGATACTGCGACTTCGTCGGCGGCGTTCAGGGCTACAGTTTTGGCTCCGCCCGGCCTGCGGCCGCTTCGTAGGCGAGACGCAGACAAGGAAATTTATTCACGTCTGGCGGGCAGAAGTCCAGATGACGCAGGTTCACTGACCGGGAACCGCATATCTGATTGAATCCGCTCGGGATAGGTTAGGGCGTAGAGGATCGGGAGGCGCATATCGGTGACCGAGAATTGAGCGAGTATGCTGCCGTCGACGAACTCGACCATGGAATGAATTGTGGATTGCGGATGGACGATGACCTCGACTTGCGCCGGAGGCAGGTGAAAAAGTCGGCAGGCCTCGATGACCTCGAAGCCTTTGTTCATCAGGGTGGCCGAGTCGATGGTGATGCGGCGGCCCATTTTCCAGGTGGGATGATTGAGCGCCTGCTCGACCGTGATCGATCGGCGAACTCGGAGCGTGGCGTATTCAGAAACGGGCCGCCGGAGGCGGTGAGCCAGATGCGCTCGACTTCGTCCATGCGGCCGCCGCGCAGGCATTGGTGGACCGCGTTGTGTTCGCTATCGATGGGAAGCAGCGGCTTGCCCTGGCGGCGGGCTTCGGCGGTGATCAGTTCTCCGGCGGCGACCAGGCATTCTTTGTTGGCCAGGCCGACGGTTTTTCCGGCGCGGACGGCTTCGTAGGTGGCTTCGAGTCCGGCGACGCCGACGATGGCGCTGACCACGAAATCGACTTCGGGTGGGTCGCGACGCGGACGGTGCCGGCGGGGCCGTGGAGGACTTCGGTTTCGGCTGAGACTTCTTGTTTGAGGCGGGAGCGGAGGGTTTGCGCGTCGACTTCGGTGGCGATGGAAATGACGGCGGGACTGCCAGCGTCGCGCTTGCTCGAAGGCTGGCGTCGAGATTTGTGCCGGCGGCGAGGGTTGCGATTTGGAAGCGGTCGGGGTACGATTCGGCGACGCTGAGCGTGCTGCGGCCGATGGATCCGGTGGAACCCAGGATGGCGATGCGTTTCATGGGTGTCTTATTTCGTTAATGCCGTGGCGTAGTGATCGATCCAGTCGCGCTGTTCAGCGGTTTCTGGAATCGGTACACCGCGCGCCGCCGATACATGATCTCAACGGCCGCGCCCGGACTCATTCCATTTTTCACCAGAAGACAGGCCGCGACCAGGCCACTCCGTCCGATTCCTTGCCGGCAATGCACAACCACGTTTCTTCCAGTCGAGAGCGTCTTGTTCACCGCATCCAGAGTGCCGGCCAATTTCGACTCCGACTTCGGAACCTGACGATCTGGAATCGGAAGCGAACTGGAAACTCGAGTCCCTGCCGTCGTGCCTCGGTCCCTTCATCCCGCAAGTCCAAGTCGTGTTTCTTCTTCTGGCGTTAAGAGCGATAGCACCGTGTGAATGCCCGACTGTTTCCAGCCTGCTAAGATCGTCCCCCAACGAGTCTCCGCCACGAGGACGAGCAGCCAAGGCAGCTCTTCCGGGCCAGGGTCCATCGAGCCAATAGAGGTCTTTTCGCATTCTTTACCCTTGATCTTTTACAACAACTTCTCGCGGGAGCGACGTCAACAGTCCACAGGATCCCCGAATGATCGGAGAATATGGATGCGATGATCCGTCCATCCAGGTATAGTTACCGGTTCCGCTCGGGTTTTCAGGCAACCTTCCTGGCCGCGACGGCAATACGCAAGAGCGTCAACAGGTACCTGAGTAAGCAAAGGCCGCATCGAGTATCCGCAAGCGTGTTACAGCGTTCAGTAAGTGTGTCGAGCATGTAGCGCCCATTTCACGGCGGAGGCCATATTCCGGCAAGTCCGTCATAACAGGCCCTACAGAAGCAATTACTGCATCACGCGCCAGCCCGCATAAACCCACAGCACCGGCGCGGCAAAAAGCAGCGCGTCGATGCGGTCTAGCATGCCGCCATGGCCGGGAAGGATCGTGCCGGAATCTTTTACTCCCGCGCCGCGCTTGATGAGGGATTCGACCAAATCCCCGAGTTGTGCTGCGACGTTCAGAGCGATCGTCAGAAGAATGATCGGACCCATCGCCGGCTGTTCCAGGCCGAACAGGCCATCGCGACGCGTGATCAGGCCGACGCGCAGCAGGGCTGAACTGATCTGTTCCGCGTGAGCAAAGAGCGCCCATGCCCACGCGACGCTGGCGACCAGCGATGCTGCCGCGCCTTCCCAGGTTTTTTTCGGGCTGATGCGTGGCGGCCATCAGATGGCGTCCGATGGACTTGCCGACGAAGTAGGCGAAGATGTCTCCCGCCCAAACGACAAGCAGCAGGTAAAGCAGATAGAACGCGCCGGCCCATTGCTGCCGGAGTTGCACAAGCATCGCCATGGGCAGCGCGATGTAGGCGAAAGCGAAAGCTGCGGCCGCGCTGCAGGATATCCGCTGCTGATTGCTGGTCCGGCGGCGCATGGCGATGGTCAGAAAAAGAATCGGCGCGAGGCGGCGGAGAAGCCGGCACGAGAGAGAACTGCCGGCGAGAGCAGCGGGGTCTGCCGCCGATTCGCTGATGGCCAGCAGGAGAAAAAAAAGGCCTGCGAAGATGTAGAGTGGGCCAGCGGGCATGGGCTGCACGCCGTAGGATTCGGTGAGCTTGAGGAATTCGTGGATGGTGAGAGCGCGCATGGCGGCGCAACGGCGGCAACGGCGGACACCGGCGCGCGCACACCAGAGCCAGCACAATCGGGATGAGGACGACTGCAGTCGCGATGCGTTTGAGCAAGGTAGGAAGATCCGTACGATTTTGCACGAAGTCTGAATCTTTCCAAAGCTAATCTTGCCGCGACCGGAGTACGGATTGCCGTTCCGTGCCTGATGTCGCGTCACCGTGATTCAGTCCGCCGTAGCGGCGCTCGCGCTTTTGATATTCGGCGATGCCTTCGAGCAATGCATGCCACGAAAATCGGGCCAGAGCGTGGGCGTGACATAAATTTCGGCATAGGCCAGCTGCCACAGCAGGAAATTGCTCAGGCGCATTTCGCCGCTGGTGCGAACGACGAGATCGGGATCGGGCAAGTCGGCGCGTGTAAAGATGTTGCGCTGACGGTGTCTTCGTCGATGCGCAGGTGCTCGAGGCCGCCGTTCTGCGAGGCGGCATTGACCATGGAGCGAAAGGCGTCGACCAGTTCGCTGCGCGCGCTGTAGTTGAGGGCGAGGGTCAGAATCATGCCGGTGTTGCGCGCGGTGCTTTCGCGGGCCCATGCCATTCGTTCCTGCACGTCTTCGGGGAGTTCGTGCTGGCGGCCGATGTATTCGAGGCGAATGTTGTTCTTGTTGAGCGTGGGGACTTCGGCTTTGAGATAGCGGCTGAGCAGGCGCATCAGGAAATCGACTTCGCTCTTGGGCCGCTTCTTCCAGTTCTCTTCGGAGAAGGCGTAGAGCGTAAGCGCGGGAATGCCGATCGCGGGCGGCGGTTTCGACCGTGGAGCGCACGGAGGAGACTCCGGCGCGATGCCCGGCGACGCGCGGCAGGTGGCGGCGCTTGGCCCAGCGCCCGTTGCCGTCCATGATGATCGCGATGTGTCGGGGGAGCCGCGCGGGATCGAGCTGCACGGTAAATTTCGCTCTCTTTGCGGTCCAGCCCGGCGGGAACTCGTGCCTGCAAAGGGCAGTTTCCCGCTTCCGAAGGTGGAAGGCTACGCAATACGGTCAGGGTAGGGCGGGAGCCCGCGACTCGAGCACTGCGATAGTGCTTCGTAGCCATTGCTTCTAGGCATTACCGTTCTGGCTTCTTTCCGGGCAAGATCCGCGGATCATCGAGTTCCCTCTTCCGGAGATCTCGTGCCAAGCTTGTCGGTGTAACGGATGACCGTCAGCGCGGATGCTTACGCCTACGCGACGTCGGTCAGCAGGCGGTGCAGATCGTCGACGCCGGCTACAGGTTTGCCATCGAGCGCCACGATCACGTCGCCTTCGCGGAGGCCGCGCGCTTGGCCGGGCTGTTCGTCTTCCACCGACAGCACCATCGCGCCGTTTCTTTGGTCAGATCGTAGAAGCGCACGACGCGGCGATGAATCGGGCACAGTCTGGGCGGAGACGCCGATGTAGCTGCGGCGAATGCGTCCGTCGCGCAGCAGGCGGCTGGCTACGAATTTGGCGGTGTTGATGCCGATGGCGAAGCAGATGCCTTGCGCGGGCAGGATGGTCGCGGTGTTCACGCCGATCACGCGGCCGGCGGAGTCGACCAGCGGGCCGCCGGAGTTGCCGGGGTTGAGCGCGGCGTCGGTTTGGATGACGTCGTCGATCAGGCGGCCGGAGTAGGAGCGCAGCGAGCGGCCGAGTGCGCTGACGACGCCGGCCGTGACGGTCGATTGAAATCCGTAAGGATTGCCGATGGCGATAGCGAGCTGGCCGACGCGAAGTTGTTGCGAATCGCCGAGGGCTGCGGGAGTGAGGCCGGGCTCGTCCACGTGCGGCTGTTCAATGCGGATCACGGCGAGGTCGGTGGCGGGGTCGTCGCCGATCGCAGTGCGCGGGCATGCGGCGGCCGTCGGCCAGCGTGACTTCGATGCGCGCGCGCGTCGTGGACGACGTGGCTGTTGGTGAGGATGAGGCCGTCAGGGGTGAAGACGAAGCCGGAGCCTCCGCCGCGGCGCTCGCGAGTCTTCGCCGGAGCGCGGCGCTACCCGCCGCGGTATGAACTTCGATGTTCACGACCGAGGGGCTGATTTGCTCGACGGCGTTTGTCACTGCGCGGGAGTAGGCGTCGAGGAGTGGGGCATCGGCGTGGGAGATTGCGCCGGGGCTGGCCGGAGCGAGAGGAAGGCCGGGAAAAGTATTGGCAACAGTTTCGAGATGCATGATGAAAATAGATGAAGGTCGATGTAGTGGGGATTCAGACCACCTCATCCTACGTTGCGTTCCCGCGGAATTCGGATTCGTTAACGGCTCCGAACTCGATTTAACACGAACCTTGCGCGATCGGGAACTATGGGTTAAGTTACATGTAACCAACTCGTAATATGCCGGTACGAACCAAAATTGCTTCGAGAGACAAGGTGCGAGCGCACCGCAAGAGACTGCGTCAGCAAGGCCTGCGGCCCATACAAATTTGGGTTCCGGATATGCGGTCGCCGGCCTTCGCCAAGGAAGCGCGGCGCCAGTCGATTGCAGTGGCCAACAGTCCTGGAGAGGCGGAGGATCTGAAGTTCATCGACTCACTTTCGGAGTGGCCGGCATTTGACTCAAGCGAATGAAGCGCGGTGAGATTTGGACCGCTGGCGGCGCGAAGGATTACGGTGGAAAACCTCGTCCAGTTGTAATTCTTCAAGATGATCGCTTCGACAAAATCGATTCCGTTACGGTCTGCCCCTTCACGACGAATCAGACCGAGGCTCCATTGTTTCGTCTCATAATCGAGCCAACCGACACTAACGGCTTGCGGTTCGTTTGCCATCTCATGGTGGATAAGATCATGACCCTACCGAAGTCGCGCATTGGCGCGCGCGTAGGAAGGCTGGCGGATGAGGATATGGTGAGGCTAGGGCGCGCGGTTCTAGTATTTCTGGGTGTAGCGGCGCCAAGAGATTAGGCCTCCTGAAAAAAGCCGGGACCAAGGATGGTCCCGGCGTTTTAGTTGGCTGGTTGCCCGGATAAAACTGCGCGGGGGCTAAAGCCCCAAATCTTTTTTGCCCTTTACGTGGCCCCAAAGGGCCGCTCTTCCACAGTAGCTATTACAGTCCTAGAGGGTACCTGTCTTACGCCGTCCTTCTCGGCCGGATCGTCAGATCCCGCACCTGGGTCAGGATGCTGGACATTTGCATGCCGTTGAGCTGCGAGACGAAGGGCAGAATTTCGGCGATGAACTGGTCTTTCATCAGTTCGCTGACTTCTTCCTGACGGCTCTTTTCTCCGCCGCTCAGCAGTTCGGGCACGGTGACCTCCAGAGCGCGCGCCAGACGCTCGAGCGAGGAGAGCGTAGGCGTGGCTTTTTCGTTTTCAATTTTGGAGACGTAGGTCCGGGGAACGGACATGCGTCCGGCAAGCTGGCGCTGGCTGAGTCCGCTACGCAGGCGCAGCGAGCGGATCGACGTGGCCAGGTTGAGATGCCCGCGGCCGAAGCCGGGCATGGGCATCATGACAGGTGGTGTGAGCGCTATGGGTTCTGGTTCCGGCTCCTCGTCCAAAGACGAATGGCAGCGGCGGCAATTGTTATTGACGGTGCGGAACTGAACCAGCAGGCAGCGATCGCAACGAACGACCTCCCTAGAGTCTACCGGGGCAAGAGTCGTGGCCATCGGGTTGTGGGAGTGCCAGAGCGGGCTCTCCTTACAACTAGCAGCAGAGTAAAACCGGGGGAAGAAATCCTGCTGTGCGCTTCAATCTGCGGTACGCAGGCTGTGGATGTCAAGGGGAAAATGCAAGAGAGCGCGATGTTTCGCGACTAAATTCGATGCAGTGCGGCGAGAAGCCGCATGTTTACTGTGAGAGCACATCATTCATCGCGCGGCGGCGTGGTGTTTACTAAGTGGGTTCCCGCCTGTTGTGCGACGTGCGAGTTGTTTCTTCAGGGAATTGGCGCTCCCGCATTTACCTGGTCACGGAACTGTGACTTTCACAGCGGCGCTCTTTGGACTCTCCTCGCCTGAAATATTTACGGTCGTGGCCGAGTAATAGTATGTGCTCCCATTGGAGACGGTGGAATCGTCGTAATCGGTTCTGGGGACCAGCCCTGCATTGATTTTCGTCCAGGTGGTTCCGTTGGGGCCGCGGTAGACGTTGTAGCCGGCGACATCTTTTGATTTGGAAGGGTTCCAGTTCAGGGTCACGACGTGTTCGGCGGCGGCTTGAATGGTTACGGAGTACGATTCGCTGGCAACGTGCCCGCCGCAATCCGTCACCGAGGCTGTGAAGGAATATGAATCCGCTTTGGTTGGCGTTCCAGTGAGATCGAGGTCGATCGTGTTCGCCGATTCCTTGTCCGTGATGCCGCTGGGCAACTTTCCCGAAGCGATCTCCCACTTGTAGGGAGTGCAGCCGCCGCTGGCCTTGATCACGGCGGAGTAGGCGGTGTCCACGGTGCCGTTGGGTACGCTGGTGGTTGTGATCTTGACGGCAGACGCCGCGCACTGGGAAATGAATAGAAGCGCAAAAATGCATATCAGGCTGGATTTCATTTACCCATCGTGCGGGATGGGTAAGCTCCAGGGCAGATTGAGGAAGTTTGGAAACCTCCAGCGAGTTGTAGCACTGCCGAGTTAGGGGATTTGCCTTAGCGAAAGTTGCAATGATCCAGATTTTATGATGGCGATTACGATGCGAGGGGGGAGAGTTATCTTAGGGGAATGCCAACCAACATTACTCGAGCGGCAGCGTGGGAGTTGCTGACGGAGTTCACCCAATCGGAAAGCCTGCGCAAGCATGCGCTGGCGGTGGAGGCGTGCATGAGGGCGTGTGCCGGCAAATTTGGGGGAAGCTCAGGGGCGGCTGATCTTGGGTTACCGGAAGAAGACTTGTGGGGAATCGTTGGACTGATTCACGACTTCGATTACGAGAAATATCCGAGCTTGGAAGAGCATCCTTACAAGGGCAATGCGATATTGAAAGAGCGCGGATGGCCGGAAGTGATCACGCGCGCGATTATGTCGCATGCGGAATACACGGGCGTGACGCGGGAGACGCCGCTGGAGAAGGCTTTGTTTGCCTGCGATGAGCTTGCGGGATTTATTACGGCGGTGGCATTGATCAAGCCGGGGAAGTCGCTGGCGGAGGTAGATGCGAAGTCGGTGCGAAAGCGGATGAAGGACAAGGCATTCGCGCGCAAGGTGAATCGCGACGACATTGTGAATGGCGCGGCGGCGCTGGGCGTGGATTTGGATGAGCATATTGCGTTTTGCATCGAGGCGATGAAGCCGGTGGCGCGGGAGTTGGGGTTGGAGGGGAGTGGGGCGAAGAGTGCGTAATAACCTCGGTGTTTGTCCCTCAGACTCACTTCAGGATAGGAATGCCACACGAGCGAAGGTAATCGAACGTGCCATCGTAAAAGGATGGAGGGCGCGTAGGATCGGTTGAGTCACCCTTTGGAACAAAGAGAACCATGCCTTGACGAGCTCGTGTCAGAATTACTCTGTAAGTGTTTTTCAAGTAATTTCGATTCGCCTGGTTGTTGATGGATTGCCATTTCGTTCCTTTAAAAGCTTGGTATGCCCAACACTCTCCGGTGTGATTGAAATCCCCGTCCCAACACACGCCAACCCAGTCCAGTTCGAGGCCTTGGACTGCAAATTCACTCGCCACATCCTCGAGATAGTAGGACGACCGGACATCGGTGTTGGAGTTGAGGAACCAGTTCTCGGGTTCAATCTTCGCCTTAATGTGAATTCCTTCCGGCCGCAGGCGCTGAGCACCTGAAGATGCTACTAAGCCAAAGCGTTCGGATCCGCGCGCCTTGCTTCTTAGCCAGGATTTGGAGGAAGCAAGATCGCGGCTTAAATATAGGGGATATGCACTTTCTATCCTCTTATATGCGTCCTGGGCGGCTTTAGGATCGTTGTCGATGATATGCCCGACGAACTCAGAAAGGGTCTCCGCGCGGAAAGAGCGTATTGAGACGGCAAGGTGCAGTCGCTCATCTGTGTGAACCTGTGGATGCGTTATAGACTCGCCCATTTGGCCCCTGGAGATTGGGTCCGAAAGCCTTATACGCGGAGAGATGTGGACTTCCCACTTCTGGAACCGTGTACAAAGGGCATTGATCCACTCGGATATGCCTGCCTCTCCGGTGTTAATCTCTTGACCTTCGCCAACAAGACACACCACGGTGCACCAGTCTTTGTGCCGATCCATCACACTAATAAGAAACTCCGGTTCTGACATGTTGAAATCTGGATGCGCTCGCTTGCGCCGCATGAAGTCCGTCGCTTGTTCACGTGTCCAGGCGCGCTGCGCTTCGTCGAAAACTACAACCTTTTCAAGAGGGATTTCATTGTTGCCGACATAGTCATCCCGAAAGTGGTGAATATTTTGGATAAAACTACGCACTTCACGTTGTGCCGTCTTTTTCGAAATTTGCTCGCGCACGGCCTTGTCGCGCGCTAAGGCCTCGCGAAGAACGTCGACGAGCGGGCCATTGCCTGATAGAAAAACAGCATGCTCGTCGGCATGTTCGTCGGAGCGCCTCGTGGCGATATTGAGCCCAGCTAATGTCTTACCAGAGCCGGGCACGCCTGTGACGAAACAAATGGATTTTGACCTGTTCTGGCGTGCAGCATCAATTACCTCGGTCACGCAACCAGCGGTTTCGCGAAGGTTCTTCGCTCCCGCATCGGAACGTGAAATATCCTCGACGCTGTGGGTGCGATAGAGAGTTTCTGCGGCTTCGACTATTGTTGGGGTCGGCCTATAGCCACTAGCCATCCAGTCTTCCACGTCGAGCATAGGAAAGACGCGTGTAGAGCAAATCTCGTTGAGCAGAAATCCCAGATCATTCTTATTCGCCGCCACGGGCGATGAGACAAGGTCCGGGGCGAACACGGGTCTTGTTATTGGGTTGGGCTCAGCTTCGGTGGAGACTACCAAGGGAACGATCGGAACGGAATGGCTCCCCTCGTGAAAGTTTTTTAGATCTAGAGCATAGTCTTCCACTTGGTCGAATGCGGCCGAAGTGTGTGCGGTTGCGCCCGCCTTGAATTCGAGCACGAATACGATGTTCTCGGATATCAGCACAACATCTGCGCGCTTGCCCATTCTGGGAATATAGAACTCTATAAAAATTCTCCCGTGCGGTTGACCAGTCAGATTGGCTTTAAGGATCGAAAGCTGATGAAGCCACGCTCGCTTCTGCTGTTCCTCCAGGCTATGGTGATGCTCCGACGCTAAAATGCCCAAGATTCGATCAGGATCGTCTTCTAAGAAATTAGATATCGTTGCGCTGTAATAGGCCTTGATCGGCATGAAGGTCTCGTAGCTGCAAATGCGGGTCAGCGAACTTCTTCTGCTATTTTCCCAGCCGCAATCATTTCCGCGATCCTCGCGAAATCTTTGTACATGACGCGGTCTTTCTCCACTATCGGGCAGACCGAGCGGATGGCTGCGTGTACTGCTTGGCCGCGCTTGGAAGTCTTCAGCGGGGCGAGGAAGTCGATGGCTTGGGCTACGGCTGCGGCTTCGATGGCGAGCACGTTGCGGGTGTTTTCTACTACGCGCTTCAGCTTGTTGGCGGCGGTCATGCCCATGGAGACGTAATCTTCTTTGTTGCCCGAGGTGGTGATGGAATCGACCGAGGCGGGGTGGGACAGCACTTTGTTTTCGCTGACCAGGGCGGCGGCGGCTACTTGAGCCATCATGAAACCGGAGTTGAGGCCTGCGCCGTGGGCCAGGAATGGCGGCAGGCCTTCGCTTAGCGCGGGGTTGACCATGCGCTCGATGCGGCGCTCGCTGATGCCGGCCAGGGCGCTCAGGGCTATGGCCAGGAAGTCGAGAGCGAAGGCCAGGGGTTCGCCGTGGAAGTTGCCGCCGGAGAGGACGGCGGTGGTCAAAGATTCTGCGGCGGGGTTCGTGCCCGATGGGCTCGCTTCGCTTGCTGGACCCCTCGACTCCGCTCGGGGCACGGGGGCGTTCGTCTTTCCATGGGCTGTGAAGACTAGCGGGTTGTCTACTGCGGAGTTGGCTTCGATTTCGAAAACCTGGCGGCAGTGGGACAGGGTGTCGCGGACTGCGCCGTGGACCTGGGGGATGCAGCGGAGCGAGTAGGCGTCCTGCACGCGGCCGCAGTTGCGGTGAGATTCGCGGATTTGGCTGCCTTCCAACATCTTGCGCAGGTTGGCGGCGGATTGGATTTGTCCGCTGTGGGGGCGGGCTTGGTGGATGCGCTCGTCGAAGGCGGTGTCGGTGCCTTGCAGAGCATCGCAGGTTAGGCCGCCGAGAACGTCGGCGGAATCGACCAGAGTTTCGGCGGCCAGCAGAGCCAGCGTGCCCACGGCCAGCATGGCTTGGGTGCCGTTGATCAGCGAGATGGATTCTTTGGCTTCGAGCACCAGCGGTTTGATTTGCGCTTGCTTGAGAGCGTCGGCGCTGGGGATGCGCGCGCCTTTTTCGCCTTCGTCGATGCACTCGCCCTCGCCGATCATGGCTAGGGCTAGATGAGCCAGCGGAGCGAGGTCGCCGCTTGCGCCTACGCTGCCTTGTGATGGGACAAAAGGTGTGACGCCGCGGTTGAGCATTTCGCAGAGCGTATCGATGACGACGGAGCGGACGCCCGAGTAGCCTTTGGCCAACGAGTTGGCGCGCAGGAGCATCATGGCGCGGGTTTCGGGGATGGAGAGCGGCTCGCCGAAGCCGACGGCGTGGGAGCGAACTAGGTTGACTTGCAGTTCGCGAATCTGATCGCCGGCGATGCGGACGTCGCTGAGTTTGCCTACGCCGGTGGTGATGGCGTAGGCGACTTGATTGCTTTCGACAATGTCTTCGACTACGGCGCGGGCGCGGTTGACGGCTTCCCGGGCTTCGGCGTAGAGAAGGACTGGGCGGCGTTCGACGGCAACTTCTTTAACCGCCTCCAGAGTTAGATCGTTTCCGCTGATGTGTAGTGCGTTCAAGGGAGTTTCCGGTTTCTCGTTTTCCAGAATTTTATCGGCCTAACGCCTCACGGAAAGCTTGCAAGTATTTTTCCGGCAGAGCCGAGACTTTCATATTTGAGTCGGTGACGATGTGCGTGGTTTCACCTTCGGCGATGAGGCCGCCATCGTTGACACGTTGGAGTTCGTAGCCGAAGTGAATTACAGACTCGCGCACATTCAGCAGTTTGGTGCGGACGATCACTTCGTCGTCGTAGAACACGGGAGCACGGTAGCGGCACTTGGCTTCGACCACGGCAATGAAACGGCCGTCTTTGTCTTCCATATCGCGATAGGAAAAACCCATTTGCCGCAAGAGTTCGACGCGACCGATCTCGAACCAGATGAAATGGTTTGAATGGTAAACGACGCCCATCTTGTCGGTTTCAGCATAGCGCACGCGCAGCCGGGTTTCGCTGATCGCTTGCGGGGTCGAACTCATTTTCGGCTCCTCATTTTCTGCTCGTGCATTGGGTTGATCATTTTGCGTTCGTCATTTTGCGTTCGTCATTTTCCGGTCCAGACGGGCTTTCGCTTTTCGAGGAAGGACGAGATGCCTTCGCGAAAGTCGGAAGTTGTGCGGATGCGCGCGTTGTCTTCGATGGCGGCCGAGATTTGTTCGTCGAGTTGGGTTGCGATGAAGCTGTTGATGAGCTTTTTTGTGGCGCGCACGGAGGAGGGGCTGTTTTCGTTGATCTGGCCCGCGAATTCTCGGGCGCGGTCGAGCAATTTTTCTGGCGGAACGATTTCGTTCACGAGCCCATAGCGATGCGCTTCTGCGGCGTCGAACAGGCGGCCGGTGAGGAGAAGATCGCGGGCGATTTTGTGTCCGACCTGCCAGACGAGAATGGAAGAAACGATGGCGGGAACGAAGCCGATGCGGACTTCAGTGTAGCCGAACTTGGCTTCAGGAACGGCGAGGGTGAAGTCACACATGGTGGCGAGGCCCGTGCCTCCGGCGATGGCTGCGCCGTTGACGGCTGCGATGGTGGGCTTGGGAAAATCGTAAAGGCGGCGGAAGAGCGTAGCCATGGTGGCTGAGTCTTTCACATTTTCGTCGTGGGTTTTGCCGAGGAGCGATTTCAGTTCTTCGAGATCCATTCCGGCGCAGAAGGCTTTGCCGCTGCCGGTGAAGATCACCACGTTTGCGGGCGATGACTCGATCTCATCCAGCGCTGCCATCAGTTCCTTTACTAATTCGAAGCTGATCGCGTTGCGCTTGTCGGGGCGGTTCAGCGTGAGCGTCGCGATGCCGGAGGCTTGGGTGAGTTGGATGGTGTTGTAGGTCATGGGTTAGTCGGCGGCCGCCGAACCAGTGTAACGGGCGGTGATCTCGGCGGTGGCGCGCAGCAAGGTATCGAGCGGCTTCAGCGCCGGCAGTTGCGCTCCGCGTTGCTGCAAGGCTTTAATCACGGCCTCGGTTGCAATATTGCCGACGAGCGCGTCTTGTGCAAATGGGCATCCGCCGAGGCCGCCGATGGCGGAGTCGAATCGGCGGCAGCCGGCATCGTAGGCGGCGAGAATTTTTTCGGCGGCATGATCGGGACGGCTGTGCAGATGGACGCCGATTTCCAGATAGTCGTATTTGTTAGTCACTGCGCCGACCAGATCGCTGATTTGCTGAGTGCTCGCCATGCCGACTGTATCAGCGAGCGAGATCATGCGGAAGTCTTCGGCTTCGAGCAGCGAGATCGCCTCGGTGACCTCATCAGCGCTCCAGAGATCGCCATAGGGATTGCCGAAGGCCATTGAGATGTAGACGACTACGTCGAGTGATGCATCGTCGGCCTTCTTCTGGATTTTTTCTAGTTCTTCGAGAGCATCTTCGGGAGATTGATTTTGATTTTTTCGCAGGAAAGTTTCTGAGATCGAATAGGGGAAGCCGAGGGTGCGAACGGCGTGCGTTTCAATCGCGCGCTGCGCACCTTTTTCGTTGACTACGATGCCGATGATTTCTACGTCGTCCGGAGGGTCGAGATCTTTCATTACTTCTTCGGAATCGGCCATCTGCCGAACAGCTTTGGGCGAGACGAACGAGACTGCATCGATGTGCTTGAACCCGGCGCTGATCAGGGCTTGCAGGTAGGCCTGTTTCACGTCGGGCGGAATCTGGCCTTTGAGGCCTTGCCAGGCGTCGCGGGGACATTCGATGAGTTTTACTTGATCGGTTGCTGGCATCGGCGTCTAATTTCTGAACTCAATCTATCCTCGACGCGGCTTTATTTTTGGCGGCGCGATCTGCGCACATCAACAATTCCAGACCCAAACGTCGCAAGCCCTGTGGCTCCGAACATGAAAAACAGGGCCTTAAAAATGATAGATGGTCGTGGCGTGTAAATGTCAGAGTTAATCAACACTCCGTATGCCTTTCCCATCTGCGCGTGTTCTTTTTCAAGCCGGCGATAATCCTTGTAGCCTGATGCGAATAACCACAATCCACATAGGACGAGGGCAATTCCCAATAGCCGAGTGCGCCTGCTGAAGCAAATCATGTTTGAAGCACGCCCACCTTGAATTCGGGTACGTCGGGGTTCAGTGCAGCGGCTTCGAGGGCTTGCGTGATGGCCTCGCGGGTCTCGATTGGGTCGATGATTTTGTCGATCCATAGTCTTGCTGCGCCGTAGCGCGGATCGGTCTGCTCGTCGTAGGTGCGTTTCGTCGACTCGTACAGTTCTTTTCTTTCTTCTTCGGTTATCTTTTTCCCGCCACGCTCGAGCTGTTTTATTTTTACTTCTACTAAGGTGGCCGCCGCCGAATCGCCGCTCATCACCGCGTAACGCGCGGTTGGCCAGGCGAATACGAAGCGTGGATCGTAGGCTTTGCCGCACATGGCGTAATGTCCCGCGCCGAATGAGCCGCCGACGATCACCGTAATTTTTGGAACGACGGAGTTCGAGACTGCGTTCACCATCTTCGCGCCGGCTTTGATGATGCCGCTCCACTCAGCGTCGCGGCCTACCATGAAGCCGTTGACATCGTGGAAGAAAACCAGCGGAATGAGATTTTGATTGCAATCCATAATGAAGCGGGCGGCTTTTTCGGCGGATTCGGTATAAATGACTCCGCCGAATTCCGTACGCTTGTGGCCTTCGTGATCGGTTTGCTGCGCGTGAAGCTTTTGATTTGCGACTACGCCTACCGCGAACCCCCCTATGCGTCCGTAGCCGCAAATCAAAGTCTTTCCGTATTCCGCTTTGTATTCGTCGAAGCGGCTGCCATCGAGAACGCGCGCAAGAATTTCCTTCATGTCGTAGGGACGCGCGGAGGAGGAATCGTAGACGCCGTAGATTTCTTCGGCGGCGAATGCGGGCTCGACCGGCTTTTTGCGATCCCAGCAAGAAAGGCGACGATAGCCCCATTTTTCTACGATGGAGCGAATGCGTGCCAAACATGCGGGGTCGTCGGGCTCGCGGAAATCGACCGTGCCGCTGATGTTAGCGTGCATGGCTGCGCCGCCTAAATCTTCGGCGGAAATTTTTTGTCCAATCGCGGCCTGAACCAGGGCGGGGCCGGCCAGGAACAATCCGCTGCCATCGGTCATAAGAACGTTGTCGCACATCACAGGAAGATAGCCGCCGCCAGCGACGCACATGCCCATGATGGCGGCGATTTGCGGGATGCCGAGGGCCGACATGACGGCGTTGTTGCGGAAGACTCGACCGAAATCGTCGGTATCGGGGAAAACGTCTTCCTGCAAGGGCAGAAAAACGCCGGCGGAATCGACCAGATAGATCGTGGGAATGCGATTCTCGATGGCAATGTTCTGGGCGCGGATTACTTTCTTGGAGGTCATCGGAAAGAATGCGCCGGCTTTTACCGTCGCATCGTTGGCGATGATCATGACCAGGCGCGTTTGTACGCGAGCCGTGCCGGTGATCACTCCTGCAGCCGGCGCGCCTCCCCATTCTTCATACATGCCGTGAGCGGCATAGATTCCGAGCTCAAAAAAAGTTCCGGGGTCGACCAGTTGCTCGATGCGCTCGCGAGCGGTGAGACGTCCCTTTTTGTGCTGGTTTTCGACCGCTTTTGTGCCACCGCCCTCGCAGATCTTTTCGCCTTCATTGCGAACCTGCGACATGAGATCGGCGAGGAAGCGCATGTTGGCCTCGAAGCGGGCGGAGGTGGGGTCGATTTTGGTAGCGAGGGTGTTCGACGCTTGCGAGGAGGAGACGACGGGAGTTTCGCTACGCTCGGGCATGAGAAAAAAAGAAAAGCAGACTGAATACGGTATAACAGTCGCGGCGCGGGACGCAATGCGAGAGCTGCCGGTAAGAGCTGATGTCTTCATGACTTCCGGCGTATACTTTTTAGGGGTTCTTTCGTTGTGCCTCGCCTTTAGGAGGTTCCGGTGCTCCGCGCTTCCGCAGTCTTTCACTCCTGCCTAGTTGTTGCTCTCGGTTCAGTCGGGCTGCTCGCTCAGCAGACATCTCAATCACCGGTTCCCCAACATTGCATGGGATGCGAATTGCCTGTGGTTTTACGGGAGAATGTGGTAGCGGGCAAGACCGCGGTGGGGACGAAGGTGGAGGCTAAGCTGGTGTTAGCTACCATGCTGAAGGGCGGGGTGATTCCGCGGGACGCACTGATTTCGGGTGAGGTGATCGAGTCGGTGGCGAAGAAGGATGGCAAGCCCTCGCGGCTTTCGATTCGGATGGACTCGGCGCAGTGGAAGAATGGGCTGGCGAAATTTAAAGTTTACTTAACGGCGTGGTATTACCCTGCAGCGCCGATGGCGCCGCAGGATCTCTCCTATCGTCCGATCGACGCGCAGAACGGCAACAAAAATCCGGGTGGCACGGACTATACGGAGCCGAGGAATCCGATGTCGCAGCAGAAATGGCCTCCACAGCACGATACGGACAACGGCATGGATGCAGCTGCGCCGGCCTCGAGCGTTTCGCATGACCGGGTAGTGATGAAGAATGTGGAATCGGCGCGTAATAAAGATGGAGCGGTGGAGTTGGTATCTGAAAAAAACAATATCAAGCTCGACAAGCTGACCACTTACGTGCTGGCACCCGACGAACTGATGCCGGGGAAGTGATCCCGAATTTTCTGCCGTGTTTTTTGTTGCTTTTTCTGCTGTGGCCTGCGTCCGGTTGGTTGGCGATGTTTCCTCGCATCAGATTTTATCGGGATATATCCGCGGCATTGGGGTGTGAGGTATGCTTCAAGGAGCGCTGTCGCGAGGTGAGTTTCAACAGAATCTCTGAAAGTCAGCCATTCAGCAAGGTTTGAACTGCACGCATGCCAGAAAAACTTAAGCCCGCCCCCGTTGCCTACGAAAATCCGGCGTTTCTTAACAGCCCCGATGGGCGCATTCTTCGCATCCTTGCCGAATATCAGGAGCCGCTGGCGCGCTTCCGGCGTGAGCAGATTCAGGACACGGTAGTATTTTTTGGCTCAGCGCGTTTTCATGCAGGAGATGCGGCCCGGAAGAACCTGGCCGCGGTAGAACACGGCAAAGAGAGGGCGCCCGACGCGTTGAAAAGGGCGCGCACCGCGGTGGATACGGCGCGTTACTACGAAGACGCGCGAAGGTTGGCGTTTTTGCTGACCGAGTGGTCGATTCAGATTCCGGCACGGCGCCGGCGATTTGTGGTAACGACGGGCGGAGGGCCGGGAATTATGGAAGCGGCGAATCGCGGCGCCCACGAAGCCGGAGGCAAAACCATTGGACTCAACATTAATCTGCCGTTCGAGCAATTTCCGAATCCATATGTGACGCCGTCGCTGAACTTCGAGTTCCATTATTTCTTCATGCGCAAATTCTGGTTCGCATATCTGGCGAAGGCGCTGGTGATTTTTCCGGGAGGGTTCGGCACGATCGATGAGCTTTTCGAAATCCTGACGCTGGCGCAAACCGACAAGCTGGCGAAGAAAATTCTGGTGGTGATCTATGGCAGCGAGTATTGGCACCAGATCATGAACTTTCAGGCGTTCGTGGATGCGGGAACGATTTCACCCGAGGATCTTAATCTTTTCAAGTTTGTCGACACGCCTGAAGATGCGTTCACATTTCTCCGCGATGGGTTGACCGAGTATCACCTGGGCGGTTCGCCGAAGAAGGAGAAAGAGGAAGTCCTGCCTGAGATCGCGAAGACGCGGCCATAGTCTCGGTATCGTGGCCGCGGCATTTCCGAATCCAATCTGCGAGACTCAGAGTTCTAATAGTGAAAGATGATGGATGATGGCCGCGTTTTGTACTACATCACGGATCGCAAGGGTTTCGCCGGAGACGAGGACGCGCGTCGCCGTCGTTTGCTCGATAAGATCGGCGAAGCTTGCAGGGCAGGAGTGGATTACATTCAGCTCCGCGAAAAGGATTTGTGCGCGCGGGAACTTGAAAGGTTAGCGCGCGAAGCGGGGCAGGTGATCCGGGAGCAGTCAAGTTCCGCGGTGGGTAAACGCGCGCCGAGGACTGTATTGCTGATCAATTCGCGAACGGATGTGGCTATCGCGGCAAATGCCTGTGGCGTGCACCTGCCAGCGGGGGATGTTTCGCCAGAGGATGTTCGAAAAGCGTGGAGCCTTGCCGGACATGCGAGTGCCGAAGGTTGCGAGACGTGGGCCGAGAGCGTTCGAATCTCGATTTCGTGTCATTCCGTTCAGGACGTAACACAGGCTGCGGCTGCCGGGGCCGACCTTGCGCTGCTGGCCCCAATCTTCGAAAAAAAAGATGCTCCGGAAATAAGATCGCTGGGGGTTGACGCGCTTGGAGAGGCCGCGCGTGGGAAAATTCCGGTGCTCGCGCTGGGAGGAGTTAGTCTGCAGAATGCGAAGTTGTGCCTGAGCGCGGGAGCTGCGGGTATTGCCGCGATCCGGTTGTTCCAGGAGAACGACATCGCTGCAGTCGCCCGGGCGTTGCGTTCGATTTAAGTTGTGAGAGCCGATGGCAGCGGATTCCCAATTCTTGATGCAGTTGGTTGCGCCGACACTAATCGCGATACCGGAAGGCTGGTTCCTGATGGGATCGAATAGCGGGCAGGATTGCGAGCGGCCAGCCCATCGGGTGTGGGTGGATTCTTTCGCGTTGGCCCGGACGCAAGTGACGAACGCAGAATATGCCTGCTTTCTGCGGACGACGCAATCAAAGAGTCCTCCGTTCTGGTCGGATGGAAACTTTAACGATCCGGAGCAGCCGGTTGCTGGAGTGTCGTGGTTTGAGGCGGTGCGATATTGCGAATGGCTGGCGCGGCATACTGGGTGCAGGTATCGGCTGCCGACCGAGGCGGAGTGGGAGCGGGCTGCGAGGGGGAATCTGGAGCAGGCAGAGTTTCCGTGGGGGAATGAAGCGCCGCAAACTTTGCCGGATTATGCGACGCGATGGGTGAATGGGCCAGAAGTTGTGGCGCGGTATGCTGCGAACGATTTCGGGTTGTATAACATGTGCGACAACGTGCATGAATGGTGCAACGACTGGTACGATCCCGCTTACTACGAGAATTCGCCGGAGCGGAATCCTCAGGGGCCGGCGGAGGGGAAGCGAAAAGCCTCGCGTGGAGGATCGTGGCGGCACCAGGTAAAAGCGGCGCGATGCTCGGCGCGGTCGAGTATTCCTCCGGAGTTTCAGTATGCGGATTACGGGTTTCGGGTGGCGTGCGATTTGGAATAAGGGTCCAGCAGAATTGTGCCATTTAGCGATTGAGCGATTGAAAATCGGCGGCCCGAGCGGCGATCCTCAGTCTGAATAAGGCAATAACTCAAATCCATGTTCTCTTCTGATCTTCTTTCGCAAAAACGGATTCTGATTACGGGCGGCGGGACTGGCCTGGGCAAGGCGATGGCACGGCGATTTCTGGAGCTGGGAGCGACAGTCTACATTTGCGGGCGGCGCGCGGAAGTGCTCGATGAAACGGTTCGCGAGCTCTCTGCTGTGGGATGCGGAACGATTCGGACGATTGGTTGTGACGTACGCGATCGTGAGGCGGTCGAAACCATGATCGACTCGATCTGGAAAGATGGGCCGCTGGATATTCTGGTGAATAATGCGGCGGGAAATTTTATTGCGCGATCGGAAGAGCTTTCGCCGCGCGCGTGGGAGGCAGTGATTGGAATTGTGCTTATGGGCACACTGCACTGCACCATGGCTTGCGGGAAGCGATGGCTGAAAACGAAACATGCGGGAACAGTGCTGAGCATTTCGGCGACTTATGCGCCGGTGGGATCGGCTTATGTGGTGCCTTCGGCGGTGTCGAAGGCGGGATTGGAAGCGCTCACGCGCAGTTTGGCCGTGGAGTGGGGCGACCGCGGGATTCGATTGAATGCCATTGCACCGGGGCCGATTCCTACGCAAGGCGCCTTTTCGCGCGTGTTGCCGCTGCCGAAGCTTGAACCGCTGGCGAAGGAGAGGATTCCGCTGCGGCGGTTTGGGACGACGGAGGAGCTTGCGAATCTGGCGGCATTTCCGGTGAGCGACGGTTCGGGCTATGTGAATGGGGAAGTGATCCGAATGGATGGCGGGGAATTTTTGCAGGGAGCGGGGGAGTTCAGCAGCGTGGGGCGGGCGTTGAGTGATGAGGATTGGGAGAGTATCAAGCCGAAAAAATGAGCGGCCCGATTTTTCCTTGCTGCGTTATGGCTTGCGTTCGCCCGAGAAGACCATCCACTTCAAGAGCATATTCACCAGACTCAGGAGAATGGCTCCGATGAAAGCTGCGAAAAATCCGCGCACTTGAAAGCCGGGGACGAGAG
This sequence comes from uncultured Acidobacteriaceae bacterium, assembly GCA_963734675.1. GTDB lineage: Bacteria > Acidobacteriota > Terriglobia > Terriglobales > Acidobacteriaceae > Sulfotelmatobacter. Next base: position 84,794 of record CAVTHZ010000003.1, read on the forward strand.
CTGAGGCGAATTCGAGCATCAGCGCATTGATGATGAGCCAGAACAGTCCCAAGGTGACGAGAGTGAGAGGGAAAGTAATGATTTTGAGCAAGAGACCGAGGGTCGCGTTAATGAAGCCGATGGCGAGGGCCGCGATCAATGCGGCCACAGGGCCGCTGACATAGAAGCCCGGAACCACTCGCGAAACGATCCAGACTGCGAGGGCACTTAGGATCCAACTGACGAGCATTCTCATGATGGTCCCCTATTTTAATCGGTTCGGCGCGGGGTGGTCGTGGTTTGCTCCGGATACGGCTGCAGGTGCGCGCTGCTGTCGGCTTCGACTTCCCAGAACTTGCGGCCGCGATAATAATCTACCAGTTCCTGATTTTCTTGCGGGCCCATGTCGCGCGCCCAAACGATTTTTTGGGCGTCGATATTTGCGCCGTTGAAGACCCATTCGCGGTCGAGATCGAAATCGGGTTCGTAGCTTACGAAAACGACGTGCTGTCCGGGAATCGCGTCGAGCTTGCGGACGATCGCGGCTCGGGCCATATCGCCATGCTGCCATTCTTTTTCGGGATGGATGCCGGTCACGGCGAACGTGAGGCGCAGCGCGACGGTTGCGATGTAGACCACAGCGATGGAGCGAACCATCGCGGGACCGATAAAACGGCCGCGCCATTCAAAGTGCTGCACGTGGCGTGCGCATTGCATCAGGAAGAGATAGAGCAATGCGGCTGCTGGCGCGAAATAGTGCGGCAGGAACCAGACTTCGATGGCCAGGCCAGCGACGAAGATGGCGAGGATCATCCAGGGCACACGCAGGCGGCGGTCGCGCGCGGCGCACGGCAGGGCAATGAAAAAAAATGGGAGTGGGGATACCAGGTAGAGCTGCCAGAAGTCGTGAATCTTGCCACGGGCGGCATGAAGAAATCCGGACAGAGTTTTGTATTGAGTAGTCGCGCGGAGTTCGCGTTCATACGTTGCTTGCATTTTGGCGTGATGGTAAGTTTTGCGCGGCCAGGGTTTTTGCCAGATGAAGTAGCGGCCCATGGCATACATGGAGCGATTGACATCGTATGCCATGCGAAAGGGATTGCCGGTGACGCGGTAATAGTAATATCCGGTCCATGCAGCCAGCGGAGCGAGGGTTAGCACAACCGGAAGAACGATTCTGGCCAGCGAGGTGCTTGGCGCAGGACCTTTTTTGCTCAGCATCCATGCAAACAGAGCGATGGCCACGCCCGCGCTGAGAAGAAATCCCTCGTAGGGACGCGTGTTGGCGAGAATCGCAAGACCGATGGCGAGAATTGAGGCGTGACGAGGACGAATGCCGTGCTGGATTCGTGGCAACGATCCGAGAACCAAAGCTCCTCCGAAGGCTGGAAGGCACGCGCTCCAATAGCCATTGGTGAAATAGCTGAGAAGACCGAGGCGTGCGACGGCCAGCACGCCGCCGAGAAAAGCCCAGCGGGCCGGGATCCAGCCCTGCAGCATCCAGCAGATGCCGGCGCACATTAGAGCAGAGGCGAGGAGTTGGCCGATCCAGGGACTACCCAAAATTTGACCGAGGGCGAGTATCAGCCCCTGCCCGGGCGGATACATCGACATATAGGTCGGGTGCCAGATTACATGGAAGGTCTCGAAGTGTACCCACATGGGGTGCGGAGGATTGGTCAGCCTTCCATGAGCGAAGGTGTCGGCGGCGAGGAGATAGCTGAATTCGTCGTGATAGTGCGGCAACGGCACACCGAGCAGTAGAGCGCCTGCTCCGCGAATGATGAATAAAGAAAGGCCGACGAGAAGGACTGCAAACGATTTTCTTTGCGCGACGCGGGCGCCCCATTTTTCGAGGCGCGCGAGGCCGATCAAACGCCAGAGACGCGGAAACCTGAGTTGCAACCCGGCCACGAGCGCGACGATCAGCAGCAGCTTTAAAATTTTCAGCAGCTCGTGCAGGGTGCGCACCTCGTAGCCATATCACTCACTGTACAATTTTCTGGAGATTCATTTCCTGAACGATTTCCTTTTGGGTGATTTTTGGAAGCTCTCACTGCAATCGAAGTTCGCGTGCTGGGATCGCTGATAGAAAAAGATATAACTACGCCGGATTATTATCCGCTCTCGCTCAATGCGCTGGTGAACGCGTGCAACCAGAAAAATAATCGCGAGCCGGTGATGAGCCTTGATGAGAATTCCGTCGCGGAGGCGCTCGGGACATTGCAGGAAAAACGGCTGGCCGGGCCTGCGAGTGGAGCGGACAGCCGCGTGACCAAGTATGAACATCGATTGCAGGAGGTGTTCAACTTTGATCGCCGGGAGATTGCGGTGCTGTGCGTGTTGTTGTTGCGCGGGGCGCAGACTCCGGGAGAGTTGCGGGGCCGGACGGAACGGATGTACAGGTTTGAAGCGCTGGATGATGTTATCTCGACGCTGGAGCGGCTGGGGCAGCGGCAGCCGCCGCTGGTGGCGGTTCTGCCGCGGCAGCCGGGGACGAAGGAATCGCGGTATATGCATTTGCTGGCGGGCGGAGTGGAGGCGGGTGACGATGCGACGCAGGCTGCGTCGAATGAAAAGGATGGTGGCGGGAGATCGTCTGATCGCTTGACGACACTGGAGAGCGAGGTTTCGGAGTTGCGGCGGGAGATTTCGGAGATTCGAGAGCAGATGGCTAGTTTTCGCAGGCAGTTTGATTAGCGAATTGCCGGGCCGCTGGTGAAAACGCGGCCCTTCGGGATGACGCCTTCCGCGGGGAATAATGTTGAATTTTAGAGAGTCCGATTGAGTCCGTTTCCAGGAGGTTCCCATGCACCGACGCGAGTTTTTACGACGTTCGGCTACTGTTACTGGAGCTGTTTTCTTTTCGAAGGCGGCATTTTCCAGAAGCCTCTCGGGGAGATCGATTCTGGACGCGATTGCGAACCAATCACTTCCGGGAAAATTTTCTGCCGCCGATAGGGTGACGCTGGGAAGTACGGGCATTAAGACTAGCCGGCTTGCCATGGGGACGGGCACGGTTGGAACCGGACATCATTCGCATCAGACGGGGCTGGGGATCAAGGGGCTTTCGGATCTGCTGCTGAATGGGTACGATCACGGGCTGCGTTTTTTTGATGCGGCCGATTCTTATGGATCGCATCCGCATGTGGCCGAGGCGCTGAAGCATGTGCCGCGGGATAAGGTTACGGTGCTGACGAAGACTTGGGCTCGCGATGCGGCTACGGCGCGGGCTGATCTGGACCGATTCCGGCGGGAGTTGGGGACGGACTATCTGGATATTTGCCTGATGCACTGCCTCACGGAGGCGGATTGGACCACGCAATATCGCGGCGTGATGGATGTTTTTTCCGAGGCGAAACAGAAAGGGATCATCCGCGCGCATGGATGCTCGTGCCACAGCATTGAGGCTCTGCGGGCGGCGGCGAAGTCGCCGTGGGTGGAAGTGGATTTGGCGCGCATCAATCCGATTGGGTCGCACATGGATGCCGATCCGCAGACGGTGCTGGCGGTGCTGCGCGAGATGAAAGCTGCGGGCAAAGCGGTGGTGGGAATGAAGGTTCTTGGGCAGGGCGATCTGGCTACGCGGCAGGATGAGGCGATCAAATATGCGCTGTCGCTGGGAATTCTGGATGCGTTTACGATTGGGGCGGAGAGCAAGGCGGAGCAGGAGGATTTGATTCGGAGGGTGGCGGCGGCGTGAGAGAGTAGCGGACTCCGAAATAGACAAAACCGGGGACGCTTGCGCGTCCCCGGAGTGTGACTGCGTTCGTGATGTTTGCGAAAGCTATTGGGCTGACTGTTCGTCGAGTTCGATACCGTCGCCGGCGTGCACGTCTTCCATGGAGAAGACGATCATGCCTGTGGAGGTGGTCGGCGTCGTGCCGATGACTACGATTTCGCCTACGGCGCGGCGAGGCAGGTCGCGGACGTGAATGATGGGGCCGTTCGATTTGGTGAAGAAATTGGGATCGACGGACGGCTGCTTCATTTGCGTATCTTCGCTGATGGCGGCCTTGAAGGATAGAGAATCAACCGGATCCTTCAAGTCGGCTTCGTAGTTGCGGACGGCTCGGAAGTAGTCGCCGACCTTGACGCCCTGGTTGGCGCCCACGTTCATGTAAACTTTTTGCCCGGTGCCGACTACGGAGTCGAAGTCGCGCGCCATTACGATGCGGCCGGAAACCTTGCTGCTTGTAGGCAGGAAGCGGTCGAAGCGTACAGGCGGATGAAAGCTGACCATGGTTTTCTCGGCGAAAGGAATGGCGACGTCGCCGGGATTGATGGGGTCGCAGGCATATTCGACGCGCCCAATGGCGGTTTTGCTGCGCGTATCCACAATGCGTACGCGGCCGATTTCGCCGTAAGGCTGGCCGGTATCCTTGAGCAGCTTGCGCTGGCCGGGAAACAACTCATACTCGTTGATGTCGCGGAGCTGGCGGATAATCTCGTACTCGGCATTCAGTTCATAGCCCTTGCCATACAAATAAATGATATCGCCGCGGACGAACTTGGTGTCGGTCGGAGTTTCGAGTCCGCCGCCGATAAAATGGGCGTCCGGCAGGATTTGCTTGTTGATGAAACCCGCGCAGTAAACGTCGGCGTAAGTGGGCATCTGCACACGCTCGATGGGAAAATTAGCGCTAGTGGGAATAGTTCCATCGGGACCCGGGGCGGTCTGGGAAGGCAGGTCCGAGGCCGGCCCCTGAGCCCAGAGGGCGCTTGCGACCAACAATACCAAATATCCTATTTTCTTCATGTTACCTCCGGGACGGGGTGCCACTGACCGCCGCTCCCATGGTGAAATGCCGTGAATACAGTGCTACAGGGCGAAGGTAACAACCGGGTGGGAGGGGGTCAAGGTTACGAGGGTGTCAGAGCGGATGGGAAACGGAGTTTTACCGTTTTTTGCAATTTTCTAAGCGAAATGTGAATACCCTGTTGCATCTCGAATACGTCCCCTGTAAGATTCGCGCCGAACCTTTTGTAATGATGCGAAGCTATTGATTCAAGATGATTTCGGAAGCAAAAAGCTACGCGCCGCGGCTGTTGCCCCTGCGGCTGCCGCGAGTTTGCGTTGCGGTCAGCGCCTCGGACGCCGCCGAGCTGGTGGGGAAAGCGGAAGCGGTAGCACGCGATAACTCCTTTATTGAGTTAAGGTTGGACCATATCCCGCGGCCCGGTTTGGCGCTCGCGAAGGTCAAGCATTTCCTGGAAGCCCACCCTGGACTTACGGTCATTGCCACCTGCCGACGCGCGGCTAACGGAGGGAAATTCCGGGGGTCGATCGCCTCGCAATTGGAAGTTCTGGGGAAGGCGGCGGCGATAGGCTGCCAACTGGTGGATGTGGAGCTGCAGACGGCTTTAAAGTGCAAGCCGGAGCGACTACAGAAACTACGCGCCAGCGCCGGAATGGTTCTCTCCTTCCATGACTTCCGTGGCACCAAAAAGCTGGATGAGACGCTGCAGAAAATGCGGGCGATTCCAGCCGACTATTACAAGGTGGTAAGCACGGCGACAACTCTCAGCGACAATGTCGCGATGATGCAGTTCCTTGGCCGCGAAGGGGACATTCAATCGCTGGTGGGCGTGTGCATGGGCGAGCAAGGAGTGATCAGCCGCGTGCTGGGGCTGCGCGCCGGAAGCGTATTTACGTTTGCCGCCAGCGGAGCGGGAGAAGAGACTGCGCCCGGCCAGATCAGCGCTCAGGAACTGCGCAGCGTTTACCGCATCGAGCAAGTCGACGCGGCAACTCGAGTATATGGAGTGGCGGGAGATCCGGTCGGGCACTCGCTTTCGCCGCTAATCATGAATGCTGCGTTCCGGCGCGAGAATGTGAATGCGGTTTACCTTAAGCTTCACGCGAAAGCGCTGAAGGATTTGATTAACTGCGTGCGCGACATACCCATTCACGGGCTCAGTATCACCATGCCGTACAAGGAAGCGATTCTTCCTTACCTCGACAACACCGATTCGCATACCACGAAAATTGGCGCCTGCAATACCGTGGTTCGGGCGCAGGATGGGAAGCTTTACGGATTCAATACCGATACATCGGGCGTGGTGCGGCCGCTGGAGCGGCGCTTAAGCGCGTTGCAGGGCGCGAAGATCCTGGTGCTGGGCGCGGGCGGAGCGGCGCGGGCAGCGGTGTTCGGGCTGGCTGAGCGGGGCGCTGAGGTTTTTATTCTGAACCGGAGCATGGAACCGGCAAAGAAACTGGCGCGGCGCGCACATGCGCGATCCCTAAAGCGGGCCGATCTGAAGAAGCACGTCTTCGATGTGATCATCAATGCGACGCCCATCGGGATGGGAAACAGCCGCGAGACGCCACTGCAGGAAAAAGAGATTAACGCGCGCTACGTTTTCGATATGATCTACGATCCGTTTGAAACGCGGCTGCTGCACTTGGCAAAGCAGCGCGGAGCGCAAATCATTCCCGGCATCGAAATGTTCGTCCACCAGGCAGCGCGGCAATTTGAAATCTGGACGGGTAAGCCAGCACCGCAGGATGAGATGCTGCAGGTGGTGATGCTGGCGATCCAGGAGCGGGCTGCGAAAGCTGCGGCGGCGAAGAAAACGGACGGGCGATAGCTTTTTGGTTCAGCAGTGGTACAGGAGCTGAAGCCGCGCCTCTGGGGTAAGATGCGACGCCCCGCCTAACATTCCTCTCCACACGCCTCCCTACTTTCGTTCGCCGGCGAGATCGGGAACGCCTGGCACTGGTCTTTGCATCAGGAGCGGCACAACTGCGCGGCTCTGTTTTGTGCATGGTGCCGTTGTGGTGGTTCCGGTGATATCCGTAGGGTGATTTTTCCCAGCCATACGGCCTGCGATTGATTGTTTGCTCCCGCCTCAGCTTGTATCCGTAGGGAATAAGGAGGTTTTTTAATATGAACTATCCAGGGGCTTTAGCGGGGCGGATGCTGCTTGGGTCGGCAGTCGTGCTGGCTTCAATGCTTTGCGCGGCGCAATCGTCGGGGTCTGCTGCCGGACAGGAAGGCACGATGAACCAGACCGACTCGAATAAACACAGCGCCGGCGCCGCCATGTCAAAGGATCAGTTGTTTGTGCGCGACGCCGCCGAAGGAGGCATGGCCGAGGTGGAACTCGGAAAATTGGCCGAGCAGAAGGCCTCGAGCGAAGACGTGAAAAAATTCGGCGAACGCATGGTGAACGATCACAGCAAAGCCAATGACCAGCTGAAACAGATCGCAGACAGCCAGGGAATCACGCTGCCGGCGAAGCTGGATGCGAAAGACAGAGCATTGAAGGCGAGACTTGCGAAACTGAGTGGAGAAAGCTTCGATCGCGTTTACATGGAAAACATGGTACGGGATCACAAGAAGGACATTGCGGATTTTCAGAAAGAGAGCGCGGGCGGGAACGATTCGGCGGTGAAACAGTTTGCGTCCGAGACGCTGCCCACCCTGCAGCAACATTTGCAGCAGGCTGAATCGATTGCGCCCAATACGAAAATGTCGCGGAACGATATGTCCTCTGGCGCAAACACGCAGAGGTGATTAGGGAACAGAGACCACAAAGCCGGGCTGGTTGGCCCGGCTTTCTTTTTTCGTGGACTGGCTTGGATGATCTTGTTTCGAACAACTAAGCCAGAATGTCAAAAGCCTTCAGTTGCGAGGGTTAACCCACTGTTTACATCACCATCGCAAGATTTTCGAGTTCGTGTTGCAGCACCGGCAAAGCGCATCCGGCCATCTCGACGCGGCTGGCCGCATCCAGAGCGGCTTTGGGAGATACTCCGTATCCCCGGCCCATAAGGAACACCTGCAGAAGCTCGGCGGCCTCGTAGGAATCCATCATGCTGCCTTGCAGCAGATCGCTGCGGAGGGCGGCAAGCTCGGTTGCCGTGAATCTGTCTTTGTCGGAATGGACCTTGGCACTCATCAGACTTTCCAGGCTGACTTCGTCGAATTTTGCGGCGTCGAACTCTTCACCGCTAAACTTTTTATCGTCAAACTTTCTATCGTCAAACATGGCCGTCATCACCTCCGATTCCGACCTTCCTACCACTTCTGCTGATTAGACTCACTGGCTGCTACACAAGTTGCATGCAATTCTGCTGCCAGCCGCTGCCCGCTATTCACATGTACGTCCGAGCAGTCTTTCTAGTTCTATAAACCCCTGTGAATATCGGAAGTTGCGGGCAACCCGAGAGGGGGCTTCAGCTTCGGGAGGGGCTCTTTGGGACACCCCGCCGTCTCAGAACTGACACGAAGTGTCAATCTGGGCGGGAATGCGGGCGGGTTTGCGCCAATTTGCAACGTGGAAAAACACAGCGCGATTGGTCGCGGGAGAAGAGTCAGGCGGTTTCGATGGTGGCTTGGTCGATCAGCATGATGGGGATGTCATCTTCGACCCGGTAGACGCGGTGGCAGCTGGTGCACTTCAGGGTTTCGGGATTCTGGCGGTATTGGAGAGCTTGCTTGCAGGCGGGGCAGACCAGAATATCCAGCAAATCTTTGGCGATCATGGAGAGAATTGTACGCGGAAAGGCCGGGAGGGGCGAGGTGACAGTGTAAGATTTTACTTTCGGAGACGGAATGGCAGCTCGAATTTTGGATGGCAGCAAGATCGCGAATGACATCCGCGGCGAGGTGGCGGCGGAGGTGAAGAGCATGAGCGCGGGCGGAGTTCGTCCCGGGCTGGCGGTGGTGCTGGTGGGGCATAATCCGGCGTCGGAGATGTATGTTCGGGGCAAAGTAAAGGCTTGTGAAGAAATGGGAATCTATGGCGAGCAGCACACTCCGGCGGAAACGGCGACCACTAGCGAGTTGCTGAGGTTGATTGAAGAACTGAACCGGCGGGAAGAGATCGACGGGATTCTGGTGCAGTTGCCGCTCCCGGGGCAGGTGGATGCGAAGCGGGTATTGATGGCGGTGGATCCGGGGAAAGATGTGGATGGGTTTCATCCGGTGAATGTTGGATTTCTTTCGACGCAACGTCCGGGGCTGGTTCCGTGCACTCCGGCGGGGGTGATGGAAATTCTGAAGCGGAGTGGGATTGCGATTGCGGGGCAGGAGGCAGTGGTTGTGGGGCGCAGCGATATTGTTGGGAAGCCGGCTGCGATGCTTTTGCTGAATGCGAACGCGACGGTAACTGTGTGCCACTCGAAGACGCGAGATCTGGCAGGGGTTTGCCGGCGCGGCGATATTCTGGTGGCTGCGATTGGGCGAGCGGGAATGATTACACGGGAGTTTGTGAAGCCGGGGGCTACGGTGATTGATGTGGGCATGAATAAAGTGACCGATGCGGCGGAGTTTCAGCGGCTTTTCGCGGGCAATGCCAAACGGGAGCAGACTTTCCGGACGAAGGGGTTGACGCTGGTGGGGGATGTGCATCCCGAAGTGGTGGAAGTTGCTGGGGCGATGACGCCGGTTCCGGGCGGGGTAGGGCCGCTGACGATTGCGATGCTGATGTACAACACGGTAAAGGCGGCTAAGATGCGGCGGGGCGCTGGAGTGAGCGAACTGGCGACGAAATGAGAAGCTTTCACCACGGAGGCACGGAGGCACGGAGAAAAAATAACGATGGAATTCTTTTTTTTCCTTGGAGATGTGCCTCCGTGTTGAGTTCGTTCGGGCCGGAGGCACATTGCTGAAGGTCGGCCTGACAGGCGGAATTGCTTGCGGAAAATCGGTGGTGGGGGAGATGTTCGTGGGACTGGGAGCGCATCTTGTGCAGGCGGACAAGATTGCGCATGAACTGATGCTGCCGGGGCGGCCGGTTTACAACGAAGTGGTGAAGCATTTCGGAGGGGCGATTCTGAATGCGGATATGAGCGTGAATCGAGCCAGGCTGGCGGAGGCGGCGTTTGGGACTGCGCGTGAGGGGTCGACGCAAAGTGCTTCGCGGGTTCAGGAGTTGAATCGCATTGTGCATCCGGCGGTGATTCGAGCGCAGGAAGAATGGATGGAAGAAGTGGGGCGGCAGAACCGGGGCGCGGTTGCGATGGTGGAGGCGGCGCTGATAGTGGAGGCCGGAGCGGCGAAGCGGTTCGATTCTCTGATCGTGGTCACTTGTGATGAAGAGCAGCGCGTGGCGCGCTTTGCGGCACGGCAGAAGTTGCCTCTCGAGGAGGCCCGGAAAGAAGTGGCTCGCCGGATGGCGGCACAGTTGCCGGACGCGGAAAAGATCAACGTGGCGAATTATGTGATCGACAATTCGGGTTCGTTGAATCACACCCGGGCAGAAGTGGAGCGGGTGTGGGGGGAGTTGCGTGCCAAGGCCGGTGTGGAATTGTGAGGGGAATTACGATTTTGTGATTTGCTAGGGATTCGGTTTTACTTCAGTAGATAAACACAGACGACACAAGGCACACAGTGCGATTCCTGTGGCGTTAGAATAAAGGTCTTGGGGCGAAGGAGGGTTGGTGCCCGAAGACGCCATCACGATTTTGCCGGGGTCGCGGTTTCGCACAGCAATGGTGCTGGCGATCGTTGCCGATGCTGTGCAGATCTTTCTTCTTCCCATGTTCGCAGAGGGAGCGTTATCCCCGGCCGACGACATTTTGGATTTCGGTGTTGGGGCGTTGATGGTGAATCTTCTGGGCTGGCACTGGGAGTTTTTGCCGTCGTTTTTCGCCAAGCTGGTGCCGGGAGTCGATCTGGTTCCATTCTGGACGATCGCGGTGGCGAACGTTTATCGCAAGGCGAAAAAGATTGCCGCCAGTGTTGAGGATGAACCGAAGGCAAAGGCCGTTATGAAAGCGCTTCCCAAATAATTTCGATGTAACGATTCGCTCCTCGGCAGAGAACAACGTAATTCCAGATCGAATGCCATCCCTTCAAATTCCCACCTTTCTGTACGGCACGGCGTGGAAAGAAGAACGCACAGCATCGCTGGTCGAACTCGCGCTGCGGGCGGGATTTCGGGCGATCGATACGGCGAATCAGCGGCGCCATTATTTTGAGGCTGGAGTTGGCGAGGCGCTGATTGCCGCTTATCGCGAAGGGAGCGTTACCCGGAGCGATCTTTTTCTGCAGACGAAATTCACTTACCGGCCGGGACAGGATCAACGGCTGCCTTACGATGCTTCGGCTCCGCTTTCCGTGCAGGTGGCGCAATCGATGGCGAGTTCGCTGGAACATCTCCATACCGATTATGTCGACAGTTATGTTCTGCACGGGCCGGCCTCGAATTATGGATGGAGCGACGCGGATGCAGAAGTTTGGGATGCGATGAAGAGCGAGCGCGAGGCTGGGCGGGCGCGAGTGTTAGGCGTGAGCAACATTTCGCTGCGGCATTTGGAGCAGATGATTGCGTTTCATCGAGAGGCGCCGGCATTTGTGCAAAACCGCTGTTTTGCGCGTTTGGGTTGGGATCGTGAAGTGCGGGAGGTCTGCCGCGAGCAGGGCATTGCGTATCAGGGATTCTCACTGCTTACGGCGAACGTGGAAGTGGTGCAGAGTGGTGCTATCGCGGAGGTGGCCCAGGCTTTGAATGCCACCCCTGCGCAGATTATTTTTGCCTTCGCGAGGGCGGTTGGGATTTTGCCCTTGACCGGGACTTCAAGCTCGGAGCACATGCAGCAGGATCTTGCCAGTTTGAGCATCGAGCTTCCGGCGGATTTGGTTGAGGCGATGGAGAGTATCGCCGGATAAGCCTCGGCGCTAAATCCATTTTTGGAGGAGGATGATTTATCGCGGCACTGAAGCGCCGCTCTTCCACGATTGCAGCTTCCTATTTCAATCCAGTCGCCACATAGGCTTCCGAGAGGGTGGTGGAATATACGTAGGCGTACGCGCTGCCATCGGCCGAGAACAGAGGTGCGCCCGCGCCATTGTATCCTGCTTCGTTCTGGCCAAAAGTCTTCCACAGCTGCATTTTTCCGGTGGCGAGATTGACTTCAAACACCCGGGCCAGTTTGTCCTGCAGTTTGCTTGATGCCACATAAATCGACGTCCCATCGGGGGACCATCGTCTCGGATAGTAAGTCGCATCGAGGCCGGGAACTGGGCGCATTCCGCTGCCGTCGAGGGCCCAGATGGCTAATCTGCCGTCTTTCGCGAACACAATCACCTTCGTTCCGTCCGGTGAGAGCAACGTTCCCCCGACACCTTCGGGGGTGATGGCCTTGGAGTCGCCCGTAGAAAGATCGATCAGGTAGTCGCGCTGGCCATGTCCGGCCTCAAGTCCCGCCGCCAGCATGTGCTTGCCGTCAGGCATCCAGCGAACAATGCCGTAAGTTACGGAGTCGTGGGTAAGCTGTCGCGACTCGCCCGCGCCGGTGGGAACCAAAGTCAGCGGACCGCCTTTTGCCGGCCTGGTGGCGACCCATTTGCCATCGGGCGAGATGGCCGTGACAGCCCTTCGCCAATGCGTGCCGGAGGCGAACCATCGGTGTCGCGCAGAAAGACGGTGTAATTTGGTCCGCCGCCGTCGCCTTCTTCTTCGAAAATAATCTTGTGTCCGTCCGGAGTGATGTCGCGCAAGATCCGACCAGCCGAACCAGCCCAGTTCGCGTTCCTCTTTTCCGCCCGGCGCCACGCCGCGAATGCCGATGCGCGTCTGCGGTGCGTAACCATGAGCAAGCTGCCGTTTGCGCATGGTCTTCCAGCCACATGCCTCCGGGAACGTTGGTGATGGTGCGCAGCTTGCCGGAGAGCGTGACGGCGCGAGGATTCGTGGCGCTGCCGGTTCTGCTGGAGGTAAACCAGATTTCATCGCCGGCGGGAGACCAGACAATTCCCTGCAAGGGAAACCCAGCCGGAAGAGAGTTCTTTCTTTGCCTTGCTGTGCCATCGGCCGCGATGACGGCGACGGAGCCTTCGTCGTCGCCGCCGGGATTTTCATGATCGGCGAAGGCGATCCATTTTCCGTCGGGCGAAATTTTGGGATGGCTGATCCAGTTGATGCTGTCGAACAGAACCTTGCCGATGGGATACTCCAGACGCCAGTGAGCTGTTCTCGGGAGCGTAGCGAACAACGGCCATCTTCTCGCCGTCGGCGGACCAGTCGGCGTCCTGCACGTTGTCGAGCGACTTCGCGCGGCGTTCCTCCGCTCAGCGGAACCCGCGCCAGCGTGCCGGTGCGCGCATAGCCGCCGAAAGTCCACCGTATTCGAGCCGAAGCGCCAGCTCTCCATTTTTAGAGATCGGAAAGCAGTTCGGCATTCTTCAATCCCAGTTCGCGCGCGCCCGGGATCGTCGGTCGCGCGAGATATAAAGCTGGTCGTCGCCGCCATCCCACGCTGCGCTGTAAACGACGCTGCCATCGGGAGTAAAGCGCGCATTGCCGATGGAGCCGGTGCGAAAGGTGATTTGCTTGTACTCGGCCGAGCTTGGCGACATGTGCGTCCCGTCTACCGAACCACCAGCCGAGCAGCCAGCAGCGCCAATGGCGAGTACCGAGACCGCCAGCGAGCGGCAGCGAACCAGCCGATTTTCGCGGCGCGCGGCCGGCTGCGCAGCGATCTTGCGCGCTTGTACTGGAAGATTCCGGAGAGATGTTCGAGATCGAAGGCGATGTCGCTGGCGGAATGGAAGCGCGCCTCGGGATTTTTCTCCAGGCAATGTTGCACGATGCGCTCGAGCGCCGGAGAAACATTGCGATTGGTTTCGCTCAGATCCGGCAGGATCTTCTTTCAGGATCGCGCTCATGGTGTCGGCGGGAGTGTCGCCGTGGAACGCGCGCTTGCCGGAGAGCATTTCGTAGAGAATCGCGCCAAAGCTGAAGATGTCGGAGCGCGCATCGAGAGCCATGCCGCGGACCTGCTCGGGCGACATGTAGCCTGCGGTGCCCATCACGACGCCCGCTTCGGTGCCCTGGGTCACCGTCGGCAGCGAAGTATGGGCGGCGGGTTCGGGCTGCGTCAGTTTGGCGAGGCCGAAGTCGAGAATCTTGACGCGGCCATCTTTGGTGATGAAAAGATTTTCCGGCTTCAGGTCGCGGTGGACGATGCCTTTTTCGTGGGCCGCGGCCAGTCCGTGCGCGATTTGCAGGCGTAGTCGAGCGCCTTGCGTACTGGGAAGGCTCCGCTGCGCAGGCGCTCGCGCAGGGTTTCGCCTTCGAGCAGTTCGGAGACGACGTAGGGCGCGCCGTCGCTGGGTGCCGATGTCGAATACCGCGAGAATGTTGGGATGGTTCAGGGCGGCGGTGGCCAGCGCCTCTTGCTCGAAGCGGCGCAGGCGGTCGGCGTCGAGCGGAAAGCGCTCTGCGGCAGGACTTTGATGGCGACTTCGCGTTTCAGGCGGGAGTCGCGGGCGCGATAGACCTCGCCCATGCCGCCTGCGCCGAGCAGGTTGACGATTTCGTAAGGGCCGAGCTTTGTCCCGGCTGTGAGGTTCATGGTCAGCGCGGATTATAAATCAACCTAGAGTTTGACTAGCTTTGACGACGGAGCTGAATGGCACGGATGTCGAAGGTTGCTGACGTCGATTCCGCTAATTCAGCCCCATGCGGCGCAAGAGGTCTTGATAGCGAGGTTCAGAACGGAGTTTGATCCAGACGGGATCGACCTTGAGATAAATGAAACTGATCGGGGCGCTGCGGTAGCAGATTTCAAGTTGGTTGAGAGCGGTGGAGTTTCTTCCGAGCCACAAATTCGCTGCGGCCGCATTGCAGCTATCGGTGTCGACATTTTTATTGTTTTGTTGGCCACTGAATTGACCAGGAGAAGCGAAGGCGTTCATGACCGCTGGGAAGCCTCCGTTCGCGTAGTACCGCTGAAGCAACTCGGCGCGTGCCGACTGACCTGACAGGCGATAGTCGGCGAGGGTTTCCTTCAGCCAGAGGTCGTAATCTCCATTATGTTCGTAATATTTCGACAGATAAAAATGGGCCGGAACGAAGTTAGGGTCCATTGCCAGGACCTTCTGGTAGGTTTGCAAGGCGAGATCGTTTTTTCCCGCGAGATAGTAAGCGAACCCGATGTCGGCGCTGACGATCAGAGAGAGCGGATCCAGTTCCTGGGCACGCAATAATTCGGCGATGGCTTCGTTGTGGCGGCCTTCCGGGCCGAGCAGCAAATTGCCATACCACTGATGGGCCTGGGCGTAGTTCGGATTGAGTGCGATGGCACGCTGGAACTCACGCTCGGCGCCCTGCCAGTCCCAGTCATGCAAAATGTGAACTGCGGCCAGCGAGGTATGGGCCTCGGCGAGCGTCGGGTCGATGGCAAGAGCTTTTTCCGCCGCGTCTTTTGCTTCGCTCAACTGCGAGGGATTTTCCCCATACAGCACGAGAAGCAGGCGAGAATCGGCGAGTCCCGAGTAGGCGAGAGCAAAATTCGGATCGCGTGCGATGGCCTGATTAAAGAAGTCGATTGCGGTCCTAAAGCCCTGGAGATTTCTCTGGTTCCAGGCGTAGCGCCCGCGTAAATAGAGGTCGAACGCTTCGGGATTGGTGGGCCCTTGCGAGCGAAAGCGGCCGTTCTCCTCGGCGGTCAAGTTGAGCTTAACCTCGTTGGTGATCGCTGCGGCGACACGCGCCTGCAGGGAAAGTACATCTTTGAGGTCGCCATCGTAGGCGGCGGCCCAGATGTGGCGATCGGTTGCGGTGCGAATGAGTTGGGCGGTAATTCGAACGTGATCGCCCGAACGCAGCACAGAGCCTTCGACGATGGCATCGACTTTCAAATCACGGCCAATCCGCGGCAAGGGTGTTCGCGTACCCTTGTATTGCACCGTGGAAGTCCTGGAGACGACCTTCAGGGCGTGAATCTGGGCGAGATCGGTGATGAGTTCGTCGGTCATGCCGTCGGCGAAGTATTCCTGGCTGGGATCGTTGGAGAGATTTTGTAGAGGAAGCACGGCGATGGAACGGATCTGACTTGGCGCAGCGCTGAAAAGGCCCTCCTTCCAGGCCGCAGCGGTGAGCACAGTCCCCGCGATCAAGAGAGCGAAAATGACGAAGGCGCGGCGGGGTTGCCTGATCGAGGGCGCTGACGGGTGCGAAGGCTGATCCGTGGCGGAAGTTGCATCGGTGACGCGTTCGATTTCAGAAAGTGGGTCCGGCCCAGCCAGAGCGACCGGCGATTCCGCGACTGAATCAGGCGTGGAATTGCTGAAATCCGAAAATCGAACCGGCTCTTGATCGGCTTCTGCTTCAATCTCGTGGACGGTGGCGATGAAACGATAACCCCGTTTGGGGACGGTCTCGATGTAGCGCTCGCCGTTTTGCCCGTCGCGAAGTGCCTTGCGAAGCAAGTAGACAACCTGGCTTAGATTGCTCTCTTCGACAACGGTGTCGCCCCATACCGTTCGCATCAGGGCATCTTTTTCAAGTAGGTGGCCATTGCTTGACACCATGGCGAGCAAAGTGTCGAAAGCCCGAGGAGGGAGTTCCACGGGAATGTTGCCCTTGTGAAGCAGACGCTCACCAGGATCCAGAGTGAATGGGCCGAACGCGTACAAGTTGTTGACGGCTTTGTACATCTTGCACCTGAGAAAATCCTGAGAAAAAAATGAAAAGCTCTTAATGACTTCCTGTCAAGACCTGCGCCAAAGTATCACCTGCGTCGCACGGTTGGTTCTGGGAAGTCGTTCGGACGATTCTACCGGGGTCAGGCCCAGGCCCGGTAGACCACGAACGTGGTGGTGGGGGCCACCTTTCTCCGAGTCAACTGAATGTGGCGCGGTGCTTTCGCAAGCACCGCGAGTAGCTGTTGCCGGCTTCCTTTTTTGGCCGGTTTTCGGCAGGAGCCGACAAGCGGGAATCGAAAAAAGAGGGAGGATTCGCGACTTTCCGGTCTTGAATCTACCCACTTACGAAGGAGAGGGCGGAGGTGCTTCGTAAGTGTGGTCAGATTCGGGCAGGCGAGGAGTGGGTCCTCCCCGTACCCGTTGAAACGCCTTACCGTCTTCTCTCCTCTCACCCTGTCCTTCGAATCCTGTGTAGCGCTGCGCTGACTGGATCGTCCGCAATTTCGTCGATCAGGCCGATCTCCAAGGCTCGACGCGCTCCGATCTTCTCTGCCGCAGTGAACAATTCGAGCGCTATACCTTTGCCAACCAGGCGAGGCAAGCGTTGGGTTCCGCCCCAGCCTGTGATGAGCCCGAGAGCTGCGCCGCGATGACCGAGGATGGCCAGCGGAGATGCGATTCTGTGGTGGCAGGCCAAGGCGAAATCGAGACCACCGCCCATGCAATAACCGGAGATCGCGGCGTAGACCGGGGCGGGGAAGGCTTCTACAGCCTGCATCAGCGATTGACCCATGCGGGAGAATTCGAAAGCTGCCGTTGCGGCGAGGGCTGCAATCTCTTCGAGATCGGCTCCGACTGAGAAGAACTTTTCATTGCCGGTTATGATGAGTGGCCGCGGGTTGGCCGCTAGCTTGTCGATGGCAGCGTGGAGGGACAGAATGCAGGCGCGGCTCAACCGATTTGTATCGTCACGCGAGCGAAGACGCAGGACGCTGGCTTGGCGGGCGTTTTCCAGGAGGAAGAATTCGCGATCGGCAACCGCGTGGCGCAAGAAGTTCAAGACCCTCAGCCACTGGTCGGCATGCTGGCGGCTTTTACGTTCGCGCGAATGAACTTCACGATGTCATCCATCGCGGTTCCGGGCTGGAAGATCGCGGCCACACCGATTTTTTTCAGCGCATCGATATCCTGATCCGGAATGATGCCGCCGACGAGAACCAGTACATCATCCATTTTGTTCTGTTTGAGCAAGTCCATCACGCGTGGAACGATGGCATTGTGCGCGCCGGAGAGGATGGAGAGTCCGATGACTTGCACATCCTCCTGCAGCGCGGCGCTGACGATCATTTCAGGAGTCTGACGCAGGCCAGTGTAGATGACTTCCATTCCGGCATCGCGCAACGCACGCGCAATCACTTTCGCGCCACGGTCGTGGCCATCGAGGCCGGGCTTGGCCACCAGCACGCGAATCTTGAGGTCAGTCATGAAAATTTATAGCCGTCAAGGATTATACGGGAAGGCACAGGGTGGGACTTGTATCGCAGGAAAGTGAACATCTGATCTGCTGGAGGGCCATGCTGAAACAGCTGGGATTTAAATTTCAAGGAGATTGGTTAAAATATCTTTTGACATATCATAAGATATATCTGACAATGTGTCATGCATAGCAAAAAGGAGATTAAGAATATGCGACATCACCATAGTTGCAACTTCGGCTCTGCCGAAGAGCGCTCGCATCACAGCCCATTCGGAAGAGGCTTTGGGCGATTCGGCGGGCGTGGATTCATGGGAGGGCCCGGGATGCGGGCAGCAAAGATGCTGGCCTCGGGCGACCTGCGCCTGATCATCCTGGCTCTGTTGAGCGAGAAACCGCGCCACGGCTACGAGATTATTAAGGCAGTGGAAGAGCACTCGAGCGGAATCTACACACCGAGCCCCGGCATGGTCTACCCCGCGCTGACTTATCTTGAAGAGATGGGCCACGCCGTGAGCGAGAGCGACGGAGCGAAAAAACTCTATCGAATCACAGACGCAGGGACTGCGTACTTGTCGGAGAATCGAGCCAGCGTGGAAGAGACGCTGGATCAACTGGCGCGCTTCGGGCGCAGATTTGCAAACTTCCAAAAGCGCTACTCCGAGGAGGCTGAAGATGCGGAAGACGCGGAGGCGCCAGGCGGCATCAAGAGCGAATGGCGGCAGGCGAAGATGGAATTTCGCGAACTGCGAAGCGAACTGAAATCGATTCTGTATGAAAAGATGGAAGCGCCGCCGGAAGAACGAAAAAGAATCGCCGGCATTCTGCGGAAAGCGATCGAGGAAATCCGGGCTAAGTAGGCCGCTTGCAAAGGGACCGAGACTGCGGGTTTGTCGCGGTAGTCTCGGTTAACTTGTTTCGAAGCCTCTACATGGTCTTGATGTCGAGACTTCTCCAGAGGTACCAGCAAGCGACGCTGCGATAAGGCTCCCAGCATTTCGCAATCTTTTCCATCTGCTGCGGAGAAGGGAGTTTTATTTTGGCCTTGCTTTTCTTTCTGGACCCGAGCTTGGCTGGTTTCTTCTTCGCTCTTGCCGACGTTCTTGCCGATGCCAGCGCCAGATAATGCTTGTAAATTGCCATGCGCACACCGAAATCTCCAGTGGGGAGGACATTCTTACGTTTGAGTGAAAACATAAGAAACATCTGGGCGGTCCAGACGCCGATGCCTTTGACTTGCGTGAGGTGTTCGATTACTTCCGCATCGGGCATGTCTGCCAGGCGGGAGAAATCGAGCATTCCCGAGGCGGTTTTTTCAGATAAATCTCTCAGATAAGCCGACTTTTGCTTGGATAGACCAACGGAGCGCATCTGCTCACCGGTAAGCTTCAGAATTCCCTGCGGGGTGAGAGGTTCGCCCGCCACGGCGGCGAAACGATTGAAAATCGTCTCCGCGGCCTTGCCATTCAACTGCTGGTAGATGATCGCCTCCGCCAGGCTGTGAAACTCCGCTGGGCCGTACTGCATCCGGAAAGCGCCGACTCGTTCGATGATCGCCCGCAGAGTGGGATCGGATTTCTTAAGGTGATCGAGTGCCTTGCGCATCACCTAAATGTTGTAGCACAAACACCCTTGTCAGGCGAAGAAAATACGAATCCAAGCAAGACTGCGCGGGGAGATCAAAATTGGAGTTGAAGAGAGCACCGCGGGCGTCTGTTTGTCATCTAGGTGATGCTGACTTCCGTGTACGTTCCGTACACATCGCGTAACGCGGCTGAAATTTCGCCAACCGTGGCATAAGCGCGAACGGCATCGATGATGTACGGCATGGTGTTGGCCGAAGAAACGCTGCCGTCAGTTAGTGAGTTAGGCTCCTGTGCGGCTGCCTTTTTCAGCATCTCCAGCGAATGCTGCACTTGATCGTTCGAGCGCCGGGATCGCAAGGCTTTCAATTTCGCTGTCTGTTGCCGCGCGACGGTTTCGTCGATGTAGAGAATATTTGGAGACTCCTCTTCGATAACGAAATCATTGACGCCGACGATAATTTTTTCTTTAGCCTCGGCGGCACGCTGGAACTGATACGAAGCCTCTGCAATTTCTTTTTGCGGGTAGCCGCGCTCGATGGCTTTGACCATGCCGCCCATCGCATCGAGTTTGCTGAAGTAGTCGAATGCACCTTTTTCCATGGCGAGCGTGAGGTTTTCGACGAAGTAAGATCCGCCCAAAGGATCGACTGTGTGGGTCACGCCGGATTCGTACGCGATAATTTGCTGGGTGCGCAGCGCGATGCGCGCAGCCTCTTCGGTGGGCAAAGCCAGGGCTTCGTCATAGGAGTCGCAATGCAGGGATTGTGTTCCGCCGAGGACGGCCGCCAAAGCCTGCAGAGCCACGCGCGCGATGTTGTTCATGGGTTGCTGAGCAGGAAGCGAGACGCCGGCGGTTTGAGTGTGGAAACGCATGAGCCAGGTGCGCTGATTTTTTGCGCCGAAGCGGTCGCACATAACGCGCGCCCAAATCTTGCGCGCAGCGCGGTACTTGGCGATTTCTTCAAAGAAATCGTCGTGCGCGTTGAAGAAGAAGCTGAGGCGCGGCCCGAATTCATCGACATCGAGGCCGCGGCGGCGCGCCCATTCGACATACTCCACCCCGTCGTACAGCGTGAAAGCCAGTTCCTGGAGGGCGGTTGAGCCGGCCTCGCGGATGTGATAGCCGCTGATCGAAATGGTGTTAAAGCGGGGCGTGAATTTAGATCCGAACTCGAAGGTATCGACGACCAGCCGCATGGAGGGCGCGGGAGGGTAGATGTATTCCTTTTGCGCGATGTATTCCTTGAGAATGTCGTTCTGAATGGTGCCGGAAATTTTCTTCCAGTCCGCGCCCTGTTTTTCTGCAACGACCAGATACATCGCCCATAGAACCGATGCCGGCGAATTGATTGTCATCGAGACCGTGGTTTTTTCGAGGTCGATGCCGCCGAAGAGGATCTCCATGTCTTCGAGCGAGTCGATAGCGACGCCGCATTTGCCGACTTCACCTTCGCTCGCGGGGTGGTCGGAGTCATAACCCATTAGCGTCGGTAGATCGAAGGCAACCGAGAGACCGCCGCCGCCGTGTTCGAGCAGATATTTGTAGCGGCGGTTGGTTTCTTCGGGCGAAGCGAAGCCAGAAAACTGGCGCATGGTGAAAAGCTTGCCGCGATATCCGGTGGCGTGAATGCCGCGCGTGTAGGGCGGTTGGCCGGGGTAGCCGAGATATTTTTCTTCGTTAGTGCTCCAGTCTTCGGGGAGATCGGCTGGCGTGTAGAGGCGGCGGATGGGAACGCCTGAGATGGTGGTGAAGCGGGCGTGGCCTTGCTCATCGACATTGACGCCGGTGGGAGCGCCGATGGGACGCTCGGGAGATTTCTCGAGTGTTGAGGCTAAAGTTTTTTCGGCCCACTTTTTTTCGGCAGCGGAAGGATGGCGATTTTCGAAAACGTCGACAATGGGACTTTCGGCTACTGGCGGCTTCTTTTCCATGAGAACCCCGGTGTTTCGATGATAGGGAAGTGCGGGCTGGTGGGCAAGGCGAGGGAACGACCGGTCGGTTGCGTTGAGTTCGTATGGCGGTGATTCAGGTAGGGATCCTTCGACTGCGGGTTTGCTTCGCTTCGCTGCGCAAAACCTTCGCTCAGGATGACAATTTCGTCGAGTGAGTGGAGCTTTGCCGATTGCACGAGAGTTCCCATGCCTTGGAGTATTTCCAGGAGACGTAGACTGCGTGGTAGAGATGCAAGAGCAGGCCTTCGCGGCCGTCGAGGAAGCCCAGGCGGAAAAAGTAGTTGTAAATGAAGGTGAAAATGGGACGGAGGACAATGTTCGCGATGCTGAAGCGGACTTTGCCCTTGGCGGCGAGCATTTCTGCACCGAGGGACGAATAGCGGTTCATGTGGTCGATGTAGTCGGAGAGGGTGGGGTAGGAGTGGTGAAGGATAGCGCCGGACCCCAAGCGGGCGGTGTAGCCGTCGACCTTTACGGTTTCGTGAACAGCCCGTTGTTCAAATCTGCCATGCGTACGGCGGAAAAGGCGGAGCTTGGGATCTGGCCAGAAACCGCCGTGTTCCATCCAGCGGCCGAGAAAAAAATTCTTGCGATGAATCCAGAATCCAACAGGAAGCTTGCTGGTATTGCCAGTGCCTATCGTCAAGCACGATTCGTAGGGCCGTACTGTTGAAGCTGATCGAGATCCTTCCAGTCTCTCGATCAGCCCCGAGTCTATTTCCTCATCGGCATCCAGGCTCAGGATCCAATCGCCGTCAGCTTTGTCGATCGCGGAATTTTTTTGCGCGGCGTAGCCTTTCCATTCTTCGACGAATATTTTCGCGCCGAATGATTTGGCAATCTCTACCGTTCGGTCGGTCGAGCCGGAATCTACTACGATGATTTCCCCTTTGCCGTCGCTGACGAGCGGTTGCACGCTTGCGAGCATGCGGGCGATGTTGGCTTCTTCGTTGTAGGTGATGATGACGACGGAGAGGATCACGCAAGGAAGGATACAACGTTGATGCCGAGACGGGAATTGACGGTGGGGAATCCCGGTGGAGGTAGGGATTCCTCCTGCCGCTCGCTTTGCTCGCTGGTCGGAATGACAGGATTTTACGGGTTTTTCGCCGCTTGGGAGTTCGGCAGGAAATCCTTTCGAGGGGCCACGTAAGGCACGCTGGGTTGGTGCGTGACTTGGCCGCGGGTGGCGTCGGCTACGTCGATGTTGGAGTGGTCGAGCAGCAGCCCGGTGGCGCGATCGAGTTCTACGCGGGATTTTTCATAGGCGGCTTTAGCGGAGACAAGGTTCGATTCCGACGTTGTTAATACGGAAGCGTCCTGCAAGATTGCGGTTGTCGTGGTCAGGCCGACTTTCAATTTTTGCTGATCGGCGTCGAGAGTTTGGCGGGCGAAATCGACGGCATACTGTGCGGCTTCGACGGAGGCGCGATTTTGTTTCACGTCAAATTGGGCGTTGCGCACTTCGATGCGGACCTGGTTTTCAAGTTGATGAAGGCGTACTTGGGCCTGGCGGTATTCGAGTTCGGCGCGGACCTGATTGGCTTGCGCTTCGCGGTTGCGGATGGGAATGTTCAGGGTGAGGCCTACACCTTTATCCGGCGCAGTAGAGTTGACGAGTTGATTCAATGTTGAGCCATAGCCTACCGTGGCTGCGGTTTGAAAGGGCGGAGGAGCGGTCGAGGGTGTATAGCAGAACTTGCTCGAGGTGGGGGAGCAGATGGGAACCGCAGGGTTGATATTTCCGCCAACGCCCGAGCCGCCATAGTAAGCAAAGGCATCGAGCGTGGGCAATAGCGCGTTGCGAACGGCCTTGCTGCTGAGGTCGCGGGAGTTGAGATCGATGCGCGATTCGATTAGTTCGGCGCGGTGACTGATGGCTTGATTGATCAGATCCTGCGTGGGAACGACGGCTTCCTCCTTTGGAACTTCCATGGTTGATGTGGGAACCACGTCGGCCTCGGCGAGGACAGGATCTTCAATGCTGCGGCTAAGAGCGTTTTTCATAAGCAGTTCCTGCAGTTGCAGATTGTTCTGCGCGAGGATGAGGTTTTGCTCGTCGGTCGAGACAGTGCTCTGCGCGCTGACGACCTGGATGGGCGGAACGGTACCGACTTTGGCCTGTTGCTTCGAGTCGTCCAGCGCTTTTTGCGCGTAGGTGAGAGATTCTTTCTGCACGCGGACGTTTTCGTAGGCGTAGACGAGATCCCAATAAATGTTTTCAATTTGATCGACGGTGGTGATGATCTGCAGGCGGAAAGCGACATCGGAAATTTCGCGGTTATTTTTTGCGATGCGGATGAAGCGGAGGTTGGGGCCAGCGCCGAAGCCTTGCAGAAGATTTTGTGTGATTCTGAACTGGAAGTTCGATCCGAGCTCGGGCGTCAGCAAACTGGTGGGATTGTTAGTGGTGACGTGTGTGTTGTCGAATCCCGCCGTAATGCTTGTGCCCCATTCGAAGCCCTGGGTATAGGCGAGATTCGCAGTGTAAGTATTTTGACCAACGATGGGAATTGGGCTGAATACGCTCACGGATTCGGTATCGTCTTTATCCAGCTGCAGTGTTCCGGTGAGGACGGGATCAAAGCTAACGATAGGAGCGCCGAGGCCCAAGGTTGAGCTGACAAGGCCGTTGGTTCCGGTGCCCACGCCGCTGGCAGCGACTGTGGTGCCGCCGGTTCCGGAGCCAACCGTGCCACCGAGGCCTCCGACACCGCCGCCGGGCGTATTCTGCACGATGCCGGCATTGACGCCGAGAACGTTGGCGCCGGACTTGGCGCGCAGATAGTCGGTGTCGGCGATATTCAGGTTGTAGCGGGCAATGTCGATATCCAGATTGTTTTCGAGGGTGAGGGCGACAGCATCGTCGATGGACAGATAGATCTTGCCGCCGCGCATGAGCGAGTCGATCCGGGACGAATTGGCAAGATTAAGCGGCGCGAGTTCCTGGGCTTTGTAGGGATCGAGCACACGCGGGAAGGCTGAGTGGGGCTTGGAGTAGTCCTGAAGGTGGACGAGTTCCTGTGCAGGCGCTTGCGGCGTGGGAGCGGCGGGAACGTTCTGCGCAGATAACGCGGACAAGAACAATGCCGGTATAACGAGGGAAAGGAACGGGCCACGACACGAAAAGACCGCAGTTACTCGGAGCGATAAAGACATTGTTTTTCTCCTTGACCGGGAACAAGCAGGCATCGTACTGGAAGAATAAAACGGATTTCGAGAACCGGGTGCGCAAGTCAGGCGGTGCGTCACATCCATCTTAATGGGATGAAGCAGCCAAATCGGGGCGGTGCGTTGTAAAGAATTGTCAGAATAAAAAAGGCGCGGCTTGTGGCCGCGCCTCTTATTTCGAAAGACATTTATTACCTTACTGCGAATTTGTTTGCGGCGCGGGTTGCGCAACTGACGGCAAATCCTTGCGCGGCGCGATATAGGGAACATTCGGCATGTGCGTCACCTGACCGCGAGCGGCGTCGTCGACACTGATGCCATTGTGATCGAGCAGCGTGCCGGTGGCCCGGTCGAGTTCGATGCGCGACTTCTCGTAGGCGACGGTGGCGTTCACCAGAGTCGATTCCGCTGTGGCTAGCTGGCTCTGATATTGCAGAACTAACGTGGTTGTGGAAGTTCCAAACTGATATTTCTTTTGTTCGGCATCGAGGGACTGGCGAGCCAACTCGAGCGCGGCCTTGGCGGAATCCACACTGGCGCGGTTCTGCTGGACAGCATACTGAGCGTTGCGGACTTCGATTCCGACCTGATTTTCGATCTGCTGCAGGCGCATTTGCGCCTGGCGATATTCGAGTTCCGAGCGAATCTGCACGGCTTGTGCGGCGCGATTCCGAATTGGAATGTTGAGCTGCAAGCCGACACCTTTGTCGGGGTTTGTGGAGTTCACCAATTGATTGAGGGTTGCTCCGATAGGAGTTGTCGGAAATACAACGTCAAAGTTTCCTGGAGCAGGAGGGCTGGCGCAGCCGAAAAACCCCTGAAGAATCACGGTTGAAGGGTTCCCGCACACATTAGCCGGATTCTGGTTTCCCCCAATTCCGACGCCGCTGTAATAGCCAAAGAGGTTCAAGCTTGGCAATAACGCGCTGCGGACGGCTTTGTTGCTGATGTCGCGGCTGTTCAAGTCGATGCGGGATTCTACAAGCTCGGCGCGATGACGCAGCGCTTCATTGATGAGATCTTCCGTTGGGGCGGTTTCCTCCTGGGCGGGAAAGTCCGTGGTCGATGTCGGGATGACCTCCGCCGTCGCCAAGGTCGGATCCTTGAGAGTGCGGGTCAGCGCGTTCTTCATGAGCAACTGCTCGAGTTGAAGGTTGGTCTGAGCCAAGGTCACAAGCTGTTGGTCCTGGGCGACGGTGCTTTGCGAGCGAACGACTTCGATGGGCGCCAGGCTGCCGATTTCGACCTGCTTTTTCGTGTCGGAGAGAGTTTTCTGCGCGAAGGCAAGCGACTCGTTCTGTACACGAGCGTTCTCGTAGGCGTAGACCAAGTCCCAATACATGTTTTCGATCTGGTCGACAGAGTCGGTGACTTGTAAACGAAAAGCCACGTCCGTAAGCTCGCGATTATTTTTGGCGATGGTGATGAAACGGGTATTGGCCGGAAATCCGAAGCCTTGCAGCAGGGGCTGAGTCACGGTCAACTTAAAACTGGAGTTGAGGGCCGGACTCAAACTCGAGAAAAAACTGTCGGTGGTCTGACGCTGGTTGTTGAAGGACAACTGAAGATTCGTCCCCCAGTGAAAGCCCTGGGTGTAGGCGAAATTAACGGTGCCGGTGTTCTGGACGATGGAGCTGCCGGGAAAGACGCCCTGAAAGAGACTGGTCGCAGTTTGGCTCAGGTGGTCCTCCTGCAACGTGCCGGTGATGATGGGATCGAAGCTGGTGATATTGGGCCCGAAGCCGAGAGTGGAACTAACCAAGCCGTTGGTACCGGCGCCGACTCCGCCTGCGCCCAGGCTGGTGCCGCCGGTCGATGCGCCTGCAGTTGCGCCGATGCCACCGATGCCGCCGCCGGGCGTGTTCTGAACGACTCCTGCATTCACGCCAAGAATGCTGGCGCCAGCCCTGGCGCGCAGAACGTCGGTATCGGCGATATTCAGGTTATAACGTGCGATGGCGACGTCAAGATTGTTCTCGACAGCCAAAGCGATGGCGTCGTTCAGCGAAAGATACAACTTGCCATCGTGCATGAGTGAATCGATCCGGGCGGTGTTAGCCAGATTTGGCGGGGCGACGTGCCGTGGCGTGTAGGGGCCGATGGGGTTCGGAAAATGCGACACCGGCTGCGAATAGTTCAGGATAGGCAACGGCTGGGCTTGGGGGATGTTTTGGGGCGTAGGAGCGGCGGGAGGCTCCTGCGCCCAGGCAAAAACCGCCAAGGTTGCGAAAACAAGGGTGCTTGTTAACAGTCTTGAGGTCGAGGCTCGACGTGCAAATTGCATCTACTCATCTCCACTATTAGAACTGATGGTTTCGGATCGGATTTCTCAGAACCTGATTCCTTGAACTTGGTTAAGATCGTTCTGCACCGATGAATTCGTATCCGGACCCGCTCAAATCACTTTTACTCACAGATGGATACGCAGCCACCTGCCTCCGAGTTCCGGGAAAACGATGTTTCAGAAAATGTGAAATTGGAAAACGCCACAGTATAGCCGATACACGACGCCGCGCTATCCGCAGTTCGAGCCAGTGATAATTGAAATAATTGGATGAGAGCGTCCGCTGATTCGACTCCCAGATTTGACTCGAAAGATGGCATGCGAAACCTGAAGCTAACACTCTCCTACGACGGATCGGATTTTGCGGGCTGGCAGGTGCAGCCGGACTTGCCGACCGTGCAAGGCCTATTGGCCTCAGCCATTGGACGAATCACGAACGAAAAGGTATTGCCGCAAGGGTCGGGCCGAACCGATGCGGGTGTACACGCCCTGGCCCAGGTTGCGACGTTTGCCACGGAGTCTTCGGTTCCAACGGCAAATTTCGTGAAGGCTCTTAATGATATCTTGCCGGCGGCGGTGAGAGTTACGGGTGCGGAGGAAGTTCCCAGCGATTTTCATGCGCGCAAGTCGGCGCGAGGGAAAACCTATCGCTACCGGATTTATCGCGGGGAAATCTGTCCGCCATTTCTGGCGCGATATGTTTGGCATCATCCGTATCCGCTGGATGAGGGAGCGATGGCTCGGGCGGCGGGGGTGATTGAGGGCGAACACGACTTTACTTCGTTCGCGGCAGTGGATCGGGAGCGAGAACGAGACGGGGAACCAGTTTCGAACGTGCGAACGATTTTTTCTTCCGCGTGGGAGCGGGCGGGGGAAGAATTTATTTACACGGTTAAGGGATCGGGGTTTTTGCACCACATGGTGCGGAACCTGGTGGGTACGTTTATTCTCGTGGGCAAAGGGAACCTGCCCGCAGAGGATGTGATACGCGTGATCGAGGCGCAGAGTCGTTCGGCGGCCGGGACTACGGCGCCGGCTAGCGGATTGTATCTGGTCAGGGTGGAATATTAGGGTGAGCGGCAGAGGGGGCTTCAACGCCGCGGAGGGCAGGCAAACTCATTGCGAGCTTAAGCTGTTGACGCTGGAGGAGCGGGCTTTGTACTTAGTAAATGGAAACGAATCTCCAAATCGTGACGAGGAAAATTTTCTCGATTAATCCCGCCACTGACGGGGTGGTGCGTGAGTTCGAATGCGCGGAAGAGCAGGACGTTGCCGCCGCGGTTGAACGAGCGCGGGGTTCGCAGCGGGCCTGGGCGGCTCTTGCACAGCGGGAGCGGATTGTAGTGCTTCGCGAGTTTCAGCGTAGGCTTCATGAAAGAAAGTTGGAGATTGCCGAGGCGATTACGCGCGAGGCAGGCAAGCCTGTTGCGGAGGCGCTGACCACCGAAGTGCTGGTTGTGCTCGACGGGGCGCGATTTCTGATCGATAACGCTTATCGTCTGTTGCGCGATGAACCCGTGCCGCACGGGAACATGGTCGCGAAGCTGAAGACCGGATACCTCGTGCGGGAGCCTTATGGCGTCGTGGGAATCATTTCGCCGTGGAATTATCCGTTCTCGATTCCGGCGACGGAGACTTTGGCAGCTCTGGTCGCGGGAAATGCCGTCATCTTGAAACCTTCGGAGTTGACTTCGGTGGTTGCGCTGGAACTGCAATCGCTGTTGTATGCGGCGGGACTTCCGAGAGACGTGTTTCAAGTTGTGGTGGGCGACGGAGCCACGGGTGCTGCGCTGGTTCACGCGGCCATCGACAAATTGGTGTTTACCGGCAGCGTGGCGACAGGTAAGCGGATCGCGGCCGCAGCGGCGGAGCGATTGTTGCCGGTGATGCTGGAGTTAGGCGGGAAGGACCCAATGCTGGTGCTTGACGATGCCGATGTGGAGGTGGCTTCGAGCGCCGCGGTTTGGGGAGCCTTCATGAATGCCGGGCAAACTTGCCTATCGGTGGAGCGGTGCTATGTGCATCGCCGGCTGTATGACAAGTTTCTTACTGCATGTGTGGAGAAGACCAAAAAGTTGCGAGTAGGAAATGGATTGGATCGCGGTACCGATGTCGGTCCGATGATCAACGAGAGGCAGTTGAAGGTTGTGGAAGGGCATGTAGATGACGCCGAGGCGCGGGGAGCGCGCGTTCTGATTGGAGGCGCTCGGTTGCCGGCATTGGGGGCAAACTTCTTCGCACCTACGGTTCTGGCGGATGTGACTCACGAGATGCGCATTATGAGAGAGGAGACATTCGGTCCAGTTCTGCCGGTCGATGTATTCGACAGCGACGAAGAGGCGGTTGAACTGGCGAACGATTCGGAGTTCGGATTGTCGGCTAGCATATGGACCCGCGATGGCGTTCGCGGCGAGCGGCTGGCGCGGCGAATTCAGGCGGGAACGGTGATGGTGAACGATGTGATTTCGTGCTTTGGAATCAGCGAGGCGCCCCACGGCGGGGTGAAGGCCAGCGGCATGGGCAGAACGCACGGGCGTTTTGGCGTGGAAGAAATGGTGCGAGTGAAGTATGTCGACGTCGATCTGATGCCGCGAATGAAAAAAGTCTGGTGGTATGGGTATGGAGGAAATTTCAGGCGGCAGATGGAAGGATTTCTGGACTTGCAGTTCGCGCGCGGGTTTGGCCAGCGCCTACGCGGCGCTTTGCGGACGGCCGGAATTGTGCGAAGGAAGCCCCTGTGAAGAAGAAATTGCTGGTTTCGTGGAGTAGCGGCAAAGACAGCGCGTGGACGCTGGATGTTCTGCGCCGGGCGGATGAATACGAAGTTGTGGGTCTCCTGACTACGATCAATGCCGAATTCGATCGAGTAGCGATGCATGGAGTGCGGCGTGAGTTGCTGGAAGCGCAGGCGGCGGCCGCACGACTGCCGTTATGGGATGTGCCGCTTCCCTGGCCGTGCTCGAATGAACAGTATGAAAGCGCTATGGGCTCGGCGTGCGCGAAGGCGATTGATGCGGGCGTGCATGCGGTTGCGTTCGGAGATCTCTTTCTGGAGGATGTACGGCGATATCGCGAGGAGCGGATGAAGAAGGCGGGTCTGGCCCCGATTTTTCCGTTATGGAAGCTCGATACTGGGCAGTTGGTACGAGATATGTGGGCGGCCGGACTGCGCAGCCGGATTGTCTGCCTCGATCCGAAGAAGTTGCCGGCGTCATTTGCCGGGCGCGATGTTGATCTCGACCTCATTCGCGAGCTTCCGAAAGGCGTTGACCCCTGCGGAGAAAATGGGGAGTTTCACACTTTTGTCTATGATGGGCCGATGTTTTCGGAGGCGATACCTGTGGAAGGCGGTGAGACGGTGACCCGCGATGGATTTGTTTTCACGGACGTGCTTTTGCGCGTCGGCGCGGTTGTTTGAAGCGGAAAGCAGTATCGTGAGTTAACCACGGATACGAAGCCACACGAAGGAACTGTTGGAACCAGACGTTTTCGACTATTGTGTTCTTTGTAGTCAGGAGTCAGGACGCCGCAAGAGACTGGCTAGATTTCACATTGGTGTATCTCTCAGAATGACCACAAGCTCAGAATGTGATCCAAAGCTGGAATTGTTTCGGCACACGCTGGCCACGCTTGCCTATCGTGCGGGCAAAGCGGTGCGCAACGCTCCTGACGAGTTCGCCGCATTTGATAGCGGCGAGGGGTCACGGACTCCGGCGCAGATTCTGGCCCACATGGGCGATCTCTTCGATTGGGCGCTTTCGATTGCCGCGGGCAAACAGACCTGGCATGACTCGAAGCCATTGCCCTGGAAAGAGGAGGTCGAGCGATTCTTCGCGGCGTTGAAGCGATTCGACGATTTCCTGGCTTCGGGCAAGGCTGGATCGGCTCCGCTGGAAAAATTGTTTCAGGGGCCCGTGGCGGATGCGCTGACGCATACCGGACAACTTGCGATGCTGCGGCGCGTGGCTGGAGCGCGAATGAAGTCTGAGAATTATTTTCAGGCAGAGATTGGAGTGGGCCGGGTGGGCGCTGATCAAGCGGAGCCGAAGCGGGAATTCTGAGAGCGAGTCTGCTACTTGGACCGGTTGCGGTAAAGGGCCGAGTCAACCTGCCGGGTCATCGCTTCGATATCCAAGTTCATCTCCAGGAATGCAGCAATTTTCTGCGCGATCGTCCTGGGATCGCTCACTACCTCGTGGTAAGGAACCTGCAGCGCCTTCACGTAGTTCTTGCTGCCGAGCCAGGCATCGACCGCCCGCAGGTTTTTTTCGAATGCTGCTGACATAATTGAAGCGTTTGCGGCGGCGACTGCGGTTCCGCGATTTCGCATCATGGTCTCCTGCGACGCCAACACTTCGGCGAGTGGTCTTTGCATGAAGATGACGCGGTAGTCATGGCCTTCGGGGAGCGAGAGCAGAAGCAGCGAAATCACTTTGACGGCCTTGCCTTCGGCTTCCGCGATGCAGGAGGGATCGCGGGGAAGTTGCTTGATGCGCTCCCATTCGAGATAGCCGCGGGGATTGTCATTGTCGGCTTGGCGTTCGCCATCGGAGAGAACGGGCACGCCTCCGGCGGCGAGCATCTGCATCATCAGCGAAGTTCCCGAGCGCGGCAATCCCGAAACGATTGTGATCATCTTTTTCTTCGTTCGCTAGCGTTGTGAGGTCAGCGGCACTTGCGCGCGGTAGACGGCCTGCCAGTGGCCGGCTTTGAGAATGTAAATAGAGCTGCCGTTCATGTGCACGGGAAGTTTCTCTCCGTTGCAGGTGACGTACTGGTCGACTTTGTAGGTGAGCAGATAAACGCCGGCGGTGAAGGGAAGCGCGCCGAAATCGGAGAGGCCGTAGCCTTGCACGTCGCAGGTCTTGGCGTTGGCGTGCTGCTGTTGTAATTGCTCATCGCGGGAGAAAGTGCCGGATTCGCCCCAGAAGATTCCGTTCTCAGCCATGTGCTCGCGAAAGTAGGAGTCGTCCTTCTTCTTCCAGGCTTCGAAAAAACCGATTTCGGTGCTGATAAGCTCTTGCTCGACTTTGGGCGCCTCGCCGGACTTCTTTTGTTCAGTCTGCTTTTGTTCAGTCTGCGGGACTGCGCTCGAAGAGAGCGCGAACAATGCAAGAACGGACAAAGCTAGGTTTTTCGCGTGCGAAATCTGGATCATGAGCGGCTCACTTTTGTAAAGGTTAAGGATACACAGGTCGTTGCGATTGGGAATGATGAAGTTGAGGGGCAGAGTTACGAATGGGGGTGCGCGATAGCTCGACGGCATCGAGTACAATGGCGCGTAAGGCTGAATCCGGCGGCCTAAGCGCCGCGGAATGAGGTGAATTTTGGCTACTGGCGAAATCACTACGGTTGATCCGCAAACTCCCGCTCAGCTTCCACACCATAAGGTGAAGATCAAGAAGAATGGACAGCGCGCCTGCAACGAGAAGGATGATAAGGGCAAGTTTTGCGGCGGTCATTTGAAGCGCTGGTTTTACACCACCGATGTGCTGGAGCGGGCTTGCGGCGATGTTGAAAAGGCGTGGGGACGCGACGCTGAGGTTTATCGCTGCGAGTATTGCAAGACGCTTTATCTGCCGAATCCTGAAGAGGCGAAGGTGAACGTGGCGGGCCAGGGAATGATCTCGGTTTTCGGCTTAACGCTGCCGCCGAAAGAGAAATAGGGTTCGAGCATCGAGGTATGAGCAATGAGCTCCGTGCAAGCCAGCGCTGATTTGCTCATCGCTCGCGGCCAACGCTGTTTTCCATGAACACTTCCGATCTTATCTACGACTGGAACAAGAATCATCCGCCGGGATTGAAGCCGCCGGGGCCAGTTCTATTGAATGACGAAAGCCTGCGCGATGGGCTGCAATCGCCTTCTGTGCGGGATCCTTCCATTCCAGAAAAGATCGAAATTCTCCACCTGATGGAAGGGCTTGGCATTAACTTCCTGAATTTAGGTTTGCCGGGGGCTGGGCCACGGGCGGTGGAACACGTCACGGCGCTGGCGCGTGAGATTGCATCGCACAAAATGAAGATTCGCGCGAATTGCGCGGCCCGCACCCATGAGAACGATATTCGCCCGATCGCCGAGATTATGCAGAAGAGCGGCTTGAGGATTGAGGCCGCGACGTTTATTGGGTCCAGCCCGATTCGCCGGTTTACGGAAGGATGGACGGACGATTTTCTATTGCAGACGACTGAGAAGGCCGTGAAGTATGCGGTTTCGCTTGGGCTCGACGTGATGTATGTGACCGAGGATACGAGCCGCTGCGATCCGGAAACTGTAAAAAAACTCTATTCGACAGCGATCAATTGCGGAGCTCGCGCCATCGTGATCTGCGATACGGCCGGTCATGCGACGCCGATGGGCGCGTTGGCGCTGGTGCGGTTTGTGATGGAGGAAGTGGTTAAACCCTCGGGCGAGAAGATTCGTGTGGACTGGCATGGGCACAGCGATCGCGGTTTAGCGATTGCGAACTCGATGGCGGCGGTGATTGCCGGCGCGAATTGCGTGCATGGCTGCGCGATTGGCTTGGGGGAGCGTGTGGGGAACACACAGATCGACCAGATGCTGGTGAACTTGAAGCTCATGGGTATCGCGCCCTGGGCGGAGCAGGATCTTACCAAGCTGAAGCACTATTGCCAGGCGGTATCCCAAGCCACGGGAGTACCGATTCCGGCGAACTATCCCGTGGTTGGCGAGGATGCTTTCCGCACAGCTACTGGGGTTCACGCGGCCGCGATTATCAAGGCGTACCGCAAGAACGATGTTGTGCTGGCGAATACGGTTTATTCCGGCGTGCCCTCGCATGTCTTTGGGCTGGAGCAGATTATCGATATTGGGCCGATGAGCGGGAAGTCGAATGTTCTGTTCTGGCTGGAGCGGCGCGGGATACCGGCCAGCGAGGAATTGGTCGAGCGCATTTATCAGAAGGCGAAGACGAGCGACCACACGTTGAGCGACGCGGAAGTTGTCGAGTGCCTGCCCACGGCAGTGAAGCAAAACTGAAGTAGCGCGAATCCTCTTATCGCAAGTCGGGCGCTATGGCTGAAACAAAATCCACTCAACTCAAACATGCGATTCTTGGGGCCGGCGGGGTTGGCGGGCTGATTGGCGCGTGCCTGGCGCATGCGGGCGATCCGGTCACGCTGGTGGTGAGGCGCGAGACGGTTGCCAGTTATCCGAGACAGCTGCGGCTGGAAAGTGCGTTTGGCAGTTTCAATGTGGATGTGGCAGTTGCGGCCGAGGTTCCTCCCGTGGACGTGCTTTGGCTCAGCGTGAAGGCCACACAGTTAGAGGCGTCCCTCGCAGCAATTACAGACTTCCACGGCATTAAAGCCATCGTTCCGCTGCTCAACGGGATCGATCACATCGCAATGCTGCGCTCGAAATATGGGGCGGAGCGGGTTATTCCCGCGACCATCGCAGTAGAAAGCGAGCGCGTAGAGCCCGGGCATATTGTTCACCGTTCGCCGTTCGCGCGCTTGAATGTTCTGTCTTCGGGGCGCGCGTTGCTCGGTACCACGATCGAGCAACTGCAGAGGGTTGGTTTCACTTGCGGCTACATCGATGACGAACCGACGCTGATGTGGGGGAAGCTGGTGTTTCTGGCGCCGTTTGCGTTGCTCACGACTGCAGCCGATAAAACCGTAGGGCAGATTCTTTCCGATGCTGAATGGAGAAGCAAAGGCGAGGCTTGCGTGCGCGAGGCTTGCAACGTAGCGAAGGCGGAAGGCGCGAAAGTGGATGCGGACAAGGTCCTTGCGGGAGTAGCGGGGATGCCGGGTGGGATGCGGAGTTCGATGCAGAAGGATGTGGAGCAGGGCAGGGCTCCGGAACTGGATGCGATTGCGGGGCCGATTCTGCGCGGGGCGCAGAAGCATGGGATTGAGGTTCCGGTGACGGTAAAGCTGGTTGAGGCCGTGAAGCAAAGGACAAGGATTGCGGCGGCTTGATTTTTCTCCATTAACGGCGTCCGGCGTTGATCTTGTTAATCCCAAATTTCCTCTCCCGGTTGTAAACTTAGCGGTAATCTTCCATGAGCCCCACTCCCCCACGCGCGGATTTGCCGGAGATTGCTCCGGCGCTGCAGCAAGATGTGGCGCGGATCGCGGCTTCGCCTGATGTGCGGTCGGCGGCGAACTGGCTGCGCACCCAGGAGCCGCAACTGGCGCAGTGGCAGATGGAGATGGCGCGGATTGGGGCGCCTCCGTTTGGGGAGTCGGCGCGGGGCGCCTGGCTGGCGGAGCGCTTTCGAGAAGCTGGGCTGGATGATGTTCGCATTGACGATGTGGGAAATGTGTTCGGCGTGCATCCGGGGTTTGGACAGCGTTACGTTGCGCTGAGTGCTCACATCGATACGGTTTTTCCTGCCAACACGCCTTTGAATATTCGCCAGCAGGGAAGCCGACTTTATGGGCCGGGAGTTTCCGACAATGGCGCAGGCGTGACGGCAATGCTGGCAATTGCCGCGCTGCTGGGCACGGTGCGGCTGCGCCATGCGCTGCCGTTTGTGTTCATCGGCAACGTGGGTGAAGAGGGCGAAGGCGACCTGCGCGGGATGCGGCACATTTTTTCCACGCCGCGGTGGAAAGATTCGATTGCGTATAGCATCGTGCTGGATGGGGCAGGATCGGACACGATTGTGGCTGAGGCGCTGGGAAGCCGGAGATTTGAAGTCATCGTGCGCGGGCCGGGCGGGCACTCGTGGAGCGATTTCGGAGCGCCCAATCCAATCGTGATTCTTGCCAAGGCCCTCGAGACCTTTACTGCGACTCCCGTCCCCACCACTCCGAAAACAACTTTCAACATTGGAGTGATTCGCGGCGGTACGTCGGTGAATTCCATCCCCGAGTCGGCCAGCATGAAGGTGGATATCCGCTCGACATCGATGAATGAGATGGAGCGCCTGGAACAGAGTTTGCGCGCTGCGCTGAATCGCGCGGTGGAAGATGAGACGCTGGCCGCGGAGATGAAATCATCAGCGCAGAAAAGACCAGGAGTGAGTTGCGAGGTGGTTCCGATCGGGAATCGTCCGGCGGGGGAGTTATCGACCAGCGCGCGGATCTTGCAGGTGATTCGAGCAGTGGATCTGCAGATTAATAACGCGGCGCAGGTACAGCGGGCGTCCACGGACGCGAATATTCCGCTGTCGCTAGGATTGGAAGCGATTGCCATTGGCGGAGGCGGGACGGGCGGCGGAGCGCACACTTTGCAGGAATGGTTTGACAGCAACGGACGTGAGCTGGGATTGAAGAGAATTTTATTGACTATGCTTGCGCTTGCAGGAGCGGGGGAATGAGCATGAACCTTGGGGGTAAAGGTGTTGGTTGCAGCCAGAATTTATTTTCAGTATTCCGGACCCTCCCACGTTTCGCGAAAGCTGCGAAACATGGGGAAACCAAGGTTTTCTTCTTCTTATTTTTGCTGAACTGCTTCGCGTTCGTGCAGGCACAGAATTCGACCTCCTCGCCTGCGGCTCAAGGTCCGAAGGCAGATGTGATTTATATCCATGGCAATGTTTATACGGGAACTCCTGCGAACGATCAGTTCACCTCCATCGACCGTGAAGAGGCCCTTGCGGTGCGCGGAGATCGCATACTCGCGGTCGGAAAAAATGGGGATATTCAGAAATTCAAAGGGCCACAAACCCAGGTGGTCGACCTCGGCAGTCACTTCGTGATGCCTGGATTCAACGACGCCCACTTGCATCTGTCCGATGCCGGGCTGCAGAAACTGAATGTCGATTTGACTGGAGTGAAGTCGCTGGATGAGTTTCGCGAGCGGGTTCTGGCAAAGGTCGAAACGGCTAAACCCGGTGAATGGATTGTCGGCGGCGGGTGGGATGAGACGCTGTGGCCGGTGAGGGCTTTGCCCAGCCGGTGGGATTTGGACGAAGTTTCGAGCGAGCATCCGGTTTTTCTGGATCGGGTGGATGGACATCTGGCGGTGGCGAACACGCGCGCGTTGCAGCTTGCGAACATCACGATCGCCAGCCACGATCCCCAGGGCGGGAAAATCGATCGGAATGAAAATGGCGAGCCAACGGGGATTCTGCGAGACACGGCGGCGCAAGCGGTGAGGGCGGTGATTCCGGCGCCTACGCTGGAAGAGCGCCGGCATGGAATTGAAGTCGCGCTGGCCGATTTGGCAGAGCATGGAGTGACTTCGGCGCAGGACTATTCGCCGAATTGGGAGAATTTTCAGATTTACGAGGAGATCGAAAATGACGGCAAGCTGACAGCGCGCATTTCCGAGTGGCTGCCGTTTGATGAGTCGATCGAGGAGTTGCAGAAGAAACGGGATTCCCATCCGCGATCGGATTTGATGCTGCATACGGGAATGCTCAAAGCATTTATGGATGGTTCTTTGGGCGGGCACACGGCAGCTCTGCGGGCCCCATACGCCGACGATCCGAACAATTCGGGGTTGCCGCGGTACGACCCAGTCAAGCTGAACGAGATGGCGAAAGAACGCGTGCTGGCGGGCTTCCAGCTTGGCTTCCATGCCATCGGCGACAAGGGCGTGCAGATGGCGCTGGATGCGTTTGCCGAAGCGGAGAAGGCCGCACGGGAGGAAAAAGTAAAGGCAGCAAACGGAGGCGACGATTATCGCCTCCGGGTAGAGCACGCGCAGGTTACCACGCCGGCACAGATCAGCCGCTTCAAAGAGTTGAAGGTGATCGCTTCGATGCAGCCCAGCCATGTGCTTTCCGATATGCGATGGGCGCAGGATCGTCTTGGCCCGAAGCGCGCAGCGTACTCTTATGCATGGGCTTCGTTTTTGAATAAAGGCGTTGCTTTGGCCTTCGGTACGGATTATCCAGTTGAGCCGGTGACGCCGTTCCGCGGACTATATGCGGCGGTAACGCGCAAGAGCGAAGACGGCAAGCATGAGTATTTTCCGGAGCAGAAGCTGACGATGGATCAGGCGATTGCGGCTTATACGACCGGGTCAGCGTTTGCGGAATTTGAGGAGAAGGAAAAGGGCAAGCTTGTACCGGGGATGCTCGCTGATTTTGTTGTGCTGGATCGCGATGTGACGGCGGTTTCGCCCGAGAAAATCCTTGGGACGAAAGTATTGCGGACCGTAGTAGCCGGAAAGACGGTTTACGCAGCGAAGTAGCTGCTTCCGACGGCCAACTGGTGCGTCTAAACCCGTGGGGTCGCGAGGAATCCTTGTCCCGTGGCAGCTGGAACCTGGGTTTACCTCAAAACGCGGAGCCTGCGAATCATGCCCAGTAGTCTGGTGTGCTATGCACATGCCCGTTAAGGACGCAGCCCCACAAGCGGTATAATGCGAAATTGACAGTTTTCGGAGGAAAGCAGGTTATGGATTCGCGGTCATTTTGGCTACGCATGAAGGACCATCGTTGGGTCTATACGTTCAGCATCGTGGCCACCCTGGCGCTGGGCATTTTGATTGGTTCGGTCGTTTCTTTTGGCGTGAAGGGCAAAGAGGGGCAACGGTCGTCTGACGCCACGCCGTTAACCATTCCTTCGCCCAAGCAGCTTTCGAGCACCTTTTCGCAGATTGCCAAGCAGTTGGGCCCGAGCGTGGTCAACATTAATACGGAATCGACGATCAAGACGCCGCACCGGCGGCGCGGACAGGCACCCGACGATGATGACAATGGCGGCGGGGATAATGGCAACGGGATGGATGATTTTTTCAACCGTTTCTTCGGCGCGCCGGGCGGCGGGCAGAGTCCATTTGGCGGCGATGGATCGATTCGCGAGCGTTCGCTTGGATCCGGAGTAATCGTCGACAGCAAAGGCTACATCCTCACGAATCGGCACGTGATCGAAAAGGCCGATCGCATTCGCGTGCGATTGCAGGACGATCCGCCGGGCGTGCAGCATGACGCCAGAGTTGTGGGTGAGGATCAGGAAACGGACTTGGCTGTAATCAAGATCGATGTAGATCACAGCGTGCCTGCGGCCAAGCTGGGCAATTCGGACAGCATGCAGGTGGGCGACTGGGTTTTGGCGATAGGCAGCCCGTTTGGGCAAGTCGGCACCGTGACGGCGGGCATTATCTCCGCCAAGGGCCGCGACATCGTGCCGGGACGGCAGTTCCAGACATTTATCCAGACCGATGCAGCAATCAATCCCGGCAATTCCGGCGGGCCGCTGGTCAACATGGACGGGGAAGTGATCGGCATCAACACTGCAATTTTGAGTGAGACGAACGCTTATGCTGGCGTGGGTTTCTCCTTGCCATCAAGTACCGTAGCGGAAGTCTATAACCAGCTCATCGGACCTGAGCATCGTGTAACCCGCGGCTCGATTGGAATAATGTTCGACGCGGTGGAGAATCCGGCAATTACTCGTGTCTACGGCGCAGGAACCGGCGTGACGGTTTCCAGCGTTGTTCCGGGAAGTCCCGCGGATCAGGCTGGTCTGAAAGTGGGCGACACGATCACCACGGTCGATGGACAAAAGGTTTCGAAGGGGTCGGAACTGGTGGCGGACATTGCTACCCGGAAACCCGGCGCGAAAGTGCAGCTCGGATTTCTGCGTAACGGCAAAAAGCAGGATGCCACCGTTACGATTGCAGACCGTTCCAAGCTCTTTGCGGCTCGGCTGAACGAAGATGAAGGTGGAAACGACGAGAGCACGCCGAAGCAAAGCAAGTTCGGCATTACGGTTAGGAAGCTTACCCCGGACATGGCAGATCGTCTCGACATTCCTGCCGGCAAGGGCGTGATCGTGCAGGATGTGAAGCCGAATTCGTTCGCCGAAGACATCAATCTGGGACGCGGCGACGTGATCCTCGAAGTGAACAAGCAGCCGGTCAACAGCGAAGAAGATTTCACGCGCATTGAATCCGGCCTGAAGAGCGGACAGGATGTGGTTTTCCTGGTCCGTCCGCGTGGTTCCAGCCGTCAGGATGGGACGATCTTCGTAGCCGGGACACTTCCGTAACCAGCACTTTGGCCAACCGGAACTGGCATTGCCTCATCGAATAAGCGATGATGGCAATGCCGGATCCCGTCTGGTTTCTGCTTTGACCGATGCGGCATTTTGGTGATCCCGCGAGGACTGCCTTTTGGCGAACCATTGTCGTGCAAAAGCCGCTTCAGGATGGCCCAGCGTTCTTGGATGGCTGGGGCTGATCTGGTGTCTGTTGTTGCCGGCGATCGCGCTTGCACAGACTGAAACGGCGAATCATTCTTCAGCGGACAAGAAATCGAGCACTTCTCAGTCTGCGCTCAGATCCAAATCCACAACAGCGTCCACAACAGCATCGTCCAGAGCGTCATCGGCGAAAGCGGGCGCAGTGTCACACCGTTCAACTGCACACTCTTCGGCGTCACATTCATCTTCTGCGCGCCGTAAAAAATCGCATTCCGTTGCCAGTTCGCACGGCAACAAGGGGAAACGGTCGCGATCGAAGCGAGCGCTCGCGCGCGGGCAGCAGAAAATCGATCCACAGCGGGCGGAAGAAATTCAAGAGGCGCTCATTCGCGAGCACTACATGACCGGAGAGCCGACCGGAAAGTGGGACCAGTCGAGTGAAGATGCCTTGCGCCGCTATCAGGCCGACCACGGCTGGCAATCGAAGACGGTGCCCGATTCGAGAGCGCTGATCAGCCTCGGGCTGGGACCGAGCCATGATCATCTGCTGAACCCCGAGAGCGCGATGACGACTGGGCCGGAGATTTCGCATTCGGCAGCAGCGGAATCATCGACTCAAGCGCCGGATTCGCACAGTGCAGGTCCCGCACCAGCCAGCACGAGCCCGACTCCCGCGACAGGTTCGCAGCCTAACTCCGCTCAACACGATCCTTCCAGTCAACAGAAGTAGCGATAATCCTTCGCCCGATTCCGGTCCGAGTGCCAATGCTGATCCCCGATTAACCTCGTTGCGTGGCCTTTCGGTACGTACCGGACACCGGATGAGGAAAATAGGGCAACGGCTGGGAGTGAATGATCGCGGCGGGGTTGGCTTCCACAAGCGCATCCGCGACGTCCTCGCCGCAGATTTCTGCCGCTGCTTCGCGAGCGGTTGAGAGTACAGGGACGCGCTTTTCAGTGTCATGCGCGTCGGTTGCCAGGACGTGAACGGAATCGTGCTCTAACAGCCATTGCGCAGCGCGCCGCACGCGTTCGCCCCAGAATCCAGTCAACGCCGAGCCCGTCATCTGGATGACGCAGCCCTGCTCGGCCCATTCCACGACGCGCTGCAGATTTTCACGCAGAATAGGATTCCGCTCAGGATGCGTGATGATGGCGGTGATGCCGCGGTCGCCAAGTTGCGTGAAGCAGTCATTGATCTGCTGCGGAACGCCGTAATTGCTCAGCTCAACCAGCATGTAGTGCGAGCCCTGGATGGCGTAGCGGGCAGGATTAGCGAGAACATCCTGAAGGTTCTCGTACGAAAGATGGAAGTCGCAGCCCAGGCTCAGTGTGAGCGACGGGCCAATCAGCGACTGCAGGTGATCGACTAAACTCTGCAGATAAGGGCGATCGTAATGATAGCGATCGTTGGCGTGAGGCGTGGCGACCTGATGCGTGATGCCGTCGGCTGCGGCCGTTCGGCACATAGCGACTGACATGTCCCACGACTTGGATCCGTCGTCTACTTCGGGAAGAATGTGCGAATGAATGTCAACCACGATTGAACGAGAAAAATAAAGCGTGATGTTGCTGAAGTTGATTTAAGCAGATTCGGGGAGAAAGAGAAAGACGGAGCGACGGGTTCACCAGATCGTCGGCACGGCCTTGGATTGGCGTATATCGCGGTCAGCCGTGACTAATGGGAGATCTTCGACAAGCGCGGTCGCTCCAATGATCCGGTCCACAGGATCTTTTGGATAGGTTGCCGCCAGATCGAAGGCCTGCATTGCGATGCTCGAAGTAATGGGCAGCACAACAAAACGGCGTTCTACTTCCGACAGAAAGGATTCCGGGTCGGGCACAAACCTTACTCGCCCGCGACTTGCGAGGCGGGCAACTTCCACGAGGGTAATGCCGGAAATCGCCAGGCCGCCCTCTTTTTTTCGGGCTTCCTCAATCGCTGACTGTGCCTTTGGAGATACCCGCTGATAGTCTTGCGCGAGCCAGACCACGACATGGGTGTCGAGCAGGATCAATAAAGGTCGCCCCACTCTTCGGGGCTGAACGCAGGGGAAACAATGTCCCCGTTGATTTCGATCTTGCCCTTGTAGAAGCCGAAGATATCGTCTTTTTCTTTCTCGATGGGGATGAGTTCCGCTACTGCCTTGCCGCGCTTGGTGATGATAACCGACTGGCGCTTGGCGGCGACTTCGTCCATGACCGCCAGGCAATGAACCTTGAACTCACCGGCAGGCATTGTCTTCGTCTTCATAGGAACCGCTCACGATCATGGTCATTATACCATGGTCATCTGCCGGAAAAGAAATTGGAGGTCGTTCGTTTGGAGCTTGAGCGGGGAACACCGAAGATAGACCTGAGCAGTGAGCGTGAGAGTCCAAAGAATTCGAACGCATTCTGGACGTGCTCGGTGCGCCGACTTTTACCGCGGGTCCAGTAAGACCGCCTCGTCAGGAGGCGTCTCGAGCGATAAAACGGACCGACGCTATCGTCTGAAGTACGTCCACGCGGCGATCGCCAAAAGCACGATCGCAGTAATCCAAAGTGAGGAATCGCTGAATCCTGTTTTCTTGGCCATGAATATCGAGCCCCCTATGAGTGCTTTGGCCAAAAAGATATCGCAGCGGGACGGTTGCTGTAAATAGGCTTCGAGTTACGAGACGGCTTCATACCCAAAACGACTAAACGTTTCGTTTGCCGCGAATGCTAATATCCGGGCCGGTTGTTTCAGCATGCGAGGGTGAGGTTCATCCCTTGCCGCGACTTCTATTCCTTCTGTAGCATCAATATCAGGCATTCATAAGGAGATTCTTTATGGCCACAGACACGCTTGCGGCGCCGGTTCATCCCGGCTACACACCGACAAAAGTATTCAAGAACTTCATTGACGGCGAGTGGGTGGAAGCTTCGACGGGGGAGACGTTTGAAAATCGCAATCCCGCCGACACGCGGGATGTGGTGGGCATTTTCCAGAAATCGGCGAAAGCCGATGTGGATGCCGCGGTAGATGCCGCGAAGCGGGCTTTCGCCAAATGGCGGCTGGTGCCGGCGCCGCGGCGGGCGGAGATGGTGTTTCGCGCGGCGGAAATCCTCACAGGCCGCAAGGAAGATCATGCGCGCGAGATGACGCGCGAAATGGGCAAGGTGCTCAAAGAAACGCGCGGCGACGTGCAAGAAGCGATCGACGCCGCTTATTACAACGCGGGCGAAGGGCGGCGGTTGTTTGGTCCGACGGTGCCTTCGGAGTTGCCGAATAAGTTCGCCATGGCGGTGCGCCAGCCGATTGGCGTTTGCGGGATGATCACGCCGTGGAATTTTCCCATGGCGATTTCTTCGTGGAAGCTGTTGCCGGCTGTAGTCTGCGGAAATACCTGCGTGATCAAGCCAGCGCAGGACACTCCGCTTTCCACATTCAACCTGGTTCGAGCTTTCACAGATGCGGGCATTCCGAAAGGCGTGGTGAATATTGTTACCGGATTCGGCGCTGAAGTAGGCACGCCGCTGGCGGAGCATCCGGATGTGCGTGCGATCTCGCTGACGGGGTCGTCCGCGGTGGGCCGAATTGTTGGGGGCATAGCGGCGAAGAGTTTCAAGCACTGCTCGCTTGAATTGGGCGGGAAGAATCCGATGATCGTGTTGGATGATGCCAATCTTGAGCTGGCAATCGAGGGCGGGCTGTGGGGAGGGTTCGGCACCACCGGCCAGCGCTGTACCGCGACCAGCCGGATCGTCGTCCAGAAGGGTGTTTATCGGGAATTTGTCGAAGCATACGTTTCGCGGGCGAAGAAACTGAAGGTGGGCAACGGGCTGGATGAGACGGTGGAGATGGGACCGGCGGTTAATGAGAAGCAGTTGCAAACGGATCTCAGTTATGTGGAGATCGGCAAGAACGAAGGCGCGAAGATGCTGTGCGGGGGCAAACGGCTGGAGCATGGGGATTATCAATATGGATGGTTCATGGAGCCGACCGTGTTCAGCGAAGTCGATCCCAAGATGCGGATCGCGCAGGAAGAAATTTTCGGGCCGGTTGTCTCGATCATTCCTTGCGACGACTTAGACGATGCGATCGAGATTGCGAATGGCATCGAGTATGGATTGTCTTCTGCGATCTACACCAGGGATGTGAACAAGGCGTTTGTGGCGATGCGCGATTTGTATGCGGGAATTACATATATCAATGCGCCGACGATTGGCGCCGAAGTGCATTTGCCTTTCGGTGGCACTAAAGCAACCGGCAATGGACATCGCGAGGGCGGAATTGGGGCGATTGAGTTTTATACCGAGTGGAAGTCGGTGTACGTGGATTACTCGGATACGCTGCAGAAGGCGCAGATTGATCGTGTAGATTAGGTCCTTCGCCGGCCGTAACGAAGCAGGATCGATTTTCACGGGCGCGATAGGGACTATCCTCTTCTTGTTCCTCGGCTGCGTTGCGTTGTAAAGTACGAACGCAGTTTGAGGGATCTCATGTCGAAACTTCTTGCACCTGCCTCCGGTAGATACGCCGCAATCCTCACCGCGTTCGCGCTCTTCTTCCTGATTCCTGCGACCCTGATTTCAACTGCTCAGGCCG
Source organism: uncultured Acidobacteriaceae bacterium (assembly GCA_963734675.1). Taxonomy (GTDB): domain Bacteria; phylum Acidobacteriota; class Terriglobia; order Terriglobales; family Acidobacteriaceae; genus Sulfotelmatobacter. Next base: position 129,264 of record CAVTHZ010000003.1, read on the forward strand.
AGCCTCACGCTCTTATGACGACCCATGTTCCTGACGCAGTTTCGAGTGGAGTTGCGCCGATGGTTGGGCATGTTTCGGCTTCGCAACGCGTGAGCCTGGCGATCTCTCTGCCGTTGCGGAATAAGGCGGATCTGGACGACTTATTGCAGCGGCTCTATGACCGGCACGATCCTGCTTATCATCGTTACTTGAGCGTGCAAGAGTTTGCGGATCGATTTGGCGCGTCCGAGGCCGATTACGAAGCGGTGGTGAATTTTGCGCGCGCGAATGGGCTTGATGTGATCAGTACTCATGCGAATCGCATGGTGGTGGATGTGGAGGGGACGGCGGCGAACATTGAGAGCGCTCTTCACGTGAACCTGAACGTTTATCAGCATCCGACGGAGAGCAGGACGTTTTTTGCTCCCGATCGCGAGCCGACGGTCGATCTGGATGTTCCTTTGTTGCATATCACCGGCCTGGACAATTTCACTCTGCCGCGGACGAAGAACGTCCGCTCGATTGCATCGAGGAGCGAGCAGGGCAAATCCACCGGTTCGGGACCGAACGGCAACTTTATTGGGAGCGATATGCGCGCGGCGTATTACGGTTCGGGGCCGCTGAACGGCGCTGGCCAAGTGGTTGGATTGTTTGAACTGGCGGGATATCAACTCAGCGATGTCATCAACTTTTTCAAAAAAGTGAATGAGCCGCTCAAGGTACCGGTGAAAGGCGTATCGGTGAATGGCGCGCGGCTGAACTGCCCTCCGGCGACATGCGATGACAGTGAGCAGGCGCTCGACATTGAGATGGCGATTTCGATGGCGCCGGGCATGAAGCAGGTTCTGGTTTATGTAGGAAACCAGGATCCCTCGATCTTCAGCAAAATGGCCTCCGACAATCTTGCCAAGCAATTGAGTTGTTCATGGGGATGGAGCGACAACGAGACTGTGCTGGATCCGATCTTCAAGGAATTCATGGCGCAGGGTCAGACTTTGTTTGTGGCCACGGGAGACGATGGTTCGGGAACTCCGGGCAATGTAGTGTGGCCGTCGGACGATCCTTATGTGACGGCGGTTGGCGGCACCGATCTGGTGACGAATGGTCCGGGCGGAACGTGGAAATCTGAAACCGGATGGAGCGGCACGGCGGGTGCGCCTTCGAAGAACAACATTCCGATTCCCAGCTATCAGCAACTGCCGGGCGTGATCAATAAATCGAATGGCGGTTCGACCACGTTGCGGAATTATCCGGATGTTTCGGCGGAGGCAAACACGAATCAGTACAGTTGCTATGACGGCGGATGCAACGGCGGGAATGGCGGTACGAGTTATGCTGCGCCGCAGTGGGCGGGCCTGACGGCGATGGCGAATCAGCAGTCCATCAAGAACGGCGGATCGACTCTGGGATTTCTCAATCCGGCGATCTACGAGATTGGTGTGGGAACAGGTTATGACAGCGACTTTCACGACATCATCAGCGGCAACAACGGGAAATACAACGCCGTGACGGGATACGATCTGGTGACGGGTTGGGGCAGTCCAATCGGGCCGAACCTGATCAACGCATTAATTTCGGCTGATGCACCCTGAGCATGGGTTTCTGGATGCCTCCAGTGCGCACTTCCTAAGGCAACGCCTGCGGAACGCATTTTCATAGAGGCCTTTTACCGCAGGGTTTCAGAGTTTTCCGGTCGGATTTGCAAGTACCTCGGTAACCTTGTCCATTGCTGCTCCGTGGCTTACTTTCAATTGGGATTCAATTCCATCCGCAAAAGCTGTGCCACGGAAAGCGCTTTGCTCAACTGCATGTGTGTCTCACATCTCATGTTTCGCGCTAGCACGAGACTCGCCGCGGCTTTGGCGGTGGTTTTCTTCGTTCTGGCGTCCGCGCCCGCTTCACCTGCCCAGAAAACTTCGAAATCGGAGCGGAAAGTTGTAGTTTCCGTGAAGCCGGACTATTCCGAATTGTTGAGGCACGCCCAAATTGGAGGACTGGTCCGCCTGAAAGCGACGGTAGCTGCCGATGGCAGGGTGACAAGCATCACGGTAATTGGAGGCAACCCGATTCTCGCGGAGAGCGCCTCGGCCGCGGTGATGAAGTGGAAGTATGCTCCAGCCCCGGATCAAACCGTGGAAGAAGTTTCGATCAGCTTCACCCCTCACTGAAATTTCAACCCAGCCAAGTTTCTCTCCATCCCGCCGGCATCTGGGCTTAGAATTTGCCTTGAGTCCATACTCATCAACCGCGGTGCAAATGCGGTGGCGAGGCGTTTATGAATCCAGCCGTCGTTAGCCAATCTCCTGCACATAAAATTGCCGCCGCCAAGCGGCTTGAGAATGTCCGCTACGCCATTCGGGATCTGGCTTGCGTGGCTGATGAAGTCATTCAGCAGGGATATAAAGTTTTGCCGCTGAATGTTGGCGATCCGCTGAATTTCGATTTCCAGACCCCGGCGCACATCATTGAGGCTGTCCATAAGGCGATGCGCGATGGCAAGAACGGATACGCTCCTTCTGCGGGAATTCCGGAAGCGCTGGAGGCGATACGGGGCGAGGCCGCGCGCAAGGGGATTACGACGGTGCGCGATGTGTTCGTGACTTCGGGCGTGAGTGAGACAGTTGATCTGTGCATTTCTGCGCTGGTGAATCCGGGAGAAGATATTCTCACGCCAAGCCCGGATTATCCGCTGTATTCGGCGGTGCTTTGTAAATTGGGCATCGGCCTCAACGCCTACGATTTGAATGAAGACGACGCGTGGCAGCCGGAGTTGGCGGATATTGAGCGCAAGCTTACGGCACGCACGCGCGCTATCGTCCTTATTAATCCGAATAACCCCACGGGGTCGCTGTGCTCGCGGCAAAAGCTCGAGAACATCGCAGAGATTGCCCGGCGGAATAATCTTGTAGTTTTCTCGGATGAGATTTACGACAAACTCATTCTGGATGTCGATTCTCAAGGAAACGATACGCCACACATTGCTTTTGCTGCGGTTGCGCCGGATGTCCCCTGTATAACGTTCGGCGGGATGTCGAAAAATTATCTGGTGCCGGGATGGCGCATTGGGTGGGGCATCGCCTCCGGGGATGAGGCGGCAATCAAGCCATACGTCGAAGGCATTCACCGGCTATTGCGGGCGCGATTGTGCGCGAATCATCCTGAGCAATACGCGATCAAGCCAGCGCTCGAGGGGCCGCAGGATCATCTTGTCGAAATCAAGCGCAAGCTGCGCTCGCGACGCGACCTCACGCAGAAATGGTGCGAAGCTACGCCGCGCGTGAGCTGCGTTGCGCCGCGCGGCGCGTTCTATGCTTTTCCGCGAATCGATATTCCTGAGAGCGATGAAGCGTTTGTGAAAGAGTTGATTCGGCAGAAGCATGTGATGGTGGTACACGGGTCGGGCTTTGGACAGAAGCCTGGGACGCAGCATTTTCGAATTGTGTTTTTGCCGGATGAGAAAACTTTGCAGCGAGCTTACGCTTCGATCGGGGAGTTTATTCGCGAGAGATATTGAGGCCGGAAGCGGCGCTGCCTATGCGCGCATCTCTCCACTGCTCTTGCAACGACAGTTCGGTCACCCACTTCTGAAGGTACGCATCATCCAAAATGTCCCCTTGAGTCTGCATGATTTTTATTATGTCTTCAATCTGCCGCCGCGACTGGCCAAGTTTTGCCCATTCCAGTTTGGCGATGATTACATCTTCGGCGCGGGCTGCAAATAGCGAGAATCCCTGGATCTCGATGCGCTGACGCCGCCCGAATTCCTCTATGCTGAAAGCGCGTGATTTGCGGATAATCAAATCGATTTTCCAACCGGTTTTTAGATCAATCACGTTGAACATGGATTCATGCCGTAAGGCCTCGAGGGCGGCATCGAGTTCCGCGTAATACTCGCTGGGCGGCAGAGTGGCAATCAAGATTGCTAACTTATCAGCAGTAGCAGCGACGACCAGGTCTATGTCCTGCGTGGAACGCGGCGCTCCGTGGACCATGCTGGCAAAAGAGCCAGTGAGCATGTACGGAATTCCAGCACCTTCCAAGATTGAAATTATTCTTGGCAGGACCTCCGGCAGGTTCATGGCAGTCCGGCGGGCAGGGGCTGGGGAGAAAACGCCAGACGTAGCAGTTCGCGGTCTACCTGCGCGTCGCTCCAATCAGGGTGTCGCTGACGTATGCCCGCTCGTTGAAGCTCGCGGGCAAACTCGCTCATTTCGAAGCCGAGCAAAAGCTTCTGCGCGGCCGGCATTCTGCGATAAATCTGCAACTGGAGAGCTTCGGCGGCGGGGGTGGTATCACTAACCGGCACAGAAACGATGGTAGCACGTGTGCGTCGCAGGGCAGATTATAGATGGGATTTTACAAGCCTCTGACAACCGCGACTGAAGCCGCTTGTAGGATGCCGAAGGTTGGCGGATGTTTACATTGCCAGGGGAGAGTTGAAATCATGAAATGCATGAAGCGTTCATTTTCAAAGCGGCTTTTGGACAGAGGCGCGGTTTTCATGATGGCGCTTCTGTTTTCGATAGGGCGACCGAGCACCGGCGCGGCGCAGGAGGCGAAAACGCCCGTGGGCCCGGGAAAAATCCTTGTACACAGCAAGTTTGGCGGCCAGATTTTTGGGTTCGATATCGATCAGAACGGCTCGGAAGGAGTGTTGAGCGAGGCGCAGGATATCAGCGGCGGCAAAGTGTTGGCGGCAGTGGAGACCTTCGATCAGAAAACCGGCAAGATTCTGAAAGTCGTTTCCGAGATTCAGAGCAAAGACGACTATCTGACCCTCGGAATCGTCGGCACGAGCGTGGGTTTGGTGGAGCGGGAGCACGTGACCGGAATCTACGTCACCAAGCGGATTTATGACGAACTGAATCCGCTTTCGGGGAACAAATTTACCGGGATGTGGACGCCGCCGCTTTCCGCAGAGGACATTATTCTCGGAGTCAGCCGCGATCAAGGTGTGCCGACGACGGCGGTGTTGTATTTCGAAAACAGCGGCAACAACTTTGACACTTTCGTATTCGGGACGAACGTCGCGGAGAATACCTTTCAGCCGACTGTCGATCTGACGGACCAGACTTTTATGGAGAGCAATGCGCCGCAGGTGGCATACGATAGCGCGACGAATGAAGCTGTGATTGCATCTTCCGATGGCGCGGTGGGCGGGCCTCCGCCGAAGTTCGCGCTGGTCGATCTAACGACGGGAGCGGTAAACGAGTTCACCGGCATTCCCGGGCCGCCACCGTTCCGGCAGGGCTCGATCAATGGACTCGCCGTAGATTCAGAAGATGGGATCGCCTGCACTACGACGGAAGTGGATTTCCGCGTGGAGTTTTACAACCTGAAAACGCAAACCGGATTCGCTGAAGTTCTACCCGGCGCGACGGGCCAGATTCAGAGCGGATCGGATGTCGAGTACGATCCGATCCATAAACTGTTCTTTGTGGCGCAGTCGGTTTCGAGTACGGGCGCGGGCAGCAGCATTCAGGTTTACGATATCAACGGAAATCTGGTGGAATCGCTGAACGGATTCAATTTCTCGAATGCGTTCAATGTCATAGGCACGCACATCGCGTTGAATCCCAGCACGCGCAGCGGGTATGTGGACGGGCCGAGTTCGGGCGTTACAGATATTCAGTCGTTCACGTACTAGAGGCATCCCTTTCGCACGCAGGCCATGGCATCAACCCCATGCCATGGCTTGCTAAATGCCGTAGTTCACTTTTCGCAAACCGTCTTTGTAGGCTTCCAAGGCTTCAGCATATTTCGTGTGTGCGTCTTCTTCGCGAAAATGAGCTTCGTCCCATTTCTCCATGGCGACGATGGAATGGTCGGGGGTGGCGAGCGCCTCTTCAGCGCGAATGGCTGCGATCCATTCGTCGGCAGCTTTTTTGTAGAGGACGCGGAACTGGTCGAGGTTGGGTTCGGTCATAGCGTTGGAGGTTAATGCTACGGTGGACTGGGGTCAATTCCGGCGCCTTCAATTTAACGGAAAATTAATATGCGACGCAGGTTGAAACGCACAGGTCCTTCGCTTCGCTCAGGATGACAAGTCCTTTCGGACGGTAACTGTTCTGATTTACTCGCCGCCGGTCTTCGCGCCGGTGCCATCAAACTCTTCGCCCATCCAATTCTGCAGGGCGATCATGTTCTGCGGACGGCCGAGGAAATTCTTCACCAGATCATTCGCCGACATCGATCCGCCGGGTTCGAGCACCACGCGGCGATAGCGCATGGGAGCATCGCCCGCCAGCAGATTCGTGTGGTCGAACTGCTGGAAGAAATCTTCGGCGATCACCTTATCCCAGAGATAGGTGTAGTAGGCGGAAGAATAGCCGCCCAGATGACCGAAGGAGGCCCACATGTGAGTGTCCGGCGTAGGGCGTGATAGGCGTGTATTTGCGGGCATCATCCAGGGTCACTTCGTCGAGGTTTACATTTTCAGGAGTGTCTTTGTAGATGTCGTACGAAATTGCGCTGTAGCTGTTTTGTCGTCCAACCCAGCCGCCACGGCCAAAGGCGGAGGCGCGATTCATGCGCTCAACCAGTTCGGCGGGAATCGGTTCACCGGTTTTGTAATGCTTGGCGAACTTGGCCAGCACCTGCGGGCTGGCGATCCACTCTTCCAGCATTTGCGATGGCGCTTCGACGAAATCGGACTCCATGGTGATGCCGCTGATCCCGGCCCATTGCTGCTGGCCTCCGAGAATGTGGTGCATCAGGTGGCCGAATTCGTGGAAGAACGTTTTGACGTCGCCGTAGTCCATTAAACCGGGATCGTCGGCGGTGGGAGCCGGGAAGTTACAGACCAGGATAGCTTCAGGCAGTTGCTTGCCTTTGATGCCATCAAGCACCGGAGCCATTTCGGCATGGCTGTATTTGCCGGGGCGAGGATGCATGTCGAGGTAGAAGCGCCCAATGGGCTTGCCGCTGTCGAGGACAATCCAGGTTTCGACCGATGGATCCCAGGAAGGCACGTTTTTCTCTTGCTGGAATTGCACGTGGAAGAGCGCCGCGGCGGTATCGAGTATGCCTTGCTTTACCTCGTTAAAAGGGAAGTAGGGGCGCACCGACTGGGAGTCGAAATCGTATCTGGTGCGGCGAACCTGTTCGGAGAGATAGTTGGCTTCGTAGTCCCAGATCTGAGTTGCGCCGGGATCGGTTTTCTGCTTTTCGGCGAGCAGCATGTCGAATTCCTTTTGCGCGAGCGGACGGGAAGCGTCGTTGACCTGCTGGATGAAGTCGGCGATGTTGTGGCCCTTGGCGATCATCTTATCGGCGGCGTTGTAGTCGGCCCAGGATTTGTACCCGAGCAGCGTAGCGATTTCATAGCGCGTCTTCATCAGGCTAGTTAAAACTTCCTGATTCTTCGGATAGGCGCGGGTATTAAAGGCAATCACCATGCGCTTGCGCAGGTCATTGCTCTTGGCGAAGGTGAAGACGGGAAGCGCGTCGGGGTAATCGGTGCTGATGGTAATTTTGCCATCGGCGCTGGGCTTGTGGCGGTCGATGTAGTCTTGCGGCAGGCCGTCAAGTTCGGCAGGCGTCGCCTCAATCGTTTTCTTGCCGTCGGAAATATTGCGATCGAACATCGACTGTTCTTCGGTAGCCTGGTCGTTTAGTTTTTTCAAGCGAGTCCGAGTAGCCTCGTCCTTATCCACGCCAGCCACGCGGAACTCGAGTAGTTGGCGCTTCACGTAATACTTGGTCGCGGCGTCGGCTTTGGAAACGTCGATGGCGGCGAGCGCGTTGTATACATCATGGTTCAAGGCGATAGCGGTTAGCGCTGCGCTGGCTTTAGTGAGCATGGCCGTAGCGTGATCGCGGAAGGTAGCGTCGGGATGGACCTGCTCCATGAGGCTGGCCAAGTATGCGGCCGAGTTGATCTGATGGAAGGCTTCATCGAGCGGCGCGAGAGTATTCGCGATGGTGCGCGTGCCTTTCGCAGCCAGCAGTGTGTCAATCGATTTTTGGCCGGCAGAGAGGCGGTCGTTTTCGATTTTCTCGAATGCTGGAACGTCCGGCCTTGAGGCCCAGACTGTCGGTTGCGGAATCGTGACTTCTTGCGCCGAGACAACGGCAGCGAGAATGATGGGCGCGCATAGAAAAAGTGTGAAGCGTGCAGCAAGTAACATGAGAATCCTCGTGAATAAGTTGTGCAGGGACGAATGCCGTGTTGCGGCTTTGGACGAACTGAACATTGTTCGCGGGTAGACGTAAGCCTGTCAAGGGAGAAGCTCGTCTCCTAAGAAACAATACATATTTGAAATGTTGCGTTGTTGATTTTGGATCAAGTCGCTAGCGCCAGCGTTTGAGTTCTGGCCAGAGCTTGGCCATGGTGCCGAATTTCGCGCCGCGGCAGATGAAGACCGGAATTTCTTTTTCCAGCGCATAGGGATTGTCGGCGGAAGTGCCGACATACTCGACGTTCTGCCAGAGTTCTTCGAGACGTTCGCGGCTGTCATCGAGCACGATCATGCAATTGCCGGAGTAATTGCGCGGTCCCCAGAGGAACCAGGTTTGATGTCCGCTGAGCGAACGCGGCAGTCCGTACTTGCGGCCCAAGAAATCGATGGCTCCTGCCTGGCCGTAGTCCTGCGCGAAGATGCCGCAGTTCTCGTCTTGCCTCTCCTCTGGCGTCAGGCGATTCCATGCTACGGCGGTCTCGGCAACAATCTCGTTCCATCCGAATTGATCGGCATACCATTGCGGCAACGCGGCGCGGGCGTGCGCGTGCTCCATCACCGGCAATTTGAAGGGCAGAGTTTTTGTGTAGGAGAGGAAGTGTTCGGGCGAGAGCACCGGCACCGTGATAGGAAGAATGTGAATGCCGCTGGCGAGCAGGATCGTGGCGATGGCCAGCCTTAACCACTTCCACTTCTGGCTGATAGAAGCGTCGATGACGACGGCTCCAGCCGCGAGCAGCATGGGATACACCGGGCCGAGATAATAGTTTTTGCCGTGGAGTGTGAAGAGAACGCCGTAGCAGACCAGGTAAGTCCATCCCAACAGGCGATAGGGTTTGAGGCGCTGAGAAAAGAGCAGAGCAAATAATCCGATGAGCCAGATGGGTGTGCTGATCGGATCGATGAGGATGGTTTGCTGGACGAAATATTCGAGCGGGCCGAGCACAACGTCGCGGCCTTCGGCGCGGATGTTGTGCATGAGCTGCAGAAAGGGCCAGCCGTAGTGCAGGTTCCAGAGCAGGTTGGGAAGAAAAATCAGGAAAGCGGCGAGGCCGCCGAGCCAGATCCAGGGATTGAGGAAGACACGCCGCTGCGCGGTGAGCAGGAGGCCGACGACGATGCCGAATCCGAAGAGCGCGATGGTGTACTTCTCTTCCATGCCGATGCCGGCGACGACGCCGAACCATAGCCAGTAGTGTGGGTTGTTGCGCTTGATCGCGAGAATGGCGAAGTAGGCGCAGCCCATCCAGAGATTGGGTTCGAGGCAGTTGGTGCCGAGCAGGCTTCCGTTGGAGAGATATTGCGGGGCGATGACGACTGTGACGGCGGTGAGCAGCAGGGCGAAACGGCGTCCGCCGAGTTCGCGCGCGATAGCGGCGGCCTGCACGATAAGGAGAGAAGATGCCAGCGCAGGAATGAAGCGGATGGCGCGAAGGGAATCTCCGAGGACGGCGCGAGAGATGTGAGTCAGGAATGGAATGAGCGGTGGTTGATCGACGTATCCCCAGGCGAGGTGGTCGCCGCAGGCGATGTAATCGAACTCGTCGCGGAAGTAGCCGTAGCGGTTGTTGAAATAGATGTGGAAGAGGAGCTTGGCCAATGCGATGAGCCAGATGATGGCCATCGTGGAGCCCAGCAATGATTTGCCTTCGCTAGAGGAAGCGGAAAATGTTGTGGACGCCGCGGCCATGGGGCAAGGATACGCGATAAAGCGTGCGATAGTTCCGCGGCTATTTTAGCCAGTGAACTTTGATTTCTCTTTCGAGTGGCCTGAATTCCGGGTCGCCGGTGACGATTTCAGCTTTTCTCTCCTTTGCCAGCGCGGCAGCAAATGCATCGGCCAAACTCAATTTGAAACGAGCCTTGAAATCGGCGGCGGTGTCGGCCAACGAGCGGGTCGTAGAATGGAAATCGATTGGAAGGCCCTGAAGCACCTTCGCGGCTTCCGCCCACGCAAGTGCGCCGTCTTTCTTGACGATCGAATACTTCGCCTCAGCGTAGTTCACGTCGGTCATAAGGAGTGGGTTGTCCTTCTTTCCGGCAGAGATGAGCAAGCTTTCCATCGTTTCCGCGCCCGGCTCGTCGCGGAAATAAGCGATGAGCGCAAAACTGTCGAGAACCTTAGCGGGCATGGCGTTCCTCGAGTGCTCGCTCCTGCTTTTTGTGCTCGGCCCAGTCCTCTGTTAGAGGGTTGCTTCCCGGTGAGCGCTTGAGGATACCACGTCCCTGCTTGATGAGCGCGGCGGTCATCGGCTTGAGAAGGATTCCCTCGGGAGTGGCTTGGACCACGGCCTTGGTTCCGTCCTCGATGTCGAATTGTTTGCGCAAGCGAAGCGGGATGACAACCTGCCCCTTCGTCGTGAAGCATACGGTCTTTACCTTCTCAGTCATACTCATTCCATTTAGTATGATTCATTCTATGAAATCCGTCAACATTGTATAAGTAGGAATATCATGGACTGGGCGGAAATGATGCAAAAAGACACCAAGCACCGGCTGGATCTGGGGAACCTCATGGACCTCAATGGATCCTTAAAACGAAGGTAATCTTCCCTAATGATTACCTATATTTGCTGCCGATAGGCTTGTGGTAACGTTGCAATAACCGCATATTCAAAAGGCTTGAAGAAGGTTTCTGGTACTCGTGTCCTCGCAGACTCGCAAACCGGGCATCCACGTCGCGTGGACTCAGGTCACCTATCGCAGCGTGGCCTTGATGATCCTTGCCGGGGCGGGGATTCTTTTCGTTGCGATGAAGGTCACGTTTCCGCAGTTCACGGAAAGCAGCATCAAAGCCGCCGACAATCTCGCGAGTCGAGTTTTGGAGCGTGTGGCCGGGATGGCGCCGGCTCCCGGCAGCGGCACCGTCACCGCGCAGCAGGCGCACTTTACCGCGCTTGATGGAACGGTACGTATAAAAAAAGGCAACGGAAACAGTTGGATTGCTGCGGATTTCAATGTTCCCCTCGATAAGGGCGATGTGGTGCAGACCGGGTCGGAGGGGATGGCGAAGGTCGTATTCAACGATGGCACCAGTTACACCGTCAAGCAGGATTCGCTGATCGTGATTCAGGAAAATTCGGCGAACGATCAGCAGCAGACAAATATCGCGGTCGCGGTGAGCACAGGAACCGTGGATCTTTCGACAGCGACTTATTCGTCGGGATCGAAGTCGCAGGTGATTGTGGCGGGCGCGACGGCGTCGCTGGCTCCAGAATCCGCGGCGCAGGTGCATAACGATCCGAAAGCCGATCAGCATGAAATCTTGATGAAGAAAGGTACCGGCGAAGTCACACGCAACGGAGAGACGCTGGAACTGGCCAACTGGGAAAAAGTGAACTTCCATCAGGAAGAGGCGCACATGGAGAAAACCAAGGGCATCGGGCCGCCCACGCCGATCTCTCCCGCGAACATGGCGCCGCTGTTTACTTCCGGCGAAACGACCAAGGACGTGGAATTTTCCTGGACTCCCATGGCAAACGCGGTGGGGTATCGTCTTCGTATATCGAGAAATCCGTATTTTTCCTCTACACTGTTGGATAAGCGAGTGAGCACAGCCGACGTAACCGTCACCAGCTTGGGCGATGGGGCGTACTACTGGGTGGTTTCGTCCTACGAAAGTTCGGGAAAAGAGTCGGTGGAGAGCGAGAAAAATCGCTTCACCATCATTGCGAAGGGCAAGCAGACGGAAGCCATCGAGCTGGACCTGGATCCATTCATTCAGCATGGACACGTGATTGAAGTGACCGGCAGGACGCAAGTCGGCGCTCGCGTAATGGTGAACGGGCGGGAAGTACCGATGGTTACGACCGATGGCTCGTTCCACTACTTTACGCCGCCGCTGGAGGCGGGTGAAGCGGTGATTACCGTGACGGCGCAGACGGCGCAGGGCGGAGTAAATACGCAGCAAAAGAAGATCATTATTCAGTAGGGAAGCGAGCCGACTTTCCTCGGTTGCTTGATTTTTGAGGCAAGCTCTGAGAAGCGCGGCTCGACGACAATACAACGGAAAGAAGAGTTCGTTATGTCAAGCAACGGATTTCATTCCAATCGTTCGCACAACCTGAGATCGCTGTTCAGCCTTTTTTCGAGCGATCTGGCAATCGACCTCGGCACAGCCAATACGCTCGTCTATGCGCGCGGCAAGGGCATTGTCGTCAACGAGCCTTCCATCGTCGCCATCAACAAGAACACCGGCGAAGTGGAAGCGGTCGGCAAGGAAGCGAAAGAGATGCTGGGCCGCACGCCGGGCAACATCGTCGCCATTAAGCCGATGAAGGATGGCGTGATCGCCGACTTCAAAGTCACCGAAAAAATGTTGAACTACTTCATCCAGAAGGCGCACAACCGCAAGATGCTGGTGCATCCGCGAATTGTGATTGGAGTTCCGTCGGAAATCACACAAGTGGAAAAGCGCGCGGTCATGGATTCGGCGTACCGGGCGAAAGCGAGCGAAGTTCATCTCGTGGAACAGGCGATGGTGGCGGCGATTGGCGCGGGGCTGCCGATTACCGAACCCAGCGGAAACATGGTGGTCGATATTGGCGGGGGAACGACGGATATCGCCGTGATTTCTTTAAGCGGTATTGTTTATTCGCGCTCGGTGCGGATGGCCGGCAATCAGATGGATGAGGCCATCATGAATTATCTGAAGCGGAAATATAATCTGCTGATTGGCGAGCGCACGGCCGAGCAAATTAAAATGGAGATTGGATCGGCGCACCAGCTCGACAAGCCGATGACCATGGAGATCAAGGGCCGCAACCTGATCGAGGGCGTGCCCAAGACGATCACCGTTGACGATGGGGAAATTCGCGAGGCATTGAGCGAATGCGTTTCGACCATCATGAACGCGATTCGCGTCGCACTCGAACGTACGCCGCCGGAACTTTCAGCGGATATCAGCGACCGCGGCATCGTGCTGACGGGCGGGGGCGCGCTGCTGAAGAATCTGGACAAGCGTATTCGTGAAGAAACCGGACTACCGGTTTCCATTGCCGACGATCCGCTGTGCAGCGTGGTACTGGGCACGGGCAAGATGCTTTCGGACTTTAAGCTCCTCAGGAAGATATCAATCGAATAGCTGCGAGTCCTGAGTCCCGAGCCGCGAGCGACGCTGCTCAAGACTCGCAACTCCGGACTCGGGATTAGTATGGAATCCTTTCTCGGCCGTTACCGCAATCTGACAATCCTGGTTGGCGTGTTGTTTCTACAGTTGCTCGGCCTTGCGGTACAGGTAAAACGAGCCGGTGCGGGCGATCCGGAAAATACCCGGCTGATCCGCATCTGGGCGGTCGACGCGATCACTCCTTTTGAACGCGGCCTGGTTTGGGTGCAAGCGGACTGGGCCGATCTCTGGCACAACTACTTTTATCTGCGCGGAGTCCGCGCCGAAAACCGCGAGCTGAAGCAGGAAATTCAACAGATGCGGCTGGAGCAGGTGCGGCTGAACGAAGACGCCGAGCAGGCGCATCGGCTGCAGAAATTGCTGGCATTCAAGGAGCAGGTGATCGGCAAGCCTCTGCCTGCGCAGGTGATTGGCACCAGTGGCAGCGACCTTTCCCAGTGCATTTATATCGACAAAGGCTCGGACGACGGAATCAAGGCAGACATGGCTGTGATCACGGCCAATGGAATTGTCGGCAAGGTGCTTCACGCGTATCCCACAACTTCGCAAGTGCTGATGATCAATGACCAGACCAGCGGCGTGGGAGCGATGCTGGAAAAATCCCGGCTGCAGGGAGTGCTCAAGGGAACCCCAGAAGGTTCGATCGTGCTGGAACGGGTGATGAGCGACGAAAAAGTTTCGCCGGGAGATGCGGTGATCAGCAGTGGAGGGGATCAGATTTTCCCCAAGGGCCTGCCGGTCGGAACGGTGACGAAAGTTAGCCCCGGCCACGAAATGTTTTTAAATATTCAGGTGAAGCCTGCAGCAGATTTGAACCGGCTCGAAGAAGTGCTGGTGGTCACGGAGAAGCAGGATCGCGACGTGGCGGCTGAGAATACCGGCCGGGCGCGGGCTGCGGATATCCTCGCGGAACGGTTGCCATCTGTGCCGGATAAACCGACGGAGGCGGCATCGAAGGAATCTGCCGCTGCGAAGCCGGCAACGGCGCCCACTGCACAGGCATCGGTTAAACCGCAGGGTGCTGCTGTAACTCCGGTAAAACTTGCAAAGCCCGAGTCCAGCGAGCGGAGCGCCGCTACGTCCGGGGAGATAACCGCAACTGCAGGAAAAACTGGGGCGACGAACGGCAACGCTGTGCGCGCAGTCAGCATTCCAGCCACTCCGGTTTCCAGCCCTCCTTCTTCAAGCCAGCCGAAGAAAGTTGCGCCCATCACTTCCCCTTCAGGCGCGGAGTTGAGCGGAGGTACGGCGAAAACTGTGGGTTCGACGACGCCCGCGCGGAATACCGCCGCGAGCCCGAAGCCGGCAACTCAACCTGCAATTTCCGCTCCGCCACCAACGGAAGATGGTCCCCACTAGCGTGCCCATCACTTACACATCGGGTGAACAGATTGAAGTTTACCGGTTCAGTTTGCCGGTGACGGTGGGCGTGCCGGTGATCGCACTGTTCCTGCAGGCCTACGTTCCGCAGCGGCTGCCATTTTTCTCTATTTTCGATTTGCCGCTGCTGGTGACGATTTTCTTCGCCATGGCGCGCCGAAACCCGATTTCAGGACTGTTTACCGGCGCGGCAATCGGCCTGGCGCAAGACATGCTGGGAGCCTATCCGATCGGAATTTACGGCATTGCTAAAACGGTGGTGGGCTACGGAGCGTCGTCGCTCGGGGCCAAGCTGGATGTGGAGAACGCCGGCGCGCGCCTATTGGTGACGGTGGGATTCTACCTGGTCCATGCCGCGGTTTACTTTACCGTTGCCAGGGGCATGGTGAACCTTACGCTGAACTGGAGTTGGAAGATCGGAATTCTTTCCGGGCTGGCGAACGGCGTTCTCGGCGTAGGGTTGTACTTCCTGCTGGATAAGTTTAAGCAGAGAACGTAGAAGCCGTGACCTTCGTTATCCCCCTAAACGCCACGCACTGTTCCAGAGCATTACAATAAAAAAGAACCCCAAGGACAACTACCCGCGCACACCGCAGTGGCAAGGACTCCATGAGAACACTGGGTATTGCGTATCCGGTACTGGGCACTGATTTATGTTCGGTCGCGACGAAAAAGTATCCGCCATTCGCCTGACGGCGGCGCAGTACATCATACTCGGCATTTTTCTTGTGCTGGCGTATGGCCTGTGGCGGCTGCAGGTGATGGAGAGCGGGTACTATGCGACCGCCGCGGAAAAAAATCGGATCCGCAACGTTCCGATTCTCGCGCCTCGCGGAAAGATTCTCGACCGCGAAGGACGTATCATCGTCGATAATTATCCTTCCTTTTCGGCTTTGCTTCTGCGCGATACCTCTCATGACTTGCTCGCCGATGCGGATCTGATCGCGGAGGGTTTGCACCTGGAGCCTGACGAGGTTCGGGCGCGCATCCGGCGCGCTGCCTCGCTGCCGCAATACCAGCCGATTTTTCTGAAAGAGGACATCACGCAGGATGAGCAGGCTTTCGTTGAGGCGCATCGCAATGAAGTGCCGGAGCTGGATACGATTCGGGCTGACCGGCGCTTGTATCCGCGCAACGGATTCCTGGCGCACCTGATCGGCTACGTGGGCGAAGTCACCGAGGACATGCTCAACCAGTCGCAGTTCGAGCTCTACAATCCCGGCGACGTGGTCGGCATTTCCGGCGTGGAACGTCAATACAACAACGCGTTGATGGGAAAAAATGGAGCACGCCGTGAAGTGGTGAACAGTCACGGCCGAACTCTGGGAGTGCTCGGGGAAACGGATGCCGTTCCGGGAAAACAGCTGAAGCTGACGATCGACATCGATCTGCAAATTGCAGCCGAAGAGGCGCTGGCTGACAAAAACGGCGCCATCGTTGCGATGGACCCGCATACCGGTGAAATTCTGGCAATGGTGAGCCGGCCCACTTTCGACCCCAACGATTTTGCGGTCAAGGTTTCGCGAGGAGAGTGGAACAAGCTGATTACGGATCCTGAGAAGCCGCTGCTGAATAAAGCGATTCAGGCACAGCTTGCGCCGGGTTCCACTTTTAAGATCATTATGTCGGTGGCGGGTTGGCAGGAAGGCATCGCGCAGGATTTGCATGTAGACTGCCACGGCAGTGCTGAGTTTTACGGGCGACGGTTTGGTTGCTGGGTGAAGGGCGGGCACGGAGAGGTAGGGTTGGAGAAGGCGATTTACCAATCCTGTGACGTCTTTTTCTATACCTTGGCGAACAAGCTGGGAATCGATCGCATCGCAAAATACGCGACGATGCTCGGACTTGGGCAAAAGACGGGCATCGATCTCCCCAACGAAGTCAGCGGCGTGATGCCTTCGGAAGAATGGAAGATCAAGAACTTCAAGCAGAAGTGGTTTGCCGGTGAAACGATTTCGGTAGGCATTGGCCAGGGAGCGATCGCAATCACGCCGGTGCAGTTGACGCGCGCGATTGCGGCAATCTCGATGGACGGCAAGATGGTTGTGCCGCACGTCGTCGATCCGCGAATCTGCCCAGCGGATACGTCGAGACCAGCGATGTGACCGAGACGAAGACTGTTCCAATCGATCCGGCAGGGTGGACATTTATCACAGACGCGATGTCCCGGGTTCTGCTGCCGGAAGGTACTGCGCCTTCGGCTCACATCCCCGGGGTTGATATCGCAGGCAAAACCGGGTCAGCGCAGGTGGTGTCGTTGGCCTTGCGTGCGAAGCTCAAGAACGACGAAGAGTTTGCCCAGAATGGATGGTTTGTAGGCTTCACGCCGCGGCGCGATCCGGACATCGTGGTTTGCGTGCTTTTCCAGGGTGGCGAACATGGGAAACTGGCGGCGCGGATCGCCACGCAGGTCATCAAGGCGTACGTAGACAAGAAAAATCGCCCGACGAATAAGGTGGTTCGGAATTCAAGTGACGGCGGCAAGATTGACATGGGAGCGCTGTGGAGTGCGCCTGAGGGTGACAAGCTGGAGGGTGGACATTTTTTGATGGACATGACCAGGAAGCGAATGGTGGTGGCTGCGGCAGCGCCCGGAATGCAGTAAGTAATGATTAACTTATGAGCCGTTACGTTTCATTTCGCGATTTTGACTGGCTGCTGCTGGTTTTTGTGCTCATGATCTGCGCTCTCGGAGTCATGGAGATTCGGAGCGCCACCGAGCACACCAAGTTCGCCGGGTCTCAAATCAAACAGGTTTACTGGGTTCTTGCCGGCATTGGTTTGATGTTCCTGATCAGCCTGGTGAATTACCAGGTTTTGCTGGACCGAGTTCACTGGTTCTACATCGCGGCGGTTGCGTCGTTGATGGGGGTCCTTGTTTTCGGAACAAAAGCATTGGGCGCTCGCCGGTGGATCAAGATGCCCGGGGGCAACCACTTCCAGCCTTCGGAATGGGTGAAACTGATTCTCATTCTGGCGGTGGCGAAGTATTTTGCCGACCTTCGCAGCCGGGAACTTTCGTGGCCGGACTTCATCAAGGCCGGAGCCATAGTTGGCGTGCCAATGTTGATGGTTCTGGCTCAGCCTGATTTGGGGACGGCTTTAACCTACATTCCGATCGCGGTCATGGGGGTTTTTCTCGGCGGGATGCAATGGAAGCAGGGGCTGGCGGTGGCGTTGCTGGCTTTAGTTGCGGTTGGGGCCGTGTTTTTTGTCCCTCGCGTTCATGTTTTAAAAACTTATCAAAAACAACGGCTGACCAGTTTCCTGGACCCGGAAAATGATCCCCAGGGTACAGGGTATCAAGTTGAGCAATCCAAGATTGCGGTCGGTTCTGGAGGCCTTTGGGGCGGCAAAGGCTCGCAAACACACGGGGCTTTCCTGCCGGTTCCGCAAACGGACTTCATTTTTGCGGCTTTCTCCGAGGAACACGGGTTCGTAGGCGCGCTGGGGGTTCTGCTGCTATACTTCATAGTGCTGATGCGTTTGACCCAGAACGCGCAAACAGCGCCCGACCGCGCTGGCACGTTTGTGGTGATGGGTGTGGTAGCCGTTCTCAGCTTCCACATTCTGGTCAATGTCGGCATGGTGGTCGGTTTTATGCCGGTCACCGGAATACCTTTGCCGCTAATGAGTTACGGTGGGTCTTCCGTTCTGTTCATGTTCCTGGCGCTGGGGATGGTAATGAATGTACGCATGCGCCGATTCGTGAATTAGCTGGGAATCCAGCTAACAGCTTGGTGAGCTGCGGGCGCGGAAGGCGGCAAGGAGCAAAGTTGCTGCGCTTTTTCGGTTGAACCGGGCGCAGCCCCAAAAAATATCGATCGCCCTCGCGTGAAGAGGGCAATTTCACCGGCCCAATCGAGGAATGCAAGGCCGGGTAGGATTGAAGCAACAGAGCTGCCGGCTGGAAACGGCCCCCCGACGAAAATCGATATTTCGGTTTTCATAAGGAAGCGCGGTCACAAAGCGGCGGCGAAAGCGACTCGTGCAAAAGAGATTCAAGCTTGTGCAGCGGATTCGGCCAGGAAACTTGCCTGGCCCCAGCCGTCCCCTATTCAGGGCCAGCCTCGCAACGCTCAGTCCTCCCATCTCTTTCCTTGATGCCAGCCGGTGAAGTCCGCGCGGCCTAGTTGATAGGCCGGAGCGGGACCGGAGTATCAATGAATAAAGAGTTGTTTGTTTCTTCCACGCCCCATGAAACCAAGGTAGGGCTGGTGGAAGACGATCTGCTCGCGGAAATCTACCTCGAGCGCGAAAACGAATACACATTAGCGGGATCTATCTACAAAGGCCGCGTCACTCGCGTGCTTCCCGGCATGCAGTCGGCGTTCGTCGACATTGGGCTGGAGCGCGATGCCTTCCTCTATGTTTCCGATTTCATGGATCTGGAGGAACATGACGAAGACCTGACGGAATCGGTGCCGGCGAATCGCGGCGTGCAGGATATGCGGCCGCAGGCCGAAGGTGGATCTTCCGCTGCGTCGCCGGAAAGCACCGATGCCATGGGTGGGCCATCGCATTCCGGCTTCTCAGCTCCCAGGGCGAAACGTCACAGGAAGCGGCGGAAGATCAAAACTACGCAGCCGCGGTTCCGAATGAACCCTCTGAGGGAAGAGACTCACAGGAGCGCGACCGAGGCGGATGGAGGGGACGACGCCGGCGTCGCGGCCGGCGGGAAGGGCGTGAGCGAAACGATTATCGCGCCCCGGCACCGGCTGCCGAAAGCCCTGCTGTCCGGGTTCAGGAGCCGAGCCGAAGCCAGTTTGGTCCACCTGCCGGATACCAACCGATCATCCTTCCTGGGGAGTCGATTTCCAAGTATCGGGGAATGGCTTCATCTACTGGCCAAGTCGCGCCTGCCGAAGAAGCGCGGCCCGGTCAGCCTGAGCAGTTCGACGTTGAAGCGGTATCGCAAGAGGCGGGAACTCCAATCGCTGCCATCTTCCCTGAAGATGAGCCGGTGTTTGCAGAAGCCGTTGCGCCGGCTGTCGCGTCCGTGGAAACTCCAGCTTCGCAACCTGAATCTTTTGAGATTGAAGAGGTAGCGGAAGTCAACGAGCCGCGGGAGTCGGCAGCGGCTACTGTGGACTGGAACCGAGAATTTCACCGCATGGATTCGGCTAGCGCGGTTGCTGCCGCAGCGGCTCCGGAGGCAGCTCGCGAGATTCAGGAAGTAATTGAGACTGAGAAGTCTTCCGCAGACTTCTGAACAGCGGTTCATGGAACAGGCCGCGCCCTTCGCCGCGCCAGGAACGCTGGAAGAAGAAACCATTGACGAGGAAGAGGCGGACACGCTTCGCTACGAGCAATCTTCAGACGACGGTTATGAGGAGTTTGAAGAAGAAACGCGCGCGGCCGGCCAGTTGAGCGCGGGTCAGGCAGCGTTTTCAGATGTTCGCGAGACGGTTGATGAGATTCACATGAATTCGTTCGCGGAATCGGGTGCCGCTCCGGCCGAAGCAGCAGCCCCGGAAAACGAAGAAGATGTGGAAGAGTTGGAACTGGAAGAAGCTCAGGCGGAAGCCGAAGCGATGATCGAAGCAGAGGCTCGAGGCAACGGAACGGTGGACGCGCGCGCGGAGGTTCGTGCGCCGGCGGGAACGGCAGGATATACGCAGCGAGCCCCTCGTCCGAGGCCGGGATGGGATCGCCGGGGTGGAGGACGGCGAGGTGGAGGACGGCGCTTTCCGCGGCGGCAGACGCAGGAAGTTCCGAAGATCAGCGATTTGCTCAAAGAAGGGCAGGAAATTCTGGTGCAGATTGCGAAGGAGCCGATCGGCAAGAAAGGCGCACGCATCACCAGCCACATCGCGCTGCCCGGGCGCTTCCTGGTTTATATGCCGACCGTGAACCACACGGGAGTTTCTCGCAAGATCGCCTCCGATGAAGAACGCCAGCGCCTGAAGCGCATTGTGATGAGCGAACGCGAGAACGGCCATGGAGGTTTCATCGTGCGCACCGCCGCGCAAAACGCAAGCGAGGACGAATTGCGGGCGGATATCCGCTTCCTGAAAGGGTTGTGGAATGACATCAAAACTCGTGCGGAAAACTCAAAGCCGCCCGCTTTGATTTATCACGACCTGAACGTGGTGGAGCGTGTACTCCGCGACCAGGTTACATCGGATTTCTCGGTGATCTGGGTCGATACCGAAGCGGAGTACGAACGCATTCTTCGTTTCTTCAATCGCTTTCAACCCGGCCTGGTAAAGCGGG
This sequence comes from uncultured Acidobacteriaceae bacterium, assembly GCA_963734675.1. Lineage (GTDB taxonomy): Bacteria > Acidobacteriota > Terriglobia > Terriglobales > Acidobacteriaceae > Sulfotelmatobacter. The sequence goes on from CAVTHZ010000003.1 coordinate 150,147, forward strand.
TAAAGCTCTATACAAAAGAAACGCCGTTGTTCGAGCAATTCGGCCTGGCCGAAGAGATGAACAAGGCGCTCAAGTCGAAAGTGTGGTTGAAGAGTGGCGGCTATATCGTCATCAACCAGACCGAGGCGTTGGTGGCGATCGACATTAACACCGGAAAATATGTCGGCAAAACCGCACGGCTCGAAGACACGATCGTAAAAACCAACGTGGATGCGGTGAAAGAGATCGTGCGGCAGGTCCGCCTGCGCGATCTGGGCGGGATCATCATCATCGACTTCATCGATATGGATGAGCGCCGCAACCGGCAGCGCGTAATGCAGGCCCTGGAAGAGGAATTGCGCAATGACCGCGCACCGTCGAAGGTTCTTCAGTTTAACGACTTCGGGTTGGTTGCGATCACGCGCAAACGAGTGAAGCAATCACTGGAGCGCACGATTGGCGCGCCTTGTCCATATTGCCAGTCGACCGGCTACGTGAAGTCGGTGACAACTGTGGCCAATGAAATTTACGTTGAAATGCGGAAGATTGCGAAACATCTGGAGCATGAAGACGTGATGCTCCGCGTGAACCCGGATGTGGCGAAGGAGTTGAAAGCGAACAATGGCCGGCTGCTGAATGAGATGGAAGAGCTAACCAAGCGGACAATCATTGTGAAGAGCGATCCGGCGCTGCACCAGGAGCAGTTCGATATTAACTAGATTTTTCGTAGATGGTTCGGGAAGGGCACGGCTTCAGCCGTGCCGCCCTAGCTACGTTTCACCCACAACGCCATGTCGACGAGCCGGACGGGCGACTCCTTAAAGCCGGCAAGCTGGCCGGTGTGTCTATCGGCCAGTGACCACGCGTGCGGGATGTACTGACGCAGCACACCGACTTCCTGGTTGGCACCCTCAGGCCAAGCTCCGACCGCCTTGAGTACCATCTGATCGAAAATTGGAACAACGCTGGGGTAGAGAATGTGAAGAAAGGTTGTACGAACCGGCAGCGCGGTGCCCGACTTCATGCCGGGGAACTGATACCCGCCGACCAGTTCCACGAGTTCAATAACATCTTGAACCCTCCGCTGGATCGCTGCCGGGATTTTTGCAAGAAACCGCCGCAGGTCTCCGGATACGAGGCCTTGTCGCCATTCCGTTATTCTTGAGTCCAAAGTGTGCTGAGAGTACAGTTTCCAGTAAAGCAGTGCCTCATACCAATCTGCGTCGAGGCGGGATCGAGAGTCGGAGGCTGCTGCGCCTATCAGTTTGTAGTAAAGGGGGCGGTCATTGAGGGTGCCTGCATAAAGTCCGCGTAGGTGCTGAGAACTTGGGTTGAAGCCACAGCAGACTGCATCGTACCGAGCGCACACAGTTTTCCAATCGAAGCTGGCCAACGGGTCGGACATGCTGATTGCGGCGGACGCCTGTATGCTGCTTCGGGTGTTCCCTGTGGGTATATAAACGGGCGAGACGCCTCCCCAGCCGCTAGCACCCATGTCCACGATGCCGCTTCTGTTCACCGCGAACCCGCCGAGCTTCCCGCATTCTGGACAGGTGGAACCGGCCTTTTTGCGGTCGGAGTAAAAACAATCCGGCGCATTGACGCTGCTAGGGTTGAGGCTGGGGAACGTTCCCAACAATTCGGCCTTCAGTTGCGCCGGGGTAATCCGCTCGCTGACATGCTTAGCAAGAACAGCGTGACGCTTCTGGTAAATGGTCATACGGGCCGACCTTCCTCGACGCGACCAAGCTTAGCGCCAATTGGCACCGCAGTTCCAGCAATACGGAGCGCGAGCTGGCGCTTGCCAATGCCAAATGCCATTGTATGATGGTATCCATGACCACCACCCTGACCTTGGACAAGGCCGGCCGAGTCGTCCTGCCCAAGCCGGTTCGAGATGAGTTGCAGCTCCGCGCGGGCGACGCCCTGGAACTGGAAAGTTCGGAAGATCGCATCGTGCTTCGGCCACAAAGGGGAGGATTGGGGTTGCGCAAGAAGCAAGGAATTTGGGTCTTCAGCACCGGCGAGCCGATCTCAGCCGAAGCCACCGATGAAACGTTGCGCCAGATTCGCCGTGAGCGCGAACAAAACTTCAGGGGAAGCTCCGCCGCGCATACCCGTCGACGGAAAAAGATCCGGTGAAATGGTTCTTCGATAGCTCGGTTTTGGTTGCGGCACTGCTAGCCGAACATCAGCACCATGCCCGCAGCTTTGCCGCCTTTGCGGCGGCGAATCCGAAAAATTCTGGTTGCGCCGCCCACAGCCTCGCCGAAGTGTACGCCACCCTCACTCGGTATCCCGGAAAACAGCGCCTGGGCGCCGAGTCTGCCGACCTACTGATTCGGGAAATCGAGCAGAGGCTCACCCTGATTTGGCTCGACGGAGATGAATATCGGGACGCCATCCGCCGCATTGCAAAGATAGGAATTGTAGGCGGGGCGGTTTACGATGGGCTGATTGCAGTGTGTGCCCTCAAGGCAAGAGCAGGTCATCTCTTTACATGGAATGCGCGTCACTTCGATTCGCTGGGCGAGGACATACAGAAGCTAGTGACTACGCCGCCTGTGGTCTAGCTTCCCGGGTGCGCCAGCGCTTTCACCGCCAGATCCGAGCGGCTGCGCAATTTCTGCAGGGTTTCGTGAATTGCCTTACTGGCTGCAGGAGTGTCGCTATGCTCAGCCAATTTAGCGATGCCGGTTGCTTCCTCACTAGCAGTGCTGGCAATGTCGAGCAGCACCACGAGCGCATCCGCGTGCAGTTTCCAGAGCGATGACATGCTCTGGCTGCGCTTGAGTTCTTCGAGTTCGGTGCTGATGCGAGCGCTGCACGAAACCAGCCGGATGAGAGTGCGCGCTATATCGGCGCGAAGACTTTTTTCCTCGAGGAAGCCGGCACTGTATGCGTCTGCCTCAGCGGGAGTCAACGTCAGATTGAAGAAACGCATGGGAACAATCTGGCGATATTTGGGATCGGCCACGCGCACGAAGACGCGAATCGATTCCTCAACACGGCGGAGCTTGCCATCTTCGGCCGAAATCTGCTGAGCGGTAACCGCCGGCGGATGGAATGTGGGCGCCGCGGCTGCGGATGCTTTCGCTGCGGCAATCTTCGCAGGCTTGGCGCCTGCGGCGTTATTCGTGGATGCGGGCAATCCGCGTCCGGCGGCAGGCGCGAGCAAAGATTTGCGGATTGGAGGCCGGCGGTCGAGCTCTTTTTTCAGCCGTGAAACCCGGCGGAATTTTTCCAGGGCGCTGCCGTAGTCGGCGCGAAGCATCTCATCGTGTTCGATCGCGGACACATGTTCAACGGTCACTTCCACGCCATCCACTGTGCTTAGGATACTGCCGCCCATTTCTTCGAGCGCCTGAGCAAACTGCTTGATTTCCCCGAGAGCCTTGGTGAAGAGCTCATCGAAGCGCGCGCCGAAAGCCGCGTTATGCGCAGCCACGGTCGCCAGCACTCCGGGGTGATAGAAGGAATCGTCGAGCCAGCGTTTCAAGTCGCGCACACGCGAAACGATTCCGGAATCGATGAGCGCGTTGAAATCGCGATAGCGGGTAATTTCCTCGCGCAAGGGGTCGAAGTTGCGTAAAAGTTGTACGTGCTCTTCGGGAAGCTGCGGCACATCGGTATCGGCGAGAATTTCGATGAGAGCGATTTCGAACGGCGAGAGCGGCAATGCGCCGTCGAGTCCGTAGCCCTGTTGCTGCCATTGTCCGTGCACGCGGGGATGGCGATAGAGAAAAGTCGAGATCAGGTCGGTTTTATCGCGGTTGATGTCGCTTGGTTCCCGCCGGCGCACGAAGTAGCGAAGGAGCGCTTCGGCGACTTCCGAATCGGTGTCAGGCGTCAGGGCCTGGCGCAACATGGCAGGGGTGATCGCCATATCGAGCACGTGCAGCCAGCGGTACATGCGGGAAAGCGTCTCCGGCAGGTCGCTTTCACTTTGCCGGAGAGCATGCTCATCCAGCCCCGAAGGCACGGGCACTTCGCCGCCTAGCTGATCACGCAGCAGCTTCTGGTAGAAGCCCTGAACAGTAGCCAGGATTGCCAGTTCAAATTTAAGATCTTCGGCCAAAAAGAACTCCGCGGACGAGATTTTCCCACTTGGTGAGAATTTCTTTACCGCTGTTTCAGTAAAGACGAAAGTCACATGGCTCGGCAAGTTACTACCGGAGTGACACACCAGGGTGGGCAGAATTTCGCGTTGCCGGAAGTACATGAACTTCTGCGCGAGCTTCTCTGGGAATCGTCGAAAAGTTGGGAGGGAAATACTGTCCTTCGCGGCTGCGCGGCGGTGGGAGCGTCTTTGCCTTCAGGGAGTGGCAAAAGCTGATGCTACTTCTTTAATTCCTTCAGAATCTCCCTCGCCGCATTCGCGCCCGATCCTCCGGTCAGCCCGGCGCCGGGATGCGTGCCACTGCCGCAAAGATAAAGGTTTTGAATCGGGGTCTTGTAACGCGCCCAGTCGAGCAATGGGCGCATGGTGAAGAACTGATCGAGCGCGAGATCGCCATGGAAAATCTGGCCGCCGCTCAGACCGTACGTTTCTTCGAGATCGAGCGGCGTGATGATCTGGTGAGTGAGAATTTTCTCCGGTAAGTCCGGCGCGTATTGCGCGAGGGTTTGCACGACAGTCTGTCCTAGAGCTTTGCGCTGATCTTCCCAACTGCCCTTCAGCTTGTACGGCGCGTATTGCATGTAGATCGACATCACATGCTTGCCGTCGGGAGCGAGCGTGGGGTCGGTGAGAGACGGAATCGTGGCTTCAAGATATGGCTGCTTCGAGAATTGCCCGTACTTGGATTCGTCGAAGGCGCGCTCCAGATAATCGATCTCGTGGCCGATGTGAATGCGGCCTTTGAGAGCGTTGCTGTCGCCGTTTTTCAGCGCGGTGAAGCTGGGTAAGGCCGAGAGCGCGAGGTTCACTTTCGCCACCGTCCCATTGCCTCGATAGTGTTGCAGCTTTTGCACAAAATCAGGCGAGAGATGAACGGAATCGGTGAGCTTGAGCAGAGTACGCTTGGGATCGGCGTTGGAGATCACCGCCTTCGCATTGATTTCTTCTCCGGTGGCGAGCAGCAGTCCGGTGGCCGCGCCATCTTTCACGCGAATCTCGATGATCTCCGAGCCGGTCTGAATCTCAACGCCAGCCGCTTGCGCGGCCGAGGCCATGGCTTGTGTGAGCGCGCCGGTGCCTCCTGCAATGAAGAATGCTGAGCCCGCAGGATGAGAATCGCCGGCTGCGCGAATCAACAACTGGAGGCTGCTTCCCGCGGACCAGGGGCCGAGGAACGTTCCGAAGATTCCGCGGGCGGCAATGACCGCGCGCAACAATTCCGTTTCGAAGTATTCAGCAACCAGGTCGGCCACCGCCATTGGTCCCCAGCGCAGGACGCGATACATATCGCGCTTGCCCAGATTGCGCAGCGCGCGCCCAGTCTTCAACATGCTCCATAGGTCGCCGCTCGACGGGTGATCGATATCGGGTGGAGGCGTGGCCAGAGCCTCAGCGATGACCTTGCTGATTTTTGCAAGAGAATTTGCGAACTCGGGATATTTTCCGGCGTCTTTTTGCGAAAAGGCCGAGATCGATTGCGCGGATTTCTTTTCGTCCTGGTACAGAGAAAGAGCACGGCCGTCGGGGGAAAGCGCCGTTATGCACGCCTCCGGAGTAATGAATTTCACACCGTGCTTTTCAAGCTGCATGTCGCGGACGATGCTGGGAAGAACTGGGCCGGCAGAATGAGAGAGAGTCGAGCAGCGGAACCCAGGATGAAATTCATCGGTGATAGCCGCGCCGCCGACTTGCGCACGGCGCTCGAGCACAAGCGGTTTGAATCCTGCTTTGGCCAGATAAAACGCGGTGATCAAGCCATTGTGGCCGCCGCCGATGATGACGATGTCGCGCTTGGTCCCGGTCATGTTACGCGGCTCCCTTGTCTTTGAGAATTTCAAGTGCCGCAAGGCGTCCCGGCGCGCCCATGATTCCGCCGCCGGGGTGCGTGGCCGATCCGCACATGTACAGATTTTGAATCGGCGTGCGGAAGCGCGCGTAACCGGGAGCCGGTCGCAGAAAGAAAAGTTGTTCGAGCGAAAGCTCGCCTTGAAAAATGTTGCCTTCGCTCAGTCCCCACTCGCGTTCGAGATCAAGCGGCGTCACAACTTGGCGATGCAAGATGATGTCTTTAATATTCGGAGCGTACTCGGCGATCGTGTTGACGACAGTGTCGCCGAAGGCTTCTTTTTGATCGTCCCAGTTCAAGCCGGGACGCAGTTTGTACGGCGCGTACTGCACGAAGCAGGAGAGCACGTGCTTGCCGGGCGGCGCGACGGAGGGATCGGTGAGAGACGGGATGACCATGTCGATGTAGGGCCGACGCGAGAAGTTGCCATACTTGGCGTCGTCGTAAGCGCGTTCCATATATTCGACGGAGGGCGAAATCGAAATCGCGCCGCGCAGATGCGCGCCGGGGCCGGGGATGGCTTTGAAGTTCGGCAGCGCGTCCAGCGCCATGTTTACCTTGCCGGAGGATCCGCGATATTTGAAGCGATTGATGTCTTCGAGAAATTCGGCGGGAAGTTGGTCGGCATCGATGAATTTGTTGAAGGTGAGGCGCGGGTCTACGCTGGAGGAAATTGTTTCGGCGTAGATTTCGTCGCCGTTGGCGAGAACGACGCCTTTGGCCTTGCCATCTTTCACGATGATTTTCGCGATGCCCGCTTGCGTGCGAATTTCCACTCCTGCTTCGCGCGCCGCGTCGCCAATTGCATTTGAAATCGCCCCCGTACCGCCGCGAGCGAAGCCCCAGGCCGAAATGCGCCGTCAATCTCGCCCATGTAATGATGCAGCAGAACGTAGGCCGTTCCCGGCGAGCGCACGCCGAGAAACGTCCCGATAATCCCGGACGCCGACATCGTCGCCTTAAGCACGTCAGTCTCGAACCACTGATCGAGAAAATCGATGGCGCTCATGGTCATGAGCTGAACTTGGTTGTATTTGTCGTAGCTCGACATGCCCTGAAAGCGGCGTCCGATGAAGAGCAGCTTCATCAGTTCGCGCGGGTTCAGCGTGCTGGGGTCGGGCGGGACCATGCTGAGAATCGGCTTCACGAAGCGGCACATCGCTTGCATGGCCTTACCGAATTCGTCGTAGGCCTCCGCGTCCACGCGGGAGTGTCGGGCAATTTCGCGGTGAGTTTTGCCGTGATCGTTCACCCGCCACAGATAATCGCCGCTGGGCATGGGCGTGAACGTGCCATCGAGGGGGAGAATTTCGAGGCCGTGGCGTGGAAGATCGAGGTCGCGAATGATTTCTGGTCGCAGCAGCGAGACGACGTAAGAGCAGACCGAGAACTTGAATCCGGGGAAAACTTCTTCCGTGCAGGCTGCACCGCCGAGGATGTGGCGGCGCTCGAGCACAAGAACTTTCTTTCCCGCTTTCGCGAGGTAGGCGGCGTTGACCAGGCCGTTGTGACCTCCGCCGATGACGATAACGTCGTATGAATTGGCCATTGGCTCTTCGCTCCTGGCTTTTGACTTCTTAAGGTGTTAGTTTGCAGATCGTTGGAACGCAATGATATATCGCTGGCGATAAATTGCGGCCGGAATTAGAGACCGGCGGGAAGAGTGGCCCAGATCCTCAGGACACCGCACATTAAGGGAAGAGTTGAGCGCATTCGATTTGCCCAGCCATTCTAATCGAGAATGAATATTTTTGTCTTGTATTCCTTCTGAGGTATCTTGTCAGAGCATATGAGCCGCGCCCGGCAAGATTCGCCCACCCTTAACCCACTGGTCATTCTGGCCAGCGTGGTTTTGATTTTGTATTTCGCGCGCGCGGTTCTCATCCCCTTGGCCTTCGCGCTCGTCCTCACATTCTTATTGGCGCCGCTAGTCGCCTGGCTGGAGAACATTGGCCTGCGCCGTCATCTCAGCGTTGCACTGGCCATCTTCATTTCACTGGGTGCGCTGGTCGGATTGGGATCGATTGTCTCGCGCCAAGTCCTGAAGGTCGCTGACGATCTCCCCAAGTACCGGCTGAATATTCATAACAAGATTGAGGCCCTTCATTACCGTCCGGATAGCGCGCTCGGACGTGCGGCAGAAAGTCTGGAAGAAATCAGCAACGAGATTTCCGAGCCTGGATCCGTGGCTACAGGTCCGAACTCTTCTGCGAACGTGCCGAATTCCTCCCGAGATAAGGCCCCACAAACGGTGGCGCCTTTGCCGGTGCTAGTGGTCAGACCGTCAGCGCGGGGATTGGAATATCTGCGCGAGACCTTGAGTCCAGTGACGGTGCCGATCGGCATGGCGGGCATGGTCTTGATTTTCACGGTTTTCATTCTCATCAAGCAGGAAGATTTGCGGAACCGCCTGCTGCGTCTGGCAGGCGTGGGGCAGTTGCATGCAATGACTTTGGCGCTCGACGACGCCACGCACCGGGTCAGCCGTTATCTCGGATTGCAGATTTTAGTCAACGCCTGTTACGGAGCATGCTTTGGCGTCGGCCTGTTTCTCATCGGCATTCCCAATGCCGCGCTTTGGGGCGTGATTGCCGGAATTTTGCGCATTGTGCCGTATGCGGGCGCGCTGACTGCGGCGATTTTTCCTTTCATATTGGCCCTCGCGGTTTTCAATGCCTGGGGACCGCCAGTGCTAGTTGTTCTGCTTTATCTGCTTCTGGAATTCGTAGCGGCAAACATAGTCGAGCCATGGCTATACGGAGCGCACACAGGAATTTCTTCTCTCGCTCTGTTAGTGACCACAGTCTTTTGGACCTTACTCTGGGGATGGGCCGGACTGATCCTGGCCATCCCGCTTACGGTTTGCGTGATTGTGCTCGGGCGTTATGTTCCACGTTTGTCGTTCCTTCACATTTTGTTGGGAGACGAAACTGCGCTGTCGCTGGAAGCTCAGTTCTACCAGCGGCTGTTGGCTCTGGATCAGGAGGACGCGCGGACCATTGCCACGACGTTCTTGAAGGATCACAGTTTGATCAGTCTTTATGACCAGGTTTTGATTCCGGCTTTAACGCTTGCCGAGCAAGATCGCCATAAAGGGGCGCTGGACGAGACGCGGGAGTCGTATCTATTTCTTAGTGTCAGTGAAATCGTTTCGGAGCTTGCGGTCTACCGGTCTGCGGAGGCTGCAAAAACACGAATGTTCGGCTTGCGCAGAATATCTGCAAAGCAATATGCGCTGCCTTCAATCGACGTGGCGCCCGAGCCTTCGGCCGTCCGCATCTTCTGCCTGGCTGCCAACGACCGGGCCGATGAGATTGCTTCGTCCATGCTGGCGCAGTTACTGGAGCGCAATGGCCACGGCGTGGTTTCGCTTCCGGCGAACCCTGCCGCTCTGGAAACGTTGACTCATCTGCTGCCTGAGGAGCAGGACGTGATCTGCGTTTCCGCGGTGCCTCCATTTGCGTTTGCGCAGGCCGGCGTTTTGTGTCAACGAATTCGCATGCAACTTCCTAAGATCAAGATTGTGGTTGGCATCTGGGGCTTCTCCGGCGATTTCGAAAAGGCCGCCGAACGGTTCGGAAATACGCGTCCAGATCGCATCGTTGCCACTCTGGCGGATGCAGTTGAACAGATCGCCGACTGGCATAAAGTTGCTGTCGAAACCGAATCCAACCTCAAGCAGCCGTGAAGGCGGGTGCGGAGCGCCTCAAGACGTGGCCCTCGGGATACCATCAGCCAAAATAATTTCGAGCATTGATATAATCCGGCAGCAAACGAATTCTTAGTGAGGCCAGGACTTTGCCAATCGGAACTGCATTTCACGAGCGAACTTTTTCACTTTGCCACAGCCTGAATTACCGCGAGTGGTCGGGATACTACACGGTCAGCGTATATGAGGTGCATCACGAGCATGAGTACAACGCCATCCGCAACGCGGCGGCGCTGATCGATATTTCGCCGCTCTACAAATATTTGATTACGGGCAAAGACGCGACCCGGCTGGTGAACCGCGTGATTACGCGCGATATCAACAAGGTGAAAGTGGGGCAGGTGATTTACTGCTGCTGGTGCGATGAAGAGGGAAAGGTCATCGATGACGGAACGATTTCGCGGCTGGAGGAAAATGTTTACCGCTGGACGGCCGCCGATCCCAGCCTGCGCTGGTTCCGGCAGAACGGCCTGAACATGGACGTGCAGATTGAAGATATCTCCGAAAAAGTTGCAGCTCTGGCGTTGCAGGGACCGACTTCGGCCAAGTTGCTGAAAGCCGTGGCTGAGGCCGACATTGCGAACCTGAAGTATTTTCGCGTGACCCGCGGAAAGATTGCAGGCGTGCCGGTAGACATTTCGCGCACGGGGTACACAGGCGATTTAGGTTACGAAATCTGGGTTCCGTGGAATGAAGCAATACGAGTTTGGGACGCGCTTGCGGAAAAAGGGCGGCAATTCGATTTACATGCGGCGGGGATGCTGGCCCTTGATGTGGCCCGGACGGAAGCAGGCCTACTTTTGATCGAAGTCGATTACACGAGTTCGAAGAAGGCGCTGATCCCGCAGCAAAAATATTCTCCTTATGAACTGGGTCTGGGCAAGATGGTGCACTTGGAAAAAGAGAATTTCATCGGCAAGCGCGCGCTCGAGAAAGACGCAAAAAATGGAGTGCCGCGCCAGCTGGTCGGAGTAGAGGTCGATTGGACGGATGTGGAAGCGCTTTATGAGCGCTACGGTTTGACGCCGGCTGCGCCGAGCCAGGCCTCCCGTGCTGCCGTGCCTTTGTACTCAGGTGAGAAGCAGGTGGGTAAAGCTACCACTACCAGTTGGTCGCCGATTCTGAAGAAGATGATTGCGCTGGCCAGTGTCGAGACTGAATATTCGAAACTCGGTACGCAGTTGCAAATGGAAATTACGATCGAGGCAATCCGCCTGAAGACGAATGTGAAGGTGACGGCGCTGCCGTTCTTCAATCCGGCGAGGAAGACCGTTACTCCCGTTTAGATTCGGTCCGGTTTAGAATCGAAGCGAGGAGGTTTTATGCCTACCCGCGTCGCGCGAAAAACCGTTGACCTCTCGCCTTATCCAGATCTCGTTGTCATCTATCTGGGGATACGAGTGAATCGAATCACTGGAATTAAAACGCTCATGGGGTTGGGTCCTAAGATCGCTTCCTCGGTTGAGGCACAACCCGACGGATTGCTGCTTCACGAAAACTTCCTATTCTCGCTTTTCCCTCCGCACGCCGGCATGCGGCAATACTGGCGTGATGAAGAATCGCTGATGAAGTGGACGCGCTCCGATCCTCACCGTCAGTGGTGGCAGCAGTTTTTGAAAGATTCCGGCGGAACTGGGTTCTGGCACGAAACATATTTGCGCCGCGGCGGCATGGAAGCGATCTATGACGACATCGTGCCGAAGATTGGATTGATGGGCTTCGCTCCGGTTGTGCCGGCCCGTGGACCAATGTTCGGCGCGGCTGCCCGCGCCGGAGCGCATTTTGCGGGAGAGCCGGTGCTCTCAGAAAATGACCTCTACGAAGATCCTCTGCGCCGAAAAGCAAGCTAAACGTGTCCGATCAGGAAATCTTCTGCCGTAAAAATTTGCGTTTTTGGGCTGTGTAGATCCACACCCCCAAAAGCAGGAACGCCACGGTACTCCCAACAATTTTCAAAACTGCCAGCGGCTTGTTCGCCTCATCCGGTTGCGGAATCAGAGATAACAGAATCGTCAGGGTAGTGACGATAAATCCAACAGAGGCTACCAGCACGGCTACCCGTTTTCCGCCGGGTATCCGAAACATCTCTGGAGTAGAAGATTCTCCCTGGAGCTTGATCATCGCAGCGAACAGGTAAAGATAAGGGATGAAATAAAAAATGACGCCAATGCTAATGAGGACGTCGTAAGCGCCTTTGACGCTGGTTCCAGCCTGTCCGAGGAAAATAAAAATCACGCCAAAAACAAACTGCGTGAGCAGCGCCACCCAGGGAGTTTTCCAGCGCGGATGCAGCGCGCCGAAGGCGGGAGGAAGAAAATGATCAATGCCCGCGACGAAAGGAAGGCGCGCAACAGCGGCCAGATATGCTCCGGCTGCCCCAACGTTGCTGAGAGCGATAAGAAACGCGGCGACCGGCAAAATTCCGGGAAGGCCTACTCGCGCGGCAGTTTTTGAAATCGCCTGCACGAGGCCCTGCAAATCGCTGACCTGGTTTGAAGGCAGCGCGAGCAGAACGCAAATTGTGCCCAGGATGTAGCAGACCGTTATCGTGATGCCCGCCAGCAGAAGGGCGCGCGGAACCTGGCGGCGGGGATCTTTAATTTCGTCTCCCATGAACGACGCGGTCTCGCAGCCGCCGAGCGCGAAAGTCAGTACTGACCAGAAAATAATGTCGTTGAGATGCGTGCTGGGTTTCATCGAGTGCAGCGTGAACGCGGTTGCTGAGCCGAAGCGATGCCAGGCAATCATGCCCATCACGATTACAATTCCGGCGGGAATCCACATGGCGAGCGCGCCGGCGTTGTTCAGCCACTTGCCGACGTCGAGGCCGACGATGTTCATTAGCGTCGCCGCAGTTAGCGCGAGCAAAGAAAAGCCAATGTAGAAAGCGGCGCTGTTCGAGAGGTGGGCCCACGCGCTTTGCCGCATGAAGAGAATATTGCCGGCGGCGAAATAAAGTACGGCAGGGAAGTAAGGGAGGTTGCTGGTCCAGTAGGTCCATGCCGCCATAAAGCCGGGAAAATCGCCAAATGCGCGTTTGCTCCAGATATAGAGGCCGCCTTCGCCGGGATAGCGCGAAGAGAGTTCGAGGACTGAGAGCGCCAGAGGCATGTAGAAGCAGAACCAGGCCCCAATCCAGATGACGATTGAGCCTGGGCCGGCCGCGGCCGCGGTGGCAATCCACCGCAGGCTGATACCGGTAACTACGTAGAAAAGCAGCAGATCGCGGAAGCCGAGAACGCGGCGCGGGCGGTCCGTTTTTTCGAACTCGGCGAGTGATGCCGGCGACGTGGAGGGAATTTCTCGCTCGCTGAGGCCCGAATTTAAGTCATCCAATGAAATGGCCGGGGTCCGATAGTCGATTATGCTCGACTTTTAACAGTAACTCTCGACAGAAGAGAGTCAGGAATAGCACCGATCTGGACCACGGGCAAGTAAAAGTTTTCGGCGCGAAGTTCGCAGTAAACTATTTCCTTCCCTTAGGAATCTCAGGCCAGGGAGAAATCCAATGAAGCGGAATTCGATGTTAGGAGTCGTGGCGTTGTTAGCCCTTGCGAGTTTGAATTGGGCACAGGATCGGAATCAGCTCTCGCCGCGATCGGTGGAGCGCATAACCCGGGAAGTGCGGCATGAATTGCTCATGCTTCCTTACTTCACTGTGTTCGACAATATCGCCTACAAAGTGGATGGCTCGACGGTCACGCTGATGGGCGACGTGGTGAACCCCACGGTGAAATCTGACGCGGGCAATGTGGTGAAGAAGATTGAAGGCGTCGAAAACGTCGACAACCAGATCGAAGTTCTTCCTCCTTCGCCCATGGACGATGGCCTTCGACGGCGCTTATTTCGCGCAATTTACGGCTATCCGGCGCTGCAAAAATATGATCTGGGTGTGCAGAAACCCATTCGGATCATCGTGAAGAGCGGGCGCGTTAGTTTGGAAGGGGTTGTCGACAATGAGCAGGACAAAAATCTCGTGGGGGTACGCGCCAACGGTGTTCCGGGAATTTTTTCCGTGACCAACGATTTGCAGGTCGTGCCTTCGAAATAGAGCTACGTTTCCCGAACGGATCTTCCAGTGACGGGCTTTGCGGCGTGAACAATTCCGCGCCGTTGTCGGTGACGTGCATGTCGTCTTCGAGGCGGATGCCGAACTCGCCGCGAATGTAGATGCCGGGCTCGTCGCTGGTGGTGATGTTGGCCTGCGAGTTGCGTCGTGTTGCCGCGGACGAGATAGGGCCACTCGTGCACATCCATGCCGATGCCGTGGCCGAGGCGGTGGGTGAAGTATTTGTAGTCCGGTCCGTAGCCGGCGTCGGTGATGACTTTGCGCGCGGCGGCGTCGACCGCTCCGCACTCGACCCGGGGCGCGCCGCCGCCAGCGCTGCCGATTGCGCGCGGTGCACGATGTCGAACACTTTTTTCATCTTGTCGTAGGTGTTCGCTGGCGGCTTGCCCAGAACAAACGTGCGCGTGATGTCGGATTGATATCCTTCCACCGTGCAGCCGTCGTCGATCATGACGATCGAGCCTTCGCGTATGACTTGCGGCGTGTTGGAGCCGTGCGGTAGGAGGTGTATGCGTCGACCTCTACGCTGGCCTCGCCGGGAAAGCCCATGCTGATCGTACGCGGCTGCAATCAAGCCTTCGACCTGGCCTTGCGTCATGCCTTCGTGCAGTGCGTGGTAAACCGCTTCATATACGGAAAGAGTGACCTGCGCGGCCAGACGCATCAGCGCGACTTCGTGGGCGCTTTTGATCATGCGGCAACCGGCAGTGACTGGCGTGGCGCTGGTGATGGTCAACTGCGGTGCCGCTTTTGCAATCCCGTCTGCGAAAACGAAGCGCAGTCATTTCTTCGATTCCAAATTGCCGGTCGCGATGCCGCCATCTTTTAGACCTTGTGCGGCGAGGCGATAGGGGCTTTCATCCTCCTGCCATGTGCGAATGTCGGCGTGGTCGCCCTCGGGTGCGCGGGAGATTTCTTCGCGGGCGCGGTCTTCTTCGAAAGCTGGGCAGACGTAGAAGGCGTTGCCTTTCGTCGGGAGCACATAGGCGAACATGCGCTCGCCTCCCCACCAGCGGATGCCGGTGAAATAATTCAGCGAAGTGCCGCTCATGAGAAGGATCGCGTCAATCGAATTCTGGATCATAAGCTTCCGGGCTTGTTCCTGGCGTGCGGAGCGTTCTTCCAGACTGATGGGCGTGGCTTCGCTTTTTTTCGATTTCAAGTGCGAAATGGAGGGAGGCAGAGCGGAATCGCTCGATCTTTCCGAAGCGCGCAATGACCCCGGTGCCGCTGCGATGGCTGCCGCCACGCTACTCGCCTTAAGAAATCGACGCCTTGAGATCATCATTCCTCCCAGAAGTAACAATCCGAGCATTATAGGATTAATTTGAGCAAGCTCATGGAATCTGCATTTCAGTGCGCCGGTTGCGGCCAGTGGAACTCGACGACGGTGGATGAGACTGCGGGGAGCCGGCAGAGCTACGTGGAAGACTGCCAGGTATGCTGCAAGCCAAACCTACTGCGGATTGAGTACGATGTGTCAGCGCAGGAGTTCGTTATCAGTGCGGTTCTCGAGTAGGTGATTGCGCTATAGTTAGCTGCTGTGTCTGGCGTGGGGCATAACTTAGATTATGCCGCCGACGCGAGAGGACGACAAATGGCAACCTACACGGGCAGCAGTCGCATGGTGGCGCATAACATGGTGACGACGCAGTTCGAACTCGATGGCTTTCGCGTGGTGCGCACACTGGGGGTTGTGCGTGGGATTGTCGTCCGCTCTCGCTCGATTTTCGGCACCATCGGGGCAGGGTTGCAGACCCTGCTGGGCGGAAACATCACGCTGCTGACAAATTTGTGCGAGAAGACTCGATCCGAGGCGTTCGATCTGATGCTGGCGCACGCGGCAGAACTCGGAGGCAATGCCGTGCTCTGTGCGCGGTATGATGCGACTGAAGTGATGCAGGGCGTCACCGAGGTGCTGGCTTATGGGACGGCTGTGTATGTGGAGGCGATTAAGTAGCTCGAGGCTGGACACGAATGTCCGCTCCACGCTCCTGCGCTTCTGAGGTATATTCGGGAGCGATGAAAAGTTTGCGATTTTCCTGTATCACTATCCTGTTTCTGCTCTTCCATATCGCCGCCAATGCGGCTTCCTACAAATACAAACGCATCGGCAGCGACCTAGCCGCCGAGACCCATATCGACCCGGGCGTAGCCCTGATGGGCGGAGGCACGGATCTCGACGAAGCGTTCAAATGGCTTTGCGGGAAAGGCAACGGCGGCGATTTTCTGATTCTGCGTGCCCGCGGCAAAGACGACTACAACTCTTACGTAAACAAGATTTGCCGGATGAACTCGGTGGCGACGTTAGTGATTCCTGACCGCAAGGCAGCGCAGGCAGTGAAGGTTGCGCGCATCATCCGTCAGGCTTCGGTGATTTTCATCGCGGGAGGGAATCAGGCGCGATATGTACAGTTTTGGAAGGGAACGCCAGTCGAGGAAGCGATTAATACGCATGTAGTTGCGGGAAAGCCGATCGGCGGAACCAGTGCCGGGCTAGCGGTGCTGGGCCAGTTTGTCTACGGGGCCATGGAAGACCGCCCGGATGATCCGGACTTGACTTCGCGCGTGGTGTTGGACAACCCGTATGAGAAACATGTCACGCTCGAGCGCGATTTTCTGAAGGTACCGGGCCTCGAGAACATCCTGACCGACAGCCATTTTGCCAAACGAGACCGAATGGGACGCAGCCTGGGTTTTCTGGCTCGCATTGTTACAGACGGATGGTCAAAGATGCCTCGTGAGATCGCGATCGATGAGAAATCTGCGGTGCTGATGGAGGTGAACGGCTCTTCCAAAGTTGTGGGCAGCGGACAGGGAGCTTATTTCTTGCAGATCACCGAACCGCCACAACAATGCAAGGCCGGGCAGCCCTTAACCCTCCGAAACGTAGTCGTCTATCACGCGCCAACGGGCGCTGCTTTCAACATTCGTGATTGGAAGGGCGATGGCGGGGAATCCTATTCGATTTCGGTCGATTCGGGACAGATTCAAACGACTCGCCCAGGCAATAAAATCTACTAATATTGTTCGTTCCTTCACCGCTGCATTCTTTTTTACGTTGACTCCGGTTTACCTGCAGTGGCACACTTGCGCGCAACGTGCGGTCATCAATAAAAGATTGATGAAGAGTCTTGGGGCGATGTGCGCGAGCGATAACAACCTGCAACAGGTTGTTTGCCTTGTGGAATCGGGCAAACTCGAGGCCGGGTTGTGATCTCCTTCTAAATCCCTCCTTGATTTCTCAATCGCCGGTGCTGAACACTCCGGCTCAGATTTCGGAACACGGCGCTCAAGAAACGTCCAACAGTGTAGTACGGGAGGCCTGGATGAGAAGGTTCGTGTGTGGTGTGGTGCTGCTAATTTCCAGCGCTGGTCTGATGTCGGCGCAAACCTCGCAAGGACGAATCTTGGGAACGGTCCATGACGCATCCGGGGCAGTAGTGGCTAATGCACAGGTCACCATAACCAATATGGCGGCGGGAATCTCCAGGATAATCGATACCAATGCCGCGGGCGAGTACGCCGCTCCAAATCTTGAACCCGCGCCCTACTCTGTCGAGGTAGAAGCTGCGGGTTTTGAACGCGCCAGACGAACCGATATCAAGCTCGAGGTCGCGCAGGATATTCGGGTCGATTTCAAATTGATTCCGGGCAAGGTGAACGAAACCATTGTGGTTTCTGAAGAAGCGCCGATGGTTGATACGACCAACGACGTTTTGGGAGGAACCTTTGCGAACGAGGCAATCAACGAACTTCCTTTGCAGGGGCGCGACTTCCAGAATTTGGCTATTCTGCAGCCCGGAATCCAGCGAACTCCCGGGGGCGGTTTTGAGTCCATCACAGCCAACGGCAACCGCCCGCAGGACAATAATTTCGTGGTGGATGGCATCGATGACAACGATGCCTACTACGGCATAACGGTGATTAATGCTGAGGGTGTGCAGGGAACTCCGGCGACGCATTTACCCATCGATGCGATTCAAGAGTTCAATGTCCAATCCAGCCCGGAAGCGGACTACGGATGGAAGCCGGGAGCGATTATCAACATTGGCATTAAGTCGGGAACGAACTCAGTGCACGGGTCAGCCTATTACTTCAACCGCAATGCCGCGCTGGATGCACGCAACTGGTTCAACCCCGGCCCAGATCCTGTGGCAGCGCTGAACCTGCATCAGTTTGGCGCCTCGCTTGGGGGGCCGATCATCAAGAATAAGCTTTTCATATTCGGCAATTACGAAGGGGTGCGCGACAAAGTCGGCAACCCGCTCAGTGTGAGCACCCCAGTATCGGTGCCAATTGGAGATCCGACCACGAGCATTGCCGATGCTTTCGCCGAATGCGGAGCCAGCGGTACATGCAGCGCGATCAGCGAAAAACTGGCGACCCTGTTGCCTTTCAATCCAGGTCCCACCACCACCATGAATCTCGATTTCAACAATCGTAACCGCGAAGACAACGGGATCATGAAGTTGGACTATCACCTCTCTGACCGGCATAGTCTGACGGGTTCTTATTTTGTGGGAGACAGTGTGCAGACCGAAGAGGATGTCACCGTGCTCAATCCCATGTTTCTTTCGCAAGCCTACACTCGCGCACAGGTGCTCGGCGGAGGATGGATCTGGACGCCGAATGTGCATTTGACCAACCAGTTTCATGTGGGCTACAACCGATTTTCACAGCGGGTGGTGGTCGCCGATAACGGCTTGAATCCGCAAACGTTTGGAATTGATACTGGTGTAACCAATCCGGTTGATTTTGGGCTGCCGGAAATTCGAATCACCGGTTTTGAAAGCCACACCATCGGCGGGAATGGTTCCTGGCCCCTTTACACGACTCCGAATCAGACGCTGCAATTTATCGATAACGTCACCTACATCCTGGGCACTCATAATCTGCGCTTCGGAGGCGAATTCCGCACTGGGAGCACGGACAATATTCGCGATACCTATGGCCCCGGATATGTGAGATTCAACGATGATGGCCCGGCCTCTCCTTTGGAGAATTTCACTACGGGTGACGCCGGATATGCCTACGTTGCTGTCGGTAACAGTCATCGCGTTGTCAGCCAAAAATCGGTGGGAGCGTATTTCCAGGATGACTGGCGAACCACGCCGCGGCTCACCATCACCGCCGGGTTGCGCTACGACATAAGCCTCCCGATTACCGACACACATGATTTGCTGGCCAACTTCGATCCGGCTCGCGGCCTTGTGCAGGTGGGCCGACAGATCGGGGCGCCTTACGACACGGACTATAACAACTTCGCCCCCCGGGTTGGTTTTGCCTACGATGTTACGGGCAAAGGCAGAACCGTCATCCGTGGCGGGGCCGGGATTATTTACGAAATCCCGCACATCAGCGTTTACATTGGACAGAACAGCACTGAGGCGCAGGGATTAGCGCTCATTCCTACGGGTCTGCCACTGATTGGCAGCAATGGAAAGGTATATCCAAGCCCGGGCAACATCGACGCTACGACTGCGACTCTGACCGATACCCAGGTCTCAGCTAACTGGAAAAGTGGAGGTCCAATCTTTGGCAACCTTGCTCCGGGATCTGTGAGCTGTGCCTACGACCCCATCAATGGGATCGACAATCCGTGTCCCGTGTTTGGAGTGAATCGCAACATTGTTACTCCGTATGTCGCTAACTGGAACTTCAATGTTCAACAAGTTCTCTGGCACGACGCCACGCTGACGGCTGCGTACGTCGCCAATCGAGGAATTAAACTCTACAGCATCCGCGACATCAATCAGAACAACTATGCCATCGATCAGGCGAATTTCGCCGATGAGCAGTCAGGACGACCCTTCGTAAACCAGTTTCCGTATCTCAGTTACATTGACATGCTGGGAAATGGTGACGACTCGATTTATCACGGTCTGCAGGTAACGGTTCGACAACGAACCCGCAAAGGTTTGTATTTTGTTGGCGGCTACACCTGGGCGCATTCAATTGACGATTCGAGCGGCAATCGGGAGTTCGTGATTCAGGACAGCAACAATCCGGCCGCCGAGCGTGGCAACTCCGATACTGACATTCGCCACCGCTTCACGCTAGCTATGACTTACGAAGTGCCGTCAAGGGCCGGCTATGGGCAGATGTTGAAGGGCTGGCGCCTGAATTCAATTCTGACTGCACAGACTGGCGAGCCGGTTCTTTTCTACGACAGTTCCGACGACATAAGCGGCACCGGCGAGTTCAATGACCGCTGGAATCTTTCCGGAGACGCCTCCAGGATTCATTGGTCTTCAACCCATCCTTTGCCGTTCTATGCTTACGACGGAAGCCCGGGTAGTACCAACCCAGCCTGTGACGCTCTTGCAGATCCCGGACAGCTTAGTTTCTACGGATGTTTTGCCGGCCCGGGATGGACGATCACTCCACCGAACGCCGGACAGTTCGGCGACATGGGCAGGAATGTCGTGCGGGGACCAGGATATCTGGATCTCGATTTCTCCGTCAGCAAGGCGTTCACGTTCGGGGAGCGCATGAAACTCGAACTCCGTGGAGAGTTCTTCAACGTGCTGAACCATCCCAATTTCGCGGGAGTCGATGGCGACCTTTCCGACGGTTTCAGCGGCACTGTGGGTCAGGCATTTTTTACGCCGGATATCGCGGCATCAAATCCGGTAGTCGGATCCGGTGGATCCAGGCACATTCAGCTCGGAGCAAAGCTGATCTGGTAGGGGAGAGGCGATTAACGCTCACTTGAAGCGTGTTCGCCCTATAGTTATCAGGGGTGGCCGCAAATGAAGCGGAGACCCTCCCACAAGCTCAGGGTAAAAGGCTATGGGCACGGCAGACGAAGCGGTGCATTGGACCAATCTTTGGCCTATAGATGTGCCTCGATCAGTCTCGAAAATTCTGGGACGGTTTTTTTGGGGCTGTTGACTACAAATTTTCGATCTTTCGCAATTCCGATCGCCTGATCGTCGAGTTTGTCGAGCACGAGTTGCGGGAAAGCGTGGTACTGCTGCGTCAGAAAGTCGTCTGCGGTTTGGCTTCTCACGCCGAATTTTTCGAGGCACGGCCTTGGGAAGCGTCTCAAGTTTTCTGTGACGATCACATCCGCATGCGCCATGATTGCAGCGGCCAGCACGTGCCGGTCTGCTTTATCCGGAATGCAATCGACGGCTTTTAAGAATTCGGGCATCACTGAGATTGTGGCGATAGGAAACGCGGCATTTATCTGATCGAGCCGCCATTGCACCTGTGCGTCGGATAGGCCGATCTTGGTGCGTAGCGCCTTCGCCATTTCTGCGAGGATTTGTTCGTTCCAGAAGGGGCGGTATGCCGCCGGCTCTTCGGCTAGGCGAAGCAAAAGATCGCAGAGGGAAATCGGCACCAGAACGCAAGCATCGAGAACTACGGAATGCTTATCTTCGTCCTTATCTTCATATTTAATATTTACCTTCAGGATACTTACCTTCCGGCGTGAAAATCATCCGGGACCTTATCGTAGATTCCCTGTTCAAATGCCTCTCGCGCCATGGTGTCGAGGGTCTTGCGACGTTCCATGTCGCGCTTCGATTTGTACGCAAACGCATCACGAACGTAGAGGCGGCGGTGCGTGCCTGCCATGTGGAAGGGGATTTCTCCTTTTTCGAGCAACTGAACTAGGAATTGACGGGAGAATCCAAGGATTTTTCCGGCTTCTGCGGTGGTGAGTTCGTGGCGATTTTGCAGGATGGTGACTGCGTGGCCGGGGCATTCATTTAAACACGGAAATCGTCCGCTGCGCCGGTCTGCTGGATTTGTTACGAAAGGCGAACAAGGCCGGGCGCCGCGCGGAAAATTGCTGCACTCGGAGGCAGGCGCGTGTTATTCTGAGTTCCCCTAGAGCCTCGCAGGACGCTGTGCTCTCCCGCTTCCGAGGTACGTCATGTGTGTGAGAACTCCCGTTAGTCGAGTCGTAAGCGTCGTGTCAGCTGTCTTGTTATTTCTTGGGGTACAGGCCTCCGCTCAGTTCGAGACCCGCGATGCTGTCTCCCCCGGTTTCGCCCCCGGATCGGTGGTCACTGGCGATTTCAACCATGACGGAAATCCGGACCTCGCCATTGCCGGCGTCGGGGGCGGCCCACTAGAAGTTCAGGTGTTCTTGGGGAACGGCGACGGCACGTTCGCCGCCCCGGTATCCTATGACGCGGGCTCTGCGGTCGCCCCTCTGGTGGCGGCCGACGTTAACGGAGATGGAAATGTTGACCTCATCGTGGCGAACCTCAGCAACAGCGTCGATGTCCTGCTTGGGAACGGCGACGGTACCTTCCAACAGGCCGTGAATTATCCTGTCGCGGGTGCCGTGGCTGGGATCACGATCGGGGACTTCAATGGCGATGGTTTCCCGGACATTGCGACCACCGATGGCGACATAAACTCAACCAGCGACTGCGAGTGCGTGGCCGTGCTCCTTGGCAATGGTGATGGAACCTTCCAAGAGCCCTCGCTGGTCACCTATCCTCCTCAGGGCGGCATCGAGGCGCTGGCAGCAGGCCACTTTAGCAGCGGTGGGGATCTGGATCTTGCGGTCACATTGCAACACGTTAGCTCGGACTCGCTGCAGATTCTCTTGGGCAACGGTGATGGAACATTCAGCCTGGGGGCGAGTTATGTCGTTGGCCCGAGTTCTCTGTCGATCATAACAGCCGACTTCAGGAGGAAAGGCAAAACCGACCTTGCGGTCGGTCAGTTCGAAGGGACGGGCGTCGCCGTGCTGCTGGGCAACGGCAATGGCACATTCCAGAAGCCAGTTTCGTACAACGCAGGCTCCCCCTTGGGGGTGGCCTCGGGGGACGTGAATGGCGATGGCATCCCGGATCTGATTACAGCATCTCCCTCCGGCGTCAACTCCGGCGCTGCCTTTGTGCTGCTCGGCAAGGGCAATGGGACCTTTGAACCGGCTGCCTCGTACCCGGCGGGCAAATTTCCCGCGGCGGTTGCTCTCGCTGATTTTAATAATGACCGGAAGCTCGATATCACCGTTGCCGACCAGGGCGGCGACCTCGAATATGCTCTCCTCAATACTGGCGTCGCGCGCTTCTCTCCGACAACGCCCCTAACGTTTCCTACCCAGCTCTTGGATACCACCAGCGCTCCTGTGAGTGCCACCCTGACGAACAGCGGCACGTCTCCGCTCAAGATTTCTTCGATCACTTTTAGTGGACCACCTTTCGAGGGAGAGACGACATGCAAAGGGAGCCTCTCGGCGGGCGCTGGCTGCACGGTCACCGCAAGGTTCACTCCGCAGGCACAGGGACCGCTTTCTGGCACAGTTACGATTAAGGATAGTGCCTCATCCAAGCCGCAGGTGGTGGAATTGGAAGGCGTGGGCACCGTAATGAAATTTTCGCCCTCAATGCTGAAATTCGCGGCCCAGCGGGTTGGGACGAGTAGCGCCCCGAAGAATATTGAGTTAACAAACATCGGTAACACGACGATCCTTCTGACGGGACTGCTCTGGATCGGAGGGACAGACTACAACGACTTCACCCAAACCAACAATTGCCCGACCTCGATCAACACTGGAGAAAGCTGTCAAATTACGGTGATCTTTACTCCGAAGAAAACTGGGACAAGAACAGCAACCCTCAACGTCCCTGACACCGCGGGCGGAAGCCCACAGGCCGCTTCGCTGAGCGGGACTGGGGACTAACAGGCACGGAGTGCCCTTGCGACGATCCGCGTACGTCCGCCGTTTCCACAGGAATCTTCGCGTCCAGCGCGGATTGCAAGAAAAATGTAAGCGAAAGAATGGCGAAGGAATAAAGAGCGTTAACCCAACCTGTTGTGGTTATATTCGTGGTTAGCTACAAGCCCTCGTAGTTTGATCCGCCACTCCCATTGCGGCACTCCGACCCTTAACTTTCCTATTGACAATAAAAGACTTACAGGTAAGATGTGGTACAAAGTGGTACAGAGTGGTAAGTACGGTACGGTTCGTGGCAACGGAAGCTGATAAAGAGGAGCCGGTGGGAAACCGACCCAAAAGCAAGCCAAACAGCCCGAAGCACTCGAATTTGATGGCACTCTGGATCGCTTTTGCCTCCTCCCCTAGTAAGGAAGCGCGTCAAACGCGGGATTTTGTTACCCGCACAAAACGCGGGCAATTCCCGCGACGCGCGCAGGTCCTTCGGCCCGCAGAAAACGCGGTCCTCGGGATGACAAACGAACTTTATGTTTCGCGGCAATCACCCAACTCGCGTCGACGAAAAAGGACGGCTCAAGGTGCCGGCCGAGTTCAAGCGGGTGATCGACGAGAAGTACGGTCAGAAATTCTACATCACGAGTTTGGACGGGAATATTGCTCAACTGTATCCCTTCGAGGAGTGGGAGCAGATCGAGCAGAAGCTGGCCGGGCTTTCGACCTTCAACCCGACCAAGAAGAAGTTTTTGAGCGCGACCGGATATTGGGGCCAGGAAGTGGAGATGGATGGGCAAGGGCGTCTGCTGCTTCCGCAGTTGCTGCGGGATGCGGCGCAACTGAAGGGCGACGTCGCGGTGGTGGGCTACCAGAAGTATCTGGAAGTCCGCAACCTCGAGGCGTACCGCAAGCAGGTTTTGGACGACAAGATTACGCCTGACGATGCGAAGACGCTCGACGAACTGGGCATCTAAGCGGCCCGAATATGGGCGAGGGTTCAACAGACACCCCTCAGGGGGTTGGGCATGGTGGTGGAAGGGAAGCCAATCATGTTCCGGTTCTTTTAAAAGAAGCGATCGACTTTTTAAACGTGCGGCGTGGCGGGACCTATATCGACGCCACGGTGGGCCTGGGCGGGCACAGTTACGAAATCGCAAAACGCCTCGGCGCACCGGGACATTTGATTGGGCTCGATAAGGATCCGGCGGCGCTGGAGATGGCTGGAATTCGGCTGCGTGCTCCTGGCGAGAAAACAGCAGGTTCCTCGACTGCGCTTTCGTCGCCTGTTGGCGACGAAATGCTCGCTCGGGATGACAGGGGTGGGACGCTCGCTCGGGATGACAGAGAGCGGGGAGATTGGCCGGAGATTACGCTGCTGCATAGATCCTTCGCACGGATTGCGGAGGGGGAGCAAGCGGCGACGGTTGACGGCATCCTGGCCGACATCGGCGTGAGCAGTTTGCAGCTTGACGATGCCGCACGCGGATTCAGTTTTCAGGCGGATGGGCCGCTCGACATGCGGATGGACCCGCACGACGAGCGCACCGCCGAACAAGTGGTAAACCACCTCGACGAGCGCGAGCTTGCCGATGTGATTTACGAATTCGGAGAGGAAAGGAGGTCGCGGAGAATCGCCAGAGCCATTTGCCGGTCGCGGCCGATACGCACTACTGCGCAACTCGCAGAGATTGTATCAGCCGCGGCCCGGCCAATGAATTCTGCCGAGAGACGTATTCATCCCGCGACGCTTACTTTTCAGGCTCTTCGAATCTTCGTAAACCGCGAACTGGACGATCTGAAGGCGCTGCTGGAAGCGGCGCCTCGGATTCTGAGGCCGGGTGGGCGATTGGTGGTGATCAGCTTTCACTCGCTGGAAGATCGCATCGTAAAGGATGCCTTCCGCGAGGGCGAAAAAAAGTACACGTACTTCCGGGTGCTGACCAAGAAACCGGTCGTGGCATCGGAAGAAGAGCAAGATCGCAATCCGCGGGCGCGTAGCGCGAAGCTGAGAGCGGCGGAAAAAGTTTAGGCTCCGGAAAACCTGCCGGAGTCCCCGGCGTAGCAGTAAAAGCTGTGCCGGGTTATTCAGGTTTTAAAGCGGACAGCTGTAGAAGCGGAGATCCGCAGAAGTGTTGGAGGGTTCCGTGGTAGGAATCCAATTCTGAGGTTGGGAAATGTACACGGGAACTTTGATCGAAGATTTGACGGCGACGGTTGAGCGGGCGGAGAAGTTCGCGCAGCGGACGCGGGTGATTGAGGAAGCCGATTTTCGGCGGATGTTTGAACTGCCGAGTCGGGAAACGCAACAAGAGCGCATTTACGCGGGGGCGGCATAAATGGCGGCAGCAGCGGCAATGGGCAGCGCGGTACCGGCAGCACGGCGAAACGCATTTTTCACGGGAACGCCGGAAATTTATTTTGCAAAGGCGATCGACAACTCTCGGCTGGTAAAAGTCGAAGATCCTCGACGTAATCGCGAGATGAAGCAATTTGGCACGGCGCTCGCTTGCCTGTTTTTGCTGGTGTTCACCTACGCGTGGCAGCATTTTCGCGCGATTGAATACGGATATCAGATCGAGTCCGCGAAACGCGAGCTAAGCAATCTTACGGAGATGAACAGGGCCCTGAAGCTGGAAGACGCAAGCCTGCGCGACCCGGAGCGCATCGACGTGATTGCGCGCCGCATGGGATTGGAGCCGCTGGTGCCGGGGCAGGTGATCACGATCGATAACGCATCTGCCGGCGAAGCTGGCGGGCCAGTGATGGCAAGCGCAGAGCCGCGTATGGTGTTGCGCGGGCAATAGTAGCCGAGCTTCGCTCAGCGGATAGCGCTCAGCGGACAGCGAGGGCGGCTGTCCCCAACGAGTTTGTCTGGCGGCCAAGTTTTTGCTGGCCGCCACACTTGTCTGGCCTCTAATAAACGAGCTAAGGAAGCGTTTGGCCTTTAGGGAAGGTATGGCAGGCACTTGTGAACAGCTAGCATGACCCCCTCCAACCCTAACCCGGGCAAGAACTCCCGCCTTTACTTTCTGGGCGCAGTCCTTCTCTTTTGGTGCCTGGCAATCTGCGCGCGCCTTATCTATCTCCAGGTTTTTCGCTACGGTAATTTCGTCAAGCAGGCGGAACACCAGCAGCAACGGGCCATCCCGCTTTCGGCGAAACGAGGCGTTATCTACGATCGCGATGGCCATGAGTTGGCGATGTCGGTTTTGGTCGACTCCGCCTTCGCCGTTCCAGGCGAAGTAAAAGATCTTCCAACCGCAGTTTCGCTTATCACCCGCATCACCGGGGCCGACCGCAATGTAGTTCTCGCCGATTGCCGCAATCACAAGACGTTTTGCTGGGTGGCGCGCAAAGCTGATGACGAAACCATTCAGCGGATCAAGTCGCTCAACCTGCAAGGCATCCACTTCCAAAAAGAGCCCAGGCGGTTCTACCCCGCTCGCGATTTGGCCGCTCAGGTAGTTGGCTCGGTAGGAATGGAGGACGTGGGCCAAAGCGGCATTGAGCACGAGTTCGACGATGAATTGCGTGGGCGTGCAGGCAAGATGTTTATTTCGGTTGACGCGCGGCGGCAATGGTTTGCGGATATTGAAAAGCAGCCGGAGCCGGGCGAAAACATTGTTCTGACGATTGACAAGAACATTCAATACATTGCGGAAAAAGAACTCGACCAGGCGATTCACGATACCCAGGCGATTGCCGGCACGGTAATTGTAGAGAATCCACACACCGGGGAAATTCTCGCCCTGGCCAACAGGCCCACGTTCAATCCGAATCTGCGCAAACAGATCACGCCGGCCGCACTCAGCGATCGCGCCGTGAGCGATGTGTACGAACCTGGGTCAACTTTCAAGCTGGTCACGATCTCCGCCGCGCTCGAAGAGAAGATCACGAATCCAGAGGAAATTTTCGATTGCCAGATGGGATCGATCGTGTACAACGGCATGAGGATTCGCGACTCGAGGCCGCATGGACTACTGCCGGTTTGGGGTGTGCTAGCGGAATCGAGTGACGTGGGTGCGATCAAGATTGCGCTGCGGCTGGGCGAAGATCGCTTCTACAAATACATTCGCGCGTTCGGGTTCGGCCAGCAGACGGGGATTGAGCTGCCCGGCGAAACACGCGGATTGACCAAGCCGGTCAGCCGCTGGTCGAAAGTATCCATTGCAGCGATTTCCATGGGACAGGAAATCGGGATTTCGCCGATTCAATTGGCAGGCTTGATTTCCACCTTCGCGAACGATGGCGTTTGGGTTGCGCCCCGTATCGTCGCCGGCATGGTTGAGCCACAGGGGAACCTGCAGTCTGTGGCGTTTCATCCGGGCAACTCACGTCGCGTAATCTCCAGCTTTACCGCGGCCGAAATGCGATCGATGATGCAGAAAGTTGTGCTGGAGGGGACCGGCCGGAAAGCAGTCCTGGAAGGCTACACATCGGCTGGGAAAACCGGAACCGCGCAGAAGGTCGATCCCGCCACGGGTGCTTATTCGAAAACAAAATATGTCGGGTCGTTCGCGGGATTTGCCCCAGTCAACAATCCGCAGATCGTCGTGGCTGTGATTCTGGATTCCGCGGTCGGCCTGCATCAGGGCGGACAGGTTTCCGCGCCCGTGTTTCGGCGTGTGGCGCAGCAAGTACTCGAGTATCTGCATACGCCGCACGACCTGCCTCTAGCGCCGCAGCACCAATTGCTGCTGGCGCAGGCGAAGATGAAAGATAAGGATCTGGAAGAAGGAACTCCGGATCATCCTGGCGAGCCTTTGGAAACCGCCGAGGTGAATGGAGATTCTGCCGACGAACAAAAAGCTGTCTTGCCTCACGTATCTCCCAATGGCGGCGACGGCACCGTGGTACAAGCAGCGTTACGGCAAGCAGAATCCAATATTGCAAGCCCATCTGATATTTCCCACAAGGCAACAGACTCCGCCACAGCAGAGCCGAAGCCGCCGAGCACTGGAACTGTTGTCCTGGATGTAGAACAAGGTGGCGTGCAGGTTCCTTCGTTCATCGGCAAAACCGTACGCGGGGCGGTAGAAGCCGCGGAGGGTGCGGGGCTGGAGTTGGAGGCAGTTGGCAGCGGCGTAGGTCAGGAGCAATTACCCGCTCCCGGGACGCATGTGGCAGCCGGGGCGCATGTGACCGTACAGTTCGGACGCTGACTCGCGCAGAGTACTCCGGCGACTAGTTCCGAATATTCCTCCGAATCCACTCGGCCAGTTCTGCTTCGCTAAGTTTGCCATCAGCAAGTCGCAGCATCACCGCAATCGCCTCCACCGGATCGGCGCCAAAATCCACACCATTAATCTCAAGAAAAAGTCCAATGGAGAGGAACGCTGCGCGTTTATTTCCATCGTTAAAGGGGTGATTGCGGGCAAGCCCGAAGCCATAGGCCGCTGCCAGACGGGCGAGGTGGGATTTGGATTCATAGGCGTGAACATGAAGCGGGCGCGCTAGTGCCGACTCCAGCAGTCCATAATCGCGTATACCCGCCAAGCCGCCATGCTCCGCCAGAGTTTCGCGGTGTAACAAAAGCAGCGCCCGTTGGTCGATCCATCGCAGATTTCGTGGCTGCCGCACCTATTTTGCCAGCGCTCGGAAGGTATCTCGATATTTCGCCATGAACTCTCTGCCTTTGGCCAATTGCCGCTCCACCTCGGGATCGTAGGGCGTTAGCAGATAGCCCTCCGGTGTCTCGGTCACGAAAAGTGTATCGTCTTTTTTGACCTTCAAGCGGAGCAGCATTTCCTTCGGCAGCAGCACGCCGGTTGAAGTGCCGACAGAACGCAATTTAAGCTTCATGGGTAACACCTTTAATTGATATAAACATTATAATGCAGCCAGTATTCTACCAACAATCAAGAAATCTAAGGAGCGCGAAGGGCAGCACGGCATCTGAACCTTCGTGGGCCCTGGCCTTCGGTGGTTCGTCAGTAAATCGCCCCGGTTTGACCCGCCGAAAAACCGCGTGTTACGGTAAACAGTCACAGAATCGTTTCAGACGCTAGTTCGCCGTTCGAGGTTCGATTTGCCCGCAACTGAAACCACTCCCACCGTCCGCAAAACTGCGCTGAACGCCGTCCATCGCCAGATGGGCGCGAAGATGGTCGATTTCAACGGCTGGGATATGCCCGTCGAATATCCGGCGTCGATTGGTTGCGGCATCATCAATGAGCACATGGCGGTGCGAACGGGGGTGGGCATTTTCGACGTTAGCCACATGGGCGACATTCGCCTTGGCAGGACGGGAAGCGCTGGCTGCGGTACAGCACATCTCGATGAACGATGCGGCCAAGCTCGCCATCGGCCAGGCGCAGTATTCAGCGCTGCTCTATCCTCAGGGGACTTTCGTGGACGATGTCATTGTCCATCGACTTGGCGAAGATGAGTATCTTCTGGTCATTAATGCCGGAACTCGCGAGAAGGATTTCAACTGGGTGCGCGACAATACGCGGCAGTTCGACTGCGCGGTGGAGAATCTGTCGGACGATTTCACGCAGATTGCGATCCAGGGGCCGAAGGGTGTAGACTGCTGCAGAAGCTCACGGACTCCGACCTGGCTGCGGTGAAGTTCTATTGGGTCACTCGCGGCACAATCTGCGGACTAAAAAATATCTTGATCGCGCGCACGGGATACACGGCGGAAGATGGATTTGAAATCTACGTTCCTGCCGATGAGGCTACGAGCGTTCGCGTATGGAATGAGCTTCTGAATGCCGGCAAAGAATTTGGTGCTGTTCCGTGCGGATTAGGAGCGCGCAATACGCTGCGCCTGGAAGGAAAACTCCCTCTCTACGGACACGAGATTTCCGATACGATCAATGTCTGGGAAGCGGGCCTGGATCGCTTCTGCAAGATGGAGAAGCCGGAGTTCATTGGCCGCGCGGCTCTGGAGAAAGCAAGAGCTGCAGGCGTGAAGCGGACACTGATTGGGCTGGAAATGATCGATCGCGGGATTGCTCGCGACGGCTACAAAGTGCTGGACGACGGCGGGCGCGAAATTGGATACGTCACCAGCGGTTCTCCTGCGCCGTTTTTGAAGAAGAATATTGCGTTGGCATATGTGCCGCCGGAGTTCTCGAACATTGGGACGACCGTGAAAGTCGAAATTCGCGGTCAAGGCGTTGAGGCGAAAGTTGTGCCGACGCCGTTTTACAAGCGACCAAAGAAATCTTAACGTAGAAGGCGCGCAAAACACGGGAGCTTGGAGCGAGAGCTAGACATGGCTTATCCAACCGATCGCAAATACACAAAAGAGCACGAGTGGGTCCAGGTCAATGGGCAACAGGCCACGGTCGGCATCACCGACTACGCCCAGACAGTCGCTCGGCGATATCGTGTTTGTGGAATTGCCCAAGGTTGGAGCCGAATTGACGGCGGGCAAGACATTTGGCACGGTGGAGTCGGTGAAGGCGGTTTCGGATTTGTACTGCTCCGGCTTCGGGGACGGTGACGCGAGATTAACGGCGAACTGGCGACTGCACCGGAGAAAGTGAATAAGGACCCGCACGGCTCGTGGATGCTGAAGATGACGCTTGAAGAATCCGGGCGAAATTGAGCGATCTGCTCTCGGCTGCCGAATACGAGAAGTTTGTGGCGGAAGAGGGCGGACACTGACGACTCGGCATTTCCAGACTACCAGTTGCTGCGATAAGCATCTCCGTGCGTCGGTTTCCGCGTCACAATCGAAATGTCCTCCTGATACATCTAATTAACTTCCTATGCGCTATTTACCTAAATCTCCCGGCCGACCGCGAAGCCATGCTGAAGGCCATGGGCGTGCGCTCGATCGACGACTTGTTCGCTCCGATTCCCGCGGAATACCGTCTGAACCGCGACCTGAAAATTCCGCGCCAGATGGCCGAATCGGAAATTGTGGATTACTTCCGCCAGCGTTCGCGCGAAAACGGCGAAGGCTATCGCCAGTTTTCTCGGCGCGGGCGCTTACTCGCACTACCGTCCCGGTAATAATTGATTCGCTGATTTCGCGCGGCGAATTCCTCACCGCTTACACGCCTTATCAGGCGGAGATTTCGCAGGGCACGCTGCAATCGATTTTCGAATTTCAGACGATGATTTGCGAACTGACTGGCATGGAAGTGGCCAATGCTTCCATGTATGACGGTTCGACTGCCGCGGCTGAAGCGGTGATGATGGCGGTGCGGCTGACAGGACGGCGATCGGTGGTCGTGGCGCGCAGCGCTGCATCCGGAATATCGCGAAGTGCTGGCTACTTACGCCACGCATCAGGGGATGCCGGTTGGCGATTGCCGATTTTCGCGACGACGGCCGCGTGAATCTGGAAGAGCTGGAGAAGTCGATCACTTCCGAGACTGCGTGCGTGCTGATTCAGTCGCCCAATTTCTTCGGCACGATTGAAGATGTCGCGGCGGTCGCGGAGATCGCGCACAAGAAAGGCGCGCTGCTGGTGGTTTCCATTGCCGAGGCAGTTTCGCTGGGCATCGTCGAACCGCCGCGCGAAGCCGACGTCATCGCCATGGAGGCGCAGTCATTCGGCGTGCCGCTGGGATTCGGTGGACCCTATTGCGGCGTGATCGCCACGCGCGAAAAATTCGTCCGGCAAATGCCCGGACGGCTGGTCGGGCAGACCACCGACAAGCAGGGCAAGCGCGGATTCGTTCTGACTCTGGCCACGCGCGAGCAGCACATTCGCCGGGAGAAGGCGACTTCGAATATCTGCACCAACCAGGCGCTGGTCGCCCTGATGGTCAACATTTTCATGACGGTCTATGGCAAAGTTGGCTTGAGCGAACTGGCGAAGCAGAATCTGGCGAAGACAGCTTATGCCGCTGGGCAGTTTGCCAAGCACGGCAAGATCTTGTTTGCGGCGCGCCGCGTTTCAACGAGTTTGTGATCGCAGACCAGCGAAGATCCGCACGCCATCAATAGCCGCTTGCTCGGGCACAAGATTGTCGGTGGGCTTCCGCTGAAGAAGTTTTATCCCGAGCTGGGCAATGCGGCCTTGTGGTGCTGCACGGAATTGACCACGCGCGCGTGCGATTGATACCGCGGCCGGGGTGGTTGCCGAGAGCGAACGCTCGGTCCGATCTGCAAAGCGACGAATGCCAATGAGGAAGTGGAAGAGGTGGCGCGATGAAGCACATGACCCCCAAAGCCACGCCGCACGTCAGCCAGAATGAAGGCTTGATCTTCGAAAAATCATCGCCCGGCAAAGCTGCGTGGAAGTTGCCGCCGCTCGATGTGCCCGAAGTGGACGCCGCGGAACTTCTTGGCGCTTCCGAAAGAAAAGATCTGGGCAACATGCCGGAAGTCAGCGAGATCGAAATCATCCGCCACTTCACGCGGCTTTCGACTTGGAATTACGCGATCGATCTGGGAATGTATCCGCTGGGCTCGTGCACCATGAAATACAACCCGCGCGTGAATGAGGTCGGTTGCGCGGGTGGAAGGGATTGCCAACGGACACCCTTACCAGCCGGAGAAGATTTCGCAGGGCGCGCTGCGGATCATCAAAACTCTAAGCGAATGCCTGATCGAAATTACCGGCATGGATGCCATCACGCTGCAACCCGCGGCCGGCGCGCATGGCGAGATGACCGGACTGCTGATGGTGCGCGCTTATCACCAATCGCAAGGGAAATGCGCGCAAGAAGATTCTCATTCCGGACTCCGCGCACGGCACGAATCCGGCGACGGCGGCGATGGTCGAATTATGCGGTTGAGAATCTGAAGTCCGATTCGCGCGGGATGGTGGATATCGCCGCGCTGGAAGCGCAGATGAACGAAGACGTGGCCGCGCTGATGCTGACCAATCCCAACACGCTGGGCGTGTTCGAGCAGGAGATTCACAAGATTGCCGACATTATGCACGCCAAGGGCGGCCTGCTTTACATGGACGGCGCGAACATGAATGCGCTGGTGGGCAAGGTGCGTCCCGGCGATTTCGGCGTGGACGTGATGCACCTGAACCTGCACAAGACTTTTTCCACGCCGCATGGCGGCGGCGGGCCGGGATCCGGGCCGGTGGCGATCAAGAAAATTCTGGAGCCGTTCCTTCCCACGCCGGTGCTGATCACGAAGGCCGATGGAACATTTGGGTTTCGACTATGACCGCCCGCAGTCGGTGGGCCGGGTGCGGGCTTTCTACGGCAACTTCGGAATGTTTGTGCGCGCGCTGGCCTACATTCTGGCGAACGGTCCAGACGGCCTGCGCCAGACCACGGAAGACGCCGTGCTGAATGCGAACTACATTCGCAAAGGGCTGGAGGGAGCTTACGATCTGCCTTACTCCACGCCCACGATGCACGAGGTCGTTTTCAGCGACAAGCTGCAGGCGAAAAAAGGCGTGCGCACGATGGACATCGCCAAGCGCCTGATCGATTACGGATTCCATCCTTACACCACAGCGTTTCCGCTGATCGTGCCGGGCGCGCTGATGATCGAGCCGACCGAGAGCGAATCAAAAGAAGAGATGGATTTGTTCATCGAAGCGATGAAGTCGATTGCGCAAGAAGTGGAAGAGGATCCGCAGATCGTGCTCGACGCGCCGCACTCCACGCGGGTTTCGCGGCTGGATGAGACGGCTGCCGCGCGCAAGCCGGTGCTGCGCTGGAAGCCCGCGGTGTGACCCGTGCGTTTCTTACCGTACTTCTCCCACCAAAAACAAATCTGAAAGCTCACGCAGGCAGGAAGACGCAAAACAAGCGAAGACCTGATTTTCCGCATGATAAAATAATGTTTTCAATATGATTGCCATTCAACCTGCGAACGGCCAGAACGGCACTCCCAAAAGCGGGATTCAGCGCAGAAAAACAGTCACCGCCCTGGTGGGCGGCGTGCGCGTCGGCTCCGATGCACCGATTGTGGTGCAGTCGATGACCAACACCGATACCGCGGACATTCCCTCCACCGTGCAGCAGTGCGCGGCGCTGGCTCGCGCCGGCTCGGAACTGGTTCGCGTCACGGTGAACAATGAAGAAGCCGCCGCCGCCGTGCCGCACATCGTCGAGCAACTCGACAAGCAGGGCGTGCGCGTTCCCATCATCGGCGACTTCCATTACAACGGCCACGTGCTGCTCACCAAGTATCCCGAGTGCGCGCGCGACCTGGCCAAGTACCGCATCAATCCCGGCAACGCCAGCATCGGCGCAAGAACGGCGACTCGAACTTCCGCACCATGATCGAAGTCGCGGTGAAGAATGAAAAGCCGGTGCGCATCGGCGTGAACTGGGGCTCGCTCGATCAGACGCTGCTCACCCGCATGATGGACGAGAACTCGCGTGCTGGCCGAGCCGAAAGACGCCCGCGAAGTGACCATGGAAGCGATGGTGGTGAGCGCGCTGAACTCCGCCGCGCTGGCGGAAAAATACGGCCTGCGCCCCGACCAGATTATTCTCAGCGCGAAAGTCAGCGGCGTGCAGGATCTGATCGACGTCTATCGCGCGCTGGCCGCGCGCTGCGACTATCCGCTGCATCTCGGACTGACCGAAGCCGGCATGGGCGCGAAAGGCGTGGTGGCATCCACCGCCGCCATGGGCGTGGTTCTGCAGGAAGGCATCGGCGATACGATTCGCGTTTCGCTCACGCCCGCGCCCGGCGGCGATCGCACCGAAGAAGTTCGCGTCGCGCAGCAGATTCTGCAGTCGCATGGGCATTCGCAGCTTCACCCCGCAGGTCACCGCCTGCCCCGGCTGCGGACGCACCACCAGCACCTTCTTCCAGGAAATGGCGGAGCAGATTCAGACCTACCTGCGCGAGCAAATGCCCGCATGGAAGGGGCGCTACGTGGGCGTGGAAGAGATGAAAGCTCGCGGTCATGGGATGCGTGGTCAACGGCCCCGGCGAATCGAAGCACGCCAACATCGGCATCTCGCTGCCCGGAACATTCGAAGAGCCGAAAGCTCCGGTCTACGTGGACGGCCGTCTGTTCACCACGCTGAAAGGCGACCGCATCGTCGCCGAGTTCATCGAGATTCTCGACGAGTACGTCGACTCGCACTACGCCGCGCGAGAAGCTGAAGGAAGAAGTGTCCGTCCCAAGCTAGACACGTAACAGCCGCCGATCCAGTTCAGAGTTGCTAGCGGAATCACTGTCCCATAGACAAGAAGATTGGACTTTGCGGGAGTGGCTCGCCATTCGCCTGTGGAGCGCTTCCGCTGTAAGGTGTGAGCAGGGTTGTAACTAATGTATCGGGTGGCAGCGGCTGGTTTGGGTTATTGGTGTTTGCGCCGGTCGTGTTGATCACGGCGACGGCCCCTGCGTCGCACATGGCCACATACACGCGGCTGCTATCCGCGGAGGCAACGGTAAACAAGCGGAAGCGCGTGCTGGTGGGGGTGTACGAAGGCGAAAGTGCGCAACTGGCTACGGGTGGAACGCCGGATTGATTCGTCGAAAACGGCGGCCAGGTGAGCAGCGTCATCGTTGGAGCACTGGGATACTGCACGGCAAAACTGGTGGAATTGAAAACAGTCAGCTGAGGGAGGATGCAAGCCCCGCTAACGCCCGGACAAGCGCTTTGGTAGCTGGCCACGTAAAATCGGCTGCCATCGAGTAAGGCCGTTACGGAAACCGGCGTGCAGCCGCCGGGGCAAGGCACGGATCCAGACGCGAATGAAATAGTGGAGAGCGGAACCGGCGTATCGTTAGGCACACCGTTTCCATCCACTCCGCCGGTATTGGAAAATACATACACGGTGGCCGTCGCCGGATTCACCACGTACAGACGATTCAGGTTCGGATCGAGGAAGATATAGTTTGCCCCCGCTCCTACAGGAAGACTGCTCGAAACCGCGTCCGTCGCGGTATCGATCGTCACCAGCTGACCATCCCCTTGCGTAACTACATATACTTTCTGGCCGTCGGCGCGCGCCACTACCCACACCGGCGTCACACCTGTGAACCCCGTCACATTGTTCGTCGTTGGATTGTTTGACGAAAGATCGATGGAATTCAAGCTGGTAACGGTATTGTTACCCTGATTCGCGATATACAGTTTTGCGCCCTGGCGGGCGTTGGCTTCGGCCATGCTCACAGGATTGGGCGCCGGACTGGTCGATGTGGCGGATGGCGGCTCTGTGGTCGCAGTGTTCGTTATCACATTCGAAGCCGTGCTGATCTTGGCAACCGAGTTGGAATTGAAGTTGGCAACGTACATCTCCGTAGTTTCAATGCTCGCAAGAAACACCGGCTGGGGCGGAATCGACGCAGTGGCCGCGACTGCGCAGAGCGTGGTGGAAGTTGAGCATGATGCCAGTCCGGCGAGAGGATCGGTAAAACTTACAGTGGTGGTACTGATCGAAGAAATGAAAAATGTGCCGTTGTAGCCGGGAATATCCTCACCCGAGATAACCAGTGCAGTTCCTATGGGGACAAGCGCCGCACTGACGGGATTTGCAAGAAGAGGAGCGCTGAGAGTCGCGGTCACCGTGTTCCCCGCCTCGCTGAGCGCCACAATGCCCGAGCTCTGGCCGGTCAAGGGCGGCAAACTGATCGTGCCGACCGCGCCCAGCCCGGTTGCCTGCTGCGCTTGAAAAACGGGGGTAAAGAAGTCGATGGCATCGACTCCCTTATCGTAGACACTGCCGGCGGTGGCCACGAAGATCTCGGAGTCGTTCGACAGGATTACGCCGTGGGTGGGATTAAACCCGGTGTTCGGTGAGTTTCCCGTCGAGGTTGAAGTCTCGCCGACAATGCTGTCGCCGGCCACATCAATCTGCATCGCCGAGCCGGCATAGTTCGGAATGTTCCTGGCGATGCCGAGCACAGAGTGAAAATTGGCGGGCTGCGGATTTGTTTCCACCGGGCAGTTCGGCAGTCCGCTACTCAAGCAAGGAATCACGACTGGGCGATAAACCTGTCCGCAAGCCGACCATAACACTATCAAGAACACCGTGGCTGCCAGGCAGCCCAGACGACGAAGACTCATCGACACCCCGGAGGAACAGTCATGATTTGCAATGATGGAGACAGAAGCGATTATTGTAACGATTGCGCGCTGCGCGCGCTAGCGGCGCGCCGACTCTGATCTAAGGATGCGAAGTGCAGGCAGTAAGATGTCCGCTGGCGAGGCTGCCGAGACTGATCGTCCAAGACCTTGGTCGTCCAAGAAATAGTGCTCCGGGGATGGGAGGAGGATTATCGTCCGCGCCGGGATTTCCCGGCCGCCGCAGCCGCAGGCGCTTCTGATTTCGCTGTTGCCGCGGGCTTTTTCTTGCCTTCCATCTGCGCCAGACTCTGCTTCAGCGCTGCCATTAAATCCACCACCGGTGCCAGTTTCTTCGGTTTTTCGACAGCGGCTACTTCGCCGCCTTCGAGTTTCGCTTCGATCAGCTTCTTTAGATTTTCCTGGAAATTATCTTTGTATTTTTTAGGATCCCATTCGTCGGCGAGGGCCTCGATCAGTTGGTGCGCCACTTTGACTTCCGCATCCTTCAATTCCACATCCGGCGCCCCGAAACCTTCAACTTTCCGCACTTCCTCTTCGTAGTACATGGTGTGCAGCATCAACCCGCCCTCTGACGGCCGCAGGAAACATGTGTACTCGCGATTGTGCATGGTAATTTTCGCGATGGCTACGTACTCGCTCTCTTCCAATGCCTTGGTCAGCAGCGCATAAGGCCGGCGGCCGGCTTCCTCGGGCATCATGTAATAAGACGACTCGAAGTAAACCGGATCGACCTCGCTCTCTTTCACGAACTCGAGGATCTCCATCGTCTTGGCGGTCTGCGGCTCGATTTTCTTGATCTCGTCCGGTTCGATCACGATGTATTCGTCTTTGCGAAACTCGTAGCCCTTCACAATCTCGTTGCGCTCGACCACCACTCCCTCGGCGAGGCAAACATATTGCTGCTTCAGGCGGGACTTGTCCGTGCGGTGCAGCATGTTGAAGGAAATTCCCGAACTCCGCGCCCCGGAAAACAGGCGCACAGGCATGGAAATAAGACCGAAGGTTAAGTGTCCGGACCAGACCGACGATGGCATAGTTCCTCTCGTGCATAAGGGAGAACAGCAACCCCGAGTTGGACGGCAAGAGCGTAAAAGCCCCAGAATTGGGAGTTTAGTCCATTAAACGCACATTGGATGCACAATTCTTGAGGCGGGAGTACCGGAATCCAAAGCCGAAGCAGATGTAGTGCGGAGGGAAAAGGTACTACCGGTTGTTGTTTACTGAAAGGCTCCGTCAAAGCTAGTTTACCGGGCTGCCGACTCCCAATGCCGCTTGGCTGCGAAGTAGCGGGTGGAAAAACAGCGGTAATTATTTGAAGCGCCGCTCAGGCTGAAGTCATCTCCCAACGCGAACGCTTAGGAGTTCCCATGACTGATCTCCGCTACCCCGTCGGGAAGTTTGCCTACGAAGGACCGCTATCCGCAGACCGGAAGCAAGAATGCATCTCCGACATTGAGCAGGCCCCGGTCAATCTCCGCGCGGCCGTGGAAGGGCTATCGAAGTCGCAATTTGACACACCGTATCGACCTGAAGGCTGGACCATCCGCCAGGTTGTGCATCACGTGCCTGACAGCCACCTCAACGCCTACGTTCGTTTCAAGCTCGCCCTCACCGAGGACGAGCCTACCATCAAGCCCTACGCGGAAGACCGCTGGGCGCAGCTTGCCGATACACGGACAACACCGATTGAAGTCTCCCTCGCCATGACGGATTCGCTGCACACCCGCTGGGTGCAACTGCTGCGCTCGCTAAAACCGGAAGACTGGAAACGCACCTTCCGGCATCCGGAGATGGGAGTGATGGATCTCGAGAAAACACTTGCTCTGTATTCCTGGCATAGCCGTCACCACGTGGCGCACATTACAAGCCTGCGCGAAAGAAACGGTTGGTAGGATGAGCCCGACATGCGGGGTCTCATCAGTCCAAAATCAGAAATGAAAACGCCGCCTGAATTCGGCGGCGTCTCATATTTCGTGGCGAGTTGGTTCTTTTATTTGCTCGTTATGTCGACTGAGGCCCGAGTCGTCTCCCAATCGATGTGCATGGTGCAGCCGTTGCCCGACTTCGCATAAGAGATTTTGAAGTCTTCGACCGGAGATGGCAGTTTTGAGACTTTCATGTCAACACGAGCCAGTTCGTCGCTTTCATATTTATACGGAATTCCCCACTCGCCGGTTTTCTTATTGATGATCAGTTTCCAGGAATCGGCGTTCGGCACTGTGAAAATCGTATAGCTTCCGGCGGGAACGTTTGTGCCTCCGACGCTCACGTCGGCGCTGGTGACAAAAGTGGTGGCTTCGTTCGCCCCAGTGCGCCAAACCTCGCCGAAGGGCACGAGTTCACCGTAGATTTTGCGGCCTTTCATGCGAGGACTGGAGTAGTCAGTTTTAATAGTCTTGCCGGAGCCAAGATCGCAGGTGGCTGAGGCCGGCGGGCTGGGACGTTTTCCGCCCATTTGGGCCAGGGCTCCAGCGGTGAACAAAAGGGTGAAAAGGACTGACGGCACGATTCGTTTTGGCATAGTTCTCCTTGAAAAAGCATTTAGCGCTCGATATTTGGCTGGACGAGATTTTGAAGCTGCCTGAAGCTTTGTCCTGGCCCAGTGCTAATTGCTAAGTCCTTTGACGTATGATTTCGAACGCCGAAAGCAATTATGCGCCCGCGGATGAGCACGTTACAATCGCTCCATGCCGGTATTCGAGGAAAAACAGGACGAACTGGAACATTACGAGACAATGATGGGCGTGCCCCGCGGACGGCTGGCGGTGACCATGGATACGATTACCGACGCCATGGCGCTGGTCGGGCAGCACGGCGTCTATTGCCAAAGCCAGCGCTGGCCGGGCAAGCCGGTGATGGATATTCAGCTCATCATGAAAGGTTTGACCGACGCGAAAGAGCTGATTCATAGCGTGATGGAAGAACTGAAGAAGTCTGAGCGATAATCGTGTATTTTTAGTGAACCGAAATTCACGCTAACAATTTCAGGAGAACGGAAATGCAAGGCTCCAAGATCTTGGCGAATGTGTGCGGGGTGGTGTTTGTTGTGGCAACAATCTCGGCGATGGCGCAGACCGCGCCGCAGGCCGCCATGCAGTCTCCTTCCATCACGTTGACTGCGCAAGAGCGCGATGCAGCTATTAAGCAGTTTGAAGCTACGCGCGATAACTTCCTGAAGTCGATTGCAGGATTGTCCGAGAAGCAGTGGACATTTAAACCCGCGCCGGACCGATGGTCGGTTGCTGAAGTTGCCGAGCACATCACGATCTCCGAATCCAAGCTACTGGGATTGGTGCAACAGCCATTGATGAGTTCCCCTGCGGCTCCCGAGAAGCGCGCTCAAGTGAAGGGCAAGGATGAATTAATCGAGCAGAGAGTGCCGGATCGCAGCCACAAGGCGCAGGCTCCAGAATTTCTCAAACCCACCGGCCGCTGGCCCACGGAGGCGGAACTCGTTAAAGCGTTCGGAACCGAGCGCGCGGCAACCATCGAATACGTGCGCACGACCAACGACGATCTGCGTGATCATTTCTTCGATCATCCCGTTTTTGGGCCGCTCGATGGCTACCAATGGCTGCTCTTGATTTCGACTCATAGCGCGCGCCATACGGCACAGATCGAGGAAGTAAAGGCGGATCCGAATTTCCCGAAGGATTAGAAGTGCCTCGGTTTGGGGAAGGGCACGACTCTAGTCGTACCGCTGAAGCCCACGTAGTCACGCCGGGCTTCAGCCTCCGAGACGCTTTGTTCCACAGAATTTTTCTCAGGGCCTTACGATGATCATGACCACGCTGTGGGGTGCGACCCGGGCAGAGAATCTTTCCGCGAACTTGCCGAGGTCCTTGTGCCGCCATAAATCGCGCACCGAGGCCTGGATGTGGTTTGTATAGCCCAGATTTTCCCAGTTCGCTGAAATTTCGCGCTCTGCCTTCCCGCGGTTGAGCAGAATAACGGCGCGACCACCATCCAGTAACTGCTTCGACCAAACTTCCAGATCGCCGTCTTTCCAAACACGTTCGCCTTGCCGGCCGAGGGGATCCTGGTCGACCGCAATTACCTCTTTGTTCGTGAGAATTTCGCGAACCCCCGGCCGCATGTCCCGCAGATCGTTGCCCGCGATTAGAGGCGCGGCGAGAATCGCCCACAGGCTGAAATGCGAACGATACTCCGTTTCGGTCATGCCTCCATTGCCAACTTCGAGCATGTCAGGGTCGTTCCAATGTCCGGGCCCGGCATAGGAATAAAGTTCGGCTTCGGCGTCGATAATGTCGAGCACGCCGTAGGAGCAGCAGTTACCCGGTTTCCACTCAATCTTTCCTTGCCAGCGATCTTTTATATCTCCGGTGGTACGCCACGAATTGCCTCCGGCCTCTTTTCCCCAAAGCCAGGGCTTCGCCGTACCCCATTCGCAAATGCTCAATACGATCGGACGCCCTGAGGCGTCGAGCGCGGCGCGCATGTTAGCGTAAGAGGCCTCCGCATCCTGCGTGGTCGTATTGCACCAGTCGTATTTCAAATAGTCCACACCCCACGCCGCATATTGCAGCGCATCCTGATATTCATGGCCAAGGCCGCCAGGACGTCCAGCGCAGGTTTTCGAGCCGGCGTCCGAGTACACACCGAATTTCAGCCCGAGCGAATGGATGTAGTCGCCGAGCGCCTTCATGCCGTGCGGGAAGCGTTGCGGATCCGCCACGATATTGCCATCCGCATCCCGGCTCACCTGCCAGCAGTCGTCGATGTTCACGTACTGATAGCCGGCGTCTTTCATCCCGGATTTGACCATGGCATCGGCCATGCTTTTAATCATCTCTTCGTCGACGTTGCAGGCGAATTTGTTCCACGAGTTCCAGCCCATGGGCGGCGTCAACGCGAGTCCGGCCGACGGAACTGGCTTATCTTGCGCGATGAGAGTGCCAGCCAGTGCGAGTGCGCAGACGAGTACCAATGATGAACGCTTCATAGGAATCTTTGTAACAGAGTCGCCGCTTCAGCGGCCCAGCTTTTCAGCAAAGAATTTTGCCATTAATTCCAGCGCCTCGCGGGTCTCGGGAAACTCGAAGTCATACCAGAACGCATGGGGCAAGGCTCCGAAAACGACGAGTTGTGCGTCGTCTCCGGCGCAAAAGGAGAATGGCGGCGGAAAGCCAAAGGAGAATTTTCATGCGATTCGTTCTAACAGATATGGATGCAAGAACGAAAACGCAAATCGGCTGAACCTTTATCGCCAAATTTAGATCAGCGTGTATTTCCCCCGTTCGATCACTTTCTGCGCAATCTGCTGGCGCAATTGAATCGTGTTGAACGGCTCATACTTTGCAAGGCGACGCAAGATCGCCAGCTGAGCGCGCAGCATGTCTCCCTCGGCAACGGCGGCAATGATTTTTTTAGCCGCGGCTTCTACTTTCTCCATCGCTTGCGAAAGATAAACTCGTGTCATCGCAATCGGAAGCGCGGCGGCAGCTTCGCCCTTCGCCTCGGCAATTTTCTGCGCACGCAGAACGGCCGACTCCATCGCATAGCTCTCAATGGTCATATCGGCAATGGCGCCCATAATCTCCTGCTGATCCTGAATCGCCTGCATGTATTTCTGCGTAGCGGCGCCAGCAGCAAACAGACCGAGCTTCTTCGCTTGAGCAACCAGCTTACGTTCCTCGCTGAGCGGGCCTTCGAGCTCGTCGCTCGCCGATGGCCCGGAGAGCACTTCGTCCATCAGTTTCTTGATCGCAGGCATTAGCGGCAACTGGCCGCTCATCGCGCGTTTCAACAGAAAGCCGGTAATGATGAGGCGATTGATTTCGTTGGTGCCCTCGAAGATGCGATTGATGCGGGCGTCACGATACGCGCGCTCGGCAGGATATTCTTCGACGAAGCCATAGCCTCCATAGATCTGAACCGTCTCATCGACAATGTAGTCGATCATCTCTGAGCCCCATACCTTGACGATCGAGCACTCGACGGCATATTCCTCGATCGCCTTGCGGGTTTCTTTCAGGGCATCGGAACCCGACTTATCGACTTCAGCGAGCGCCACATCCATCATCCCAACCGTACGATAAACCAGCGATTCACCCACGTATAGCAGCGCGGCCATGTTGGCGATTTTTTCGCGCACCAGGCCGAAATCGGCGATGACTTTGTTGAACGCCTTGCGCTGCTTGGCGTACGCAACCGCATTTTCGAGCGAAAGCCGGCCGCCGCCCACGCACATTGCGCCCAGCTTGAAGCGGCCAATGTTCAGAATATTGAAGGCGATGACGTGGCCCTTGCCGATCTCACCCAGCAGATTTTCTGCCGGAACCTTGCAGTCGTTCAAAATGATGGGGCAGGTCGACGATCCGCGAATACCCATCTTGTGCTCTTCCGCGCCGATGGAAAATCCCGGGAAACTTTTTTCGACCAGAAATGCGGAGAATTTGTCTCCCACCTTCGCAAAAACTGTGAACAAATCGGCGAAGCCGGCGTTCGTGATCCACATTTTTTCGCCGTTGAGGGTATAGTGCTTGCCGTCGGCAGAACGTTCCGCGCGCGTGCGGCAGTTCAGCGCGTCGGAGCCGGAAGTCGATTCCGAAAGCGCGTAGGCGCCGACGATTTCTCCCGAGGCGAGACGCGGCAGATACTTTTTCTTCTGCTCCTCGGTTCCGAAATAGACGATCGGTAGCGTGGCGATGCCGGTATGGCCGCCCCAAGTGGTCGCGAAGCCCGCGTACTTTGCAATGTGGTCGGCGATGACGGCGGAGGTAACCTTGTCCATCTCGAGGCCGCCGTAGGCCTCTGGAATTTCGACGCTGCTCAGTCCAAGTTCGCCCGCCTTCTTGAGAAGCTCGCGCGTGACGGAGAAATCTTTGTGCTCGATCTTCTCCACA
The DNA here is from genome assembly GCA_963734675.1 of uncultured Acidobacteriaceae bacterium. Classification (GTDB taxonomy): domain Bacteria; phylum Acidobacteriota; class Terriglobia; order Terriglobales; family Acidobacteriaceae; genus Sulfotelmatobacter. The sequence goes on from CAVTHZ010000003.1 coordinate 194,310, forward strand.
TTGGGCAGGATTTCGTTGACTGCAAATTCTTCCGCAGTCTGGCCGATGAGTTGATGTTGCTCGGTGAAATCTTCAGGGGTGAAGACTTCGGCCGGAGTACGCTCCTCAAGAAGGAAGCTGCCGCCGGAAATTTTCGTGTTGGGAACTGCCGTGGTCGTTGCCATGCTTATTCCTTCCGATACAGCTCGTGGCGCAGGCGAGAACTTCTCATTGTACGAGATGTGCGCGTGAAATCTCGGCAGGCATTGCAGCCCCCGTTACGAAAGATTTTCGAAAATGCCTGCCGCTCCCATGCCTCCGCCAACGCACATGGTGACCATACCGTAACGTGCTTTGCGGCGCTTGAGTTCGCGGAGGATAGTCGCCGTCAGCTTGGCGCCGGTGCAGCCGAGAGGATGCCCGAGAGCGATTGCCCCGCCGTTGAGATTCACTTTTTGCGGATCAAGCGCAGCCTCTTTGATTACAGCCAGCGATTGCGCTGCGAAAGCTTCGTTCAACTCGATGACATCCATGTCGGAAAGTTTGAGTCCCGCCATCTTAAGGGCTTTAGGAATCGCGAAGACGGGTCCGACTCCCATCTCTTCCGGCTTGCATCCGGCGGTGGCGAATGAAACGTAGCGCGCCAGCGGCGTGATTCCCAGCGCTTTCGCGCGTTCTGCGGACATCACCACGGCTGCCGCTGCGCCGTCGGACATCTGGGATGAGTTGCCGGCCGTAACGGTGCCCTTTGCGTGAAACGCTGGCTTCAAGGCAAGCAATACTTCCAGCGAAGTGCCGGCGCGCGGTCCCTCGTCCACGTTGAAGATAATTTCCTGTCGCTTGGGCTTCGACCCGTTCGGCGTCGAAAAGGTCACGGGGACAGGCACGAGTTCATCGTCGAATTTTCCGCTCTGGATAGCGGCCAGGGCTTTTTGGTGACTGCGCAAGGCGAACTCGTCTGCTTGTTCCCGCGTGATGCCGAATCTCTGCGCCACCCTCTCGGCGGTGAGACCCATGTTCAAATATGCGTCGGGATAATGATCGACCAGCCAGGGATTCGGCGAAATCTTGTGGCCACCCATCGGAATCATCGTCATCGACTCCGTTCCGCCAGCGACGATGACTTCGGCGCCGCCGCTCATGATGCGCTCCGCCGCCATGGCGATTGCCTGAAGTCCCGAAGAGCAAAAACGATTGATCGTGAGCGCAGAGACATCCACCGGCAGTCCCGCGCGCAAAGAGGCGATACGCGCAACGTTCATCCCTTGTTCCGCCTCGGGCATGGCGCAACCGAGGATCACGTCCTCGATTTCTTTCGTATCAAGTTGCGGAATGCGCTCCATGGCGCCTTTGATGGCGATCGCTGCGAGCTCATCAGGACGCGTGGCGCGAAGCGTGCCCTTGAAGGCGCGTCCCACGGGAGTTCGGACAGAGGAAGCGATGACGACTTCTCGCATGAGAATCAGTCCTTCTGAATACCTTTATTCGATGAACCGATGTTCAGGGTCGCTTCACTTCGCTGGAGCGAAGAAGTAATAATCAGCCGTATAGCTGCTTTTCGTCTCAGCGTTGGCATGAGCCGCATCGCAGCCCTCCGATGGCGGCATTCCGCCATGCGTGCGAACCCGCTGAATCGCGGTCACGTCCGAAAGCTGACCTTTGCCGGAATGGCTGACGACATTGACGAGCAGCCAGGGAACCGAGTCGGGATCCAAGGAATCAACGTGAGCAGCAGCTTTGCCCGTGACTTCGCTGCCATCATTCAACTTCCAGCTTGGGCCGGCCGAGTGATGCCCAATCACTTTATCTTTGCGGTCGTGCAGTTCGGCGTCGGGGGCTTTCAGGATCCAACTGAACTTGCCGCCGGGCTCTGACTTGCAGGTGTATATCTGCGATCCGATCCCGTGCGCATATACGACGACTTGCAAACCTGCGGGGGCTTGGATGGCGTCGGGAACATCTGGCGGGGGTTCTTTCTGGCTGACGGACCCCTGTGCGCTGGTCAAGATCGGCATTCCGGGAAGAACCGCGAGGATGATTGTTCCTAGAAGGAGTGCGGCCGTCGTCAGAAACCTGCGCATGACTTCGATTGTAGCAGCGGACCAAGAGCTTCATTCTTCGATCCAGCCGAGGCAGAACCCGATTCTTGATTCTCGATAACTCGCCTAGATTCGCGCCGACGAGTATGACTGAAGTCGGGAGAGGGGCTGCTTCTAGCGCCGAAGCCCCAAATGCACCCTAATCGCGCGCTCCAGAGCGGCCATATCAGAGATTGATATGTCTCCGGACTTGGAGCGTAAACGTTGCTTCGAAATAGTGGTCAATTGATCGGCCATCGCTTTTCGAGGTTCGCCGTTCAAAGTAATCATGGCTTGTCCCGTGTAGACCTTGGCTATCTGGCTGGTGAGCGGTACAACAATGAGACGGTTCAGCGCCATATTCGCACCATTGTTGCTCACGACAATTGCGGGGCGCGTTTTCTGGATTTCGCCGCCCAGCGACGGATCGAAAGCAACCCACCAGACCTCACCCCTCCGTGGATGCATCGCCGATCAAGCCCTCGCTCCACTCTTCAGCTTCCTTTTCATGTTGAACGTCGTTCGCCATCTCGCGATACTGATCGAAGAGGCCGCCGGGAGCACTCACGGCGAGGTCTTCAACCTTGGCCAGAATCACATCGTGGAGTTCCGCGGGAACGATGAACCAGACGGGATTTCCCCGGGATTGGGGATTGCCAATGCCAGGTTCTTCTTCCGAGCCATTCCAGCGAATACCGACGCTCTCGGTATCCTCCCAATTCACTCTGGCGACCGACCATCCTCCGTTGTGGCTGCTGGTATAGATCACTTCAACCGAGCGAACCGATGCCCGTGGAGACACGACGGTTGAGGGTTCTACGTAGCTCATACGCAACCTCCATACGTACGTAGTATACATCATGGATTATGTGTCGCAGTACGTAGGTGGCCCTCTTGGAGGCTTAGTTTCTGAGAGTCTTGCCCGTCTTCAATGTGTACTGAATCCGCTCCTGAGTTTTCTTCTCGCCGCACAACGATTTGAACGCCTCTCGCTCAAGATCGAGGATGTACTGCTCGCTCACCGGGGTTCCGGGCGTGATATTCCCGCCGCACAATACTTCCGCAATCTTACCGCCGAGCTTCACTTCGTAATCCGTGATGTAGTCGCCCTGCCGCATGAGGTGCACGCCCATTTTTAACGTTGCCAGAAGACTCTCGCCGGGCGCGGGAATATCCGCTCGCGGAACCGGCGGCTCGTAGCCGCCACGCACCATCTCCAGCGCACGAGTTTTCGCGTCAGAGAGCACACGCTCGCGATTCATGGTGATGCGGTCGCGATCGGAGAGGAATCCAAGGCCGCGAGCTTCGTGAGCTGAAGTTGCGACCTTCGCGGTGGCAATGGTCTCAAACGTCTGCTTTACGGCTTCGAGCATCTCGATCGATCCCGCCAGCGTTTCGCCGGAAACTCTTCCGCCGCGATCCACGGCTGCGTTATCCACCGCGCGCAACAGCATCTCTTTGCAGCCTCCGCCTCCCGGAAGAAGGCCTACACCCACTTCTACCAGTCCGGTATAAAGTTCGGCGTGAGGTTGCCGCGCGGCGGCGTGTAGCGAGATTTCCGTTCCGCCTCCCAGACACAGGCCGAAAGGCGCCGAGACAACCGGTTTGGGCGAAAATTTGATGGCCTGCGTCATGCCCTGGAACTGTCGGATCACAAGATCGACATCATCCCACTCTTCTTCCTGCACGCTCATGAGCAATAGCATCAAATTGGCGCCAACCGAAAAATTCGCGGCGTCGTTGGTGATGACGAAGGCGTCGAAGTTGTCGCCCGGGCCGCCGGGTTTGAGCGTTTGGGCAATAAGGCCAATGATGTCCGCGCCGAGCGAGTTCATCTTGCTATGAAACTCGATGCAACCGACGCCATCGCCTAGATCGACCAGCGATGCGCCAGAATTTTTCTTCACAACACCGTTCGATTTCTTTGCGACCGTCACCGACCACACGCCTGTGGGAACTTCGACTGCGTGCCAGCTTTCGCTTTTCAGGTCCCAATACTTGCGGCCCGACGCGGACTTCGCGTCGTCGATGTACCAGCCTTTGTGGCCTGCGGCGAGGAGTTTTTCTGCGTTCGCGGCAACGGGTTTACCTTCTTTCTTCATACGAGCGATGGCGGGTTCTACGCCGACTGCAGTCCACAGTTCGAATGGTCCCATTTCCCAGTTGAAGCCAAGGCGCATGGCTCGGTCGATCTCGACGATGGAATCGGAAATCTCCGGCACGCGATTAACGGAATAATTCCACAGATCAGAAAGCGTGGACCAAAGGAATGCTCCAGCTTTATCGACCTTTTGTGATCCGCTATCGAAGCCGAGCAGCATGCGGAGGCGCGCCCCCGTGTCTTCGATATTCTTTGCCATGTCGAGGGCCGCGAACTTCGGCTTTTGCCGCGGACGATATTCGAGCGTCTTCCAGTCGAGGCCGAGCCGCTCTTCTTCCTTTTCTTTGCCCGCGCCCTGTTTTACTTTTTTATAGAATCCGCCTCCAGTTTTATCTCCGAGCCACTTGCACTCGATCATTTTGTTATAGAAATCCGGCAACTTCAGTTCGCTGCGCTCGTCTTGGACGTTCGCGATCAGGTTCGCGACTACATGACCCAAAATATCCAAGCCAACCAAATCGATGGTGCGGAAGGTTGCGGATTTCGGCCAACCCACGGCCTGGCCGGTCAGCGCATCCACATCTTCGATCGTCAGATCCATCTCCTGCATGAGCCGCATCACGTTTAACACCGAGAAGGTCCCGATGCGGTTCGCGATAAAGTTGGGCGTGTCTTTCGCAAGCACGACTCCTTTGCCCAAACGCACGTCGCAGAAGTGCGAAATAAGGTCGATGGCCGCGCGGTCAGCATCTGGGGTGGGGATGAGTTCCAGCAGTCGCATGTAGCGCGGCGGGTTGAAAAAATGCGTGCCGAACCAGTGCCGGCGGAAATCGTCGGTGAAACCTTCGGCAATTTTCGCCACCGGTAGTCCGCTGGTATTTGTAGTAATAATGGTGCCGGGTTTGCGAACGGCTTCCACTCGCCGCAATAGAGCGCGCTTCAGATCGAGATTTTCCACCACCGCTTCGATGATCCAATCGACTTCCGTCAGCTTCTTGAGGTCATCTTCGAAATTGCCGACTGTGATCAGGCGAGCGAGCGAGGCATCCATGAAAGCCGCAGGCTTCGATTTCTTCGCCGCTTCGAGACCCGTGGCAGCGACTTTGCTTCGTGCAACACCATCGGCGTCGGGAGTTACGATATCGAGCAGGTAGCTCGGGATGTTCGCGTTGGCAAAATGCGCAGCGATGCGCGCGCCCATGGTGCCCGCGCCCAGGATTGCGACTTTATGAATGCTTTTCATGATCGAGTCTCAAATAATCTTCAACACAGAGGGCACGGAGATCATAAGACCTCACTGACATGAACCCACTCACTAGGGAAGTTTATCGATGGCCCAGTCGTTGCCGCCAGTACGCAGAACAATAATGTTGGAGAATTGCCGGTGAACCCGGCCGTGCTTCCTTGTCATCAGCACGATCGGAAACTCATAGCGGCTCCGGCTCAACATTTTGCCGCGCTCGATTTCGTAAGCGGCAGGAGCCTCGTTCGAAAAAAAACTATCGACGACTTCCGTGTTCGTTGCCGTTTTGGCGTGACTTGTGAGCAAAGATGTACCGTTCTCGACGTCTCCAGACTGCCAGGCTTGAAGAAAATGATCGGCCGCGGAAAGGGCAGAAACGTAATCGGCCTGCAATGGCGGCGCCGGCCGCTTTGTCGCTGCAGAGTAGGCAAATTCCGCCGGAATCAACAGAAAAAAAGCTAGCAAAAAAGATGTCCCGGCTTTACTGCGCCCGGTTTCTCGACGTGACATAACCACATTATGAAGGATGCAAAGACGAAAGAGGATGACAGCAAGTTCACGCTGCGAGTTCCGGATGCGCGGTCACATATTCCTGCGCCTTCTGTGCCATTTGTCTTTCGCCCTTGTAAGCGAGCATCCTGGTGGCATCCGCGAGCGGTATCCAAAGAGCTCGCGCAACTTCGATACGCATCGCGGCGGAAATCTGATTGATACGGCCCGAGCGATATCGCATGAGATAAAAGCTGACGATCTTGAACACGCGTGCTCCATCGCTCCAGGTACGCGAATAGACATACTTGATGTCCGCGAGCTTCGTGATCAGGTCGGCCGAGATGCCGGTCTCCTCATAGACCTCGCGCAGGGCGGTTTCCATCGGTTTTTCACCGGGGTCGACCAAACCTTTCGGCAGCGCGAGGACTGGCTTTTGCTTGGCCGCGCCTTCTGACCTCACTTTTGCGGCGCGGGCCTCATCGGCGGGCGGCTCGATGGCGGCCATCCACCATGCTGCTTCCCGGTTGCGAATTACCACGCCTCCTGCCGATATCTCACGAATCATTTACTTGTAAGTTAGCAGAGCAAAGAGAGTTAGTCACGAGGTTACAAAAAATGCCCAGCCGATCCTAAGTAACTTCTACAGTGAGATCGCGGACCAAAGTAACGTAACAATGGCACGATCAGGCCCTACAGCCGATATCAACCTTATGGCATCTTAACTTACGTGCCCAAGAAATAGGGCACACGGGGTTGCTGTGAAAAGTCTCGGCAGGATCGTCCGGTCCGTGCAGGCCTTTGGGCGCGAACTCTCGCGCAAAGCGGCAATCCAGCCACGAATTCCTGCCATCGGAGTTGCCCTCGGAGGCGGTTTTGCCCGGGGCATGGCTCACATCGGCGTTCTCAAGGTCCTGGAGAAAGAAGGCATACCGGTTCGGGTGGTCGCGGGCACCAGTGTTGGCGCGCTGATTGGCGCTGCCTATTGCAGCGGAGTTTCCATCGAAGAGCTCGAAGAAGTTGCGCAGTCCTGCCGCTTTACAACCTTCGCCCGCTGGACGGTTTCTCGTTACGGCTTTGCGTCGAATGATCGCATGACGGCCTTCCTGAACCGCATATTGAAGGTAAAAACGTTCGAGGAACTTCGTATTCCTTTGGGCGTTACGGCGACGGATTTCAACAGCGGCCAGGGGGTGGTATTTCATTCGGGTTCGATTATCGATCCGGTGCGTGCGAGCTGCGCCTATCCGGGAATGTTTTTGCCAGTGAATATTCGCGGGAAGTGGCTGGTGGACGGCATGCTTTCGCATCCGGTTCCGACCCGGCCATTGCGCGAGATGGGCGCTGAATACGTCCTGGGGGTTCACCTGAAAGGCCAGTGGACCAAGGGCGGCGCGCCACGCCATCTTTTCGATGTGATCGGACAGTCATTCGCGATCGCGCAGGATATGGTGAGTGACATATGGCGAAGAGCTGCTGACTTAGTGGTCGAGCCTGACGTTGCCGGTTTTGGCTATGACGACTTCAAACGAGCCGGTGATTTAATTCGTTCGGGTGAACGAGCCATGGTCGCGGCCCTGCCCGATGTCCGCAAATGGCTGGAAGTTCCTGCCGAACCGAACATTGCCGACGCTCCTTCTCCGATTTCGAGCCCCGCCGCCATTCACGGCGACTAGTTTACCCCTCCCACATCGGCACCTACGTCCAAACAATCTTACGATTCTTGTTGCCGCCGCAAATGAACGCTGTAGGATGAGTCGCAACGGGGCGTGGGCCGATGCCATCGAACCCTTGGTTTCGATCTGGCATCTGAGATTTGGTGGATGCTCGGGGGTAGTCTGTGGCGGTAAGGAAGTCGCAGGTATTTGTCCTGGTTGCGGTGGTCGCGGTTTGCGGGCTCTGGTCTGCGACCGGCTGCGGTGCAGGTTCGGGATCCAGCTCATCGACGCAAGTTCCCTCGTACAAAGTCACGATCATTGCTCCGACCACGGGTTGGGGCACGGTTGCGAGCGCTCCGCCGGGAATCAGTTGTCCGCCCACGTGCTCGGCCAGCTTCGCGCAGAATACTCAACTTGATTTGACTGCGACTCCTGCATCCAATTACTCCTTCAATGGCTGGAGCGGCATTTGCTCCGGCAACAGCAGCTGTACTCTTACGGTCTCTCAGCCGGTGACTGCGAAAGCAATTTTTGGCCCGGCAAAAAATGGATCGAAGATCATCGCTTACGTGTTTACGCCAGATTCGATCGAGTTGAAATCGGAAGAGTTCGCGCTGCTAGGAAACGGCAAGCTCCGGCCGCTGATCAAGCCGGTTCAGCCCACGATCATCACCGGCACGAACTATGGCCTGGTCGCGGACGTACCGACCAGCACCGGTATGCTGACACCTTCTCTGCAATCTTATGCGGTTGAGCGGAACGGATCCCTGCAGGCACAGGGACAACCGCTGAAGGTCGCCTTCAATCAGTGGCTCAGCCTCACCAGTGACACCACCTATGTGTATGCGGCTACCGACGAGGGCCTGTTCGGATTTCAGGATGCCAGCAGTGGCTTGACTCCTTTATTGCCGGTCTCGCTTTCAGTTCCGCCGCCATCGCCATGCAGCGTGGCCCAGGAAAGTGCCGGCGAATGCCGTGTGACATCGACCCTGATGCTGGCGAATTCCAGCGCGTTTCTGTTGCAGGACTGGTTTGGGCAATCGGGATCGTCGCTTTATGAATTGAACAGCTTCTCCCGGGCGCAGGGACAGCTCACGGCGGAAGAGTCCTTTGCGGGGAATGCCATGGACAGCGGGATTTTCGCGCCCACTCCGGATGGAAATTTTGTCTACGCTTTGGACCTCCGCGGCAATCTCGTTGTGCGCTACGCGAGTGGCGGCGGTGGTGCGTATGAGACCAACATTCTTTCGAACGGCAAACAGCTCTCCGACGGGTTCGTGCAGTTCATCATCAGTTCGAATGGATCTTTTCTGTATGGCCTTGTTTCCGAATCGGCAGAATCGCCTCGCATTCGCGTCTTCCAGATCGATTCTACCTCTGGCGACCTGACCGAGATCGCAGGTTCTCCGTTCTTGACGGGCGAGTATTACCTGGTTCGCGGGGCGCTCGATCCCACCGGGCGTTTCCTGCTGCTGGTCCATGCCAATTGCGAAGGGTCGCCGCCCTGCATTCCTCCCGGCAGAATCGTTGCCATGAGCGTGAACCCGGCGACCGGAGCGTTGGCGGTGACGAGCGACGAAGAGGATGGGCAGAATCCTTACACGGTTGTGGCTGCGCCAGTCTCGCAATAAAGTCTCGCAATAAATTCGTGCGGTCACGCAGCGGCGCGCGATGATCGGCATGGATTCCTGATAAAAAAAATTTCCAGATCGACGCCGTTAATTCCCTGGAATCAGTTGCTTGCCGCGCACTCGGTTGCGTGAATCCCGGCAAAATATTAAGGGGAAAGAATTTGTCGGCAAAATCTTGAAAGTAATGATAGTTAGGGTTGCTTTCTTGGGAATTTTCGATTGTCAAAGAGCGGAACAGCTTTGGAACCATGATGAGGGATGATTGGATTGGGGCGCAAGGTTAGATGTCACAGCGAGGACGTGGACAGCTTGTGCACGAATTGGCTATGTTCCGGTGCCGGAGAGTTCGATTACCAGGGGGCTGGCTGTGATCTATCAAGACGTTGTACCCACCGGAGCGCGGCTGATAGGTGGAGCGTAACCGAGACTACCATGCGGGCGGTGGAGGTTGTAGTGCTCCAGCCAGGGTAAGAGTTGCTGATCGCGTTCTTCTGAGTTGCGGTAGTGGCGAACGTAAGCCCACTCGCGCAAGGCGGTTTGGATGAAGCGTTCGGCCTTGCCGTTGGTGCGCGGAGTGTAGGGACGTGTGAAGCGGTGCTGGATGCCGAGTTCAAGGCAAGCAGCGCGAAAGTGGCGGGAGCGATAGCAGGAACCGTTGTCGGTGAGCAGGCGGCGAATGGGGATGCCGAGCTGGGCATAGAAGGCGACGGCGGCCTGCAGAAAGGCGATGGCGGTTTGGTTTTGCTGGTTGGGCAGCATGCGGGAGAAGGCGAGGCGGGAGTGATCGTCGATGGCGACGTGCAGCGCCTGCCAGCCGGCGAACTGAGGGCGGCCGCGACGGCGGCCGTCGCCGCGAATAGAGACCTGCTGATAACGAGTCATGCCCTTGATATCGAGGTGGAGCAGATCGCCGGGAGCGGGATGTTCGTAACGCACGACGGGCGGAGCGGGATGGAGATGACGCCAGCGGTTGAGATGAGCGCGCCGAAGAATGCGGCTGACGGTGGCGGCGCTGAGGTGAGTGGATTGGGCGATCTGATAGGCGGGCTGCAACTGGCGGCGCAGTGCGATGACCTGCGCCGTCAACTCCGAGGAGGTTTGGCGCGGGCAACGCAGAGGCCGCGAAGAACGATCGCGCAATCCAGGCAAGCCCAAGGTGCGGTAGCGGCGAAACCACTTCGCAGCGGTTTTTCGGCTGACCTGGAAGGCGGCTGCAGCCGCCTTCAATGTCAGCCTCTCCATCATGATCTTATGGGCTAAAGCCTCTCGACAGCGAAAACTAAGTCGGGCATTCTGGTGAAGGTCCATCCGATCGACTCCTGGGAAGCGGATTGGTCAGCACCATCAGCTTCTCCGGTCTTGCTCGAATGGACTATTCACTTCTTGGGAACAACGTGTTGAAAGACCACAGGTACCACGATCGCCTGCGGTGACGGTCTTAAGCCACCCGATCCCGGAACGAAATCTCCCCAACCCTCATCAACCCGCACCGGCCCGCTCTCACCAAGAGAATAAAATCGGTAACTGCTCCAACGCCACTGTTCCGGCGACTCCACCAGTCCCCGCTTCAGCGGATTGCGATGCATGTAGCGCAATTTCTCCGCTCGCTTTCTCGTAGCCCAAACGTTGAAGTCGTAAAAGCGCGCCTGCCAAAAGCTGCGACGCGCTTCATCCGGGAACAGGCTACGCTGGCGAGAATCGCGCCGTCTGCGTTTGGGCAACAGCGCATGAGCCGTCCTCTGCTTCAACACCTGCATCACCGTAGACGGAGTTCCGACGTCCGGCTCTGTGATGAGTAAATGAAAATGTTCCGGCATGACCACGTATCCGACAACGACGAAGCGATAAGGCTGACGAGCCTCTTCGAGGATGGTGAGGAAGCAATCGCGGCTGCGCGCAGTACCAAGAAAAGGCAGCCGCCGGGAACAGGAACAGGTGATAGAGTGCAGATGATGAGCGCCGTAAGTGCGATGCAGACCGGCAGGCATAAAATCCCATGGTATCGGCAGCATGGTACCCGCCCCTGCAAAAAGCGCAGGAGCGGGGCACCCACAGTTTCGGAACGGGAAAGAAAAAATCGATGCGAAAGGCTGGGCCACCCGCCTGGGTCTGTGGTGCCCAGCTTTCCAACACACGGAAAGCTGGGGCAGCCTCTTCGGTGGTGGCGCACGCGAAAGCCAAAGCTGGGACAGTCCTACTCGCTGGTGAAGTAATCCACCGTGACCGGGTTTTCAAACAGCGAATAGTCGCGCGTCACGATGGTGATGCCGCTGTCGGTGACGAAGTAGCGGGAGCGGTCGGCTTCGGTGTCGTAGCCGATGGTGGTGCCTTCGGGGAGGTGCACGTTGCGGTCGATGATGCAGCGGCGCAGGCGGCAGTGGCGGCCGACAGCAACATGGGAAAAGAGAATGGACGAATCGACTTCGGAATAGGAGTTGACGCGCACATCGGGCGAGATCACCGAGTTCTTCACCACACCGCCGGAAACGATGCAGCCATTCGAGACAATGGAATCGAGCGCGGTGCCCATGCGGTCCTTTTCCGCGAAGACGAATTTTGCCGGGGGATACTGGCGCTGGTGGGTGCGGATCGGCCAGGCCTGATCGTACAGATTGAAGATCGGCGAGACCGAAACGATATCCATGTTGGCTTCGTAGTAGGCTTCGAGCGTGCCCACGTCGCGCCAGTAGAGCGCCTCTTTTTTGTTTTCGTCGATAAAGTCGTAGGCGTAGACGCGATAGTCGTTGACCATTTTGGGCAGAATATCTTTGCCGAAATCGTGGCTGGATACGGGATCCTCGGAATCCTTCAGCAGCGCGGGGATGAGAACATCGGCGTTGAAGAGGTAAATGCCCATTGAGCCCGCGACTTTGTCCGCGTTCCAGGGAGAACGCAGCGCGGTGGTCTTCGGCTTTTCTTCGAAGCCGTTGATGCGCCCATCTTTATCCACATCGACTACGCCGAAGCGGTAAGTTTCTTCGAGATCGATCTGGATGGTGGCCAGCGTGACGTCGGCGGCGGCGTCGCAATGCTGCTTCAGCATCTTGCCGTAATCCATTTTGTAAATGTGATCGCCGGAGAGAATGATGACGTACTTGGGCTGCTCGGAGCCGATGGAATAAATGTTTTGATAGACCGCGTCGGCCGTTCCCTGATACCACTGGTCGCTCACGCGCTTCATCGGGGGCAGGACTTCGACAAATTCATCGACTTCGCGGCCCAGGATGTTCCAGCCCTCGCGGATGTGCCGGTTGAGCGATAGAGCCTTGTATTGAGTAAGAATGTAAACGCGCCGCAGGTCTGAGTTGAGACAATTAGAGAGCGTGATGTCGATGATGCGGTAGATGCCGCCGAAGGTGACGGCGGGCTTGGCCCGGTCGCGAGTGAGAGGATAAAGGCGCTCTCCAGCGCCGCCTGCGAGAAGGACTCCGAGGGTGTCTTTCATGGGTATTGGAGCGACCTAGAAAAACACTAGATGGTAGCACAGGCGGAGAGGTTGCTACGTGCCGGGCGAATCAATTGCTGCTCGGAACGAAACCTCAGGAGTTTGCGTATAGCTCTCCATGCAAATCCGCAACCGTCGACGCGTTGTCCTCTTCCTGACTATTCTTGCCTGCCATGCCAGTTTTGCGTCTGATCTCGCGCTGGTGCATGCAAGAATCTATACTTCGCCGACCGAACCAGCGATTGCGGACGGCACGATTCTAGTGCATGACGGGAGCATCACCGCCGTCGGTCCCAGCGCCAGAATCAAACTCCCATTTCTCGCGCGCTCTGTGACCGTCATCGATTGCAAGGGGAAGGTGGTCACGGCAGGCTTCTGGAACAGCCACGTGCACATTTTCACCAAAGGGCTGCTCCACGCGGAAAGCCTCTCCTCTGCGGGACTCTCTTCTCAGCTTGAACAGATGTTTACGCGCTGGGGTTTCACCACGGTTTTTGATATTGCCTCGCTTCTCGATAACACCAACATCATCCGCCGGCGCATCGCATCCGGCGAAATCCGCGGCCCGCGCATTCTTACTGTGGGCGAGCCTTTCTATGCCAAGGGCGGCACTCCCGTGTACATTCGCGGATTTTTACAGGAAAATCACATTTCTCTTCCTGAGGCGGAATCGGTCCCGCAGGCCGTCCAACGCGTAGACCAGCAGATTCACGACGGCGCCGACGGCGTCAAAATTTTCGCAGGATCGATTGAGAACGGAGGCGTCCTCATTATGCCGGTCGAGCTGGCCACGGCCATCGTCGCCGAAGCTCATCGTGCCGGCAAGCCGGTGTTCGCACACCCCTCCAACACCGAAGGCATTAATGTTTCTTTGAAGAGTGGAGTCGATGTCCTGGCGCATACAACTCCGATGAGCGGCCCCTGGACGCCGGATCTGGTGCAGCGCATCAAAGCCGCAAACATGGCACTGATCCCAACGCTGACTCTATTCGAGGTCGAGGCCAAAAAGTTCGGAGAGTCACCGCAAGATGCCGCGAATGACATGAGATACGCGTCCCAACAGTTGAGGTCTTACTCCGATGCCGGAGGACAAATTCTTTTTGGCACCGACGTCGGCTACACGGACTACTTTGATACCGCCGAAGAGTTCAAGCTCATGTCGCAGGCTGGGTTGAGTTTCGGGCAGATTCTTGCCTCGCTGACCACGAATCCGGCAGCGCGCTTCGGGTATTCTGCGCACTCCGGCCGTATCGCCAAAGGTATGGATGCGGATCTTGTGGTTTTGTCAGCCGACCCTGTGCAAGATATCACGGCCTTCTCCCGAGTCGCCTTCACCATTCGCCTAGGCCGAATAATATTCGGAAAACTTTAATCCGGCCCTGTAATTCATGGTCGGACGGAAAGCGTTTTTCGAAGCCACACTAAGAATGTGAGATGCTGGCACGGGCAAAAAAGCTATGTAGATGGTGGCAGCAGGGTACAACGATCCCAGTGGGCTATCGCGCCAAGTCTGTAAAGCAGCGAATGGGTGACAGGGCCGGCGCTCGACTATTTCTCTTTTTCTTCTTCTATTTTGATGCGGAGGGATTTGAGAAATTTCAGATCCTGATCGCTGACTTTGAACTCGGGATTGGTGGAAAGAGTGGTTACCAGCGAAGTCTTGTCGGAAGACTTCTCGCCCTGCTTGCTCACGCCGATGGTAGCTTCGAGGACCAGGAAAATATCGTAACCGCCCTCTTTAATGCGAGAGACGACTTCCGCGATTTGGTCGGAATCGGAGAGAGATTCATTGATCGCCTCGCCCAGTTCCTTCATCAAGTCTTTGAGTTGTTGATCCACGATTCCTCCGCCGGTCTTCCCTCGCGAGTCCCAGCAAGCTTATAAGTCTGTTAGATGCCCGAAGCGCCGCAACGGTTCGACAGCACTCACAGTTTGCGTCATTGTAGCGCCGAAGGCTGTTAAAATCGAGCCGTGAGTAATGTTTCTGCTGCACGAAAGTTGGGTGTGGCCGCTCGCGTGGCCAGGCAGCAGGCCGGACGCAGCCGCACGCTGCGGGCCGCCAAGCAGGCTGCGCTAACCACCTCCCGCGCCTTCGGACGCATTCTGCATCAGCTCTGGCTCGAGGTTACAGGCCTTGTTTTCTTAATTATGGGCGCCAGTTTTGCCGCAGCGGCATTCAAAGAATATGGCCGGTACCACGCCGGCCAAGCAGGACCAAAAAGGCTGGCGCTTGCAATTTGCTTCACACTTACCTTCGCATGGTTCGGCATCAGCTCGTTTTGGCGAGTAAAAAAGAAGAACAAACGCGTTAGGTGAGGACACAGGTTGCGGTCTATGGCTGACACTGTAAGGCTCGAGGCGCGGAAGAGCCCCCGCGAAATCGAAACTTCGTCACACATCCCTGTCAAGACTCTTTATACGCCTGCCGATTTGAAAGGTTCCGACTACGAAGGTGAAGTTGGGTATCCCGGCGAATATCCTTTCACGCGCGGCGTGCAGTCGACGATGTACCGCGGGCGGCTCTGGACCATGCGCCAATATGCAGGCATGGGCGATGCCGAAGAATCGAATAAACGGTACAAGTATCTGCTAGGCAACGGAACGACTGGATTGTCGGTAGCTTTCGATTTACCCACGCAAATCGGAATGGACTCGGACCACGCGCTGGCCGCGGGAGAAGTCGGAAAAGTGGGTGTAGCAATCGACTCCATCGAAGACATGGAGCGGCTGTTTTCGGGCATTGACCTCACCAAAATCTCTACGTCGATGACCATCAATGCCACGGCGTCGATTCTTCTCGCGCTATACGTGGCGGTTGCGCGGCGACAGGGCGCGGACCTTGGCAAGCTCTCTGGAACCGTGCAGAACGATGTTCTGAAAGAATACATCGCGCGCGGGACTTATATTTATCCGCCGCATCAGGCCATGCGCATCATCACCGACATGTTTGCCTGGGCCAAAGAAAACCTGCCCGAGTGGAATACGATCTCAATCTCCGGCTATCACATGCGCGAGGCGGGATCGACCGCGGTGCAGGAAGTTGCTTTCACGCTGGGCAATGGCATGACGTATGTAGAAGGGGCGATTAAAGCCGGGTTGAATGTCGATGAGTTTGCCCCCAGGCTTTCTTTCTTCTTTAACGCGCACAACAATTTTCTGGAAGAAGTAGCGAAGTTCCGAGCGGCGCGCCGTATGTGGGCGCGGATCATGCGCGAGCATTTCAAAGCGAAGAATCCCCGGTCGTGGATGCTGCGCTTCCACACCCAGACGGCCGGTTCCACGCTGACCGCTCAGCAACCCGAGAACAACATCGTCCGTACGGCGATTCAAGCCATGGCCGCGGTGATGGGTGGCACGCAATCGCTGCACACGAATTCCTATGACGAAGCCCTGGCGTTGCCCACGGAGCAAGCGGCCCGCACCGCGCTGCGCACGCAGCAGATCATCGCTTATGAATCGGGCGCGGCACAGACCATCGATCCTCTGGCCGGATCGTATTATGTCGAGTCTCTGACGAACGAAATCGAAAAGCGCGCGGCGGAATATCTGGGCAAAATCGAAGTTATGGGCGGAATGTTGAAAGCCATCGAGCGCGGATTTGTGCAGCAGGAAATCCAGAATGCCGCATACGAATACCAACAGGCAGTCGACCACGAAGAAGCGATCGTGGTCGGGGTGAATCGATTCGAGGTGGAACAGGAACGGTCGATTCCCATCCAGACCATCGATCCCGCGCTCGAACCAAAACAGGTCGAGCGTGTACGCGCCTTACGCGCGAAGCGCGATGCCAGCCGGTGGAAGGCAGCACTCACGGAAGTGGAAGACGCGGCGGGCTCGGGAGAAAACGTGATGCCAAGAATTCTGGCGGCGGTGGAAGCCTACGCGACGGTTGGCGAGATCGCGGATGCCATGCGGCGTGTATTCGGAGAATACAGGGAAGCAGTAGTCGTTTGATCCAGCCTGTGGCTGGAGGCATTCCGAACCGTCATTTGCAGCAGGAGAAACTGCTATTTGAAGCCGGCCTCATATGGACGGATAATTTTCGGCGCGTCGGCGGTATTGTTCGGCGTCATCGGATTGCAGTGGCATGATGCCGATACCTGGCAAAATCTGAGTCACCTCTGGAGCCTGCCTCTTGGCACCGTGGTCGGCGGGGGTCTCATGGCCGCTCAGATTGCTGGCGGAATTGGGATCCAGTTCTCGCGGACGGCGCGCCTAGCCTCGATCATTCTAGGCATCGTCTATTTGTCTTTCTCGCTGGCCTGCGTTCCTGACACTGTTGCTGCAGCGAACGTCTACGACAAATACGGTGGCAGCATCTTTATTTTCTTTTCCCTATTCTGCGGGGCGGTTGCGCAGTACGCTGCGGCTCAGGCAAATCCAACAAGTGCGCTATTGTTCGGCCGGCTGGCGCGCCTTGGCGTTGGGGTCTGTGCGATTTCCTTTACGCTGGGGCAGGCGCTCCTGCTTCGGGGGACAGCGCACCTGGTTCCAAAGTGGATTCCACCCGGTCAAATGTTTTGGGCAATTCTTACGACGGTTGCGTTTGCGCTCGCGGCAATTGCCATTCTCATCAACCGAAAGGCGCGGCTCGCGATGCGTCTTATGACGTTGATGCTGCTACTGTTTGGCGTGCTGATTTGGATTCCGCATGTCGCGGCTCATCCCCAGGCGCATTTCAATTGGTCCGAACTCTGCCTGACGTTCCTGGTTACAGGAGCGGCCTGGACAGTTTCTGAATTGAAGTCTTTCTGACGCGAGCTAACCTCCTAGCGCGGAAACAGGCACTCACGCTAGGCCGCTAATCGGAGCTTTTGTAGTCGCACGCGTTGCGGCAGGGCTCACAGTACATCAGACCATCCTGGCAGATACGCACATCGAGCTGCGACTGGCAGAGGCAGCAAAACCTTTCGCACTCGCACTGACTCTCGGGGCGCTCGCATTGGGCGCAGTGGTATTTACTTCGGCTGGTGCCTACGCTCATGCTTCTAACTTACCTCCGGATCGTTCGTCCCGGAATGTGCCGTTAGTAACGTTTCGCAGCATCGATTCTGCGCCGCTCGCTGAATCTATCCTTTCATGCTGCCATATAATTCACAGCAATGACCTTCCAATCTTTGCTGGATGGAGCGGAAGTTCTCGCGCAAAGCGGGAATCCGGAAGTGAGCGGTGTCGAGTACGACTCGCGACGGGTGAAACCCGGCTGCCTATTCGTGGCTATGCGCGGCGAGGCCAGCGACGGAAATCGCTTCATCGATCAGGCTATTCAGGCAGGTGCGGTTGCGGTGGTGACGGACTCGGACGCAGAGAAGGCGCGCGCAGGCGTCGCATGGGCAGTTGTGCCGCGAGGACGGCGCGCTCTGGCGAAGATCAGCGCGAATTTTTACAGAAAACCGGCGGAGAGGATCGCAATTGTCGGAATCACCGGCACCAACGGCAAGAGCACGACCGCGTTTCTGGTGGAATCGATTTTTACGGCGGCGAAGCGAAAGAGCGCGTTGATCGGCACCATCGAATATCACGTGGCAGGAAGGGTCTTGCCCGCGCCGCATACCACGCCCGAGGCGTTGGAACTGAATCGTCTTTTAAGCGAGGCGGTGGGAAACGGCGCGACGGACGCGGTAATGGAAGTTTCTTCACACGCTCTAGCTCAGGAGCGCGTCTATGGCATTCCGTTCGACGCCGCGGTGTTCACCAATCTGACTCGCGATCACCTCGACTATCACAACACCATGGAAGAATATTTCGCTTCCAAGCGAATATTGTTCGAAGGATGCGGCACGGATGCTCCGCGCGCGGCAGTAATAAACATGGATGATCCGTACGGCGTGCAATTAGCCGAGTTCAGCCGAAAGCGAAGTTCGGTAAATCTGAGGTACGGCTGGAACCGCGGCGACTTGCACGCCGAGAAAGTTGAGATTACCACTCGCGGAACCAGATTTGATCTGGTGATGCCCGACGAAAAAATTCCTGTGTTCTCTGCGATGATCGGGCGGGTGAACGTCTATAACATTCTTGCGGCGGCGGGAGCCAGTTACGCGCGCGAATGCTCTTCCGAAGCAATCGCGGCGGGCATCGACAAACTTGCCTGTGTGCCGGGACGATTTGAGCGCGTCGATTGCGGCCAGCCATTCACGGTTGTAGTCGATTACGCACACACCGACGACGCCTTACGCAATCTGACCGCGCTGGCGCGAGAGTTGGTTTCCACTGCGAAGGGAAAAGTGTTGACGGTCTTCGGATGCGGAGGCGATCGCGATCGGAAGAAACGTCCGATGATGGGCGAGGCTGCCGGGCGGGGCAGCGATTTTGTCATTCTGACGTCGGATAATCCGCGCAGCGAGGATCCGCTCTCGATCATTAATGACGCCGTCGTCGGCCTGCAGAGAACCCAAGCAAAATACAGCGTGGAACCTGACCGCCGAAAAGCGATCGCGCTTGCGATCGGCGAAGCACGGCCCGCAGACATCGTGCTGATTGCCGGCAAGGGGCACGAGAAAGTGCAGATCACGCAAACGGGGGCCGCGCCATTTGACGATATTGAAGTGGCGCGCGAAGCCTTACGGGCAGCGGGTTTCGAATGCAAAGCGGCTCGCGCAGGAGCGCGAGTATGAAGCTAACTCTCGGTAAAATCGCCGAGTTCATTTCCGCTTCGGGAAGATTTGCTCCCGGCGAGGTAGCCCGCGCCTACTCGATCGATTCGCGCACCATGGTCAGCGGCGAACTTTTTTTTGCGGTCAAAGGAGAGCGCCTCGATGGCCACGATTTCGTGGAGCAAGCACTGGCAAAGGGAGCGGTGGCCGCGGTGGTGCGCAAAGATCAGTTAAGCCGCTGTCCTCAGCAGGGTCAGCTGCTGGCTGTCGAAGATACTTTGGTCGCACTTCAGACCCTGGCAACTACTGTGCGCAAGTTGTGGGGTAAGCCGCTGATCGGGGTGACTGGTTCGGCGGGAAAGACGACAACGAAAGAAGCAATCGCGCACGTGTTGGCGGCGCGCTTTCGAGTACTGAAGTCGGAGGGGAACTTCAACAATCACTTTGGCCTGCCGCTGATGCTTTTGAAACTCGAGCCGGAGTTTGATATAGCGGTCATCGAGATGGGCATGTCGCATGCCGGAGAGATTCGCGCCTTAGCGAAGATTGCGCAGCCGGAAATCGGCGTTGTCACGAATGTCGCCCCGGTGCACCTGGAATTTTTTGATTCGCTGGCAGGAATTGCAAGAGCGAAATACGAACTGGTTGAGTCGCTGCCCGCGAACGGTGTCGCCGTGCTGAATGCCGACGATGAGTACGTTTCTCAGTTTGGTCGCGGCTTCAAGGGAAGAGTCGTGATGTACGGAACACGGCTAACCGCCGACGTACGCGCTGAAAACATTACTTCTCGAGGAACCGATGGATCGGAGTTCGATGCAGTGATCGGCCCGGTGCGGGAGCACATCAAGCTCTCGCTGGTGGGCGAGCACAATGTGCTGAATGCGCTGGCCGCCATCGCAGTTGGGGTGGAGCGCGGCATGAAGCCTTCGGAAGCCGCCGCGGCGCTATCGACTCTTGTGTCCGCCGACAAGCGTGGACAGGTTCTCCAAGTGGGCAACATCACGGTGATTAACGATTGCTACAATTCGAATCCAAAGGCGCTTGCGGCGATGGTTGATTCGCTGGCTGCGATGCCGGCAAAGCGGCGCATCGTAGTAGCCGGCGAGATGTTGGAGTTGGGCCCGGCAGGCGAAGAGATGCATCGGCAATCGGGTGCGCATATTGCCGAAAAGAAGATCGACATGCTGCTGGGCATTCGCGGATTGGCCCAGGCAATGGTCGGTGCCGCAAACGGCGGGAGAACACGGGCAGAGTTTGTGGCTTCGCCGGAAGAAGCCGGCCAGTGGCTGGCGCGCGAGACCCGCGATGGCGACGTGGTCTTATTGAAAGGCTCGCGCGGAGTGAAGCTGGAAAAGGCGCTCGAGACCTGGAAGGCGCTGCGCAACGGCAAGAATTAGTTTTGCAGGACGGAGGCTGATTGCTCTACTGGCTGTTGTTTCTAAAGCTGCAACATTACGTTCCGCCATTCCGCATTTTTCGCTATCTTACGTTCCGCACAGCATTCGCCAGCCTCACCGCACTTTTCACCTCGCTCATCGTCGGACCTCTCGTAATCAATCGCCTGCGCGAGTTCCAGATCGGACAATACATTCGCGAAGAAGGCCCGAAAGCCCACCAGAAGAAAGCCGGCACTCCGACCATGGGCGGCCTGTTGATCGCCATCGCTGTCGTGGTTCCAACATTATTATGGGCGGATCTCAGCAACCGATTCGTCTGGATCGCGGTGTTTGCCACGTGCGCTTACGCGGCCATCGGATTTACGGACGACTACACAAAGGTCGCACACAAGAGAAATCTGGGATTAACTGGGCGGGCGAAGCTCGGCCTGCAGATCGCCACCAGTATTGTGATTGCCACGATGCTGATCGCCATGCAGACCTACGGCATGTACTCAACGAAATTGATCGTGCCATTCTTCAAACAATTCCATCCCGACCTTGTCGTCGGCAATCTCGAGCGCATGCCGCATCTCTGGCCGCTGGCGTTCTTGCCATTCATTGCATTCGTCGCGCTGGTCATCGTGGGATCGAGCAACGCCGTCAATCTCACCGATGGCCTCGACGGACTTGCCATCGGTTGCACCGTGATCGCGGCGGGGGCGCTGACTGTCCTGACCTATGTGAGCGGCCATGCTACTTTCGCGACTTATTTGGAAATTCCAAAAATGCCGCAGGTTGGCGAGCTGACGATTTTCTGCGGAGCCATGGTCGGCTCTGCAATTGGATTTTTGTGGTATAACGCGCATCCCGCGGAAGTTTTCATGGGAGATGTAGGATCGCTCGCGCTCGGCGGCGCAATCGGAACGGTTGCAGTAATCATCAAGCAGGAACTGCTGCTGCCATTTATCGGAGGAGTGTTCGTAATCGAAGCGCTCTCGGTAATTCTGCAAGTCGGATCGTATAAGCTGCGCAAGAAGCGAATTTTCAAGATGGCGCCGTTGCATCATCACTTTGAGTTGATGGGCTGGTCGGAGTCGAAGATCATTGTCCGGTTTTGGATTGCCTCGCTAGTGTTCGCGCTATTCGCGCTGACTACGTTGAAGTTACGGTAACGAACCACGGAGACACAGAGACACGGAGAAGCCCTTCGATTGGTTCTTGTTCTTCCGGTCCCCGTGGTGAAATGAATACGATGGAACTGAACAACAAACGCGTTCTCGTAGTCGGCCTGGGTAAATCCGGCGTGGCATCCGCTCTCTTCCTGAAGGCGCATGGCGCACGAGTCACGGTTTCCGACACGAAAAGCGGCGACGAACTGCGCAACGAAATTCCCGCGCTGCTCGATCACGGCATCGCGGTTGAGACCGGTGGCCACGGTGAGCGTACGTTCCGTGGGCAAGATCTGATCGTCGTAAGCCCCGGTGTCCCGGTGGATGCTCCGTTACTGCAGCAGGCGCGTTCGCTGGGTGAGCCGGTGATCGGTGAGATCGAATTGGCGGCGCAGTTTCTTCCCGGACCGATTGTGGCGATTACAGGATCAAACGGAAAGACCACGACAACCGCGCTGACCGGCGAAATTCTCACCGCTGGCGGACTCCCCGCTCTGGTGGGCGGCAACATCGGCACGCCTGCGATTTCATTGGCTGACCGGGCGACGACGGAAACATTTATCGTGCTGGAGGTCTCCAGCTTTCAGCTGGAGACGATTCAGACGTTTCGTCCGAAAGTTGCGGTGGTGCTGAACGTGACGCCCGATCATCTGGATCGCCACAAAACCTTTGAGACCTATGCAGATGCCAAGGCGCGTATTTTTGAAAATCAGCGAGGAGATGACTTTGCTGTTTTAAACGAAGATGACCCGACTTGCGTGACCATGGCCGCGCGCACGCGCGCTCAGGTCTTCTGGTTCAGCCGGCAAAAGGAAGTGAAGCAAGGCGCCTGGGTGCGGGAAGGTAACATCTTATTCCGCGACGGAATGCAACAACGGGAGATCATGCAGGTTTCCGAGATTCCGTTGAAGGGCGCGCACAATCTGGAAAATGTGCTGGCTGCCGTCTGCGCCGGCGCGCTGATGGGATGCCCTCCAGAAAAAATTCGCCAGGCAGTGCGGGACTTCAAAGCCGTTGAACATCGGCTGGAGTTTGTGGCTTCCATTCGCGGAGTGGATTACTACAACGATTCGAAAGCTACCAACGTCGATGCGACCATCAAGGCGCTGGAATCGTTTCCCGCGAACATACACTTGATTCTGGGCGGAAAAGACAAAGGTAGCGACTACGCCGTGCTCAATGATTTGCTGAAACAGCGAGTGAAGCGTGTATACACAATCGGCGCTGCGGCGGAAAAGATCGAGTCGCAGATCAAGGGCGTCGAAGTTGTACATGCCGAGACGCTGGAGAACGCAATCCGCAAGGCGAGTGCAGTGGCAGAAGCGGGAGACGTCGTCCTGCTGGCTCCGGCTTGCGCGAGCTTCGATCAATTCAAGAATTATGAGGAGCGCGGCGCGGCTTTCAAGAGGATTGTGAGCGATCTGGCACGGGAACGCTGACACTCGACCGCCACGAACCAAATCAATCAACAATCAAAAATCCAGAATCCCCAATTTCCTTCTCCGTGTCTCCGTGCCTCCGTGGTGAAATGAATGTCCGATGGCAAAGCGGGTGAGTGTCGATCGCTGGCTGTTTACCGTGACCATGCTGCTGGTATTCACGGGGCTGGTGATGGTTTTTTCGGCTTCCGCAGTGATGGCGCGGGAGCGCTTCGGCTCACCATATGCGTTTTTGTCGAAGCAGTTAGTCTGGGCGGTCGCTGGGTTGCTGGCGATGGTCGCGACCATGCGAATCGACTATCGCCGCTACAAGCATCCGGCGCTGGTTTTTTCATTTCTTGGAATCACCACCTTGCTGCTCATTTCAGTATTTTTTCTAGATCGCTCACACCACACGCACCGCTGGATTCACGCCGGAGGATTTTCCTTCCAGCCTTCGGAACTCGCCAAGCCCGTCCTCATTTTGTTCTTAGCGTACTTTCTTGAAACTCGCACGAAGACCATGGACGACTGGCGAAACACCCTTATTCCGGCGGCCGTGCCAGTCTTGGCTTTGATCGGCTTGATCGTGCTTCAGCCCGATCTTGGCACCGGGATCGCGTGTGCAGGAATTGCCGCCAGCATCCTGTATGTAGCCGGAATGCGAATGCGATATTTCGGCTATGCCTTCGCCGCGTCCTTGCTGCCACTCTATTTCCTTATCTTTCATGTGAGATTCCGCCGGGACCGCATCCTGGCCTTCATTAATCCATATGCCGAGCGGCAAAAGGCAGGGTTCCATTTGATCCAGTCGCTCATTGCGGTTGGCACCGGCGGCATCACCGGCACTGGCCTGATGGAAGGCAAGCAAAAACTGTTTTACCTTCCCGAACCGCATACCGACTTTATTTTTGCCGTGACTGCGGAAGAGCTGGGGCTGGTTGGAGCAATGTTTGTAGTAACGCTGTTCGCGATTTTCCTGTGGCGAGGCATGCGAGTCTCATGGCGCACGGAAGACTTGTTCGGAAAATACTTGGGCGTAGGCATTACCAGCATGGTCGTCCTGCAGGCATTTATCAACATCAGCGTGGTCCTGGGAATGATGCCGACCAAAGGAATTCCGCTTCCACTCGTTTCTTACGGTGGGTCCTCGCTGTTTGTGACTCTCGCGTGTGTCGGGGTGCTGCTGAATATTACAAAACAGGCGGAATGAAAAGATGAGATCGATGAAACCATGCCTTTTGACGTTGATCTTCGCTGCCGCGGCGGTCTGCTCGCTTCCGGCACAAGAATCACATCAAGCGCCGTCCCGACCCTTGCCGCCGCAATTACCGATCTTTTCTCCCGCCGAACTCGCGGCAAAAGTTCCGGCGGCGAAGGCTGAGGACGTCAACTCTTTGGACTCCATTATGCGTGCTCTTTACGAAGTGATTTCCGGCCCTGCGGGCACGCGCGACTGGAATCGCTTCCGCTCGATTTTTCTTCCGCAGGCGCGCTTTACCGAAGTACACAAGTCCGAAGACGGCTTTTCAGTGATCACGTGGAACGTAGATGAGTTTGTCCGCGACGCGACGGACGTTTTTTCCAGAGAAGGTTTTTACGAAAGTGCCATCGTGAATTTTCCCGAGCGGTACGGGAATATGGCTCAGGTTTTCAGCAGCTACGAGTCGCGCCACGCTCCCGGCGAAAAGCCGTTCACTCGCGGCATCAATAGCGTTCAGTTATTAAACGACGGCACGCGCTGGTGGGTGGTCTCGATCGCCTGGGATTCGGAGAGGCCGAATAATCCGCTGCCCAAGAAATTTTCTAAGAAATAGAACGAGCGAACATCGATACCGGTTTTGCGGCCCTGTGAAGATTTTCGCGTCCGATCCTTCCAAGCCGTGTAATCGGGAATCGTAGTTTATAGTCACCTCATGCGGGCCATTCTGGCGGGCGGCGGGACCGGTGGACACGTTATTCCCGCGCTGGCGATTGCCAACGAGTTGAAGAAAGCGTACGCCGCTGAAGTGTTGTTCATCGGTACGGCTCGCGGCATCGAGAAGCGGCTTGTGCCGGCTGGAGGGTATCCGCTCAAACTGGTGCGGGTCGGGGCATTGAAGAATGTAAGCCTGATGACCCGCGCGAAGACTGCATTCGATCTGCCGCGTGCGCTCTGGGACGCGAGCCGCATGTTGAATGAATTCGCGCCGGATGTCGTGATTGGCGTTGGAGGGTACGCGTCCGGCCCCGCAATGTTGGCGGCGATCCTGAAGCACATTCCGACCCTGGCATTCGAGCCGAATGTCGTGCCCGGCTTCGCCAACCGCATGGTGGCGCATTTCGTCTCTGGGGCCGCGGTGCACTTTGAAGAAACGGCAAAATATTTTCGCCATGCGGAAGTGACTGGCGTCCCCGTCCGCCATGCGTTCTTCGAAATTCCCGCAAAGCGCGGCGGCTTGCCTACTCTTCTGGTGTTCGGTGGCAGCCAGGGAGCGCATGCTATTAACCAGGCTATGATTCGCTGCCTGCCCGAGTTGCAGCGGCAAGCGCCCGGAATTCACATTCTTCATCAGACTGGAGAGCGCGACTATAATGACGCGCTTGAGGCCTATAGTGCGGCACATAACTCGGCCGAAGTTTTCAAGTTCATCGAAGACATGCCAGCCGCTTTTGCGCGAGCCGATTTAGTCGTGTGCCGCTCGGGCGCCAGCACCGTCGCCGAAATTGCAGCCGCGGGGAAGCCTGCAATTTTTGTCCCGTTTCCCCGCGCAGCGGATGATCATCAGCGGGTAAACGCAGAGGCGCTGGCGAATCAGGGAGCCGCGGTTGTCGTAGAAGAGTTGAAGCTCGAAGGAGTGTGGCTCGCCGAAACTATTTCCACGTTGCTTCAGGATCAACCCCGGTTGCAACGCATGAGCGCGGCGGCGCGGAGTTTAGCGCATCCGAACGCGGCGATGGATATTGCTGCGATGGCTGCGCGACTTGGGGGAATCGAGGAATCGGGAAATTGAGTCGTCGAGTGATTGGATCTTGAAAAATAATCACTCAATCACCAAGTCGCTAGATGGCGCAATTTCTTGACTTATGTTTGCCAAAATTCAGCAGGTTCATTTCGTGGGCATCGGCGGCATCGGCATGAGCGGAATCGCCGAGGTGCTGCTGAATCTCGGATACAAGGTTTCCGGCTCCGATCTGAAAAGTTCCGCCGTCACGCAAAGGCTCGCCAGTTTAGGAGCGATCACGTTCGAAGGACATCGCGCGGAAAATATTGCCGGCGCCGAAGTGGTCGTGACGAGTTCCGCTATCGCGAAAGAGAATCCCGAAGTCCTGGAAGCTCACAAGCTGCACATTCCGGTCATCCAGCGCGCCGAGATGCTCGCCGAATTGATGCGCCTGAAATACGGCATCGGAGTCGCCGGCATGCACGGAAAAACGACGACAACTTCCATGGTGGCGGCGGTGCTGGCCGCCGGTGGCCTCGACCCAACGGTGGTTGTCGGCGGGCGCGTCGACGCCATGGGATCGAATGCACGGCTCGGGAAATCGCATTATCTGGTCGCCGAGGCCGACGAGAGCGACCGCAGCTTTCTCAAATTAACCCCAATACTTTCTGTCGTGACCAACATCGACCGTGAGCACATGGATTGCTACCGCAACATGCGCGACGTGAAAAAAACGTTTCTTGAGTTCATGGACCGCGTTCCGTTTTATGGAATGGTGGTGGCGTGCAATGACGATCCGCTGCTCAGGCGATTGTTGCCCGACGTTCAACGCCGCACGGTGACTTATGGAACGAGGCGCGGTTCCGATTTCCTGATCAAGGTGGAAAACGAAGTGACCGTGCAAAGGAATGAGGGCCAACCTCTAAGCCGGTTCTCCGTTCACTACAGGAAGAAAGATCTGGGCGAGTTCACCCTGCACGTGCCGGGAGTTCACAATGTTCTCAACGCAACCGCCGCGATTGCAGTGGGCGTTGGGCTTGACGTGGCAGTCGAGTCTATTCGCTCCGCGCTCGATCAATTCCGCGGCGTCGATCGCCGCTTCCAGTTGCGTGGCCGCGTTGGCGGCGTAAGTGTCATCGACGACTATGGCCATCATCCGACAGAAATCAAAGCTACTCTGGCTGCCGCGCGTCAATGCGGCTTTCGCAAGATTCACGTGGTATTCCAACCGCATCGCTACACACGAACCCGCGATCTGATGGAAGAGTTCGCGCAAGCCTTTGTGGATGCCGACACTCTGTTTGTACTCGATATTTATGCTGCCAGCGAGCAGCCGATTGAGGGAATCACCGGGGAAGTCCTGGCGCAAACGATTCGCGAAAAGAGCGGCCGCAACGCGCAATATGCCGCTTCATTTGCGGATGCCGCGGGTGCGGTTGCAGCTTGCGCACAGGAAGGCGACATGATCCTGACCCTGGGTGCGGGGAATGTTTCGCAACTGGGCCCGGCGATTCTGGAGAAGCTCAAGGAAGGCGCCAACGCGATTCGACAGTAATCCCTGTATCTGAAGGTCCCACCTCACATTTTGTCTGGGAACTTTGTTGATCTCCGATTCGTATCTTTCCTTGCTAACGGATTTTGCGGCCAATCGTCTATTGAGCCATAAGGGGTTAGGTCATGAGATCGCAACAAGCATGGGGATGGCTGACCGCTGGAGTCCTGGCGCTGGGGCTGAACGGTTTTTACCACGATGGCGGCGCGCAGTGGGCGCATCGAGCTGCGAATCAGGCAATCGGAGAAGTCACTGCGCGGTCGGAGGCGGTTGTGGCGCTGGCCACCGGGCGCGCGGATTGGTTCGCCACAAAAAGCGAAGAATTGGCAGCAAAGAATGAAGTGGGGTCCTGCAGGTTGGCCATGGCGATGGCGCGGGTCCAAGGCAGCGTAGCTCGGGCGCAGGGTGGTATGGCGCGCTTTGAAGCGATGTCAGCTCGTGAAGAAGCCGCTTTTGCCCGGATCGAAGCCGATCGCTCGCGCATGGAAGCCGAATTTGCCCGCATGCACGTCGAGCCGGCTGATTTCAGTACTGTCGCCTGTCCGCGTGTCCGAGTGATGATTCCGCGGGTGAGAGTCGAATTGCCGACGATTCACGTTGACTCGTTTTAAACGTGCAGCGGCGAAAGTTTATTCCTCCTAAGAAAGGCGGATGCGGAGAGGTGACCGCGTCCGCCTTTGGTTTTTAATGCTCTTTCAAAACTTCACTTCGGATGATGCCCAGTCCGATTCCCGCCTGTGAAAAAGTACCAATCTTTTGTCTATCGCTCTTCAAAAAATAAAGTTATAGTTTGAAGGCTCAGCGATTCCTCTCGACAACTGACCTGAACTGATGGCACGGAAGTCGGCACCGACCATCTTGCAGGAGGAGTTGTACCCACCCAGCGCACCGCATGCGCGCGAACGTGACGCGCGCGATGAGATCCGCGGTGAGATCGATGACGCGCGCCTCGTCGACCTGGACGTGGATGAGGAATCTCCTTTCCTGCGCGCACAGAAGCGCGTGCCTGCCCGCCGCAGTTCGCTTCCGAAAAAGACTGCCAATCGGCTGTTATGGGCAACAGTAGCTGCTTTCATTTTGTGCGCTCTGCTATTGGTCTCGGCCAGCCTTTACCACTACGGTGAGCGCTCCTGGCGCTTCCGTGTGGAATCCAGCGACAACATCGACGTCGCGGGAATGCAGAATGTGACGAAGGCGCAAATCATGGAAGTGATGGGCGCCGACATTGGCCGCAACATTTTCTTTATTCCGCTCGCGCAGCAGAAGGCGCAACTCGAGCAAATTCCCTGGGTGGAATCGGCCAGTGTAATGCGATTCGTTCCGAACCGGCTTGCGGTTCAAATTCACGAGCGTACACCCGTGGCGTTTGCCAGAGTCGGTCCGCGTATGTTCCTGATCGACGCCGGCGGCACGCTGATGGAACTTTCGCCGCGGCACAAGTATTCATTCCCCGTCATTCTGGGAATGAATCCCGGCGAGCCGCTTTCAACCCGTGCTCCGAGAATGAAGGCCTACACAGAACTGACGCACCAACTGGACGCCGGCGGGGCGCATTACTCGCAGGATTTGAGCGAGGTTGACCTTTCCGATCTCGAAGACGTAAAGGTTCGCATCAACGATCCGCAGGGAGATGTGCTAGTCCACCTTGGGTCGTCGGATTATCTGCAGCGCTACAAGATTTACGTCGCCCACGCTCAGGGCTGGCGGCAACAATTCCAGAAGTTGGAGTCGGTCGATCTCCGCTATGACAACCAGATCATCGTGAATCCCGACATGGAGCGAGTGACGAAACAGTCGCCGCTTACTCCAGCGGCGGCGAAAGCCGCAACTGCGGCTGGAGTCAAGCCTGCCGCATTGCTGACGCGCATTACTCCGGGCGAACGCGCCATACCAAAACCTGCATTCGAACTGACGAAGAAGACGCTGGACTCGACCACGGCCGGAAACGTCGCGAAGAAAAATCCACCGGCGAAGGCAAAGGTTCTGAAGGCGGCGACGTTCAAGACGGGCGCACCGGAGTCGAAAAGGCCCGCGCCAGCCAAGCTGAAGAGAACGAGGAGGGTGGTTGCGGCCCGGCACGCTCCGGCGAAGAGAGCGCGGTCAGGCCTAGCCGAGGCCAAAACCTTGGCTTCTTCCGGAAAGCAAAAGCCAAGTCCGGGCATCGCAAAGATTCAAAACAAAGCGCAAAACAATCAGGAGCCGAGCGACTAAGCGCGGCGCCACGCAAAATCTATCGGGGATTACGGAGCGAATGGCTAAGCAGCAGGGAAATGTTTTAACAGCAATCGATGTCGGCAGCGCTAAGACCTGCGCGCTGATGGCGGAGATGACGGACGCGGGTTTGCGCTATCGCGGCCATGGCGAGGCTGAGTCTCGAGGTTCGCGCAAGGGCGTGATCGTGGATTTGGACAAGGCGGTCGCGGCCATTCAGAAGGCTGTCGAGAGCGCCGAGAATATTGCCGGAGCTCCGGTGGAGCACGCGATCATCGGAATCGGCGGAGCGCACGTGCGCGGCGTGAATAGCCACGGGGGCATCAGCCTGGGAACACGCCCGCGCGAGATTGGGCGCGATGAAATCAAGCAGGCGGTGGAGCGCGCCCGCGCCATTCCCCTTCCCGCCGATCGCGAAGTTCTGCATCTGCTGCCGCAGGAGTTCATTCTTGACGGCCAGCAGGGAGTACACGATCCCCTGGGCATGATGGCCGCACGATTAGAAGTGCGCGTCCACCTGGTTACGGCTGCTGCGAGCGCCGCACAGAACGTGATCACTGCAGTGAATCGTGCCGGCGTACATGTGGACGATACGGTGTTCGAACCGCTGGCCGCCGCCGACTCCATCCTGCGCGCCGATGAACGGGAACTCGGCGTTTGCCTCGCCGATATCGGCGCGGGATCGAGTGAGATTATTGTTTTTCTGCAGGGCGCAGTCGCCTACACCGGAGTGATTCCGCTCGGTGGAGATCATTTCACGAGCGACCTCTCGATGGGCATGTGCACGCCGCTCGCCGAGGCCGAAAAGATCAAGAAGATTTATGGGAATGCCATTGTCACTCTGATTCCTGAAGGCAATGAGGTCGAAGTTCCGTCGGTCGGCGATCGCCCATCGCGACTACTCCCGCAGCGCCTGGTGGCCGAAATTCTGGAGCCGCGCGCTCGTGAGCTGTTCGAGATGATGCGCGATAACCTTCGCCAGGCGGGAATGTTTGAAGCTTGCCTGGCGGGCATCGTACTCTGCGGCGGCGGTTCGCGACTGCCGGGAATTTTTGACGTCGCGGAATCAGTATTACGCCGCCCGGTGCGCCTCTCCTGGCCAATGCCGCTGGCAAAGATGCCCGACACGCTGGCCGAACCGGAATACGCCACGGTTCTCGGGATGGTGAATTATGGGCAGCGCGCCCGCGTAGCGCGGGGGTTCCAGGCAGATCGCTGGGGATCGAAATTGAAAGCGATGTTAGTGGGGTAGCAACGGCAAGTTCCAGGCAAGGAGTACCGAGCGCCGAGTTACCGGGTAAAGAAACCGGAACCGATAGTTCGCACCTCGGTACTCGTAAACTCAGCAAGACAAAAATGGAATTCGTGGAGACAAAATGACAACCGATCCGAGCATTCGCATCAGCTTCAACGAAGAACCAACCAACGACGCCAAGATTAAAGTTATCGGGGTGGGTGGCGGCGGCGGCAACGCCGTCAACCGCATGATCGATGCGGGAGTCGAGGGCATCGAGTTCATTGCCGCAAACACCGACCTGCAGGCGCTGCGCATGTCGCGGGCTCCGGTAAAGCTGCAGCTCGGGGTGAAGCTGACGAACGGCCTGGGCGCGGGCGCGAACCCGGAGGTTGGACGCAAGGCCGCGCTTGAAGACTCCGACAAAATCATCGAAGCGCTCGAAGGGGCGGACATGGTTTTCGTCACCACCGGCCTTGGCGGCGGCACCGGCACCGGCGCTGCTCCGATCATCGCCTCGCTCGCGAGCGAGATGGGCGCGCTTACCGTCGCCGTCGTTACCAAACCATTTTCGTTCGAGGGCAAGCGCCGGATGAACCAGGCGGAGAAGGGAATCGCGGAGCTGATGGAATCGGTCGATACTACCATCGTGATTCCCAACGAAAAGCTGCTGGCGGTCGCCGAAGATGCCGGCTTCTTCGAGTCTTTCCGAGTGGCCGACGACATCCTGCGCCAGGGCGTGCAGGGGATCTCCGACATCATCACGATTCCCGGCATCATCAACCGGGATTTTGCCGACGTGAAAACAATCATGGCGCGCATGGGCTATGCCGTCATGGGCACAGCCACGGCCACCGGCCAGAACCGTACTATCGAGGCCGCACAAAGGGCTATCGCATCGCCACTGCTCGAAGCTGGCGCCATCGATGGTGCACGCGGCATCTTGATTAACATCACCGGCTCGACTTCTCTCAAGTTAGCCGAAGTGCAACAGGCCTGCTCGATTATTCAAGGCGCGGCGCACGAAGACGCAAACATAATCTTCGGTGCGGTCATGGACGAGAAAATGAAGGACGCGGTGAAAATCACAGTCATCGCGACCGGTTTTCGCGAGATTCCGCGAAGCCAGTGTCGAAAGCTCGATGCCCATTCTTCGTTCGCATCCTCGCATGATGAAGCCATGGATTTTCCTGCTGGATCATCCGCGTCATTCTCTGAGCCCGCGCTGGAGGAGACGGCGCCGGAAGTGATGATGGAAGAGCATCGGGTTGACGCATCGCCGGTCGCGGCATCGCGTAACGGGGCCGAGGTGATCTCGCTGGAGACCATGCGTACCGCCATGGTCGCAAACTTCGAACAGGAAGATCTGGATGTTCCAGCCTTCCTGCGCAAGAGAAATGACGTGATGTGATCGGCAGAGTTTCAAAGTTTTGAGGTTCGGTGTTTCAAGGGCCGAAGCTGCCCAATTGAGACTCCGAACCTGAAACTCGTGGAGAAAACTTTTGCGCCGCAGTACCGTATCTTTTCAGTAATCGGGTAACCGGTTACCTAGGTCGTAACACTGAGTCAAAACACGATTAAGTTCTTCTTTTCCAGTGGTTTATTGCGCACTTCGTTAGGAAGGCAAAAGCAACTTTGTTATTGCTTATGAAGCATAACTCCCGTACTATCGCGAAGTTGACTGCTTGGTGCGGGTTTGGGCAGGGCTGGCAAACGTCGTGCATCAGTATTCGTAGTTATTCCGAGAATTTCAGAGGGTCGGGCCACGATGTCTAAGTTGGGATCGCGCTTCTGTCATCTTGCTGTAATTATTAGTGGACTCATGCTGTTACCAGCAACGTGGGCTGCGCACGTCAACCCGCGCACTTTGAACGGTAAAGCAAAATCAACCGCCAGGGTCAGCGAGAGCCAGCACACTCGTCACCGAATGCGCCACCTGGCGAGAAGCCACAGTTCGACCGGCCGTGTGGCCGGCAGAACCGTTGCCACGCACGCGAAAGTAACGCGAACATCCCTTCATACCCGCCATCATATCTATCGCGAGCGTTTCTACATGAGTTCCTTCGCTGACGGTCTGACCTCGGGCGATATGGTGGAAGGCGAAGATCCGGTTGTGCGCCAGGCTGCGATCGATGCTCTGGGCAACATGAATGGCACAGTGGTCGCGATCGAACCAACCAGTGGTCGCATCCTCGCCATGGTGAATCAGAGATTGGCTCTTTCAAGCGGCGCCCAGCCTTGCTCCACCATAAAGCTGTCGGTCGCATTGGCTGCGTTGAGCGAAGGCTTGATCTCGAACCAAACTGAAGTATCTTTGGGCGGCCGCAGCCGTATGAACCTCACCGAAGCCCTCGCGCATTCGAACAATGCCTATTTTGAGGCGCTCGGCCGCAAGTTGGGATTCGAAAAGGTGGCTTACTACGCTCACGAATTTGGCTTGGGTGAACTGGCAGGTTACGATATTCCGGGCGAGCAACTAGGCAGCTATCCGGATGAAGTGATTCCCGACAAGCTTGGCGGCGTGAGCAAGATGTGCTCCTTTGGCGAAGGCATTTCCATGACGCCGTTGCAATTGGGGGCGATGGTTTCGGCGATAGCCAACGGCGGCACGCTTTACTACCTGCAACATCCAACCTCACCCGATCAGGTCGCAAACTTTCAGCCTCGCATTAAACGCCAGCTCGATATCGCTCCGCTGATTCCGGAGATTTCCGTGGGCATGGCGGGTGCTGTGCAATACGGTACCGCGCGGCGCTTGGGCCTCAACTTCAATGAAGAGGAAATCCTGGGGAAAACCGGAACCTGTTCTCATGCCGGCACGCGCTACGGCTGGTTTGCTTCCTATGCCAACACCAGCGTCGGGCGGATCGTGGTCGTGGTTTTCTTGCAGGGGGGCCGGCCCACATTCGGACCCAAGGCCGCGGAGATCGCTGGAGTGATGTACCGCAATCTCTACGATCACAAATTCTTTCTCGCGGGTCCGGCCGACACTTCTGCCGCGCGGTAGCCTACGCGCTTAATAATGCCTTAGGCCAGCGACGCTCTCTGGCTCTGCGTCTTGTTACTTCCGCAACCGTTAGGAATTCCTAACACGACCTCACCGGAATCCTGCCGATGTAGATTGCAGGCTGTTTTATGCAATCTCTCGCCGGCAGCTACAACCTTACCTTTGTTGCACTTTCCATCGTGCTGGCGATCTGCGCCTCGTACGCCGCGCTCGATCTGGCAGGGCACATCAATTCGGAGCGAGGCTGGGCGCGAATTGGCTGGTTGACTTTCGGCGCCGCCGCCATGGGCTTGGGAATCTGGGCGATGCATTACGTTGGCATGCTTGCCCTGATGATGCCGGTGAAAGTTTTTTATCATTTGCCGACGGTGGCGGCGTCGCTGCTGGCCGCCATTGCTGCGTCCGGCGTTGCGCTTTATGTGGTCAGCCAGCCCAAAATGGGCATGAGGCAGGTGGCGGCGGGCAGCGTAGTCATGGGCGGCGGTATCGCCGCCATGCATTACATCGGAATGGCAGCGATCCGCTGTGCCGCAGTGATCACGTACAACCACCGGGTCGTAGCGCTCTCCATTGCGCTGGCGATTGTGGTTTCGTTTATCGCCTTGGAGCTTGCTTTTCAGGTGCGTTATGAGAAATGGGACAGCTGGCGTAAGGCATTCAGTGCAGTCATCATGGGAGGAGCAATAGCCCTGATGCATTACACCGGCATGTGGGCCGCATCATTCCATGCGGTCGACAGTTCGCCGGATCTAACACAGTCGATCAGCCTGTCCACGCTGGGCACTTTAGCGATCGGCGGGAGCTGCATCCTCGTACTCGCAGGAACGGTGGCCATCTCGGTCTTCGACCGTTATCTGGCTCTGCAGAAGGGCCATCTGAGCGCCGCGCGCCAAAGCGAACTCTACTTCCGCACCATGGCGGAGGCGGTGCCAGAAATCATTTGGACGGCAACTCCCCGCGGCGAAACCGATTTCTTCAACCAGAAGTGCTACGACTACACCGGAATGACGCTGGAGCAGCTCTGCGGCACGGGATGGAAAAGTATAGTTCACCCCGATGACCTGGCAGCCACGCTGGGCCGATGGGAAAATGCCTTGGAGGTTGGCGAACCCTACGAAATCGAATATCGTTTACGCGGCAAGGACGGTATCTATCGCTGGTTTCTCGGCCGGGCCAATCCAATTCGGGATGGCAGCGGAAAAATCATTAAATGGTTCGGTATAACAACCGATATCGAGGACCAAAAGCATAACCAAGAGGTTCTGGAACAGCAAGTTCAGGAGCGAACTACTCAACTGGCGGACGCGAATACGCGTTTGCACAAAGAATCGTATTTTCGGTTGATGGCCGATGCGGTGCCCGAGATCATTTGGACGTCCGATGCGCAGGGGAATGTCGATTATTCCAATCGCTATATGCAGGATTATGGTGGGCTGACGACCAAAGAACTGAGCGGCATGAGCTGGCTGGAAGCGGTGGTGCATCCCGACGACCGGGTCACCCGCCGGCAAAAGCTGGAACAGGCGCTGCAAACCGGCGAGCCTTACGATCTCGAGTATCGTTTGCGCGGGAAGACCGGCGACTATCGATGGTTTCTGCTGCGCGTCTGTCCCATCCGCAATGATGCAGGCGAAATTGAGAAATGGATCGGCACCTGCACCGATATCGAGAACCAAAAGCAAAATCAGAAACTGCTGGAAGAACAGATTCTGGAGCGCACCATGCAGTTGGAGGATGCCAACACGCGTCTGCAGGAGGAAATGATCGACAAGGACTTTGCCCGCAACGAACTCGATCTGCAGAACGAAAAGATGGTGTCAGAGCTGCAAAAGCGTTCAGAACGCGCGACGATGCTGGCCAAAATGGGGGAACTGCTGCAAAGCTGCATCAGCCGGGAAGAGGTTTTCGCTGCGGCCCTGGGATACGCCCCGAAGATATTCCCCTCTGTCCACGGCGTGTTCGCCCTGCTTAACGGCGCTCGCACCCTGGTGGAAGTGATCGGTTCCTGGGGGGAATGCACAAACCCTGCCTGGGATTTTGAACCCTCGCAGTGCTGGGCGTTGCGTACCGGACATCCGCATCTGGTAGTGGGAGGCGACACTACAGCCCGGTGCGCGCACGCGAGCGTCAACCAGACTTATTTGTGCGTGCCGATCATGGCGCAAGGCGAGACTCTTGGCGTCCTGCATTTTCAAGTGACCGCAGAATCGCCGCAGATGGATTCCTCCGAGCTCTCGTTCAAAACTACGTTTGCCGGACAGGTCGGCTTATCCATCGCCAACATTCGCCTGCGGGAAGCTTTGCGCACCCAGTCGGTGCGCGACGCGCTCACCGGCCTTTACAACCGCCGGTATCTGGAGGAAGCTTTGGAGCGCGAAGTCCGCCGCGCCGGGCGGGCAAGCCAGTCGCTCGGCATACTCATGCTCGACCTCGACCACTTCAAGCGCTTCAATGACACTTATGGCCACGACGCCGGGGACACGGTCTTGCGCGAAACCGCAACATTCCTGCTGAAGCAGGTGAGAGCGGAGGATTTCGTGTGCCGTTTCGGAGGCGAAGAATTCGTGGTTATCTTGCCGACAGCCGATGAAGAAAACGCACGTACCCGCGGGGAGAAATTTCGCGCGAAGATGAGAGATTTGACCATCATGCACCAGGGAAAATCGCTGGGCATGATTACGTTTTCCATCGGTGTCGCCGCCTTTCCACAACACGGCATGTCGCCCAAAGATTTAATGGCTGCGGCGGACGCCGCATTGTACGAAGCGAAACGTGGAGGAAGAGATCAGGTGGTAGTGGCCAGGCCCGCAGAGACTACTCCGGACGTCGCGAAATCCGCGGCTAACTGGAGTTAATTCTTCGAGAAAAATGCGTTAGCTTTTGCGCTCGTCGCGCTCAACCAGGCCGTCTTTAATATGAATCACACGATGCGCGTATTCGGCAATGTCGTGCTCATGCGTAACCAGAACGATCGTATTTCCCTCGCCGTGGAGCCGATCGAATAGGGCCATAATCTCGTTGCCGGTTTGAGAATCGAGATTTCCCGTGGGTTCGTCGGCCAGGATGATTGAGGGCTTGTTCACCAGGGCGCGAGCGACCGCGACGCGCTGCCTTTGCCCGCCGGAGAGTTCGTTGGGCTTGTGCGTCATGCGCGATCCCATGCCCACTGCGTTGAGCGCGGCTTTCGCGCGTTCGATGCGCTCTTCAGTCGCGATTCCCGCATAAATAAGTGGCAGTTCCACGTTGTGAAGCGCGGTTGCTCGAGCGAGCAGATTGAAGGTCTGGAACACGAAGCCGATTTCTTTGTTTCGAATGCGCGCCAGTTCGTCGTCATCCAACTCGCTCACAAGGTTGCCGTTCAGCCAATATTCGCCCTTGGTCGGAGTGTCCAGGCAGCCGATCAGGTTCATCAATGTCGACTTGCCCGATCCCGACGGGCCCATGATGGCAACATATTCGCCGCGCTCAATGCGAATGTTGACGCCGCGCAAGGCATGCACTTGCTGCTCCGACCCCATGTCATAGGTCTTCCACAGATCTACTGCGGCGATCATGCAGGACTGTGGCGCGGTTCCGGCAATATTTTGAGGCATGCTAAGGACTTCGGCGGTTGCCATGTTTTTCTCCTGCTCCGTTGCCACTGCGTTCTCCGAGTTAATTTTCGACTCTACCCGTGTGCCGCAACGATGCCATGACCGCGCCCCGGTTCGAAGACCCCATTCGGCGCTGGTTCCTTCTTGGACGAACAACCGCGGGGAAGGTCACGACGAGCTCTCGTCCTTCTTGGGCACCGAGTTGTCGATCTTGACACTGCTGCCCGAACGCAGCGTGCGCAAAACCTTGTAACTGCCGGTAATCACCTCATCTCCTGGATTCAATCCGCTCAGGATTTCAATGTCGCTGGTCCCGCTGATTCCAGTCTTCACCGGTACAAAGTCGGCTTTTTTGTTGCGAATGACGAAAACTCCCTGCACATCCTCATCCATACTAGTTTTGGATGCCACTTCCTTGGGCGCCGGAGCGGCGGCATGAACCGATCCGGGACTCGATTTTTCCTGTGCCAGCTGCGCCCTAGTGCGAACAGAAAGCGCCTGGATCGGTATGGTCAGCGCGTTGCTCCGGGAAGCCGTCGTGATCTTCGCCGTGGTCGAAAGACCAGGCCGCAAATCCGTTGGCGGATCATTGAGCGTGACCACGACTTTGAAATCTTTCGCTTCCTCGCTGGGTGTACTTTGCTGAGAAGTAGCAACTCCGGTCGAGCGTACGATAGCGTTGTCCCCGATTTCAGTCACCGTTCCATGGAAAACCTGTCGCGGCATAGCATCGATGCTCACTTCCGCGGGTTCACCCAGCCGAACATTCACGATATCCGTCTCGTCAATTTTTACTTCTGCCGTGATCACTGACATATCGGCCAACGTCATCAGGGTGCTGCCCGGCGAGTTCTGAATTCCGATCACGACAGTTTCGCCTTCTCGCACCGGCAAATTCGTAATGATGCCATCGAACGGAGCGGCATAAGTCGTCTTGGATAAAACGTCGGCATAGCGGGTCAAAGTGGCCTGATTCTGCGCTACGCGCTTATCAGCCGACTCCTTCTGGGCTCTGGCCTGCGCTACTCGGGCTTGCGCCTGAACCAAGCCGGCATCGGCAGTTTCCCAAGCGTCCTTATTCTTGTCGAAATCTGACTTCGCAATGAGCCCGTCTTTAAACAAATTCTGTGCGCGCTCCCAGTCGAGCTTGTTGCGGTCGTAATCCGCCTGGGCCCGCCGCAGATCGGCGGCTGCCGTTTTCAATCCTTCATCCGCCGCCACGGCATCGGTCTTAGCCGCATCAAGAGACGCCTCGTTTGCGCTGACGTCCGCCGAAGACTGTACGTTCTCCAGTTGCGCCAGAACCTGACCCCTTTTGACGTGGTCGCCTTCTTTCACAAATAAATGCGTGATCTTGCCGAAGGCGTTTGAATCGATGTTGACGTAAGTCTTGGGCTTGATCTCGCCTGAACCACTGACAACCGCGGCCAAGTCCTCGCGTTGCGCCTTTCCGGTCTGCACCGTGACCACGTTCTTACCGCTCTGGTGAACGGTGATCCCGACGATGATGGCCAACGCCGCCACCACACCCGCCCCAATCGTGATTTTTTTCCAGGGTTTCATTGGTTCCATCGCAGCGTTCCGGCCCACTCCGACGGACACTCCTGTTAGTACGATCCTGCAGGGAGGAAAGTTCCAACCAACGCTTGCTTGAGAGCACCAGGGATTTCAGGAGCTGAGAAGTTGCCCGAACATGGCATTATAGCCGACGGAAGGCTCACCCGGCATAGTTCGCAGGTGGGTTCATTCCAAGGACTCTGAAACAGAGGCTGGCAGGCTAAAGCGACCGGAGGACTTTGAAATCCGAACTTGGGGCAATCGAAGAGTTGATGCCGGATTGCGCAGCAGCTATCGATTTTTGGGTCGATACACGGGACCAAAGCCTTTCCTAATGAAAGTTTAGTCGGGTACGCGGGCAACTCGGATACGCCGCTCACCCTTCCAACCTCATGGCAGAGTGCCTCATACTATTCTTTTCGAGCGACTTAACCTTGCTTTCAGCGGCCTTGGGGCCTAAAATAATGGGTCGAAGTTCCACCGTCGCAGGAGTCCCTCTCATGGTCCGGGTTGGTTTGCGTTACCTGTCGTGTATCACGGTTGTCACGGTTGCCACGGCTTTTGCCATGCCAGCCCCAGCCCAGACTGATAAGGGTACGTCTTCCGCATCATCTGCTTCGACAGAGTCGAACCAGCCTTCTGCGACCGCCCCGGCAAATGGGTCTCAGGCGCAGCCTGAACAGACCGTCGACCCTCTCAACCGCAAACCCAGCGAGAAGCAGAAGAAAGAGCAGAAACGCGCCCTGAAGGTCGAGCTGAGCAAGACCTATAAAAAGTGGCTGAACGAGGATGTCGTTTGGATCATTACCGACGAGGAGCGCGCCGCATTCAAGCAGCTCTCGAACGACGAGGAACGCGACAATTTCATAGAGGCTTTCTGGCAACGGCGCGACCCTACTCCTGACACGGAAGAGAACGAGTACAAAGAAGAGCACTATCGCCGCATCGCCTATGCCAACGAGCATTTTGCCGCGGGCATTCCCGGTTGGAAGACGGATCGCGGCCGCATTTACATCATGTATGGCCCGGCGGATGAAGTCGACTCCCATCCCTCCGGCGGCACCTATGAGCGTCCCATGGAAGAAGGCGGAGGCGAGACTTCCACCTTCCCGTTCGAAGACT
This sequence comes from uncultured Acidobacteriaceae bacterium, assembly GCA_963734675.1. Taxonomy (GTDB): domain Bacteria; phylum Acidobacteriota; class Terriglobia; order Terriglobales; family Acidobacteriaceae; genus Sulfotelmatobacter. Next base: position 234,693 of record CAVTHZ010000003.1, read on the forward strand.
GGCGCTATCGCTATCTAGAAGGCATCGGACAGGAAGTTATCATTGAGTTCGTCGATACCTGCATGTGCGGCGACTATCACATGACACTCGACCGCTCCGAGAAAGACGCGCTAAAGTACACTCCCAACGCCGGTCTTACTCTGTACGAACAGATGGGCATGTCGAACAAGGCAGACCGTTTCAACAGCGGCGGTATGGAGCAGCTAGGCGCAGGACCGATGAGCCAAGATCTCCAGACCAAAGAATTCGACCGTCTCGAGCAGTACGCCAAGCTGCAAGCGCCGCCTCCAGTCAAATTCAAAGACCTCGAAGAAATCGTCAACACCAAGCTGATTACGAACCTGATGCCCTTTGACGTGCGCACGGACTACGTGAAAGTCACGGGCGATACAGTATTGGTGCCGATTACGATTCAGGTGAAGTATCGCGACATCACCTTCAATAACAAGGATGGGGTACAGCGCGGTACGGTGAACATTTTCGGTCGCGTGAGCACGCTAACCGGCCGCGTGGTTCAAACCTTCGAAGACACCGCGCAGGTCGATGTTCCTGCCGAACTGCTGCCACGCACTGCTGAAAATTCTTCTGTCTACTGGAAAGCTCTGCCGCTGCGTCCCGGCCGATACAAGGTAGAAATCGCGGTGAAAGACGTTAACGGCGACCGCAAAGGGCTCTGGAGCCGCGGCATCATCGTGCCGGAATACTCCGACGACAAACTGCAAACATCGTCGCTCATCGTTGCCGACCAGATGGAGCCGGTGCCGACCAAAGATGTGAGCACCGGCAGCTTCGTTATTGGTGTAACCAAGGTTCGTCCTCGCGTTGCACCCGCCGATGGTAAGCCGGCGCTCTTCAAACGCACACACGACCAGAAGGCGAACTTCTGGATGCAAGTCTACAATCTTGGGGTTGACGGGAAGACGCACAAACCATCTGCGACGTTTGAATACGATATCGTTAATGTTGCGACGAACAAACCTGTGGTGCAAAAAACCGAGTCCACCGACACGATGGGAAACGTCGGGGAACAAGTGACACTGCAGAAGTCGATTGCTTTAGCGAACCTGCAACCGGGCGTGTATCGTATTGAAATTAAAGTGAACGACAACATCTCCAAACAGACCGTTGATCCCTCCGCGACCTTTGCGGTAGAGTAACGGCCTGTCGGAGTCCCAGGGGGTTGAGTGAAGACTTGCCGGCTCGGCATTTGGGCTGTGATCGCTGCGTTGTCGCTACCGGTATCGGCGGCTGACAAGCCCACAGCGATCTCCGGTTACGTGCGCGACGCCTCAGGCATTCCTCAGATGGGCGCAGTGGTCGAGATCATCGGCACCGCCGCCCGCACCCTCACCGTCTTTACGGATGGCGCCGGATACTACTATGCCAGCGATCTCGTTCCCGGTTTCTATACAGTCAAGGTTTCGGCTGCGTCATTTCTTCCTGCCTGGCGGGACAAGATTGGCATCCACACCGGAGCAGACACCCACCTCAACATCACGCTGACCACATTGCTGAACGCCATGCGCGTCGGTCCCCTGCGCACAACGCCGAATGACGACGACTGGAAATGGACCTTGCGCTCAGTCGCCAACCGCCCGATTTTGCGCGTCTTTGATGATCCCTCTTCCGTCGCTGATAAAGACAAGGAAGATCATGATCTCACGGGCACTCTTTCTTTCGTGGCAGGTTCAGTGGGCGAGGGCTACGGCAGCGGCTCAGATATGAGCACAGGCTTTTTGGTGGAGCATTCCGTGTTTTCTGCCGATCGAGTGGCAGTCAGCGGAAATGTCGGCTATGGCGATAGCCTTCCCGCTGCTGTGATTCGCGGCACCTACTCGCATCCTCTTCCCCGATGGGTCCGGCCCTTCGATGGGCATCATCGTTCACCGTTTTGCCCCATCGGACCCGAATCTCCACAACGCTTCCTTGCAGGCCGTGGGATTCTCTGCCGCCGACGACATCACGGCCGGCAATATGGTGGAGTTGAAGTTTGGCAGCCAATTGCAGACCATCCAATTCCTCGGGCGGATGACTGCCTTTCGTCCCTACGGTTCTGCGGACGTGCATGTCACTCCGAATACCATTATCGGCTACGCCTACGCCACATCACTTCCTCATTCGCGGCAAGAGCAGGATTTCGATTCCGGGCCGTTCGAAACCTATCAGACGGATCCCCGCGTCAGCGTCGATGACTTCACTACCAAGCTCGAAAACGCCCGGCATCAGGAATTGAACATTTCGCAGCGGGTTGGCAAGACCAACCTGCAACTCGCGGCCTTCGACGATCAGATAGAAAACACGGCACTGCTCGGGGCGGGGTCGGTGAGCGCCGCCAGCGGGTCTCTTCTTCCTGATGTTTATTCGGGAACGTTCACCTACACCGGCGGCACGTTGCGTTCCGAAGGCCTGCGCCTGGTGCTCCAGCGCAAGCTGCATTCCGATCTCACCGCTACTTTGGACTACGCCTGCGGGAACGCTCTCGACCTGGTCAAGCCCGGAGTCAATATTCAGGATGCCGAACAGGCGATTACGACGCAGCGTCGCCAGGCTGTTTCCGCCAAATTTAGCGGCAAGATCAATCGCACGCACACTCGCTGGATCGCTTCCTATCGCTGGACCGATGGATCTGCACTGACTCCGGTGGACATGTTTAACGCCTCGCCGGGACAAAGCGATCCCTATTTCAACCTCTTCATTCGCCAACCCATTCCTACCCTCGGCTTCCTGCCGGGTCACATGGAAGCGATTCTTGATGTGCGCAATCTGCTGGCGCAAGGCTATGTGCCGGTAATCGGCCAGGATGGCCAGACGGTCTACTTCGTGCAATCCGCCAGATCGGTTCGCGGCGGCGTAACCATCAGCTTCTAATTCCCCAGTCCTGAGTGGCGAGTCCTGCCTGGCCAGTTCGATGCACGAACTTGTTCGAATTCATTTCATCTCGCCATTGACGACTTTCAACGTTACCTTCGATTGGCTCATTCGTAATATCTATGGCTCGGATCACAACTCCATGGTTGACTCTTGGGATGGGCTTTCGATAATGTTTGGTTTGCGGTTGGGGCGGTTGCATCTTGTTAGTTTTTAAGGAATTGCACGCCTCTCGGGAAACAGCTGGTGTTCCATAGGACGCTCCGGCATTCCGCAATAATATTCACTCCCTAAAAAATAATGATCAGTTTCAAGGAGACTTTATGAGAGCGCGCATCGTTCTGGCGTTTGTGCTGCTGACTGCCGTAGGCCTTACGGCACAGACCTTTCGTGGCACGATTCTGGGTACCGTAACCGACCCCTCGGGCGCAGTCGTCGCCGGCGCCACCGTGACCGTGAAGAATGTTGGCACAGGCCTGCAACGCACCACCCAAACCAGCGCCGACGGCAGCTACGCCCTGCCCGAACTGCAAATCGGCACCTATACGGTGACGATTACGTTGTCTGGCTTTCAGACCTTCGTGGCCACGGGCGTGACAGTGGACGTGGCCAGCGAGCGCCGCGTCGATGCGGCCATGAAGACAGGACAGGTGTCGACCAAGGTGGAAGTTTCAGGCGAACTTTTACCACAAGTTGAAACGACCTCCGCCGAGCTTGGCGGTACTCTGACCGCGCAGACAATCGAGTCCCTCCCTGTGAACGGACGCGACTACCAGAAGCTGATCTACCTGAATCCGGGAATTGCCGGGTCTCCGGATCAAATCTCCGACTCGCCAGGCTCATACGGAGTCTTCTCCATGAATGGCTCGCGCGGCCGGGCCAATAACTTCCTGCTCGACGGAACCGATATGAACGATGGCTTCCGCAACGACCCGGCCATCAACGAAGCCGGGGTGTTCGGCGATCCGGCCACCATTCTGCCGCTTGACGCTGTAGCCGAACTTAAAGTGATCTCCAATTATGAGGCGGAATACGGCCGGAACAGCGGCGCAGTGATCAACATCGTGACGAAGAGCGGAACGAATGAACTGCACGGCGGCCTGCTCGAATATTTCCGCACGGGCAAGCTGGGAGCCCGCAACTACTTCAACTTCGATCCCGATCCCAAGAGTCCGTTCAATAACAATCAGTTTGGAGGGTCTCTCGGCGGACCGATCGTGAAGGACAAAGCTTTTTTCTACCTCGATTATGAAGGCCAGCGCGAAAATGGCGCGCAGGCGGGGACCACTTGCGTTCCCGACCCGGCGGTGATTGCTGCGACCGAGGCAAGCATTACAGGAAGCGGTGGGACCGTGGATCCGGTGATTACCTCTCTGCTAGCCCGCAAGCCGTACCCTACGCCTAATATTGCCGGCGCCTACAGCGACGGAAATGGTTGCACTAATCCTGCAACCGGTACCCTGACCAATAACCTTTCGACCTCCACGAGCTTTTACAATCGCGTCGATAGCGCGATCGCCAAGATCGACTACGATTTCAACCCGAGTAACATGATTGCCGGCCGCTACTACATCGGCGACAGCTCACAAGCTTTCCCTTTCGCGCAGCTCGCAGGTGGCCTGCTTCCTGGATTCGACACCGTAACCCCGACGCGTGTGCAGCTGATTTCGCTTTCTTATGTGAAGGTGGTCAATGCCGACCAGGTAAATGAAGCTCGCCTGGGATGGAACCGGTTCGCGGAAGGATTTTTCGCGCAGGACCAGAGTTTCATTCCGAATTCGATTGGTATGGATACGGGAATCACCAGCACTTATAACGGCGGTCTGCCGTCGACCAATGTCGGCAGCTTCTCGCAGATCGGCGCCACTGACTCCCTGGCGAAAAATCGGGTCGACGCCAACTGGCATTTCGTGGACAACTATTCGTGGAAATCGGGCAGGCACGATGTGAAGTTCGGCTACGAATTCCGGCGCACCACCATCGCACAGGTGTTCGATCATGATTTCCGCGGAACGCTGGACTTTTCCAGCCTGACGACTTTTCTGGAGGGCATTCCCGACGGCGGCGGAAGCCAGATACAGGGCGATACCGAGAGACATACCTACCAGAACAGCCATGGATTGTTCATTCAAGACAGTTTCCGCGCGACTCCCCGGCTGACGTTGAACTACGGAATGCGTTGGGACTACTTCGGAGTGGCGGGAGGAAAGAGTGGGCAGTTCTACACGGTTGACTTCTCGAACGGAGGGAACAACGTTCCCACCAGCCAGTTATATGGCAAGGACCTGAACAACTTCGCTCCGCGCGTGGCCGCAGCTTATGATGTGACGGGCAAAGGACAGACAGTAATCCGTGCGGGATGGGGTTTGTTCTACGATGCGTTTGCGCAGGACATGTTCCTGGGCCACCTACCCTGGAATTGCATATTCTGTCCGGGGCCAGCGTATCCCGGTCTCGGGCCGAATGCGCTGGGCGAGGGTAGCGCCACCGGTGGCGTAATTACGCCGGGAGTTCCGATTTATGGCGGATTCGCTCCCGAGGGGGATTTCTTCTTTGCCGATCCACACCTGCGCACACCCTACGTCCAGAATTTCAACCTGAACTTTCAACAGCAGTTGGGCAGCAAAACCGTATTGCAGCTTGGCTATGTGGGGTCGGTTGGCATCAAGCTGTTCCAGTTCCTCGATATCAACCAGCCCAGCCAGACGCAGATTACAGCTGCCGATCTAGCCTGCATTCCGGACCATGCGGACGGTGCCTACTGTCCTTCGGGGTACGGAGTGCCACGCGCGGTTGCGCCGAATTTCTTCTACCTCAACGAGGAAAGATCGTCGGCGAACTCGAGCTATCATTCGCTGCAAGCTAGTTTACGAACCAGCGGTTGGCACGGTGTGACTTCACAAGCAAACTTCGTCTGGTCGCACGCCATCGACGATGCCAGTGATTCTGAAGATTTCGAGCCTAATGAAGCGCAGCCGACAAACAGCACCAACCCGGCAGGAGACAAGGGAAATTCCAGCTACGATATTCGCCGCCGCTTTACCTGGAACTTTGTTTACCAGTTCCCCAAGGCGGGCGGTTCGATGCAGAAATTAAAGAACGGCTGGGGTCTCGATGGCATTCTCAACCTGCAGGATGGTCAACCCTGGCACCTCAACTATGAATTTGAAGGGGACTATTCCGGGTCCGGCGAAGGCTTTGATCGTCCGGACCAGATTGCAACGCCGCAATATAATCCGAGCAACCCGGCTCAATACATAAATCTGTCGGCATTCGCGGCGCCTTGCACTTTCGGAAATCCTCAGGGGAACGACGGCAGTGCGGACGAGAGCAACTGCGTCCCGGGCACACGCCACTTCGGAACGGAAGGACGGAACTCTTTACACGGCCCCAGCTTTAAGGAGTTCAACTTCTCAGTTTTCAAGGATACGGACATCACGGAACGGCTCAAAATGACGCTTCGGGCGGAGTTCTTCAATCTGCTCAACCATCCCAACTTTTGCAATCCGTTCCTGCCCGGCTTCATTGCCGATATAGGAGCGCCGAATGCCACTAACGGTGCAGGTGCCTTCACTGGCGGCTACACCTCCAACAGTTACTTCCCGATCGTGGCAACTGGCGACGTTGGCATCGGCAACCCGTTCCTCGGTGGCGGCGGACCAAGAGGTGTACAGTTCGCTGCAATCTTCAAGTTCTAAATAGGCAGTAGTTCTCAGCCCTTGCCTCGGCAGGGGCTTTCTTTTTTACAAAACCTCGGTCATCTCATGCCCCGCCCGTCGTACTCCTTCCGTCACCTACTTTGTTGGTTACCCCGCTGTTACTCTCCATCTGTAATCCTCCCCGAAAAGCTTTTTCCGGAGAACCCAATGCGCCGCGACTTCAGCGCTATCAGCGTCGTTCTAATTCTTTCTGCGTGTTTTGCCGCGCCTGCGTATGCACATCATCTCAAGCAGGCAAATACCGCTTCGCTGCCCGTGACCACGACTTCCGCGCAGGCTCGCGCTCTTTATATAAAGGGCATGCAGGATTACGAGAATCTCTACCTTGAGCGCTGCAATGACGACTGGCGCTCCGCAGTGAAGGAAGATCCGAATCTTGCGGTCGCCTGGGCATGGATCGCCTTCAATACCAGCGATCCCAAAGAAGCGAGTTTAGCTCGCGAGAAAGCGAAAGCCGCTGCGCCGAAGGCCACTCCCGGCGAGCAGTTGATGGTGGCCTGGATCGCTAAAGTTCAGGAAGGCGATTTCATCGGCGGCATCTCGGCGATGAATGACATGCTGGAGATGTACCCCAAGGACAAGCATCTTTTATATCTCGCGGGCAACTGGCTGATGGGCGAGGAGGGCGCGGATCAGTCGGAGACGATGATGTTGAAAGCTCTCGCCATCGATAAGAATTTTCCCGCTGCGCTGAACGATCTTGCCTATGCGGAAGCGCGCAATCGCCAGTTCAATAAGGCCTTTGCCGCCATGGATCGCTACGTCGCACTGTTGCCGAAAGAGCCCAACCCGCAAGATTCCTACGGCGAACTCAAGCGCATGGCAGGAGATTTCGAAGGCTCGCTGCAGCACTACCGACTGGCGCTTAAGATCGATCCCGATTTCGTTACGTCACAGGTTGGCCTGGGCGATACCTACGCTCTCATGGGCAATCAGGAGCAGGCGCGTGTCGAATACGACAAAGCCATCCGCTACGCCCACAACGAGGCCGATCGCCTCAGCTACACCATGCAGAAGGCTATGACGTGGGTGCGTGACGGCAAATTTGCCGAAGCCGACAAGCTCTATCTCGAGGTCGCGGAAACGGCTCACGCAAAGGAACAGGATTTGCAAGAAGGACAAGCTTTCCGGCACATCGCCGAATATCAGGCCGATGATCATACCGCGCTGAAATATCTGCAGAGCGCCGAAGATGCGCTTAGCCATCGCACGATTTCAGAGTCCGACAGGAATGACGAACTCGCTCGCATTCTGCGCGTTCGCGCGGTGCGTGCAGCGCACGCTGGAGACGCGACTTTGGCGGATAAATCTCTCAAGAAACTCGAGGCCATGGCTGCCGCCAGCCGCAATCGCGTGATTCAGATTTCCTACAATGGCGCCGCGGGCACGTTGCTCATGGACCAAAAGAAATACGAGGATGCCATCAATTATCTCGAAGAGGACCGAGACAATCCCTTCACCATGGAACTTCTGGTGCAGGCCTATTATGAAACCGGTCAGTCAGAGAAATTGGCCGAGGCGGAAACCAGGCTCCGCGGCACCAATGTTCCGACGATTGAGCAGGCGGTTGTGGTGCCAGCCGCTCGTCTCCGGCGCCCGGAAATCTAAGAGCACGCGACTCGTCTATACTGTCGAACGCCAGCGGATGAGCTTCACCGGCGTTAAACTCTTTCGCTGTATATTAGAGAACGCTTACGAATGGCCAGCAAAACGGATCGACGCTCTGCGCCAAGAACTATCGCGACCGTTCCAGTTCGCCTCAAGACGGCTACCGGACAGCCGGAAGTCGCGGCCCAGACCCGCGACATCAGCACCAATGGCGTGTTTCTCTATACCGACTCCCGCATCGCCGAGGGATCAAACCTGGAAATGGTGCTGATCCTGCCGCCCGACCTGACGGCGGGCGAAAAATGCTGGGTATGCTGCCAGGCCACGGTTTTGCGAGTGGAAACGACTCCGGGCCAGAAGTTCGGGCTGGCGGCTAAGATTGAGCGGATGAACTTCCTACCAGAAATCCCGGCCTGATTTCCACAAAAATCTGAGAAAACCCTTTCCTTTCTGTATACCTTGGTGCAATAATTACGGCCCTAGAATTGCTCTAGCCAAAATCAGATGCGATAGGTGGGCCGATTCATGTGGATTGATAAACTTGCGGACGGTGTGGTTCAGGTGCAAACTCCTATCGGGCCGCGCTACCTAATGCCTTCATTCCTGCAGCGTGCGTATTTTCTGTGGATGTTCCGTCATTTCCCGATTCTTCCACACGCGGTGCTCAACTCCTGGCAGCAGCGGCTGATTGACCGCTTGTGTTCGGAGCAGAGGTTCGTTTCCATGGCGTATGCCGATGGAATGGAAGACGCTCCGGTAATCGGAACGATCGAGAAGCGCCAGCCGCTGCCGCAGCGCCGTCCGGCAGCCAGTGAGGGCTCTACCAGCTTGGCTGCAAGCGTGCGCCAGCGTTCCTAAGATTCCCGCAGAGTCTATAAGGTGAGGTCCGGGTTCAGTTCTCGGGCGGTTGTGGGTTTCCACCTGCGTTGCCGTTAGCACTCCCTTGCCGTCCCTGCTGACGCTCGAAATTGCCGCAGGGTCCGGCGCCCGCGTGATGTTGCATGTTCCCGCCGTGCCGCTGTTGCTGGCAGGCGTGCAGTGTGTTCAGTTGTTCAGCCGGGATCAGCGCAGCGGTCTTTTCCTCGGCCTGCTGCCGGATTTGTTTCACCTGCTCCTGCTTCTGCTGCGGCGTCAGCGACGAATCTTCGCAAACGCTTGCAACCTGCGAGTGCGCGTCACGCTCGATCTGCTGATGCTGCTCCATCACCGACCGACTGATGCCAGCCTGCTTCCAACACGGCTCTTGGCGCGCGGGCGGCGGAGATGAAGGGGAATTGCCGGATGGAGGCGCGCTCTGCGCCCACAGCGCTGCCGCAGAAAAACCAATGACAACCGCGACCCGGAAAATTTTCTGGATCATATTTGCCTCCTGGATTCGAGTGGCCTCAGACCGTTAGAGCAATGGTAGCGCGAACCAGAACGCTTGGCATGCGAAACCGCGAACCGGAGGTGCATGTCGCACGATGGCATTTTCTGCTCACGCGCGGGAAACGAACACTCGCACACGTGAACTTCCGAACACCAACATGGTGCAGGCATCAGACAACGCCGTCAAAAAAGAAAGAGCCGACAGACCGCGTATACTGAAAATGCTAAAATCATTGTTTATCCCACCGGAAGAATTCACCGTGAGGGCGCGTAGCTCAATTGGCAGAGCAAGTGACTCTTAATCACTAGGTTGGAGGTTCGATTCCTCCCGCGCTCACCACTCCTTTTCAAGGAGTTGTACCGATCCTCCATCCATTCTCTTCGCTTTACTTACTTGTAACTGTGGCTGTTTTTGTGGCTGTTGCTACGTCACGTACTTCTGCTGATTCAGCCGATCGATGACGACTTTGATCTGTGCCGTTTCCGGATGCAGATAACCCATCGTCGTCGTCAGACTCTCATGCCCCATGACTTCCTTCACCAGTCCCGGATTTTTCGTCTCTGCCATGGCGACGGTACCGAATGTGTGCCGCGCGCAATAGAGTTTCAGCGCATCCGGAATTTCAAGTTTGCGAGCGACCCTTCTGAACGCGTGCTCGAGTCCGCTCAGTCCGATGTGTCCTGTACGAGACTTCTTCGAAGGAAACACCCAACCTTCTCGTGCGTCCGACTGTCCAAGCTGAATTGTCCTGAGAAGTGTGATCACGCGCTCGCTCAACGGTACAGGCCGACGAGCTCCGCGCGTTTTGCCACGAGGGTTGAAATAGAATGCGCCTTCCCAGTTGATCGTTTCCCAACACATTCTGATGACTTCCCCGTTTCTCAATCCAGAGTCCAGCATGATGGTCAGGACATCTTTCAAGGGTCGTTGGCATGCTGCCAAGAGTCGCTTCTCATCTTCGACAGTGACCATTCGGTCCCTGGGGAAGACTTTGACCGTCTTGATCCTTGGCACTTCACGAAGCACCTTCCAATCGCGAGCTTTGCCGAGCATCCGGCGCAGTGTCCGAATGGCACGGTTCCTGCTGTAGGGCGATTCGTGAAATTTTGTGGTCTCAACGTCGTCGGCCGTGATTTGATCCATGCGTATCCCAGATAAGGGAGTCTTCAAGATCAAACGCCGGCCGTTTTTGTAATCAGCCTTTGTGTTCTCGGCAAGCGTCGTTTTGTCGAGCCACTCAATGAATTGCTTGGCGAACTCCCGCACCAGAGGTACCCGTTTGGGCCGCAACGACTCCCCTTCCTCTGCCGCAACCCGTTTTCGAGCCTCGACGCGCTCGGCTTGCTTTTGGTTCTTGGTTTTGGTGCTGCCGCGATGCCGCCTTCCATTGACGTAGAAGAGGTAGTACCAGACATCACCGCGCTGGTAAATAGACATTCCGTTCCTCCTTGCTTGCGCGCACAGAGGAAACGCAGATGCCAGATCGGATGAACTCATCCAGATCGGCTATATCATACAGCGCGCGTCCACGGGGTTTGTAGAATTTCGGGCCTCCCCCTTGGGATCTCCAAACGCGCAGCGTACTGGCTGGAATGCCCGAATATTCGGCTGCCGCCCTTGTGCCCAAGAAGCGTTTGTTTTCGTTTTCGACTTTGACTGCCACGGCTGGCCTCCATTTGCACTGCTTGTAGAGCAAACTCTGGATTCAGTCAAAATTTGCGTCAGGGAAACAGCAGATCTCCACAGGCGAGGATCCCATACCGATTTGACCGAAATTTTATTCGGGCTTAGCTTCTTCTGTGCCGAACCGGAATTGAGGTTCGACAGACGAGGAACTGGTGTTTTCATCTCTTCCGGAACTCGACGAAAGCCTTCGCGCTACCGGCTATATCGCCGATTCGATTACCACAACCACGGTGTACTTGGCGGCAAGACTACAGAAGCCTCTGCTGCTCGAAGGCCCGGCGGGCAGTGGAAAAACGCAATTGGCATATGCAGTTGCAGAGGCAGCGGAGACCACCGTAGAGCGGTTGCAGTGCTATGAGGGTATCAACGAAGAGAAGGCCATCGGCAAATTCGATGAGCCGCTGCAGAGGCTTTGCGTTGAGTTGAAGGCGAAGTGCAGCAGCGTCGATTGGGAGTCTTTGCGGACTGAATTGCATGGACAGCAGTTTTTCATCGCCGGGCCTCTCTTGCGCGCCCTCCAGCATGAAAAGCCTTGCGTCTTGCTCATCGATGAACTGGATAAAGTGGACCACGCATTTGAAGCAACATTGTTGGAACTCCTGAGCGTTTGGCAGCTCAGCATTCCGAAACTCGGAACAATTCGAGCCAGTAGTATTCCCTTTGTTGTAGTCACATCCAACGAGGAGCGGCGCATCGGGGATCCGCTGCGCCGGCGTAGTTTTTATCTTCGGGTTGAACACCCCACGGCAGAACGGGAAGCAGAGATTGTTGCGCTGAGGACGCCAGATTCGAGCCGCTGAATTTCATGCAGAAATGGCGGGGCTTGCGAAGGCTTTGCGCGGCTGGAGCATGGAAAAACCGCCATCCGTCTCGGAAATTCTCGATCTTGCGCAGGCACTCAAAGTTCTTGGGACAGAACAAATTACCGCAGAGATGAGGGACACACTGCTGCCCTTGCTGGCCAAGACTGAGGCTGACCGGCGAAAGCTGCTTCTGCGCGACGGCTTTGCCAGCCTGATTTACGACGCGCAGCAGTACAGTGCAGAAGCTCTGCGAGGGAGTATGGCATGAAGTCGGCACTGATCTTAGCGGAAATGCTTGGCGCCATTTCGATTGCCTGGGCGCAATCCGTTAAGGCACCAGCGCGGATGGAAGCTGAGTACTACGTCACGGCCTACGCGCAACACTATCGGGTGCCCATTGGGCTGGTACGCGCTATTGTGATGCGCGAATCGAATTGGCAGCCCTGTGGGATCTCCACGAAAGGCGCCGTGGGGCTAATGCAGTTGATGCCCGCCACTGCCAAGCGGGTGGGCGTGACCGACCGCTGCAATCTCGACCAAAACGTCTCAGGCGGAGTGTGCTACCTCGCTTGCCTAATCCGACAGTTTCATAACGACCTCAGGCTCGTGGCCGCTGCTTATTACGTCGGCGAAGACACGATTCGCAGGCGGGGGCTTGCTTACCGAAATCCCGACGTCGTCGCGTACGTCTCAGCAATTAGAACAACTTATCTTCGAGAAGCCGGCATTGAACCGGAAAGCAAAAATACCACTGCGAAAAGAGATGTGAGATGAACAAATGTTTGAGTTTGGTGCATCTGATAACGATCTGTTTGCTGCCTTTCCACATGGCCTCGGGGCAAACCGAGTTGCCGCAAGCAAGAATCGTGAACTTGAGTATTGACCCGGGACAGGTTCTGGTCTTGCACGTACGCCCGGGATATGTCAGCTCGGTGCGTGTGCTGGGGGAGGTGAGTTCGGTCGTTCTGGGTGACCCAGGTGCCTTTAAGGCCGAACACTCCGAAGCCGAGCCACAGCTTGTGTTTTTCAAAGCAACGAGTGCCAAACCCGCACAAACCAATGCTCTGATCACGACCAAAGGCGGCCATGAGATCTCACTTAGCCTGGTGAGCCAGGGAAAATCAGACCATAGCGAAGTTGTCGACTATGTCCTCAACTTCGAGCGGCCGCACAGTTTTCTGATCACTTCAGTTCATCCCAGCTTTGTAGTTGGCGAAACAAACAATATTGCGCCAGAAGATCCACCCGCCAGCCCTCCCCCAGAGAAACCCAGCAACCAAGAGCAAAAACTGCTGAAGGCGCAGCGACTGGAAAATCCGCATTGGGAGGGCAAGCTGTTGCGGGTTGCAGTAGGACAGACGACGGAGAAGGAGGAGCAGATGGCCGTGACTTTCGCCATTCTTAACGCCTCTGCACGAACCATCGAAGTGCTGCCACCGCAGATACAGCTTGCGGGGGCATCGAGAGACAAGCATCGGAAAGCGATCAAGGCCGAGCCGGTGGCGATCAAAGATTACTGGATGACCACGCGCAGGCTCGCGCCTGGCGCCAGGGCCGATGGAGTCGTAGTGTTCGAGCGGCCAAGTTTCAAGGAATCAAGTGAAAGGTTGTTACTGGCAGTTGCCCAAGCGGACGAAGTCGATCGTCCAGTCTTGGTGCCGATTGCGTTTGTAGCTCCGGTAATGGGAGGTGCAAAGTGACTCGCCCCAACGGAGACAGTGACAAGGGACGCCGAATTAATGCAGGAGCTAGCGAAAATCAAGCCGTCGACAACATGCAAAGCCCTCCACCCGCCCATGCCGCCTTGCCAGAGTTTGCAACCAGAGCCAAGCAGAGAGCGAAACAGCAGACCCGACAGAATCGGTTCGTAATCATCGCGGCAGGAGGGATCGTGACGGCGCCTCCTGATCTTCGTTGCTATCTCTATGCCACATCGAGACGGGCCAAAAAGCGTGAAAAATCGCGGTGCGGTCTCTAAAGACGATTCGAGCCGTGGAACCCAGCAGCGAAAGCAACGACAAGAGCCTGTTTCCGATCACCGATTCGGGACGGCCCGCGGCAAAAGAAGCGCACCAAGGATTTCTCAACGAACGCGACCTGCAGCGAACGGTAGTTCGATCGGGAACAAATACTTCGCAGATTGGGCAGCCTAACAGAGCTGAAACATTGGGTTCGATACCGCCCTTTGGAGACAAGTGGCAAGCGCCGCCGTACGAAGCGGGCTCGAGTGCTGACGCAACTGATGCGAGTAAAGCGGAGCGCGAGGCGATGGAAAAGCCCTCGTTAATGTACGTAAGCAAGACTTCTTCCAGGCCAACTGGTCTGCCGACCGCGAATGAAGCCACCGCTGAACTGGGCTTGGGTTTGGCTACGGGCACGCGCTTGCGGGCACGCTTAGATTCAGCCGCAAGCACGGCTGTTCGCGCACCAGTTCTCGCCGTGATCGAGTACAACTACGAACAAGGCGGAGAAATTATTGTTCCTGCAGGGGCTAAGGCAGTTGGTCATATCCGGGAAGCAAACCGTTCAGGCTACGTGGACCTTCAATTCGATTCTCTACTGATGCCGGATGGCTCTTCCGCTCCTATCGAAGCTGCTGCGACAGGTCTGGACTTGCGGCCGCTGAAAGGAAAGGTTGAAGGCAAGAATACAGGAAAGAACGTCCTTGTTAGATCGTTATCTGGAATTGGTCAGGCTGGCGCCTTGTTCCTTGGGCAAGGCAGTCTGAACCAGCCGCTCAGCGAATCGGATCTTATGCGAGAGCGCGCCGCCAGTAATATCGGCGAAACCGGAGACGAAGAGGTCTCGCGATTGGCAGTGAATCAGCAGATTGTGGTGACGGTTTCGGCGGGCGTACCTATCTACGTTGTGCTTCAACAAACACCTAAGTCCAATCAACCGTTAGCGCAAACAAGTCCACGAAACAGTCCGACCTCCAATTCGTCCAATGCTGACCAGCTGCGCCAGTTGCTCCAGTTGCAGCAGGAGCTAAACCAATCTACAAGCAGCCAAGCGGCGCAGTAAACCCATTGCTCATGGGACAAAGGCGTCTCGCCTTCGAGTCTCGAGGAACGCCTGAGTGAATTGTGAACGTGCTTGTGAGATGCACCAAAGTCAAACATTTGTTCATCTCATTAAGAATTTTGCGGCAGCCCAACAAAGTCCGTATCGGGTCTTTTTCCACGTTGAAAGGGAGTTCGTTGTGAGATACACCAAACTCAAACATTTGTTCATCTCATAAGACTTCTCCTCGCAGACTGCACGAATGACTCAGCACAGGTGCCGCTTTTGAAATCCCATGCGCAACAAGGATCCTCGGCAACTTTCATCTGTACTCTTTCGATCTTTCCGCGAGTTAGTGCCATCCTGAAAATGCTTCGAGACAAAGCCCGTTGACTTGCCCGAAATCTGAAATGCCTCTATGTTCTCACCTGCGACGCGGGGAATTTACTCACCGCAGTCGCAAGCGAGGAGCATATGAAATTGTTGGGTTGGAGAGGCGCACGGTATCGCTTTGCGCTTGTAGGTCTCTTGATTGTCATTTCACTTCAGCTATTTCCATTGATGTCCAAAGCCCAAAACCTCGGGCAGCAGCCCGCAACCGGCCAGGCCGTACAGGGTCAAACCGCGGCCCAACCCGAAGGAACAGTTCTCAATCTGGTGAACTGGGTCGGCAATGTGATCTCTCCTGTGGGAGCGGCGCTGGCCGTGGTCATGGCCGTTGTCTCCTACTCGCAAGGCCGCGGCGTGGCACGCTGGGCGGTCACGGCCGCCGGACTGTTGGTGATATCCGGTCTCACACGGCTGATTGAGTTCTGGATTGCGAATGGCACAGCTGGAGTGCAGTAGGAACGGTCACCGCAGGACGCCGAGGCCATGACGCTGCCGCAAATCATCGTCGATCTGTTGACACTGCTATTCGATCTCGCAGTTCCAGCAGCCATCTGCACGATGGTACTGGCTGGAATCGCATTGCGGCAGGAAGGCGGCGTGAACTTCCAGACCGGAGGCAAATTTCAGAGATGGTTATTGTGGTCCATGATTCTGTTGACACTGCCGCAGTTCTTGTCCTGGTTTGCCGCGCAAGGTATCACGATGCCCGCGCAAGGCGGAGGCATCGGGAGTGCGTGGGTCGCGAGTTTGCAGACGAGCTTCAGCGGTTTTGTGTCGAACATCGTGGTTTCCAAACTGATTCCTATACTAGCGGCTTTCTGCGTATTGAAAGCAGCACTGGATGCGGCCGAAGGGCAGAGCCCTCTGGCTTCCATCATCGCGGGGCTTTTTCTGTTGTCCGTGTCTGGGACTATCCAGCTGATGCAGAGCTGGAACAGCGGTTCGGAGTTTGCAACCACGGACATGCTCACATCGGCGTGGAACTTCCTCGCCGGGACCATCCTGCCAGAAGCGGCAGGTTTGGCCATCGTGGGGGCAATTTTCAACTATGCCCGCCATCGGCCTTTCATGCCGCTGGTTGGATCGGGCCTTGCTTTCTTGAGTGTTTCGGCCGTCTGGCAGCTTGTTCGGGCCATGGCCGGCTGATGAGGATTGGAGGTGATCCTGTGAATCTTTCAACTGGGCTGCTCAACCTGACGAACTGGCTGGGCAACGTCATCATGCCGACCATGGCCGGTTTATTCGCTGCCGCCGCAATTTACCGCTTCAGCAAGGCGCACCCGTATTCACACTTCGGGTACGCGGCGCTGGCGTCGTTGATGTGTTCTGGGTTGCTGCGAGCGATGGAGTCCTTCAGCAACCAGGCGGGCTGGAATAACCCGGATCGCTACTGGATTTCTGTGCTGACGCTGGTGAACTGGGTTGGCAACGTGTTGCTGCCGCTCTATGGTGCAGGCCAGGTTGTGCTCGCGGTTGCGCACTTTGCCGGTTTACTAGAGCGCATGACGATCGGCGAGGCTTGGGTCCGCAACCTAATCTCAGCGATGTGCTGCTTTAGCTTGTCTGGGTTGCTGCGTTTGGGGGAGTTCTGGATTCAACACGGAACCGCAGGAGTGCGCTAGGGGGAGATTACGAATGCCATTACAAGTGACACCCGTGAACCGCAACTTACAAACCCGAGTGACCTTCATGCTGCTTGAGTTTGAGGATCTTTTTATCGTGCTGGGCGCCGCGGCGCTCATGAACGTCCTGGGGCATTTTGTCGGTGGTGAGATCGCTGGAATGCCTATGAATCTTGTCCTGCAGTACGGCGTGCCGATCTTGGTGGTGCCAGTGCTGATGGCCTTCAAGTATGGCAAACCGCGGGGCTACGTTCGCGATCTTGCCTTCTGGTACATGAAACCGCATGCCTACTGCGCGCTGGCACCTGACCGCGAAATTAGAACTCCATATCTGAGGGAGGACTAGAGTGCCGCTGACCCTCGAACAGCACGAACGCAAACTGCAAGATCCGGCACTGTGCGAGCAACTCCCGGTGCGCGACTACCTGGACAACATTGCCGTTCGCACGAACGGCGCTTTCGTTGCGGGCTACGAGTTGAAGGGTCTGGCATCGTATTTCGCGAGCGACGAAGGCCGAGACCGCGGCAAGTTGATGCTGGAGGCGCTGCTGCGCTCCCTGCCAGAACAGAGCATGAGAGTGCAGTTTCGCTACGAAGTGGTGGAGGATCTGGGAGACCTGCTTGAGCACTATGCAGGGGCCCAGCAGTCGGAACGGGCAGAGGTAATTGCACTCGATGAGCTGCGCGTCGAACGATGGCGTATGAAAGAGGCGAACGGCCACTACATGCGGCCTCTCTTGCACGTGTACTTCATCTGGGATCCGGGCGTCCATCGCCGTATTGCAGGCAAGCCGTTGAAGCCGACGGGCAATCCGTTCAGCTTATCGGCCCGCAAATGCATTCAGCGCGGTGCTCAAGAGCATCAGCAGTTGTTGGCGGAATTCGAGAGCTTGCTGCGTGGCCTCGAAACGACGATCGAAGCGGCAGAACTCGGCGCCCGCCGACTGACCGACGACGAGTTGTTTCTTGAGGCAAAACGAGCGCTCAATCCTTTGTCTCCGGACCACCGGCCGTACAGGCGTGGTGAGGAGCAAGTGGAATACCGGAGCGCCCGCGAGCAGATCGTCGATACAAGCATCGCGGATGAGACGGACTCCTATCTGAATATCGGCGGAGTCCTCTATTCCTTCGTGAGTCTGAAGGAACTCCCGGATGCTACGTTCCCTGGAATCCTGAGAGAGTTGGTCGGTCTTGATTTCCCGATCATCGTCAATGCCCAGGTCACCATTCCTGATCAGGCGAAAGTGCTGAAAGGCTACAAGAGCCGGTTGCGCAAGATGCAGGCTGTGCAACGCGACTCGAACGGAGGATTTCGGACAAACGTCCAGGCCCAGGTTGCCGAATCGCAACTGGTCAGGGTACAGCAAGACATTATCTCGAGTTCGGTTAAGACAGCGAAACTGAGCTTGGTTATCGGAACGCGCACTTCCCAGCGAGCCATAACGACTGCGGAATTGGAACGGTCCGAGCGAACCATCGACAATCGGCGCCAACAACTTCTCTATGCGATTTCGCGCATGAACGGCGCCAAAGCTGTTGCTGAGTCGCTGGCCAAAAAGCGCCTGTTTTTCAGTTCGCTTCCGGCCATGGCGGAGCCTGACAAGCGTGACCAGGACTTGCTCACCTTGAATGCGGCGGATCTGGTGCCGGTAGAGACACCATGGCGTGGCACTCCCCGATCACCCCTGTTCCTGCTTGAAACTCCATACCGCCAGCTCATTCCTTTCTCCCCCTTCGATCCCGGCTTGAGCGACGCGAACATGCTGGTGATGGCCAAAACTGGCGGCGGAAAGACCGTCATGATCCAGCAGTTCCTCTTGATGGCCGCCAGGAGCAATCCCCTGATTTCGATTCTTGAGCGCGGCGATTCCTATCGCCCGCTGGTTGAGTTGATGGGCGGGCGAATGATCACCATGTCGCTCGACACCGACCAGACGATTAACCCGTGGGATCTGCCGCAAGGAGAAAGAGAGCCGAGCAAAGATCAAGTGGCTTTCCTAAAAAATCTCGCTCGACACATGCTGGGCGAGGGGCAAGCAGAGGACACCGAGTTGCTCGACAATCTCATCACCGAGGCGATCCTCAGGACTTATAAGCGGGCAGCGATCCGGCCCTCGACTCCCATTCCAACATTCTCCGACCTTCGCGATGAACTGTCCCAATGGCGTGACGAAGAAAAGAACCAACGTGTGATGGACGAAGCTCACCTGGCAGCAATCAAACTGCGCAGTTGGACCGGCGAAAAGGGAGTGTATTCGAGGCTGTTCGACCGGCCCACAACGATCTCACTCGACAATCCTTGGTTGTTCTTCAACGTCGAGCAATTGAGCGATGACCCCCGGCTCGAAACGGCAATGAGTCTTCTCATTGCTCACGCCACTGCGCAACGGGCCGCCGGCAAGGCGGGCAGGCGGAGCATCACGGTTCTTGATGAGTGCTGGTTTCTGCTTGATTCCCCGGTATTAGCGCCTGAAGTGGTCCAACTGTTTCGTACCGCCCGCAAACGTAACGCCAGCGTCTGGGGAATGAGCCAAACGGCGGAAGATTTTGTGGGGACGGAATCGAAGCCCAGGCCGCATGGGGCGGGCATCGTAAAGAACTCGACCACGAAGATCATCGGCCAGCAGCCGGGAGACGTGACCACCTTACGGGAACATTTGCACTTGAACGAAACGGCTCTGAACCAGATCAAGCATTTCAGCGCGCCTATCAAGGGCAAGAGTTCCGACGCGCTCATCGTGATTGGCGAAAAAGCCGACACCACCCACACTATTCGCATGTCGCCCACACCAGTCGACTACTGGATCATGACCACCTATGCGCGGGAACGCGTGTATCGGTCCTGGTGGTTAGATCAGCGGAAAGATGTGCCTTTGATCGAAGGCTATCGCGAACTGGCGGAAAGATTCCCGGCAGGTCTGGCCGATGTTGATCCACTTCCCGAAGAGATCTCAGGAGAAGTCGCAAAAGGTACACGCATATGAAAACGAAAGCTCTGGAACTCCTTCGCTACTTTCAACACAGATTGAGCCGCAGCAAGCGATGGCTGTTCGTGGCTGTGATCACCTTGTGCTTGATTCCCTCGAACACGCGAGCTCAAGGAATCGGAGACCTTCTGTTGCTGCTTCATACCATCACAAGCACCCTGCAGGGTCCGGTTGGTGACGCATTGAACGAAATGCGGAAGGTCAGTGCCGCGGTCAACAATTTTCGCCAGCAGATCATCTGGCCGTTGGCGTTGATCAACCAGACAAGAGCATTTGTCAGTGCAACCCGGGCGCGTTACACGGGAGTCAGGTCCCAGATTGAAGGGATCAAGAATAACAGTGCGACCCTCGCCCTTCCCATGCAGTTGGAGTCGGCGTTCCGAAGCGCCCAGTCGGGGTCCATGGGCCAGATTCCGTCGATCTACACGCAGGTCTACCAGCCGGTTGCGCTGTCTGGTATCGCCCAGCCTATGCAGCGCAACCTGATGGACATGGACGATGCGATGTCCATGGATTCGCTGAAGACTGCCATGGTCTCCGACCAAACCACCCAGAGCATGTTGACCCTGGCTGATTCACTCGAACAACAGGCGATGACCGCGGCTCCCGGATCGGCATCCATGGTTACCGCCCAAGCCCGCGTTGCCGATCTCGAGACCCAGGCCCAGTTGGCGAAGATGCTCGCCGCCCAACTACGCGAGGAAGCAACGAAGCTGGCCCACCAGAATGCTCTGCTGAAGCAGAGATCCGTGGCGACGCAAAATCTGCAGAACCAGATCCAACAAGTTCTAACTCATCCCTAAGGAGTTCGAAAAATGAAATTGCCCACACTCTCTCGCCTTTGGAAGGTCGTCCGGAACGCAGTGGCCGTGATATACGGCCTGGCTATCGTAATTGCGCTGCTGCCCAGCAAGGCTCGCAGTCAGCTTGGGCTCGATCCGTGCTGCGCGATTATGCAAGTCGGACTCAATACCATCTCGGGCCTGCTCAGAAACTCGGTAGCCACGCCTCTGGGTTCTATCCAGCAAAGTCAACAGCAATCCGCAAATTTCGAACAGCAGGTGGTGTTTCCGATGGCTGCGATCACTCAAGCCAGAAACATGGCTCTCCAATTCGAGAGCCAATTTGTTCAGATGCGCCAGCTGTTCCAGTTGCCGGTAGCCAGCGCCACTCTGCCCATGCCGCAAATGCTCGAACAGAGCCTGCTGTCGGGCAATCCGGGCGCAATGCCCCAGATCACAAGCAACTACTACTCTCTGTACGGCACCGTGATGACGCCGGCCAACGCTCCGCAACCGGTCCGGAATCTGGTTGACATGACCGATGCGGAAGCACAGGCCGCGATGAAGAAGGCGGTTGAAATCGACGCGTTGGCCAATCTTGAGCTTCAGGCGGCGGAACAGATCAACCAGCAATTGCAAAGTGCTGCGCCCGGCACTTCCCCCATTTTGGAAGCTGAGACCGCGGCATGGTTGGTGCGAGCAAACGCATACACGCAATCCGCCATGGCCGAACTCGTGCGCGTGCGATCCATCGAGTTGGCCAACTCGAGCGGTCAGCTGAAGTTCAGCGCTTCTCATACGGCGACGCTGCAGACTACGGGCAACCAGATCCTGCAACAGGGAGTGCAGTAATCGTGTTTTATTTTCAGCAACTGTTGAATACCGCGCTGGCAGGGATTGATGGCACAGCCATCATCTCGACGGTCACAAACTTTGCCTTCGCGATCCTGCTGATCGGTTTTCTGATCGGCCTCTATCAAGCGGCGTTTCATGGAGGCGATTTGCAGGCGCTGGCGGGAACGGCCATTAAGTATCTGGTTGTTGCAATGATCGTGTCGAACTGGGCGACAGTGTTTCGCGGGGTCAACGGCTCTTTCAACACGGTGGCCAATTTCATCGGCAGCAGTTCGGGCGCGGGAGACATGTTCCAGAACTGGATGGGACAGCTCCAGCAACAATTCGCAAACAACCCTTCGTTGACCCTCACGGACATCATCACGGGCGATGCGGCCGCCACGATCACGGTGGTACTGCTCGTCGTTGCCTACCTTCTCTATGCCCTGGCGATGATCGTGTTCTGCTTCTTCTATACCTTGTTTGGAGCGGTTCTCTATGTTGTCGGCCCTCTGGTGCTCGCGCTTATTCCCATCTCCGGGGTCGGCCAGTTGGGGAAGGCGTATGCGGTCAATGTGATGATCTGGAATGCCTGGGGCATTCTCTACGCTGTGTTTGGTGCGCTCATCACCGCTATCCAGGTGAACCAGGTTAACAACATCCTGGGCAATGGATTCCTCGGTTTTCTCAAGGGAACGGGGGACTCGGTCATGCTTGGGCTGGTCAGCATTTTCTACGCCCTGGCCATCGCACTGATTCCCTTCATTGCCAAGAGGATCATCTCGGGCGATGTCGGGTCCACAGCCTTTGCGCTGGTGAGAGCAGGTGGGGTTGCGGCCGGCGCCGCTCTTGCTGGAATCACTGGCTTTGCGGCTGGAGCGAGTCCGGCTTTCGCGGGCGCTACAGCGTCGGGCGGTGTGGGTGCCTCGTCCACATCTACTGTCCTGGCGTCCTCAGCACCACCGCCTGCTCCCTCGATGCCCGAGTTCATTCGCTCCGGACTTGCCAGCGCGATGAACAGCAGCAGCAGCCCAGCACTGCCCGCATCTAATGTAAGCAACAACGACAAGCGGGATCTCGCCGCTGCCATGTCGGGTAGCAGTGGTCGACATGGGTCCAGTTATCGACCCCATTCAGTGGCCCAAGTCATTAGCTTTAACGTGGGGAGGGCGCTCGGAAGAGCCGCGGGAAGGAACAATGCCGAGAACAATTAGCTCTGGCCGAGGAGGTTTCTATGTGGAGGCAGCCACCGATCTGGGAGCGCAAGGCACGAAGTTTCGGCCATACAGCATCCCGACTTTAAGCCTTTTCTACATCGGAAAATTCTTCGGCCGTTTGTTCGGCCATTTGTTCGGCCGTCGTCATTGACTGTCGTTGAACACCATAAGGGGCGGAAACATGTGGTTGAAAAAGATAAACGCGTCTAAAGAAACCGATGTGGCGGAAAAGCTCCGGTACAGCCGCTATTACGAGCATGATGGCATCCTGCGAGCGTACGCCAACCGCTCGATGGTGCTGGCCTTCCTATGCATTCCAATAACGATGTTGGCGCTGGCTTTCGCCGTCTATGTTCGACTGCAGCCTCCCACTGTCATTCGTGTGGATGAGAACGGCCAGGCGACGGTTGTGGGTGTGAGAAAACCCGCCATTTCCATGACACAGGGCCCGGGATCGGAGCCGACCGAATTTGAGAAGCGGGCATTCGTGCGCCTGTTCCTGGAACGTTACCTGAACTTTTCGCCGACAAATGTGAGCCGCAACTGGGCAGACAGTTTGAACATGATGACTGCCAACCTGCGGCGCACCGCCTACGCCGGCATGCAGAAAGATGACTTCATTGGAAAGATCGAAGACGATCAGACGACTTCGGAATTTCAGATGCACTCCCTCGAGGCTGCCAAGGACGATCCGCTGACCTACACGGCGTTTGGGGTTAAAGAAGTTCATCACATTCACCAACACAACGAAACCATTGACAAGGTGGTGAGCGAATTTCACGTAAGACTGCTCGTCGAGAAGCGATCGGAGGAAAACCCCAGCGGGTTGCTTATTGGCGAGTACTGGGAACGAGCAATTGAGGGCGAGAAGCGTGACTGGGTGCTGCAGCAGGCGGACTTGGGTCTCAAATAAATCTGGTGAAAGGAGCTTTGTTATGGAAGGCAAATGGGCTACAGAGGCGACGGAACGGCCGGCTGCAGAAAGAGCCGACGGTTCGAACACGCCGCGAAGGCGCCGGAATGGCAATGACGCGAACCTTCGCTACTTTCTCGTTAAGCCAGGATCAACTGCGGCAAAGCCAGAACTCGGCCAGGAAATGACGAGCGAGGGAGAGGCATTGATCGAGGCATTCAGGACAGGCCAGCCGTTCTACACACTGACGGCATGGAAAGCAGTTCCGGAGGTGAATGGCGGCAGTCCTGTGATCGTGAAACAGGCTGTTGCCCAGAAGACGATTTAGTACTAGTTCGATGAGATCAGCACGAGCAGTTCTCAGGTGACCAAGACGTTGATTTTGGTCCTTTGAGCACCCCGCGGCTTGATGCGGGGAAATGTGCTGACCGGCGCTTCTAGTACTTGAAGCCTGGCCCAGTAAATCCGAAACGGAGGCCAGGCAAGAGTGCCGAAGCTTGCGGTCACGCAAACTCCTTAACTCGATCCTGGCTCTTCCAGGAAAACAAATAGTTAAGGAGAAAAAAAATGACGAAGAATACGACGACGAACAATTACAGAATCCCGGCCGACCAACTCCAGAACCTCGAGATCGACCGCAACGGGCGGGTCGCACCGCGGTTGCACGATCTTGAGCCACTCAAGAACACGCTGCTCAGCGTGCTCTATCCCGGAATCAAGGTGGCCAGCGTAAACGTGCCGGCCGAGCCTCTCGATGATTACGAAGAAGCACAGGTCGAGAACGCTCTGGCCCGGCTCGTCTGGAACGGGGTTCACTACAAACTAGTCGGCGCAAGCGGCTCCGCAAAGAAAGGCAAGTTTTACTTTGTGGACCGGGAGCACAGCCGAGCGATTGCCGAGCGGTTCCAGCACTGGCCGCAGGCGGCGATTGTCTATTTCGGGATCCTCGTCTCACCCTGCAAGGTGATGATGGAGGAAGCCGAGGCACGTGTGCTCGTCGTCCCCGATCGGAAGCTGGGAACTAATGACTGCCGTGGCTGGATCAGGCGATCGGTGTTCCAGCGTCTCAAAGAAAAGCATGATCGCGAAATCCTCTCGGTCCAGATTGAACGGCTTCGCCGCGAGCGGTATGCAAACGTAAGCGACGAACACCTGGACCGGCATCAACAATCGGCTCTTTTCGAGGACGCAAAACGGGAAATTGCCCGGAAGCGTCTTGCGGAAGGGCGCTTCTATCAGTTCCGCATGGCCTTTGCCGATACCCAGGCGAAAGGCGCATTCAAAATCATGGAGGATGATGTTGCCGACGCGCTGGAAGCGGATTTTGTTTTGCCGGACAGCGCGGTCAAACCAGGGCTAAAGATACCGGCCGTAGTGTATTCGATCTTCGGGCCGGGCAGAAGATTTCGCGGTGATGTCGTGGTCGGCATTCGCGAAGTCTCCCGCCAGCTCGAGTTTGAGTCCAGTTACACGCTCGTAGAACATGCTCCTGAAGACTCAATTCAGCTAGAAATTTTACCACAGGCGATGAAGCAAGTGGCCAAGCTGAGTGAGGCCGTAGGCGAGGGCCGTTACGAGGATTTGCTCGAAATCCTCGGCCATCATCCGGACAAGTCTTTGCCGGATGGAGTTGAGCCGGACAACGAAGAATTCCGGGTCGTTGAAGGGCTGCTTCTGGCCGACGCCAGCGGCGAAATCGTCCGCCATCCTTACGTCAACAATCAACTCAACAAACTGCTGGCGCGCTGGGCGTTCAAGGCGGCGACAGGCGGCGGTTTTCGGCTTCCAGCTTTTGCTTTGATGGATGACGGATATCTCTTCCTGAAAGATGGTCAAGTGGTTTCCGGTTCCGATTGGATTCCCGAGCACAAAGCCATCGTTCCGCTGGCTTCGAAACACGGCCTGTGCGTCCGCTACCCGATACGCATGGTGGACGATCTCCTGCCGTTCGGAAATCTCTCGGACGAAGAGATCGTAGCCCAACTCAACAATGATCTTTGCCGGAGAAACTGCACGCTCACCGATTCCGAAACTCGTGAGTTGGTTCAACGGCAGCTTCGACTGGAGGGCACGTATGTCTTGCATTCCGAGACGGCAAAGAAGAATGGCGGCGACTTTGATTTCGACTGGGTTTGCGTGGTCGAAGGAGACCGCTTCCCGCGGTTTGTAAAGGATCGGTTTTCCCGAGGTCTCGGACAGCAACAGGGGAAAAACAAGGCCAACAAGGCGAAAGACCCCTGGTTCAATCTGGAGCACGTGGCCATGAAGGCCAGAGGAAATCACATTGGCTCGATCACCGACTTGATTACCTCTTGCCGGGCAGTAGGCCATGAGGAACTGGCTGCGCAATTAGCCAAAGAACTCCAGAACGCTCTCGACAGCCTCAAGTGGCAGGTCCAGCCCGATCTCAAACTGGTCGCCGAAATACGCCAGCAGGTACGTCAGGCGCCCTGGCTTCGTTACAAGAACGAACGCCGGTGCTCTGACTTACCACTCCATCTGGAGGTGGAGAAGACCGATCGTGTCGGCCACCTCTACAACCACGTTCGCAAGCAGATCGAAGACTTGCTGATCAACAAGGCCCCGATTGAGGCATTCAAGGCGCTTGTGGTGGGCGAACAGGTCACCCGCGAGATGCTCGAAGACTGCCGTTTCGTCAATCGGGTGTACGCCGCGATGGTCGGCAAGATGGCAGCAAGAAGAGAGCAACTCAAACAACAACTGGAAAAGGCAAGGGCCGAATGGGAAACGGTTCGGCAGAGTTCCGACAAGGAGCTGCGCCGGCAGAAGCTGTTTGCCATGAACCAGGCATACGGCGCATGCCGCTGTGACGAAGAACGGGGCAGGTACGAGATGAAAGCGGTTCTCGCTTTCATCCGGATCTGGGCACAGAACAAGTCGGAGAATCGTATGGGCTGGCTGCAAGCGCTGAACCGGATTGTGTGTACCGGCCAGCGCTCCAGTGGCTCGATTCTCTTTCTTGCTTTTCCGCAGGAGCTGATCCTGAAACTTGCGGAGCGCACGGGCGGCAAGCCCGTCCGGGTGCACGTTCCACGGCTCTACGATGGACTCGTTCGTACCGACTCGTCAGGTCGAACTTTCCTGGTTGATCCACTTAAAGGAGGAGGGCAGAAACACACGTTCCTGTTCAAGTACAGGGACGGCAAGATCCTCCTCGACGACGACAAAACCGAGCAGGCTGAGGGAGAAACATCAACCGAATCTTGCGCTGAATCAGAGACGGCGGAAGCTGTAATCCCTGCTGCCGTAGTCGATGAAGCCGTGGAATTTAATCCCGGCGCTTTCAGTGATGAGGATGCGAGCGATGCTCCCTGGGTCATGTGAGGCACAAACCGCTTTGAGCGGAATCCTTCTGGATTCCGCTCAGGGCCTTAAGAAGGAATTATGAGAAGAACTGTTTCGCTCATCCTTATATACGGCTTTATATACGGCCTTTGTGTGATCGCTGCATTGTCCCAACAGTCGGGCACTCCCAGCCCGAATGCCGTCGTCCACGTAGCGACCGCCCTGAACCACTTGACGGTCCTGGAGTTTCATGAGCCAGTCACGATGGCGGCTGCTGGCAGTTCGGATTTCCAGATTGAGCGGGAGGCGAACAAAGTGTTCGTCAAGCCAGTCAAGTCGGGAGCAGCGACGGATCTGTTTGTTTGGACGGCCTCCAGGCGCTTTGCTTACGAACTTGAAATCACGCAGGAGGTAAAGGACATGAATTTCGCTATCGATACTGCCCCACCGGCGCTGGCCCAGGCTCCAAAACCTGTTGTGGAGACCGACACAGATCAGTTTGCCGACGTCGTGCTTACCCGTGCGCTCATTGGAGCTGAGGAGATCAAACAAAGAAGTGCGCGCAAAGCGAAGGGTCAGGTTAGCGTGCGCGTGGAACAGGTATTTCGCACGCGCAGTTCGGTTTATATCCATTACAAGATCGAGAACAACAGCGGCCTCTTCTATCGCCTGAATACGCCACAGGCATACCAGTTAGAGCCAGACGAATCGCCCATTTCGCTGGCGAGCCTCACGCATACTCAGATCGACCGAGCGATGCTTGTAGAGCTGGGCGATACCCATGAACTGCCGCTGCCCGTCGCTCACGCTGAAACTGAGGCCGACAATCTTCATCCGGGCGAGACAACACAAGGCGTGGTTTCGATTCGGAAAGTTTTCACATCTCCAGCAGTCGTTCAACTGGTATTTGGGGATGGAGTAAAGGCGGCGTTCGTGTTTTAGCCATGAAGCATAAAGAACAAATCGCGATAGTCGCACGCTTGCGCAGCTTCCGTGCAAAGGACCAAGAGGAACGGCTTGTAGGTGCGTTGCGGCGCTGGGTCGAAGATCCCGTTAAGCCGAAGACTGACAAAGGAAATCTCCGTATCAACCCGATCCTGGTTCTGCTGACAGCGATGGCCGTACTAGCGGGAGGCACGTTTCTGTTTTTCAGTTTGGTTCAGCTATGACTTATGCCAATGAATATCGCCTCGGACGCCGCGCCTATCATTACAACCAAGAGGAGAGTCTTGCCTTCGTCCTGTCGGTTGTCGCTGTCATCGTGATCGCGGCCGGCTACTACATCCTCGCCACCCGGTTCCACATCCGCCCCGCCCAGCTTATCGAACTATCTTTGTACGCGCTGTACGGCTTTATCTCTGCCGCTTCACTCGTCTGGTATTTCGTCACTTTGCGCCGAAGACGCGAAGAAAACTGGCCTCATCCTCCTTTATTTGTCAGCCAGGCCAAAGATCGGAAGGCAGTCGCGGCGGCGTACAACCAGAACTCGATCGTGCTCGGATACAACGTCCACCGCGAGCCGTGGTTCTGGTCCGACGCGACCCGCGTGATGCAGTCGATCGTGTTCGGGGCTACCGGCTCGGGCAAGACCACCTTGCTCAAGAACATCATCACCCAGGATGTATTCCGTGTTGTCGGTCCACCGCGTGACCAGCACCGCATTCCGATGCTGATTTTCGACGGTAAGGCCGACAAAGAGTTTCTTTCCGACCTTCTTCCAGCGATCGAAACTGCCGGCCGCATGCACCAGTTGCGAGTCCTGGATCCCTCGCGGCCCGACATTTCCGCACGGTACAACCCATTCTTTAGCGAACATGGCCTGAACGAGGAACACGCCAATTTCGTCTTCGAATCCTTCGACCTAAAGGAGGACTTCTTCCACGGTCACCAGGCGACGTATCTGAGTGATCTTGTACGCGTGCTTGCCCACACGCACAAGCGCTTCAACATCTACGACGTGCTGGTCCTGGCGCTCGACCCGCAGGTTCTGAAGGAACAGATTGGGATCGCGCGCTCATCTCTCGAAGCGGAGGTTGGAGCGAACCATCAGCGGCGCTTGAATTTCGAGATGTCGGTCCGGAACCTACAGCAATCGTTCCAAGACCGGGAGCGCGTCCCCAAAATCCAGGGTCTTTTGAACGAACTGATGACGTTCCTTGGGGATGACCTTTCTCTCATCACCGGCGCCTACGATGACCTGCTCTCTCTCGACGAGGTTATCGACCAAGAGTTGATTCTGTTCGTCTCGCTCAACACGAACAAGAACTCAAAAGCCGTCACCGCGCTGGGCCGCATGTTGCTCCAGAACCTGCAATTGATTCTCGGCAAGCGGTACGAGAATGCGCAGGAGCGGCGCCGCGAGAACCGCCCCATGGTTAGCGTCATACTCGACGAGTTTGCGCCGTTCGCTTATTCCAATTTTGCCCAGATCCTGCAGACAGCGCGCGGCACCAACACGGCATTCCTTTTCGCACTCCAGTCGCTTCCGCAGCTATTGAAGGTGGGCCGCGGCTTCAAGGATGACGTCTCGTCGGCGCCGAACACCACCATGCTCCTGCATACCCGCGACGAGGAAACAACTCAGTATTTCCTGAAGGCGTCAGCCCGCGTGCGCCAGAAGCGGCGCACCCTGACCGTCCAGCGTACGGGCGTGTTTGAAGACAAATACGAGCCGATCGGTTTCGGCAGTGAGACTGACATCAAAGAGACTCGCGCCCAGGACGAGCACATCAAGAACTTGCCCGTCGGACAAATGGAAGTCCTGATGACCGATAGACTGCAAGGAACTCTACACTCTCACCTGCACGTGCGCGCACCAAGGAACTACCGCTTTCCGGGGCTTGAGCCAGGAATCTATCCTCGGCTCTACTCGCCTTCGCATCTCGACGGGGCCAATCTGCGTTTCAAGAATGCCGACCTTGCGCAGCGGAGCAGCCAACTGGCGGTGCGTACCGGACGGTTGACATGGATGTGAGGCGTACACGCCGGATCGCTGCAGTCGCGCTTTCTATTGCGCTGTTGTCGTCTTTCTCGGTTGCGCAATCCGGCCACTCCGGCTATGACCCAGCCGTGCATCAGGGATCCCCAAAACCACAGGATGGCTTTGTCGATTTCACGCTCCAGCGTATCAATCCCTCGGACGTGGACTACGGGAAGTGTCTCGGTGAAGGCCGCACACTGCTCGTCGCGGATAGTGTAGAGCGCGGTTATTTCTGGTCGAACGTCGTTGCCTTGGGCCTACTTGGATGTCTGTTCATCATCATTGTTTATCAGCACAGGATTCAGGCCAGGCGGGACTGGACGGCCGCCGAGATGCTCGGGCAATTTGAACAGACCCTTGCGCGGGCCAACGCCCAGGTTGAGGAGGCTACAAAAAGGAATCGCGTGTTGACAGAGTCCTTGGCTGTTTTGAAACAGTCGCCCCCGCAGTCTCAACCGCTTCCAGCGGTGGACAGAACCCCGTTTCGGCCGACACGAAGTCACACAGCTAGCTCTCAAGCGAGTACGGCAACAGCACCTAAGGGCAACGGTGCGAAGCCAACACTGGACGGTCCAGCGGTCACCGCCACAGCACCGAATCCCGGAGGGCAAATTGCCTTGTTCAAACCTGAGGTCGAACTGGTCACTAAGGTTAATGTCCTGGAGCAGCAGCTTGGGCGTTCTCATGAACTGGAAAAGCATTTGCGCCGGCAGTTGAACGAAACGGGGAGGAAACTTCAGGCGGAGCAGGAGAGAAACCGCAGTCTAAAAGGCGAGTAGTGCTTACATTGATCGGGACCAGTGAGGAGTTCGAAAAACATGTTGAAGCATAACAAAGGGAACCAGCCCCGGAACGCGGCTGCCGCTCTGGACAAGTTTGAGCCTCGCGGCGCGCTTGGTCCGATTGAAGACCGCAGTGAATACGAAAATCGCCTGACTGCCTTGCCTCCTGACCAGAATCAGCTGGCACAAGAAAGCACGCGATTGGCCGACCTGTGCCAGTACTTTTCACAGCAACAGATGGATATTCCACCCGAAATCGTGGAACAAATTGCAGGACTTTCGAAACTGGCCACCGCGGAGCGCATTCGAGCTCTGACAGACATCAACCGAGCGCTCATGGAGTACCTCAATGATGTTGGTGAAGATCCTGGGATTCGGCAGTAGTTGGTGGGCGCGGTTCGGTCGTGATCCTCACGACCGCTACCGTTACACCAGGCATGCCGCCTACTTCAACTCCGCAGGTGTGCGATGCGGAAACAAAGTCAGGCGGCATTGGATCCTCCCTGGTTTGATCCGTTTCAACGGCGTTGGAGGCTTTAATCCGCAATTCCCGAGCCGGTCCGTGAGTGAGACGTTTGAGTGCGCCGATCTTACCTTCGCATGCGGCGGCAATCGGTTGCTGTTAGTGCGGAAAGCTACAGCATCGGTGCCGCCCGACTACTACCTCATTGCCGTTTCGAGTGACCGTTGCGGCCCATTCAACTTCGCTGAATCTCGCTGGAAATCCGAGTCGGTAGTGCCAATTGCGGTGAGCAGCAGTCTCGGCGACAGGCAAGAGGCAATGTTGCTCATGAAGCCGTTCGCTTACGTGAGAAGTTCGCTGGGAATCTGGCAGCTCAAAGCGACGGTTGATGTGCCCCACTGCCCGTCTCTCGAACTGCTCGAAGAAGAGATGCTCGACTGAAGACTATCAGTTATGCGCTACGCCAAGAACAGCCTCGTCATCAGCCCCGAACGCGACATTCCGTTGTTGCGCCAGGTCCGCAATTCGCGCTTCGTGAGTCATAACCAGCTGTTTGAGCTCATGACATATGGAGGCTTTGATCGTTGTCGGAGTAGCTTCAACTGGCGCACACGACGACTGGTCCGATCAGGTCATCTCTCCGTCTGTGAGGGTGTATTTGGCGCGGGATCGGTGGTCTATCGTATTAGCAAGGCGGGGCTGGCCCTGCTGGAACACCATGGCCAGTTCACCACCGTCCTGCACTCGAATACCGAACATCTTCCACACCCTGCACAAGTCTTTCATTCACTCGAATTGAATGCGATTCAGCTCGCGCTGGCGCACCAGAACGTGCTTGCCGGATGGCACTCGGAAGTCGAAGTCGCATCTTTCAACACCATTTCACGCTCGCCTTATCAAAAGGATTACGACGCCATCGTTGACGTGTGGATCGGCGAGAGAAGAGCATGCTTTGCCCTGGAATACGAACGCAGCTTGAAGAGTTCCAATCAGTACGAGCGCGTCAGGAGCGCGCTCGAATCTGAGCGCCAGGTCGCATGCATCCTGTATCTGACCTCTGGCGTTGAAATCCTGGTGCATCTCGTGCACGAGTTTGAGTCGGTAAACATGAACTTGGCCTTTGCCAACGCCCCAGACTTCGCGAAATTGCTGCTCGATACCATCGTCATCACTGGACGCAACACCTCAGGAGTGAGATTCAGCGACCTACTCCAATGATGACCTCCTTTCTAATGACGCCTCTTTGTCTGCTCATTGGTTGTTTCTCGCGGCGTTCTCGACGCGCGTTTGTCGCGAAGATGCGGCTTTTGGGGGCCTCGTAACGTGGCAGCCATCAGTGACTTCCGTTCTGACTCCCCCTTGAATTTGATCTGTGTTGGATGTTGCTATTTGGGTTCAGCTGAGCACTTTAATCGGGCTCGCTTGTTCACAGTCGTGGTTGTGGTGAGGTTCTATTGCCACCACGATGTGCGTGGGTTTCACGATCCGAGCCGTATACGCACACCTTCGAGTCACACGCGCAGTTGCTTCCGGCCGTACAGTTCGCCACGCTTCTCGGCGTCGAGCGATCTCCGGTGCGCAGTTGTAATTGCAGTCCTAAGTTATCGCCATGGCCAACCGAAAGACATTTCTTGTCGGCACAGTCCTTCAGCCGGGCTGGTGCTGAACCTGGTAGTGGATCTCAATGCAGTTGCTCACTTGTTTCGGAAGTCTTCAGCCATTCCGGCCGCACTGTTCGTACGACATCGCAAGCAAACAAGCGACAGAAAGGAGTTCTTCATCATGCACGAAAGTCGAGGAGCAATCAGTTTCACACCGTTGTTTACCGCCGACGATATTGGCTTGCGTAAGGATGCAAGCGTCGAGCTTGTCGTCAAGGCCTTCCTCACCGTAGGTGAGGCCATGGCGGCACGGTGGATCGAAATGCCAAGAGGTATTTTGCTCTTGCAAGCGGTGCCGGACCAGCCCGCCTCCGGCGCTATCTACCTCTACGACCGAGAGCGTCACATCTTCTTCTTTGTCGATTTCGTTGACGGGCGGGACGACACAATGACTGCCGCGGAATTCGATGAGCTTGTCGCCGAGTACGACCTCGTTTCGTGGACTGCGAATCCGGCATTTCTTCCAGCGGGAACCGGCACTATTGCAATGGCGTGATGGAGATGACCGTATGAATGACATAGGCCAAGTCACGATGGAAATGGCAGGACGATATTTCGACTTGTTTGTGAATCGCTTGGCCTACACCGTGCAGTCGCACAAGCCAAACGAAAACGGCAAACACTACTATTACCGTCCGCGAAACGACCGCCGCCTGTCGCCTGAAACCGTCCGCGGGCACCTGAACGGGCAGATCACAATCGGGATCTATGCCCTGAACCCAAACACACAACGCTCCAAGTGGGTGGCGATTGATGCCGACTACGGGGATGCCTTGGATGACTTGCTTAAGTTGCAGTGGGAGCTGCGGCAGGATGGGGTTGAGGCAGCCCTGGAAAAGTCTCGCCGTGGCGCTCACCTCTGGATCTTTGCGGACAAGCCACTGTTCGCGCGACACTGCCGCATCTACATCTACAATCTCGCCCTTCGCCTTAAGGTGCCGGTAAAAGGGGGTTCCGGTCTGGCAGAAGGAATCGAGGTGTTTCCGCGCCAAGATCAACTCGGGCCAGACGAATTTGGCAATGCCATTCGCGGGCCGCTGGGGGTCCATCGAGCCACCGGGAAACGATACTGGCTTTATGGCGCAGACTACCAACTGGAAGCGCAACTTGACTATTTGGAGCGTCTGCGGAAGATCACGGAACCCGAGATGCGGCGATTCATCACCGGCCTCGAAATGCCCGAGGAATTCCGGCCCGGTCCAAAGATTGAGTTGCCTCCTTACGATCCCACGCGGCGGGAATTTCGCATTCTGGACCATGTCCGACCCACGCTTAAGCGGTCCAGAAATTACTGGACACAATGCCCCTCGTGCGCATGGCAAGGCCGCGACCACGGTGGCGATAACCTGGCAATCTCAGTTGCAGATCCGCGCAAGTACAAGTGCTGGGCGGGATGCACAAAGGAAATGATTCGTGCCGCGCTGGGTCACCCGATTCGAGTCAGAAGGCAGGTTGAAAATGCACTTTCAATCAGTGACGCACAATAACGGCCAAGCGACGGAGGTGTTGGCACGACAGGGGCTGCGGCTGCCGCAAATCGTGCTGAAACGTTTGCGAGATGCCGGCATTTACTGCCAGCCTACGGTGTCAATTGAACACCAGAATCTGTCCAAGAGGTATGTGGTTCGCGGAGTGGAATCGGGCGGAGCCGTAGCAGATCTGGGAGCGTTTTCGAGCTTCGCCGGTGAACGCGGCGAGACTTTGGCGTGGCTTCAGCGCGTGGACAGCATCGGAGTTAACGGCGTGCACGCCATCGTGGTCGCGCCAGTGCTAATCCGCCTCGAAACGCTGCGGATTGAACGGACCTATGATCTGCTCATCACTCGGCACTCCTTGGCAAGCGTGGCAGGCAATGCGAGGCCGCAGGCTCGAGAGTTCGATCCTTTTCTATGGTCGAAGAGGAACCCTGGAGATGGAGCTCTGGAGAAATGATGTCGCGTTCCGCGGAGCTGTATCGCCCGTGTTCTACACCCGGGGAGGGGAGCGTGTGGTGTTGCCAAACGAGTTTCAAGAAGCTGCGGCCCGAATCACATCTGGCGTGTGCTGCCTTGGCTGCCGTCACTGCCATTTGCTCGGACCTGGGGTGAATGCCTCGCTCCAGACGGAGGATCACAACGCGCTTGATGCAAGAGACGAGCAGACCGCCTCGGTCGACGTAGTTGCGAGCGGAGCAGTGTGAGGAGCTTCGGAATGCGCGACGGATTGAGAGCCGGTGATCTGCCAGGGATTGATGAGGTTCTTGCGGACCCTGCCGCTTCCTATTGGCTTAAGACGGCGCTTTGTTCCGCGCTGAATCGCGACCCCGTAGATGCCGCCCACGATTCGGAGATCCTGGCGCGCCTCCTACAAGAAAGGTGTGATCAAATCCTGTCCGCGAGTTGACCGTCTCTGTTCACTGATTCTTTCTCGGTCACGTGTCTCGGCTTCGCGAGTTATTCTGCCTCTGCGGACGGGCGATTGTCGGGATCATCGGGCAGCCCACAAAATTCACAGGTCTGTTCTGCGTTATATATAATGTGCCGTCCACAGATCGGGCAGCTCTCGCGGCCGCAAAAACAGGAACTATGCAGGTCGCCGGGAAAGAAGGACCCCTATGCCTGATACCACAGTTGGGAATCGCAGGCGAGATAAGCAACAAATTCCACGCATCGCATCAAAAGAGGCAAAGCAAATCTTCGCACGTTGTGAGCACCTGCTGGGCAATCCAGACGCTCTGTGTCGGAACCTAAGCCAAGCGGGCTTTTCACGGTTCCTGGCCCAGTTCGATGAGAAGATCCTGGAACTTGCGGTGCAGCCAGACTCCTGGGGCGAGCGCACCAGGGCCCGCCTCATCTCGGAAGTCTTCACCGGGTTCAGGGGGAGTCCAGCCGAAGATGCGAGTGTGGAGGAAATCACGGAGATCTCCAATATTGTGATCCCGTGTTTTCTACTCGAACTGGGACGTCGAAGGCGGCACATTGAGATCGAGTTTCCGGTTAATCCCTCCGCTCCCGCCGCACACTTTGGGCTCCGCACCGGGCCGTACCATCCCACCTATTGCATCAGCAGCGAGCAGCTAATTCGGCTAGTCGCCGCAACCGGCGAGGAACTGGTCGGTCTTTGCTATTTCGGAGACCAGCAGAGTCGTGAGCACATTGAGGCGCAGCTGGCTCTTGAGGGCGGCGCGACGCCGGATTCCAAAACAGGGCCCTCGGATTCGTCATCTCCTTCCAAAACGAAGCATTAGAACAACTCCAAGAAAATCACGCTAGCGCGGTTCGAGCGACCGATTCTCGCTTCCTGATGTCATGTCCTTCTCGCCATCGCGAGAGACTGAATCTAGCTGTTCTCCTTCGCACCGACGACACCCTCGCCGTCAGATGGTCGCGCGAGTGATTGACGCTGGAAGTCGCTGGAGATGCGAAATCCCGGCCCGACAATGGTCGATCAGCGCAATCACTCGCGGGACAATCTGACAGCAAAACGGTGATTTCTGTCGTTTTCCTGCAAGTGCGCTTAGATCGGGGGTAGAGAAATGCCAAAGAGCGTAAACAAAGTGATCCTCGTGGGGAACGTTGGCAAAGACCCTGAGGTCCGGTATTCCCAGAGCGGCACTCCAGTCGCGAATTTCAGCCTCGCCACCAACGAAAGGTTCAAAGACCGCAACGACGAATGGCAAGAGCGGACCGAGTGGCACAGCATCGTGGCCTGGCAGCGTTTGGCAGAGATTGTCGGGGAATACGTTGCCAAAGGCTCCAAACTCTACGTCGAGGGAAAGATTCAGACCTCGAGCTGGGAGGATCGGCAGAGTGGGGAGAGGAAATATCGCACGGAGATCGTCGCCCGCGACTTGCTGCTGCTCGATCCGCGGGAAAATGGTGGCGGTGACCACCAGAGCCCGACCGGAGACGACCACGAGCATCAGCGGCCCCACTCCAGCTCCAGCGAGAGCGTAGACGAGGATATTCCATTCTGAACGTCTGCGAGATCCCCGCACATCCTCACGAAGGGAGAGCCGTCATGACCCCAACCAATGGACACGCGAATGACCCAGCAAATGGCTCCGCCAACTCCGTCCAGCAGTTTGCTCCACCGGTTTGCGACACAACCATCCCCACTACCCTGATCCCGAACCCGGCAAAGATCAAGGAGCTGATCGCCAGTCTGGAGGTACCATTTCATCCCTCCGTGATCGAATGGCGCGTCACCAACACCAGCAAAGGTGGATCGCCGCGTGGCCAGGTTATGCCTTACGCCGACCAGCGAGCTTACACAGATCGTCTGAACGCGCTGTTCACTCCCGCGGGCTGGACCCGCAGGTACACCATTCATACCAGCGCAAACTTTGAGCGGAGCAAAGATCAGAAGATTGTTGCGAAAGTCTTGGTGACGTGTGAGCTAACCATCTTCGGCATTGGGTCACACTCTGCGACCGGAGAAGAATTTGCCGATGATGAGAATGCAGGCACGATTGCGGAAGCACAGGCGTTTAAACGGGCCTGTTCCTGTTTTGGACTCGGGCGGTATCTGTACTACTTCACGGGCACGTGGGTTGATTTGGATGAGCGGAAGCGACCTAAGACTATTCCGAAACTGGACGGCTGGGCGACACCGGAAGGATGGCGGCAGGGGCTGCGGCCCAACGCGGAAGTTGCCGCGAGGCTGCCCGACCAAACAACTGCGGGCAATAATGGAAATGGCGATGGCCATGACGGCAACTGCGCGAACGACAGCGGCGAGAGGCTCGTGCGCGAGATCGAACAGATGGAACGATCAGTGGGCAAGCGCATGTATCGCGGATTGCTGAAGACGGTGGCGCGAGCGTGGAACCCCAAGGATATTCAGGACCCGGCGACTCAGCAAAAGGTCCTGGCGCACATGCAAGCGGCGGAGCGGGGCTTCCGGCGACTGGATGCAGCGCTTGACAGAGTCGGGCCGGAACCGCTGGCACAAATACTCCGTTCTCTGAAGTTGCAGTCCATCGATCGGGTGGACAACCTGCAAACCTTACATGACATCGTGCTTGCGCTCGAAGCAGCTCCGCAGAAGTAGCGACCGCTAAGGTGAATTCCTACCAAACACTTCTTTGTCGTGGGTTACACGCTGTTTGTTGATTCCCCAAAATAAGCGAAACGGAGGTGCCTGTGACCGCTTGCATCTCCGCAATCCAACACTTACGGCTACTCCGGGGCGGCGCACAGGCCCACCTGTTGAGGGCATCCGACGGGGCATGCTACGTCACCAAGTTCCAGAACAATCCCCAACACATCCGAGTGCTCGCGAATGAGATGTTCGCCACCAACTTGGGTTTGGCGCTGGGGCTGCCAATGCCACGGGTGGAAATGATTGAAGTCTCCGATTGGCTTATCGAACACACAGAAGACCTCCGAATCAGCCTGGGTGGCGCCAAGATTCCATGCCGAGGTGGCAAGCAATTGGGATCGCTGTATGTCGGCTGCGGGAGTCCTGCAATGACGCTCGACTACTTGCCCCGTGAGCCGTTGCAGGTTGTTCGCAATCTTAGCGACTTCGCCCGCGTCCTTGTCCTGGACAAGTGGACGTGCAACAGCGATGGACGGCAGGCAATCTTCTCGAAAGCGCGGAGATGGCAGCGATACTCTGCAACCTTCATTGACCAGGGCTACTGCTTCAATGCCGGCGAGTGGACGTTTCCCGACTCTCCCCTGCGAGGCGCATACGCGAACAACTGTGTTTACGAGGGTGTCGCGGGATGGGAGGCGTTTGAGCCGGCGCTGAGCCGGGCCGCAGAGATGGATGCTCAAACCATTTGGCGATGCGCCGCTGATATTCCCGAAGAGTGGTACGAAGGAGATCGAGACGGCCTAGATCGGTTAGTGCAGGCGCTGCATCAGCGCCGTGGGGCGATTCGAAAGTTGATCAGCGAGTTTCGCAGGTCGAGCCGAAATCCGTTTCCGAACTGGCGTGAATCGCCTACGGATTTTGGCATGCCTCTTGCGGCAAGAGATCGCTCGCTTGAGGCACAGCGCTTGTAGTTGAGACCGCGCCGCAATCGACGGTCGTTTGGCACAAAGAATTGGCAAAGGAGGATCAGTATGGTCGAGAACAATCCTCCGGCTCCTCTCGATCTCGCCCGCCCTCCAGTGATTCCCCTGCCAACTGCGCTCTATGTCTCCGGGGAACTCATTTTTGAGCTCTACGACGGGGGACAGCCCAGACGCAGATTTTCGATTCGTTGGGACAGGTTCGTTCCAACGAAAGAAAACGAGCCAGATGCAGTGAGTCCCCAAACGGTTTTGCGCACACGCCAAGATTAGTGCCGTGTTCCTTGACCCACCTGACGCGGACTTCCACCTGATCGCCAAGCAGTGAGAAATGAGGATGGCCATGAGAATTCGTGTGACCACGAGAGCCGACTTGTTTGAGAAACGAAAACAACAACACATCGAGCACGGCTACCGAATCGAAGAGGAGCGGCCGATCCCAGTCAACGGCCTCTGTTCGTTCATCGCCGTGAGCGAGATAGCCGATTCCGACGGAATTGGTGAACTGGTGACACAGGCGTTCAACGGGATGCCAAGATGAGACCACATGGAAAAACCAAACTGGGATTCTTCCCGTTGCCCTTGCCGGAGGCCACTCGGCTGAAGAATTTCCTTGCCTTCCCACCCGAGTTTTCGGCACTCGATCCCTGCGTGGGAGACGGCGTGGCGTTCACTCACTTGCTTCAGGGCGTAACCACACATCGCTATGGCATTGAGATCGACGCCAATCGGGCTGAACAAGCAACAGCCTTGGGAATCGAAACTTTGCAAGCGAACGCGATGGATGTCCGGTGCCCGCCGGAAGCGGTGTCCCTGCTCTACCTGAATCCTCCGTACGATTGGGAATGCGGAGAGAGCAACAACCAGAGGTTGGAATTGGTCTTCCTGGAACACACTTATCGCTGGCTCAGGGCCAGTGGTGTGCTGGTATTCGTCATCCCCCAACTGCGATTGGGGAAATGCGCACGATTGCTGAGCGAACATTTCACGGACTTGCGCGTGTTCCGACTCACCGATCCGGCTTGCCTCGAATACAAGCAGATCGTCGTGCTCGGGACACGCCGCAAACGGCATTCCAAGGTTTCTGATGGTGTCTTGTTGGATGGAGTGCGCTACCTCGAAGCGCTGGCAACGAAGAGCGAGCTTGAGCCACTGGACGACAATTCTGAAGTTCGGTACGAAGTTCCAGCCTCCGAGCCGGTTGTCCTTACCCATGTGGGTATTCCCTTGGATGAGGTCGAAGATTTGTTGTTGGAGTCCGCTGCGTACCGGCAGGTGGGACGTGTGCTTTTGCCCAAGCTGAATGACGTCAAAGGCCGCCCGCTGACACCGCTCCATGGTGGCCATGTCGGACTGCTCTGTACCGCCGGAATGCTCAACGGAATATTCGGCGAAGGCGAAGACCGGCACATTGCCCACTGGCGCTCGGTGAAATTCACGGACCATTGGGAAGAAGAGGAAGAGGACGGAACCAAAATCCTGCACGACCGGGAGCGGTTCTCGCACGAGCTGACCCTTGTCTTTGCCGACGGTAAGACCCAGATCCTCACGCACGAAAAGAAGGAGGCGGCAGAATGAAAAATGCCCACTTTCGATTCGGCTGGCTGACCTACGTGAAGAGCACGGAGAAGACGACCACCAGCATCAAGCTGCGGCTCGATCGCTTCATCGGCGAGGTCTTGCCCGACCCACCGCGGCAGGCCAAAGCTCACCTCATTTCCGTCATTGGCGGGGACACTCAGGTTGCGGCCGTCAGCGCGGCCATCTCCTTGGGAGACAGATTCATGGTAGAAGGGCCGGGCGTCCAGCCGATTCGAGTCTGTCTCGAGCGAAATGCACAATGTTTCAAAGGCTCGGTCCAGCTTCGTGGGCGCAAGAAGCCCCTGCGTCACTTGATTGCTTTGTCAGAAGAGTTCGCTGGGAGCAGCGTACCGGCGAGTTCGGGCCGAACTCTGCTGGCAAGCTCAGAAAACGGATTCATCTGGGCCTCCATCGCCCATACTCACGGAATCCCCGGCATGCCGGACTGGGCCGACTGGTTCGCGGGCGAACTGAAAACGCACCGGGCGATCATGCCCGCGCTCGGCATCGGATGTGAGCCAGTCATTGTCAAAGGGCAAAAAGAGCAGTTTCTCGACTGGCTTAGCTGGGGAGTCGAAAGTGAAGCGATCCATCTTCCGGCCGAGACCGGTTCGATCCGATGGCCGGGCTTCAAACTAGAAAACCTCTTCCTGCCGGCGAAGTAACCTCTTAGCTCGTGGGTTGTTATTGGGCACTAGCCGACTTCCCATTACTGATCACAACAAGCGAGCCTCGAAGATTCGCTTGGAACAATAGCGATATGGACTGCGCACATCGATTGGCGTTATAGAAAGGTCTTGAAGGCAAAGCTCATTGGAGAAAATTGGTGTCGGATTCGCGAAAAGGGCAGGCCCCAATTCTTCTCTCAAATGCGAAAGAGCCGAAGAAGCGATCTAATTCGCTTAGCGGCCCGCTTCACAGCAGCCCACGACGTTTCGATCCAAGACGGTCGCCGGTCATATGACGCATGGCGGGCAATCTGATTACGCATTAAATTGCTCGCCTGCGCTCGCGTAAATGCAGGCAGGAACTTCACCTTTCCGGCGGTGACGAAATAGTGCGACTTACACGGCGCATCGCATACTGCGATTGAGGGCCGGATTGTCGCTAATCCCCCTTCTGAGGATACCTGATGGCTGTCTGGCACCAAAAGTGTAATGCGATGGCCGCATCCGCAGGCACAACGCAATGCAGCTAACTGGAACTCCTCATTGTGATAGACAACGCCGTCGCTAAGCAGCTTCGGAATTCGCTCGACAGCTTGATAATAATAGATCATCTAGTCCTGCCCTCAGAATCGAGTTCAAGAGGGGCAGTTTCAAACACATACCACGCGGCATCATCTAGGCGATCGTAAATTCTGAAATGCTGCTTAAATCTGATGACCGCGAGAGCCGCATTCAAAGCATTTAACTCCGCTATTTGGGCCCGTCGACGGTACTCATCTTCTTTGGCATTTTCAGTCGGGAGGTAGGCTGTGTCTATTGTGCGATCGTACGCAGTGCGATCAACGCCGGTGATCCGCACCGTACCATTTAACCCCACAACCGACCGATTAAGCCCCATTCCGCAATCTATGAATGGAACAGATTTAGAACTGAGCCAGTCCGCGATTAATCGTCTGGCTGGACCATCATCGACAGAGACGAAGACAAAATCGAATTCTAGCAAGCGCTCGATGTTGTCTTGCGTAATGCGCTCATTTATAGGTTCTATCCCAGCATGCCAGTTTCCATACTGGTGTGCCAGCGCTTCAACCTTTGGTTTGCCAATCGCTCGATGAATAAATCCAGGCATTCGAAATATCGTGTGCACGTGGACCTTGTCATCATCAAACAAAACAATCCGCTCTAGATGTGTCCGCGCCAGTAAATCGAGGATGTATGACCCTGTCCCTCCCAAACCGACGATTGCCACCTTTTTCGTCCGCAAGAGTGAGGATATGTCGTTTAAGTTGTAGTTGGCCGATGGGGTATCTGGAAAGCGCAACGGACTATCTTGGGCCGCAGCCTTGACCTCGATACCCCGCAGAGGCGTCGCTTCAGGGTATGCAGCCATGGCGGGCCCGGTGATGGCGGCAAGATACGTTTGTATCTTCTCTTCGAAGGAATGGTAGTCACGCATTTGACCGTTCTCGAGTAGCTTGAATGAGAACGACAAATTAGCACCGAAGTCAGTTGTGACTACGAGCCGATTCTCTGTCGTGCCGAGACTCAGCTGGCGACCAGATTGGTCGTGTGGCTTATCACCACGAAACCAAGCTTGGTGAGTTTTAGGCGGGTCAAGCACTCCTCCCTCTGTCAAATCGACCGGGCTAATCCAATCGCCATATTTTAGACATCCA
Source organism: uncultured Acidobacteriaceae bacterium (assembly GCA_963734675.1). Classification (GTDB taxonomy): domain Bacteria; phylum Acidobacteriota; class Terriglobia; order Terriglobales; family Acidobacteriaceae; genus Sulfotelmatobacter. The sequence goes on from CAVTHZ010000003.1 coordinate 277,613, forward strand.
GCTTTATCCAGGTATGGCAGGCCATAAACGACAAAGTAGCCGTGGACCAAATCCAGTTGATATCCCAGCTCATCGAGGTCTCGAACAAAAGGGTTACGACTCGCCAGTTCCTGAAACCCTAAATCGCATGCCATCTTTCACCTTAACTTCTTGTCCTGGGGCGAGAGTGCCGCTCGGATTTTCCACGGGGCCGTGCGAGTACTTTACGAGGTATTCTTTCGAGGGTGCGCCACCTTCCCCAAGGTAAAGATCAACAACCCGCGCATAGGAGATCTTGTCCGTGTCGATCTGATGCTCGTCTTGGTTAACGAAGATTGTGAACTTTTTTTCTTTCTCGTCGCCCATGCGCCTCACCTCGAAGATTGAACTCTACGTCAACGGTGCTTACTCTAGCCTATCGATGCTCATGCTGTTTCCTGATTGTGACGACGGCGAACCGTACGGCCGCTGGAGTCCAACAATAAATCCCTGTAAACGCTCAAGCATCCAGGATGTTGTCTCCACCCTAATGCGCCTCAGACCGCTCGCCAATGATCAGGCCGCTTCTTGTCATTCAGGTGCCGCACGCGAGCAACGTGAGGGGTGTGGCCTTCTGCTTTTGACCAATCGATTGCTTCTTTCTGAGTGCTAAACGTGCCGAGCACCTGATCGCCTTGGGTTTCGACCACGTAATCATCGATACGGGATCCTTCAGGGCGGCCCTTAGGCCTGGCCTCTACGTAAACATTCGCCATATACTCTTCTCCCTTCGTCGTCTGCAGCAGCCGGTTATCGCGCCTGCTGCGCTTTGTGGACGCAGGAGCTGCGATCTTTCCAATCAGCTAATCTGCGCATATCAGCCTATCGAGAGCTGCTCCTCTTGGCACTGAATGAGAGTCGAACAGGCACCTTGGTCGGCTTCTCTGTAGTAAAGAGAACCTTTTCTCCGGACTTCGTCCTGAACGCAACTTTCTTCGCCTTGTTGACCACTCTGTGCGCATCGAACTCAACGCGCTCTTTCATCTGTACCTCCGAGACACTTGACTGAAACGCCCGCCGCCTGTACCGTTGGCCTATAGTTGAACGATGAAAGCTCAACAAGTTAAACTATAGTGTATACGATATCAACTAAACAATGACAAGTCAAGACCCTCTCGAAGAGAACATTGCCATGGGCAAGCGGATTGCCCAACGACGCGAAGAAAGGGGTATGACACAGAAACAGCTTGCGGACCGGGCTGGTATCAGCGTCACATTTTTGAGTGAAGTGGAAAACGGAAAGCGGAACATCAGCATGGGCAAGCTTCTGTCGATTGCTGACGAACTGGACACTACCACGGATTATCTCGCCCGCGGCACCCGTTCGGAGAGCCGACCCCGAATGGTTGACAAATTCCCGCCTGAGCTGTCTGACGCCGCCGAAGAAAGGGGCTGGTCCTACGCCGAAGCAAAGACCCTCCTTCAGGTGAGGGAGTTAGTGCTTGAACGCCGGACACCAAATGGCGTAGAGGTTCCTAAGAACTACGCGAAGCAAGATTGGTTGGAACTACACAAGAGGTTGTTTGAATGACCGACTTGACGCACCACGCCAAGCTGAAACAGCTCGCGAGGAATCTCCACATTCCGGACGACGGCGATTGCCTTCGAGAGCTGCGCGACCACGCAATCTCCAGCGTCCAAAAGATGCTAACGGAATGGAGCGTTGAGACAATCGGCGACCTACGTTCCCTGGTCGCCGACAAGTTGTCGGTGAAAATCGAGTCCATAGGTGAAGATCAGGACACTGAACGCTTGGCGGAAAAATATGGCCAAGTTATGAGCGGCTTCCGCCATCTCCTCAGGGCGGAATTCATTAAGGGCGACACGGAAGGACTCCTGATCGACAACCCGAAGCCCGGCAAGGGAGGGCGTGACTATCTTGTCATCGTCGACGCCCGCGGGCCGCGAAAGCCTCGTGCATACTTCACCGCATGGCACGAGTTGGCGCACCTTCTGCTGTATCCGCGAAAACAAGCCGTCTTTGAGGGCTTCCGTCGCACTCCCACTCCAGAAGCTAAGTTGAAGGACCCGGTCGAGTCTGCCGTGGATCATATTGCAGGGCTATTGGCGTTCTGGGAGCCACTCTTCAGACCCGCTCTTCTCGACGCGGCCTCCGGCGATCTCTCTCTACTGGCAATTGAACGAGCCTGCATAGAGGTTGCACCAGGCGCAAGCCTCCAGTCAGCATGTCTCGCTGCGGTCCGCATATGGAAAGAGCCGGCCGCCTTTGTTACGGCTGCAGTTTCCGCGAAAAGCGACGGCACTTCGCCCAGTCTGCGCGTGCAGAGCATTGTCGCCAACGATGCGGCGCGGAAGATCGGCTGCAAAGTGCGGAGACAAATGCGCATACCGCCGGCCTCGGCCATATCGAAAGCATGTGGCGATGTATTTGCGAGGCGGCATTGCGGAATGGAGGACCAGGCCGACTGGGAGGTATCGGGGCAAGGATCACTTACTGCACTCGATTGGCAAGTAGAGGCAGTGCGGCGAGGGCCCATGGTCTACGGCCTATTGAAAAATATGGCAGTGTGACAGAACCGCAATGTATTTAGCGGAGAGGATGTACAAAATCTAAACACGGATTAATAACGGGAAACGCGCTTGTAGGAAGTAATCTTTGCACGTGGTATCAATTCTGGGAAAATTGCGGCATCCGAAAAGTTAGGAAAATGGCGTAGCGCCTCACGTGGTGATGGGATCGGTAACGTGAGCGTAATCGCCACACTTCCTCTTCGTTTTCTCTCTTCTTGCTTTTCCCTCCATTCCGCTTACCTCGGAGGACTTCCATGCCCGAACTGTACACGATCTACGACTACATGCGATGCCACGCGGCGCTTTTGGGAGAGCGCATTCTTCAGGAGTATCCGGCGCTCCACCAATTCGAGGATGCGGTTTCCCCTCGGATCGAAGGATTGCTACGGAAACGCCTTTTCCTGCACAGGCCATCGCCATCATGGGGGTCGCCAAACGCTGGCAGAAGGCGCGAACCGCCATGGTGGTCGCGGAATGCGGAACCGGGAAGACACTGATCTCGCTGGGAGCAATGCACGTCCGCAGCCAAGGAAGTCCGTTCACCGCGTTAGCAATGGTTCCCCCACACCTGGTCGAAAAGTGGGCCCGGGAGGCGTTTCTGACATTGCCCGGAATACGCGTGTTCCTGATCGACGATTTGCGAAATGGCGGTGACGAGAACAAAGCGCACGGAGTGAACGAAGTGCGGTTGAGGCAGGGGCGCATCGTGCGGGAAGGGTTGCAAACAACATTGAGCGAGTTGCGGCTGCGCAAAGATTCGCCGAGTTCCCGAAAACGCTGGTTGTCGCTCTGCGGGAGGCCATCTCTGTTTATCGTCGGACGCGAGCGAGCCAAGCTCGGTTACTTCTGGCGGCATGCCTACCGAGTACCACACTCTGGCCCATACGTGGGCTGCGTGGTGAATTCGGACACGGGCAAACCGGTGATCATCGACGACAGCCGACTGACGGCAGGGGAGTTCGAGAAGGTCAAGATTGCCGAGACCATCGAAACCAGGGGCGAGAAGTCCTGCCGCCCACTGCACAGCCCGCTCTGGCAGGCGGATTCGGACAAGATCCGCCGCATGGCCCCGATTGAATTCATCGGGCGCTACATGCCGGAATGGTTTGACTACGCGATCTGCGACGAGATTCATCAACTGGCTGGCGATACCGCGCAAGGAAACGCCCTCGGCACTCTGGCCTCATGCACCGACCGGATCGTCGGGCTGACCGGCACCCTGCTCGGTGGCTATGCGGACGATCTGTTTCAACACTCTCTTTCGCCTCGAAGCGCGAAGGATGAAGGAGCATGGCTACGAATGGGGCACCACGGGACGCAGTTCGTTCATTCAGGATTACGGCGTCCTCGAGACCATCACCAAGGTCGAACCCGCCAACAATGCCTGCTCCAAGGCGAAGAGCACGAGCACGGTCCGGCGCAAGCCCGGAGCGTCACCACTGTTGTTTGGCGAATTCCTGATGCAGCTGTGCGCCTTTGTGTTCCTCGAGGACATATCCGGGGAACTTCCGCCCTACGAGGAAACCTATCTGAGCGTGCCGATGGACGCTCCCATGCGGGAAGCGTATCGCGAACTTGAAGAGGATATGCGAAAGGCGTTGAAAGCTCACCGGGGCAACCGGTCGGTTCTGAGCACGATGCTCAACACTTTACTGTTGTATCCGGATCACCCCTACGGGATTGGGACGCTGTACGGTACGGAGTTCGATCCCGAACTCAAGCGCAGGGTGAGATTTGTCATTGCGGAGCCGCGTGACCTTCCCGAGGACCAGATCTATTCGAAAGAACGAAAACTGATCGAGGAGATCAAGAAGGAACTGTTCGAGGGACGGCGGTGCCAGGTCTTTGCCGTGTACACGCAGAAGCACGACGTCACCGCCAGGCTTCATCGAATTCTGAGCAACGAGGGAATCCACACCGCTGTTTTGCGAGCGAGCGTTGATACCTCCAAGCGCGAGGCCTGGTACGCCAGGCAGGTCAAAGACGGCGTGCAAGTAGTGATCTGCCATCCCAAGCTGGTGGAGACCGGGCTCGACCTGCTGGACTTTCCGACCATCATTTTCTACGAGTCCGGTTACTCGCTGCACACTTTGCGGCAGGCCAGTCGCCGGTCCTGGAGGATCGGACAGCGCCGACCCGTGCGCGTGAAGTTTCTTTGCTCGGAAGGCACGATGCAGACATCGTGTTTGCGCCTCATGGGGAAGAAGCTCCTGGTGGCGCTCACCATGGAGGGCAAGTTTGCCGGCGAGGGATTGCAGTCGATCGATGAAGACGATGACATGCTCTCGGCGATGGCGCGGGAACTGGTCGAGAGGAATGGCATCGGCGAAACTGCCGATTCGGTTTGGCGAGCCCTCACCGCAGAACATCAAAAGCTGTTTCCAGGGAGGTCTCAAAGCGACGCGATGCCTCCATCACCGAGATGCCGGGTATTCTGCTGGAGACTCAGCCTGAGCCCGCGGGTCTTGTTGAAAGCGCTATGGACGCGGGGTCTCTCATCGTTTTCGGACAGCGACCGCAATCGTTATCTAGAAAGAAGCGGCGAGATCGGCTGGCGGTCCCGGAGCAAGCGTCACTCTTCGGTTTCAGTTGAGCCGAAATAACCGAACGTCAAGTGCCCTCACGACCTTCGTGACGGGTCAGCGAAGTCCTCTCTCCTAAGCTCGCTCCATCCTCGCTATCAATGCGGCTCGTTTTCGCAGCTGCCGCGCTTGGCTCACCTTCCAGAACTTTGTTTCAAAGCGACGTTTCAAAATCAACCAGGAGGAAATAAGTATGTCAGAAACAAGTACGCTGATTGGCTACAGCGGCCGAACGATTGGCCGCGAAGAACTGGCGCTGGTGCCGACACCAGCGGCAACGGAAACTCACCGCCCGATCCCGCATCACGAGATCGTGCAAGCATTGATCGAGACGCTGGGCTTTCGTCACATCGGCGTCGTTCACGATGAGTACGCAGTCTCGCCGGACGGCATGAAAGCCTTCGGGGTTCTCGACCTCGCAACCGAGATGGAAGGATGCCGTTTTTCCATCGGACTTCGCAACTCGCACGACAAGAGCATGCGTTTGGCGATGACCTGTGGGTATCGCGTATTCGTGTGCTCGAACATGGCGTTCGCCGGAGACTTTACGCCGGTGCTTGCCAAACACTCGAAGTCGTTCTCGCTCATCGACTGCATCTCGGTCGGCGTGGATCGAATGCAGCGGAACTTCGAGCCGATGCGCAAGCAGGTGGAAACTTGGCAGCGAAGCGAGTTGACGGATGTCACCGCCAAGGTGGTCATCTACGAGGCATTCGTCGAGGGCAGACTGGAAGCCCCCAAGCACCTCGCCCGAACCGTGCATGACCTGTACTTCGAGCCGAAGTACGAGGAATTCCGGGCGCGAACGATCTGGAGTCTCTCCAACGCGTTTACTTCCGCATTCAAGGAACTGGATCCTATTCCTCAGTTCAAGGCTACGGCCAAGTTGGGTGAATTCCTGGAAGCCCGGCTTTCACAGTCGTTCTAACCGGCGGGGCGGTAAGGAGCCGGCCGCCCCCACTTGTTCGCACGTGTTGCTTACGTCTCCAGGGTCTTCGTGAATTCGCGTACTAATTCAAATCCTTCTCGAAGTTTCATCGCCAGATTGCACTCCTTCGCCAGCGCATCGAACACCGGTTCCCATTCTGCTGGCGGTGGATCAAGTTCCTTGGGCACGTCGTGGGTCGCGCGTTTCATGAACGTTGCACGGACCGCTGCAGCGGTTTTGCTTTTGTCGAGCGTTTCTCCCCTGATCAACAGCACCATGTCGATAAGGTCCTTGGTTCTGGTGTTTACGCGCTCACCTCGCGGCAGCGTATACGCATGAAGCTTTTCCGCAAATTGCTGCTCCGCCGAAATGATAGGGAAAGACGGCGGCGCTACGCCCCCGAAGCCAAGCCAGTCTTCGCCGGTGACGACCTCCAGAGGCTCGAGCACTTCGTCTCCAACACCGACGTCGACGTGAAAGCGCGCAAAGTCTCGTCCATCCATTCGTGCCTGGACGGGATACCGGCTGCCGCCTTCCGGAGCGCCGTCCAGGTCCTCTCTCGCTTCTCCGACGAGGAATTCGAAATAGTCGTCAAAGGGCGTTGCCGCCGCTTCCTGGAGCAGGGCGCGCACCTGTTCCCCCCGCTCTTTCGGATCTTTTGAGAGACGCGTGCCATCGTGCAGCGTCAAGTCGATGTCCTTGGTCGTGCGCGCGGAATGCATCCGCAACTCCATGGCGTAGCCGCCCTTCAGCACCCATGGATACGTCGCTTTCGGTCCCTTCGAAAACATTCGTGCCAGGAAGCGGTCGAACGCCACTTGCCGGCGTAGGCGCTGCAGGTCAGTGCCTTGCTCGCGCGCGCGCGTCTGCAGCCGAGTTTCGAGCGCGGCACGAAAGGCGCCGGCGGTCTTGTAGGATTTCGCCTTGTCTATCACGCGGGCTGCCCGGCCAGTTCGCGAAGCGAACGTTGCAGTTTATCGTCCGGCATGCGATCGATTTCTTTCCTTCCGATGAGGCCACGGCGTAGGGCTTCGTCGACGGCCAGCTTCAGTTGGCTCCGGTCCACGTGTCCGCTGCGCAGTAGATCCACGATGGTTCGGAGCGGACGCGTCACCCGGATCCCGTGCATTTCCTGAACTTCGCCGGGGTCGAGGTGTGCCCGGTGAAGCATCAGGATCTCCGGAATCGTGCTGTTCCGGCGAAACTTTCTCGGCACGGTCAGATGCAGCTTCGAAGGCATGACGTCCGACAGTTCATGAAGACTGAGAGCCGTGTCATGGCTGTAGGTGCCTTCCGGCACTTCTTGCCGATTTTGGGACCAGAGATACCAAAGCATCAGGTCCGGACGCTCCGGAGCCGGAAAATCGGCAAGGCGGTAGATCCCGCGGTGCTCACGAATCCAGTTTCCGGCGTTCACATGGTAGGAGTGCGTCTTCTCGGCGAACCCCGATCGAGTGGCTTGCTTGGTGGTGAAGAAGCCCTGCTGGGATTGGGCTATTTCATGGAGCCGTCGGGCGGCTTCTTTATAAGGTCCTGGCATTACATATTCCCCCAACTTTCTTGGGGGATTATGCGCTATCGCTGTGGCGCGCAGGCAAGAGGCCTCGCGTATCACGTTGTTTCTACAAGGTCTTACAGGGACTCCAGGTATTCAGTCGGAAGGCATAATCCCCCAAATTTTTCGGGGAATTGTGAGGTCTGGAAACCTGCCTTCCCGTTTAAGGAGTAAAAGCCATGTTTCAAGAATTGATGCCGCTGCTTGCGCAACGAATCTTGCTGCTCACCCTGTCGCGTGTGAGCGACGAACAGATTTCCGTCAACATCATCCCAAAGCCGCTGAAATCCGATCAGCAGGATGATGGTGCCGCCCTTACCACACCGCTGAGGGTCACCGGTACTCCCAAAGAGCTTGACGAGCAACTGCCGCCACAGTTGGCAGAGTTTGTCGAGACTCACCTGGGGTTGTCCTCGACCTTGAAGAGCGCCAAGGAACAGATGGAGGCTGCCGCCAAAGCAGCCAGGGAAGCAGCCAAGAAACCCACAAACTCGAAATCTCATAGCGGACCCAGCAAGAGTGCCCCTCCAAGCCCGGCGAAAGTGCAAACCGAGGCTGGCACGAAAGAAACCTCAGATGATCCAGCATCGACGCCCGAGCTTACCCAGCCATCGACTGCTGGGGGTGGCCCTGGCGCGAGCACCGGAAGCCTGTTCGACCTTGAGGCGAAGAACGACGAGTGAAATCCGCTGTCCTGTCGTGTTTACAGATCATCCTAGAAAGGAGTCGTCATGGAAGTACATCGCCTGGAACGAGAATTTATCTACAACGGAGTCAAACTGCCCGACACGACCCCAACGATGACCCCGGAACAGGTCAGAGACACGTACACGCATCTGTATCCAGAAATGGCCACAGCTGCCATTGAAGGGCCTGAAACGGTTGCCGGCAAACTGGTCTACAAGTTTGTTCGCGCGATCGGAGCCAAAGGTTGATAAAGGGTGCTTCCATGAATCGCAGGAAGCTCGCTGCCGCACCCCTCCGAACCTCCCACCCAAACGCGAAGCCTGTTCTGCGCGCGTTGGAAGAGGCCATCCGTAGCCGTACCAATACGAACGATCCCATCGTGGAGCAATTGAAGCAATGTCCAGAAGCATTCAAAGTCGGGGAAATTCTCGGCAAAGCGTTCGACTCGCTCAAATACGCTCAAGACGGAGCCGAGCTCGGAGATCGATACTTACCGCCTGCGGGCACGGTGATTCCGCCGCTCGTGTGATCGGGCTGCCGCTGGAGGTTACGTTTCCCAAGCTGAAGGGAATTCGGGGGCGGTACTGCACGAGATGGGATGAAGGGCCGGCTGCGGTTTTGGGTATGAGCCTGTTGCGATTGGGGATTTGCCGCCCCAATGATTGGTCGGGAAGCGCAGTGGACTTTGTGGAACGCGGCTTCCGGAGGCTCTGCTCCCAGAATCGCGCAGTTGATGCAAAGAGTGTCTGGGTGGGCGATCTGCGAATTACGGACAGCCTTTTCGAGCTGACCGAGCAAGAGCGAAATCAGGTTGAAGCGGAACGGGAAGGAATGACCGATCATTTGTATCTGATCGGCGACTACGAGGCTGCGGCCTCGATTCCAATTGGTGCGACGCTAACCCGCCTCGAAGCCGAACATCCTCACTTGCCAGCCGCTTTTTACGAGGTCTTCACGACGAACCTCTACAAATGGATGCGCGCGTACGACTACCTCGATGCTCAGGAGCATGCCGAGACGTGGATGGAGGATCTAAACGACGAGGAGTTGGAAACGTCGATCTATCGCAAAGTGGACTTGGAGATCCCAGCCTGCATCAAGAGGCACTCTAAGACGCTCAAATACAGGAGAGCCCGGAAGTTGCTGCAAGAAATCCAACCCCGCACGAGGGTGGCTCGCGAACTCATTAGGAACCTGCTTGAAATGGATGCTCACGGCCAAGGGCACGAGCACGCCTGGCCCGGCCAGATCAGTGAGAAGGACGTACCAGGCATTGAAGCATGGCTCTCGGATGCTGAGTATTCCCGGCCAGGATGTCTCATCACCTGGTACGAGAACGACGCGATCAACGCCTGCTTTGACGAAGAGGCGCAGCACATGGGCGAGAACGGTCCTTGCCAGCCGAATGTGGCGCTTCCGATTCACTTGGATAAGGCAAACAAAGAACTAGATGAAGAAGTACGGCGAGTCTTCGATCACGCTGCCGCGATGCTTCGGTCGTTAGCCTCCGCTGCGAAAATCGTCGAACTCGTGAGGGACCTCTACGATGAATATCTCCGTGAACATCGGCTCGAGTCAGGACTTCCGGTTGAGCCGAGCCCTGCTGGTGTACGGGAAGAGCAGCTATGAGGGCTACCCGTATCGCCATCCTTTTGTAACTCTCCATGAAGTGATGCATGACGGCGAGACCGCACGACTGGCGGAAGGCCAGTTGATGACGCCACCGATGCTGCTCGACCTGATGGCCGGTTTGGGAAGATCAGTTCCAGCCGAGATCTTGCCAGCGCGCGTGCTGGTGCGTACGGCAGAGATGATCGTGTGGTGGAGTCCAGCGTGCGGGCGAACCATGTTCTTCAGCGACCACGGCAACGATCGTGTCTTGGCCAACATGAATGGCAAGCTCTATCCCCACCCGCCCTTGTTGTTCAAAGCGTGCGGATCTCATTTGTGGATTCGCGCGCTCGCCAAAGACGAGCGGCCAACGGCAGAAACCAAGCTGTGCATGGCGCCCTACTGGAACTGCTACGACAACGGCGTGTGCTGCACCGGGAGCATGAAGATTCCGCAGGAGAAATCGGTCGCAGCCATTGACCTGTGGGAGGAGTCCTTCTTCCAAAGCGAATTCACGCACGCCTCCGGCGTTCGCAAGCACGTCCATTTTCGCGGCGGCTTCCTGGCCATGTGGCAATCCCTCGCGGGACAAAAAGCGTTTCCAGCGAAGTACCTGGTGAAGTTGCCGCAGACGCTCGCGGAATTCGTGAGGAACGATGACCACACCTATCGAAACGACAATCCCCGCGAAAATCGACCATGAGATTCCCAGTGTGCTGCTGCAGAAGAAGGTTCAGGTCACTGTAGTCGGCTGCGGCGGGACGGGAAGCGCCATTGCTGCCGGATTGCCATATCTGCATCAGGCCATGGTTGCTTTAGGACATCCGCATGGGCTGGATGTGACCCTGGTCGACGGCGACCGGATTTCCCGCACCAACTGCGTCCGCCAACCATTCAGCGAAAGTGAGATCGGGCTGCACAAGGCGACAGTCCTCGCCACGCGGATCAATTTGTTTTGGGGCCTTGGGATGGAGAGGGGTGCCGCACTTCGTCGATGAACGTTGGGGGCACGAAACCGACATTCTGATTGGCTGCGTGGATACTCGCGCCGCACGGAACGCGATGACCCGCACGCAAACCTACTGGAATTGCCACTACTGGCTGGATCTGGGCAACAACGCCGACAGTGGCCAGTTCGTGCTCGGCCAGCCCGAAAACCAGAGAAACAAAGCGCGAGACTCGCGCCTGCCAACGGCTCCCGAACTTTTCCCCGAACTCATCAACGCGAAGCTCGACAAGAAGGACAAACTTCCGCCGTGCAGCGCGCTAGAAGCGCTGGAGCGGCAGGAGCCGTTCGTGAACCAGACGCTCGCATACCAGGCGCTGGCAATGCTCGCTCGGTTGTTTCGATATGGGCGGCTTTCCTACCACGGCGGGTTCGTGAATCTGCGCTCGGGGCGCACAACCTCGCTTCCGGTCGATCCGGTCCTATGGCAACGAATGAGGATGCAGTCATCAGGTTCCGAATATCCAAGAAACAGAACGAAGAGAACGAAGAAAAAAGGTGGTTAGGCCATGAGCCAAAGTTTTCGGCCAGTGAAAGAAATCTGGAATACGCATTCCTCCTGCTTCGTTGAACCTGAGGAGTTGATTGCGCTGCTCCACGACCTCGCCGCCAGAGTGGGCACGGCCAGCGACGAGCACGAATACGGAGACAACAAGGCCGTCTGGCTCGAAGACGGCAGCAAGGTTTTGGACTACATAGAAGCAGACAAGCGCTTCGATGCCGCCAGTTTCAAAGACAGCTTGGAAGAGCAAGGGGTAGTCACCGACCAAAATGACCTGACCACTCTGACCGCCAATATGCGGAGCCTGGTAAAACAGTGGCGGAGTTCCATCGGAGAACGCGGAGAACTGGTGTTCTACATCGATGCTTGTTAGGCGGAGAGCTGATCTTCCCCAAATTGGCATGACACTCGCTGAGGAGGGCTACGCCTATTCGCGCCTTTGCTTCGAGTCTTTTCCCGAGCCCTTTAACCGCGCTCGTCTCACTTCACGCCAAAAGGCTGTGCGGGCGGCGGTGTCCGTTATCTGAAGCACTCCGGCAATCTCCTTCCAATCGAATCCCCTGAGGCGGAGGCCCACCATGGCTCGAGTCTGGTCACTAACATTGCGACTCAGTTTCTCCAACTCCAACCAGAGTTCCACGAGAGCGGACCAGTTGCCTGCGGTTCGCAGTTGTGACAACTCAGCACTCCCACCCACGAGTTGCAGGCGCTTCAACCTCAGCGCATAGCGTCGAAGAGCTCGGCAGAAGGCGCACATAAGAACTCCACTCGTGTTCTGCGTGAAGAGGCCGGCGCCGCTGCGATCAAGGTAGCGGGAGACCTGCACCACGACCTTCTCCATCAGTTCCGGCGCTTCGCTTGCATCACCCAGAAGAGATTGGACCCGCCTGCAGGCGCTGTCCCAAATCTGGTGTGCCGCCGCCCGCACGTCGGCGCGAATGGGCCGGCCTGCGGAATCGCACTCCCTGTCCCACCAAACAGGGCCGTTGCTACCAAGAGAAGTCATACACAACGTCACGAGTCGGCAGCAATCTGCCAAGGCAAATCAGCTGTCCGGTACCGGGGCCAGAGTCCTCACCACCGAAAACTTCGAAGCACCGAAACGACAAGTACTGCGAGGCTTCGCAAAGGGACTGCTCGACGAAGGGCATCGACTCGGAGAACAATTCTGTAGAGCGCTGAAATCGCTCAGGCGGACACCAGCCGCGGCGCACGAACGGATGGCTTTTTGTGGTTGCTGGTCTCGGCTCGGTGAGGGCTGGCATGACCACCGCCGCAGTGCTCGCGGGGAGTGAGCCTCAGGCCGGGAGCACGTGAATCTTGAACTTTGGCTTATTAGAACCCGACCCCTGGCACTTTAGTTGCGCCGGTAGGCAAAAAATGTCCTCCCTGAAAAACGAACTTTCCTGTCACAAATCCCGCGCTGGACGCCATATATAGGGTAGAGGAGGTTTTCTGGAAGTACAGGGCGCGGGAGTGTGTACGGTCTTGGAGATTGACCGCCCAATGACGTGACTTCCAGAACCCGGGATATGGGCGAATCGGACGGTACACGCAAGCGTCAGGTATTCCGCTGGCCAAAAGCGGCAAGAGAACTGGTGAGAAATTACCAGGAAAACGTTGGCAGAGGCTCGGAACACAATGAAAGCGATAAGGAAGCGCTCCTGGCAACGCTGGCCGAGCTTTCCGGAAACCCACGGGATGCGTGTTTGCGTTTCTTGCGCAACCTCGGAGTAGTCCACAAGCGCAGCTATCGCGAATGGACGAAGCCGGAGCAACAGAGGCTTCTCGACCTGATCACGTCCATCCCCGTGGAAGAGGCCGCAAATATTCTGCATCGATCATCTGGATCTGTTCGCTCGATGCTGCATCGCCTGGGCATGGGCGGGAGAACCGGCCGTGAATGGTTCACCAAATTTTCATTGTCCCGGGCGCTGCACACCCGCCCCGACGAAGTCCAGAAATGGATCGACGCCGGCTGGCTCAGGTCGCGCACTCTCACCACTGCCGGTGCGCACGCACGCATCATCTATGCCGATGATTTCTGTGAGTTTGTAAAACAACACGGGCGTGATGTCGTGGGCCGTCGCCTTACCTATGACGCGCTTTGGTTCGTGCGGAATTACGTGTTTCCGCCAAGCCACGCAGAACTACTGTCGGTGAGAGGAACCTACAAAAAGCACGATGCAGGCGATGAGACCGGCGCAAATACGGAGTCTCAATCGGCCTCCGGTTCCGAAGAAGGTGCGTAATGTCAGCAGCAAAGGAAATTGTGATCGTCGAGCACAGCGAAGAGCATTCTCAGAACGCAAGTAAGGAAGCAGGGAGCAACGGGTCAGGGGAGGCAAATGGTACGCGTGCCGCGCACGCGGACGGCCCTCCAGCAGTGAGGCGACGGCTGCCGGACGAGCGACACAGCTTGACCCATCACTTCTCTGTGGGCGGGCAGGAAGGCTATGTCACAGTCGGTTTATACGAGGATGGTCTGCCAGGCGAACTGTTCATCAGGATGGCGAAGGAAGGCTCCACGGTTTCCGGGCTCATGGATTCTTTCGCAACCGCAGTGTCCCTGGCCCTGCAGTACGGTGTCCCGTTGCGCGTCCTGTGCGACAAGTTCAGCCACACACGGTTTGAGCCAAGCGGGTGGTCGGGCAATCCGAAGATTGGCTACGCCAAGTCGATGATGGATTATTTATTCCGCTGGCTCGAGCTGCGCTTCCTGAAAGGCGAGCAGGGACTGCTGTTTGAATTGCCGAAGCTGGCCCAACCGAAGCGTGAAGTGACCAGCGCGGTCGAGGGCCTGGGGCAGGTCGTTGAGTTGGGAGACGCGCCTCCGTGCCAATTCTGCGGTTCACTGATGGTGAGGAATGGCTCCTGCTATCGGTGT
>CAVTHZ010000004.1:0-197093 GCA_963734675.1 uncultured Acidobacteriaceae bacterium
GGCGGACTTTGTGGAGACTCACTTGGAGCTGTCCTCAACCTTGAAGAGTGCCAAGGAACAGATGGAAGCCGCCGCCAAAGCAGCCAGGGAAGCAGCCAAGAAACCCACAAACTCGAAGTCTCATAGCGGATCCAGCAAGAGTGCCTCTCCAAGTCCGGCGAAAGTGCAAACCGAGGCTGGCACGAAAGAAGCCTCAGATGATCCAGAATCGACGCCCGAGCTTACCCAGCCATCCACCGCCGGGGTTGGCCCTGACGCGAGTACCGGAAGCCTGTTCGACCTTGAGGCCAAGAACGACGATTGAAATCCGCTGACCTGTCGTGTTTACAGCTCATCCTAGAAAGGAGTCGTCATGGAAGTACATCGCCTGGAACGAGAATTTATCTACAACGGGGTCAAACTGCCTGATACGACCACAACGATGACCCTGGAACAGGTCAGAGATACGTACACACATCTGTATCCAGAAATAGCTACGGCTGCCATTGAAGGACCTGAAACGGTCGCGGGTAAGCTGGTCTATAAGTTTGTTCGGGCGATCGGAGCGAAAGGGTGACGCTACAGGCGCTCGCCGCATTGTTAGGTCCGCCATAGCGCAATACTGGCAACAAAGCGACGGCGATGCGAGCGAAAAGCGCGAAAAAAACAAAACATACACAGCACAACAAAACCGACCAGCACTGCCAGCCCACACCAAAAACGGCGACTAAAAAAGCAGGCTACCAAAAACCCGAAAAAACCCCAAACATAAGTCCCCTTCTTGCCCCTGACCCACCTACCCCCCATGTCTCTTCTACAAAATCTCTCTCATTCCCGCGCCCCCCCCTTTAGAACAAGCGGCCGCCTGAGAGATTTGACGCTGCGGACGGCCGCTTGACCCCCTCAAGACCGACAGTGGTGAATCTTAAGATGCTCTGGGCAATGGCCTCTCGAAGTGGGCCCTTCGTATCTGGTCCAGTTCGTGGAACAACGTTGTGATTTTTTCGGAGCGCACGCGATAGTCGGACAGGTCAGAAGCAGTCAAACGGGACGGTTGTCGCAGCGTTTCGATCTGCAGATCAACCAATTGGTGAACCTCACGTTTGATGGCAGAGGCTGGGTCAGTCATCCTACGATTCCTCCGGCGGAATTGTAGCCCATGCCCAGCAGCCTGCCCAGCACAATTCAGCGACGTGATAAGGGGTGACTATGAAGCGCAGGGAACTGGCTGCCATCCGCCAAACCAACGATGAAAATGCGGAGCGGGTGTTGCGAGCGTTGCAAGAAGCTAGGCATGGCCGCGTCAATACGAACGATCCCATCGTGGAGCAATTGAGACAATGTCCAGAAGCATTCAAAGTCGGGGAAATTCTCGGCAAGGCGTTCGACTCGCTCAAATACGCTCAAGACGGAGGCGAACTCGGAGACCGATACTTACCGCCCACGGGCACGGTGCTTCCGCCGCTCGTGTGATCGGGCTGCCGCTGGAGGTTACGTTTCCCAGGCTCAAGGGAATTCGATGGCGGTACTGCACGAGATGGGATGAAGGGCCGGCAGCGGTTTTGGGAATGAGCCTGTTGCGGTTGGGAATTTGCTACCCCAGTGACTGGTCGGGAAGCGCAGTGGACTTTGTGGAACGCGGCTTCCGGAGGTTTTGCTCCCAGAATCGCGCCGCTGACGCGAAGAGAGTCTGGGTTGGAGACCTGCGAATTACGGACAGCCTTTTCGAGCTGACCGAGCAAGAGCGAAATCAGGTTGACGCGGAAAGAGAAGGACCGGCCGACCATCTGTATCTGGTCGGCGACTACGAGGCCGCGGCCTCCATTCCAATTGGTGCGACGCTCACACGCCTCGAAGCCGAACATGCTGACTTGCCAGCCGCTTTTTACGAGGTCTTTACAAAGAACCTCTACAAATGGATGCGCGTATACGACTACATCGATGCCCAGGAGCACGCCGAGACGTGGATGGAGGATCTAAACGACGAAGAGTTGGAAGTGTCGGTGTATCGCAAAATGGACTTGGAGATCCCAGCCTGCATCAAGAGGTACTCCAAGACGCTCAAATACGGGAAAGCCCGGAAGTTGCTGCAAGAAATCCAACCCCACACGAGTGTGGCTCGCGAACTCATTAGGCGCCTGCTTGAAATGGATGCTCATGGCCAAGGGCACGAGCACGCGTGGCCCGGCCAGATCGGTGAGAAGGACGTACCAGGAATTGACGCTTGGCTCGCGGATGCTGAGTACTCCAGGCCCGGATGTCTGATCACCTGGTACGAGAACGACGCGATCAACGCCTGCTTTGACGAAGATGCGCAGCACATGGGCGAGAACGGCCCTTGCCAGCCGAATGTGGCGCTCCCGATTCACTTGGATAAGACAAACAAAGAACTAGATGAAGAAGGGCGGCGAGTCTTCGATCACGCTGCCGCGATGCTTCGGTCGTTAGCCTCCGCTGCCAAGGTCGTCGAACTCGTGAGGGACCTCTACGATGAATATCTCCGTGAACATCGGCTCGAGTCAGGACTTCCGGTTGAGCCGAGCACTGCTGGTGTACGGGAAGAGCAGCTATGAGGGCTACCCGTATCGCCATCCTTTTGTAACTCTCCATGAAGTGATGCATGACGGCGACGCCGCACGACTGGCGGAAGGCCAGTTGATGACGCCACAGATGCTGCTCGACCTGATGGCTGGTTTGGGAAGATCTGTTCCAGCCGAGATCTTGCCGGCGCGCGTACTGGTACGCACGGCAGAAATGATCGTGTGGTGGAGTCCAGCGTGCGAGCGAACCATGTTCTTCAGCGACCACAGTAACGATCGTGTCTTGACCAACATGAATGGCAAGCTCTATCCCCACCCGCCCTTGCTGTTCAAAGCGTGCGGCTCTCATTTGTGGGTTCGCGCTCTGGCTACGAACGAACGGCCAACGGCAGAAACCAAGCTGTGCATGGCGCCCTACTGGAACTGCTATGACAACGGCGTGTGCTGTACTGGGAGTATGAAGATTCCGCAGGAGAAATCAGTCGCAGCCATTGACCTGTGGGAGGAGTCGTTCTTCCAGAGTGAATTCACGCACGCCTCAGGTGTTCGCAAACACCAACGGTTTCGCGGAGGCTTCCTGCCAATGTGGCAATCCCTGGCGGGACAAAAAGCGTTTCCTGCGAAGTACCTGGTGAAGCTGACACAGACGCTCGCGGAATTTGTGAGGAACGATGACCACACCTATCGAAACGACAATCCCCGCGAAAATCGACCATGAGATTCCCAGTGTGCTGCTGCAGAAGAAGGTTCAGGTCACGGTAGTCGGCTGCGGCGGGACGGGAAGCGCCATTGCTGCCGGATTGCCATATCTACACCAAGCCATGGTTGCTTTGGGACATCCCCATGGCCTGGATGTGACCCTGGTCGACGGCGACCGGATTTCCCGCACTAACTGTGTCCGCCAACCATTCAGCGAAAGTGAGATCGGGTTGCATAAGGCGACGGTACTCGTCACGCGAATCAATTTGTTTTGGGGCCTTGGATGGAGAGGGGTGCCGCACTTCATCGATGAACGTTGGGGTCACGAAACCGACATTCTCATTGGCTGCGTGGATACTCGTGCCGCGCGGAACGCGATGACCCGCACGCAAACCTACTGGAATTGCCACTATTGGCTGGATCTGGGCAATAACGCCGATAGCGGTCAGTTCGTACTCGGTCAGCCGGAAAACCAGAAAAATAGCGCAGGGGATTCACGCTTGCCCTCCGCTCCGGAACTGTTCCCTGAACTCATCGATGCGAAGCTCGACAAGAAGGACCGGCTACCACGATGCAGCGCGTTAGAAGCATTGGAGCGACAGGAGCCGTTCGTGAACCAGGCACTCGCGTATCAGGCACTGGCGATGCTTGCGCGGTTGTTCCGATATGGGCGGCTCTCGTACCACGGCGGATTTGTGAATCTGCGCACGGGCCGCACCGCTTCGCTCGCCGTGGACCCGATTCTGTGGCAGCGGATGAGGAACCAGCCGGCAGATTCCGAGTTACTCAAACGCAAGAGAAGGAAGGTGGTGAGGCCATGAGCCAAAGCTTTCGGGCAGTGAAAGAACTATGGAATATTCACTCATCCTGCTTCATTGAGCCGGAGAAGTTAATTGTGCTGCTGCACGACCTTGCCGCCAGAGTGGGGTCGGCGAGCGACGAGCACGGATACGGAGACAGCCAGGTCGTCTGGCTTGAAAGCGGCAGGAAGATCCTGGACTACATGGAGGCAGATGAGCGCTTCAGTGCCGCCAGTTTCAAAGACAGTATGGAAGAACAAGGGATCGCTGTTAACAAGACTGACCTGATCGCTTTGATCGATAACATGCAAAGCTTGTCGAAACCATGGCGGAGTTCTATCGGAAAACACGGGGAATTGATCTTTTACATCGATGCACGTTGAACCCTGCCGACGGGACCTTCCATGTGTCCCTTCTCTGGAAGTGTCCTTCGTCAAAAAATTCCGTCAATTTCCATAAGCTCTGCGGGGCGGATTTCAGGGACATCGCTCTTGGGCGCTCAACCGAAGGTCTTTCAGCTCATCAAAACACGGAGCGCACCGTCGAATGTGGTCGAGCAGGTGGGAGAGTTGAGCGTCCGCGGGCTGTTGCGCGAGCTTGAGCAGGACTTCGCGCCCTGGACAGTCGATGCGCTGAGGATTGGGGAAGTCTTCATGTACTGCCCGGTCAAACGCGTCGAGCAGTTCTTTTGCCAAATCCATTCTGCACGCGCCCAGGTCGAACATGGGAGTCCCCGACTGCCATGTTGCCCCCGGCAGAATCCCACGATCCATGATCGGTGTCGATGAAAATCTTGTGCGCATTCACCATCGGCGCATGCCATTGAAAATTTCAGTCCAGGGTGAGACACATTCCTATTTCACCGCCATGTATAGGTAGGAGGGGATGTGGGGCGGCTTCCACAGTCTTGCAGCGTTATGGAAGAACTGAGTCGAGAAGTCCGTCGCCGCACATTTTGCTGGCCCGGAGCAGCACGCGAAATGCTGCAAGGCATATCTGAAAGACGCCGGTTCAAAAGGCTCCGGCGTTAATGAGCATACGAGCTTGAAGGAACTGATCGCCAAGCTTGCCGCGATCTCAGGCAATCCAAGAAGCGCATGTTGGAGACTCGTCCGCCATTGGGGGGTGAAGTCGATGCGGAGTTACCGGCAGTGGACGAAACCGGAGCAACAGAGGCTCCTCGATCTGATCGCCTCTCGTTCGCTCGAGGAAGTTGCTTTCCTGCTGCGACGGTCGCGAACTTCGATTCGATCCATGCTGCATCGGCTGGGAGCGAATGCACGCATGGGCGAGGACTGGTTCACCAAACACAGCTTGGCTGAAGCTCTGCACGTACGCGCCGATGAGGTGCAGAAATGGATCGACCGGGACTGGCTGAAGTGCCGAATTGTTTCAAACAATGGACTGAGGCGGGAACTGATCGAGGCCGAGGATTTTTGCGAGTTCTGCAAACAGCACCATCGGAAAGTTGTGGGAAACCGGCTCAACGCGGACCGGCTGAATTTTGTCCGGACCTTTGTCTTTCCCCCCAGCCACGCGGATTTACTGCCGGTGAGGAATGCGAAAAAAGAACAGGAGGCGTACAACGAACAGATGAAGAACGAAGCAGGCTGGGAAGCGGACGCGGAAGACGACCTATCCGCTACCGCTCAAATCAGAAACCGCCGCCCGGCAATTTCCAGGAGCCGAGGCCTTCCCCCTCAGAACGGTCTGGGTTTCACGCGGCCGTTTCTAATCGAGCGTTGAAGTGCTTTCTGACCGATCTGATCCAGTTGTTCGTAAAGAGCAGAAATTCTCTCGGAGCGCGAACGATGTTCCTTGAGTTCGGATGAGATGAGCGATGAGAGTTTACGAAACGTAGTCAATCTGAAAGTCAATCAGCATCAGCATCGCTTTCTCGGTTGACTCATCCAAGGGGACATGGGTAACGGGTTGACTGTTTCAGTTCTGGATCTCGTGGCCATGCGAGCCGGGGAGCCCGCGGGCAGTGCAATTGGCCGATCGGTGAACCTGGCGCAGCACGTAGAGCAGTGGGGATATAAGCGCTATTGGCTGGCGGAACATCACTCCATTCCTGGACTGGCTTGCTCGGCCACGCCCTTACTGATTGGGCATGTGGCGGCAGCGACAAAGACGATTCGCGTGGGCAGTGGTGGAGTCATGTTGCCAAACCATGCACCGCTCGTGGTTGCGGAACAGTTCGGTACGTTGGAGGCGTTGTATCCCGGACGAATCGATCTAGGGCTGGGGCGCGCTCCTGGCGGCGATTTTCAGACGATGCGGGCACTACGAAGAGATTCGCAGCAGGGTGGCGAAGATTTTCCGGCACTCCTCACGGAATTGCAAACCTACCTCGGGCCGGAGCGGCCCGGGCAAACTATAAGAGCGATTCCCGGACAGGGCAGCAATGTGCCGATCACCTTGTTAGGGTCGAGCGGCTTCAGCGCGCAACTGGCGGGGATGCTCGGCCTGCCATTTGCGTTTGCGGCCCACTTTGCTCCTGAGCACTTGTTCGCCGCGGCACAGCTCTACCGCGACGAGTTCCGGCCAAGCAAAGGACTTCGGGCGCCGTACTTCATGGTAGCGGTGCAGGTGATTGCAGCGGAGACGGACGCGGCGGCGAGGCGGTTGTTCACCACCCCGCAGCAGCGTTTTCTGCGACTCATTCGAAACCAGCCAGTCGAGCTGTTACCTCCAGTCAATTCCATGGAACCGCTCCGGCAGGACTGGGAGCGGGCAGCCGTGGAGAACAAACTGGGAGCGGCGATTGTGGGATCGGATGCGACGGTCAGGGCAGGGCTTCAGACGTTGTTCGAAGATACGGCTGCCGACGAGGTAATCGTTGTAACTGATACCTACGAGCATACCGACAGGATCGATTCGTATGGGCGAGTGGCTCGCGTTGCAACCATAATCGAGGCGAAGTCCGACGCAACCGTCGGAGCTTAGAGCAGAGCGACGAGCCGCTGTCGGGCTCTCCTCCCCGACAAGCCAGACGACCGGGCGCGGAGTCGCGGGTCGCTCCCGCGACTCCTTCGAAGCCAGCACGAATGCCGAACGGCGTTCAAGCGGAGGACCGTATAATTTTTTCGTATGGCCGATCGTATTATGAGCTCGTGCGTCGCCTGCCCGAAGTGCGGAATTTGGGTTGTCCTCCGGCCACAAAATCAACCAGCCGTCAGTGGAGAAAAGCGGTTGGTGAGTTGTCCTGCAGCGGAGTGTGGCAAGGAGTTTAAATTTGAAGCCAGCGAGACTCGGGTTTTCGAAGTCCCATTTTCACTTTTCGAGCGCCGCTACTTCTATCGTTCGGAATTGCAAGAGAGTGGAAGATAGCCGTGTCTTTCTCGTCAGTCACCTTGATCGGATTCCGCATCTGATCCTGCCTATCTCACGCCAGAACGCGTTGCGAATGGAGCCGGCCGAGACTCCGAACAATTGAGCAATTTCCTTCCACTCGTATTCGGCAGCTCTGAGCACCAGGACGGTGGCATTTCTCTCGCTGAGTTGTCGAACAATGCTTTCGAGGTCCAGGCGGGCGTTGACTTGGCACATCCAAGCATAGTCTACCGTCTGGTTTGTGAGGTCACCGGACCCTCCCACCAGTTCGAGACGACTTGACTTGGCCGCGTAGCGGCGAAGGGCCCGACAGAAGGCTACCAAAAGAAGTCCATGTTTCCGGCTGGAGAGCGGAGCGCCAATCCGATCCAGGTAACGGGAGACCTGAGCAACGGTAGACTCCATCAGTTCGGCTGCGGGCTCAAAATCCGCGAGGAGAACATCGGTCCGTTGACAGGCCTGTTCCCAAATCTCATGGCCGGCCAATCGCACGTCAGGCCGAATTGGTCTTCCTGTGCGATCCACATCCCGGTCCCACCAAGCAAGTCTTCTCCCTGAGCACGCCATCACTGCACCTGATTTGCGACGAAGCGTGATTCAACGACGAAATGTTGAAGCTTACATCCGGGCCAGACGGAGGTGTTTACCTCCGGGATGAACTCAGATTCCTACGGAATCGCTTCACGTGCCAAAGGGAGCGACTGTCGAACGCGAGAACGCACAAGCAGGATACGCCTCGGCTCGATTACAGAACGAGCTTGCGAACAGCCTCTGGCGACGGTCGGGAAACCGTACAAATTGCCTGACTGGAGCGCTCTTTGTGAAGATTTCCTGGCACCGAGCAGAACCCTATGTGGCTCTCGGAATCGTGCTGATTCCACATGGGGCTGGCTAAGGTTGTTCGATTCGAATCGCCCAAGGAGACAGGGGTCCACACTATCTGCGCGCAAAGGTCCACATTTCTGATAACTTGCGAAGCCTCCAGCGTGCGACGCAGTTGGTCCTCGCCGCTTGGCTGGCTGCCTGGTCTCTTTCCGAACAACTCGACGGCTGGTCCCCACAACGTTTTCTCGCGGAAAGGATGATCACCATCGTGACTTAATTCCCCTCGCAGGTGGTGAAATTTATTTTTTGCGGTCGGAATTCTGGACAGAGCGGAAACGAGGAGGATACGCTTCCGTCATGCAATGCCTACAAACGGCCGAGGGGCCGGGAAGCAAGACCTTCAATTTACGGACTTGGGATCATGGGTTACAACATCTTCCGAAACCACCAGTATGCACCTTTGCCCGTCGAATTCGATCCGGTCGGCGGAATAGGCCGTGAGCTTGATTTCGCCTGATTTTGCTCTCGAAGGCGGGTCAATACATTTCGAATCGGACCACCTCGCCGAAGCTGCGTCACCAGTAATCTTCGGTCGGCAGGGTCGTCCCATATCCTTAGGTCGTGCACGGTGCGTCCGAGGATCTCCTGGCGGGAGTAGCCATAACGCGCCTTCAAACGCAGCATTGACTTCCAGGAAGCGGCCTTCTTCAAGCGTCGTGATCGAGAATGCGACTGGGCTAGAGTCGAATATTTTCTGAAATTTCTCTTCGGAAACCCGGCGGCACTCCTCTGCTTGGTCGAGCGCGCGTTCTGCATTCTGCAGATCTGATAGTCGCTTTTCCAACTCCGAACCATAGATCTCAGCCGTGGAATAGAGACGCGCATTTTGAATGGCGACTGCGGCGGGTATGGCTAGCAGCTCGGCGCGCCGGAGGTGGTCCTCGGTAAAGTGGTTCGGCTTCCACGTGGCCGACAGAGAGAAATCCCAGGAACTCTTCGGAGGCGAGCAAGCGGGACGCTGAGCCAGGAACGGAATTGCGGCGTGTCCCTCGAAAGTCTGCCATCCCTGTCCTGTTGCGGTGTCCGCAGATCAAGATACGGTTTCGTTCCGGACCAGATGCGCTGAAAGAAAGGAGATTCGTCCGCAACGAATGTCAGGGGACTGCGAGGGGACTTCATTCGCGAGGCTCGGGACACGATTTTTCTCCCAGCGCCAGCCAGTGGGGACCACCTTCGGGGACGAGAACGCGGGCGCAGGTGTAGGGAACCAACTCGGCCAGAGAGCGGAGCAATGCATCCAGAACGCAATCCATGTGAAGGTCTTCGGTAAGGGCAAGAGTGGCCTTGCGAAGCGCCTCCTCTTCCGCCCATGCCGAGTTCGCCCTGGCAAGATTGGCCGCGACCTGGTCTTCGGCTTCCTTCAGCGCGGTGATGTCGAGCGCGGTTCCGCCCAGGCGGATGATCTTTCCATTCGCGTCTTTCCGTGGAAAGCCGCGGACCCAAACCCAGCGAATTTCACCCTCCGGCCTGACAATACGAAATCTTTCTTCGAAGTGTCCGCTTTGGGCCGCTTGCTTCAGCTTTCCGAGCACGTGAGCCCGGTCATCGGGATGGATGGCCTTCTCATACGAGGATGGTTCCTCAATCAAGGACTGACAGGAGCGGCCGGTGATCGTTTCGTAGGCGGGATTCACATAGGTGGCTGTCTTCGTCTCGGGGTCGATCACCCAGAAGATTTCCTGAATGTTGTCGGCCATTTGGCGAAACTCCTGCTCCCTGTCTTCAAAGACAGTTCGGACCTGGCGCTCCCTCCTGCGCATTTGGCGGATCACGTCGGCCGACACGAGGGCGAAGATTATCATGGCAGCGATCAAGGAAATCAGCAGCGCCAGGGCTACTCGCGGTGACTGAAGATTGGCTGCGAGCACGGCGACGACGAGAACGGCCGAGGAGACCACGAGAGCGAGTGAGGCGATCTTCCACTCTCGTTTCGGAGTTCTTTTTGGAGATGTTTCAGAGCGGGGCTGGTCGACGGGATCCACGGTGAGCACCCAACGTATTCTTGCCGGACTCACCGACATGATACGCCCACCAAATGCGGCCAAGAGCGTACGACGCGCATGGGCAATTTGGTGAGGAAGTGCGATCCCATAGTCCTGAGAAAGCAAATACAGAGCCGGTCGTCAGGCCGATCAACAGGAATATGAAACTGGACGAGAACTGAGAACGCCCATTTTTCGGATAACTCACTTAGCCCGCAAAGTCTAGGACCGGCTTTCCGCCGTTAAAACTCCCAAAACCCATTCCCGCTGAAAGCAGAAACGCCACGCCTCGGGTGAACCCGCCGATAAGTAGTCGGAAGCACCATGACCTCGCGCCACGTATTTGCGATAAATCACGATCCAATCGTGAAGTTGGCACTCTCTGAGATGCCTAAATTCCTCTTGTTCTGAATTCGTAAATTATAAATGCCTTATGTTGGTTCACGGTCGCCCTGCGGCATGATACTGAGATCGGGCGCATCCGGAGACGGAATCTGAGGGGTTCGTGGTCCGGTATTACAGCTCGCTTAAGTGACGATCTTGTGTTTGTAGAACTACCAAGATTCGATTAGGTGTAGCATTTTCCCTCAAATCCTGCCCAAGATCCGCGCCAGTGGCATTTATTGCCATTTAGGAGGAATTCCATGCGACTCTGTCTGTTCGTTCTTGCTCTCTCGATTATCTCTGCGAACGCACAAGACCAATTCAAACCGAACGGTGATCCATTCCACAATTTTGAAAATGCTACCAATTTTGATTCCAAGTGCCCGAAGGTTACCGGAAACGCAAAACCAAATACGGGTGGTGCCAAGCAGAATACGGTGAAGAACAACTTAGCTGCGAAAGGCTCCGTCAAGGACATTTCGATTGATGATTTAGTCGCTCTACAGAAAGAAATTGAAAAAGATGCCGATTACGACAAGTGGTCCGCCACTAATGCACCGAAGACTCGCGCTCCCTTCCACAATATGAGTGGTGACTTTCAGGAAGGGGAGTTAGTGCGGATTACGGCCTATGTCTTCGAAGCTCACACTGCGGACATGGAGAGCACTGGTGAATCGGTCAACTGCAATTATGGAACGGGCGAAAAGGCCAAGTATCAAGTTTCAGAGGAGGAGGCCAGCTCATCAAATGATATTCACATCGCATTGGTTGACAGCAGAACAGATAAAGACGAATGCAAGAGTGTGACGGCTGAAGTGATACCACATTTCCGTCCGGCTATGTGGGACGAAGCGCTTTTTAAGAAGACCCTCAAACGCAAACTGGTTCGCCTTACTGGTCAACTCATGTTCGATGCTTCACATAAACCATGCACCGACGGCAAGAAATCTTCCCCCGCGCGCCAGTCGCTTTGGGAGGTGCATCCGGTGTATCGAGTCGAACAATGCAGCAGCGACGATGGACACGGCACTTGCACCGGCGGATGGAAGGTAATCTCCTAGTCCGTGGCGAGCACCAAAACGCTGGGTCGCGCGCGGATGGGTCTATTTTCGCGCGCTTTCTCGGGCAACGGTGTTGCGGGAAGGGTGCATTTTCGCGCGCTTCTGTCTCCTGATCCCTCATTGGTTGAGGATTACTTTCGCCATGTATTCGCCTATGATGGGTGGCGAGATATGGGAGCTTGCGCTGCCGACGGATTGGGTTGTGAAGTGCAAAAAGTGCGGCCGCACCGTCAATTGCCGCGCCATCGATGCGCAGATCGAGTATGCCGATCCGGAAAGAGCTGAGCCACCACCGCAAGATACTGTAGTCGTAACCTGCTCCTGCTGTTGGGCTGCGTATCGCTAAATCGGCTGAAGTGTTCAAGGGCCCACCTGGGCCGAGCGCGGGTTGCCGGGCAAATCGGAGCGTCAGCCATGCCAACAACAAATAAGAAGGAGGGAAAGAGAACCGACTCTGTCCTGCTCCTCGCTGCCTCACTGATCGCCGCCGTACGACTCAATCGCGAGGACATAAAGCCATCTCCCGTCATTTACGCAAAGATCGCCGACAGCACCCGCCTGGCCGAGATGATCCAGGCATGGCTGAGAGGATAGCTCCAGTGCTTTCCTTACCAGGTAGCCGCGCTGCTTTGCTGCGACAAGAGCTGATTGCCCGAAACCGTTCCTATGCCAACTCGAACGGCTTGCCGCACGTTATGAGCTATGGTGAATTGCCGGTCGTGGTCTACCAGCAGTCAGAATGCGGCAGGCATCACGGAAACTTCATCCCGGCGAGTTACCGAGCAATTCTCGGAGAGCCACGATGGCGCAAACGTCTCGGGAAAGTACATGCTCAGGGCCGACGCTGTCTTCCCGCTCGAGATGGACCGTGGCATGAGCTCGATTCTTCGGTAAGTTCAGACGCTCTGCTGATGAATATCTTCTGCCATCCGCGTATCACATCAAGAGCCGATCTGTGCGGCATTCTAGGAGTCGAGCGCGGGAGCCGTCCCGAATTTGGGTTTAGGCCCAGGGTCCCGCTGCTCAGCGGAGCGATGGAACGAACAGAAATCGACATGAAGCTGGGAAACGTGCTCTTTGAAGCGAAACTCACCGAGGCAGATTTTCAGGCACAGAGGACAGAACTGGTTGAAGGCTACAGAAATTTCAGAGAGGTCTTTGCGGGCTGGCAGCTCCCCAGAATCGGGAAGAAGTATGCTTCCTATCAGCTCATCCGCAATATTCTTGCGGCTTACGCGCTCGATTTTGATTTCTGCGCGTTGATTGACGCTCGCCGTCCAGACTTGATCGAGGACTGCTACGCAGTCTTTTGCTGCGTACGATCTGCTGAACTTCGTGTCCGATGCAAGTTGCTCACTTGGCAAGAACTGGCGGGATGTTTGCCTCCGTTCCCACGGAATTTTCTGAATGTGAAATATGGGATCATTCCTGCTGGCTAAAGGGAGCACGGCCTCGGCGGGTTAAGCCGCGATTCCGTTGCTGCCGAGGCTTGGAACTAATATCCTGGTCAAGAGAACCGTGCGCAAAATCATCCACGTCGACATGGATGCCTTCTATGCGTCCGTAGAGCAGCGGGGCAATCCTGACCTGTGCGGAAAGCCGGTTATCGTCGCCTGGGAGACAAAACGCTCAGTGGTTTGCGCTGCCTCATACGAGGCGAGAGCATTCGGAGTGCGCTCGGCAATGCCAGCGATGCGTGCAGCGTTTGTGTCCTGACGCGATCTTTCTGCTTCCAGATTTCACTCGATATCGTTCAGTCTCGCGATCTGTCCATGAGATCTTTCAGCGTCATACGGACCTGATTGAGCCACTCTTCATTGGATGAGGCGTATCTGGACGTCACCGAAAACAAGACGGGATGGCCAACGGCTACGCTGGTCGCGCGGACAATTCGTGAGC
The DNA here is from genome assembly GCA_963734675.1 of uncultured Acidobacteriaceae bacterium. Taxonomy (GTDB): domain Bacteria; phylum Acidobacteriota; class Terriglobia; order Terriglobales; family Acidobacteriaceae; genus Sulfotelmatobacter. Next base: position 13,566 of record CAVTHZ010000004.1, read on the forward strand.
AAATCCGACAAGAGCTGAACCTGACCGCGTCGGCGGGGGTGGCGCCGAACAAGTTCCTAGCGAAGCTCGCTTCTGACTGGCGCAAACCTGATGGGCTGTTCGTGATCCAGCCGGAGAAGATTGATGCCTTTCTTCTTCCTTTGCCGGTCGAACGCCTACCCGGAGTCGGCAAGGTCACCGGGGAGAAGCTCGCCAGGGAGAAGCTCGCCAGTCTCGGCGTGAAAACCGTGGCGGATTTACGGAAGCTGGAGGTGCCCACACTAGAGGGACAGTTTGGAAAATACGGCGTGCGGCTTTGTGAACTCGCGCGCAGCATCGACGAGAACCCAGTGGTATCCGACCGGCCTACCCAATCCATATCAACCGAAGATACGTTTGAGCACGATGTGCTGTTAGCTGAAACCGAGCGCGTGATCCGGCGGCTTGCGGAGAAGTTATGGTCGGCTTCACGTAAAGAGGCGCGCGTAGCTTGCACAGTCGTGCTAAAACTCAAAACCAGCGAAATTAGGATTCTCACCCGCAGCTGTACGCCGGGCAGCCCCCCTTCATCCTGCGCAGAATTGACCGAGATCGCACTCCAGCTTCGAGAACGAGTTCGGTCTGATCCACAACAGCGTTATCGATTGGTCGGGCTTGGCCTGAGCAATTTCCGCGAACCAGTGGATGCTGCCGGGCAACCGGCGCTGTTTGAGTACGGCGAAAACGAGGAAGAAGCTCACCGGCGAGGACGCGTTGCCAGCCAATAGAGTGGAACAGCTCTGCTGCGGGCGCTTCGAAGCCAGGTTTCCACTTCCTTGGCGTCAAAGAACTGGTCACGTGGGCCGAGCTCCAGATTGAGCAATTCGGTAATTTCTTCGGCTGTACTCGGCTTCCTGATCTTGTTCAGCGCGCGAACGATGAGTTCATCGAGCTTCTCGTCTGCGTCCTTGGACCGATCCATCACAGCTCGACTTTTTCTCATCGATTCACCGTGATCGGATTTTACAAAACAAGTCGTGCCCATCGGCTGGTGCAAACCGGTCAACGCCGCCCGGTGCCAGGATCTGGAAGTCAGACGCACAAGCTTATTCACAATTGTTGTTGAAATTCGGTATCGGTTTCGTCCGGCCTGAGTACATCGCGCAGAATTTGCGGAGGTTCGCGGAATTGCCAAACAACGCGAGACATGGAAATAGGAAAGGCTGCGACATTGGTTATGCTCCAGCCGTCTGCTCTTTGCGAGAGAGCCTACAGCGTGGATACATGCACCGTCGCAGCCCTTGATGCGATCGCCGCTTTCGCGTCCCAAACCCCGGCACCTCCTCGCAGAGTCAGCCGGTTTTTTCGGGTCTGGTTGCCCTACAGGTCGCCCTGCCGGGCAGATCACTCAGCCTACTTCGGACTGGCAAGTTTTATTTCGCCAATCCTTTCAGCCGTCGACGCCGACCAAACTAAACAGTCGCACGAACGCTGTCAATGCGAAACTCAGGCTGAAAACGAAATATCTGTGAATGGAAATGTGGAAAACGCGGTCCGATCCCGCTCACTTCGCTCGCCGAGCAGCTTTCCATTCTGCCCAACGCGCACGTTGCGCCGCCGCGATCCGTTTCCGCGCCACTCCCGATCGCCTTCAAGCAAACTCTGAGGCCGCTCACTGAGTGAGATGTGTCGACCCCGCTGCACGCGGAGAGGGGAATGCGAAGATTGTCTTATCCTCAATTCCAGAGTTCATTGCTCGAGGTAAGCATTCGCTAGCATGTGACCGGCCGGAGAGATGAAAACGTGGCAGCGCAAACCAGGTCGCGACCGCTGCGAGAAGCAACAAAATGCCGAAGATCCATGGCTTCGATGGGTGACTAACAGTTATAACCGAAGGCTCTCCGCTGAAACCAGGGCATCTTACTCCATAGGGCGCCTTACGGCGGCTTTTACCGCCTTCGGAGTTGTATACAAAAATGGAACAGGAGTTACGCGTCCAGCCACCTTTGTTACGCTCCGTTCCCAACTCAATCACTAGTCGCTGATAGACTTTGCATATTTAATCTGGTTTCAACTATTGAAATCAGACTGGCCCATTACAGTCATCTCCTCGGGAAACCGCTCTAACCCTAGCCTGTTGGCAAAGTGCCAGGTGCGACTGATGCAGTTGCGTAGCTGAAAGGGTAGGCGGGGCTTCCAATCAATCGGGGCGTTGCAATCGATTGTTGCTTGGATAGGATTTGGCCAACGATGAGACAAGCTCGACCGGATTGTGGGCTTGAGTCCCTCTCTTGTAATTTGCACTTCTAGAAGAGGCAGGTTCGGTGGTTGGCAGCCCCATTGCTTTAGCACCGCGGTTTCGAACCAATGTGGCAAGGATTGCTGCTTTGCGGGGAATGCTGTTTTTCCAAAGTTGGCTCCTAGGACACGCTTGGCCAATAAAACGGTGCAGGCAATCCACTCTGCCCATCTCGAATGCCTTCCAAAGCATCGGTTCCAGTCGAACGTTGAACGTTGCGTCTCGACTGCCGCCGCTATATCGCACAACCAGAGAGGCCTCATCGCACCGTGCTTCAAGAAGTGTAGACTCAGAAAACTGAGCTGATCTTCCTGGCCCAATGTATGCACGGGGCAGCCAGCAATGTCAATGACGGCCGAGTGGGCAAAGATTTCCGAAAAATGACACTTGCCGAAGCGGACGAAAACATCATGATCGAGGTCAACACAGAAGCGATGGCAGATGTCCTTAGCAAGGAACCTTTGACCCGGAGAAACCAAAACGTCAATGTCTCCCGAAGGACGCAATCCGGGACTCGCATAAAGATTTGCCACCGCACACCCCTTGAGCAAGAGAGCTTCAATGCCTCGCTTTCGCAAACGACCGAACAACTCAGCCACCTGCAGCCGCTGTTTGCTCGCATGGGCAGCATTGAGAATATATGCATTTCGGAAAATATCCAATTCGGGAGACGCAGCCAATGGAGATCTCTCCAGACGCCTCCAAGCCAAACCGGCAGAACCCGAACCGAGCAGCAGGGGCAATATAGAACGCAGCCTATCGGCAGGTATCCCTAAATCCGATACTGACGAACGCCATGAACCCGAAAGTACATCTGCTATATCGACACCCAGATCAAGACTCCTGCGGTCCCTCAAACTTGATCTCCTAAACACATCGCCCCAATAGGCAGGTTAATGTTGCACAACACGGCGTTGTGTTGCACGCTTGGCCAAGGGACGAGCATGAGGCAGCGGCTTTAGCTTCGGGAACTAGCACCGATGCCACACAGGGAATGAGCAATGTACCTGCGAGCGGGGCGATTTGTTTCAAAAATTGCCTTCGCGGCGGTTTCTTGGACACTTCCAGAAGGAATGCATCTTCTTGCAAGAGGCCGGCCCGATATAGTGTGGTCAATGCCAGTTCGAGGTTTTGGCGATTGACATTCGCTCCAAATTCCTGCCGGGCGTGTGCCTCTATTTCGTGAACCGTCTTCGTTCCGTCGCACATCCTCCAAACACTGGCCGCGAAGCGATTCAAGCAGTGCGCTGTGTTGGTTGCCCTATCATAGACAAGAATTTCATCCAATAGCTGTTCGACGATACCGTCGACCCTTTTGGGGCGAAACTGTTTTCGGGCAATTTCCTTCATTGCGAATCTTTTTTACTCGCTTTGTAGACAGGAGCTGGAGATCAAAGACTCAGAATCCATTTTCCTCAAAATCATCTTCGCGGTTTCTCGTGCTTCGCCGCGACTGCCTCTCAGAACAGTTGCTCGAGCAACCGCTTTGGTCAGTATCGCTAGTGCCTTTTTAGGGTGCGTTCGTGCAATCGGGGTATTGCAGAGGAGCCCAAGCACTCCGCTGCCACGAGATACGATGCTGGGCTTCCAGTGGCCCGCGGGTTTAAAGTGTGTCAGTACAACGAGCGAAATCGGTCGGGCGTTGGCAGCCATACTAGACCCCAGTTGTTGTGCCCTCAGTTGGATCTCGCGCCCCGATTGATTTAGGAAAGAAAGAGGTCGATGAAACGGATGAACCCAACCATGCCTGTCAAAAAGTGCGTATTCATCCGAGTAATATGTCGCGCCAGCTCTTATAAGTTCCCTAGTCAGCATGGACTTACCCGTTTGGCTCCGTCCCGGGATCACGGCGACTCTGTTGTTCCAACCCACTGCTGCTGCGTGCACGAACAGTCGTTGCGAACTGTTTTCTGCCAAATAGATACCCAGGTCCGACTCGAAAAGATTCAAAACATCGCTTGAATTAAAGGTCCGGACGATTTGCAGGGAATTGGCATAAAGGATATTAAACCTTCTCGTCCCCATCCGTTGATCCGTAGCGCCGATGATCGAATAAAGCCTTCCGACAACAGACGAAGCAGAAGGCCGCCACTCTACGGGGAGGCGAAGGCGAATGGTATCAAGAAGCTCCTCAGAGTTCGTGCGGATGCCGATATTGAGGCCGCACGCGCGCATGCTTAGCTCTGCCGCCCAGCCCAGGCGATCGAGTTTTGCCATTCAAGTTGATTTTTCTTTAGCGATGAGAGGGGACAAGGACAACCCGGCCAGAAAACTATTCCCTTTCAAACGAAACCCAACCATAACCTTAATCGTTGCGGTAACTCACGGCTCAGCCGACGTTCACTCTGTCGCGGACGATAACCAGTGTAAACCATGCGTCAAGTTTCATTCATATACGGTTACCACCCATCCCTCGCTACAAAATACTAGAGGACTGGGCAACTGTGCCGCGATTCGGAGATTTTGTCGCCGTGCCACCTAACAAAAGGGGCCCACGCAATGAGTCGGAACAATGAGTTACTTAGCATTAATCCAAAAGTGCTACGCTAGCAGCGTCAATTATATTGTCAATGCGCAGATGTGGAGGTGCGATTGATTTGCCCATGAAACAGAGGTTACTAACTTAGAGACCCGCACAACTGACTAATGTCACGTCGCTCCTGCTTGTCACGAAAAGCGAATAAAGCGTTAAAAGTTCCGCCACCGCTGCCGCTGAACTCGAAAAAGAACTCCTATCGCGCCAGTTTAGTTTCTCGCATTCATTTTGGATCGAACATCAGCACATTGGCGCGCCTGGCGTGGCTCCGGCACTCCTTGCATATCTAATGTGGCAGACTAAGGGTCTAATGCCGATTGATCGGCACTCGCCGAAATATCGGCATCTTGTTCGGAATTCGTAACAAATAATCACGCATCGTCTAATGCACAGGTTCTTGTCAAACAATAGTTGAGCCGGATACGGGGATTTAGGTTTGCCTTGAACACACGCTCTCCAAGGCCAGCCTTTGAGGGGGCCTATTCTGGCAGGAGCCAACAATGGGCCGCAATGTTGTATCTCGCGAAAAACCATACTCGCCGCCCACATTTAGGGAAATAAATCGCGAACGTGCTGCCTTAGTTTTGCTAGGCCAAGCTTGGGACGGTGATGAGAACGCTAAGCATCTTCTGGAATACAGTGGTGATATTTTGTTTCCGACACCGCCTAAAAACAATAGCGCATAGTCTTAAGCTGCACGCGGTCTTGCTGTTCGGGTTTTAAACGAACGGCTTTTTCCTCTGATGCACGCGGGCCTAAGTATGGGGTCTGGTGCGGCTCACTGGGATTGCCTTTTATAGTTCGGTGACTGCGGCGGTGTGCCTTATCGCGTGTTCGGCTATCGAGGGTAAGCATCAAAACAGCTAGGAGGGCGCGGGACCAAAAGCGACGTTACTGTTATGTCCGAGCCTCCTGCATCTCAATTCGTGGGGACAGTATTGCTTGTTTCCAGTGAGCAGCAAGCGTGTGATGTCATCAGCGATTCCCTGCGGCCTCTTGCAATCCGGACTGAGATATGCAAAGACGCACACACGGCGTTCGACTTTTTGGAAATGCGAAAGTTCGAAGCTGTAATCGTGGACTCGCAGCTCGGGGATCAAGCCGAATCATTGCATCAGCATTTGCAAGCTTCCCATACTCATAAAACTTCGGTCACATTTGCGATAACTACCGAGGGGAACCCGAGCGATAAGCCGAAGTCAACGTTCGTATTGCATCGCCCACTGACCGTCGCGTCAGTTTCACAAACCATGAAGGCGGCTTATGGCATGGTAATACGAGAGCGACGGCGCTATTTCCGTTGTCCAGTCGCCGTGCTTGCCGTCGTTAACGATGGTGCTGCAAGCGTGACCTGTGAGACTGTTAATTTAAGTGAAGGAGGGGTTGCTATTAGGTTTCGGACGAGCATACCGGATAACGCGCAGATTATACAGTTCGCATTACCAGGGTGCGCAAGCGCGTTTTCCGTCGGCACGAGAACCTGCTGGCGTTATCCGAGCGGGGTGATGGGTCTTGAATTTCAGTCTTTCCCACCTAATCAGAAGGCGGAGTTACAAGAGTGGCTAGCGCGGAAGCTGGAACAGGCACTTCCCATTGACATTGCAGAGATGGTTCGGTCTTTTCGACAGCTGTGACGGAGGTGATTTGCGTTCTCAACCGAAAGTCAGCTTCTTTCAGTTATCGATATTGTGACTCAGCTGGAGGCTTCGTAGGCTGGACGCTGGTTTTCATTAGGACCTCGGGTGTGTTGCGCGTTAAGTCTGTGGCCTTTCTCGAAATGCGCTCGTCATCAGCAAACGGGAGAGTATTCGAGAATTTAGTGGCGCCTGGTGCTGCCTTTTTTAAAGCTTGGGCACAAATATCCCCAAATGGCCTCAAAGCTATCGAAGCGTGTCAATAGCTCCACAAACCCGGATTCGCTTATATGATAGGGGTCGGCAATTGTTCCTCGTGCCTTTCGCCGGGCACTCTCTTTGAAAAATGGGCCATCGAATTCCCTTTCACTACTAATGAATGACCTGCTCCAGAGGGAAGCTGGCGCTCCCGGCGAAATCCTGATGAGCTTGCGGTCGGTTGGATGGTCTTTGGCAGAAATCCGCGTATCTTCGGCGGCAAGCGTCTTCCCTTATGCCGGGTGTTTTTTTGAAATTGCCGATAATAGCGACGTTTCTGACCGGAGCGGTTGCGCCGCCAAGCCTTACGGGTCTGCTCCCTCCACCGAAATTGGCGCTTCCGAACTGTTGCGGCGCTTTCTCGTCCGGCCAAGCGGCATGCTCCTCAGTGACTCCTCGTTCTTGTATCCACTATGAGGCAGCGGCAGACTCCTTCTCCTCTTATACAATCAAAGTCGCTGTCACAGACCAAGGGGGGGCAACAATGTCAAATCTAAGTAGTGCGTTACAAGACCTTCGTGCAGAGCGCAGTCGGACACAGTTGCAGGTAGAAAAATTGGATCAAGCAATCTCGGTGATTGAGTCGTTAAACGGTTCGGGAAGATCTCGCAATGCACCCCAACCAAAGCGCATCATATCCGCAGCGTCACGCAGGAAAATGGCACAGGCACAAAAAGCCAGATGGGCGAATGTTAGGAAAGAATCAAAACCAGCAGCTACGTCGAAAACCGGCTCCTCTCCAGTGAGGCACACGATGTCAGCCACTTCACGGAGAAAGATTGCCGCTGCCCAGCGGGCACGATGGGCGAAGATACGAGCGGAACAGAAGAAGGCGGTGTAGCGATAACAGAGCCTGCTGCGAGTAGCCAAGGGAAAAGCCGAGGGGTTGGACGCCCCGCCAGGGAGGATCAGGAACAGTCTGGTGCTGTTGCATCGCTGGACGGGTCTGGGTCTGTGTGCCCGTTCTCGGTGGCACCTATGAGCGTATAGCGGCCGATCAGCCGGCGGGGGAAGTTTAAGGGAGCAAGTGCGAGATGGTCGCCTCTAGAAAGTTTGAAAAACCGGTAAGAGTGTTTCCCCGCCACGGAATCGCGAACAGAACCATCGATAATTGCTCCCCTCAACCTCGATGCAGCCAGGCGCGAGCCATGGTCCATCCGCGCTTAACTGCCCTGGCGAAACATCCAGAATTTGTGCGAATGTCGTCAATTTCGGGGGCGGCGAAGAATGTCATCTCTACGATGCGGATTTGTCGCTCGTCTTGAAGCGAAAGCCGATTGAGGACCTGATCAAGCGCGAGCAATTCGGCTGATTTTTCTGCAGAGTAAACCGGCAACTCGTCAGCGAAGACGCTGCACTCCCAATCTCGCCCGCGCTTCAAACTCTGCTGGCGACGCGTTTGGTCCGCAAGTATCTGGCACATGAGCCTGGCAGCCACGCCGAGAGTGAGGGCATCAAAGCGAAGGCTAGGTCCTGCACATGGATGCCTTTACGCACCTGCCGGAAAATGCCAGCAAGAAACTGTTCGAGGTCATTCAAGTCGAGTTGAAGAGCCAACTTGGAACAATAGGATTTGTGCGACGTTAGAGCGAGAGCGGGGCTACCTGTGGTCTTTCAACACGTTGTTCCCAAGAAGTGAATAGTCCATTCGAGCAAGACCGGAGAAGCTGATGGTGCTGACCAATCCGCTTCCCAGGAGTCGATCGGATGGACCTTCACCAGAATGCCCGACTTAGTTTTCGCTGTCGAGAGGCTTTAGCCCATAAGATCATGATGGAGAGGCTGACATTGAAGGCGGCTGCAGCCGCGTTCCAGGTCAGCCGAAAAACCGCTGCGAAGTGGTTTCGCCGCTACCGCACCCTGGGCTTGCCTGGATTGCGCGATCGTTCTTCGCGGCCTCTGCGTTGCCCGCGCCAAACCTCCTCGGAGTTGACGGCGCAGGTCATCGCACTGCGCCGCCAGCTGCAGCCCGCCTATCAGATCGCCCAATCCACTCACCTCAGCGCCGCCACCGTCAGCCGCATTCTTCGGCGCGCTCATCTCAACCGCTGGCGTCATCTCCATCCCGCTCCGCCCGTCGTGCGTTACGAACATCCCGCTCCCGGCGATCTGCTCCACCTCGATATCAAGGGCATGACTCGTTATCAGCAGGTCTCTATTCGCGGCGACGGCCGCCGTCGCGGCCGCCCTCAGTTCGCCGGCTGGCAGGCGCTGCACGTCGCCATCGACGATCACTCCCGCCTCGCCTTCTCCCGCATGCTGCCCAACCAGCAAAAACAAACCGCCATCGCCTTTCTGCAGGCCGCCGTCGCCTTCTATGCCCAGCTCGGCATCCCCATTCGCCGCCTGCTCACCGACAACGGTTCCTGCTATCGCTCCCGCCACTTTCGCGCCGCCTGCCTTGAACTCGGCATCCAGCACCGCTTCACACGTCCCTACACTCCGCGCACCAACGGCAAGGCCGAACGCTTCATTCAGACAGCCTTGCGCGAGTGGGCTTACGTTCGCCACTACCGCAACTCAGAAGAACGCGATCAGCAACTCTTACCCTGGCTGGAGCACTACAACCTCCACCGCCCGCATGGTAGTCTCGGTTACGCTCCACCTATCAGCCGCGCTCCGGTGGGTACAACGTCTTGATAGATCACAGCCAGCCCCCCCGGAGATTTCTAAGGCTTGCCCATCATCATCGATCCAGTTTTCATTACTTTGATATGTCTCCAATGACACCAGCGGAGAAACGATTGCATCCGACTCCGTTGCAAGCTCCGTTCGGCCCCCAAGTGGGGACGAAGAACAGCTGGGAGAGACTTCCACTAAAGAAAGAGTCGTTGCCAGGTTCGATCCCTTTATGGCTCGGAGGGGGATTATCTTCGACGTCCGAAACATAATAGCTTGCATTCGTGCAGGACGTATTGTTTGGGTCCGTGCATCGTGGAACCACAGACAGCCAGTACGATCCACTTTGCAGGACAAGCGGTCTAACAATTACCTTTACCGTGTACTCGTTAGATCCGTTCCAACTTCTCCCGGTTGGGGAATAACTCGCCGCGGCTGTCCCCGACACCAATGTTGTTCCCGCATTTCCTTCTGACACTCCGGTCGAAATGGAATAAAAGGCAGCGGGCGGCGACAGAGAACTCTCGGTAGACAAGACATTGACAAATAGCCCGCGTACGGTCCATTGTTGGCTGGCGGGAACGTCAAATGGGATGTATACAACATTGGGCATCAGTCCCCAAGTGAGAACTTTGTCATCTTCTAGTCCATTGGCAGCTGAGTTTGCTGGATCAAAATCCCCTCCATAGAAAAGACAAGGGCTACAGTAAGGGGGCGGAATCGGAGGTGCTGCCGACAAAGAAGCGATCCCTCTTGACCGCAAATCTTGGCCAGCGCATAAAGAAGTAGCGGCGAGGAAAAGAATCGAGAGCAGTGTTGTAGATAGTGAGCGCATTGAAGCCCCCTGATTATTTACCGAAAGTGCGCGCGAAGGGGGGAGTCCAAGGATCGAGCGCAATCATTATGTTCGGTTATAACGCTACTGTCAACGACCCAAACCGAGCACGCGCAGCTTCAATGTAGACGATTTTGCGCCGGTCAAAGGGGGCTGGCTGTGGTCTTTCAACACGTTGTTCCCAAGAAGTGAATAGTCCATTCGAGCAAGACCGGAGAAGCTGATGGTGCTGACCAATCCGCTTCCCAGGAGTCGATCGGATGGACCTTCACCAGAATGCCCGACTTAGTTTTCGCTGTCGAGAGGCTTTAGCCCATAAGATCATGATGGAGAGGCTGACATTGAAGGCGGCTGCAGCCGCCTTCCAGGTCAGCCGAAAAACCGCTGCGAAGTGGTTTCGCCGCTACCGCACCTTGGGCTTGCCTGGATTGCGCGATCGTTCTTCGCGGCCTCTCCGTTGCCCGCGCCAAACCTCCTCGGAGTTGACGGCGCAGGTCATCGCACTGCGCCGCCAGTTGCAGCCCGCCTATCAGATCGCCCAATCCACTCACCTCAGCGCCGCCACCGTCAGCCGCATTCTTCGGCGCGCTCATCTCAACCGCTGGCGTCATCTCCATCCCGCTCCGCCCGTCGTGCGTTACGAACATCCCGCTCCCGGCGATCTGCTCCACCTCGATATCAAGGGCATGACTCGTTATCAGCAGGTCTCTATTCGCGGCGACGGCCGCCGTCGCGGCCGCCCTCAGTTCGCCGGCTGGCAGGCGCTGCACGTCGCCATCGACGATCACTCCCGCCTCGCCTTCTCCCGCATGCTGCCCAACCAGCAAAACCAAACCGCCATCGCCTTTCTGCAGGCCGCCGTCGCCTTCTATGCCCAGCTCGGCATCCCCATTCGCCGCCTGCTCACCGACAACGGTTCCTGCTATCGCTCCCGCCACTTTCGCGCTGCTTGCCTTGAACTCGGCATCCAGCACCGCTTCACACGTCCCTACACTCCGCGCACCAACGGCAAGGCCGAACGCTTCATCCAAACCGCCTTGCGCGAGTGGGCTTACGTTCGCCACTACCGCAACTCAGAAGAACGCGATCAGCAACTCTTACCCTGGCTGGAGCACTACAACCTCCACCGCCCGCATGGTAGTCTCGGTTACGCTCCACCTATCAGCCGCGCTCCGGTGGGTACAACGTCTTGATAGATCACAGCCAGCCCCCTCCAGGGGGTAAACGCTGACTCCTCATAAAGCACTCTTCCGGCCTTGCGGACTACCATACTCGGTGGTACTATTTGCGCCGGCAGAGACGGCTTCCCCCTCCTCAATCTCTGCTCAATCCTGTTTCCCAGGTGATTCCATGAAAGCGAACTTGTCGCTCGTCATTGCCGTGGCCGTGACTTTCTTTCTCAACCTTCACGTGGCGTCGGCTGTTACCGCTTCGGTTAGTGAGTCGCCGTCAGCTACCGAGGCCGTTTTGTATTCTTTCCTTGGTACGGCAGATGGCCTCTATCCCGACGCTGGCCTGGTGATGGACACAAGCGGTAATCTCTACGGCACCACCGCTTACGGCGGCGGTCAAGGCTCGTGCATCCTGATTACTAATCTCTATTGCGGCACTGCCTTCGAATTGAGTCCCTCGGCGGGCGGGGGTTACACGGAGACGGTTCTCCATGGCTTCGGCGCTGGCACTGATGGGCAAAACCCGCAAGCGAATCTGGTCCTTCGCAACGGCGATCTTTACGGCACCACTGCCTACGGTGGGACTCACGGATTCGGCACGGTATTCGTGCTGGCTCGGGTGGCGGGGGTCTGGAAGGAGAAGGTAATTCACAACTTCGCCGGGGGTGCAGATGATGGCCAGACTCCCGCCGCAGGGCTGGTTTTCGATAAGAAAGGGAATCTATACGGCACCACCAACATGGGAGGCCCATATCCATGTGGCGACTTTACATGCGGGACGGTTTTCGAGCTAAGCCCGGTAACTGGCGGCGGCTGGAAAGAATCAATCCTGTACACGTTTATAGGCGGTGCAGATGGAGCCAATCCGCTGAGTAATCTTATCTTTAATTTTTCTGGGGATCTTACGGGACCACCGACGGCGGCGGAACATCTTTTTTCGGCACTGTTTTCGAACTTAGCCCTGTTAGGCAGCTGGACCGAGTCGGTGATACACAGCTTCACCGGGGGAACCGACGGACAAGCACCCCAGGCAGGCGTGGTATTCGACGCGAAAGGCAACCTCTATGGCGCGACCGTTCGCGGCGGTTCCACTGACACGGGAGTAGTGTTCAAGCTGTCGCCTGCAAGCGGCGGAGGCTGGACCGAAGCGATTCTCCATAGTCTTTCCGGCGATTCGCAAGATCCAGGCTTCCAATCGGGTGTGATCTTCGGGGGAGAAAATCTCTACGGCACGACTGGAGGCACCGCGAGGCTCGGAGGCACCGTATACGAGTTAATTCCAACCAAGTCCGGCCCGTGGACTATAACCGTGCTGTACACGTTTAACGGCGCACCAGATGGCTCCCAGCCGCATGGCGGATTGATCCGTGGTAGTTCCGGCAATCTCTATGGCACAACTTACGAAGGCGGCGATTTGGTAGAACCCGGCGGAGGAGGCGTAGTGTTCGAGGTCACGCCATAACGAAGTCATCTGAATTTTTTGAGCCGCGGCGGGTGGCCCGGCCTTTAAAGCGCCGACACAAAATCTAAAGCGGGTGCCCTGCTTCAACACCTGCATCACCGTAGAGGGAGTTCCGACGTCCGGCTCTGTGATGAGTAAATGAAAATGTTCCGGCATGACCACGTATCCGACAACGACGAAGCGATAACACTGACGAGCCTCTTCGAGGATGGTGAGGAAGCAATCGCGGCTGCGCGCAGTACCAAGAAAAGGCAGCCGCCGGGAACAGGAACAGGCGATAAAGTGCAGATGATGAGCGCCGTAAGTGCGATGCAGACCGGCAGGCATAAAATCCCATGGTATCGGCAGCATGGTACCCGCCCCTGCAAAAAGCGCAGGAGCGGGGCACCCGCAGTTTCGGAACGGGAAAGAAAAAATCGATGCGAAAGGCTGGGCCACCCGCCTGGCTTTCAAGGCTTTACCCAATTAACGGAGGCTGCGAAATGCGGCACCCCGGGTGCCGGGAGGATAAATGACAAATGGAGCGGATGGTGGGAGGGTGATCATTGTTTGGATTGCGAAATGCGGTGCCGTCGTGTTTCCCAGTTCTATACTGCCGCGGATTTGGATGACGCATCCCGCCACCGCTTTCACGCTCGGCCTGGTAATAGGCGTGCTCGCCCAGCACTTTATTCCCCCGCCAATATGTGGATTGCGAATCGCGGCGATGGCACGGTTACGAAGATGCAAGCAAGTAACGGTACTGTGCTAGGTACGTTCTCGGTTCCTCTCCTTCCGTACGGTGTAGCTTTCGATGGTACGAATATTTGGGTCAGTTCTGCTAAGGGCACTACCGAATTGCGTGTAAGCGCTAAAGAACAGGGTGAGACGAATTAGGTTAAGAAGCTCTACACTTCCCAGCAGGTCCTAGGTCTGATCCGTCGTTCAGGCGGCGGATGTTCTCTGTCCCGCAGGAAGGGTATCGCGGGCAACTTCAGAACTCGGCGACAGCAGCGGCATGCCTTTCCGAAGCACATAGTCAAGCCACGCACCTGCGATCTGAGACGTGATGATCGCTGCAAGCACGAGCGTGGTATAAAACTTCTGGCTGATAATTCCCGCGTCGAATGCAACGCTGGCTAGAACAATCCCCGGTCCACCGCGTGCATTGGTTGTAATCGCAAGGTTGAGGAGGTCTAACCCTCGAAATCCGGCAAATCTCCCCGCCAACGAAACCGAAGCAACTTTTACGAAGCAGCTTCCTACGATGAACGCCAAAGTCATCCAAAGCGAGAATCCGCGAATCACGTCGAGTTTCAGACCGACAATGGCGAAATACACTGGAATAAAGAATGCGAACGAAACTTTTCCGATGGCATCTAGTGCATCCGCGAAGAGTCTGCGCTTCTTGTGTACCACAGCGAACCCGGCGAGGAATGCTGCGAAGACGAGACTCACATCGAGTGCCCCCGCCACGACACAATACCCGAGCAAAACCGCAATCGCATACCCAACTGGTGAGCTCTTCGCCAGCACATTGAGCTCGGCTTTGTTAATGCGTTTTATGATTCGGGGAACGATCGTCAGTCCCAATGCGAAGAATGCGATTGTGGAGATCAGATGATAGGACATCTGACGCGGGTTCAGTGTCGTCTTTCCCGCCATCGCCGTAGCCAACGCCAGTGCAAGCCACAAAACAATGTCTTCCAGAACGGCAACACCGAGCACCAGCCGCGCAAAGCGTGTGTGTAGGATTTTCAGGTCAGCGAAAATCTTCGATACTACAGGCACGGAGGTTACCGCGACACCGACCGCGAGAATAATGATTAACGAGATGCGGTTTCCATTTTGACCAGCAAGTGCAGGGCGCACGAGCCACGGCCCCAAAACCAGTCCAAGTACGAATGGAATACCAGTACCGACAATCGCAAGCCAACCTACTTCCCGACGTTCCTCACGGGTAAACAACTGCCGTGTCTCCGCACCGGATAGGAACATTAGCAGCAGTAGACCAAGCCAATAGACAAAATTGAGAATTCCAAGCTGATGCGTTCCAATGTTCGACAACGGTGAAGCAAAATGCAGTCTGCCGATCAGCGAGGGGCCGAGAACGATTCCGGCGAGGATTTCGCCCACAACTTTCGGCTGCCTCATTCGAACGAAGAAGTAGCCAAACAACTGAGCCAGACCAACAAGGAGCAGGAGGACTAGGAGAATTGAAGTCAGATCGGAATTCGACAATGTGGCTCTCCGGCTGCTTACGATGTGGAGTGTTCTGCGAAGGTTGGTTCTCTGGCTGTATCAGAGCAAAGGGCCTTTTTGCGAATCGAACTCTTCAGCGGAAACGGTCTTGCCTCAGAAGGCATACCTGGCGGACCAGCAGGTTCGGAAAATTCGCATCAATGGAATTACTCGTTTGAGGCTGCTGCGGGAGGCCCCTTTTGATCAGCATTGATTCTCTTGGCTTTAGCGACCTCCGTGGTTGGGATCACGGCACCAGTACGATTTTCCCGGCTAGTCCGCCCCCCTCAAAGGTGCGATGCGCCTCTTGAACCTGCTGCAATTTCATGGTGCGAGCAATCGGAATCGAGAATTCATGGGGAGCAACGTCTTCAGGCAATTGATAAAGCCGTGAAGCGTCCGGCTGAGCCATAAACGCCTCGACGTGGATGTCGTATTGTCGGCTCCCTCAGGTTGTCCGAGCACCGAACCAAGGACGCCGCCCTTACGGATCGTTTTCAGTAACCGCTGGATCGTCGCATCTCCTATCGTGTCTGCGATGGCGTTGAGATCGTGCAGGTGACCGACCTCTTCTTCGCTGTCAATCGCAACACACGGTCAACGCCTAATTTCGGCTCCTGTTCCTTTCCTTCATCCGCACACCTGCCAGTTCATGTGCGCCGTGTTTCTGAGCGACATGCACCGCCGTTCGCTACGCCCGGGGCGCACTTGATCACATCCCTTGTGAACGATGCGTACCGGCTTTCGCCGTTCTTGGTGATAGCGGTGCCCTCGGTGATTAGCAGAACCTCTGGCCTGCCTGGATGATTATGCCAGTCCAGCTTTGCCCTCGATGATGCCATCGCCAAAAACGAAAAACTGATTGGCCAATTTAAACAAACGATGGTCAACTGACCTCCGGTGCGCAAGGTGATCGAACAAGAGTGTCAGGCACCGTCCTCCCGCTTATGCCTGAGCAGTTTGCGCGGCAATTGAAGAGTGGGAATCCAGTCGCGATGGCTCTCCTCGTGCAAGTCGATGCCCTAATCGCATCAGGGGCTTTTCCATTCCGTAATAACTCAGGCACGAAACCAGCACTGTGGACGCGATGTTTACGGGGAATCGGCTGAAAATACCGAAAGGTAGGAAAACCGTAGCGAAGCCGAGAAAAAGTTGTTGCCAGATGTAGAGGCTATAGGAGAGTCGTCCGATCCAGCGAAGAAGGGCTGACTCAAGGACGCGCCCCGCAAACGCTTGAGGCTCGACTATTGTCGCGCACACTCCAAGACCGCAGAACAGCGGATCAAGGACCGTGATAAATCTGTGAAATATTACGATGTACAAGAGAAGCACGGTAACCGCGACAGCCGAGCGGCCTGAAAATAATTTACGGATCGTTGCTGCCGCTCTTGGGTCCGAGAAGGCTATACGAAGGGCACAACCCACGATCAGCCCGGTGTAGTTCAGATGCGGGATCCATGCCCAGCCGCCCAAATGGAACATCCGAGCGACATGCACTAGCACGAAAATAAGGGACCAGAAACCGAATAGTGAAATCGCTGCAACCGCCTGCCGTCCCAGGATACCTTTCCCGATCCTAAGCAGGACAATTGGCCATAACAAATAGAACTGTTCCTCAATCGAAAGAGACCATAGATGGCCCGTGAACATCCCGACACCTGTCCAAGTCGCGGTCGGGTACACCAAATAGTTGCGCACGAACAGCAGCGAAGAGGTGATCTCACTCCAAAGCAGAGGAATTCTGTGGAACCTTAATCCCAACAACCCCGCCACTGCGAGGTAAGCGAGAAGAACGGGCAGAATGCGGAAAGCTCTTCGAGTGTAGAACCGAAGGAGTGAATCATCCTCCAGTAATTTCCCCGTGATGAGATAGCCGCTCAGCACGAAGAATATCTCAACACCGTGAGCTCCGACCATTGTCCAACCGTAAGGGCGGAAAGTACGAAAAACGGTGTGCCCGAACAAGACCGTTAAGATGGCTACCGCGCGCCAACCATCGAGTGTTGGAATGTATTTGGGGCGGCTCGATTCCAAAGCGTCAGCCAAGGGGACGTGGAATTATAGCATCGAGCAAACGATCTTCAGCACGCGCTAGGCGGCCTTCGTCCATCGCGGGCCCATGCTAGGATATTCGCCTTATATTCTCAACCCCAGCACGAACGGGTGGTTACCGATTGCTAGGTCGGGCGCTCTGCTGAGCCATTGTCGGGTTGGGCCGACGATTGTAAAGTTTGCGGTATGATCCGACTGATTCTCGTAGTAGTGCTTGGGTGCACCCTCGATCGCGACGACCGGTTTAGAGGGCGCGCCAAGCCCTTCTGGTATTGGCTTTCGGTGGCCGGTATGGTGCTAGTCTCCGGCTACTGATCCCAAGCGGCCTCGAAGTATTGCTCCCCACTAGCTTCCCGACAGTGAATGGCACCCGCAGATGCCAGGGAATTACGTCAGATCCGGACGCATGACAATGGATCGCCGTATGAGTACAGTAGGGCAGCTTTCCTAGAAATGACTCTTCGTCTTGCTATTTCGAGACACGCTGCTTCGCAGCAGATGTATTTCGTTTTGTTGACTCTGCCTCGCTCCAGCCCTAACATTGCTTGCACCTAGGTTCCTCCTGAAGCAGGTTAACTGTGATGGCGGGACACACGCAACGCGGCGAACGTCAAACTCTTATCATTCGCCGCGCCACTCCCGCCGACGCCGAGGTGTGCGGAAGAATCTGCTTCGACGCTTTCACAACCCTCGCGAACCGGCACAAATTCGAACCAGATTTCCCAGCCCCGGAGATTCCTGTACACGCGCTCTCGACAATGTTCTCGCACCCGTCGTTCTTCTGCGTGGTGGCTGAACAGGGCGGAAAAATCATCGGAAGCAACTGCTTGGATGAGAGGACTCCTATTGCGGGTGTAGGGCCGATCACGATTGATCCCTCCGCACAAAACCACAGTGCGGGACGGCAAATGATGCAAGCGGTGATGACACGGGCGGCGGCGAGGAAGTTCGCGGGAGTTCGGCTCGTTCAAGCGGCTTACCACAATCGCTCGCTCTCACTCTATGCGAAGCTCGGTTTCGTGGTGCGGGAACCACTTGCATGTATGCAGGGGATACCGATTCAGAAGACCCCGCTCGGCTATCACGTCCGCCCAGCCGAACCGAGCGACCTCGCGACCTGCAACAACCTCTGTGTGCGAGTCCACGGCCACGACCGTGGGGGCGAACTCAATGACGCAATTCAGCAAGGCACAGCATTGGTCGCCGAATCGGAGGGGCGAATCAGAGCCTACGCATCGTCCGTTGCCTTTTTCGGTCATGCCGTTGGCGAAGCCAATCTGGATTTGCAAGCACTGATCTCGGCAGCCACGGAGTTTCAGGGTCCGGGAATTCTTGTGCCCACTCGCAACGCGGCACTGTTTCGCTGGTGTCTTGAGAGCGGCCTTCGCGTGGTGCAGCCGATGACGTTGATGACGACGGGGCTTTACAACGAACCCGCTGGCGCGTACCTGCCTTCGATCCTGTTTTAGTGCGGTGCGGAGGGGGCACGGGTTTTGGTGGGATGTCGGAGGCGTGTGGTGGGATATAGACGGGAGCCTGATACAAAGCAACGGCGACCTAGTTCCGCCGCAGAGCCTAATAAATTCTTTGAGCACAGTTTTAGCCGGACTGAAAGTGGCGACTACAAACACGACACTGGTTTTTGCTGCTCAATCCGGTGCCGCAGTGTATTTACCTGCATACCGTGCCGCTTCTATTTCCCTACAAGGGCAGACCACACAAGGCATTCCATATTTTGAGGCAATCTTGTTGTGCGGTTCGACGCCGGGGCGACCTTGCATAAATGCAAAGATTGGTATGCTTGAGGAGGGTTTCGATCCAATATCAGCGATTCTGATTTATTTCGGTAATCCCTGTGCGAACTCCACTCTATCTGCTACAGGAGTAAATGTAGCACAACAGATTGCAACAGCACAGGGTTACATTGCCGCGGGAGAAATTGGAGCGGGTGGCGCACCCAGCCCTTATCCGATCTTTAGCCCCGTTGTCAGCTACTTTGGCGGAATGTACGGGTATTATGGAGCCGTTAAAACAGGCGGGCCGAACGACATCAAGGACTTGCCGGGGCATAGCCGTAAAAATCCGATCGACGTTGACGCTGGAAATATCAGCTTCGGTATTACTTGCCCATATGGTGCTGCTTTTTGCCAATTTGCTGCCGGAGTCGCTCAAACCATGGCTGGCGATCCAGACTTCAGGGGCACCTTAATCACAGGATTTGATACACCGTCTGACAATGCCGCCATTCAAATAGGACAGGCAATGAGAGCCGCTGGATGTCACGAATGACAGTCTTGTGTAAAACTTCGCTGATAGGAGTCGTGCTTGTTGCAATTCTGGCGATAGTCGTTGTTTACGGGCTGTTTCATGGATATTTTGACCATGGTCAGTTCGAGATCAAACAGGTTCAACGATCCTCCAAGAATCAGCTGGCCATGCTCGTCGAACGGTCGGACAACGACGCACTAGGCGGGCTAGTGTATTATGTGCTTATCGGAAATCATTTGTTTACTCCTGCGGAACTCCGACGCGCGTATTACAGTAATGCGGTTGTGTTCGATGCGTCCCGTAACTGCCTAATGCTTCATTGGGACGGCCCGGATAGACTTACTATCAGATGCAACGGTTCGACTCTAGACAGTGACCACATCAATGCCCAGAGAAAACAACTCGGCGAAGTTACCATTTCATACGAGAATATTGCGCTGAAGTGAGCATATCAACATCGAAGACTACTGCTCCGGCAAGTCGGACCCAGCGTCAGCGAATAGTCTTTACCGAGGCTATCGGTTCTGCTGGAATCGAGTGCCATTGAATCAGTCCGTCATTGGCAAGATAGCCCGACCCGCGCTTTTCTATATCGGATTAGCCCTTGTACTATGCCGTAGTTGCTGACGTCCAATCGGAATACGACTGGGAGCGCGCGAAGATCCTAGGGAAAGTGGTTGGGTTTTCATGGGGGATCAACAACATCGAGCATCAAGTACCCGAGCAGTGGGGCCATTGGCTTCCGGGGTTGGATCTGATCCTATGGGGCCGCGATATCTCGGAGTTTTTAGAACTCCAAAGAAAAGCACACGAAGAAATAGAGAAGCGACTGGGCTGCACAGATTGAGACAGGGGGCGGGAAGACTCGCAGAGCGGGAGCGAAAAAGAGTGTCGAGACTGCAAGGCCAGCAGCCTACGGAGAGCCGGGACGCATCGCGGCCGAGACAGCCTCGGTGGCTTCAGCTAGGTTGGATTATCATCGGTCTTGCCCTGGACTGGCGCTGCGGATTCGAATGGTTCGGTGGAAAGAGTTCCTTTTACTCCGGTCTCGTCCTTTGTAAAACCGGGCTGATTATGCTGGCTTGTGCCGGTGTTGCTCTCCTTGCAGTTCGCCTCACGCGAGCAGCAAAATGGCGAGATGCCTTGCCCCTTTTCTGTTTGCTTTCTGGGTTCGCATATATCTTCTTGAGCGTCGGCTGGGATGCCCACCGCCGGTGAGGTCGAAGTTTTGCCCGCGCGCACGCGAGACTGTGAGTCGCAAGACTGTGAATAGCATCCCAAGCCCTATTGCGGGAAGCGCGAGGAGCCACTTCCAGTCGCCGCAGAAGACGGCAATGTCGAGCAGCATCTTCTCGTAGGTTGGCAGGGGATTAGGAAGACCCTCTCTTAGAGACGGAAGGAAGACAGCCCAAATAAGGTGCTGGCAGCCCGAACATTATGCCGATCAGCGAAAAGCATGAAATCGCAGCGGTTCTCGCCGTCGCTCGGAGCGCTGGCAGTTGGGTTCTTTGGGATTGATTTATGGCGACGTGAGGATTCTTCACTTTCGGTCCTAAGTTCGCAAAAATCGGAATAGGGGAAAACGGTCATCCACTATCGATCCAGTGTGCAGAGTGCGAAGTGGAATACAGCGCTGCCGATGGCTTCCCGAATGGTGACTGTATAGCCGCCCGAAGTTGCTCCGACCTTCGTAGCCGAGCAGCCCCGTGAACGGTCACGTCTTTGAAATCGCTGGACCATTGCTCGTTCATTTCGGGGTTGGGCGCAATCCTGACCAAGCGACATTGCGTGAAGCGAGAGCGCAATCAACAGCCAAAGCAGAGTCTCATTTGACTCCTCTCAGTTGGGAACGATTTTCGGGTGCGTCGTCCGGGCCCAGTTGTCTTATTTCCTCTAAGGTCTCACGAGCAAGCGGCGAGGGGCGGTTCGCACGCTCGATGGCCACGACATTTTTTGGTTTTCGATTGTGCGGGTTTCTTCGAGCCTCTGTTTACTGCCTCGACTCCCTCTTACGAAATCAGAACGCAGCCCGAAGAGATTCGTTCCGACAGGTTAGGGATCAGCCAGAATGGATGACTGTCGGCCGATCAGCCGTTTTTCAATTAACTTCCGGTTTGCCCGTCAACCGGGAGCAATCGCGATCACTTCCTACAAGCCGACTTGTCGGTACCTATCGTGGTTCACGAGACGATAGCTTCGGGTTGCACAGTCAAGTGTCGTTCAACACCGGCAGTGCGGATGCCGTTCAGTGTCAAAGCAGGCCGCGGTGACCAGCGTAGTTTTTGTCGACGTCGAGACCACGCTCCTTGATAACCTCGGCAGCAGCAGCCAGTGCTATCGCGATGGCGGGATAGCCAACGTACGGCAGAGCCTGGATGACAACTTCCTCGATTTCTTTCAATGTGAGGCCATTATTGAGCCCGGCCCCCATGTGGATGGCGAATTCATGGGGCTGACGCACGGCAATCATGACGGACATCGCAACCAGACTGCGGGAGCGCTTGTCCAGACCGGGACGAGTCCAGATATCTCCAAAGACCCTGGTCGACCGCGTAGGCAGCGATCGGGGCACCGAAGGTGTTTGAGTCAGCGGAAGAGCTTAGTTTTGCGGCCGCTTGGTCGCCCATCATTTCGCGGACTACATTGATTCCGGCTTCTCTATTCGTCATGATTGAGTCCTCTTGTAAAGCTCAAGCGACTTCTCCAAGACTAACCGAACGAGCCAGCATCGAGGGATCCTTTCCTGGCCCCGGCTTTTGGATTCCGGTCGCTAGCCGACCTATAGATGCTGACGGGGAGGGACATCCTTAGCAAATGACGCCAACCGGAATGCTCACTTGCCGCTTCGCACCGAGCTTTTACGCGCAGACACCTTCTTGTTTACCCGCTTTTTCGTAGGCTTGATTCGGAGTGCATCTATGAGCTCCCGACGCGCAGAGACAGCCATCAACCACGCCTCAAACCCAAATTCGAGCCCGCTTGCCGGTTTGATCTCGCCTAACACTTGAGCGGCTTCTAGCGCGACGGCTCCATGTAAGAACGCCCAAAGCGCGACGGATGCCCGCGGAGCTCGGTCGGACCCAGCAATTCGTTGCACCTGCTCGACGGTGAACGCCCAGAGGCTTAGATGTGAGGTCGCATCGTGTTCTGGCGCGTGGAGACTCATCATCGCCTCGTAGAGGTGAGGATTGTCCCTTGCGAACTTGATGTAAGCAGATGACATCTTGCGGATTGCGGTAACCGGTTCGCACCCTTCGGCCGCCTTCCTCAGAGCCAGCTCCAGTTGCCGTGCAGCTTCGTTTGCCAGGGCAGCTTCCAGTGCCCGGCGATCTGAAAAGTAACGGTAGATCGCGTTGGGCGCGAGGTCGAGGGAAGCAGCGATGTTCCGCAGCGATAAGTCGCGGATCCCCCCGTGAACGAGTTCCTTAACTGCAGCAGAAAGAATGGTTTCGCGGTCTGTTTTCGACGGATACGGCATACAGAACACTGTACACCTTGACATGTCAGGGGCCAAGATATACGCTGTACATGTTGAAGATGAACAGTGATCATCTTAGGATAAATGCAATGGCGAACAGCAAAAGCAAAGATGTCGTGGTCACCGGAGTCTCCACCGGAATCGGCTGGGGAACCACAAAGGTGCTTGTTTCAAAGGGATTTCGCGTCTTCGGTTCTGTACGCAAGCAGGCTGACGCCGATCGTTTGCAAGGAGAGTTCGGGGACGGCTTTGTGCCTCTCATGATGGACGTTACGGACGCCGACGCTGTCCATCAAGCGGCCCGGAAGGTCGACTCCATGATCGGCAACAGGAACCTGGTTGGCCTGGTGAACAATGCAGGAATCGTGGTCAGTGGGCCACTGCTTTATGTGAGGCCCAGCGAGTACAGGCGGCAGTTGGAGGTCAACATGGTCTCCCCGCTTGTCGTAATCCAAGCCTTCGCACCTCTTTTGGGAACCGATAAAAAGAGGCAGGGGCCCCCCGGGCGCATTGTGAACATCACCTCTAGCGTGGCAAAAGTTGCTATCCCGCTTCTTGGTGCCTATAGCGCTTCCAAATTTGGCCTTGAAGGGATGTCGGACGCGCTGCGGCGAGAACTGATGTTATTTGGCATCGACGTCGTGATCATTGAACCGGGCACCGTGAACACGGCGATGTATGACAAGGGCGAAAAAGAAGATATGAGTGAGTTCAAGCAGACTGAGTATTGGGAGGCGGTGCAGAACTTTCAGAAATTCATCGTCACCGAAGCACGTACCCACGGCTTATCCCCTGAGCGTCTGGGCGAAGCCGTCCACGTGGCACTCAGCACGGCGAAACCGAAGGCACGCTACGCGGTCATTCCGCAACGTTTCAAGAACTGGACTCTGCCGAGACTTGTTCCTGCGAGGATGCTCGACGCCGAACTCGCAAAGCAGATGAAACTCACAAAGCTGTAATCAGCCTCGAACGGGTGGGTTCTCACCTCTCATGACAAGGAGAACCATTGGCAAAAACAGTGTTTCATCAGCAACGGGTTGCTACCGAGAAGGCTGGCTTTTCGGTTTCAAATTTTCACCAATAGGAATGGCTCGGTCATCGAATCCTAACTTTTGCACCGGTCTATTTGATTGGGCGCGAACCCATGATGAGGATGTCCACGAGTCTTCTGGCGCTTTGCTGCCAGTCAGGGCCGGACGCCACGTGAGAGACGCCGATCAGCGCCCGAAGTAGATCGAATGGCTCCAGATCTTTACGAATGTCGCGGCTCTTGATGGCGCGCTTCACCAACGAATCAATCGCTCCCTGGATCTGACTGCGTGAACCTTCAAACAGCTTCGATGGCCCTCCCACGACCGAGTTTAGCGCAGGGGCGATGATCTGCTTCGTTGCGATGTAATCCACGAACAAGAGCATCCAGGCTCGCAAAGCCTCGATGGGGGGAAGGTTTTCGGAGAACTTCTTTTCGGCCGAGGCCACCTTTTCCACTTCAGTCCGATAGACCGCTTCGATCAATGCATCACGGGTAGGAAAATGGCGATACAAGGTCCCCGCTCCCACTCCCGCCTCTTTAGCAATGTCGTCGAGGCTGGCATTCGCACCAGAGCGGGTAAACGCCTCCTTGGCCGTCTCCAGAATGCGCTCGCGGTTCCGCTGCGCGTCGGTGCGCGGTTTTCGAGGGGCAATCTTCTGATTTTTGCCTGGCATAAAAAAAAACGTGCAACCGGAGAGCGTCTCCGGTTATCTTATCTACTGATTCGGAGACACTCTCCGTTTTATTAGGAACGCGGCGGCTTGTCAAGAGCGGTTCCGCCACGGTCTTCGATCTCCAAGTTTGAGAGGCGACTCTTTTGGACGCATCCGCTTTCAATCCACGGTTGACGAAGTCCAATCGTGACTTCACGACTCCGGGTTGTCGCGACTTCGCGACGATGGCAGAGCGCGAGTTGTCGGCATTCTTTAGGGCCGTGACCAAATCGTTCGGCTCGGAACAGGCGGAGATGTCTGCCGAGGATTGGCTGACCGAACTGAGCGAGAGCGACGGCCTCCCGTCTTCGATTCGCGAATGGCATGCGATCACTGCGAAGGCTTCGAGTCGGCTCGCGAGCCGAGTGAACGCTTCGTCCCTTTTGACGCAAGTACAGAGTGTGTAGGAGGAAACAATATGCCAGCAATATTGGAACTTTTTGGAGCAGCCTCAACCACGAACGATGTCTTAACGGGAATAAACCTTAGCGGCAAACGGATTCTTGTCACCGGCGTTTCCGCCGGACTTGGAATTGAAACTGCGCGGTCCCTGGCCACCCATGGCGCGCACGTTGTGGGGGCTGCCCGGGATTTGACCAAGGCTGAGGCCGCGACCACACGGTTGCGTAAGGACGCTACGGCTAACGGTGGCAGTTTCGAGTTGATCGAAGTTGATTTGGCCAATCTCAAAAGCGTCCGGGAATGCGCCGAACAACTGCTCACGAAAGCGGAACCTTTCGATGTCATCATCGCCAATGCCGGCGTGATGGCAACAAAGTTCGGTAAGACGGCCGACGGTTTTGAGACGCAGTTCGGCACAAATCATCTGGGCCACTTTGTTCTGGTTAACAGCATTGCATCGCTCATTCGAACTGGAGGGCGGTTGATCAATGTGTCGTCCGCGGGTCATCGCTATTCCAACGTCGACCTCGACGATCCCAACTTTGAACGAACGGAATACGATCCGTTCGTTTCTTATGGCAGGTCGAAAACCGCGAACATCCTCTTCGCCGTTGCCTTCGATAAGCGACATCGGGAACGTGGCGTGCGCGCCGCGGCCGTACACCCGGGCATCATCGAAACGGAATTAGTTCGCCATTTGAGTCCAAGCTGGCTGCAGGCGAGAGTCGAGCAGATCAATCAGCAGCTCGCCACCGCGGGCAAGCCGCCTTTGCAGAGGAAGAGTGTGGCACAAGGCGCCGCGACTTCAGTATGGGCCGGCGTGGTCGCTCCGGCAGACGAGATCGGAGGCAGGTATTGCGAGAACTGCCACGTCGCCGAGATCGTGCCGGATGAAGTTCCCACGAGTTCCATGGTTGAAGGAGTCCGCAGTTACGCGGTGGATGCGAAAACGGCTGAGGCGCTCTGGAAGAAGAGTGAAGAAATGGTGGGAGAGTGTTTTTGGCTCCCCTCTTTAAGCAGGGAATAAACAGCATCGGGAGGAACGAAATGATTGGACAGATGAATCTTGCGGGGAGCTTCACGCTGCCTGGCAATTCAATGACAGTAAATCGCTTGGGCTACGGAGCCATGCAACTTGCGGGCCGAGATGGCGACAAGTTGGTGTGGGGCCCTCCCCGAGATGTCGAGGAAGCGATTGCCGTGCTGCAAGAGGCCGTTGCGAGCGGGGTGAACCACATCGACACCGCCGATTTTTACGGTCCGCATGTGACGAACCAAATCATACGAAAAGCACTGTCTCCGTATCCCGACGATCTGACCATTGTCACCAAAGTCAGCGCCCGGCGCGGTGAAGATGGGTCATGGATTCCGGCTTTTTCGCGCGAGGAATTGACTGCGCAAGTTCACGACAATCTTCGCAATCTGGGTCTGGATGTACTAGAGATTGTCAACCTGCGCAGTATGTTCAGCATTCACGAGCCAGCCGAGGGTTCGATGGAGGCGCCGCTTACCGTGCTGGCCGAGCTTCAGCAAAAAGGCTTGATACGTCATATCGGGCTGAGTAACGTCACGCCCGCCCAGGTTGCGGAAGCGCGGCGGATGGTCTCGATTGTCTGTGTACAGAATCACTACAACCTCGTGCATCGAGCCGATGACGTGCTCATCGAGGATCTCGCTCACGACGGGATTGCGTACGTGCCGTTCTTTCCGCTCGGCGGGTTCACGCCATTGCAGTCGGCAGAGTTGTCTGATATCGCCGCGAGTCTCGGCGCGACGCCGATGCAAATTGCGCTGGCGTGGCTTCTGCAACGCTCGCCCAACATTTTGCTGATCCCAGGAACATCTTCTCGCAAGCATCTTCGGGAGAATCTCCAGGCTGCGGCGCTGCAGATTCCTTCTGAAGTACTTGCCAACCTTAACTCAATCGGTAAACCAGAAAAGGAGTTTTAATATGCGTATTTTCGTTACAGGTGCGACAGGTTTTATAGGTACTCCGACTGTGAAAGAACTGATCTCTGCCGGACATAAAGTCCTGGGCATGGCTCGGTCGGATGCGGGAGCAAAATCCTTAGCCGCTCTCGGTGCGGATGTTCATCGCGGTTCGCTCGAAGACCTCGATAGCTTGCGTAAGGGGGCGACCACTTCAGATGCCGTCATTCACCTGGGCTTCCTTCACGACTTCTCAAAATTCAAAGAGAACTGTGAGATCGACAAACAGGCTATCCAAGCTCTGGGGTCTGTGCTTGCCGGTTCGGATCGGCCCCTCATAGTCACATCGGGGACAGCTGGATTGGCCACGCCAGGTCAGGTTGCGACCGAGGACACTGTCGTACCGCCGGATTTCCCATTCCCGCGGGTTTCGGAACAGACAGCTCTTACTCTGGTAGCCAAGGGCGTCAACGCTTCGGTCATGCGTCTTCCCCAGGTTCACAACACCATTAAGCAAGGGCTTGTCACTTATCTCATCGCTGTGGCGCGGGAAAAAGGAGTGTCCGCGTATGTAGAGGAAGGACGGAACCGGTGGGCAGCAGCCCATGTTCTGGATGTGGCAAAGCTTTACAGGCTTGCATTGGAAAAGCATGAAGCCGGTGCGAAGTATCATGCGGTGGCCGAAGAAGGCGTGGCCATGCGCGATATTGCTGAAGTCATTGGTAAGGGATTGAAAGTGCCGGTGGCATCTCTTTCTACGGACGAAGCGCAGGCTCACTTTGGGTTTTTAGGCATGTTCGGAAGCCACGATCTTCGTGCCTCAAGCGCGCAAACACGGAAAAAACTTGGGTGGAACCCGACGGGGCCCGGCCTGATTGCAGATCTCGAGCGAGTGCGGTACTCCGAGGTCCTGACCTCAGTCGCATCTTGAACAGCAAACGTTGCCTATTTGAATGAACGAGGTCGTCATGCAGGACAAGCGCATCGCCCTGGTCACCGGGGCCAATCAAGGAGTGGGATTTCAGGTCGCAAAGGCACTCGTAACAAACGGCGTCACGGTTCTCGTCGGGTCGCGCAACTTCGAGCGGGGCGAGGCTGTGGCCAAAGAGATTGGGCCGGGCGCCGTCGCGCTGCAACTAGACGTGACAGCTTTATCCAGCCCCTTATTCTGCTGTCGGCGACAATTCCTGCCGACGCAGGTTTTTTCGGGGAACGATTGAGTGCCGCGAGAGACGAATTAGTGCGAAGGTGGCAAACCAGGACGGCAACACTGGTGCCGCGCTTTGGTCAGACAGACATCATCGGTGCACTGATGCTGGCCGGGCAACTGTGGCGCACCCCTATGAGCTCATACCGAAGACTTCTTGTGATCTACTCTGATATGCGTCAATCGACATTCGACCTTAATTTGGAAGCCTCTCCTTGGGGGCATAATGCGTATGACACCATACGCAAGCAGGACACCTCCAGTTTGAGTGGCGTGGAGGTGGAGATCGTTGGAGTCGATGGTGCTGGTAGGTCGATGAATTACTGGCGAGATCTGCGAAGGTTCTGGGTTGACTATCTGAACGCTTGCGGAGCGAAGCTAACACAGTACTCACCAATTCGCGATGCGAAGAATCTTCAATAAAGTGTATTGATAAACTCGTATCGACAAGAAAAAGTATTTGGAGTATTTTTTCTATTGACATCCACAGTTCATTTTGGGTATGTTGCTTCCTCGTCAGCGATAAATGATACGCCGCTAAGAGCAAGCGGAATCTCCATCCCGCTAGTTATCTAGTGTCGCTGCTTCCCTCATTTGAGAACTGTCCGCGTATAGGTTGCAATCACGCGGCGTCACTACCACTTCGCGATCACGCGAAAACATGCGACCTGTGTCACTCTTGCGGCACGGCGAGCGCGGTCTTTGGAGCACAAGTCGCCTATAAAGCGCCAGAACATGAACTTACCGTAAGTTGTGTTTTTCAATGAGTAACTCGAGAGGTTGGACTTGCTGCCTGTTTTCAACAGATTAGCTATTCGAGATGCTGTGCAAGAGTGCATATTGTCGCTGGGTGTTTCTGCTGAAGCTATCCAGTGCTACACACTTACTTCGAGAACAGAGCAGGCCGAGCAAATAGATTAACGGAGGGTATCTCATGCTAAAGAACCTTTTGCTCATAGCGTTCGCTGTTGGCGCAGTGTTTCTGATCTGTTGCCCCCCGGCGACTGCGTGTATCCCATTCGGCAGTACCGTTCCACCACAGGGAATTGTCTCCTGGTTCACCTATTCGATAGGAGACCCACTGATTCCCGGGGCGCAGTGTGTCTGTGGAACAGGGTTTGAAGGTTCAGGCTCGACGGGACCTGGTAGCGCCGGCTGTTATGTGCCCACAATGACTCAGCACACCTGTAATTGTCCGGACACAACGGCCAGCAATCCAATCTCATTGGTCACCGGGAACACCTTCGTGACACAGCAAGATGTAAGAATTCCTGGTCTTGGAGGTGGACTCTCCCTCACCCGGACGTGGAATAGTCGATTGAGATATAGCATGACGAATGTAGGAATGTTCGGGCCAGGCTGGCGTTCGACATACGAAGAACACATCTACATAGATGACGATTATACCGTCGGGTACGCGCGAGGAGATGGGAGCGTCTGGAATTTCATTTATGGAGGATCCGCAACGTTTACTCCTCCCGCGCCGGCCAATACATACTTTACGTTCAGTCCAGCCGCTCCGGCGAAAGCTACCTCGGCTCTCTTTAACGGCCCGACAACATGGACGCTCGTTTTTGAGAACGGCGAACAGAGGGTGTTTGATGTAACGACTGGGAATCTCCTGTCAATTGCAGACCGCAATGGCAATACGACGCAGTTGACCTATGATGCCTCGTACCGGCTAACGACGGTAACCGACCCAGTTGGACGGCACATCTATTTCTCGTACGGAGGCCCCGCAAGCTTCCTAGTAACCGCAGTGACCACAGACGTCGGTGCGTCTCTCTCCTATTCCTATGATGGCCAGGGGCGAATGACGAGTTATACCAAGCCTGACGGAACGAGTGTCTCGTTTCAATACAACGATGTGAACCCGACATTGATCACCGCGGTCCTTGACTCTAACGGAGTGGTGTTGGAGTCGCATACCTACGACAGCCAAGCTAGAGGTTTAACGTCTTCTAAAGCGGGAGGGGCTGAAGCTGTCACTGTTTCATATCCACTCAACTCCACCTTGTACGTCGCCGCACCTTAACCTCCGCTTCGGAGCCCAAAGCGGAATAAGTCTGAATATCACTTTCGAAAGGTTAGGAGTGTTTCTGATATGGAACGTAAGAGTGGATTGAGATTGACGTTCCTAGCTCTTCTGTGCCTTGTTAGTTCCCAAGCTCTGTTTGGTCAGCTGCCGTCAGTGTGGTCCGATGGAGATATAGGCGCAGTTGGGCTACAAGGGAGTGCGACGTACGCGAACGGAGTGTTCACGGTGAACGCGGCGGGCAGCGGGATCACCAGCGGGTCGGCGGATGCCTTCCACTTTGCCTACCAGCCGTTATCTGGAGACGGAAGCATCATCGCGCGAGTGGTAAGCGCAACGCAGGGGGCGACGGTCGGGGTGATGGTGCGGGAGACGTTGGACGCAGGATCGACGGAGGGGAGCACGGATCTAAGTCCATCGAGCGGCAGCTATGTATTCGCGGAGTTTGAAGAACGGAGCACGACAGGGGGAGCGAATCGACGGCTGCGGATATGTGGATCACCACGGGGCTGCCGTACTGGGTGGAGCTGGTGCGGAGCGGGAGCACGTTCAGCAGCTACATATCGCCGGACGGAGTGAACTGGACGCAGGTGGGGTCGAGTCAAACGATCAGCATGGCGACGAACGTGGATGTGGGGTTGGCGGTGACGAGTGGCAGCACTTCTACGCTAGATACAGCCACATTCGACAGCGTATCCATCAACTCTTCGACTACGCCTGCGCCGGTCATCACCAGTGTGTCGGCCACGACGGGGAATGTTGGCAGCCAGGTGGTGATCAGCGGCAGCGGATTCGGAGCTTCGCAGAACGGCAGTATGGTGACACTAGGTGCGGTGTCGGTGACGATCAATTCGTGGAGCGATACGTCGATTACGATCACGATTCCCACAGGGGCGACATCGGGGTTGTTGGAGGTGTCAGTCGCCCCGAGCATGAACGACAGCAATCCGATCTGGTTTAGTGTGACTTCGCAGCCCTTGCCGACGGGATGGCTGGATGGAGATATAGGCGCAGTTGGGCTACAAGGGAGTGCGACGTACGCGAACGGAGTGTTCACGGTGAACGCGGCGGGCAGCGGGATCACCAGCGGGTCGGCGGATGCCTTCCACTTTGCCTACCAGCCGTTATCTGGAGACGGAAGCATCATCGCGCGAGTGGTAAGCGCAACGCAGGGGGCGACGGTCGGGGTGATGGTGCGGGAGACGTTGGACGCAGGATCGACGGAGGGGAGCACGGATCTAAGTCCATCGAGCGGCAGCTATGTATTCGCGGAGTTTGAAGAACGGAGCACGACAGGGGGAGCGAATCGACGGCTGCGGATATGTGGATCACC
The DNA here is from genome assembly GCA_963734675.1 of uncultured Acidobacteriaceae bacterium. GTDB lineage: Bacteria > Acidobacteriota > Terriglobia > Terriglobales > Acidobacteriaceae > Sulfotelmatobacter. The sequence goes on from CAVTHZ010000004.1 coordinate 45,009, forward strand.
ACGGGGCTGCCGTACTGGGTGGAGCTGGTGCGGAGCGGGAGCACGTTCAGCAGCTACATATCGCCGGACGGAGTGAACTGGACGCAGGTGGGGTCGAGTCAAACGATCAGCATGGCGACGAACGTGGATGTGGGGTTGGCGGTGACGAGTGGCAGCACTTCTACGCTAGATACAGCCACATTCGACAGCGTATCCATCAACTCTTCGACTACGCCTGCGCCGGTCATCACCAGTGTGTCGGCCACGACGGGGAATGTTGGCAGCCAGGTGGTGATCAGCGGCAGCGGATTCGGAGCTTCGCAGAACGGCAGTATGGTGACACTAGGTGCGGTGTCGGTGACGATCAATTCGTGGAGCGATACGTCGATTACGATCACGATTCCCACAGGGGCGACATCGGGGTTGTTGGAGGTGTCAGTCGCCCCGAGCATGAACGACAGCAATCCGATCTGGTTTAGTGTGACTTCGCAGCCCTTGCCGACGGGATGGCTGGATGGAGATATAGGCGCAGTTGGGCTACAAGGGAGTGCGACGTACGCGAACGGAGTGTTCACGGTGAACGCGGCGGGCAGCGGGATCACCAGCGGGTCGGCGGATGCCTTCCACTTTGCCTACCAGCCGTTATCTGGAGACGGAAGCATCATCGCGCGAGTGGTAAGCGCAACGCAGGGGGCGACGGTCGGGGTGATGGTGCGGGAGACGTTGGACGCAGGATCGACGGAGGGGAGCACGGATCTAAGTCCATCGAGCGGCAGCTATGTATTCGCGGAGTTTGAAGAACGGAGCACGACAGGGGGAGCGAATCGACGGCTGCGGATATGTGGATCACCACGGGGCTGCCGTACTGGGTGGAGCTGGTGCGGAGCGGGAGCACGTTCAGCAGCTACATATCGCCGGACGGAGTGAACTGGACGCAGGTGGGGTCGAGTCAAACGATCAGCATGGCGACGAACGTGGATGTGGGGTTGGCGGTGACGAGTGGCAGCACTTCCACGCTAGATACAGCCACATTCGACACGGTCTCAACAACTTTCAGCAGCCCGAGCTCCACGCCGCAAATTAATTCGATTTCACCCAATCCGGCCGTTCCAGGTGCGTCCGTAACAATCTCAGGCGCTAACCTCGGATCAACAACGGGTACAGTCACGTTTAATGGCATCGCAGCGACGCCGACATCATGGACTGCTACAAGCATTTCGGTGCCCGTACCGATGGCTGCCACTACCGGAAATGTCATTGTGACGGTGGCAGGAACAGCCAGTAATGGATTTTGGTTTACGGTCTCGCAAACACCCACAATTAATAGCTTGTCGCCGACATCGGGCCCTGTGGGAGTATCGGTGACGATCTCAGGGGTGAACTTCGGATCGCTCCAAGGATCAAGCACCGTGACGTTCAACGGAGCAGGTGCAACTCCGACAAGCTGGGCTTCAACTAGTATCGTCGTGCCAGTTCCAAACGGGGCGACAAGTGGAAATGTAGTGGTTGCGACTTCCAACGGGACATCGAATGGTGTTCCCTTTACGGTGTTGCCTGTACCAAGCATCACGAGCCTTTCAGCCTCTTCAGCAACCATTGGTTCGGTGATCACGATTACAGGAATCAATTTCGGATCGCTGCAGGGTTCGACGACAGTAACTTTCAATGGAATTGCGGGCACGCCAACCAGTTGGTCTCAAACCGCCATTGCAGTAGCCGTGCCAGAAGGAGCCACGACCGGAAATGTAGTCGTGACAGAAAATGGTTTGGCAAGCAATGGCCTGCCCTTGACGATCGAGACCTTATCTCTTCCTCCGGTCACACAGGTCCAGCCGGCCAATGGGTCAACTGGTTTTCCAGAGAATGGTCGCGTGATCGTGCGTCTCGCGCAACCGGTTCAGGCAGCTGCGATTATTCCAGGGACGGTCACGGTTTCACAAGGAACCACGAACATCGCCGGAAATCTTGCCCTCTCAAACGATGGCCTCTCCGTGACGTTCACTCCATCTCAGAATCTGGCGGCGAACACCACCCTAAGTGTGGCGGTGACTGATCTGGCAGGAAATCAAACTACCGCCGCATTTCAAAGCAGTTTCACGACCGGCTCGTCGACTGACACGATATCCCCAACGGTTGTCACGACAAATCCGCAAAATGATCAAAGCAGCGTCCCGATTAGCGCCCCAATAGTTTTTCAGTTTAGCAAGCCAATGGATCCCGCCACATTGACGCCCCAAGACTTCATCATCACGGACGAAGTTACGGGAAATTCCGTGCCCGGTATGGTTCAGGTGGATCCGACGGGAACGATTGTATCTTTTGTTCCTCAAGGTTTCTTGGGAGTCGGCCGTACGTTCTCAGTTGAGTTGGAATCGTGGCTTATTACCGATTCATCGGGCAATAACCTGACAGGAAGCGGCACATATTTTGCCTTCACCGCCTCTTTTGCCGCAGACAGCACCGGGCCGCAGTTGCTAGGCAGTTTTCCGGCAAATGCCGGAACGTCGGTACCTCTCAATGCGGTCATAGTCTTGGAATTCAACAAGCCTCTCGACGTGATTAGCGTGTCCAACGGATTGGAGGTCCAAGCGGCAGGCCAATTCATTGCTGGCGCGATTGCGGTTTCCGGCAGCAATCAGCGCGTCACCTTCACGCCGATGGGCGGCTTAGCCCCGAACACCAGCTATACCGTGACCACTACAAGCCAAATCACCGATGTGGGAGGACTGTCGCTTACTGATCCAGGATCGTTCTCGTTTATCACGGGCTCCGTCAATGACAACACGACGCTCTCCGTGACCAGCGTCAGCCCAAGTAACAATGAGAGCGGAGTTCCTGTAAATACCATCGTACAGCTTCAATTCAACAAGGCTGTTGATCCTTGGACAGTGACGCCCGCAACTCTCCAGTTAACCTCAGGAACCAGTGCACCCTTCGCGGGAACTGTTTCGGTCTCTCCTGACGGACTGATGGCAACGTTTACTCCGAGCCAGCAACTGAGTTCATTCACCGACTACTACATCACCGCTAGCGGTATCAGCGACATGGAGGGCAACCTCATATGGAATTCCGGCTCGAGCTTTTCGACGGGCGTGGCAAATGAGGGCTCCGGGCCTACGATCACATCGTCAAGTCCGCCGAATGGGGCGAACAATGTGCCGGCTAACCCTCGTGTGGACCTGACAGTAAGCGCGCAAGTCGATGTGGCTAGTGTAAACAGCAATTCAATTATCCTGTCTGCGGGAGGAACTGCTGTACCTGGAACAGCAACCCTAAATATCGCCGGAACGACATTGACATTTGTTCCGTCTAGCCTACTCGCGGCGAACACATCATACTCAGTAGCCGCCAGCGGATTTACCGACCAATCAGGAAATGCAGTAGTTCCATTCACGAGTAACTTTACGACCGGAAGTTCTCCCAGTGCGAATACGACAACGCCATCAGTGTTAACCGTCAATCCTGCGAACGGGGCAAGCAGTGTATCTGTAGGCGGCGCTGTCGTACTGACTTTCAACGAGGCGATCGACGTGACCACTGCAAATGAGACCAATGTTCCGGTCTCAGTGAACGGAGTGAGCGGTGTCATTGCGGGAAGCTACAGCCTAGATTCTACCGGGACGGTTTTGACGTTTACACCCCTGGCACCCCTGCCATCGAATGCCACCATCACGGTGCAAGTGAATTCTGGTCTAGCCGATCTTTCGGGCAACCCGGGCAGTTCCTTTTCGAGCACCTTCTCGACGGGTGCCGCGACTGGCTCAATGGCCCCGACGGTCACCATGATAACCCCACAAAATGGAGCAACCGGCATGGGGCTGAATGGAACGGTGGTGCTTACATTCTCGGAATCTCTAAACTCAACAACCATCAATACGAGCAACTTCGGGATGTTGGCGAATGGAAATGAGATACCGATTGGGATCAGCAACTCCGCAGACAATCGGGTCGTGACGCTGAATCCGTTTGGACTTCCGCCTTCGAGTTCGATCACGGTATTGGCGACAAGTGGGGTCACGGATTTATCCGGAAATTCTTTGGCAAACTTCCAGAGTCAGTTCACGACTGGATCGGGTCTGAACACGCAGTCACCGGCAGTGGTCGAAGAACGACCGGGCAACGGGGCCACGGGTGTGCCCCTTAACACGAACATTGTGGTTTACCTGAGTCAACCGATGAACCCCTCGACTATACCGTCGGCGCTTGAGGTGTCGCAGAATGGAGTTTTGGTCACCGGGACAACGCAAGTTACTGAAAACGGCCAAGTGGTGCAATTTACCCCTTCGTCTCAATGGCAGCCCAGCGCATTAGTGCAAGTATTCTTGACATCCGCGGCTCAAAGTGTGACTGGGCTGAGTGCAGCGAGCTATCAGGGGTCTTTCACGACCGTTCCTAACACCAGCACAACCGCTCCATCCCTGGTAGGTACAAACCCGGCCAACAATGCGAGCAACGTCCCGACAAACACAGTGATGGATTTTTCATTCAATGAGCCACTCGATCCGACAGCTTTATTGCCTGGTACGGTCACCTGTAACCAGAACGGCATTTGGATTCAGACTGCTGTCGCCGTGATGAACAGCGGCTTACTCCTGCAAGTGACGCCAAGGTTCTCTCTGGCGCCAAACAGTTCAACAATTTGTGTCCTGGGTAGCGGGATTCAAGGGACTAATGGCCTGCCCCTGTGGTCTTATTCTGCCAACCAGCTCGCATTTACTACCGGGGCTGGTCCTGACACCGTAGTACCGACAGTATTGACGACATCGCCGCCGAATGGTTCTTCCAATGTGGGAGACAACGGCAACATTCTTTTCGTGTTCAGTAAGCCGATCAATCCGCTGACGGTCAACGCAAACTCAATTCAAATCACGGGCAGTGGTCAGACAGATGTTCCTGATTCGATTACATTTAGCAATAACAATCAAAGTGTACTGTTGCTTCCGCATGCTCCGCTGCCGGACGGAACGCAAATGACATTGACGCTCTCAGGCGTGACCGATGTCGCAGGAAATAGTGTTGTCGACCAGACGACTCAGTTTACGACTGGAACCGGACCTGACCTTGTACCACCGTTCATAGTCAGTGAGAGCCCATTTCAAAACGCTCAGGGCGTTCCGCTTAACGCTGTCGTCATTTTGCAGATGAGCCAAGCAATTGACCCGGGAACCGTAAACAGCGCGACTCTGACTTTGACCGACAACAGCAACGGACAAATCGTTGCTGGATCCGCTTCATTAAGCTCTGACGGGCTCACGATCACTTTTGTTCCAGGCGCCCCACTGACAGCAAGCACCAGTTATTCCGTCAACTTTCCGGGCGCCGGATTCGGGAGCGGCATCTCAGACTTGTCCGGCAACTCAATGCTAGGAGGTGCATTCAGCTTTACGACCGGCGTGACGACCAGCACAAGTGCGCCAGCAGTCACTGGCACGAGTCCCTCGAACGGAGCGACGGCGATTCCGACGAATGCGCAAGTGGTAATTCAATTCAACGAGCCAATCAACCCCGTTGATCTGAACGGAGTGACCCTAGCGATAGGGGGAGCTCCCGTGAACATATCAACGAGATTGACCAACGGAGATCAAAGATTGATCTTGTCCTCGGTGGCTCCGCTCTCGCCGGGAACGACGTATGTTGTCACGATCTCTGGAGTCCAAGACTTCAGCGGAAATATACTTTCATCTCCGGTTACACTGAACTTCACAACGGGGACCGGCCCGGATCTCAGTTTGGCAACGGTTGCAACAGTCAACCCTTCTGGTAACGCCACGGGAGTGTCGCCAACTACAAATGTGACGGTCACATTTAGCAAAGCAATCGACCCCCTTACTGTTACGACATCTACTATGCAACTTGTCCCCACGAGCACATACATACCGGTTTCTGGGACGGTTTCGACTACTGGTCAAACAGCTACTTTCACCCCAAGCCAGTCTTTGGACTTGTTGACGCAATACAATCTCTCGCTTAGCAGCGGAGTTACCGATATGGAGGGCCAGACTCTGAACAGCGGAAGTTACAATTCGGCTTTTACGACGAGCGGAGGCACGCCCACTGGCCCGCCCACAATTGCTTCCATACCCGGAGGAGCCGGAGGTCAGATCGGTGGCTCCGTCCAAATCGACGGTACCTATTTCGGAATTTCCCAGGGCGGCAGCACGGTCACATTCAACGGAATACAAGCGACGACGACGAATTGGAGCGACACCCAAATAACCGCCACCGTGCCGAGTGGAGCAACGTCGGGTCCGGTTGTGGTTACCGTAAGTGGCGCTGCTAGTAACGGGTTCAACTTCACTGTTTTTGCTACGCCGACAGTTACTGGTATTTCTCCAACCATCGCTTCGGCAGGCACTCAGGTCACCGTCACGGGAGCTAATCTGGGCGATTCCCTGGACAGTGTCCTTGTTTACTTTACCGGCGGTCAAATCGCTCCAGTCAGCGCGAACGAAACGTCGCTAACGTGGGTCGTCCCTTTGAACGCTCAGTCGGGCACCGTGACTGTCCTTGTCAATGGAAGTATGAGTTCGAGTGGCGAAAACCTAACAGTTATACCAACGCCATCGGTTACCCAGGTCTCGCCGAACATCGGGGTCGCAGGCTCGCTCGTGAGTATCAGCGGGTCTAATTTTGGCGACACTCAGGGGAGCAGTTCGGTGAACTTTAACGGAGTGCCAGCATCTTCCACCGTTTCTTGGTCGAACAATGCAATTCAGGTGTTGGCCCCAAGCAATGTTTCGACCGGCCCCCTCACCGTCACCGTGAATTCGATTACGAGCAACTCGAATCTTGTTTACACCGTAACGAATCCCGTAATTACCGGCATCGTTCCTTCGGCCGCTGCTCCAGGCGGTGTCATTACGATTAGTGGACAGAACCTTCAACCGGCGGAAACGGAATCTTATGAAGTCCTGTTCAATGGAGTTGCAGTGAACCCGGGCAACTTCAGCTATACGTCCATAGTCATCCAAGTTCCTTCCAATGCCACATCGGGGCCAGTTACAGTTGTCATTAACGGCGTTTCCAGCAATGCCGTGAACTTTAGCGTCATCGAACAACCTACGATCACCTCCATTTCTCCTTCCGTCGGGCCATTCGACAGCAACGGGCTTTTTATCCCAGTGACCATTACCGGGACAGGTTTCGGCCCCACGCAAAGCAACACGACGGTGAATTTCTTCGGTAGTGTCACGCAGCCACAGATCATCAACTGGAGCGATACTTCGATCGAATTGTGGGTTCCACTGGATGCGGCTACCGGTCCCGTCTATGTACAAGTCGGTGGACTCAACGCCATCTCGCCGACTTGGTTCTACCGGGGAACGCCCACGCAACTCACCGATTCGATGGGCAATCAGACCCAATACAATTTTGTCGCCCAGGGGGGAGCATGGGTTCCATCTTCCCAGGGGCCGGGATGCGTGACTTGCTCCATGCGCGGGAACATCACGAATACAGCCGACGCCAACGGCAACATTCTTACCACCGTTGACGACATGGGCAATGCGACCAACTACACCTATGATGGTAACAATGATGTCGCCTCGGTTTCGAAGCCGCTGAATTCCACCACCAGCGCGACGACTTCCTATACCTACAACAGTTTTGGCGAAGTGGTCACCATGACCGATCCGCTCGGCAATGTGACTACCAATACTTACGATTCACACGGCAACCTGCTGACGGTGACGGCTCCGCAGCCCAACAACAATACGTCGCCCAGCTTAACTCAATTCCAGTACGCCACGAATGGCGAGTTGACGCAGATCACCGATCCGAACGGCAACGTCACCAAACTCACCTACAATTCTGTCGGCCTCATCGCTTCGATTACCGATGCGCAGAACAACGTCACCACCTATCAATACGACAGCCTGGGCGATCGCACAGCAGTCATCGATCCTGTCAACGGCGCATCTCATCCCACAACTTTTAGCTATGATGCGATGAGCCGATTGCTTGGTATCACGTATCCCGATGGCTCGACCGTCAGTTTCACCTACGACATTCGCGGACGCCGTACCAGTTCGACCGACCAGAACGGCAAGACCACGACCTACACCTACGATGATGCCGACCGGCTGACTGCGGTGACCGATCCGGCGAACCATGCCACTCAGTACGCCTACGACACCGAAGACAATTTGCTCTCTATCACCGATGCCAACGGTCACGCCACGCAATTTGCCTACAACGCGCGCGGATGGGTCACGCAAACCACTTTCCCCTCATCCCTGACGGAAAGCTACACATATGACCTCGTCGGCAATCTGCTGTCGAAGACTGACCGCAAGAACAACACGATTCAATATGTCTACGACGCGCTGTACCGGCTGACGAACAAGCTCTATCCAGACCAAACAGCCGTGGATTATGCCTACGATTTGGCCGGCAAGGTCCTGCAGGTGAGCGACCCGACAGGTGCGTACGGATTTGCTTACGACAACATGGGGCGTCTGATCGGGACGACGACGCAATATGCGTGGTTACCGTCGATTACGGAGAGCAACTCTTACACCTATGATGCCGCGTCGAACCGAACTTCCCTGACGGCCCCGGATGGGAGCATCACCACCTATGGCTACGACACTCTGAACCGCCTGAATGGGCTGGCGAATTCGTGGGCGGGATCGTTCGGCTTCAGCTATGACGCGTTGAGCCGCAGGACCCAGTTGACGCGGCCAAACGGAATCACGACGAACTATGCGTACGATTCGGTGTCGCATTTGCTGAGCGTGCTGCATCAGGCGGGGCTCAACACGCTGGACGGAGCGGGCTACACCTACGACGCGGCGGGCAATCGCACCGCGAAAACAAACTACCAGAACGGGATCACGTCAACTTACAGCTACGACCCGCTCTACGAGCTTACGCAAGTAACCCAAGGAACGAGTACCACGGAGAGCTACAGCTACGACGCAGTTGGGAATAGACTGTCGTCATCCGGCGTGCCAACCTATAACTACAACGCGTCGAACGAGCTGACGTCGAATTCAGCGGCAGCTACACATATGACGCAAATGGCAATACCCTCTCCGACCCCTCCGGCAAATCCTACTCCTGGGACTTCGAGAACCGCCTGGCGTCAGCGGTGGTTCCGGGCATCGGAACGGTGAATTTTAAGTACGATCCCTTCGGACGCAGAATCTACAAAAGCTCGCCGACCTGGACGGGGAGCTTCGTCTACGACGGTCCCACTCTAATCGAAACGATGAACGGTTCCGGGGGCGAGATCGCCAGCTATACCCAGGGCTCGTGGATAGACGAAGTTCTATCTGAGCTGCGTTCATCAACCGCCAGCTATTACGAGCAGGATGGCCTCGGCTCCGTAACGTCGCTGAGTAATTCGTCAGCTGGGTTGTCGAACACGTATACCTATGACTCGTTCGGCAATCTGACCGCTTCCACCGGTGCACTCGCGAACCCATTCCAATACACCGGGCGCGAGTTCGATCAGGAGACCGGGCTTCGATTCTACCGGCTCCGGTATTTTGATCCGGGCGTTGGCCGCTTTATTTCTGAAGACCCGATTGGTTTCGACGGAGGCGTAAATTTTTACAGGTACGTACAGAACAATGTCACAGATCTAATCGATCCTTTTGGATTATCCTCGCTAGTTTTCAACCGCGCGAACGGAACGCTGACCCTCCTGGACAATAATGGCAACGTTGTTGCCGTCTGTACTGCCGCAAACAACACAACTCGAAGCAGCAACGGCCCATGGCCGAACGGGACATATCCCTTCCAGAGTCACAATAACCATCCGCCCGATCCAAACGGGCCGTACGGCTCTTACGGAATCGATGTTTTTGATGTTCCTGGACGAACTGGCATGGGCACTCACTCCGGGCGTGCGAACAGCGGCGGGCCTAACCATCCAACTCTTGGTTGTGTGCGAACCACGGACGATTGCATGAAAACAATCACGGATTGGCAGTCACACGATCCGATGAGACAAATCACGATTCAGTAAACAGCTAAAGGCTCTCAGGTGGGAGCCGTGGGGGGATATCCACATGCGTCTGACCTCGTTCCTTATCATTCTGTTTTTGATGACCAGTGCTGTTGCCGACGATGCTGCAACTAGGAAATGCACCCAAGCGGAGGCAACGCAGGCCGAGAAAGAGGCGGATTCGCTCCGAGATTGGGATCAGGTTTATCGTTCATACAAGAAATTTTCGCAATGCGACGACGGTGCGATTGCAGAGGGATACAGCGATTCGGTCACGAAGTTACTTGCGGACGATTGGAAGAGCTTCAATCGGTTCGTGGCGCTCGCAAATCGAAATGGGGATTTTAGGGATTTTGTGTTGAAGCACATCGACGAGAGCGTCCCCGCAGATAGGCTGGCGAAGATTGCAAGCAACGCCCGATCCGAATGTCCAGGAGGAGGTCGCCCTCTCTGTGCCTTGGTTGCGAAGGCTGCGGGAAAGTCATAGCCGCAAAGAGTGCCCTGGCCTTGGCGTTTCCCGGTCTGCTGGGGCGCGAGTTTCTGATCGGAGGAGGCCCAGGTGGTGCTCTCGTTCTCTCGCCTTTTCCAGGAGACAAATCCAAGTGAATATCCACGACAGTGCGGTGAGCCAAGACGGGTCCTTGAAGGTGACGCTCACGGTGTTCGATCCGAGGAGCGGGCAGGGCCGGTTGAAGATCGAGGAACTGAAGGCGGAGCGGGGCGATTCTATGTGACGGTGACCTACGGCGAAGCCGGGCAAACCCGGATCGATTACAAAACCTACGACGTGCACAAAGCGTCCGAGTTTCCCTTCACGACCAACCGGGGTGACGCTCAAAGAGATCAAAATCGTCCGAGTCCCGGCTGACTGACCAATGGCGAAACTTAAAAAGGGGAACGTCTATCACGTTCTATGTCGGCCTTTTGATCGTCCCGGTGCGTGGCGTCAGCTCATCTATCGGGGATACAACCGCACAAGCGGCAGGCATAGGTTCGAGCCGGGGAATTACAGTGAGTCCAAAGAAGCTGCACCAGCGCGTCCAGCAGACCGCCGATCTAGTATCCTCTCCTCCGCCGATTCCTTCCCTTATCCGCACCTGATTGCGGCGTCGTTGCGCCCCGGAAAGTTTTTCTTTTAGCTGCCGGTTTGAACTGCCAGAAGCCGCACGGAAGTGCGGCTCTGGCTATTGGTTAATCTTCAGCCTGATACTCGACGTTCAGCTTGGCGATCTGGTCTACAAGCTGGCGGCGCTGGTCGCCTTCTGGAAGCTGGTCAGCTTCGGCGGTCAGGCGTTCGAGGTCAGCCTTGATCTGCTGCTTTTTGGAGTCGCTTGCCATCGGTGCATCCCCCCTTTCTGAAGGTCTAATACCGGGTCCGCGAGGAAATCGTGGTTTCGAGAGAGAATTTTTTATCGTGCCTGCCACCGTGGTTCCGGGGTGTCCCGCCTGCCCAAAGTGCGGTGCCGAGGTGAGGGGCAAAATCTGGCCGTGCTGCGCACGGGGTGTTTGCTACGACACGTCACTCGTCGAGATGCTTCGTGCGAAGAAACGGCGCAGGAAGGTTTTGCATAGCTCAAGCAGGTATCCGATCCGACGGGTTCGTACGGATTTTCCCTACGACAACATGGGGCGGGTGATTGGGACCTCGACGCAGTATGCGTGGCTGCCGAGTCTGAATTTCCAGAACGCCTACAGCTACGATGCGGCCTCGAACCGCACGTCGCTGACCGCACCCGTCCCGGCGTCCCCAAAGTCACTTCTTTGCGCGTGCCGCGCTGACTACAATCAGCAGTGATGCTCCCCGCAGCTAAAGAACGAATCCCTGCTCTCGCGAGTGGTGAGGAGATTTTTTCCTTAGCTGCCGGTGTTGCTCTTGCTGCGCTCGAAACGCACCAGGGCGCACACGAGGCTCAGGGCAAAAAACCGCATCAGGGGATTTTTTCAAAAAATCGCACAATCGCAGTCAGTCCAACGTGGGCTAAGTGGTCGGGAACGCATCAGGATAGAAAGTGCTCGTGGTCGAAAACCGTGGTAGGGTCAGCATTAGACGCAAACGGCAACACTCTCACCGATCCTTCAGGCAAACAGTACACCTGGGACTTCGAGAACCGTTTGACACAGGCCGTAGTCCCCGGCACCAACGGTGGAACCACGACCTTCAAGTACGATCCCTTCGGTAGAAGAATCCAGAAGTCCGGTCCGCTCGGCACCACGAACTACCTCTATGACGGCCCCAACACCATCGAAGAAGTGGACAACAGCGGCGGTGTGTTAACCAAGTTCGCCGAAGGGAAATATGTTGATGAGTGGTTCGCCGAGATGCAGTCTGGTACGATCGACCTACTATGAGATGGACGGAGGCGATACGGTAACGTCCTGAGCAGTTCGGCCGGGGCACTTACAAACACCTACACATTCGATTCCTTTGGCAACCTGACAAACTTCACTGGCACCCTCAGCAACCCTTTCCGTACACCGGGCGGGAGTTCGATCAGAAACCAGGGTCTTAACTTCTACCGCGCCCGCTACTACGACCAGAATGTCGGCCGATTCATCAGTGAAGACCCAATTGGTTTCGGTGGCGGAACGCACTTCTACAGATACGCTCGTAACAATCCAATTCTCCTCGATGATCCTTTCGGGTTATGGACTACTACCGGCAATGGCCCACAGCCCGGGGCCAGCACCATCGTCTGCGACGGTCTTGGCGGTATCCTCGTCGTGATCGGGTCAGGCGAAGACACATCCTGCGATATGGGTAAGTGTATCTAGTGCATGAAGATCAGCACAGGCGAGAGGCGCTAGCTTCCAACCCTAGCATTTGCCGTATCAACCAACAGGGATGCAAGTCACATTCTCCAACAACCAGGAACGAAAGGCTGGGGAAATTGCCGCGAGCACGGTCGAAATTAATTGCTTAGCGAAGCTGCGCTCAAGAAAGCCAAGTGCGACCATTGCAAAGAGGACATCCGGAATACAAAAAGAAGTCGAAGAAATATCGGAGCATTCTATGAGGGACAACAATAGAGTTCTAACTCGGCTCACGCTGGTCTTGCGCTATTCTTTTACCAGCCTCGGACAAGAGAAAACTGAGCGGGGAGGAATCCAGAGTTAGAGTTAGCCTCCTTGCAACCTCTTCGATTAGAAATTACCCTGAGATCGGGCGCTAACCAGAGTGTGGTGATTGACAAAAGCCAGCTGCCATGGGCGACCAGATACGGGATGGTGTTGGTGGCGGCCAAATCCGACAGCGAGGCCCTGGAAAAGGTGCTTCCGGTCGAGGACCCCGCAGAGGAAACAGATTTCCGTCCAGCCGGGACAGACTCTGACTGGGACCCTTGATCTGGATGGTATTTTTGAGGGTCTTCGATGAAGCGAGAAAGAAGGCCGATGTTCACCTGTTTTGGGCATATCAGGCTCCTGACGGGCTGGGCATCCCTCGCTGGTCAGGTGGCTGGATTCTGATTCCACAGGATCGAAATCCTTGAGCTGTAACTATGATGCGGTCTCGAACAGCACGTCAGTGACGGGAGTGTCGAACCATAGATCTCGTGTATTCAACAGATTAGCCTCAACTCCCCATTGGAGCTACGGCTACGACGCAAACGGCAATACCATCTCCGACCCTTCCGGCAAATCCTACACCTGGGACTTCGAGAACCGGCTGACTCAGGCCGTAGTCCCCGGCACCAACGGCGGAACTACGACATTCAAGTACGATCCCTTCGGACGGCGCATCCAGAAGTCTGGACCGCTCGGAACAACGAATTACCTCTATGACGGCGACAACTTGCTGGAGGAGGTGGACAACTCCGGAAACGGACTGACGAGGTACACACAGACTCAAAGGATTGATGAGCCGCTCGCGATGTTGCGCTCGTCGACAGCCAGCTACTATGAATCTGATAGCCTCTGGTCCGTTACGAGTCTAAGCAACACTAGCGGCGGCCTGCTCCGGACGTACACGTACGACTCGTTCGGGAATCTGACTACTTCCACGGGAACGACCACCAACCCCTTCCAGTTCGCGGCAAGAGAGTTTGACTCCGAGACTGGGCTCTATAAATACAGGCATCGCTATTACGACCAGAGTGTTGGCAGATTCACAGGCGAGGATCTGATCAGGTTTGAGGACAAGACTCCGAATTTCTATTGGTATGTAAAAAACAGGCCCACGAGTTTGGTTGATCCACTCGGATTGCTTCCGTGCAACGGGGGGTTCGCCTTCGGAGCCATGGCAATGGGGGACAACTACGAGAGAATGAAACAGAGGAACTGGAAGGGCGACGATCTGTACTATCACTGCATGGGTAATTGTGAGGCTACCAATATACCGTGTAATGGTTCCGCTGCTGCCGTGGTGGTCAGCTTTTTCCGAACAAACGTATGGGGAGCGCTAACGGAGGACGACTGGCGCGACGATGACCGGGCGAACAAGTGCGGCCAGAAAGGTGGCGACTGCAACAAGACTTGTGCGCCCTTTGTTCCTAAATCGTCGCCGGGAAAGCCGCCTTTCCCTGGGTGGTAGATATGCGATTATCTCATCAGTTGAGTCGAGCGTCGGGAGCATTAAGTGCACTCATCGGGAGCAGCCTGTTTGGCCGCCAACTGCATTTCGTTCTGTTCGTGCTCTGCCTTTCCCTAGCCGCTTGCCACGGGGATCGTCGCGAATCGTTCTACCCTTCTCTCGTGGAAGCGAAGAAAGACGGGGCGATTGACCGTGGTTGGATACCAGATTTTCTGCCGGAAAGCTCTCGTGACATCCATGAACTGCACGACATGTCCCCCTCGACTACATGGTGTGCCTTCGAGTTCCTTCCTTCCGAATCCCAGAGTCTTCGAAAGAACCTAAAGAGCATCGATGTACTGCCTCCGTCGGTGAGCCGCGTGGCAAACCCGGGCAAGTCGTGGTGGCCCGATACGCTTGTGGGTAATCTCGATGTTGGGAAGATTCATGGCGCGGGATTCCAACTCTCCACGATGGTTGCACCCGAGACGCCCTCCACAAACGAGGTTTTGCTGTTCGCCGTCGACTGGACGAAAGGGCGAGTGTTCTTCTATCGAACGCGGCAGCCCGATGGGCAGACAAGGTGATGTGTGTACGATTCACGGAATTCAGCTACGACTACTATCGTCGTTTTTACAGATGACGCAAACGGCAATACCCTCTCCGACCCCTCCGGCAAATCCTACACCTGGGACTTCGAAAACCGCCTGATCCAACGGGGCTGGCTGTGGTCTTTCAACACGTTGTTCCCAAGAAGTGAATAGTCCATTCGAGCAAGACCGGAGAAGCTGATGGTGCTGACCAATCCGCTTCCCAGGAGTCGATCGGATGGACCTTCACCAGAATGCCCGACTTAGTTTTCGCTGTCGAGAGGCTTTAGCCCATAAGATCATGATGGAGAGGCTGACATTGAAGGCGGCTGCAGCCGCCTTCCAGGTCAGCCGAAAAACCGCTGCGAAGTGGTTTCGCCGCTACCGCACCTTGGGCTTGCCTGGATTGCGCGATCGTTCTTCGCGGCCTCTCCGTTGCCCGCGCCAAACCTCCTCGGAGTTGACGGCGCAGGTCATCGCACTGCGCCGCCAGTTGCAGCCCGCCTATCAGATCGCCCAATCCACTCACCTCAGCGCCGCCACCGTCAGCCGCATTCTTCGGCGCGCTCATCTCAACCGCTGGCGTCATCTCCATCCCGCTCCGCCCGTCGTGCGTTACGAACATCCCGCTCCCGGCGATCTGCTCCACCTCGATATCAAGGGCATGACTCGTTATCAGCAGGTCTCTATTCGCGGCGACGGCCGCCGTCGCGGCCGCCCTCAGTTCGCCGGCTGGCAGGCGCTGCACGTCGCCATCGACGATCACTCCCGCCTCGCCTTCTCCCGCATGCTGCCCAACCAGCAAAACCAAACCGCCATCGCCTTTCTGCAGGCCGCCGTCGCCTTCTATGCCCAGCTCGGCATCCCCATTCGCCGCCTGCTCACCGACAACGGTTCCTGCTATCGCTCCCGCCACTTTCGCGCTGCTTGCCTTGAACTCGGCATCCAGCACCGCTTCACACGTCCCTACACTCCGCGCACCAACGGCAAGGCCGAACGCTTCATCCAAACCGCCTTGCGCGAGTGGGCTTACGTTCGCCACTACCGCAACTCAGAAGAACGCGATCAGCAACTCTTACCCTGGCTGGAGCACTACAACCTCCACCGCCCGCATGGTAGTCTCGGTTACGCTCCACCTATCAGCCGCGCTCCGGTGGGTACAACGTCTTGATAGATCACAGCTGGCCCAGATTAGCGACTCATTCCGACTTTCGAGGGTGCCCCGTCCAGGCTCTGCTTGGGAGGGATTTTGATGTTCATCCATCACAGACTACAAGCGTGCATATGAGTAACATCCACCCATGCCGTGGGGTTTTGAGGCGTTTTCAGCAGACTCGCCAGGTCCATTTCATGACTCTCAGTTGCTATCGTCGGCGGACGTATTCCCAAACTCTTTCTCCAGGCGCTTGAACGTGTGCGGCAATTTGACCTGTTCTCCATTTTCCGCACGGGTCCGAGTATGATTTGGGACGAAGGAAAAGGTGTGTTCGCATCAAGAAACAACGGCGAGTGTAGAAACGCAAAATGTCTCAAGGGAGGGGTTCACCCCATTTGAGTGTAGACGAATTTGTAGCTGTCATTGCATCCGAGATCAACAGACTTCAACAGCCGGAAAGCGTTCGCGGCCAAGTTGTTCATCACAAATCATTTGTGGTCTACTCATTTCAGTAGAGTTCAATACTTGCCGGAATCTGGTTCGGGACCAGGGGGTCGGAGGTTCAAATCCTCTCTCCCCGACCAATCTTTTCAAGCACTCTTAAGATTTCGCCGTCGGCTTCTTCACTTTCCTGCCCTTGCAAAGAACCCAAGGACGGGGGGGCTGGCCCAGCTTTGCTCTTCATCTGCACCGCCGCGAAAGAGGCTTCCCCAGCTTTCCTTCCGTCGGAAAGCTGGGCACCACGAACGCCTGCGTCGAGGGTTTCTCGGGCTTGCGGTCGCACAACTTCCCCGGGAAAAAATCCCCTCCCACCGTCGCTCGAATGCCCAGCTTTCGAACCCCGCGAAAGTGGGGCAGCCATCTCCGTAGCAGCGCATGCTAAATTCAAAGCTGGCCAGCCCCCCTTTCTCCATCAGCAACGAGGGCAGCATCACGGGTAAAGAAGACGTTACGATCCGTGAGAATGCTATTCCGCGAGGAACGAACCGTTACCGATCCGGAATTCTGTGAGGGGTTTGAGATTTTTCTTGTAACCGCTGGTAACTGCGTATTCCTTCCCATTTTTGACGCGGAGACCATACTTTCCCGCCGAGTACGGCTTGATCTCTACCACGAACGAGGTATTCACCAGCGCAGATCGATGGATCCGAATGAATCCGTACGGCTTCAGCTTTTCTGCCACCATCGAGATTGACTCGCGCAGCAGATAAGAGTCCGACTCCCGCTGCAGCGACACATAATTGCCCTCAGCTTGAACTGCGACCACATCGCCAGGATTGATGAACAGAATGCTTCCTTTGGCTTTGATTGCGATCATCGAGTGACCGGGGCGAGACAACTTCTGTAACTGCGGCAAAGCTTCAATCAATTTTGCGGCTCGCTCGCCCTTTGCTCTCCGAGAGGCCCGGTCCAGGGCTTCGTTGATGCTTTCGTTCGAGAAAGGCTTTAGCACGTAGTCTACGGTGTGCTTCTCGAAGGCTGTGACCGCGTGTTCAACGTGTGCCGTTACAAACACAATAGACGGGCAACGGAAAGTTTCGTTCCCTAAGCTGGTCTAACAGTTGGGATCCCGACAGGTCCAGCAATCAATATCGAGAAGCAAAACATCGTAGGAGTCCGTGGCAAATTTCTCGAGCGCCTCGCTCGCATCGTTGGCGGAATCGAAATGCTCCACGTCACGCCTGGAGGATAGGACATTTGCCAAAGCCGATTGCGGTTTGGCACCCATTCATTCCACGATCAGCACTCGCATGGTTCCCACTCACCGCAATTACGGCACTTATTTCTGATCAACCTTTGCAAAGAACTTCCGGATATCGTCAAGCAGGAGATCAGGCTGTTCCAGAGCTGCGAAATGCCCGCCCTTCGGCATTTCAGTTTTTTGTACGACGTTGTATCTCTCAGTAATCCATCGAAACGGAGGGACAGCTACCTCCCTCGGAAAATCCGCATACGCCACGGGAGTCTCCAGGCGTGGCGTCGGCGCCGCCTCTTCTCCAGTGAGCCGGTTCTCACGATAGATTCGCATGGCGGAGCCAACCGTACCGGTCACCCAATAGAGCGTGACATCGGTCAGAAATGTGTCGCGGTCCACCGCCGTAAGAAAATCGCCGTTGTTGTCCGTAAGCAGTTGAAATTTTCCTATCATCCAGGCCAACCACCCCACCGGGGAGTCAGTAAGGGCATAGGCAAGGGTCTGCGGTTCACCGGCCTGGAGGAAGAAAAAACTGCTCTCTTCCCGGTCAAAGTACGAATACCGCTTCCGCTCCGCATCACTCATTTCCGCAACTGCTTCCGGGTTCGGCGGGCGGCACGAAAATGAGGTTCAGATGCAAGCCCGATCACGTGCGCGGGCGCTTGGTAAGCCATGTCTTGGGCTATTGCCGAACCCCAATCGCCGCCCTGGATGCCATATCTGGAATAGCCCAAACGATCCATGAGAACGACCAGCGCCTTCGCCATACGCTGCGGGCCCCAGCCCCGAGTTGTGGTGGGTCCGGAGAATCCAAAGCCAGGAAGCGAAGGAACGATGACGTCGAATGCCGGGCTGTTGCTGTCCTTGGGATGTGGTAAGCGGCTCGATCAGTGCGAGAAATTCAACAATCGAACCGGGCCAGCCGTGAATCAACAACAGAGGGATTGCGTCGGGGCGGGGCGAGCGCTGATGGATAAAATAAATCTGCTGTCCATCAATTTCGTCGTGAACTGGTCAAAGCGGTTGATCTTGGCTTCTTGCGCGCGCCAGTCGTAAGCCGTTCTGCCAATAATCCGCCAGTTCCCGGACCTTCTTGATGTCGGCGCCGTACTCCCAGGTCGTGCCCGGAAGTTGATCGGGCCATTTGGTTTCCGCCAAACGGTGGCGAAGATCAATCAGAACGCTGGTCGGGAACATGCATTTTGAACGGTCGGATTGTGGCAGGCTCTGGCTTTGCAGCGCTTGCGTTTGCCCCAATGCGATCGACGGGAACAAGAACAGGACGGCCAGCACCAGCCTCCCGCACTTCAAGGCCGTCCTTTCCGCTTCTCTCGCATCCATTTTTCATCACGCTCTCACATTCCATGCCGACCGAGACTAATGAGGAACAACTTGAATTATTTCAATTTCATTCTTAACTGAGCGGGGCTGGCGTTCCGTCCGACCACGTGCCTGTAAGCATCATGAATGTATCGATCGGCTCCGGGTCGCCCTTCGCCCGCGGGTCGATAACAATGGGAGACTTATCCATGTTCGCGCCCCAGTCTGCAGGGTTGATTCGCGGAGTGTAAAACATCATGTGCGCCATATTGTGGGCCCCATCCTGGGTAATGCCCTGATCGGTCAGGTAGGCTTGCTTCGACATCATGTAACACATCGCGCCTGGCTCCAGAGGCGGTAGTTCCTTCTTCACCACCGCGGCCTTCATAGCCTCCTTAATTTCGTCCTTCGATTTTCCGGCCAACGCGAGTTTGGTCCTCATATAAGTGATAGGCAGGATGGATCGCGCGGCCTGCGGGTTGTAGCAAATCGGGCTGCGATTCTTTGGGTTCCAGAATTCCACACTCTTGAATGGGCTTGTCCACGCCCGTTCGACGATGCACACAAACCCGTTCTTGCCTTCGGCTCCGATCTCAAAGCCGCGCGGCCCAAGGACCATGACAGTTGCATCCTGGGAAATGGATGAGGGAGCTGCGGTCCGTGCCAGCGCGATTTCGGCATTGCGATCCGCAATAAGATATTGTTCGAGCGGCGCCATGCTGGGATAAGGAGCTGTGGCGTCCTGTGCCTGCGCTTGCCGGGCCGCGCCCAGAGCAAGAGCCAGCACGAAGAATGCCGATGCGATCATCGTGACAGTCTCTCTTTTCATAAATGATTTTCTCCTTCGGACACCTCAATGGCTACCGCCGTTCATCGGCGATGGTGTTCCGTCGGACCAATTGCTTACGGGAACGTCAATGGTGGTATAGCGGCCGATTTTTTCCTCGTGCGCGTCCAGAGGGACGTCATCCCCCACGTCGGAACCCAAGGATTTAGGGTCGATTTCGGCGACAAAAAACATCACGTGAGGAAGCCAGGGTCCCTTGATGGCGGCATTCAAATACCCTTGCTTCGACAGCATGAAGGACATTGAGCCGGGTTCGGGTGTGGGCAACTCGCCTGTCGCGATGCCGTCTCTTATGGCGTCCTCTATCTGAGCGTTCGAACGTCCGGCAATCGCCAGTTCGGTCTTCTTGAGGTAGATCGGAAGAAAAGACCGCGCCCCCGGAGCACTAAGACAGATCGGCCCGTGTATCTTCGGATCCCAAAAAGCAGGATTGTTTTTCGGCAGGTCCCATGATCGCCCTACCGCGCACACGAAACCGTTCTTTCCCTCCACGGCCGTCTCATAGCCATGCCTCCCTAGGACCATAACCGTGGCGTCTTTGGCAATGGATGGCGGAGCGGCACTTCGGGCCATCGCAATCTCCGCATCGCGTTCCATCAGATAAGGATCGATTGAAGCCATGGTGGTGGGAGAGGGATTCTTGGCGTCCTGTGCTTGCGCTTGCCGGGGCCCGCACGACGCAAAGGCCAACGCAAATAATGCCAATGCCATCATCCTCGCTGTCTTCATTTTCATAATGATTTTCTCCTTGCAATTCTTAAACCGGCCCACTAAGAAAGATGAAACATACAAACTGGTTGGTATGTGAATGAGAAAAGAGACTGCCCGTACACAACGATGCTGTCACCCCATCCTGCGGTTGCCCGGCTTGCGCAGGGAGCGCAACCAACTCACGATGTTTCTGATCCCGGCTTTCATCACTCTCGGATCCTGAGCATTCTTTGCCAGCGACCCATAGCCCTCGACCATCGCGATCAGAAGGCCCGCGGCCTCAGCGGGTTCCACATCGCGGCGAACGCTTCCGCGAGCCTGGCCCTCCCGCAAAACCGAGGCAACGGCCTCCCGCCAGGCATCGAAAATTATCGCCAGCCGCTTCCGGAATCCGGCGTCAAGAGGAGACATTTCCTGCGCCAGATTATTCAACTGACAGCCGCCCCGTACATCCGCTAGCCGAACGGGTATGCGCTGCACAGCGCCGATTAAAGCGTCGATAGGATCCGCGACGCCCTGTAGAGGATGCACCCACTTGCCGCGGACGTCGGGTGCAATGATCTCATCGACGACGGCGTACCCCAGGGCCTCCTTGCTGTCGAAGTGATAGTACAGTGCTCCCTTGGTGACTCCAGCAGCCGCAAGAATTGCGTCCAGGCTGGCGCTCTGAAAACCCGATCTGTAGATCTCGCGCGACGCAGCCAGCAACAAGCGCCCTCGCGTGCGCTCCGGATCGCGCGTTGCAGGCCTGCTGCGCCTCGATCGGTTTCTTGCAATTAACATACCAACCAGTATGCATGTTAAAGACTGCAATTGTCGAGCAAATCTTATTCCGTCTCCTGAATCCCATAATATCGCCGGCGATCTCTACCGCTATCGGTATGAATTGACCCTAAGCTTGTTTTGCTTGGTTTCCACAAGCGGCCAATTCGTCACTCGGTAAAGCGGAAATCCGCACCTGAGCGCTCGAACCTCACGTATTTCCTCCACATACGGCCCTCGGCTTGCCCTGTTGCACAGCGGCACTCTTCCTAAGTGCACCAGTAACGTTTGTCAGCCAGTGACACGTTGCGGGCGGGCGCAGTATTGCGCCGGAAGAGTTGGGATCAATCCAGTGTGATGGAGGAAGTAATGAGTCTTAAGCTGACATCTCAATCAATATTTAGTTCGCCTCGCCTCAACGCGCGATTTACGCTGCTGGCGCTGGTTACTTTATGCTCGCTGCTGTTATGTTCTGTGGCATTCGCCCAGACCTCAGTATCGAACGGCAGTATCTCTGGCACGGTGACTGACGCCACCGGCGCGGTCGTACCCAACGCCAGAGTCACCATGACTGGCCCCACGGGGCAAACCGTCCATGCCACCACCAGCGGCGCTGGAACGTATTCTTCCGGCGCACTGATCCCGGGCACGTATTCCGTGCGCGCGGAAGCCAAGGGCTTCAAGACGACGCAATTGTCGGTAGACGTTCAGGTGAATAACACTGCGAACGGCAACATCAAGCTGGAAGTCGGCCAGGAAAGCACCGTAGTCGAAGTGCAGTCCAGCGAAGTCGCGGTGAACACGGAACAGGCCGAAGTGCAAGGCGTGCTTACCGCTTCGCAAATTTCCACCCTGCCGGTAAACGGCCGCAACTTCCTCGATCTTGCCCAGCTTGAACCCGGCGTTCAAATTCAGGACGGCGAAAATTTCGATCCGACCAAAGTCGGCTACTCCTCGATTTCGTTCGGCGGCCGTTTCGGCCGTACCGCCCGCATCAGCGTCGATGGCGTGGACGTCAGCGACGAAACGGTGGGCACCACGACCGAAGACATTCCTGCCAGCTCGATTCAGGAATTCTCGCTGGCGCAGTCCAGCCTGGATCTCTCGAACGATCTGACTTCGTCCGGCGCGGTGAACGTGACCACCAAGTCGGGAACAGATACTTTCCACGGCGAGGCCTTCGGCTTCTTCCGCGATAGCTCCGTGGGCGCGGCAAACCTGCCCTCTCCGCTCGACCCAGTGACCGGCCAGAGAATCCCCACACCTTGGCAGCGCAATCAGGAAGGCGCCGACGTTGGCGGACCGATCATCAAGGACAAGCTGTTCTTCTTCCTGGACGGCGAGCGCACCTTGCAGCACGAGGCTGCGCCGGTTCTGCAAGCGGCTCCGTTCCAGGCTTATTCGGGGACATTTCAGTCTCCCTTCAAAGAAACCGAACTGACCGGACGTCTGGACTATTCTTTGACTAAGACCGCGCGTCTCTTTGGCCGTTTCAACTACTTCCAGAATTCGGCCGACGGCACATTTTTCTCGAGTAGTTTTTCCGTCTACAACAACAAAGACTACACGCGAAATGAAGTCGCAGGCCTGGACTTCAACACCGGCAGCTTTACCCACACCATTCGCTTTTCGTACTTGAAATTCCAGAACCAGATCGTCGACGGCGTGACAGGATCGAATCTGCCATTTGCCAACCTCGGGGTCAATATTTTCATCGGAAGCTTCAATGTGGGCCCAAACGAGCTCGCGCCGCAAAGCACTCCGCAAAGCGACCATCAGATCAAATATGACGGAAGCAGAATTATCGGCAGACACATTCTTCGCTACGGCTTCGGGTTTAACCACATTCAAGGCGGCGGATTTGCCAGCTTCTTTGGTTCCGCTCCGCAGATCAGTGGCAGCACTCCCGCCCCCGACGGCAATCCGCTGGACGACACAATCAGTCAGGTGCTGGTATCGAACGGTCAAGGCTACTCCACTACCGAGCCTGCCTTGGGATTCCCAGCGGGCGGCCTGGGTCCCGATAACCGCACGGCGCTCTACATCGGCGATAGCTGGAAGGTGCGGCCGAATCTGACCGTCGCACTCGGCTTGCGTTGGGAACGCGACACCGGACGCACGGACAGCGACCTTCCCGCCATCGCTGCCATCAACCAGTTCTTCCCCGGACATGGAAACGCCGTGAGAAATCCCAATCGCAACTTCGCCCCGCAATTGGGCGTCGCATGGGATCCGAAAGGTGACGGCAAGACCGTGGTTCGTGGCGGCATCGGCTTGTACTACGAGAATGTCATCTTCAACAACGTGCTCTTCGACCGGCCGTCGCGTTTACAAAATGGCGCATTCCTTCAGATTGTGCAAGCCTGCTCGAATGGCACCGGATCGGTAGGCCCCGATCCAACCCAAATCGCTGCAGGTAAAACGACCGCATCTGCCTGCTCGGATACCATCGGCAATGCGGCCTCTACTATTGCGGCGTTCGAGAATACCTTCAAGGCCAACACGCCGTTCAGCCTGACTAATCCCAATGGCGCCTACATCGGCAACTTTTTGAGTGCTGGCGCGAACGTAAACATTTACAACAACAGCCAGGGACTGTTCGATTCCAACTACGTCAGCCCACGCTCGGTGCAGATGAATCTCGGCGTCCAGCGCGAAATCCGTCACGGCATGGTATTCAGCGGGGATTTACTGCGGAACGTCGAGACGCACGCTCTGCTCGCGGTCGATCTCAACCACGCTGGCGACATCACCAACTTTAATCCAGCGAATGCCGCCGCCGCGATCTCCGCGACGGAGGCAGCTTTTGGACACCCTGGGGACCTCCAATCAACCATTAATGCGGGCGCTAAGGTCGGCGACTTCGTGGGGAATGGGATGGGAAGCCCTCTCGATACGGGCGGAGCTTGCGCCTGCGCCTTCACGGGAACCAATCCGAAGCTCGGTCAGTTCTACATGCTCGAGCCCATCAGCCGTTCGGTCTATAACGCTCTGCAGATGAAATTGACGCAGAACGCTGTGAACCCGGCTCCCGGCCTCAAAGCGGCAAACTTCCAGGTCTCGTACTCGCTCTCGAAATTTGTAAATCCTGTGGCGTTCCAAGGCCCCCCACCTCCTGGGAACCCCGCGTCGCAGAATGATCAGGACTTCGTTCTGACCGCAATGGATAACGATCAGCCTCTGCGATACATGGGGCCGTCGCTACTCGACCGCACCCACCAGCTCTCCTTCGGCGGAAGCTTCGATATACCCTATGGCTTCCGTCTGGGAGTCATCTCTCATTTCTATAGCCCGTTGTCCAGTCCCGTGATTGTTGGCCAGAACTTTACTCCGGGGCAAATCTACCAAACCGACTTTACCGGAAGTGGGCTTGAGAACCAACCCATGCCCGGCACGACTAACGGCTCGTTCATGCGCCAGTTTGGAGTGACTGGACTGAACAACGCCATCAATGCCTACAACGCGATCTACGGAAATGAACCAACACCCGCCGGCCAAAAGCTGGTCACCGCCGGCTTGTTCACGGTTGCGCAACTGCAACAGATTGGCGCCGTTGCCCCGGTAGTGACGCAAGCTCCGCCAAACCAGTTGGTTTTCCCCTGGGTCAGAGCCCTGGATTTCAAAGCTAGCTGGGATCATAAATTCGATGAGCGCTTCACGATCGAACCGAGCATTGGCTTCTACAATGTGGCCAACTTCTCCAACTTTAACCAGCCCCCGGGAATGATGACCGCATGGCTTACCCAGGGTAGTGGTTCGATCAACAGTATTGCTGCTGGAAGTCAGAGCGCTCAATCCTTCCGCGTCGGGAATGGAACCGGCGTGTTCGGTATGGGCTCACCTCGGGTGCTGGAGTTCGGTATGCACCTGACTTTCTAGGCACCGCTCTAAATGAATCTCGGGCCACCAGTCCAGCCGGTGGCCCGTTTTGTTTGGGACGAATAATTTCTCTCTCCAAGAAAGCCCCATCCAAAATCAAGCCACCGTGGAAACGCAAGATCGCTGGCCAGGACTGCACAGGTCAGTGTTTTGCAGCGGAGTTTTGTTGGTTCCCCAGAAAGCGCCCGAGTTGCTATCGTGAGGCGTCGCGAAGTTCTTTTCTTAAGGCACACTTAAAAACCTGAACCGTTTGTTTTCGAACAGCCATTTCCGGATGGCGCAGGTTGGCGCTAACCCCAGATTCGTCCAAGCATGAGAATAGATAGTAGGCAGAGCGCCATGCCACTTCCGAGATTTTTATGACTGCTGTAAACGACGTACCCCCCGTGCTGTGCTGGATATGCGGACATCCCGCCTCGCTTGAAACCTGCAAGATCGATGAGTATGGATTGGCCGTGCATGAACAATGCCAGGCCCTGAAACTCTCGCTTCATAATGAACCTTCTCGCAGGCCCAGCGGTTCCACTAGCGGCTCGTTGCACCACCCCAAAGCCAGCTAGCGCGCGATTCCGAGCCCAGGTGGGAAAGCCCACTGTCCTGCCGGAACTGTACTCGCATTCTCTTCCGGAAAAGTCTAAAATCGACTTACGGCCAGTAATTCCCAGGTCTTCTCTTGCGAGGTTCGCCATGTCTGGCAACAAAAAAGCGGAACTCCCCAAGTTTTTGACCGGCTGGAAAGAGATAGCCACTTATCTCGGCAAAGGTGTGCGCACGGTGCAGCGCTACGAGCGTGAGATGGGCCTTCCTGTCCGGCGTCCCGCGGGAAAATCGCGCGCCGCTGTCATCGCCACCAAGGCGGAACTTGATGCGTGGGTAACAGCGAGTCCTTTCCGCGACGATTATTCTCTGCTGCGGCCCACGGCCGAGCAATCACCCCTCGCCGCCGAAATCAGAGGTCGCGTGAAGGAGATGCGGCAATTGAACCAGCAGATGGCCGAATTGCGCAGCGAATTGAGGGGAAGCGTTTCTCTTCTCAAGGAGACGATCCGCATCGTTCAGCATGAGACAAATCCTATCTCGCTTCGTCAAACCGCGTTCTCGCTCGCCGATTTCGATACGAGCAAGAGAGCGGTGTTTGATTTAGTGGGGGTGAGAACTGGCGGGAAGGCAAGCTGAACGCTGATCCGCGGTCTTATTCCAATTCTTTGCCGTTGCCGCGTCCCACAACGTCGCTGATATCGATCAGGGTAAGCACCACGCCGTCGATTTTGTTTTCCAGCGTGCGATAAGGTGTGATGCGAAGCTTATAAAATTTCCCGTCGCGCGACCGAACGCGCTCGTTCCGCATCGTGATGTCGCGCATGACATCGAGCATCCAGCGCTCCAGTTGCGGTAGCTCGAGGTTGAGCGGCAATTGGGTGAGCGTCTTCCCCATGTCGCGGTTCGGAGAATCCGAACACGCGTTCGGCTTCCGGCGTATAGCGGCGAATGTGCAGATCGTCGCCCAGCATGATGATCGGAATGCTGGCGCTATTCAGCAGATTGATCAGATCGTTGCTGAGCTGGGCCAGTTGCTGGTTGCGGTGCTGGATTTCTTCGTTGACCGTATTAAGCTCTTCGTTGGCCGATTCCAATTCTTCCTTCGAGGTCTGCAATTCCTCGTTGGTGCTCTGCAGTTCCTCGTTGCCGGATTGAATTTCTTCGTTGGCCGACTGCAGCTCTTCGTTGGTCGCTTCCTGCGATTCGATGATCGATTGCAGATATTCCTTGGTGCTGGCGAGTTCCTGCTTGAGTTGCGCGATCTGGACGTCTTTCGAATCGGGACCGGCTTTCGTCTTTGGCGACGCTTTAGCGGTAACTGGCGCCTTGGCGCGCCTCGGTCTCTTCGAAGAGCACGAGAAAATGGCTGCTGATCGCGCGCGGGGGTGCGAAATGGAATGACCTCGATGCGTGACTGGTGTTGCCGCCAGTGCCGTCGTCGAGCACTACTCCTTCCTTGGAGCAGGAACCGGAATCTTGCGGGCGTTCTCGATCAGCGCCCGCAATTCATAGAGCAAGCCGGGTCGCGCCATTTTCAGCAGGTTCAGGCTGGCGCGTCCCGTGGGAAGTTCGAGAAAGCGTCCGTCCTTCCGCGGCTTTGCAGAATTTCGAGATTTTCGTTTACGACCACCGCCGAGGGAACATACTTGCTCAACAGAAGGCGATCCGCCTCGCGCTGCACATCCACCGGAGGCTTTGCCGTCAGTTCCTCTTTCACGGCCTGGGCGAGGGGTTCGTGGCTGGGTTCTCGAGGCCCCTCGGCACTGACCGTCATGCCGAAGGTCACGGGAGAAGGAACCGCCTTCTTCTTATAAATTTTGCTCTTGCGATCTACCAGATCGAAAATCTCCGCGCCTGAGCCCAGCAGACCCTCCGTGCTTCCCACCAGCAGAAATCCATTCGTTCTTTAGAGCGTAGTGGAAGATGGGAATCACTTTTTTCTGCAGCACCGGACTCAGGTAGATCAGAACATTGCGGCAACTGATCAGATCCATGCGGGAGAATGGCGGGTCGCTGAACACATTCTGGCGCGCGAACACGCACAGGTCACGAATCGACTTGGAAATCTGGTATCCCCCGTTCACTTTGTTGAAAAACCGGCGCAGCCGAACTTCCGAGACTTCATTCGCATATCGTCTCCTTGTACATGCCGTTGCGCGCGCGCTGGATCGCGTTTTCGCTCAGATCGGTGCCAAAGATCTGCACCGGCACTTCCAGCCGCTTTTCGGAAAGTGTCTCGACCAGCGAGATGGCGTGAGAGTAGGTTTCTTCGCCGGTGGAGCAACCCGGCACCCAGATTCGCAACGGCTCCGAGGAGGTGCGGTTGCGACAAAATCTTCGGGTAGACCACTTCGCGCAAGACTTTCAAATACTTCGGGATTGCGGAAGAAACTGGTCACGTTGATTAGACATGTCGCGGTAAAGCGCGTCAATCTCTTTCGGATTGCGATGAAGCAGCTTGACGTAGTCGCTGAGGTCGTCCACTTGATTGATATTCATGCGGCGCAGGATGCGCCGGCGGATGGTCCCGGCTTTGTAGTCGACAAAGTCCACTTTGCTGGTGTGCCTGAGCAGCCGGAAGATTTCTTTTAGCGTTTCCTCATTGCCGTCGAAGCTGTCCTTCGTTCTCTCCGCTAAAGGCTGCCGCTGGATGCGCATCAGTTCCTGCGCGATGCCGGGTGGTGGAAGCACAAAATCGACCGCCCCCGCCGCCGTCGCGCTGTGCGGCATGCCGTCATATTTTGCCGACTCGCTATCCTGCGCAAATGTGATGCCGCCATTATTCTTAATTTCCAGCAGTCCCATCGTGCCGTCATTGGCCGTACCGGAAAGAATCACGCCCACCGCGTTGGAAGCCTGATCTGTGGCCAGTGAGCGGAAGAACGAATCAATGGGCATGTGCAGGCCGCGCCTTGCTTCGCGGCGCACCAGGTGCAACACGCCCGCGGAAATCGTCATATCGCAGTTCGGCGGCAAGACGTAGACCGAGTTGCACGCGACCGTTGCTCCCTCCGTTGCCTGGTAGACAGGCAGGCGCGTTGTGCGCGAGAGCAATTCAGCCATTGCGCTCTCATGTGTGGGATCCAAATGAGGGATAAAAACCAGAGCCAGTCCGGGTTCCGGCGGCAGCGCGCGCAATAGATTGCTGAATGCTTCCAGTCCGCCAGCGGATGCTCCGACGGCGACAATCGGGAAGTCAGCGCGAATCGAGGAACCATCATCCTTGCGCGCTGTCGCGGCAGATTTTTTCTTTGATTTGGGCATGCAGCATCCCAAACTGGCGAACAGTCTGGATATCTACACTGTTTGGATATCTACTGGGAACGGCCCATTATAATCCCAGGGAATTCATCGCCGCGCCATCAAGCCTAAAACCTCATGATCGGCGGGGAACGCGGAATTATCTAATCTGACGGCGATCGAATAAAGTTAAATAATCCGGGAATGAGTTGCGCGGATCACATCTAACGACCTCAATGGGTCTTCTGTAAATCCAGCCTTTGGGTAAGCGCAGAAAAGCGAAAATGCTTGCTGATGGCACAGTTGATGCCAAAGAAATTCGAGACGCACAGTAGCGGCAACGTCTCCCCTCGCCCACAGAAGCGCGACCAATTCGCCGAAAGCCCGGACGCGCCGGCCTCCGTTCTGCGCCCGCGCAATCAACTTCCCCACGAACTTGACGAAGAGTTGGTCATCCGGCCACTGGTTGACCATGAATTTCCCCAGGGCGTCCTCGGCAAGAACGGTGACATATTGGTCCTGCGATCTGGCCTGCTGCAAATTCACACCGCTTGCCCCCAACCGCTTTGCCAGAGCCTCGAGGTGCTCGCCTGTGGCGAGCACGATAACGCCTTCCCCCTGCTCGAGCCCGGCCCCGACAAATCCAGCCAGCGTATCGAGCAGCACTGCGTCGTGCTCATAAAATTGAGCGAGGTGCTCGCAAGGCGCCAGTTCACCCCAAAAGATAGGGCTCGGAGCCGCAGGGATAGGAGTGTTACTGCTCATTGGGTAGGCTACCTTTATGCCAGGCAACACCATACCTCAAGCCTCGAAGATTTCTTCTACAGGGTTTCCTGTAGCCGTTCGTCGTCTGGCCAGGACTGACATGTTATTCTGGTCGAGGAACCCGTAACAGACTGAAAGCGTTCCAATAAGCCGACGTAGCTCAGTTGGTAGAGCAGCCGATTCGTAATCGGCAGGTCACCAGTTCAAGTCTGGTCGTCGGCTCCATCCCAACCACGCAATAGGTAATCTGAAAATTCAGTTGAGGCTCGGAACGTGCTCGACCTGAGATCGTCTTTGGGCGCGCTCTCGAGATTATCGGGTGGAGCTCGAATGCTTCGCGCCGCGTTTCGCAAAGGCCAACCCGCGCTTGAGTTCGGCGGCAAGGTCGGTCTCAGCCGTCACCACATGCACCGGCTTGCCCGATACCCGGCCCAGCCAGGCGTTCAATTGGCCGGGAGAACTTGTGACCAACCGGCCTTGTTCAGCGACCGGCATTCCCTCCGTCCTCCAACGCTTCACCACCGAGACCGGCTCGCCCAGGAATTCGGCAATCTCCTTCCAGCCTTTCAGCATTTCCGATGGGCGCGCCGTGTCTTTCCTGGGTTCAGTTCGTTTGGGCATACGTCAATGAGATGCCGTTCAGTCGCCCGCCGTTAGCGCTGTTGTTCCCCGCATACTCCACAGCGGGCGGATTATTTGTACTCCACGTCCCCAGATACTGAACCGGGACCATGCACCAACAAACCTTGAGAGTTCTTCTTGCATCCCCATTACGTGGTCGGAGGGCCACATGACGCATGAGCAAGAAGAACGGTATTGCAAATCCGGCCCGGCTCAATCCCGCGGACTCGGATGACGACCAGTTGCTGCGCGTGGTCATCGAGACCCCCAAAGGAAGCCGTAATAAATTCGCTTTCAACGCCAAGGAGCGGATTTTTGAACTTAAGAAGGTCCTGCCATCGGGAATGGCTTTCCCCTACGATTTCGGTTTTGTCCCCTCGACGCTGGCGGGAGCAAACGCTCGGGCTCCTACTCTGATGGTTAAGAATAATACGACGGCGAATAAAGCGGTCAGGGCGCATGTTTTCTTCATGGAGTCTCTCCTTTTCAGGACCTGATATTTGATGTCCGCTTTCGACACAAGGTGGGAGGGCCTTTAGAGCTCTTCTCGTCCCCTCGACAAGGGCTGCAGCCAACCCATCGACCCCTGCGATTTTTAGGAATGAACAAAATTCGACACGCGGCAGTTGCTGCCTGAGTGTGGATCGAGACACGAGCTTTCTGGGCATCACTGGCAAATACTGCAAACCGGAGTTCGGATTGTGAAGTAACCGAAGGTCGACTCGCCGGACAACAAAAGATCGGTTTCGATAAAGAACAGCAGGTTCGAGCTCACCGGATAAAGTGCAACCGGAATCGAATTCGTGCTATTTGCCTGCGTCAGGAAAAGACCGTTGGTCAGGCTTCCTGTAAATCGCCCAGTGTTCGGAATGCTTCCGAAGGTACCTGTGAGTGGCGTGTCCGGATCAGGCGTGAAGCTGAAGGTTGTGTCCACCACTCCAGATAGCGTTTCCGAATCGCCGTTGGCCGTGATCTGCCCGGTATTCGTGTCAAAAAACGCGCTGCTGCTCTCAAGTGATTCAGTCCCGTATTTTCCATTAAACGAAAACGGTGGCGCTGCCTGCGGATGCGCCGCGCCGGTCCCGATCGAACCAAACGCGAGCGAGTTGCCATTATCTTCGGCATCAAGAACTAAAGGAGGGTTTCCATTACCTGTGAGATAGAAAATTAACTCCGGCCCCGCGCCGCTCTTCGAAAATGTAATGTTCGAATCGATGCGGCCGTCCCCGCTCGGGTCAAGAATGTAACTCCCGGTGAAAGAGTCGCTGATGGCGACCTGGAACACGGTGAGCGATTCATCGCTGTAGCCAGTGTTCAAGTCTCCAGCAGTGTCTGCGCTGAACTGACCGTACGAAGCGAGGCTTCCCGGAATTCCCGAGGGATCCTCTCCGCCGATATCGAAAACATAGTTACCCGCAAATGAACTGTTAGTAAGAAACGTCCCGGTGGCGCTTCCTTGCCCGATCGCAATTCCCGCCGTTGTGCCGAACCCGCTTCCTGACCCAGCATTGTCGCTCTCAATCAGCTTTATATGGGATGTATCGACTATGTATCCCGTGAACTGCAACGTAGGAGCGAATCCGGTTGTCAGGTTGAATATCAACATGCCGAACTTGTCGGGAGAAGTCAGCGCGCCCGAAAGCGTGGCGTTTTCTGTCACGTTCGTTGCATCATCCTGGTCGGCCACGCTGCCCGCGCCGGAGATATTGTTGGGTGAATCGATATTCATGATTCCGCCCATGGCCATTGGACTGGTTGCGATATCGACTCCATTCATGGTGAAAGCATAGCCGCCAGCCGGAGCACTGGTTGCGGTCTGCAAATCGAGCGTCCCTTCGGAAACCTCGATGCTCTGTGTGAGATTCGGATCATCGAGCGTTGCCATGAGCGCTTTCGAATTCGACAGAACCACAAGCGAAAAATTCTCCGTGCCCTGCTGTCCAATATTTGAGTCAGCGGTGGTCAGTGTAAGCGTTCCGCGTCCATCCGCTCCGACGTAATAAGAGCCTCCCGTGATTGCGTCGAAGCGCGACATCAACGGATCGTTGTGCGTTTGCTCTCCCGACGTAACCTTTCCGTTGCCATCGAGAACCACCACCCCCGCCAGTTGGAAAATACCGTTCGCATCCTCGCCTCTGGTCGCGAAGACATAATTTCCCTTTAAGCTGCTGCCAAAAGCAGTAACGGTGAGGGCGGTTACTGCATTTGAACTGTGGTCGGCTGTGGCGAAGGCCTCAATATTCAGCGACATGCTGTTTCCGGAGATCACGGCCGGCGGCGAGTACGTAGCTGCCGAACCGCTTGCGGTGTGCAGCGGCTGAAGTGTGCCGCAGTTTGATCCGCCTGTGCACAGCAGCGCCCAGTCGACGCCGGCGCTGCTCGAATCATTTGCCACGACCGCCTTTAGCGGCACCGTGCCGGCCAGGGAAACGGTTTGCGCGGGCGCAGGATTGAAGGAGATGGAGATCGCCGCCGTCGACGGCGCAGCAGGATTCTGCAGGCTCAGGTTGTTGCTTCCTCCGCATGCGTTGAGCCAGATCGCCGCAGCCAGAAGTATCACCAGCCCCCATCGTTTTTCCCGCAAAATGTTTATCTTCACGGCCTTAATTCCCAGCCTCACAAGTTCTGCGCTTTCTGGCGTTAAGTATCGACCCGTTGCGCTACTGCGCAGCCACGCCGGTCCCTCGCAGGAAAATGGTTTGCGTCTGCCCCACGGTGTAGCCGATTGTGACCGTCCCCGACTTGTATCCCAGCCCCTTGGGAGTAAAGCTCACGTTCACCGCGCAACTGCCTCCCGGCGGCAAACTGCCCGCGCAGTTATCCGTCTCGGTAAAGGCCGTTCCCTGGAGAATGTTGCCGGTAAAGTTGATGGTGCTCGAATTCGGATCTTTCGGATCGTTGAACAACGTAACCGTAACCGGGCTGCTTGTTACACCCGTGACCACGTTTCCAAAATTCACTCCCGCCGCCGGCGTCATGCGCAATGGGCTCGGAAGGTTCGCCTTCAACTCCACTGGAAAGCGTCCGCTGTCGATTTCGCAATTTGAAGTAATGCTGCTGGTGCATTGCAGCGTATTCAGCTCGAGGAAATCATCCAGCGCAGGAGTAAGCGGAGTGCTTGGTTGCGGTGCGAATAAGATTTGCAGGCTGCAGGAGCCTTGCGGTGTCAGCAGAGTTCCGGAGCATCCATCAGCCGTGATCTGAAAATTTGGAAGATGACTCGTCAGATCGTTGTCGCAAAGATAATTGATTGTCGAACCGTTCCGAACGATGGAGGATCCTTCGTCAACCTGCAGGCCGGAGACCTCACCCGGACCAAGTGGGCGCGCCAGTGTGAATATTCCGTGCGCGGGATTCACGCAGGGCGTGCTCAATGCCGGAAGAATCTGCACCGGATTCGCTCCCTGGTTGAAGAACGAGAGGTTCTGCGGCGTGCTGCTCTCCCCCACAGCTTCCGCGCCGAAATCGAGTTCCGGAGTAGAAGGAATAATCGCGCTGAACCCGATCCCGTTGAGCGGCATGGCGAATGAAGTATTGCTATCTGAGCTGACCGGACTGACTACGGTCAGCGCCGCCTGCAGCGGAAACGGGCAGGCCGAGGGCGGCTCGCCTCCCAGCGCGGTTGAAGGTAACCAGGGGCAGCTCTGCTGTGGCGCAAACGAAATGGTAATGGTGCAACTTTGTTGCGAATTTAGCGCGAAGCTGGCGCCGGGCGTCTGCGAGCAATTGTCCTGCTCCGTGAAATCCGGCAGCCCGGTAAAATCGCTAGCTCCGAATGGACTTGTAATGCCCGGCGCGGGATTGAACGTCGCGAGCGAAATCGTCAGGCCGCTCAGCGGATTGCTCGAGAGAGTATTGTTAGTCAGCGTAATCGTTTGCGTGCTGGGCAAAGACCCTACCTGCTGCGGAGGAAACGTAAGCGTTGCAGGAGACATAAGAATCGGCTGCGTACAAACTGTGGCGCTCCCGATTCCGAGGCAAACATCTCCAATATCTCCGGCCGCATTTCCCGAGGGGCAGGAGCTCGTGCTCACTCCGTAGCCGTTCGAACCCTGCACGGCTTCGCCTGCTGTCGAACTTAAAAGCGTGACTGGCGAAGGATTTGAGAATCCTGATGGGGCGCCAATCTGGCCCGCATTCAAGCCATTGCTTCCGATAATCTGAAGAATTACCGAATTCCCACTCACTTGGCCGTTGACCGCGGCGCTGGCAAGACACGGATAATTTTGAAAATTTAGAGTTCCTGTGAC
Organism: uncultured Acidobacteriaceae bacterium; assembly: GCA_963734675.1. Lineage (GTDB taxonomy): Bacteria > Acidobacteriota > Terriglobia > Terriglobales > Acidobacteriaceae > Sulfotelmatobacter. The sequence continues at coordinate 79,824 of CAVTHZ010000004.1, forward strand.
GGTGGCGCTGCTGGCCCCAATATTTTGCCCCTGTGTGATGCTTCCGCTGACTGGAAAAATCTGGTTCTTGAGTGCGGGGTTGAGAACGCTGTGGAAATAACCCTGAACTGTTCCGCTGAGCGCCGGAACTAGCGTAGCGCTCCACTGCAGGTTGTTCTGCGCGGTTCCGCAGCCCTTTCCATCGCCGGAGCTATAGGTACCCATGATCGTTGTGCCATTCAGCGTTCCCGCTAAGGTGAAGGTTTGCGGCCCGGCGACCGCCGTCAGCGTCACGTTCTGTCCGTTTACTGTTCCCGTAACCGGCGCAGACCCGCTGTTGCAGAGTGTGGGCGTGGTGTTCGAACCCAGCGGCGGAAGCGAGATTGAATACACGACGCTGCCGGTAATCGTCGCAAGAGTCGGTTGCAACAGGAATCCACCCTGCAATCCGCCGATAAAAGAATTGTCGGACGGTGGAACCATGGTGAACTGCCAGTTGCCGGCAAGCTGGCTGGATGCTGCCTGCGATGCCGGATCCGAGTTTCCGCCGCAAGCAGACAGCATCGCGAGAGTGGCGATCAGCAAAGCCGCCTTCACTTCCAGGCTGCGAAGTGCGTGTATCAGCCAGCCGATTCTATTTCTGCCGACAATATGTTTCCTTCCGCTCATAACGTGTCGCTGAGTCGAACCATCAGAATTCGTACTTCAAGCCGAACTGAATAATCCGCGGGAAATGCGCATCGAGCGGGTGCAGGAACGATGCGCCGGTCACACAGTCGGCCCCTCCGCTTGCCTGAAAACCGGCGGAGTACTCCGGGCCTGCATAGCAGCTGATCACGTTGTTTCCCGTGCTCCCGGGATTGTCCGGGTCATAAATTCGAAATTCTGTGTGATTGAAAATGTTGAAAAACTCGGCTCGGAACTGCAGATCGCCGCTCTCCGTAACTTTGAAGTGCTTGAGAAGGGAGACGTCGAAGTTCATGCGATGGGGATTGTTCAGGAAATTCCGCCCTGCATCTCCGAAAGTCAGTCCTCGCGGAGCCACAAACTGCGCCGGGTTAATAAGCAGTGGCCCAACGCTTTGCGCATTGTTTACAGGCGCCGGAAGCCCATGCGCCACATCCGGATAAGACGCGGCGATTCCCAGACCGCTAGAAACTCCGGCATTGTCGGTGAGAGAAATACCCGTGTTGCCCGCGCTGTTGATCACGGTAAAGGGAGTGCCCGATTGAAACAGCGTCACGCCTGAAATTTCCCAGCCGCCGAACATGCCGTTCAGAATGCGCGAGCAGCATTCGCCACTTGGCGGTCCACCTTCCTGCGGATCGGGCGCAAGCGCGACGTCCCAAAAATGACGGGCGAAGTTCGGAATCTGGAAGACATAATTGAATTTGAGCAGGTGGCGCTCATCGAAATTTGAACTCGCCCGGTTCTCGGCAAGATCGTACGAATTAGCCAGTACCGGATCGCTGCGATCCGAAGCGTCATCGATCGAATGGCTGTAGGTGTAGGAGAGTCCCGCGGTGAGAGGTCCGCGCACCACGCGAGTGTTGCTTGAAACGCGTGATAGGTGGAGTTGGCCACATTCTGAAGAGAGAAAATTCGGCCCAGCCCGGGATACGGATGCGGCAGCGAGTTGACGTTAGGAATGTTCGGCGAGGCGCATGCTGCCTGCAGGTGCACGTAGGCGGGATTTTGCGGGGTCACAATTGTTCCGCTTTCCAGCAGGAATGGTGTCGTGCCGTCGCCAGGATGGCCCGCTCCGGCGATCGGCGAGATCTTGCAATCCGCCAGGGTCAGCGGCTCGTTCGGTCCGAACGGGTTCTCATTCAGCGGCAGCGGCTGCAGTTGGTTGAGCTGGCGCTCGACGGTCAAGTGCGTCCCTCTGCTGCCCACATACGCAACATTGGCGACGACATCCTGCGGGAGTTCCCGCTGAATTCCAAAGCTCCACTGCTGCGCGTAGGGCCAGACCGCTTTCGTCGGAATGCCGGTGACATCGAGGGGAAACACCGATCCGGCCGGAGGAGCTGGATGTGACGGATCAAGAGTGCACGGGTTGGTTGATGAGTTTCCCGATCCGCCGTAACCTACGTTTCCAATGCACGGATAACTCAACGGCAATGGCTGCGTCATGCTCAGGACCACCGGCGAACTTGCTTCCAGGGATCCCGTGTTGGCTTCGTTTCCCGTGCCGTGTTCAAAGAAGATGCCGTAGCCGCCGCGAATCGAAGTCTTGCCATCGCCGATCGGATCCCAGGCAAAACCAACGCGCGGAGCGGGATTGAACAAGTGGCCCTTTCATACAACCTGAAGGCACGCTATTCACTCCGCATTGCACCAGACCGAGATCGCTAACGACTGGATGGTGCGAGCTGGAACGTAGTTTGGTTGAACCCGACAGGCTGCGAAGCGTTGCTCTTATCAAGCAGCACGCCGCTGAAAGGATCGACTGCAAATCGCGCGCCATTAAACTTCGCCGCTTCCCAGTTCCATGCGTTGTGATATTTCTCGCTATATGTGCCGAACAGACTTACTCTCAATCCCAGGTTCAGCGTAAGCTTGCGAAGTAACTTTCCAATCGTCCTGGAAGTAGGGTTCGGCGATCTGATAGCGTCTGGTAATAGCGATGCTGCGCGGAATCCTGGGAAAAGCTCTGGATGTAACCTGTGGTAACTCCGTTGAAAACCGATTGCGAACAGGAAATCGGCGAAAGCATTTCCGGTGCTGTGCGCCAGATTGTTAAAAGTCAGCAGGCCCTGACGTCGCCGGACGCCGCGCCAATGGCATTGTTGGTCTGATTGCGCTGAGCAAGCACATACTGTCCTCCGAACTGCAGCGTGTGCTTGCCGATGGACTTTCCCACATCATCGCGCACGAGCATAGGTCGGATTCGGTGTGGCTCCACGGCATGTAGGAGGGGTCGGCGGCGAAGCCCCTGCCGCCGTATGCGGCGTTCGTTCCTAGAATCGCAACTCCGGGCATCTTTCCGCCAAAGCCGTTGTTGAAAGATATACCCATCGCGCATTGCGGAATTCCGCTGACGGGATCAACGCTGAGTCTGCGGATTGCACACGGTCGAACCCGGAGCGGATCAGGGACGAGCGGCTGATCCAGACGTGGGATTGCGCTGAAACTGAGCGCCCCGGGCCCGTTCTGATCGACCAGAGTAATGTTCGAGTTGACATAGCTCGCGACAAAATCGTTCAGCAGCGTTGGCGAAATCGTGTGCGTCAGGCGCGCAACCAGGCTGGTGCCCGGCCCGGTAAACCGGTTCTGAATGGTAGGAAAATTCGCCGCCGCGGGAGTTCGTTGCTTCGCAGATAGCTCCACTGCGGCGTCAAGACGGTCGTGTCCCATGGTCATGGATGTAGCGGAACGAAGCGCGCAACTTCGGGTGTAAGCAGTTGATCGACGTGGAACAACTCCTCGCGCCAATAAGTGGAGGGAGAAACTGCGGCGTTATAACAGTGGTTGGGATCGGTCGGGTCGACATTTGCCACGGTGAAGTTGCAGCCCGTCGGAGAGTTCGGCAACGGAATCAGATTCGCTTGCAGGATCGCCAACGCATTCTTGTCGACGCCGAATCGGCGCTGTCCGCGCCATTCACCTGGGATCCCTTGCAAGGTTGTAGATCGGAATGCAGCCGTCGCCGGATTTCCCGAGGCTGCGCCGGACAATCCGGAAATTGCTGCCGGTTGAAATCGAGTGCGTCGGAGTCCCTGCAACGGGCAAACATCGCTGAAGTCGAAAACTTGCGAGACCACTCCGCTGCGCGTTCGGAGGGCTCAAGTTTTCGCTGAATGCCTTGCGCCGTCATCACCAGACCGCGCTCTTTCAGCGAAGGCACCGCCTGGTTGTAATCCGTGGGAGTCTTCTCCAGGCGGAACTTCTTCGGAGAAAAAGAAGAAGTCTTGTCGCGTTCTTCGTGTTGTAAATGCCCGGAATGGTGAGCGGTCCGCCGATCGTTCCGCCAAAATCCTGCCGCCGATAAAGCGGTGCGCGCCCGGGCGGATCGAAGTAGTTGCGCGCATTAAACGCCTCATTGCGGATGAAGTCGTAGAGGCCTCCGTGCAACTTTGCGGTCCCGGACTTCGTGGTTACCTGCACCGTGCCCGATGCCGTGCGTCCATATTGTGCGCCGTAGTTGGAGGTCAGGACCTTCACTTCCTGAATGGCATCGAGGCTGGGATAAACCATGAGCGTGCTGGCGGCGCCGTTCAGCCCGGTATTGAGGACGTCGCTGCCATCCACTTCGAATGTGTTGTACTCGACGCGGCCCGCCGTTCACGCTATATTTGACGCTGCCCACCACCCCCACCTTGGCTTCATCCTGGCCAGTCTGATTGCTGACGCCCGGAGCGAGAGCGATGAGTTGCGTGAAGTTGCGGCCATTGAGTCCGATGCGACAGTACTTCCTTTTGCGTGATCGTTCCGGAGACGCTGGCGCTTTCCGTTTCAACTTTCCCCACACCGCTGGATTCACATTGACTTCAGTCTTTCTGCTGGCCGGCTCGAGCTGTGCATCCAACGTGAGTTCGAGGCCCGCCGTGACGGTAATGTAATCCAGTGTCTTGACTGCGAAGTTCTGCGCAGTGACCGCAATCGTGTAGGTGCCGGCATCGAGCCCGTCGAACGAGTATGCTCCTTTGTCATTCGTGTGCACCTCTGCCTTGAATCCCGCCGTATTGCTCAGAACCACATTCGCGCCCACCACTACAGCCTGTGTCTGGTCCGTCACCGCGCCATGAATCGAGGCCTTGTTGTTTGCCTGCGGCCCGCCGGCTTGCCCGAAGGCAACAAAAGAAAACAAGAGCGTCATCAAAACGGCACACACCGCGCGCACAGGTCTCCGACGCAGTACAGATCTCACGAACGCCTCTTTGCTTGAATCTCTCTATGAAGGATGGAAAACGGAACGCAGATATTACAGGAAACTACCAAGCCGAAAGTTAAGTGAGGATGAAAAGTTTGTGAATGCACTGTGACTGTTTCTTCTGAATCCTGTCACAAACATTTCACAAAATCTTCATCCTGGCGTAACAGACAAACAGCTATTCTCCCACCTGATTTCCCAGGCAACTGTTCGGGGCGTCAGTTCATACGACAAGTAAGCGAGGTACACGAAGGTGTTCGGAGTGGTGTGATTGCCGGATCGAGAACCTGCGTGCGGCTCGACACAGCGCATGCGCGAACTGAAAAGCCTCAATTCAGAAATGAGAATCAGAAAGGATCTCTATGACACGGATGAAATCAGTTTTCGCGGCAGCCATCCTGGCCGCGATCGTAAGCATAGTGCCGCAGGCGAGTGCACAGACCTGAAAGTGATACTGGCCGGCTCTTCAGCCATTTGGCAGTCCATGGCGCTCGGCGCTTATAACGCAGGAAAGTGCGTTTCCGGCGGAACCGCTCCTTGCTTCCATTACACGAATTCCAGCTTCAACCTCACCGATACCCGGCCGACGACCAAAGGCGGCACAACCGCTGTTGAAGCGCGGCCATTTGGATCGTCTGGGATAGCGCTAGCGACTCCGAATGTTTGGGCTTACATCAAGGTGGACTCCGGCGTGGGAGATCGTTGCTACTTCGCGCAACCTCATTGCAACGTCAACATCGCTACTTTCCCGGCCGCGGGAAATCTCATCAGTCTCCACCTCTGGGGTGACAACTCCAGCGACTCTACGCCGCCGGCGGCGATTCAGGCACTTGCTTCACCGAGCGGAACGCTACTGGTCAACGCAGCCGCCACCGACATTCGTCCGGAAGATGCACTGTTCGCCACCTGCCGCGCCAATTCGAAGCTCGGCGGCGGAACTGACGGTCTGGCTGGCCTGGGATATGGCTCGAACACCTCCGGCGTTTGCCCGGCTTTTGGACTGCCACTCGCGAATCTGAGGGAAGCGACATTCTCAGCGCTTACCCGGGAAGCACGTCGACGGCCCATGTTCTGGCTTTCGCCTCAGCGGAAAAGATCCGTTCACTGGAACCGCATGATCGCTGGAACTACGATATCCGTGGGCGCGGCTCCGATCATCTTTATCACCCAGCGTACGGGCGCTCTGGCAACGGTCACCAACGCCACCGACGCAGAACTCCAGGCAAGTTTTCGGCGGAACGAATTGCAACGCCAGCGCCTTTGGCGCGCCCAGTTCGAACATCCAGGTCTACCTGCGCGAGCCCCTCTCCGGCACCATGAACACCACGGAATACACCGTGTTCCGCTATCCAAGGATACTCGGGGTCAGCCAGGAAACAGGAGTCGCTGCCGCAAAATCCACTCTCCAAAGCCTGCACCGCGGGGGGAAACGCTTCCGCGCCATCGGAACCGGTGAAGAAGTGAAGTCCGTTCAGAACTCGGTCACCAACAACGGCACCGATGGAATCGGCTACACGTTCTTCAGCTACGGAAACGTTTCTTCCATCGCCAACAGCGCCACTACGGCTATCTGACTCTGGATGGAGTCGATGGAATCTTCCACAAGTACGGAACGACAATCGATCCCGGCCAGCCAACCATCGCTGGTGCTTTGCCGTCAGCACCAATCTGCCGCCATGCGGGCTGCGCGGGTGCTTTCCCCTGCGCGGAAGGAAAAATCTGGAGCGGAAATCTGTCGTTCCCGAATCTTCGCAACGGCTCTTACCGCGCGTGGTCATACCTTGCGCATCGTAAGCAACGGAACTGCACTGTCCGCTGCCGAAGTTGCTGGTGACCGGCTCGCAGACCTACGTGGTTAACACAGTTCCGGACTTTGTTCCTGCCTCTGAAGGTAGCGGCCACGGATCCCGGTCTCCCGCTTCTGCGTTCGCACTACACGCAAGAGGGCATCGCTCCCGTCAACATTGCACTGACCGGCGACAAGGGTGGCGACGCGGGTGGCTGCATCCTGACCAGGACTGGCGTGGCGGCAACGTCCGACACCACCACCAAGCTGGCCCAGGTCGCACCACTCCGTCCTGCGTCTCCGTCCCGTAACCGCTGCGAAAAACCGAACTGGGGCGAGCGCCAACGTGTGTTCGCCCCTTTTTCATCGCAGTCCCGGCACGTCAAGCGCCAATTTAATATGCGTAAAGATTCGGGCTTTTTTCATGCAATCACGTTAATCTTTCATCGTCCTTGCTCCCTTCGTCTCGCGCTCTGTTGCGCAATTTTCCGGCATCCCCGCCGATAGCCGATCCCGCCGACAACCGGTTTGCGGGAGTAAAGGAAGATTGGACTTCGCCGGCACTGAACACCAGCAGCAGCTTAAGACCAGCCGCTCCGTTGGCCGGATACATCAATGAGCATCGGGTACCTACACAGTGGAACTGCTCCAGGTGCAGTGGCGCTTCGGCGATCCACTCGATCTGTACGTGATGAAGCCGAAGGGAGTCAAGAAGCCTCCCGTCATTCTTTATCTCTATGGCTACCCGGCGGACACGGACCGCTTCAAGGATCGAAGGCTTTCAGAAAGCAGTGACCAAAGATGGCTTTGCTGCCGTGGGCTTCGTCTCCGCTCTTACCGGACATCGCTATCACGATCGGCCGATGCGAGAGTGGTTCATCAGCGAACTGCAGGAGTGTCTGGCGACCTCGGCTCACGACGTGCAGATGGTGCTGGATTATCTTGCAGCTCGCGGCGATCTGGACATGAATCGTGTAGGCATGTTCGCGCAGGGTTCGGGAGCCAGCATCGGAATTCTCGCCTCGGCCGTCGATCCACGAATCAAGGTGCTCGACGCACTCGATCCCTGGGGCGATTGGCCGACTTTGGATGGCCAATTCGCCCTTCGTGCCCGAAGATGAGCGACCGCAGTATGTCAGGCCTGAATTTCTAAAAAAGGCCGAAGTCCTTGAGCCGGTCGACTGGCTGCCAAGAATTCGCGCGAAGAAGTTTCGCCTGCAGGATGCGATCTTTGAACCCAATACACCAAAAGCTGCAAAGGAAAAACTCCGCGCAGCGGTTCCTGCGGGCTCAACCGTCGTGATCTATAAAACGCCGGAAGAGTTTAACGTCATGGTCCGCGAAAAAAGAGAGTTGGTATGGATTCAGCACGAACTTGAGGCCGAGCCGGAAATTCGTGCCGATTCCGAAGGCTCAAAGCATTCTGATCCTGCAAATGGTTCGGCTCGCTAGCGTCGTGTCTTCCGTGAAACGCCGTCTTCGAGATGCAATAGGAAATTCATGAGAACTGCCCGAGGCAAAAGCATGACACTCCGATTCGACAATCGATTCGCGCTAGTCTGGCTGATTCTGGCGGTAGCGCTGCAGCCGCTGGGAGCACAAAACAGCGCCGCAACAACAAAGACTCCCTACGTTCCTTTTCATTACCGGCAGGGCGACGAAGTCAGAATCACGGGCACTGTTTTGTCGGTCCTGACGAAAGCCGGGAAGGGCACCGCAAACGGCTCTCACCTTGCTCTTGCAACCTCTCAGGGAACAATTGACGTTAGCCTTGGTCCCTGGGCGATGCTCGGGCCGAACCATCTCTCCGTCGATGTAGGGGATGAAGTCTCTGTAACAGGCGTCTTCACAACCGTGGACCAAAAACGGATTCTTTTCGCGCGCTCCATATACGTGGACGGGCGCACTTACCCAATTCGCAATGAGCACGGGGTGGCATTGTCTCCGCAAGCGCGATTGCGCGGAAATGCACTCTCCCAGGACGGCGGTGCCCGATGAAGCGCTGGAACGCAGCACTAGTTATCTTCGCCGCCATCGCTCTGACAAGTTGCACGACCGGAGCAAGTCATAATCCGTTTCCCGATGTCACGCCGATTGAGGCAATCACCGCCAACAGCGGTACGCCGCAGAGTCACGGGATTACGGGAGCCTTTGCCGCGCCCCTGATTGCATTGGTCACTTCCAACGGCATGCCGGCAAGCGGAGTAACCGTAACCTTTACCGCGCCCACTACTGGAGCCAGCGGTACCTTCGCCGACACCGGCAAGAGCACAGCCACGGCAACTTCAGATTCAAATGGCCGGGCGACGTCGGCTGTGTTTACCGCAAACGGCAGTGTAGGATCTTATTCGGTTATTGCCTCGATTGCCGGCGTGTCCACTCCCGCAACTTTTAGTCTGATCAATACTACTGGCGCCCCAGCTACTGTTTCTGCCACAGGCGGCAATTCGCAAAGCACCGCCATCAATTCGGCTTTCTCCTCTCCGTTGACCGCTACGGTTGTCGATGCGGGCGGGAACCCGGTCGGCAATGCGATCGTCGTCTTTACCGCTCCCGCAACCGGTGCCAGCGGTACCTTTGCCGACACAGGCACAAACTCTACCAACGCAAGCACGAACGCCAGCGGAATCGCAACCTCATCCGTATTTACGGCCAACTCGGTTGCCGGCCCGGATATAGTCGCCGCCGCCGTCCCGGGAGCCACGGCACCGGCACAGTTCGCTCTTTCAAATCTTGCGGGAGCCCCGGCGGCGATTTCAATTGAAGCGGGAACTTCGCAGAGTGTTGATGCCAATACCGTCTTTCCGACTCCTCTGGCGGTGCTGGTGGTGGATAATTTACAAAACCCGGTCGCCGGTGCACTGGTTACATTCGTGGCGCCCGCTACAGGAGCCGGCGGAACCTTTGCCGACACCGGCGGCAACACGACAACCGCGACCACCGGCATAAACGGCGTCGCTACCGCCGCCGCCTTCACAGCCAATGCGAACGCCGGAACATTTGCCGTGACTGCAAGCGCATCCGGGGTCTCCAGCGGAGTCAATTACACGCTTACGAATTGGCCGGCGGGATCGAAGCTCTATTCTTTCTATTTAACCGGCCAGGAAGCATTCAACGGATTCCCGGAATTCTACTCACTCGCAGGATCGGTTGTGATCGACCCTACCGGGAACGTCGTAGCTGGAGAGCAGGATTACAACGACGGTGCAGGATTCACTTCTCCCGAACCTTCGGGCGATTCAATCACTGGCGGAATTCTGAAAGGTACCAGCAACACGATCCAGCGCACGCTTATTCTGAACACCAATAACACGAGCATCGGCGTCAGCGGAGTAGAGACCTTCGCGGTTCAGTTCGTGAATTCCGATCATGGCCTCATCATCCAATTCGATGGCAGCGCAACTTCCAGCGGGAGCATCGACTTGCAGACCGTGCCCAGCACGCTGGCCGGGGGCTATGCCTTCACGCTTACGGGTTTCGATGTTTTCGCCCAGCCGGTTGCATACGGTGGCGTGTTTTCCATCGACGGAAATACTTTGCAAAGCGGTTTGGTGGACACCAACGACGCCGGAACAGTTATAACCGCGGCAGCTCTCACCGGTGCGGCCACTTCCGTAGATTCCTTCGGGCGCGGCACTCTCTCAACCTCGCTCAATTATTTTGGTCTTCCCATTTCGCTGAACTATTACGTGGTTACGCCCGAAGCGTTACGCATCATTGACGTGGATACAACTGACTCTGCCATCGGATCCGCATTCGGGCAAGGCGCTAACGCCACGACGGCCAGCCCGGCATCGCTCGGATCTTCGATCTTTGGAATCCAGGGCAATTCGCTCGGCACCACCACTTACGGCGCCGCCGGCATGTTCAGCACCGACGCATCCGCGGGAACATTCTCGGGCGTCGCGGATGATAACGAAATTTTCTTCGGTATCCTTGCGCCTGATGCCACCATCTCCGGTTCCTACTCAATCGCGAGCAACGGATATGGAAGCTTCACAATCACCCCCGGTGCACTCGGCGACATCAGTGTTTTCGGAATCTACGCGACCGATCCCGCTCTGAACCTGCTCGATCCCAACAACACTTCCAGCGGTCTGGGCGGCGCTCTCCTCCTCGATCTCGATGACCTTCTGCCGGGTGGTACCGGCTTTGCCGTCTCGCAAACCGATACTTCCACCGCCGACTTTGCCGGTTCCTACGCATTCGGCGGCCAGGGGCAGAATTTCGCGTTCGGGCCCGTCGAATTCGATTTTGTTGGGGAGGCTCCGGTCACCAGTGGAACACTCGCCGGCGGAGCCGACCTGAGCGATCCCTTCTTGACCTTTGGAGCAAAACCCGCCAATACAGGCGTGATTTTTAACGGAACTCCACTTCCTGATCCGAGCAATGCCGGCCGCTACACACTGCTTTCAACCAATTCGACTCCAAACCCTCTCCAGGTTACGCTGAAGGGAGGCATCGTCGAGGATTTCGATGTCGTTGTTTATCAGGCCAGCGGCACGGAACTTTTTTGGCTCAATGAAGATTCATCGACCGAATTCTTTGGTCCGATGCTGCAGTTGGGTTCTTTCAGCGGCCTACCATCGTCTCAGGCAAGATCGAAGGCGAAGTAGGGACCGAAGGTAAAATAACGGGGAAGGACAAAACCGTGATCGTTGCCGTCTGAACTGGAAATCGTCTCCAGTTTCCCGGCGTCTCTCGGCATAGGGGAGCCGAGACTCACGCAGCCGGACGGGTGGGGGTTATGGCGGCTAGCTTGACCGCAAGCGCCTGCCTGAGGCGCTCCACTCGCAGATCTTCCGCCCGACGCTCCCAGGATTCCTTCTGCTTGACGGATTCGTGTTTCGTAGACACTTGGGTCAGACGGATTGTCATCATTTCCTCGCTTGAACGACTTGGCGGGTTAGTTTGCCATATCCGGCGCGAATCGGCAACTGGTTGCTCGAATAAGCATTCTCTTGCCAAAACTTATACTTCAATCGTCACTTCGTTTACCACCGGCAACTTGGCTTCCTGCCAGGCATCGAACCCGCCGCTCACGTTTACCACGTTTCCGAATCCAGCTCGCTGCAGAAGGCTGCACGCGATGGCGCTTCGATACCCGCCTTTGCAATGAACCGCTATAAGCGCATCGCGCTCCAGAGGAACCGTACCGCCAATGGCTCCATTCAGAGGAATCGAAAGAGCCTCGCCGATGTGTCCCGCTTCGAATTCGGAATCGCGGCGTACATCGATCACGTGAACGTTGCTCCCACGGCGCCATTCATTCAGAGTTTGCACTGAAATCCCTTTCAGATTTGCCAACGGCAATCCCGCTTGTTTCCAGCCTTCGATTCCGCCTTGCAGATATCCGCGGAGATCTTCGATTCCGACCCGCGCCATTCTCATGCGCGCCTCGGATAATTGCTCAGGCGTGTCTGCGATGAGAATCGGACCCGCCGATAATCCCAAAATTATTCCAGCCCAGGAAGCGAACTGTCCGGAGAGAGCAATATTGATCGAGCCCGGCACGTGAGCCGCGGCAAATGCCTCGCCGGTTCGTACGTCGAGCACGTTTGCGCCATGCGTCAGTTCCTCTGCCAGTTCCTGCGGCGATATTGCGCGCAGTTCGGGCAGCTCTGAGAGCGCAGCAGCGCCCTGGCGATTGAGTTCGGCATCCTGCAAGAAATAATCCGGACGCGAAGGCAGGTTCGAGGTCAATTCCCGGATAAACTCATTCCGGGTTTTGATTTGCAAAGCGTAATTGGTGACGCGCTCCGTCCCGATCGTCGATGAGCGCTCCGCCCGCATATTGCGGCCGCAAAGCGAACCTGCACCATGCGCCGGATAGACCAGCACATCATCGGGCAGCTTAAGAATCTTCTCGTGCAGGCTGTCGAATAACATTCCTGCCAATTCTTCGGGAGTGTGTGTCTTCGAAAGATCGGGACGGCCCACGTCGCCAAGAAACAACGTGTCGCCCGTAAGAATAGCCCAAGGATTGGAAGATTTCTCTTCGTCGGTTACGAGCAGGCAGATGCTCTCGGGAGTATGTCCCGGCGTCTCCAGCACCTGAATCCGCATCGCACCGATGCGCAAATCAAAACCATCCTGCACTGCGACGTGGGGAAATTTAGCGTTCGCACGAGCGCCGATGTAAATCTGCGCGCCCGTCCGCGTCGCCAGTTCGTTGTGCCCAGAGACAAAATCGGCATGAAGGTGAGTTTCAAAAATATGGCGGATCTTCGCATCCTGCGCCGCGGCCGCTTGGCAGTACATTTCGACATCGCGCTGCGGATCGACGATGACCGCCTCGCCCTGCGAAATCAGAATGTAAGACGCATGTGCCAGACAACCCAAATAACACTGCTCGAAGTACATGGGGCCATCCTCAATATTTGCGCGAACGGAGAGAATTCATCAGCATGTACGGCCAATCCCGGATGCTATGCGAATGTTACAGGAATTCGGCGCAGTTGTGGGGCGAAGCGGCTAGCCTGCGTGCGGCTTTCCATTAGCTGATGTAAATTTTCCCGTGGGAAACTTTGTGCTGCAGGGTGGCCGCTAGTTGGTCAACATCCGTTGGCGAAATGTTCGCCGCCATGTGATCGACGAGAAGCGGAACTCGATTGCTTCCGACTGCATCCCGGCGGACCTGAATCAACAATGCCTGCACTACGTTGGGATCATATTTTTGCGGGGCCATGCGCACCAGATCACTTAACGCTCCTCCAAGCGAGAGCGGTTCGCGGTAAGGACGTGCGCTGGTCATGGCATCGAACGTGTCGGCGAGAGCCATAATGCGCACGGGAAGCGGCAGATCTTCGCCGGCTAATGCGTCGGGGTAGCCAGAACCATCGCTGCGCTCGTGATGCCACCGGACGCTCTCGTGAATCTTCGGCCAGGGAAACTGCACGCTGCTTACGATTTGGTGGCCAACCACGGTATGATCCGCAACCTCGCGGAATTCTTCCGGGCTGAGCGCTGAGGGCTTGCTGAACAACCGCCGGTCGACCGCCACTTTGCCGATATCGTGGAGGTATCCTGCGCTGCGCAACGCCGCCACATCGCCGCCTTCCATCCCCATGGCTTCGCCAATGGCGGCGGCATAGCGGCCAACTCGCAAGGAATGCCCGTGGACATTGATGTCCTTCACATCGATCGCCGTGGCAAATGCTTCCAGCGCGCTGTCATAAAAACCGTGCAGAGAAGCCATCAGGCGAAGATTTTCCGAGACTCTCTGTGCCAGCGTTTGCGTCAGCGCATGATTGTGAACGGCAAGGCCGATGTAGTTGCATAGCAACTCCATGGCATCGAGTTCAGTGTCCAGATAAGGCGCGTCAGCCGGACGCCGCCCCAACCCGATCATGCCCGCAAGTTTTCCTCCCGACCTGAGCGGCGCAACGCACTTGAACAATTCGGGCGCCACATTGCCATTCGAGCTGAGAAAAACCGAATACGTAGAAGCGTTCAAAACGATGGGCCCGCGCGCAGCCGCCAGCGCGTGAACATGTTTTGGCAGAAGAGGAATGAAGGCCGGCTCCGGCAACATGGCGAAGCCCTCCGCTGCAACCGAGGTCAGCATGGTGGGCTTCTCATTAAAAACAAAGAGCGCACCTTCGCGCGAGCCGCCCGCTTCCATCACCGCGGAGAGCATTCGGCGCGATGTTTCGACGAATTCGCGCTCGCCCGTCAGCTCCGGTCCGAGGTCGGAGAGAGCTTCGACGGTGCGCAACAGCCTGCGGAAATTATTGGTCTCCACGGCCAAGACGAGTGGTGCGAATGCCTGAGCAAATCGAGCGTAACATGCACGCTATTGGTATAGCGCAGAGCTTTGTTGGTTAGTTTGATGCTGATCAATACGGTGGGTAACAACTGTGGTTCTGATGCTTCCGGGCGATTGCCTAGAAATGCTGGCTCAGGTCTGCGAAGCGCTGCACCGTGAGCAATCTTTGCGGCGGCGTAGCAGTGTCCACTTCGGCGTGCTCCAGAACCCATGTGTCGCCGTGTGGAATAAAGACCGCATTCAAGCCGGTTGCCAGCGCGGGATTGATATCGGATTTCGGGCTGTTTCCGATCATCCAGGTGGAATCGTGCGTCAGTTCGTATTTTTCGACGATCGCTTCGTAGCAGGCGACATCTTTTTCGGCAACGATTTCGGTAGCGGCGAAATACTCTTTCAATCCGGAGCGCTCGATTTTTCCCGTCTGCTCCACAATCGCACCCTTAGTCACCAGAATCAGATGATGACGATCGGCGAGATATTGCAGGGTTTCCGGAACTTGCGGCAAAAGCTCCACCGGATGATCGGCAACGGAGTGGGCGAACCGGGTGACCTGCGCATGGAGTTCGGGCGTCACCGGTTCGGCACTGAGCCGTTCGAACGTGTCGGCAAGCGCGTGCTCGAAACTATGAAGGCCATAACCATGCTTCACGATACACTCGCGCTCCACGTCGTTGAGAACGCCGCGCACCTGATCGGGCGTGAAAGTATGATGATTGAGAAATGAAATGAAGCGCGCGATTGCGCGCTCGAAATAGACATTGTTTTCCCACAGCGTGTCGTCCGCGTCGATCAGGAGAGTTTGGGGGTTCAGCTTCCAGCTCCTAGCTGCTAGCTTCTAGCTAGGCAGAAAATTCTGAAGGAATTAGCCATTTACGATTTAGGTTTGCATTTGGTTGGTTTCGGTTCAGCTGAAGGCTAAGAGCTAGAAGCTCCCTTTACACCCAATCCACGCGCGCCTCGGGCCCAATGACTCCGGCCTTGTGCCCCATATCGAGCAGTCGCGTCACCGCTTCGCGTCCTTCCGGCCCGTAATCGAGCGTTCGCTCATTCACGTACATGCCAACGAATTTGTCGGCCGTGGATGAATCCAGATCGCGGGCGAATTGCATGGCGTAGGACAATGCTTCTTCCCGATGATCGAGGGCGTACTGAATACTGTCCCGAAGCGCTCCTGTCACTGCGAACATCAAGTCCTGGCCAAGAGCGCGTCGGATTGCGTTTCCTCCCAGGGGAAGCGGCAGTCCGGTCATCTTTTGCCACCAGCGCCCAAGATCGACGACGCGATGCAATCCGGCTTTGTCATACGTCAGCTGGCCTTCGTGGATGATCAGTCCCGCTTCGTACTTACCCTCGAGCACCTGGGGAATAATCTGGTCGAATGGCACGACTTCGGTCTCCACTCCGGGAGCAAACAGTTGCAAGGCAAGATACGCTGTTGTAAGCGTGCCCGGAACAGCGATTCGCTTTTCTTTGATCTCGGTCGGCGTGAACGGTCGCGGCGAAACCACCATTGGCCCATAACCCTCGCCCACGCTGCCTCCGCACGACATCAGCGCATATAACTCCTGAATATAAGGATAGGCGTGAAAAGAGATCGCGGTGACGTCGTAAACTCCTTCGCGGGCTTTCTGATTCAATGTCTCGATATCGCACAACGTGTGCGTGAACCGCAGCCCGGAGACGCGCACCTTGTTGGTGGCCAGCCCATAAAACATGAATGCATCATCCGAGTCGGGGCTGTGGGCAATGGAAATTTCGCGCACGGCCGCCTCGTTGGTTCGCGACTGTTTTACATCTTGCTCTGAAACTGCGGTCATTATTTACTCCAAACTAACTTCGCACTTCTTGCTCAACCTTATTGCGTGACCAGCGAGCGGCGATTCCGGCGGCCATCATCACCTTAATTATTTCTGCAAACAGAAACCAATAAAGCCCCCAGCGGAAAGCCAGCGCTATCGAATGAGTGAGAATGGCGAGCCATCCCAAACCACCCGCAAAAAGCGCCACTTCACCGACAAATCCCGCCGCGGCTGCGCGAAGAAAAGTCTTGTGGCCGCGTTCCATCACATATCCCGCCAACCAGGCGACAAACGGATAAGCGAGCAGAAACCCGCCCGTTGGCCCGAACAACTGGGCTATTCCCCCCGGCCCGATCGGACTAAAAACGGGCATACCAAACGCACCCTCCGCAATGTACAGCGCGAGTACGGCGAACCCTGCCCGGCTGCCCAAAACCAGTCCCACGAGAATGACGGCGAAGTTTTGGACGGTAAGCGGTACCGGTGTGAAGGGCAAGGGAATCGTGATGTGTGCGCAGAGCGCGATGAACAGCGTGGCGCCGATAAGCACCGCAAGGTTCCGTACGGCCTCGGAACTACCACCCCGCTGGATGCTGACCGCGTCCGCTCCTGCCTTTTGCATGAAGGTCTCCGTCGTTCTTTCTGCCCTACAATTCAATGTTTCCCGATTGCCGCTCCAGCTCCGTGGAGGGTTTCTGTGCGGCATGGGTGGCTTGCAAATGGCGTCGCAGCCGGATGTACAGCGCGATGGCAACGCACACGACCACGAGCGTACTTATACCCAGGATCAGGAACCACCAAATCATCCGCACAGCCGACTAGGATATCAGATGAGCTGACACAGGCCGAGAACCTGGGCAGTGTGGGGAACTCTCATCAGATCAAAAGGCGATGCCACTGACTAACTTGCCTTGGCTGCTGCCCGCTTTTCCCGCATGGTTTCCACGCGCTTCAAAGTGAACTTCAGCCGCTCCCGCCCAAATTTCGTGCTGTTGATGATCTTCTCGATGTTTGCGAAAGCATGTGGATCGTCGAGCTTTTGGCGGAGTTCCTTGAGGAAAGGATGGAGCTTGGCGAACAAAAAATACATTTCTCCACTGTTCGCAGGCTGTAAAAACAAATCCGCGTTGAGGGCGCCCTCCAGTGCAAACGATGCGGCCATGCTCCAATAACCGCCAACCTGCCGCAACCAGTTGTTTTCCTGTGATCCTAAATTGCCGGCGATCTGCATAAAATCATCGGCGCTGGCCGGCCAAAATTGAGTGAGCCACCAGTGGCGCGCCTTGCGCATTTCAGGCTCGCGGCGCAAATCGTAAAGATGAAGAATCAATTGAGCATCCATGGGAGTGGGCTTTTTCGCCATTCGGGAACCTCGCAGAGTTGAGTGATAGAACCGCTTGAATTGCCGAGCGACTGAGACAGTGCGTCCGATGACTCAATCGCCCGATCCAAAAAAATGTTACGCCCCGGTTGAAGCAGCTTCGACGGCGGGCGCGGCCCGCTCGTACTCGCATTCTTTATTCGGACAGGCGATCACCGGTCCGGCTTTCAGATTTTTCTCAACCAGATATTCGCTGCCGCACTTGGGGCATTTCTCCGCAATCGGCTTGTTCGCCGAAGTGAACTTGCACTTGGGATAATTGCTGCACCCGTAAAAAGTATTGCCCTTGCGCGCTCGTTTTTCGACCAGTTCGCCGTCTTTGCAGTCCGGGCATTTTACGCCGATGAAATTCTGCTTCACGTATTTGCATTCGGGATATCCACTGCACGCCGTGAACTCGCCAAATCGCCCGTGGCGGATCATCATATTCCGTCCGCACTTTGGACAGGGTTCGTCGAGAGGAATATCGGGCACTTTCTTTCCCTGATCCAATCGCCGCGTCGTCTTGCAATCCGGGTATCCTGTGCACGCCATGAACTGCCCGAAGCGTCCCCGCTTCAAAACCATCACTCGTCCGCAGTTCTCGCAATATTCCTCGGCAGCGCCCGTCTCCTGCATGTCCGCGGAGTCGAGATCAGGCAGGTTGATGGGATTTTCTTTGGTAAACGTGCACGTGTTCGGATCTTCCTTGTCGTAGGTGCTGCAAGCGTAGAACGACCCGTGCTTGCCCCACTTGATCACCAGCGGCGCGCCACAGCGCTCGCACTTCTCGTCCGTGGGCTTCTCCATCCGCTTGATGTTCTCCATATGCTTTTCGGCATATTTGAGATCCTTCTGGAACTTCTTGTAGAAGTCGGCAAGAGCGTCGGTCCACTTCTCCTTGCCCTCTTCGATCTCGTCGAGTTCTTCTTCCAACCGTGCGGTATAGGCTACGTCGAAAATGTCGCGGAAGTTCTCCACCAGCAGGTCGGTTACGACCAACCCGATTTCCGTCGGCGAAAATTTCCCGCCAACCTTCTGCACATATTGCCGTTCCTGAATGGTCGAGAGAATCGCCGAATATGTCGAGGGCCGGCCGATACCGCGCTCTTCAAGTTCCTTCACCAGCGACGCTTCGTTGTAGCGCGGCGGCGGCTCGGTGAAATGCTGTTCCGGTTTAAGCTCTTTGAGCGTGAGCTTCTGTCCCGCTTCCAGAGCCGGCAGCTTGTGTTTGAGTTCCTCGTCTTCTTCGTCCTTGCTTTCTTTCGACTCTTCGTAAACTTTCAGGAAGCCGTCGAATTTCAGCACCGATCCCGTAACCCGGAACCAGAAAGTGTCGCCAGCTTTTGTCCTGGCATCGATATCGACGGAAGTCTGATCGAAGACGGCCGGATTGATCTGCGACGCCACAAAGCGCTGCCAGATCAGCTTGTAGACTTTGTACTCATCTTCTTTTAGGTATTGCTTGATCTGATCGGGATGGCGCATCGCGGAAGTCGGGCGAATGGCCTCGTGCGCCGCCTGCGCCTCCTTCTTCTCCTTATATGTATTCGGAGTTTCCGGCAGATAAGCCGGACCGTATTCTCTCCCAACGTATTCGCGCACTTCCGCAATCGCCTCAGGTGCAACGCGCGTGGAATCGGTACGCATATAAGTAATGAGGCCGACCGATCCCTCCTCGCCCATCTCCACGCCTTCGTACAACCGCTGCGCGATCATCATCGTCCGCTTCACGCTGAAACGCAGCTTGCGCGAAGCATCTTGCTGCAGTTTGCTGGTAGTAAAGGGCGGGGCGGCGTTCCTTCGCCGCTCCTTCTTATCGACCGATCGAACCAGCCAGTCGGCCGTCTCCAGGGCCGCGCGAATCTTTTCGGCGTCCTCGCCATTATTGACTTCGATCTTTTCTTCGCCCTTGCCTACGAACCGCGCATCGAATGCCGGCGGCTTGTTGGCGGCAAGGTGGGCGTCGATCGTCCAATATTCTTTTTTCTCGAACGCTTTGATTTCGCGTTCGCGCTCAACGATCAGACGCAGCGCGACCGTCTGCACCCGGCCGGCGGAGAGCCCACGGCGAACCTTGTCCCACAGCAGGGGCGAAACCTGATATCCCACCAAACGATCGAGCACGCGCCTCGCCTGCTGTGCATCCACCAGGTTCTGATCGATGGCCCGCGGGTGCTCGAAGGCGGCCTGCACCGCCCGCTTCGTAATCTCGTTAAAAGTCACGCGCTGAATGCGCGGCGGACCCTCGTCCGCATCCTTCTTTTTCTTCTTCGATTTCTTCGCATGCCCGTTGCCGTCGAGTTCACCCGCCAGATGGGCGGCAATGGCCTCGCCTTCGCGGTCCGGATCAGGCGCCAGATAGATTGCATCCATCGGCCCGGCCAGTTTTTTCAGCTTGGCCAGCACCTTCTCCTTGCCGGGGATCACGATGTACTCGGTGGCGAACTCGTCCTCAATATCCACACCGAGATTGCTCTTGGGCAAATCCTTGACGTGGCCGAGCGAAGCTTCCACAGTAAATCCCTTACCCAGATATTTCTGGATGGTCTTTGCTTTCGCCGGCGATTCAACAATGACTAAACTTTTTAACAATGTACCCTCAACTCTAAACTTTCGTTTTGAAGCTAGCACGAATGGGCGGAAAGCAACAAGTTACGGCAGAAAGCTCTTGGCTCTTGGCTGTTAGCTCTTGGCTCAAAGCCTAAGCAACGGGCATGCTTTTCAGCTTTCCCGACAATGCGGACAACATCTTTAGCACACGATCTGTGCGTGCGCTAAGGTCGGCGTATTGACCCGCGACAGAAATGCTAGATCGCTCGCCAGTAGTAGATGATATGAAAGTTCAGAGCCGGAACCCATTGCAATCAAAACAAAACGCCGCATCTCGCCATCCGATCTGCGCCCACATCCTTCCGCCAAGTTCGCCGGGACGGAAGCTGCAGCGCGCCTGAGCTGCCAGATCAATCCGAAGCGCTCTTCCTTTGGAAATGTTTGCGTAGCCTTGTAGATCGCCAACGTCAGTTGATGCGCTTCATCCCAAACTCGCAAATCCCGATAATTCCTCACATCTGCCTCCAGACCGATTCAAGCCAAGAGCCAAAAGCCAATGGCCAAGCGCCCGCAGCTCAAAAGCTTTTCACAAAATTCTTCCCCGGCATCTGCCTCACTTTGCCGTTCAGTTCCAGCTCGAACAGGGCGGCAAAAATTTCCGAGGAGGACATTTCCGTTTCCAGCCGTTCGACGAGTTCGTCGATGTGAGTGGCTTCGTCGGCTTTCAGCAGGCTCAGGATCCGCTGCTCATGGGGTGGAAGCCCTTCGTCCGGGAATAGAGATGCCGAAGTCTCTCCGCCGGATTCAGGGGAGGGAACTGGCGCTAGCGCAAGCTTCACTTCCGCGGGCAGGTCTTCCCACACATCTTCCCAAGTGGCAACCAGCTTTGCGCCTTGTTTTATCAAGGTGTTAGGGCCCCAGGAATTTTTGTTGGTCACGTTGCCCGGAACCGCAAATACGTCGCGATTTTGCTCGAGGGCGCAGCGCGCCGTGATGCGTGTTCCCGAATATTCGGCCGCTTCTACGACCAGCACGCCCACTGACATCCCACTCAGGATGCGATTACGAATCGGGAAGTTCTGCGGAAATGCCGACGTTCCCAGCGGGAATTCGGACATCAATGCGCCACCGAGGCCGAGAATCTGCTCGGCGAGGCGCGAATTTTCCTTGGGATAAATCACGTCCACTCCGGTGCCCAATACCGCAATGGTTTTTCCCTTCGCCGAAATCGCGCCGCGATGACTGGCTGTGTCAACGCCGCGCGCCATTCCGCTGATGATGACCAACCCATGCGCCGCCAAATCACACGCCAGCCTCTCCGCCATTCCTAAACCGTACGGCGTGGGATGCCGCGTGCCCACCATTGCAATGCCAGGTTGCTTCAGAAGCTCGGCGTTGCCTCGCACATAAAGAAGAAGGGGCGGGTCGTAAATTTCCTTCAATCGAGGCGGATAAAGCGAATCTTCGCAACAGACCAGCACGGCGCCCTGCTCCGCAGCACGAGCAATCTCTTCCCTTGCCAACTCCGCCGACTTGCCTGTGGCGATCGACTGTGCCGAGGCCGCCTGCATTCCCGTGGCCTCCAGTTCTGTAAGGGATGCATGAAATACCGCTTCGGCAGAGCCGAAATGATCCACAATTTTTCTTGCTCTGGTCGGTCCCATCCCGGGCGTCAGTGACAAAGCAAGCCAATCTTGAATATGAGTTGAAGGGCTGGCAACGGCGTTGGGCAAATGTGCCTCCAGTGGTTTCTGTTTGGGCGGACTCTAGTGGCTTCGGCGAGAAAGTGTCAAGGGAAGCGATCACCCGTTGCGACGAAAATCGCTCTGTTAGAATCAAAACAGGAATGAGGCGTCTTCGCATCTCAGCGATCTCCTACCTGAATACCGCGCCCCTAATGTGGGATTTCGAGCACGGGCAGGCAGGCCGCAATTTCGATATTTCCTATACCCTGCCGTCGAATTGCGCTCGTCAGTTGAAAGCGGGCACGGCGGATATCGGCATTATTCCGGTCGCCGCTTATACTTCGACTCCCGATCTCATGGTGTTGCCCGGGGTCGCAATCGCTTCCCGCAGGCCTGTGCGATCGATCCTGCTGGTCAGCAAGGTTCCCGTAGAAAAGATTCGTACCGTCGCGCTCGATACCTCATCGATGACCTCCGTCGCCCTGACGAAGGTGATCTTCGAAAAATGGCTCGGCGGAGGGCGAACGTTTTTCTCAGCGGAGCCCGACCTCGACCAAATGCTGGCCGCTCACGATGCTGGCCTGCTGATTGGCGATCCCGCGCTGCGCGTAGACCGCTCACAACATTTCACTCTCGATTTGGCGGAAGAGTGGATTTGCCACACCGGCAAGCCTTTTGTATTCGCGTTCTGGGCCGTGCGTCAGAGTGCCCTGCGCGAAGTGGACTACTCCGATCTGGCAACGGCTTTTCAGAAATCTCGCGATCACGGTCTCGAGCCTGCAAACCTCGATCTCATCGTCAGAGAATGGGCGCCTCGGCTCGCGCTCAGCGAGGCCAGTGTCCGCTCCTACCTCACCGAGAATATCTATTACTACCTCGATGCGGCCTGCCTCGAGGGCCTGCGCCTGTTCTATCGTTACGCGGCTGAAACCGGCGCGCTGCCCACCGCTCCGGATCTACGCTTTGTGGACGCTGCAAAAGCCTGTATAGCGTAACGCAAGCACAGGCTGTACACTCCTACAACTTGCATGGTTTTCAATTTCCATCCGCTGCTGGCGATCTCCATCTGGCAGCACCTCCGCCGCTGGGGCGGACCCGGCCTGATCATCCTGGGTTTCGTCGATAATTCGATCGTTCCCGTCACTGGCAGCATGGATGTGCTGACCATCTGGCTGGCGGCGCGTCACCGCGAACCCTGGCCCTATTACGCGTTGATGGCCACTCTGGGTGCGGTGATCGGCGGCTACCTTACTTATGCGCTGGCTGCGAAGGGTGGCCGCGAGGCAATGGAGCACCGGCTTTCCAAGAAAAAAGCCGATCAGATTTCGAAGAGATTTGAGCGCTGGGGATTTTTCTCGGTCGCGGTGCCTGCCCTATTACCTCCTCCATTTCCCTTCGTGCCATTTCTTATAGCCGCCGGAGCCTTGCAATATCCCCGCAAGAAATTTCTTGGAGCACTCGCGCTGGGCAGAGGCGCGCGTTACGCTATTGAGGCCTACCTGGGCTTCGTCTATGGACGCCACATTCTGCGATTCTTCCGCCAGTATTATGCTCCGGCTTTGGCCATCCTCATCGGTCTGGCAGTGCTGGGATCGCTGATAACGCTTGTGCAATATCTCCGCTACCGCAAGCGCCATCGCTCGCCGGCAAGGTCGGGCGCCGCTTAGGGCGCACTTAGTAAGAACTCTTCATCCCAGTCGATATAGTGTCAAATCCAGTTTCGCGAAGAGTCTTGGTTGGTTAGAATATAGAAGTGAAGTTATGTCCCTGACCAAATCTCAAGCCCTCGAGCTCTTCCACTCCGACGACCTCATCGGCATCGGCATGGAAGCCGACGCCATCCGCCGCTGCCAAGCATCCCGAGGGCGTGGTCACCTACATCATCGACCGCAACATTAATTACACCAACTTCTGCACCGAGTACTGCACCTTCTGCGCCTTCTACCGCCCGCTGAAAGGCCCCGCCGCCAAAGACGGCTACATTCTCGACTTCGACACCATCTACGAAAAGATTCGCGAGACCGTCGAACTCGGCGGCACCGGCGTGCTCATGCAGGGAGGCCTGCATCCCGACCTCAAAATCGACTGGCACGAAAAAATGCTCCGCGGCATCAAGCAGCGCTTTCCGCAGATGCATCTGCACTGCTACTCCGCGTCGGAAATCATCGCCATCGCCGAATACAGCAACCTCAGCATTCGCGACACCATCCTCCGCCTGCGCGACGCCGGACTCGACTCCATCCCCGGCGGCGGCGCGGAAATTCTCGACGACGAAGTCCGCTACAAAATCGCGCGCCTAAAATGCCTCACCGCCGATTGGATCAACGTTCACCGCACCGCCCACCAGATCGGCATGCGCACCACCGCCACAATGATGTTCGGCGTAGGCGAGAACTACGAGCATCGCGTCAACCACTTCCAGGCCCTTTACAATTTGCAGGAAGAAACCGGAGGCTTCACCGCCTTCATCCCCTGGAGCTTCCAGCCGCACAACACCGCCCTCGGTGGCCGCCACTGGGACGAAGCCACCGCCGTCGAATACCTCAAAGTCCTCGCCATCTCGCGCCTCTATCCTTTCGAATTTTCTCAACGTGCAGTCCAGCTGGGTAACACAAGGCCTAAAAGTCTGCCAGATGGGCCTACGCTTCGGCGGCAATGATGTAGGCTCGGTGATGCTGGAAGAAAATGTTGTGAGGGCCGCGGGAGTGACCAACTGCACGACCGAAGAGGAGTTGCGGCGGATTATCCGCGATGCGGGGTTCCGGCCCGCGCAGAGAGATACGTTGTACCGGCAGTATTTCTTGAATTAAGTCGAGGGTCTATCCCTTTTATCGATACTCGCAACCTCAAGGTCATAGAGTGCTTGACAGGATGGCATGGGTGTTACTTTCATTCGCCGAGTATAACGTTCGTGACTATGAATTCACACGCGGCGAGTCCTGAGATGGCCGCGCGTTATCATCGGCTACATTCTGGGCAATCTCCGGTTAATTCACCTTCTCCACACGTTTCCGCCCTCACCGTAATACCAATCCTGCGCGCCAGCCACCAGCTCATCCCCCGCCAGGTTGTATCATTTGTATAGCGTGCCCTACCCCATCAAAACCTGTGCCGTCTGCGGCGAGGAGTTCGAACTGAAACCCGGCAAGCCCGGCTTCGCCAACCGCTGCCCATCGTGCAGCGAAGAGGATGCCGGCGACTCATCGCAGTCCGCCGACGGATGGAAGACGGACAAGCAGGCCAACGCCGCTCGCAGGGAAGCCATGCGTAACCTGCTTTACCGAAAAGATAGCTGAAACTCGTAGCCAGACTCTTCAAAGACGCGCGGGAATCGGCGTTAATTGTCTACCTTCGCCGCTAAAATTGCTCTAAAATAAGCCCTGTGTTCGCTCCTCACGAGCACATACTCGAGGCAAGGTCTTATTTCTCCCCACCGCTTGCCCGCAAGCCATGAGACGATTTTCCACAATCATCTGCTGTCTGCTCTCGTGTGCGCTGGCGGCGCAGGACGTCCCCTCTACTGCGGTTGCCAAGCTTGCCACTCTGCAAGGGATCGTTGTCAAAGAGCCGGGCAGTGAACCGGTAAAGAAAGCGCTCATCGAACTGATCGCGGAAAGCCAGAACGATGCCGGCAATTACACCGCGCTTTCCGCCAGCGACGGCAGCTTTCGCATTGAAAACATCGCTCCCGGCAGTTATCGGCTATTCGTGGAACGCACCGGGTATCAGGAAATCATCAATCACCATCATTCCCAGGGACGCGTGATTGTGCTCACCGCCGGGCAAGAACTCAAAGACTTCGTAATCCATTTACAGGCCGCCGCCGTCATCGAAGGTCGTGTCACTGACGAGGATGGCGATCCAATGGCCGACGCCCAGGTCGCAGCTTTTCGCCGGACTTTTGTTGCCGGTCATACTCATTGGGAGCAAATCGGAGCCGAGCGCACCAACGATCTCGGTGAGTATCGAATATCGGCTCTGGCTTCCGGGCAGTACTTTGTTTCCGCAACCCCACCCCCCGATTTCAAAAGCCTGATTGAAACTGCCGGAACCAAGCCGCAGGGCGCGGCGTTGCCTGAAAAGCCGGCTAACTACGCCTATCAGACAACCTATTATCCCGGCACCCGCGAGCGTGCTCAGGCCGCGCCGATTCATCTGCGCCCGGGCGACGACTTTCCTGCGAATTTCTCGCTCGCGCAGGCACCCAGCCTGACGATCAAAGGTTCGATGACGAATCTTCCGCCTGGAGCGAGCGTCTCAATTATGCTGCAGTCCAGGGATTTTAACGTTGTACTGAACGGCGCAGAAATGCGCAAAGACGGCAGTTTCGAGATTCGCGATGTTAGTCCGGGCGCATACACCATAGTCGCGACTGTGGACAACGCCACGCCGCCGATGGTCGCGCGTCAGTCGCTGCAGGTCGCGGAAAACGTGGAAGGCGTGCGGTTGAATCCGCAGGTTGGAGGTGCAATCCGCGGACGGGTTCGAATCGAAGGCGCGACAGGCCTTCGAACTTCTGCATCTCAGATTTTTCTCCAATTGCGGCCAGCCGAAGATTCCAACGATGCGCATTCCGATGACACCCCCATTTCTTTTGGATTGGAATCAAACCCCGCCCAAGTGAATGCCGATGGCAGTTTCGAATGGAAAGATGTGATGCCAGGAAGATACTTCGTCCAACTCACAGAAAGCGGTGCGACTGCCGACTGCTACTTGAAGTCAGTAGCGGCAGGGGGCCGCGAGGTTTCCGAGGCGGGATTCACCGCGGGCGCAGGCGTCACCCCGCTGGATGTCGTTCTCGATATGAACGGAGCCGGCATTGAAGGAGTTGCCGCCGACCCAGTTGGCCAAACTGTTGCTGACGCCGTGGTGGTGGCTGTTCCCGGCCCTCGCTTCCGCGGTCTTCCCGACCATTACCGCAAAGCCTCCACCGATCAGAGCGGCCATTTTCGCCTGCGAGGCCTGCCTCCCGGCGACTACACTCTCTTTGCGTGGGAAAGCATTGAGGGCGAGGCTTACCTCAATTCGGACTTCCTCCGAAATTATGAAGGTCAAGGCAAAGCGCTTCACGTGAGCGAAGGCGAACATGTTAGTTTGCAGGTGAAAGTCATTCCTGAGAGCGAGGCCGAGTGAGTAAAGCGCCAATCGCTTGTCCGGTCCGAATCCGCTAGAATGTTAGCTTTCCGGTTGACCTTGCCACCTTTCAGTCTCATCCTGTTCTCGATTTTCAGCGCTTGGTCAGCTCCCAAGGGCATCGGGCAATATCTCCGCCAGCATCTTCTGGATAAAACTTTCCAGGGCCTTTACCACACCAATGCGTTCGACCTCGCGCTGCTGATTCCATATTTCATCGTGCTCATTCTGCTGGCGGGCTACGGAATCCACCGCTACATGCTCGTTTACCTTTATTACAAGCACAAAGAAAAACGCACACGCGGCCCACGGCTGAGTTTGAAGAATTGCCCCGCGTGACGGTTCAGCTGCCAATTTTCAACGAGCAGTATGTCGTCGAACGGCTGCTCGATGCCGTCTGCAAACTCAAATATCCGCGAGAGAAGCTCGATATCCAGCTGCTCGACGACTCCACCGACGAAACCGTCGAAGTGGCTCGCGGCCTGGTCGAGCGCTACGCCGCGCTAGGGATCCCGATTACCTATCATCACCGCACGAATCGCGAAGGATTCAAGGCAGGCGCGCTAGCGGAGGGCCTGAAAACGGCAAAGGGCGAATTCGTCGCCATCTTCGACGCCGACTTCGCGCCCCCGGCCGATTTCCTGCTTGCGCACGATCCATCACTTCACCGATCCGAAAATCGGCATGGTGCAAACGCGCTGGACTCACATCAACCGCAACTATTCTTTTCTCACGCAGGTCGAGGCCATTCTGCTCGACGGCCATTTCGTTCTCGAGCACTCCGGGACGCGCTCGCAGCGGTGTTTTCTTCAATTTCAACGGCACCGCCGGAATGTGGCGGCGTGCCGCCATCGACGAAGCTGGCGGCTGGCAGCACGACACGCTGACCGAAGACACTGATCTCTCTTATCGCGCGCAGCTCAAGGGATGGAAGTTTATCTATCTGCAGGATGTGGAGTGTCCGGCCGAGTTGCCGGTGGAGATGACTGCGTTCAAGACCCAGCAGGCGCGCTGGGCCAAAGGGCTGATCCAGACCGGAAAGAAAATTCTGCCGCGTGTGTTGCGCAGCGACGCGCTCGCTTCACACCAAAATCGAAGCCTGGTATCACCTGACGGCGAATCTCAGCTATCCCCTGATGATCGTGCTCTCGGTGCTCTGCTTCCCGCCATGATCATCCGCTTCTACCAGGGATGGTTTCAGATGCTGTACATCGACCTGCCCCTGTTCATGGCATCGACGTTTTCCGATTTCCAGCTTCTACCTGGTGTCGCAAAAAGAACTTTTCCCGAAGAGCTGGCTGCGCGCGCTGCTCTATCTGCCATTTCTGATGGCGCTCGGCATCGGCCTGACCATCACCAACACCAAGGCGGTCATGGAAGCGCTGATCGGCAAGCAGACCGCATTTGCGCGCACGCCGAAATACCGCGTGGAATCGAAGAAAGATAAAGTCGGCGCCACGAAATACCGCAAGCGCCTGGGATGGGTGCCATGGCTCGAACTTGCTGATCGGCACCTATTTCGCGCTGACGGTCGTACTACGCCATCGAAAACGAAAACTACATCACCGTGCCGTTCCTGCTGCTGTTTGTGGTCGGCTACTGGTGCACAGGATTGATGTCGCTGCTGCAGGGGCGTTTTTCGGGAGGCTCTTTAGGCGCGGAATCGCACACCAAGCCTTTCCCGGTGGGTGTGTAGGAAATGAAGAGTCAGGAGGATACGATGCTTTCCTTGCGCAAGCTCTACTTCCTTGCTGCCCTGGCTTTTATTACCCTCGCATCGCTTAGTTGCGGACCGCACGACTCCGGCGAATATTTTGTTTTCGTAGCGGCGAATCTGCAGGTGCCCTACTGGCAGGCGGCCGGTGCGGGATTCACAAGGGCGGGAGCCCAGCTCAAGGTTCGGACCGATTTTGCCGGGCCAAACACCTACGATCCGAAAGCTGAACGCGATGCGCTCGATCAAGCAGTGCAGCAAAAAGCCACCGGAATCCTTCTTGGCGTGACCGACCCGGTTTTGTTGAAAGACAGCATCGACAAGGCGATCGCGGCCGGAATTCCAGTAATCACAATGGATTCCGACGCTCCCGCGAGCAAGAGGCTTTTTTTCATCGGCACAAACAATCATCAGGTGGGTATGACCGGCGGTCTTCGCCTGGCGCAGGAACTCAAAGGAACGGCAATGTTGTAGTATTCACCATGCCGGACCAGCGCAACATGCAGGATCGTTTGCGTGGCTACAGGGACGCGCTCGAGCCAGCCCGGGAATAAAAATTACGCGCGTGGTCGATATTCAAGGCGACCCGCGCATCGCTTTCGATACCACTACCCAAATCATCGGCAAAGAAAACGATAAGGTGGATGGCTTCGTTTGCCTGGAGGCACAATCCGGCAAGGAAGTCGCCGGCGTGCTCAACAGCTATCACGTCAGCGGTAAAGTGGTGATGGCCATGGACACCGACCGGAAACACTGGACTGGATCCAGAAAGGCAGTGATCGCCGCCACGATCGCGCAGAAACCATACACCATGGCCTTCGTCGGCATGCAGATGCTCGACAATCTCTATCATCACAAGCCGCCTTCGCTCGACAAAGACTGGTCGAAGGACAGCTTTGCGCCGATTCCCAGCTTTCGTGGATACTGGTTCGGACCTCATCGATAAGAGCAACGTAGATTCCTTCATGCAGGCGAAACGAGAGGCAACCTGGGCCTCGAGTGCCGAAATGAATGGTCAGGCTGCCGCTTTAACAAGAGGCCGATTCGAACGAATGACGGAGCCCCGATGCGAAAGGCTTCCGTGCCTAATTGCTTTCTTGTCAGCCTTGATTTCTTGCCTGCACTCCGCGGAATGCCCTCGATCGCCAACCCAACGCCGACTATCACGCTCGCCGGGAATCACTGGTCAAGAAAGCGGCAGGCGTGGTCGTTCTGTTCGCGCCGATGGAGAGCGGGGACCACGATCTATTACGGTTTCGGCAGGAGGACAATTTTTACTATCTCTCGGGACTGACCGAACCGGGCGTCGCATTACTGATCGCGCCGGCTGTGGAAGCCAAGCGACAAGCACCGGCTCGCCCTTACACCGAGATTCTTTTTCTTCCTCCCCACAACCTGCGCAAGAAAAATTTACCGGCCCGAAGCTGGGCGCGGAAAATCCCGACGCTCCGAAGATCACCGGTTTCGACCGCGTGGAGGAGATGGACAAGCTGCCGGAAGAGGTGATCGAAAGTGACTCGCGGCGCGGCATCCGGTGATCTACACAGACGTTGTCTCCGCAGGCAGAAACTTCGGCCAGCGCCGAGCCGCTGAATTTCCTGAGGCGCTCGAATGCGTTTCTCGTTCTTTCAGGACGTGAAGCCCATGATCGACCTCGCTGCGCACAGTCAAGGATGCCGGGAGAAGTTGCGCTGATCCGCAAAGCAGTGGACGCCTCGGTGGCCGCGCATTTCGCGGCGATCAAAGCCGTGAAGCCAGGCGTCAATCGAGCGCGAAATCTCCGCTCTGATGCAATACGAATGGGAAAGCGCGGCTGCGAGCGTCCGGCTTACTGCGCCCATCGTCGGCTCCGGCTATAACTCCACGGTGCTTCACTACTCCGACGATACTAATGTGATGAAGTCAGGGGATGTCGTGGTCATCGATGCCGCCGGCGAATATTCGATGTACGCCTCCGACATCACGCGCACTCTTCCCATCAATGGGCATTTCACCGCCGCGCCAGCGTGAGATTTACGACATCGTTCTCGGCGCGCAGCAGGCCGCGATGGCTGCCTTCCAGTCGGGCAAATCGACGCATGAAGCGCGACGACCCGAGCTTCACTTTAACAAAGTCGCAAACGACTACATCAACACCCACGGCAAAGATCTGCATGGCGAGCCGCTCGGGAAGTATTTCATTCACGGCCTCGGCCATCCGGTCGGGTTGAACGTGCACGATCCGACTGATTACAAAGTTCCGCTCGGTCCGGGGCAGGTATTCACGATCGAGCCTGGAATCTACATTCCCGAAGAAAAGCTCGGCGTGCGCATCGAAGACGACTACTACGTGGATGCCGACGGCAAACTGATCAAACTGAGCGGCGCGCTGCCCTCGAAAGCGGAGGATGTGGAGAAGATGATGGCGGGCCAGTGATGGAACTACGAGATGTACTCCCAATGTACTCGTCCTGCGTGTGCGCCAGCTGCTGCATATCGCCATCAAAAATAATTTTTCCGTCGCGCAGAATCAGAAAACTCATCGGCACATCGCAGTGCTGTCCTTTCGGCAAGGCGACCATGCGGTTGAGCTTGGTATCGAACTGGTGCGTTGCCATTGGTGAACGCATCCTGCAAACGATGTGTTACCAGCAGGGCGCTCGTGTGATTCACATCGCGTTGCTTCACGATCAGCTCGATAATTGTGTTCGAAGTCACGGGATCAAGGCCGCCCGTGGGCGAATCGTAAAGCAGCAGTTCAGGATGCGTGATCAGTGCGCGCGCAATAGCGACGCGACGTCTCATGCCTCCGGAGAGCTCGGAGGGGTCGAGATCGAGGGTGTGCTCGAGTTCAACGAAACGCAGTACTTCGCGAACTTGGCGATCGATCTCATCGTCATAAACGCCATGCTCCTCCATCAGCCGGAAGGCGACATTTTCCTTCACACTGAGGGAGTCAAACAGCGCGCTTTCCTGGAAGACCATGCCGATCTTTGCGCGCAGCGCGAATAGATCTTCTTCGCGCATGTGCGTGATGTCTTCTCCCAACACGATAATGCGGCCCGAGTCGGGGCGAATTAAACCGAGCGACAATTTGAGGATGAGGCTCTTGCCCGATCCCGCAACACCAAATATGGCCTTGGTCTCGCCGCGAGGCAAATGAAAAGAGACTCCTCGCAGCACTTCATTCGTCCCAAAAGACATCGCCACATTTTCAAATACGATAGCCGGAGATGAATCGCTCGGTGTGATTACCCCGGCGCAGTCGAGTGGTAGGGTGGGCGCAGACATACGATCAGCGGTACGAAAGAGTGGCCATCAGCAAGCGAGTGACGATCAAATCCACTGCGAGGATCAGAACCGATGCCGCCACCATGGCCTGGGTAGTGGCTCGGCCTACGCCCTGCGTTCCGCCGCGCGCATTCATTCCATAGAAACATCCGACCGTGGCGATGATGAAGCCAAAAATCACAGGCTTGATCAGTCCCATGAAAATGTCCTGAAAAACCAGAATCTGCCACGCGTTCGACCAATACTGCCGCGCGTCCAGGCCAAGCAGTACTTTCGAAATGGCCAGGCCTCCCACCAGTCCCACGAGATCGGAAATGATCGTCAGGAAAAAAAGCATGAACACCGTTGCAACCACGCGCGGAGTGACCAGCTTTTTCATAGGATCGGTGCCGAGAGCGCGCATGGCGTCAATCTGCTCGGTGACGATCATCGACCCCAACTCGCTGGCCATGCCGGAAGAATTTCGCCCCGCAACCATCAAACTGGTAAGCACGGGCCCCAATTCACGCACCATCGAAGTGGAAACCAGTTGGCCGACGAGAGTAATCGAGCCGAAGCGCTCCAGTGTGTTCGAGGTTTGCAGCGCGAGAACGGCTCCGGTGAAAAAGCCCGTTAGCACGACAATCGGTAGGGACCCCACGCCGACCGTATCGGCCTGCATCACCATGTCGGCGACATACAGCGGCTTGCGAAACAGGTTTCCCAGAGCCTGCAGGCAAAACACGATGTAATTCTGAACCGTGAAGACTTTTTCTTTGGCGAGTTCGGTGGGCGAGATCAGTTCCATGCTGGTCTGCAAGCGGGCTACCCCACAGCACGCTTTTCCGAACTATAGCAGAGAACCTGCGCGGGCAGGCAGTGAAGAACTCGGGTCAGCAGCGGTGATCTATCCGCGGGTCTTCTTCTTGATCTCAATATTGAGCCGGCGAATCTTCTGATTGAGCGTGGAAAGCGGAACCTTGAAGCGCTCCGCCGCTTCCGTCTGGTTCCAATTGCACTTCTCCAGCATGTCGCTGATGATCCTCTTTTCCACGTCTTCCACGATTTCGAATAGCGATGCATCGGAAGGCGGTTCACCCAGCATAAGCGCCGAACCCCGGCCCAGAATGTTGTCGGGCAGCAGATCCATCGTAATCTCGGGCCCCGATGAAAGCACGACCGCGCGCTCGATCACATTCTCGAGTTCGCGCACGTTACCCGGCCACGCGTATGACATGAGCGGCCTCAAAGCTTCCGGCGTGATCCGCCGCACCGGCCGGTCGTTTTCTTCGGCATATTTTTTCAGGAAGAACTGAACCAGCAGCGGAATATCTTCGCGCCGCTGCCGCAACGGCGGCAACTCTATGGTGATCACATTCAGCCGGTAAAAGAGGTCTTCGCGGAAACGGCCTTCGCGCACCATCTGCCGCAAATCGATATTCGTAGCAGCAATGATGCGGACATCAACTTGAATTTCCTGCACACCGCCCAGATGCATAAAGCGGCGATCCTGCAGCACGCGCAAAATCTTGGCTTGCGTTTCCAGGCTCATGGTCGCGATCTCATCCAGAAACAACGTCCCATGATCGGCCATCTCGAAGAGGCCCTTTTTCGAAGCTATGGCGCTGGTAAAAGCTCCCTTAACATGCCCGAACAACGTGGACTCGAGTAAATCGGTCGGCATCGACCCGGTGTTGACGGGAACGAACGGCTTCTCCCGGCGCGGCGAATTCAAATGCAGCGCCTTGGCAATGATTTCCTTGCCCGTCCCGCTTTCGCCCTGCAGCAATACCGTCGACCGGCTGTTCGCGACCTGCGCCACCAGGTCGAAAATCTTGAGCATCGGCTCGCTCTTACCGACGATGTTCTCAAAGTTGTAGCGTTCTTTCAGGGCGCGCTTGAGTTGAACGTTCTCTTCTGCCGCGCGGCGCCAGCCCACGGCCGCCCGCACGTCGGCGAGAAGTTTTTCGTTGTCCCAGGGCTTCTGGACGAAATTTACCGCCCCGCCCTGCATGGCGCGAACCGCATTCTCCACCGTGCCGAATGCCGTGATCATGATGACCGGCAGGTTCGTTTCATGCGCCCGAATCTCGCCAAGAATCTCCATCCCATTTCGGCCGGGCAGGGTGAGATCAAGCAGGATCAAATCGAACGGATGTTCGCCAATCCGCTGCAAACCCGTCTCTCCGCTGGGTGCAGTCTCTACCGCGAATCCTTCCAACTCCAGCAGGGTCTGCAGAGATTCACGAATTTCCGCTTCATCGTCGATGATGAGAACCGCGCCGGCCATACCGGCACTCCCGTTCAAACCCGACCGTGGAATCACTACTGCTTCTGACATATTCCAACCTCTGGTCCTTGCTTAACATCGCCCTCTGCTGAGCTAGGCATGAATCGCCTTCCTGCTAAGCGGAAAATCCAAGATGAAAGTGGTTCCAGTACCCAAATGGCTTTCGACCCGAATCTTGCCGGAATGTTCCTGGATAATGCCGTACGTCACCGAAAGTCCAAGCCCGGTTCCGCGCGGCTGGCCTTCGCGCGGCGAGGTCTTCGTCGTAAAAAACGGGTCGTAAATCCGCTGAATGTGCTCGGGGGCGATGCCGGAGCCCGTATCGGAAATTGACACGCTCACACTCTCGCCATTGGCCGTGGCCACGCGCAGCTTGCCGCCTCTGGGCATGGCATCCTTCGCATTCAGGAACAAATTCAAAAACACCTGCTGCAATCTGCCGGCATTGCCTTGAATGGTCTGAAGCTTGGGTGCCATGGCATTTTCGACTTCAACTTTCGCAATCTTGAACTGATGCTCCAGCAGCGCCAGGGTCTCGGCAATCACTTTGTTCACATCGATGTCGGTAATTTCCGTCCCGCTGGTGCGCGAGAAATTCAAAAGATTGTTCACAATCTCAGATGCGCGGAACGTCTGTCGCGTGATTTTCTCCAGCAGCCCGGACTTCTGCGGATCGCCCTGCAACTGCTTCGAAAGCATCTGCGTGTAAGAAGAAATCACCGCCAGAGGCGTGTTGACCTCGTGGGCTACGCCCGCCGCCAGCAGGCCAATGGACGAAAGCTTATCCGCCTGCGAGAGCTGAGCCTCGAGTTCGACCCGGTCCGTGATGTCATCCACGATCAGCAACCGGCCAATCACCTCAAATTTCCGCGTTACCAGCGGAGCGAGAGCCACATTTACCGTGCGGGTTTCGCCTGCAGGAGTTTTCAGGCGGAACTTGTACAGATTGCGAATGCCCGGTTCCTGCCGGATGCGGTTGAACTCCTCGACAAATTCCTGCGGGAAAACTGTCTTCAGCGGCTGCGTCAGCGCCTGCCAGCGCGGCAGTGCGTACATCACCTCCATCTGCGCATTCCAGCTCTCGATGCGGTCTTCCATATCGAGAGCCATCACGCCCACGTTGATCGATTCAACGATGTTTTCGTTGAAATCCTTGAGCCGCTCGTACTCCGCCGCTTTCTTCTGCAAGGACGCGTAGAGCTGTCCATTCTGAATGGCAATTCCCAGATAGCCGCCCAGGGTTTCTAGCAACTCTATGTCTTCGCTCGAGAGAAAGTCGCCTTGCATGGTTTTTCCCAGGCCGAGAACCGCAACCGTTTTCTGCTGCGCATGGCATGGAATGTAGTAATTCAAATCCAATCGCGCGATCGTTCGCTGCGCTTCCGGAGTTTCGCGCGGAACCTGGTGTGTATTCTCGAAGAAAAGATGTCCCGCCATCTGGGGCCGAGGCGCTTCAAGAAAAGACAGATTGAGATCCCCCGTGGTTAGTAAACCAGCGGACTTTGCCAGCGCGAACCGCCCTGCTTCATCGCCGGCCAAAAATAGCGCAACGCGGTCAACGGCCAACGTTCGCGACAGCCGGTCGATCAGGGAAGCGAGCATGGCGTTCAGATTCGTCTCCGAGTTCAGCTCGCGCCCAAATTCGAGCAGCGTCCGGCGATAGTCGTAACGTGTCCGATAGAAAAACTGGTCGACTCGGTCCTGAATCCATTTGCGGACAGGATCAAACAGCAGCGCCGTGACCACCACGGCAAGAATCAATCCCACCGGCCCGCTGCTGGGCTGCCGCATGTGGACCAGTTCCGCTACTCCCGCGACCAGGCCGAAATACATTCCCACCACAATGGCTGCAGCCAGCGTATAGACCACGCCGCGCTTGAAGATCAGATCCACATCCATCAGCCGGTAACGGAAAATGGCATAGCCGAACGTGAGCGGCAGAAGCGCCAGGGACAAGGCAGAAATCTTCATGGCCGGCCCGGGCAGGGATCCCATGAGGTAAGGAATCACATACAGCAGCGAATACGGGACGATCGCGAGAATCGTGCCTCGGGTGACCCACTTCAATTGCTGGCGCAGAACCGTCGTGCTGGCGCGGCGGGAGCTGTACCACAGCACCCCCGCGGCGGCCAGAAACAAGGCCGAACCGTACGACATCTCCAATCTATCCAGGTTCCAGCGAAGCCGCTCACTGGCCTGGAACCAGCGCATCGCACCCACATGAATCGCCAGCAGGATCGCTCCTGGAACATAAACCAGACTCAGCAGCCACGGATGCTTGCGCACGAACTGCCGCTTTTCCGGGAACGTCAGGACGAAATGCAAGAACAGTGCCGGCTGCAGCACTCCCGCAACGATGTTGCCCCAGTAAATCGTCCAGTCAAAATCATTGAGTTTGCCGGTGTATTTAAACGAATACGCGATAAAGGAAACCAGGCAGAAAATGTAGAAGTGGGTCGACCCAGGCGCCGTCCAGCGGCGCAGCAGAACATAAAGGCCGATACCCAAATAAATGAGTGCAATCAGCCGCAGCCAGTTATTTAGCGAACGTTCGGCGGGAACCAGAATGACGCTCGACTCGATTGGAACCGACTCACGGAGCAGGGAATACGTGGCTTTCGACCAGACCCCGGTGCGGTACATCTGGCGTTCCAAATCGGAAATGTTGTGAACATCCTGGGCGTCGATCGAAACCAGCTGATCGCCCGCTTTGATGCCGCTGCGTGCTCCGGGGCCGTTCGGATCGAGCCGGTCGGCCGTCAGCCGCCCACCCTTCTCAATCCACCAAACGCCGTCGTCCGGAACGGCGGACTTCATTTCCGAATTGAAGTTGAAACCGGCGAATACCACCGCCGCAACGGTGAGCAAAAACAGCAGAACCGCAACAAATCGAACTTGGCTTTCCCGGTTCATGGACTTCGGCGGACGTCCCGAACCCTTCGCGTGAGGGCTCGGTGCTGGAGACACTCCTCGCCGATCATCTATAAGCACTTTCGCTGCCATGTCGCTTCCGTTTTCGGGAATGCTAAGTGCGGCAAATAAGGTACTTCTGGGATTATAGAGGCGTTTTCAGAAGTTCGGTACGGTTTAATGGAGGTGGGTGTGGAATTTTGTAGCCAAGCTAGAAGATGGACGATTGCCGTCCCTATTCTGTGCCACCGACACCTCATCGCGCGGAAAGGCAAAAAGCGTCCTCTTCCGACCGTTGGCTCCGCCGCCGGGGGACATCAGGCTCTAAACCGTCCCCCTGAAAATGTCATCCGGCGTCATATTCCCTGATCGAGCCCGCAATTCCCCTCTATGAAACGAAAACTCCTCGATGCTCACTACTAGCTAAGCGACCCGATGGGTTCGTACGGATGGGTTCGTAAACACCTCGCCTTCGAGACACCGTTCCTTTCCAGCAGGACGTCTCTCCCGAAATGAGTTGTGCCGAGCCCCACTGAAAATCTCAAGGAGGTTCCAATGGCACCGAAGCTTCAGAAAGAGTACGAAAAGCTCGTCCCTGAAAAGCTCCTCAAGGAAGAAAAGGAGTTCAAGGAAAAGGATTTCAAAGAAATCAAAGAAAAAGACCTCAAGGAAATCAAGGAGGGCAAGGAAAACTACAAAGAAAAAGACAAGGAAAAAGATAAAGAAAAAGAAAAGGACAAGGAAAAAGAAGGCAAGGACATCAAGGACAAGGAAAAGGACAAAGAGAAAGACGCAAAAGAGAACATCAAGGAGATCAAGGATAAGGACTACAAAGAGGTTAAAGAAGCCAAGGAAAAAGATCTCAAAGACTTCAAGGAAATCGAGAAGTTCCTGGAGAACGTTCCACCGGGTTATCCCGTCGAAGGTGGCGGAGTTATCGCGCAACTAGCCCAGAGAGTTGCCAATCTCGAAGCCATTCTGGCCAGCGGCCAGGCGTTCATTCAACCCAAGGAACGGCCTGCTGTTGGAAAGAAGGCGGCAAAGAAGAAAAGTGCCCAATAAGACTCTACTCATTATCGCGAGCGCCCGGGACGAAATCGCCCGTCGTCTCTCCACCCTGTGGCAGGGATCTGGCGCTCGCCTTTTGCATCCTCGTGATCTTTCCCGGCCGGGCTGGCGGTATCAGCCGGGCCAGATCGAGGCGTCCTCAGCCGTCGCGAGCGGCGAGTTGATTTCTGCGCGTGAGCTGTCCGGAGTTTTCATCCGTCTCGCGAGCGTGTCCGCTGACGAACTAATCGAAATTGTTCCGGAAGACCGGCCATATGTCGCGCAGGAAATGAACGCATTCCTTGTGGCATGGTTATCCGCTCTTTCTTGCAGAGTGGTCAATCGGCCTGCTGTTGGCTGCCTTTCGGGACCGAATTGGAGACCTGAGCAATGGATACACGCCGCCGCTAAGGCAGGCGTTCCCGTAGTTCCGGTTCGGCGTCGCGTCGGGTTTGATGTTACCCCGGTTCCTGCAGTACCAGCGGCACCCACCTTCACAGTTACAGTCATTGGAAATAATTGCTTCGGCTCGAACGATCCATTTCTGCGCAGGAGTGCACTCCGAATCGCGCATTGCGCGAACGTGGAGCTCTTGGCGGTAAATTTTGCCGGAAGCGGCAAGGCCGCTCGTTTCTTTTCGGCTAACCTCTGGCCTGACCTCTCCCTTCCGGATCACGCCAGCGCCTTGCTCGAACACCTTACTGGCGCCCGGTCGCGAATGGAGCCGGCATGATTTTGCTTTGGGGCCTTCCCGCTGATAGTCCGCTCTCCTCTGTGGGCGATGTGCTCACTCGGCGCCGGAAGAAATCCTTTTTTCTGGACCAGCATGACAGTCTCGAATGGAGCATCGAACTGGACGTCGATGATTCCATTTCCGGATGCTTGCGCAATGGGCGCCGGCGTCTTGACCTTGCAGACGTGACTGCGGCGTACATTCGGCCGTACGATGCTCGAGAGTTACCCCTCGCGAGCGAACTTCGCGCTCTTACTCACGCGTTGAATCTGGGAGATGCCTTACTCTCCTGGGCCGATATGACTTCTGCGAAAATCGTCAACCGTCCCTGGGCCATGTCGCCGAACAATTCCAAGCCGTACCAGTCTCTTCAAATTCGTTCTCTCGGGTTTTCGATTCCCGAGACTTTGATCACAACCGATCCCGAAGCCGCGCAGGAGTTTTGGGAAAGGCAGGGGACGGTCATTTACAAATCCGTCAGCAGCGTTCGCAGTATCGTGTCCCGGCTTTCACCCGCGCACGCCGTGCGCCTCAAGAGCGTCAGATGGTGCCCAACCCAATTCCAGCAATATATTGCGGGCACCGACTACCGGGTGCATGTAGTTGGGGAACGACTATTTCCCAGCATGATTCAGTCACGGGCCGATGACTACCGTTACGCCGGCCTCGATGGCCGCTCGGCGGAGATCAAAGCTGCTCATTTGCCCAAACATGTCGCGGATCGTTGTCGTCGGCTTGCCGCTGCCATCAGCCTTCCGGTGGCTGGCATAGATTTGCGCGTAACCCCAGCCGGCGAGTGGTATTGCTTTGAGGTGAATCCTTCCCCCGGATTCAGCTACTACCAACAGGCTACGGGACAGCCGATCGCGGAAGCCATCGCCGACTTCCTGGCATCGGATTCGTAACCCGAAGCCATAACTGCGAAGCGGAAAAGGCAGGACTGCTCGTACGAGCGTGGAGAAATTATCCGGAGAGATTTAGCGACAATTTCAGTAAACAAGGTTAGCACTCTAACGACTGCGCAAAATCAGCTTCAACCTTCCCGTTTGGCTGACATGGCGGAGATTGTAGCCGGAAAAAGCAGAGCGGTTTCGGGTTTCGTAACAGGCGATAAATAGATCTTGCCAGCACGGCGAAGTTATGTACAATCCCGTCAATTACTCGGGGCTCTGGTTTATTTCTTCGAACAATTGGGAATTTTAGGGGGGAATATGGACTCCCTCATAAGGGTAGCCAC
Organism: uncultured Acidobacteriaceae bacterium; assembly: GCA_963734675.1. GTDB lineage: Bacteria > Acidobacteriota > Terriglobia > Terriglobales > Acidobacteriaceae > Sulfotelmatobacter. The sequence goes on from CAVTHZ010000004.1 coordinate 119,943, forward strand.
GACAATAGCTGTGGTTCTGTTTGGCGGATTCTTCTGCCTGGTGGCATGGAAGATGGCCACTGGCGAAATCAGCCTGAGTTACCTTTTGGATGGAGATGTGCGGGACCCCGAGAGCGCGGGTGAATTCTCCACTCAACCCAGCGCGGGACGAACCCAGGCCTTTGTAACCACACTCGTAGTCGCAGGCTACTACCTGCTTCAAGTCATACATGACCCCAGAGAGTTTCCCAAGCTGCCCAACGCATTAGTGGCGGCGCTTGCTGGAAGCCACGCTCTTTATTTAGGCGGAAAGGCACAAGCAATGCTTTCGGGCCGGGTGCGAAATTTCTTCAAATAGGAGAATGCAATGGACAAAGAACAGCGAGGGATATTTCTGTGGATGTTCATCGTCATGGTTTTGGTGACGGTTGTCAGCGCCTTCGTGATCGCGGTGAAGATTCAGGGCGATGCCATGCTGAAGCTGAAACTGGCTGTAAGTTATGGGCTGCTGGTGCTGATCTTCCTGTTCGGATTTGTAATTTTGGCGGCGATCGCGAGCGGGTTGATTGATATAAGCCAGATACTCGAGGACGACGCGGGAGGAGCCAGCACTTCGCGGTTTCAATTGCTGATCTTTACCTTTGTTATCGGATTGAGTTTTGTACTGATTGTGGCGTGCGACTGCAAGTTTCCGGATGTGCCCACTAACGTTCTGGCGTTACTCGGGGTGAGCGCCTCCACTTATGCAGTCAGCAAGGGAATACAGGCTGGGTCGGGAAATGGCAGCGACAGTTCCAGCACCACTACCACGACCTCCAGCACAACGACCAAGACTCCATAAAGAGCGGGCAATTGGCTGTAGACGGAAAGTGCCGTGAACCATTGTCTTGAAGGGAGCAGAATATGGCCGCTAGCAAATCGAAGACGGGCCGAACTTTTGCGCGCCACGTTGCGCCGTTTGCGCCATTGGCTTTGGCCCTGGGTATGAACGCCGTGCCGTCGAACAACACGGCCACTCCTGCGGAGAGCCCGAGCGCAGTCGTCAACGGGGTGAATGTTCAAGCGGTGCAGTGCGAGGAAAATATCACAGACTCTCAAGCATGCCACCAGGATTACCCCACAGGCTGCAGTGCCGCGGGTAAATATGACGCGTATCTGAACTATCTTAAGAATCTGCTGCCAGGCACGGACATGGGCGTAAATTACTTCGATCAGACGGCGTTCGATAATCTAAATTCGAACACGCCAGCCGATCTCGGGAAAAATAATAATCACCTCACCTACAAGGATCAGCTAGCTGAAATGGGTGAGGGCAAGCAGTTCGGGATAGTCGGATACCTCTACTACTTTGAGCACACCGCCGCGGAAAGCAGCAACTGCGAGTTGACTGGCCCGGCGCCCGACTACGGGAACGTTGATTTCCACATCGGAATCGGTTTCGACCAGTCGCTCACGAGCGAAGTGAACACGAACGATCCGTCCAAGCCGCCGAAACAACTGGAGCAGCAGGCGGTAATCGTGGAAATGACACCACACTATCGCGCGCAGTCTCATCCCAATGACTGGACGCTTGCCAGTTTGAAGCCGGCGCTCGGCCACAAAGTACGCATCATCGGGCAATTGCTGGTGGATAGCGAACACAACAAACCAGCTGACAACTGCGCTCTGGCGAACAAGACCGCGCGGTGCTGGCGCTATTCGATCTGGGAGCTGCATCCAGTGACGAGCTTCGAGTACTGCGCGGACGACTCGTGCACGGAGGCCACGAGCAATTGGATTCCGATTGGCGGAGGCTCAACGGCCAGCGCGGCCGCCGGAAGCTCTGGAGAAACTTCGGATCAAGCGGCGGAGTCCGGCGCACGCCGCCCGCGCAGCTCTACTCGTAGCGCAGAGCCTCGATCGGATCGAGCCTCGCGGCCTTGATGGCAGGCAGCATGCCGCTGATGATACCGACGAAGCTGAGAATGGCGGTCGACCAGATGAGCGTGGCCGTGTTGATGTAGAGATGGATATCACCCTCGCTGGCGTCGTCGATGAACATGCTCCACAGCGGCATGGAGCCGACCGACCATGAAATCAAATAGGCCAGTACCACGCCCAACAAGCCCCCCAGCGCGGTAATGACCAGGGCCTCTGCGAGAAATTGAAAGAGTATGTGCCAGCGGCGTGCGCCCAAGGCTTTCTCCACTCCGATCTCACGGGTGCGCTGCGTGACCGAGACGAGCATGATGTTCATGAGGCCGACGCCGCCGATGCCGAGCGTGAGCAGGCCGATGAAACCCAGCAGAACCTTGATGCCCACAGTGATGACTGTGAGATCGGCGAGATCTTTTACCGCGTCAAAGACGAAGATGGCCCGTTCGTCTTTTGGATCGAACCCGTGATGGAAGGCCATGGAATTACGCACGGCCTGTGCGATTTTGTTGTGATCGCCCTCGTAGTCCATGAAGATGCCATCGAGGTAGTAAGTGTTTTTCAGGTCGCGCATGGCGCTGTAGGGTAGGTAAACGATGGCGTTTATGTCCTCATCGCCGTTGGAGATGGTGTGCCGCAGAATGCCGATCACCTTGTAGGAAATGCCGTCGATGCGAATCTCCTGGCCAATCGCCTCTTGGCCCGAGAAGAGTTTCTTTTTCACGGTTGAGCCGATAACGGCGACGCGGCTGTGAGTGAAGTCGTCGCGCTCGCCGAAGAATGCACCCTCGCCCAGGTCGAGAGCGCGAATTTTCTCGTAGCTGGAATAAATGCCATGGACGTTGTAGCTGAAGCTGCGCGTGCCGTAGGAAACCTGGCTCTGCTTGTCGACTTCGGGCGAGATGCGGGTGAGCATTGGAACTTCGGCCCGCAGGTAATCGAGATCGTCGCGAGTGAGACGAATCTGCGCCCCAGCCTTCGTGCCGCCGGCCTGGATGGAGGTGCGGCCGGGAAAGATGCCGATCAGATTGCCGCCGAAAGTGCGGAAGGCGACCATCAGCGCACTCTGGAAGCCGGAGCCGTAGGCGAGCAGCAGTACGACGGTCGCGATGCCCCAGGCCATACCGAGCATAGTAAGCAGGGAACGGCGACGGTTGTGCCTGAGCGCGCTGAAAGCTTGTTGGCCGAGATCGCTGAACATAACTATTCCTGCCTCAGGGCTTCGACCGGAGGCAATAAAGCCGCCTTGCGCGCGGGAAAGATGCCGGCGACAATGCCGGCGATGGATAACGACAGGATCGCGACAACCGCCGATGCCGGCACAATGCGCGGTGTGTCGAATCCTTCCGGGGATGGCAGTTGCGCCAGCGCAGTCACAAAAGCGATAGAAATCGCCAGGCCGACTCCGCCGCTAAAGGCGGTAAGGAATGCGCCCTCGACAAAAAATTGGGTGAGAATGTTGCGATGGGTCGCGCCCAGCGCTTTGCGCAGGCCGATTTCGCGCGTGCGCTCGGTGACCGAAACCAGCATGATGTTGATGATACCGATGGCGCCTAATCCGAGCGTCACCAGGCCGACCACTCCGAGGAACCAATCCATGGCGTCGAAGATTTTTCCTACCTTGATCGCGCCATCGATCGTGTCCCAGTCATTGAAGGCATCATCGAGACTGGGGTCGAAGCCGTGCCGCTTGGCGATGATGGCGTGAACCTCATTCTTGGCCTCGACGTGCTGTTCTTTGTTCCAGGGACGGTAATTGATAAAGGAGATTGCATTTTCCGAGTTCTGCTTGGTGATCGGGAAAAGCTCGCGCATGGTCGCGAAGGGAACAAAGATGCGATGGTTGGTGCCGTTCTCGCCGTCTTTGCCAATCTTGGGGATTACGCCGATTACTTTGAAATCCATGTCGTTGAGCAGAATGGTGCTGCCGACGGCGGGTTCGCCCGGAAACATGTTCTTTAGCAGCTCCCATCCGACGATAGCCACGCGGCGATGCTGCGCGTTGTCCTCCTGGTTGAACCAGCGCCCCGGGTCGATGGGAGTGTTGCGAATCTGGCTGTAATCGGGAGTTACGCCGAAGACCTGTCCGTTGGTCGAACCGTAATCGCTGACCGCGCGAATATCGTCTCTTTCCAGCACGGGAGACACGGCGCGCAGAAGATGCGCCTGATCGCGAATCGCGAAGTAGTCACCGTCATTAAAATAATAGGTTTGGCCGGATTGATAGCTGCCTTCGACCGCGGGAATGCGGCCGGGGAAGATGAACATAATGTCCTGGCCAAGTTCGGCCATATTTTTCTGTTGGCCGCTGCGGAAGCCTTCGCCGAGACCAACCAGCAGAAGCAGCGAGCCGACGCCCCATGCAATGCCAAACATGGTGAGAAACGAACGCAGCTTGTGCGCCCACAGCGTGGCCAGCGACTGCCGGACGATATCGATTAGCGCTCGCATAATGTTGTCCCCCACGCTTCCGGGGTGGAGCGTGGGGGCCCGGGTAACGTTCAGGCGAGGGGTCTCAATCCCGCCTAACCATCTGATCAGTAATACGCAGCCGGGAGATGCGAAGTTCCACGGCTGCCCTGGATTATTAGACCGCTAAATTGGGGAAATGGTTAGCTAAGGAACGTGTTCTTAGCTTCGATCCGGTGGCTTTGTTACCTCGGGAAGTTTCTGTCGTCATTGAAGCCGATTCAGGATGTTGCCGATGAGAATCGATAGCCATGATCGGTCACCGCGATGCTCCAGACGCCGGCATTTCAAAGAATAGCCCCAGCCCAGAAGTTGAGGAACCAACCCCGCGGCTTCCGCGGATCGGCGCTCTTCTGGACTATGAGATTGACGTAGGAAGACGGGTGGTGTCGGTGAAGTTTCGGAAGAGAGTCACGGTTCGGGAAATTGAGAAGTACGCCGCCTCGTTGCGTGCCGATCCGCTATTCAACCCGGACTTTTCCGAGATGGTGGATATGAGCGATGTGGAAGAATTGGATCTTTCCGCAGACGAATTTATCCGTCTGGCTGATAGGGTGGACCCCTTTGCAACCGGGGCCAAGCGGGCCTTTGTGATACGAGACGCGGTTCAGAACCACGCGGCGCGAATGCACAAGATTCTGCGAATGCAACCGAACTTTTCGATCTTTCACTCGGTTGTAGAAGCGACGCGATGGCTGCTGGAGCCGGGGCAAAGGGAGCACTCCACCAGAGGTCAGAACTCGAAATAGCCCGCCCCTTGGGATGGTTGAGGACGTCCTTCGGTGCCGGTCGCCGGAAGCAGGCCTTGAACTCCGCTTAGGGTTTCCCACGCCGCCTCGGTAAGAGCCGGATCGGAACCGACCAAGTGGCGGATCATCTCCCAGGCTGCCACGTTCAATGCGCCCTCCGGCGGCGGGCCCATCGCCAGCGATACAGAGCACTGCGGGCAGAATGAAACCCGATGGGCGGCAGATTTCTGCCGCGGCCGGACTCCGACAGTCTGCGCGAACATATACAGTGCGATCGACTTGCCTCCAGGCTCGATCTGGCGATTACAGCGCAGGCAAAACATGTTCTCCAAAGCGTAGCTCCGTCTCTGCGGGAATGGTTGAATCTTGTCTTGCCGAGGTCTCGACGCGCAAGTATGAAACAGGATTCCAGGCGTCGCGAACCAATCTGTGCTCTAGGCAGAATTCGCCAGGGATGCAACGCTGAAGCAGTTTGTGGAATTTTCGAGGTGAGAGAAAGGTGCGCATGCCTTCTTCAGCGGTTCAGTTGTCGAGGTTGCGAAAGATGCGCGAGGTCGAGCAGGTGGCTGCGGTCTGCTACCGGGTTCGCGGCGGAGAACTCGAGTTCCTGCTGGTCCAGACTCGCGGCAGTGGACGGTGGACTTTTCCGAAAGGCGGCGCGGAAGCGGGACTCACCCACGCCCAAGCGGCGGCAATCGAAGCTTTTGAAGAAGCCGGAGTTCACGGCAGGATCGAAGAGGCCGCCTTCGCGCGGTACCTATGCCGCGGGCGGAATTCCAGCCATCCTGCGGTGGTTAGCGCCCATCTCTGTGAAGTCCTGCGGCTGAGCGCCCCGAAAGAAGCTGGCCGAAACCGCACGTGGTTTCCGGCGCGAGAGGCGCGGGCGAGGTTGCGCGACGGGAGAAAGAGTGAGGAAGGCAGAGAATTTGTTCGCGTCGTGGACAAAGCTTTGGACCGAATTCGGCGTTTCTCGCGCGAGTGTGCTCTCGTCCCCAGCCAGCATGCCGGTTTCACCTCCGATGAATGGAATCGAGTGGAGATCGAGGCGGGGCCCTCGCATCGCAGTTGGACAGTCGACTCACTGCCGCCACGGATTCAGCGATTGACGTCGATTCAGCCGGTCGAATTCGGCGAGGATTCAGCTGAAATGCGAGCGGGCGAGGCGATTCCTTTCGGCTCGCCCTCCAAAGCTGGACGAGCTTCCAAGTTGCTATCGCTCACAAAGAAATTCAAGGCTTTAGGGCCAGGGACTCGCGTGCAGTAGAACTTCCGCGCCTTGTGTCCTCCCATCCAGGATAAAAAAACAGTAAACACAGAGGACACACGGGTTCGCGGCATAAAAGCGCTTTGAGATTCAGGCTGGCTAGCGTTATTGGTCTTTATTCTTTGTTTTTCGGCCGCTCAAAAGCCTTGGCCATGTATTTCCGCGCTTCTTCGAGCGCGCCGAAGGTATCGTCGTTAGTCTGGATCGCCTGCCGGTATTCGTTAATCGCGCGCTCGCGCTGGCCGGTGATGTCGAAGATTTTGCCGAGCTGGATGTGGCTCCAGACTTCGGTCCAGCGCGGATCGCCATCGCCGTTGATCGAAGATCGATAGGAGTTTGCTGAGGATTGATAGTTGCGTTGCAGGAAGAAAATTTCCGCAACGCGGTAGTGAGCCAGCGAGCTGTTCTTGTTCTGATCGAGCGCCTTGTTGAATTCCGAAAGCGCACCGGCGAGATCGCCCTGCTGCTGCAGCGCCTGCCCCCGAAGGATGGAAGCGCGCAACTTTATATCGAGGAGTTGGTCAGGACACGGTGGTCGGGATCGATGGAGATGCGCCGGGGACGGCCGAAAGTCTCCACCGTAAACGGCGAGTTTGTGCCGACCACTTCAATTTCTTATTTTCGGTCTCGCCGTCGGTATCGATGCGCAGGTCGACCGGCATGCGGAACAGATCGAGATCCTGGGAAATCTGGCCAGTGATGCGGAAGCCGGGGGTTTTCTTCTCTTTCGGGCCTTGCTCAGTGACGTGAACTCCGCCCAGTCGATAGACAGTGTACTTCAACTTGAATTCCGGGGCGCCCGTGGAATCGAGCCACTGCGAGAAGAACCAGGTCAACTGATCGCCGTAATACTTTTTCGGCGATGGTGCGGAAGTCGTCGATGGTGGCGGATTTGCCGGAGTAGTTTCCGCGAAGTCGCGCATGGTTTTCAGATATTTGTCTTCGCCTAGCACCCATCGAAGCATGTGCAGAATCATCGCGCCTTTGTCTGTGACCAGCGATTGAAACTCTGTCGAGAAAAGGTCCAGATTGCCGGCGCTGGAAAGCGGAACGTTGTCGTAGGCCAGCGCACCCACCGACATATCTTTGACCACTTCTTCATGCCCGCCTTGCCCGCGGCGCTTTCCACGTACATGGCCTCGGAGTAGCGGGAGAAGCCGTCAGTAAGCCACCAATCGTCCTCGCAGCGGGACTAACCGAGACTCCCCACCATTGATGCGCAATAGCATTCGCTAGCAGGCGATAGTTGGTTTTTTCCGTGATGGAGGGGCCGGCGATGGCAGCGATTTCAGGCGCCCAGGCATAGGGAACCGTGTCAGCGGGAAGTTCGACAACATTCAATCGGTGCGATAAGGCGGGTCCGTAAAGGGTGACGAAGTAGGTAAATTCTTTCACCGCGGTGTCGGTATACGGGTGCCAGTTTTTGGTGATCGGGTTTGAAGAAGACATGGAGGTCGATCCCCGCCTCATCGCTTTTAATTCCTGGAAAATGCCGGCGATAATCGTGCCCGGAAAGCTGGGTTTATCATAGACAAATGTAAAAGTTTTTGTCGGAAACCGTTGCTGTTGGGCTTCTTCGGGCGGAAGATCCGCCGCCGCTCTGCTTGCCGCTGCCGATCACTAGCATGTGCGCGGGAAGGGTAACGTTAATGGTCGCAGTAAAAAGGTTATGCCATAGCCATTCACCGGAAACCATCGCCCGGCATAAACAGGTAACTGGTGTCGTCCTTGATGGAGGCGAGTTTCAGGCCGGGGACAGGGCTATTGTCGGCGTATTCGAGTTCGCCTTCGTATTCGAAGGTAAGGTGGATGACGCATCCTTCGGCAAATCCTCGGGCAGGTAAACGCGAACGGTGTAATCCTGCGTGACGCGTTCGGCGGACAGCGGATGGTTATCGCGTCGAGACACCTTGGTGACCCGAAGGCCATTGTGCAGTTCGAAGATGGCGGCATTGATGTCTTCCAGCGCCGTGAATTTGACCTTGGCGCGCGCAGAAATCTGGTGCAGATGGGGCGTAAGTTCGGCTTCGATCTTATAATCATCAACCCGGATTCGGGTTTTTTCGGCGGCGAAAGAGGGGGGAGAGATAAAGACCGACAGCAGCAGGAGAGAAAATCCCGCCAAGACGCTGTGGGCGCGCCGAAGCTGTATTTGCATTAAGGAGAATCTCCAGAAACGGGCCTTACCATTTCTATGATGAAGATTTTCCCCTAAAAGATGCTGGGAGCACAAGCAGATGGCCCTCCGCTTTCAACGATCCGCTTTTAGCTTTGAGCGTGACGCGAGATCGAGGACGATTTCCGCGGCGCGGTCGGCGGGATGGAGCGCCGTGGGCTGCGAGCGGTCCTCGGCGCCCTGGAGCCTTGCTCTTACTCGATCTAAACCGGCGAGCATGCGATTGCGCGCGGGGCCGTCCGGGATGATCTCCCGCAAATGGGCGACCACATTGGCAGCGGTGAAATCGTGCTGCACCAGTTCAGGGACGACTTGCTCTCCGGCGATCAGGTTGACCATGGCGAAGTAGGGGACTTTCACTCGCGGTTTGCCGAGGAAATAAGTGATGGCGGAGACGCAGTAGACCATCACGAATGGAGTGCGCATCATGGCAGCCTCAACCGTGGCCGTGCCGCTGGCAACGATTCCGGCGCGGGAGTGGAAGAGAGCAGGGAGGGATTCGGGGACGAGCTTGATGTTGCGCCCAGTGATCGACCTTTTGAGGAATGCCGGATCGAGCGTGGGTGCGACCGGGAGCAGGAATTCGAAATCTGAACCGAGCATCGCTGCCGCTTCAAGGATGGTTGGCAGGTTCATGCCAACTTCTTTTACCCGGCTGCCGGGCATCAATGCGATCCAGTGTTTGGCTGGATGGAGATGGAATTGCGCGGCGTAAGCCTGACGGTCGATGGTTGGATTTGGCAAGTCCGCCAGGGGATGTCCGACGAAGGCCGCGTCGATGCCATGATCGCGATAGAACTTCTCTTCGAATGGAAAAATCACAAGAGCTTTATCGATGTATTCGCGCAGCAGGCGAACCCGGCCCTGCCGCCACGCCCAGAACTGGGGTGCAACGTAATAGACGGTCGGAACTCCCCGCTTTTTCATCGCACGGGCTACGCGCCAGTTGAAGGCGGGCGAGTCGATCACGATGGCGAGATCCGGCTTACGCTTGTCGGCCCCGGCGATCAGTTTTCTGTAGAGACCATAAATCGTCGGCAGGTGACCGAGGATTTCCGTGATGCCGACGACGGAGAGATCTTTCGCGTCGATAATAGTGTCGCAGCCAGCCGCGCGCATGCGGTCGCCGCCGACGCCGAAGAATCCGAGCGACGGCTCCTGCCGACGCAGCGCTTCGATCAACTGCGCGCCGTACATTTCTCCGGAGGCCTCGCCGGCTGAGATCAGGATTCGCAAGGAAGCATTGTACGGCCATTCTCCGCGGGAGGAACTCCTAGTCGTCCGCGCTTACGGTGGATTCGTCGGCGTTCGCCGTCGCACGCTCTGTACCAATCTCCTGATCTTTGTATTGCAGCTGATACAGCTTGAAGTAAATTCCGCGCTTCGCCAGCAATTCCTGATGCGTCCCCATTTCGCGCACCTGGCCCTTGTGCATGACGATGATTTTGTCGGCGCGCTGCACGGTGGAAAGGCGGTGCGCGATGATGAGCGAGGTGCGGCCTTCGACCATGCGGCTGAGCGCGTCGCGCACGCGAAATTCGGTTTCGGTATCGACGCTCGAAGTGGCTTCGTCGAGGATCAGAATTTTCGGCTCGTGCGCCAGAGCGCGGGCAAAGGAGATGAGTTGCTTCTGGCCGGTGGAGAGCGTCGATCCGCGCTCGCGGACTTCTTCTTTAAAGCCGTTGGGCAGACGTGCGGATGAAGTCGGCGAGGTTCACGTCTTCGGCGGCTTTTTCGACGTCGAGCGTCTTGAATGCGCTCCGTTCCCAGGCGGATGTTGCCGCCGATCGTGCCGGTGAACAGAAATGGATCTTGCAGAACCACGCCGAAGCGGCTGCGGAGATCGGCGAGGTCCATGTCTTTGACATCGACGCCGTCGATCCGCACTGCGCCTTTTTGCACATCATAGAAGCGCAGGAGCAGGGAGATGATCGTGGTCTTGCCCGCGCCGGTGTGGCCGACGATGGCGACGGTCTCCCCGGGTTCGATGGTGAAGGTGACATCGCGGAGAACCCAGTCGGGAATTCGGTGGTCTGGGTTCGCCAATGCGCAGATTCCGCCCCGCTTCGCTTCGGCGGGACAGCTCGAGTGACCGTGCGAGTCTCCGTGTCGATCCGTGCCTCGGTTTCCAAATCGCGATAGGCGAACCAGACATGGTCGAACTCGATGCGGCCCGGGCCTCGCGGCTTCTTGGTGACTGCGGGCGAGGTGACCTCACAGGTGTATCCAGCAGCTTGAAGATGCGTTCGCTGGCGGCCATGGCGCGATTGCAGGATGTTGTACTTTTCGCTGAAGTCCTGGATCGGGCGGAAGAAGCGCAATGCGTATTGAATGAACGCGACCAGCACGCCGAGCGAGGCGACGGTCGGCGACGAGCAGTGAAAGCGACCAGAGTGTTTCGCGAGTTGAACTCGACCGCGACGCTGGTACATGATGCCTGCGCATCACATCGCTGCCCGCCAAACCAGATCACGCAGGCGATCGCGATCGCGGAGAAGAATTTCGACCACGGGATAATAGACGGCGTGGGCCATGATCGCGTCTTTGTACGCGTCCATATGGCTGCGGTTGATTTCGGAAAAGCGCTTGTAGGCCTTGCGTTCTCGCGGTTGAAGAGCTGCAGCACGACCATGCCGCTGACGTGCTCTTGCAGATACGAATTGATGCGGGCGATGGCGATCCGAATTCGCCGGTAGGAATCGCGCACTCTGTCGCGGAAGATCTTGGTCGCGCACAACGATGAAGGGCAGCACGGCGAAGGTGATCAGCGCCAGCTTCCAGTTCATGCACAGCATGACGCCAAGGATGCCGATAAGAACGAAAATGTCTTCGAAGATCGAAACCACGCCGGAGGTAAACATTTCGTTCAGCGCGTCGACGTCGGTGGTGACGCGGGTGACGAGGCGGCCAACCGGATTCTTGTCATAGAAGGCAATGTGCATACGCTGCAGATGGCGGAAGATCTGGCTGCGCAGGTCGAACATCACTTTCTGGCCGGTCCACTGCATGAAGTAGGTTTGCAGAAACTCGAGCAGGAAGCTGAAGACCAGCAAGCCCAACATAGATCGCCGGCGATCTGAGCGATGCCCGTGAGCGGTCGCGGGCTGAGCCAATTCCAGAAACCCGACGAAGTACGCCTTTACTGGAGCGAGATAACGGTCGATAGCGACTTTGGTGAGGTAGGGTCCAAGAACATCGGCAAACGACTTGAGCAGGATGGAGACCAGCGCAATCGCCACCTGCCACCCGTAGGGGCGCAGATAGGTGAGCAGCCGCTCCATCAGCCGGCTGTCATAGGCTTTGCCTAATACTTCTTCTTCCTGAGCCATCGGATTCTAGACTAAACGGCGCAGCGCGCACCGTTCCATAGGGTACCTCAAATAGATGGCCGACCGCCGGGAAGATGGAAAAGGTAGAGTGCGCGGGTGGGATAATGACTCATGCCGCTTGGGATATACATTTCGGTGCCGTTTTGCCGCACGAAATGCAGCTTACTGCAATTTCGCATCCGACGTGTTTTCGCGGGCGGTCTTCGAGCGCTATGTCGACCGGGTTTGTGAAGACATCGGGAATGCGGAACGAAATGCGCTTGAGATGGGCGGCAGATTCGAACGAGCGGCGGATAGCGTCTATCTGGGTGGTGGGACGCCGACGGTTTTGGATCCGGCGCAACTGGAGCGAATATTCGCTGCCGTAGGTGATCGATTGGATGTAAACGCGGGCGCTGAGATCACGGTTGAATGTGCGCCAGGTACGCTGTCCGATTCCATGTTGGAAACCTTGCTCGGCTGGGTGTGAACCGCGTGAGTTTAGGAGTGCAGTCTTTTTTGGACCGGGAAGCCGCTGCGGTCGGGCGATTGCACCAGCGAAAAACCGTGCTTGAGGGATCTGGCACGGCTGCGGCAGGCGGGAATAACGAATATCAACATTGATCTGATTGCCGGCCTTCCCCACCAGACGGAGGAGAGTTGGGAATTTTCGTTATCTGAAGCCATCGCCGTCGGCGCACCGCATGTGAGCGTTTACATGCTGGAGGTGGATGAAGATTCGCGACTGGGAAGGGAAGTGATGGCCGGGGGAACGCGTTATCACGCGCACTTTGTGCCGGATGAGGACGCTACGGCAGATTTTTATGTTGTGGCCTGCGAGCGGCTTTCTGCGGCGGGGATTGCGCAGTATGAGATTTCGAACTTTGCCCGTGCGGGATTCGAGTCGCGGCACAATTTGAAATATTGGACGCGCCAACCTTACTTCGGATTTGGCGTAGATGCGCATTCGATGCTCGTTTCCGATGCCGTGGAGTTCGACGCTGTGCGATTTGCCGGCAGCGATTCGCTGGAAAGATACGTGAGTAGTTCGCCTTTGCAATGCAATGCGATTTCCCGGGAAGCAGCATTGGAAGAGAACTTCTTTCTGGGCCTGCGGTTGAACCGGGGCGTGGATTTGCGCGAGCTTCTTTTCGATTTGGTGCGGAGGCGATTGCGGCGCTCCGGCCTGATATCGCCGAGTTGGTGGAAGCCGGTTTAGTGCAATTGTGCGGAGACGTTATGAATTTAACTTCGCGTGGCAGGCTGCTTTCGAACGAAGTGTTTGAAAAGTTCATCGCACGCGCTGCCGCTGCTTCCTGAAGCCGGTTCATCCCTTCGGTTGAACGAAATTGTCTTTTTCGGCAAACCATACGGTCGGTAGGGCCGTCGCGTCAGATGAGTGAAACCGCCAGTGTTTATGGGTGGTTTCGCTTGCTTGCGGGTCGAGCTCTGCGGTAACTTTTACCTCCTGCTTCGCCGTGATCTAATCAAAACTTGCCGCAAGGAGGCACTTTGGACTTCCAGTTGAACGACGAGCAACAGCAATTGAAGAAGAGCGTGCGCGAATTTGCCGAACGCGAGATCGCGCCGAACGTCATGAAGTGGGACGAGGCGGGTGAGTTCCCACTGGCGACGATCAAGGAACTCGGCAAACTGGGGTTGATGGGAATCGATTTTTCCGCGCCGAGTACGGCGGCGCGGGCATGGGCTACGTCGAATACGTCACGGCGATCGAGGAGCTTTCGCGCGTGGACGGCTCGGTCGGCATCATCGTGGCCGCGCACACGTCGCTCTGCTCCAATCATATTTTTCTTGCCGGCAACGAGGCGCAGAAAAAGAAGTACGTCAGCAAACTGGCGACGGGCGAGTTTATCGGCGCCTGGGGATTGACCGAGCCGTCGGCAGGATCGGACGCGGGCAGCGCGCGCATGACCGCGATTCGGCGCGGAAATAGCTGGGTGCTGAACGGCACCAAGACTTTTTGCACCAACGGCCATTATGCCGATGTGGCTGGTCGTGATCGCGGTGACCGATCGCGCGGCGCACACGCACGGGCTTTCGGCGTTCATCGTCGAAAAAGGCACGAAAGGATTTCGTCCCGGGAAAAAAGAAAACAAGCTGGGCCTGCGCGCCAGCGATACCGCGGAGCTGATCTTCGAAGATTGCGTGATTCCGGCGGAGAATTTGCTGGGCAAGGAGGGCGACGGATTTCATCGACGCCATGCGCGTGCTCGATGGCGGCCGCATCTCGATCGCGGCGCTGTCGCTCGGCATGGCGCGAGGGCGCATACGAAGCGGCGCTGAAATATTCCAAGCAGCGCAAGCAATTCGGCAAGGCGATCGGCGAGTTTCAGGCGATCCAGTGGAAGCTGGCCGATATGGCGACGGAAATTGACGCGGCCCGGCTGCTGACCATGCGGGCGGCCTCGATGAAAGATGCGGGGATGAAGACGACTCTGGAATCATCCATGGCGAAGCTCTACGCCAGCGAAGTGGCGGTCAAATGCGCCAACGAAGGCGTGCAGATTCACGGCGGATATGGGTTCATCAAAGACTATCCGGCGGAAAAGTTTTACCGCGACGTGAAGCTGTGCACGATCGGCGAAGGGACCAGCGAAATTCAGCGGCTGGTGATTGCGCGGCAGTTGATGAAGGAGTAATGGGTTCGATTGGTTCTTGCTCTCGTTCAGAATAATTAGTGACGCTCGAATAGAGTGCAGAAAGCAAATTCGGAGATGGAACCGGCCGGGGCTGGCCGCCTGCTCGAAGCGCGGTGGAGTTAGATCGCGAGGCCCGCAAGCTCAAAGGCGAGCACGAAACCGATCGCAAAGCTGTCCCCGCCGGGCAAAGTTGAAAAACAAAGTAAGAGAATCACTACCGGCAGCAAGAAACTTCAAAGAGTCGCCGAAAGGAGGGAGAAGCAGTTGCCAAAGAAGAAATCGCGCAAAAGAAAACCACCCAACGAGTTACCCAAATCACTAATTACTCAAATCCCTACCGCCGGCTCTCCTCTTCCTTAAACATATATTTGATCGCTGGCTTGTAGATCATCAGATTCGGGCCGCCATCCTCGCGCACAATCTTGATGCAGGTCTTGTCGTACCACTCGATGATTCCGTGAACTTCCTCGCCATCCTGCAGCACAATCACCATCGGCGTCCGCGACTGCATTTGCTTCTGGTAGTAGAAATTTTCCGCGTTCGTCTGCTCCGGCGGGGCTGCTTTTCGTCCGCCGCCGCCCATGGGACGCTCTCCACGGTCAAACCCGCGCTCACCGCCGCGATCATGGCGTTCATGCCGCTCCCGGCGATCACCCCCTTGCATATGCCCGGAATTGTGATTTGAATTGTGGTTGGAATATGATTGCCGTGGTTATCTAGCCGCGGCAGCGCAGGACGAATCAGCTTGCGATTCGCAAAATTCTCCTGCTCATCAGACGGGGGATTGGGCAACGTCGGATCCATGGTTTCCTTCATCGTGGCGCTCCAGCACACGCACTCGCGCAAATGCCAAATTATTAACGGGCCCTGAAAATGTATTTACGAAGGCGTGAAATTTTACCTAACGTAACACAGGACACCGCCGGAGACAATGCTACTTCTGTGCCGGTACCGCCCCTTTCAATAGCGTCAGGTATAGGCAACAAGTATGCCAAATCTTGCACATCCGCCTGACTAACGCGTAATCGACATATCCACGCCACGTTTCTCACGCCCAAACCCTGTAACCAATGCCACTAAAGCCGCCATAATCAATACGGTCCACGCCATAACTGGCGCAAACAGTCCACCATAGCGCTGTTCGCTCAGTTTGGCCTGGATCACAATATTTCGTGATGCAAGCAAATTTCCTATCTGATAGGCGAATCCGGGAAAAGTTCCGCGCACCGACGCCGGCGAAAGTTCATTCAAATGCGCCGGAATCACTCCCCATGCACCCTGCACCATGAACTGCATCGCAAAGCCGCCCAGCGCCAGCATCGGCACCGTGTGCGAGTAAGCCCACAACCGGGTCACTGGAATGGTCAGCAACGCCGCAATCACAATCGCCTTCCGCCGTCCAATCTTCTCCGACCAGGTGCCAAAGAAAATTCCTCCCGCCAGCGCTCCGATATTCGCAATGATCGCGATCAACCCTACCGTCTCCGGCGTGAAGTGATGATCTTTCTGCAGAAAAGTCGGATAAAGATCCTGCGTTCCATGACTGAATGAATTAAACGCAAACATGAGCACCACCAGAAAAACAAATGTGCCAACGTAAGTCATGATGTCCTTGCGTAGATGGGCTTCCGCATTTTTCGCCACTTGTCCATGCAGCCACGCCGGCGACTCATCCACTTTCGTCCGAATATAAATCACCAGAAAAGCCGGCAGCGCTCCTACAACAAACATTCCCCGCCAACCCACGACCGGAAACAAATATCGATAAACCAGGGCCGCAATCAAGAAACCCACCGAGTAGCCCTCCTGCAGCAATCCGGAGAAAAATCCGCGGCCCTCTGCAGGCAGCGTCTCAAACGCCAGCGCCGCTCCTACGCCCCACTCCCCGCCCATCGCAACTCCAAACAAAGCCCGCATGATCAGCAGCAATTTCAGCGACGGCGCAAATGCCGAGCCCAGCTCAAAGACCGAGTACGCGATGATGTCGACCATCAGCGTCACCCTCCGCCCATACTTATCCGCCATCACCCCGAACAAAAACGCGCCCACCGGCCGCATCGCCAGCGTCAAAAAAATCGCCTCCGTCACCGCCGAAATCTTCGCTTCAAACTGCGTGGCAATCGCGCTCACGCAAAAAGTCAAAATGAAAAAATCGAACGCATCCAGCGACCATCCCAGAAAACAGGCAATAAACGTATTCCGCTGCACCGGCGTGAGCCGCCGAAAGTGCCCGATGAATTCCATGAATCCCCTCCACGAATTCACTGCGCCAGAAATCAGCGAATGCTAGCATAGGCTTTTCAATCGGCAGCCGAAAATCACCAATTCTCTCATGCCCGAACTCGACCAACCTCAGCGCCAGCCCACCGATGCACTCATGCTTACCGGTTTCTGGTATCGCGCCCTGCCTGCCGATCGTGTTCACCGCAATCAACTCCACAAAGCCACGTTGCTCGAAATTCCGCTGGTCATCGGGCGCGACCGCGCCGGCCAACCTTTTGCCCTTCGCGATGCCTGCCCCCATCGCGGCATGCCGCTGAACTGCGGCCATTTCGATGGCGAGAATCTCGAATGCTCTTATCACGGCTGGCAATTCGACGTGCACAACGGCCAGTGCCAGCTCATCCCGTCGCTCACACCCGATCAGCATCTGAAGATCGATCGCATCTACGCCGGAAGTTATCCCTGCGAGGAGCAAGACGGATTCATCTGGACCTACATTCCCGATCCCAGCCCGCAAGGCGCGGGGTTCACCGAGCCGCAAGAAGCGCCCGAACCGGCGCCAGTCATAGAAAAATTCGGGGCACCGGGAAAAGAGAAGTACAAGCTCGCCTATCTCACCGCCGACATGCCCGTCAGCATCGATCACGGCATCATCGGCCTCATGGACCCCGCCCATGGGCCATTCGTTCACCAAGCCTGGTGGTGGCGCAGCCGTCACAGCATCCACGAAAAGAAAAAGAATTTCGAACCAATCCCCTACGGCTTCCGCATGAGTGCCCACACGCCCAGCTCAAACTCCGCGCCCTACAAACTGCTGCGCCTCTACGCCGACGCCGATTCCGTCACCACCACCATCGACTTCACCCTCCCCAACCTGCGCCGCGAAGTAATCCGCGCCGGCAAGTACTGGTTCTCCTCGCTAACCACGGTAACGCCTATCACCCGCAACCAATGCCGCATCGACGTGGTCGCCGCCTGGAACCTTTTTCGCTGGTTTCCCTTCGGTGCAGAACTGCTCAAATTCGTCTTTGGAAAATTTGTCGAGCAAGACCGCCGCACTATGGAACTCCAGGCCGAGGGCCTGAAGCACAATCCTCATCTCATGTTGATTGACGACGCCGACCGTCCCGCGAAATGGTACTTCCAACTGAAAGCCGCGTACCTCGAAGCGAAACGCACCGGCGCAGAATTCAGACATCCCCTGACCGGTCCTGTAACATTGAAATGGAAGAGTTGACTCTGGTTCCGAAATCCCCCCCGAAAGCACAACTTAGAATAAATTCCGAAGCAATCCCCGAATCTAACCCTGCCATCGAACATCAAAATAATTTCCTATTCACTCCAGACCATACAGGAGATAAAACAAGTCCCATGCCGCAGAAGGAAGTCGAAATCCGCACCCAGGAGGGTGCTAGCGACAGCGTTCTCATCTATCCCGAGGGCCAAGGCGCCTGGCCGGGCATTCTTTATTTCACTGACATCGCCGGTATCCGCCCCAGCAACCGCGATTCCGCCGCGAGATTATCGAAGCAAGGCTACGTCGTTCTCATGCCGAATATCTTCTATCGCAACGGCCGCGCTCCACAAACACCACCCTTTCGCGAACTCGATGCCGATTCCCGTCCCAAGCGTATCGCCGAACTCACCAGCCCGCTCACGCCGGACGCAATGGAAGCTGACGCATCCACCTACATCGATTTTCTGACCTCGCAACCACAAACTCGCAAAGGCGGTACTGACACGAAAACCATCGCTGCAGTCGGCCACTGCTTCAGCGGCAAAATGGCCATGCACGCCGCTGCAGTTCGTCCCGAGCAAGTCGCTGCAGTCGCATCCTTCCACGGCGGCGGCCTTTACACGAACGCCCCAACCAGCCCTCATCTTCTATTACCGCGTATCAAAGCCCAACTCTACTTCGGCCACGCCACCGACGACCGCAGCATGCCCGCAGAAGCCATCGCAAAATTCGAAGAAGCTCTCAAACGCTGGGAAGGAAAATACGAGAGCGAGACCTACGGCGCACAACACGGCTGGACCTCATCCGACAGCCCCGTCTACAACCAGATCCAGGCCGAGCGCGCCTACGGCAAACTGCTCGAGCTCCTGCACGCAACCCTGCGTTGATATCCTGCGGGAGAACGGGCATCTGCCTTGAGGCTTTCAGTCGCCTCCTACCAGATAACGCGTACACCCTCATAGCGTCTGAAAGTTTCGTCTGAAGTTGCAACTGGTATTTGCTCGTGTAACGCCTGCGCAATGATCTGGCGGCCAAAAGGATCGCGGTGATACGAACCCAGTTCGAATACCCGAAATGCGTGATCGGCGGTGAACGGCAGGATTCGAATATCCATGTCTTCGAGCGCCTGCCGCACATCCGCAGTCGAGAGGTTGAGTTTGCCAATCGAGGCTTTGATGGCGATCTCCGTGAGCGATACCGAACTCAACTCGCGAATGTTTTCGGGATTTTTCAGAATGGAATATGCCCGCTTGCTAAGCCGATGTGGCGCCCCCACGGCGAAGACAAACACCGCCGTATCCAGCAGCACGCGCATTACAAATCCGTACCGAACAGCTCATCGATTTCCTTGTCGGTCATCGGTTTCCACCAATCCGGGTCGTTGATCTTGATCTTACCCTTCAGCGTCCCGAACAAGGGTTTTTTCCGTCCCGACTTCTTGGTCCGCACAATATCCACCACAGGCACACCGCGCCGGCAAATGGTGACCGGCTCCCCATTCTCGACGGCCTTGATCAACTCCGGCAGCTTGTTCTTGGCGTCCGCCACGCTGAATTCCATGGGTCCATGATAGCTATCTCAGATAGCCATTTCAAGAGGGATATTTTAAATCCTGTCATTCCGAACGCGCGTGATGGCGCGGGTGAGGAACGCTCCGCGGCAGTGCGCCGTCACAAGCGTTTCCGAGATTTGAAATTTAGCCTGTAACCGCGACAGCGAGATGGCTAATCAGAAACCAGCCAATCCATCGCGGCTTCCCGCGTCTGAAAAGTTGGCAACTCCCGCTGAGAGAAATTCTTGAAGTGTTCGTAGAAAACGTGCGGCAAACTCTCCGTCCCCACCAAAGCCGACCGCTTCACAAAAGGACGATCCAGCACCAGCACTTCCTTGATCCGCGTGGCAACCAGCTTGTCGACCTCCGCTCCCGTAAAATCCGCCATCGTCAGCAGCGATCCTTTTTCATGCCGCGCAATATCCGCGCGAACCATGTCGAGCAGCATCAGCATCTCTTTCTCTTTGCAATGCGAGAAGTCGATGAAGTAAATAGGATGGCCCTTGTGCCGGATGAATCGCAACCGCTCGTGCGAATCTTTCACGCTGTTCATGACAACCTATTTATGACAATAAAGACTCGACCACGCCATAAACCCCGTCCAGCGCCGAATCCAGCGCCGCCGCATCTTTCCCGCCAGCCTCAGCCAAATCCGGCCGTCCGCCGCCCTTGCCGCCAACTCTCTGCGCCACCGGGCCAATCACTTTTCCTGCCTGAACTTTTCCAGTCAGATCTTTCGTCACGCCCACAATCAAAGCCACACTTCCATTCGAAGCCGACCCCAGCACCACCACGCCCGATCCAATTTTCTCGCGCAACTGGTCGATCAAAGTCCGCATCTGCGCCCGCTCCAGATTATCCACGCGATGCGCCAGTACTTTTACTCCCTTAACATCCTTCACCTTGTCGCCAATATTCGCCGTGGAAGACGAAGCCGACTTCATCCGCGCCGAATCCAGTTCCCGCGCCAGCCGCTTGATCTCAGCGTCTTTCTTTTCAAGCTCAACTCTCAAAGCCTCAGCCGGAGAAGCCGAAATCTTATCGTCAATGGGTGCCCCATCCTTGCCCTTCTGTTGGGCAAGGGTGGGAGACACGACAGCCGACACAACTTTTTCCAACTCATGATCCCGCCGAAAATGCGCCAGCGATCCAGTCCCAGTTACTGCCTCGACTCGTCTTACCCCAGACGAAACACTTCCTTCCTTCAAAATCTTGATCAACCCAATCTCGCCGGTAGCGCCGGTGTGCGTCCCGCCGCAAAGTTCGGTAGAAAAATCCCCAATGCGCACCACGCGCACCTTCTCGCCATACTTTTCGCCGAACAGCGCCATCGCATGATATTTACTGATCGCCTCATCAATCGGCACATCCGTCAAAGTCTCAACCCTGATGTTCCGCAAAACTTCTTTATTAATGATGTCCTCAATATCCTGCAGTTCTTCATCTTCCACTGCGGAGAAGTGCGAAAAATCAAACCGCAAATGATCCGGCGCAACCAGTGACCCCGCCTGCTTCACATGCTTCCCCAAAACCTCCCGCAGCCCTGCATGAAGCAGATGCGTAGCCGTGTGATTCCGCATAGTAGATTCGCGAATGTCGGCGTTAACAACCGCGTCCACCCGATCCCCAACGCGAATCGGAGACTTCACCACAACCTGATGTGACCGCACGCCCTGAATCGGCGCATAACAGCCCGTCACCTCGGCGACCACGGTATTGTGATCGTCGGAATAAAACCATCCCTTGTCGCCAACCTGCCCGCCGGAGTCCGCATAAAACGGCGTGTGATCCAGAATGACCTCGCCCATTTCGCCAGCCTCGAGTTCCTTCACACCCTGCCCATTCTTGATGATGGCCAGCACCTCGCATCCATCCGAGCGAGTCTGCCAATATCCCTCGAACACAGATTTCGGAAGCTGCTGGTAAACCGGATTCGCCGTCTGCTTCGCCGCGCCTTTCCAGGAAGCGCGAGCGCGAGACCTCTGTTCCTCCATCGCGCGATCGAAGCCTTCCTGGTCAAATGTCAGGCCCTGATCCCGCGCCGCGTCCTGAAGAAAATCAAGCGGCATGCCGAAGGTGTCGTAAAGTCTGAATGCCTCTTCGCCATCGACCAGGCCCTCGGATTTTTTCAGCAGATCCTCCAGCTTTTCCAACCCGAGGTCGAGTGTGTGAGCGAAGCGAGCCTCCTCGACCTGCACTGCCTTCGCAACTCGATCCGCGCTTTCATTCAATTCCGGATACGCATCCTGCATCAAATCCCGCACCGCGAAAACCATCTGATATAGAAATGGCTTCGTCTGACCAAGCAGCCGTCCATGCGTAATCGCCCGCCGGATAATCTTCCGCAGCACATATCCGCGCCCCTCATTCGACGGCAACACTCCATCTGAGATGAGAAATGTTGCTGCGCGGGAATGGTCGGCAATCACTCGCAGTGATGCTGCCGACTTCGTATGCGATTCCTTATCCAGTTCTTTTTTGAGCGAAGCGCCCGTCAGTGCCGCTGCCTTTTTAATCAGCGGCGTAAACAAATCCGTATCATAGTTCGAAATCACTCCCTGCAGCACCGCTGCGGTCCGCTCCAACCCCATCCCCGTATCAATCGACGGCTTGGGCAACGGATTCAGCTTCCCGCCAGCATCGCGGTCAAACTGCATGAACACCAGATTCCAAATCTCTACATACCGCCCGCAATCGCACGCAAACGCGCAATCCGTATGTCCCGCATCCGAAGCCGCCGGGCCCATGTCGTAATAAATCTCGCTGCACGGACCGCACGGCCCCGTATCGCCCATCTGCCAGAAGTTATCTTTCAGCCCCATCTCAAAGATTCGTTCTTTCGGCACAAATTGTGCCCACAAATCGTAAGCCTCCGCATCGCGCGGCACGCCGCCTTCGCCATTGAAAATCGTTACGTAGAGTTTCGTCTTATCGATTCCAAACCACTCCGGCGAAGTGACCAACTCCCACGCGTAGGCAATCGCATCTTTCTTGAAATAATCACCAAAAGAAAAATTCCCCAGCATTTCAAAGAATGTATGGTGCCGGTTGGTGAACCCCACATTTTCCAGATCGTTATGCTTTCCGCCCGCCCGCACGCACTTCTGCGAGCTGGTAGCGCGGTTGTAATCGCGCTTCTCCAGCCCCAGAAAGACGTCCTTAAACTGGTTCATCCCTGCATTGGTAAACAACAAAGTAGGATCGTTCGCCGGCACGAGCGACGACGAGTGCACCTCCTTGTGCCCCTTCGACACAAAGAAGTCCAAAAACTTGCGGCGAATTTCAGATCCAGTCAGCATGAGTGAAGCTTATTTTAGCATCGAGAAAAATGAACCACGGAGCCACGGAGGCACAGAGAAAATACTTGATTTCCTCTGCGGCCCCGTGACTCCGTGGTTGAAGAAGTTCTTTTCGCGGCAGACCGCTTACTTTACCGCATCCTCAGTCTTCTCACCGGTTTTCTTCATGGCGTGGCCGGTCGCGTCAGTAGCTTTCTTCAAGCCATGGCCCGTTTTGTGCGCAGCTTTGTCGGTATCCTTCGCTGTGTCCTTGGCTACAACTTTGGTTTCGTGCCCTGTCTTGTCTGCGGCCTTTTCCGTGTCTTTTGTCGTATCCTTAGCCGCCACTTTGGTCGCATGGCCGGTCTTGGTCGCCGCCTTCTTCGTATCCGTTCCAACATCTTTCGTAGTCTTCTTCACATCCGAACCAACATCCTGCGCCAGTGCTACAGGAAGCGCAGCCAGCAACAACACTGCAAAAACGAACTTCAAACCGATTTTCATGGGAATGTTCTCCTCAGAGCGGATTTGTTGGGAACGGCAGGAGTATGCCTGATCACGATGCCCGTTGCCAAGCTCAGCCGGGTCCGGTTCGCGCCGAGTCTCCGGGCAAGCGTTCTAGTGCCGCGATGCCAAAATCAACCTTACGACCCGGCGTTCGCTACACTCTCGCGCTTCGATCCCGCAGCCGAATCTGCTGTGGAAGGAAATTTGATCACAATCGATCTCCCTACTTTGCGTGAAAAAACCTTCTTTCGCGCCTGAATGTTCGCCGGTTCGCTCCAAATGTACATCGCTCCGTAAGCTCTCCAAGGCCGCCACACCTCCGCCCGTTGTTCCAGTTCCCGCGCGCTGTTCAGGCCGAGTTTGCGCATCAAGCCAAGATCGCCCGAAGGAAACGCGTCCGGATCGCCGAAGGCCCGCATCGCGACATATTGCGCTGTCCATCTTCCGAAGCCGGCAATGCTGCGGAATTGATCGAGCGACCCCTCGGAATTAAGCATTCCTTCGAAACTGATTTGCCGGTCTCGCACAAACCGGGCAAATTCCCGAATCGTCTGTGCTCGCGCCCGTGGCAGTCCAATGCTGGCAACATCCGCTTCCGCCAGAATTTCAGGCCCAGGAAAAATGTGGGTCAGCCCATTGCCCGTCGCGGCCAACTGCCCGAATTTCCTCACCAGCCGCCCGGCCAGCGTAGTCGCCCCCTGCACCGTGACTTGTTGCCCCAAAATCGCACGCACGCACAATTCAAATCCGCTCCAGCAACCCGGCACCCGCAACCCGGGTTTCATCCTGACCTTCGCAGCCATCACCGGATCCCCATTCAGCGTCCGCGCAATTGCAATCCAATCCGCGTTCAGATCGAACATCGCGCGCACTCGCTCAATGATGAAGTAGAGGGCCTTGGGATCGGCAAACTGTACTCTCACATTCAAAGAGTGATTTTCTGCGTCATGAGAAACCTCGAAGCAACCAGTAGCACCGCGAAACGAAATCGACCGGCGGTAGATTCCGTTCTCTACTTCCTCCACGCCGGGAGTGGCGCGAGGTTCAAGAAACCGCAGCATTCCATTCCAGTCGTAAGGCGGCCGGTAGCGAAGGCGAAAAAAATACTGGTTCTCGGGAAGCGCTCCAGTGTGATGTGAAAGCCTGCGAATCTGCGATGGCGTCCGGTGGTATGTATTGCGGATTGCGGCATTGAACCTGCGCACGCATCCAAAACCTGAAGCCATTGCAATCTCCTGCATCGACAATTTCGTCTGGTCGATCAGATTTTTCGCAAAATGCAGCCGGCGGGTCTGCGCCACCGCGTTCGGAGTGGCGCCAAGATGCCGGACAAACAATCTCCGCAGATGGCGCGATCCAACGCCAAGCTGTTCGGCCAATCCCTCCACGCCGCCTTCAAGACCGTTTTCTGCAATCAATCGCAGCGCCCGCGAAACCGTATTCGGCGTGCCATTCCACGCAGGCGTTCCCGGGGAGCATTCCGGGCGGCAACGCAGGCACG
The DNA here is from genome assembly GCA_963734675.1 of uncultured Acidobacteriaceae bacterium. Classification (GTDB taxonomy): domain Bacteria; phylum Acidobacteriota; class Terriglobia; order Terriglobales; family Acidobacteriaceae; genus Sulfotelmatobacter. The sequence goes on from CAVTHZ010000004.1 coordinate 144,760, forward strand.
GCCTGAAACCTGCTTCCGCCGCGGCTGCCGCCGTCAAAAAATAGCGGACATTCTTTTCTTTCGCCGTGGGCGAAGGACAAATCGGGCGGCAATACACGCCGCTGCCCCGCACCCCGATAAAGAATTTCCCATCGAACCGGGGATCGCGAGACAGGCGGGCTCGCGAAAAGACTTTACGATCGATCTCGATTTCCGGCGGCATCTGTCCACACGATAATACCCCCGATCCCCTTGCCACTTAGACGTTTTCGGACCGCAACATGGGCCTTGAGCGACGGCCGAAAATGTCCATTCCACACATAACAAGGTCCGCAAACGTCCGACCCTGTCTCTGTCCTCGCAGTAACTTGATTCACGCCGAACGCCGAGCGCTCAACGGTTTTCGTCCGCGAGCCGCAAAAAGATCGCCGCATCGGCAGCAAGTAAATCTGTGAAGAAGTAAAAGGGGACAACTATGCAGAAATCGTCTGTATTCTTGCTGATTATTTTGGCTGCCTTCGAATGCAGCGTCTACGCGCAATCTCCGGGCAAGGGCCAGCCGCCCAGGTACTATGTGTTCAATCTCGGCGCTCCGCTGGGCGGTAACCCGGAGCCGGTAGGAATCAACGATCTCGGCTGGATCTCGGGCGGCGCAAATCTTGCCGGCAACACCGCCGTCAGTGCCGAACTCTGGGTCGGCGCTCCGTTTAGCCTGGGAACGCTCGGCGGTCTCAACAGCAATATCGCTTGGCCCAATCACTCGACCATGGGCGAAGTCGCCGGCATCGCAGAAACCGCGCAAGCGAACCCCTATCACGAATCCTGGAGTTGCTCCGCCTTCTTCCCTTCAGTCACCGGCGATATCTGCTTGGGATTCGCATGGCGCAACGGCGCCATGACCGCGCTTCCTCCGTTTCCCGGCGGATACGACAGCTACGCGAGCGGCGTCAACAACCGAGGCCAGATCGTCGGCTGGGCGGAAAATGGCGTGCTCGATCCCACCTGCAACAACGCCGCGCCCGTGAATCAGTATCTTCAATTCGAAGCAGCAATCTGGGGACCCAAATTGACTGAGATGCGGCAACTCCCGCCCTATCCGGGCGATCCTGATTCCGCCGCCACGGCCATCAACGATCTCGGACAGGTCATTGGGATTTCCGGTATTTGCGAGAACGCCGTCGGCGATCAAAGCGCCACCCACGCTCTTCTTTGGGAGAACGGCCAACCCATCAATCTTGGCAATCTCGGAGCGAACGCCTGGAACACTCCCATATCTCTCAACGACCACGGTCAAATCGTAGGCTTCGCCAACAACACCAGCGGTAACTCGCAAGGCTTCCTTTGGACCAAAGCCAACGGAATGCAACCTCTGCCTTATATCGGCGATGATGACGCGGGCGCCGCCTATGACATCAACCAGGAAGGCCAGATCGTTGGCGTCTCGAATGGCGGCACCGAGCCTTACGCCACCAGAGCGTTTATTTACCAGAACGGAATGATGACCGACTTGAATACGCTGGTAATCGGCGACTCGCCCCTCTATCTCCTCCTGGCGCAAGGAATCAATGACAGCGGCGAGATCGTCGGAACCGCAGCTGAGCCAGACGGCCAGCAGGTCGGCTTCCTCGCAGTTCCCGCTTACGGAGCGCCAAACGGAGCCAACGCCTCACATGCTAGCTCCACAGATTTCTTCAGATTTGCCGCGCGCTCCCGTACGTCGTTGCAATTTACCGGCTTTCCCCGTCTGTTGCAGGAAAGGCCACAACCCAAATAGCAAATCGATCAGTAGCAAATCAATCAGGGGTTAGGGGTCAGGGACTAGGGGAGCAGTGCAGTTTGGCTACCGGGACTGGTATCGCCAGATTTCGCTAAGACTCAACCCTGACCCCCAACTCCTGATTCGTTTCCTTAGAAAAATCTCCGAGTTGAATGTGGAGGTGGCTCGGTATCTCGGGCCGAAGAAAACCGCCTGACCTTCTCTTGCTCTAAGTCGCCGATCACGCTGTTCGAGATCTTGCCATCCGCGAGCTTTCCCTCAAACGGGGCTGTCACAGTGCGGTATTCTTTCGCCGTCGCTGCTCGCTCTCTTTTATCATTTCGGTCAGATCCGCAATCGGCCGTATCTCAATCGGTCCAAGTCCATACTTAAAACCTGGTAGCTGCGAGACAAGCTGGACGGCATGATTCAGGTCTCGTGCTTCAAGGATCTGAATGCCGCCAAGTTGCTCCTTAGTTTCCGCATAGGGGCCATCCGTGGTCGCGACTTTGCCGTTTTTCCAGTACAGGGTCAACGCGGTCTCCGGAGGCTGAAGCGGTACTTCGGCAACCAGATGTCCGTTGGCGCGCAGATGGTCGTTGTACTCAAAGCAATCGTCCAACGTTGCCTGCCGCTCGTCCTCGGTCATCCCTTCGAATTTTCCCGGCTGGATGTATCCCAAGCAGATGTATTTCATACATTCCTCCTTGTTTCCTGGAGTTTGCCCTTCGCACGACCTTGTCATCCCGAGCGCAGCCGTTTTTCAGGCGTAGCGAGGGATCTCCCGCTTAACCGGCCTAATGCGCAAGCCAAACTGCAGTACGGCCTTGCTTCAGCTATCCGATAGTCGTTCGGGAAACCGAAAATCGACAGCAGGGCGAACTTTTGTTTTGTGCCCGGTGGCCCACTCAAGCCAAACGAAGTGGGCCACTCACCTGCGTTATCTGTTTGCACGGCTCAGCCGTCGCGCCTGAAAGAGCGCCGTCAAATGCAGCATCAGGAACATCGGCACCAGGAACGCAGGAATCAGCACCAACGGCATCTGCGTCATCGGTGCCGTCGTAGTCGCACCGTAAAAATTAGGTGCGAGCAACGGGACGAGCGCTCCAATACTCACGGCCACCGTGAGGTCCAGAATGCCGGAAAGATTCCACGCCACAAATCGTTTGCTGGCTGCAAAATCAGGCCGGCGTAGAAGCGACGCCAGCACCAGCGGAGCAGTCATGCCGATCGCCATATCGCCCAAACCTGCAGGCCACGCGAAGATTCCTGGCAAAACCCGGTAGCTATACAACGCCAGAAAACCAAAGCCCGCCCATCTCCAGGCCTGTATTCCAGCAATCACGCGAAGGTCGGCGGAAAGAATAAACTCCCGCACCGGCTGGAAAAACCAATAACCCAGCAGAAACAGGCTGAGGGGAGCGGCCAGGCCGATCAACAATGCGAGCGGCGGCGCTCCCTGTGCCGCGACGAATGCCCCGCGAGAACCAAGCATAACCACAATCCCCAGCCAGGCCAGGAGAAAGGCGGCAACCAAAGAACCGGTGCCGGAAAACGCGGGGATTCCGGGTTGATCGACGTGTGCGTTGAATGTGTTTTCCATAAAGACTGCGCTCCTCTCGTTGTTGCCCAAGTCTGTCACTTGCAGTTTGCAAGTCACTACGAAATGTAGCATACTCACTTTCACTATGCAAGTGACAAGCAGCGGAAAGAAAAAAAGAACAAGGAAAAAGCGAATAAAGATCGAGCCCAAGGCGAAATCCGCGGCGCACGATTTCCCGCGCTCACCCTGCGCGGTCGCGTGCACCCTCGACCTGGTGGGCGATAAGTGGTCGTTGCTGGTGGTTCGAGATTTGCTCAGGGGAAATGTGACCTATGGAGCGCTGCAAGATTCGCCGGAAGGCATTCCGACCAACATTCTCGCCGACCGCCTGAAACGCCTGGAAGAGGCCGGGTTGGTTGCCAGGTCTGCCTATCAGGAGCACCCCATGCGCTACACCTATCGGCTCACGGAAAAGGGAAGGGCTCTCCGTGACGTTCTGCGCGCTCTGGTGCAATGGGGCACGAAGCACATCCCGGGCACGCAGGTGGTAAAGATGCCCGCGGCCCCTTCCGGCGGGTAGGCCGCCCTTAACGAAGTTTGCGTGTGATCAAATCTCAACTGGACGGTGTCGAGCGATCCAGACAGCTTGGTATTGTGGCAATCGAAGATTAAAGAGATAAATCTGCATATTTCCTGTCACTGTTTCAAGTAGCGAAGCGCAACACATCCCGACTTAAAAGTCTTTGACTCAACAAGCTTTAATCGGCGTTTCTCCGCCAGTTTGACAGCTTCGAACAACCGTCTGCCTTCCCCGGCAATGATTGGCGCAAGGCCAAAACGATATTCATCAATCAGGTCAAGCTCCGTCAGTTGCGAAGGAACATCTACGCCGCCGACCAGAATATTTTTGCCTGGTTCTTGTTTCAGTTTAAGTATTTCATCGCGAAGGTTATTGCGAACAATTTTCGTATTCTTGTCTTCAGCGCCCTCCAGCGAGCGTGAAAAAACAATTTTGTTCTTGGAGACAAATGTTTGAGCGAAGTCTTTATCTGCTTTTGTCGAAGCAGGATCTTTTGCGACATCCGGCCAATAAGGAACCATCAATTGATAGGTTTTACGGCCAAAGACGAGCAGGTCAACATCTCGCAAGAGGCGCGCGTGGTATTCGAGCAGTTCGTCATCGGCGATCACTTTGGTGTGGTCGCAGCAGCCGTCGAGAGTAACGTTGATTGCGTAGATTACATTTCTCATTTGATCCTCCTGGATTTTGTCTGCCCCCCGGGCGTTTTTCGTGGTGGTATATACAAAAGGCAACCAGCCATTTACTACCCCGCGCCCAGCGAGATGTGTTCGATGATTCTGATCTTTCTCACGATGCCTCTCCCTATGCGTGATTTTTCAAAGGCCCGACGGGCTTGTAGGAATTGACAACGATTCCCGTTGGCGTAGCCGTCGTGCTGGCGAGCTCGAATGCGCGCGCCGGAGTTCCCTCCGCAAAAAGGCGCTTCCCCGTGCCCAACAGGACTGGATCGACCAGCAGCACGACTTCATCCGCAAGCCCGTGTTCGAGCACCGTAGAGGTCAGCGTTGAACTGCCCATGAGGAGCAGATCAGGGCCATCGCTCCCCTCAACGTCGAGCAACTTGATGCGGCGAATGCCCGCGACGATCTCCGGTCCCACCGCCTCGAACGGGCCCCAGGCAAGACTCTCCGGCCGATGGGTCGCGACATATTTCTTCGCGGCGTTCAGCCGATCCGCCATAGGACTGCTGGGAGCCTTCGGCCAGAAGCTCGAAAAACCATCGTACGTGCGCCGGCCCAGCAGCAGATCGAACTTCTCGCCATATCTGGCAAGGAGCATATCCCTGCCTGCCGGGGTGCGATAGGGCCCCGACCAGTCACTGTAGGGAAAATTGTTTTCATCGGCGGAGGCCTGGATCACGCCATCCAGCGAGATGTGTTCGAAAATTCTAAGCTTTCTCAATGCAATCTCCTTCTTTATTTCGTCGGATGCTCATTGCGTTGCAAGCAATTCCTGTGTCTGGGGCGGGCCGTTTGCCCTGCCTTCACCACATAGTCGAACTGCCAACCGGAATTCGACAAATCGTCCAAGAAATTTTGCTTCTTCCGCAAAAAAAAAGCTGGGTGCCCCATTTCTCGCGTTCTTTGCGAGAAGTGGGGCTTTTGACTTGAGTCCACGATGAAGCCCCAGCCAAGCCGTATGTGCGATTGGATTTCACGTAACTTCGTCACGTTCTCTCTCTTCTTTTCGCTTTCGTCAACCTCGTGGCCTTCATTGTGAGCGTCATTGTGCTTACCAAAACAATGAAGGCGGTGGATCGTCAGGCAGAACGAACATCCAAACCCGTCATCGTGTTGCGCCGCAGAAACTGGCAGTTGTCAGATGCCGAACTCTTAGAGCCGCAACTCAACGTGCAGTTACTACTTCCCATCCAGATCAAGAACGTCGGCAACGGGACAGCATTGGTGGTCCATTGGCGCTTCAAGACGGACTCCGGTGAAGAATCATCGACGGCATGATTCCAAATATCGAAGCTCGTCACATCCTAAAAACTGGGCTGAGCGAAACTCATCTTGGACTCCGGCAGGGAAAACCTCGCATCTTTGAGTGCGCTTACCTCAGCGTCAGTGGCGACAAGTATAGGACGATTGAACGGATTGAAGACTTGAGAATAGTCGCTTTTGAACTCAATAGAATCTAAGCCGCGACACTTCCAGCTTCTCCGCTAAACAGCTTTGCTACCGCCGAACGCCCTCCGCAGCGCAGACTTCCAACTCGCGCTGAATTGTTTGGAGACTTCGGCGTCCGGCACGAGCAGGTCGAATCCATGAAAGGCGCCGCGCGCGACCAGGAGTTCGGTCCCGACGCCGGCATGGACGAGCCGCCGCGCGTACTCCATGTCTTCTTCGACGAACAGGTCGACAGAACCGACGCCGATCCACGCAGGCGGCAGGCCGGCGACGCTGGCCACGCGGGCGGGTACGGCTGCTGCAGGCACTGTGGACGAACCCGCTGGAACACCGAGCAGCGAGCTCCAGGCAAGACGATTGGCACTTGCAGTCCATATAAAGTTGCCAATGGCAGGCGGTGGTGGGTTGGAACTGCCCGTCCGGTCGTCGAGCGCGGGATAGATGAGCAGCTGAAAAATGATGGGCACTTCGTTGCGGTCGCGCGCGTGAATCGCAAGGCTGGCTGCGTGGGTCCCGCCCGCGCTCTCACCGCCCACGGCAATTCTGGAGCGATCAACGCCAAGCTCCGCCGCATGGGCGTGGACCCATTTGAGCGCGGCGTAATTGTCCTCGAGCGCGCCGGGAGAGCGCGTCTCCGGAGCCAGCCTGTAGTCAACCGAGACCACGACGCAATGGCAATCGGTCGCGATCCCCTGGATCTGGGGCATCAAATTGGGATCGGTCATCATGAAGCCGCCTCCATGCATGTGAAGCAATAACGGCTTGCCTTTCTCGAGCGGCGCAGGATCAACCACCCAAACACGAACCTCCGGCGCTCCTGCCGGCCCGGGGATATGCCGCTCCACAGGCTGCGGCGCGGGAGCAGGTAACGGGGGTGCGCCGGGCATTTGGCGGAACTTGATGGCCATCTCCGCCGTGAGCTCATAGGCGGGAAACTGCTTGAGCACGGGAAGAAGTTCCGGGTCGACGAGGGAGTATGGGTCAAGGGAGTATGGCTCAGCGGAATGTATACCCGCGGCCGCCGGCGACGTTTCTGAGCGCGAGGTTTGCCCGGTGGCCGCCAGCGCAGCAACAGGCGTAAGTCTCGTAGCTCGATTGAAACCGGCCAGACCAAAGCCGGCGGTGCGGATGGCGAAGTCGCGACGAGTGAGTGGATTGCTCATATATTTTATTTAGCAGGACAACTTCCTCGCGCCGGCGGCGATCATTTCGCGGTTGAGCGCGTGGATCTCTTCGAGCCTGGCTTCGGTTTCGATGGACGGGTCGAAGTAGCCGCAGTGATAAACGGCAACCAGATACTGAGGCACGAGTTTTTCTTCTCTGGCGGCTACAGAGGTCGCCAGAGGCGTCGCAAAATCGACAAGGCGCAGAGAGGTTTTTTACTGCCGCATCTCAGCAGCCACGTCGTCGCCGAATTTTTCTTGAATATATTTTTGGGTCTCGGGATCGAAGTCGGTCATATCAAACATCCGGCGAACTTCGACCATTTCGTTATCCTTTCCGGGGATGCGCGAGGCCCATTCCAGCGCCTCTTCGCGCGATTTCACCTGGATGATCCAGTAGCCGCCTACCACTTCCTTGGCTTCGGTAAACGGGCCGTCGGTCACTTTCGATTTTCCGTTCTTGAAGGTGACGCGCGCGCTCATCGTCGCCGGCGGGGTCAGCCCGTCGAGCGCCAGCAGCACGCCGGCTTTCCCAAGTTCCTCGTTGTACTTGCTCATTGCCTCCATCTCTTTGAATTCGGGTACCCAGCCGGGTTTCGCCTTTTCGTAGTCTTTCGGAAACATGATCATCATGAAGCGCATGGTGTTCTCCTTGTGTAATGAGCGATGTGTATTGAGTAACGTGCAATAAATATTGACTGTTGTTTGCAGATTTCTAGCGTAGCGTATCACCCGGAAACACTTTCTGGCGGGCCGCTTGCCCTGCCTTCACGATATAGTCGAACGGCCGGCCCGAATTCGACAAGATCGTCCAAGAAATTTTGCTTCTTCCGGCGGGAGGCACACATCTCCTATTCGTGAAGTGGCCCCTTAAATTATGAGCACTGGAATCATCCCCGACCTCAAGTGGAAACCGAAATTCGCGGGACTCTGTATCGTAATGAGCACTTGTATTGAAGGGAGACAGTCAGTGAGCAGCGTAGAAATCGACCAGAAGAGCTATGAGATGCCCCCGAAAGAAGGGATCAGCATCGGGGCGGGTGGCCCGCCTTTAGCGATCTTTGCGTGCGCCATTCCCGCAGAGGGTGCCCCATCCTTGCGTTTTTTGCAAGGGTGGCGGCGATGTCACCCCCCGGCGATGCTGCGTGTGCTATTTGATTTTGTTGCGGACACGTGATCAAACCCACTTGGCGCCGGCATTTCCGACTCCCGCCCTTCGCCAAGAACGCGAAGGACGGGGCACCCCACTGTGTTGGTGATGCCGGCGAGATCAAAAGCCTGGGCCACCCGCCCGGCTTCGCCCAACTCTGCATAACGGTCCTTCCACACATACAGCCGCTTTCGTCGAATGCCGAACTCCTGCGCAACTGCACGTACGCTTTCCCCAGCCAACACCCGGCGCACCGCTGCTAATTTCAACTCCGTTCCGTACTCCGGCGGATTCGTCTTCTCTCGTGACATGTGTTCTCCTGATTGAGAACTGTCACCATTATCTCTGTCTCAGTTTTGGGGTGCACTCCACGGGACGTACCCCGCTTTTCCCTAACGATGCGCCACCGGACATTGCTTTATCCCAACTGCCGAATCCGCTCTTGCAGGAATTGCCGCGTTGGTTCCTTGTTGGGTCAGGGCCAGCGCCTTCTCATAAGACGCCCCGCCTCAGACGATAATGGTCGTGGCCAATCATTGACAATCCTTGCCAGTCGCAATAACTTAAGACCTGAGCTGAACCATGACCCTCAACATCAACCTGACTCCGCAACTCGAAAAGCTGGTCCGCCAGAAAGTCGAATCCGGACGCTATAACTCTGCTAGCGAGGTGGTGCGCGAAGCCTTGCGCCTCATGGAGGAGCAGACCGAACTGCGCGCGCTTCAGCTCGAACGGCTGCGCCGCGACGTCCGCGAAGGCCTGGAAAGCGGGCCGCCGCGACCCTGGAGCGTGGCCGAACTGAAGCGCCAAGGCCGCAAGCTCACCGCGTCCCGCAGAGCCGGCTCCTAATAAGAATGTCGTCTGTTGTAATTCGCCCGAGAGGCGCTGCACGATCTCGCCGAGATTTGGGCCTATATCGCCGAGGACAGCTCGCGCCAAGCTAACCTCTTCGCCGCGGCCTGTGATCGCGAGCTTCGACAGCTTGCACGGCGTCCCTTAATCGGGCGCGCAAGGCCAGAATTGTTTGCTGACCTGCGAAGCCTTGCTTTTGCCCGCTACATTATCTTCTACCTGCCGCGCAAGCGCGGAATCGAAGTCGTGCGCGTGCTCCACGGCTCACGCGACTTGAAGTCCCTGTTCGATGAAGAAGTTTGAGTCTTCTTTTATTTCAACTGCCGAATCCGCTCTTGCAGGAATTGCCGCTCTGGTTCCTGTTGGGTCAGCGCCAGCGCTTTCTCATAAGACGCCCGAGCCTCAGCGGTCCTGCCGAGCCTGCGGTACATATCGGCGCGGGCGGAATGCGCCAGGTAATAATTGGCCAGTTCGCCATGTTCCAACACCGCGTCGATATGCGCCAGACCGGCCTCTGGACCATCGCGCATGGCAATGGCCACGGCACGATTGAGCTCGTACAACGGGCGAAGGCTGAATTCGTAGCAATTGGTCGTAAAGCGCAACAATCTGCCGCCAGTCGGTCGCAGGCGACCGATTCCGCCTCCGCATGAACGGCCGCAATCGCAGCCTGCAGTGTGTAAGAGCCGAAGCGGCGGGACTTCTGCTGATACCCCAGGGCTTTCTCCAGCAATGCCACTCCCTCCGCGATCTGCTCCCGGTTCCAGAGCGAGCGGTCCTGATTCTCCAGCAAAATCAGCTCTCCGGTCGGAGAAGTTCTCGCGGCGCGGCGGGATTCCTGCAGCAACATCAGCGCAAGCAGCCCAATCACTTCCGGCTCTGGCTGGAGTTCCGTCAGCAACCGGCCCAGTCGAATCGCCTCGCCGGTCAGCTCGGCCCGCGTTACCTCCGCTCCCGCCGCAGCCGAATAACCCTCGTTAAAGACGAGATAGACGACCTGCAGCACCGCGCCCAGCCGCTCCGGCAATTCCTCGCGGCGTCGGCACCTCGTAGGGAATCGGTGTCTCTCGAATCTTTGCCTTGGCGCGCACAATGCGCTGCGCCAGCGTGCGCGGAGTGGTGAGGAAGGCCTTTGCGATCTCCTCGGTGGTCAGCCCGCACACCTCACGCAACGTGAGCGCAACGCGCGCTTCCGGCGCCAGAGATGGATGACAGCAGGTAAAAATCAGCCGCAGCCGGTCGTCTTCAAGGCAGCATCCTCAAGGCTGTCGTCTGCGTTGGAGCTTCTCCGCCGAACTCCATTGCGCTTCGAGATATCGCACGAGCTCGTCTTGCGACGCATCGAATCTTGCCCGTCGGCGCAGAGTATCGATGGCTTTGAATCGGGCCGTCGAAATCAGCCATGGCCGCGGGTTGCCGGGTACTCCACTCTTCGGCCACAGGCTCAGCGCAGCCGCAAAGGCTTCGTGCATCGCCTCCTCGGCAAGATCAAAATCACCGAGCAAGCGGATCAGAGTTGCCAGGATCCGTCCCGAATCCACGCGATAAAGGGAGTCGAGCAATTCGCGTATCCGCTCATGTATGTGCTCGGGGGAACGCTCAGGCATGACACGCTCGGGCATGACAGCTCGGACATGACACGACCTTAGCAAACCATCTACCCCGAATCAATTTGGCAAACGGCAGGCCAGAGATTGAACCGCAAGAAGCGAGACTGAGAAAGGCATCGGGGATTCGGGATGGGTTTCAACTCGTACTTCCATCACTCTTCTCACCGGCGAAAGCGCAAGCCGGCGGTCTGATCCCGCGAACTCCAGCAAACGCACACCCGCGTGACAAATAACATCTGTGCCATGTCTAAATCACATAAAAATGGGCTGAGCCGCTGACGACCATTGCTACTTCCCGCCGTCTAAGCGAACGATGTCTTTGAGGAGGAAAAAAGATGAAAAGGTTCTTGCTCGCTTCCGCGCTTTGCGCAGGGTTGGCAGGCGTTGCAATGCTTTCCCATGCGGCGAATGCGCCAGCGCCGGACGCCCCGGATCAAACCGCCCCCAGCTATGACATGAAGGCGCAATCATTATTGGATCTGGAAGCTGTCCAGAAAAAGTTCGTGGCTCTCGCCAACGCCGTTCCAGAAAGCAAGTTCACCTGGCGCCCTTCGGCGGACTCGCGTTCTTTTGCCGAGGTGCTATTGCACGTTGCTGGAGAGCGCTACGGAATTCTTGCCCTGATGGGTGCGCCGAAACCGGATGGGTTCAATGGCAAGGCTCTCGAGAAATCCACCACCGACAAGGCTCGCATCGTCGACGAACTGAACCGCTCCTGGACCTTCGCCGAAACCACCATCAAAAGCATGAACAATGCTGATTTTGCAAAGCTGCTTCCCAAACTCGGCCCTCAGGCCAACGAAGGCGACGTTATCTACATTCTGGTCGCCGATGCGCATGAACATCTCGGGCAGGCCGTAGCCTATGCTCGCGAAAACGGCGTCGTTCCGCCGTGGACCGTGCAAGCGAAGAAGGCTGCGGAAAAGAAAGCCGAGGGAAAAAACTAAAAGCGGTAAGACGATGTCGGGGAAACGACAGACGATAAGTAGGAGGGCGTCCGTCGCCTGCGCCGGTCTACTCGGCCGGCGCAGATTTTTTCATGTTCGATCCAACTTCACAGTCTGTTGGGCTGCTCCCACCATTTCGCCGCCCGCGCCAATAGTTAGTTCTCCCCTCCCGGCGCGCTGCCGCCCCAAAGCGCATTATTGCTATACATTCCGCTGCCGCCCCAGAGAGCGTTTCCACCCCAAAGGGCGTTTGTTCCCGAAGGTGTACTCCCACCCCACAACGCATTCGATCCCCACGGCGCGCTCCCGCCCCACAACGCGTTCGTTCCGGAAACCGTGTTGCTGGTTGCCGCCGCCGAGGCCCCGTTACCCACTTCAAATTGTGAACTTCCCCACACCACGCTGTTCGTCCACGCGGACGATGTGTTCCACACCGACGAAGGATCATCCACCATCTGCACGTCTTCATTGGCCACAAAAGTCGCCACCGGAGACATTGCCGTCTTGTTCGCCACATCGTTATTACTCAATGCCGCTTCCACGTCGACGTATCCCGCGCCCACGGTGAACACGTCATCCTGGTCGTTGTAAGTAATGCCGCTGGTCGGATCCGTATAACTGCTGTAAGCCGGGAGCGCCTTCCATGCCGTCTTCATCAGTCGTGCCTTCACCTGGTCGGGCGTGAGGCTGGGCCGCGCTTGCAGAAGATCGGCCACCACTCCGCTCACCACGCCTGCGGCCATGCTGGTTCCGCTCAGCGTGAAATAAGTGGAGGAAGATGCGCTGCTGCCTTTGTTCTCGTAGAAGCTGTAGGCCACTCGATTCGCCGGATACTCGTTATACAACGTCGATCCTGGTGCTTCCAGCGACACTAGCAAGTTCCCCGGCGCAACCAGATCCGGTTTCACAATCGCGTCTACGGCGGTCGGCCCCTTCGAACTGTAACTCGCCATCACGTCGTCCACACGCGTCGGTGTGCCCATAGGCTTCATCGCGCCAACCGTAATCACATACGGATCGTTGCCCGGAGCGGTAATCGTTCCATATCCCCCCGTCGGCAGATACCGCCCGTTGTTTCCCGCCGAAACCACCACCACGATCCCGCTCTTCCACGCTGCTTCAACTGCCTGGCACAGCGGATCGAGCTTATATGTCTCGTAGACCGCGCGGCCCAGCGACAGGTTTATCACCCGGATGTTAAAAAGCAGCTTCAACGCGATCGCTTCGTTAATGGCCGCAATCACCGCGCTGTCCGTGCCCTCCCCGTTTTGATCCAGCACGCGAAGATTGATGATGTTCGCTTTCGGCGCAATGCCTTCGAACGTGCGCGAATACTGCGACCCTGTCGAACTGGCGCCATCGCCCGCAATGAGTCCAGCGACGTGCGTGCCGTGTCCATATTGATCGTTCGGGCTGGTATTCCCGGAAACAAAGCTCTGGTTCCATACCACGCGCGACAGGCCGAGCAGTCCGCCCTTCAGGTCGGGATGGCCGTATACCCCGCTATCGATCAATGCCACGCCAATTCCCGCTCCCGTGTAACCTGATTGCCACGCTGCAAATGCATTCACCGCCGGCGCGGCGTTACTCAACGTCGGTGTAAGCGAGCGGTCAAGGCTGATGTACTTTACGTTCCCCTGATTCGAAAGCGACAGAATATTCTTCAACGGCAATTCCGCCACGATTCCGTTCACCAGCGGCAGGCTATTCAGGATCGAACCCAGTGTCCCCAGCAGATTCAGGTCCAGCAGGCTGGGCGCGCTGTTGTACTGCACGATCACCTGCGCACTCGAGGCATTCAGATTTCGCAGGTCCGGCGACAACTTCGCGTTGTTCCCCTGAGCCCAGCAGCAGGTGGCGGTCAATAGCAACATCAGAGAGAAAAACTTTTTCATAGTCCCTCAATACGGTCGTGAATACTCGCAGAGCGGTCAACTCAGCGCAGTCGACAACCGTCCGTATTCCACCTTGCAGTCGCATCTCCAATCAGGTACTGGCAACTACACGCTGAATCAATAAGATGGAAAGTTCGCGTAATTACCTCTAGGACAGATTGTCCCATTCGCCGCCGCTGTGGACACTTTGTCGCGCCCATCTGCCGAACCTATCCGCCGCATCGAAGGTAACCACAGTAACTGCAACCTCCGGTTTTACGACCTCGAAAGCGTATCCGTGACTGAAAATCTACTTATCCTTCATGCCCCACAGCCAGCCATCGCTCCGCCAGGCGGGCGCGCGCGCCTTCATTGCCGCCACGTTTGTCGCGGCTGCTGCCTGCCTCTTTTTTTCATTCATTCGTTGGCAGCCGGATGAAACTATCCGCTTTCTCTGTTATCTGGCTCTGGCCCTGTTGGCGTCGCCGCTCAAAGTCAGCCTTCCCGGGGGAACGCTTTCGGTAAACTTTCTGTTTACTCTGCTCGGCATCCTCGAGTTGAATCTGCCGGAAACCCTGGTGCTTGGCCTCGCCGGCACGCTCGTCCAGTTCTGCTGGCGTCCAGCTCGCCAAATAAAACCCATTCAACTCGTCTTCAACCTCTCGCAGGTTACGCTCTGCAGCGCCGCTGCCTACGGCGTGTATTGGTTCGTATCCATCCATATTCTTCACGGGACCGGACCGCTTGCCCTGCTCTGCGCTGCGCTCACTCACTTCGCATGCAACACCGCCGCGACTTCCACTGTAATCGGGCTCACGGAGGGCAGCCCGATTCCAAAGGTTTGGTCCGACTCCTACCTCTGGTCCTTTCCTTATTACATGGTGGGAGCGGCCATTGCCGGTCTCATAAGTTTTCTCAATAGCCACATCGGCTATCAATCGTCCGTATTGATTCTGCCGCCGATCTACCTCCTGTACCGCTCTTATCGTCTTTATCTAGGCAAGCTCGAAACTGAGAAGAAACACGCCGAGCAGGTCTCCAATCTTCATCTGCGCACCATCGAGGCTCTCGCTCTCGCCATCGGAGCCAAAGATCAGACTACTGGCGAACATCTGCAACGGGTGCGCGTCTACGCCATGGCACTTGCAAAAGAATTGCGCCTCACGCCGGACGAAACCGAAGCTCTGCGTGCCGCATCCGTGCTTCACGACATCGGCAAACTCGCCGTTCCCGAGCACATCATTTCCAAGCCCGGCAAACTGACTCCTGAAGAATTCGAAAAGATGAAGATTCACCCCATCGTCGGCGCGGAAATTCTCGAACAAGTCGAGTTTCCTTATCCCGTCGTTCCAATCGTGCGCGCCCATCACGAAAAATGGGATGGCAGCGGTTATCCCAACGGACTCAAGGGCGAAGCCATTCCTATCGGCGCTCGCATACTTACTGCCGTCGACTGCCTCGATGCTCTCGCTTCCGATCGCCAGTACCGCAGAGCCCTTCCACTCGATGAAGCCATGGCCCGCGTGTCATCGGAAGCGGGCACCAGTTTCGATCCGCGCGTCATAGATATCCTGGCTCGCCGCTATGTCGAACTCGAAAAGCTGGCTCATGAACACCCCATTAAAGCCCCGCCGAAATTGTCTCTCGACGTGAAGGTAGCCCGCGGCCTGGCCCCGGATGCAGGTTTCGCGGAATCCGAGCGGCCCATCGAATCGGCGCACCCAACCCATCCGGATATATCGAACTCGGTCGCTGAAGCCCGCAAAGAAGCTCAGGCGCTCTGCGATCTAAGTCAGCGCAGCGGCTCTCTTCTCGCTCCAGAAGATATTTTTTCGCTCATTTCAGGTCGCGTGGCCCGGCTCATCCCATACGACTCTATCGTCATTTATCTTCTAAAAAATGATGTGCTGATTCCTGTTTTTGTCGCCGGTCAAAACCACAAACTGTTTGCTTCTCTGCGGATTCCAATGGGTGAGGGCCTGTCCGGTTGGGTCGCGCAGAACGGAAAACCAATCGTCAACGGCAATCCGTCAGTCGAGCCGGGCTATCTGAATGATCCAGTCAACTTCAGCACTCTGCGTTCAGCTCTCGCGGTCCCGGTCACGGGAACGACAGGAACCATAGCCGTATTGGCGGTCTATTGCTCGACTCCCGACGCATTCACTCGCGAACAACTCCACATTCTCGAGGCCTTAAGCTCCAACATCGGCCCAGCCATTGAAAACGCCAACCAAGCGCTCCTGAAGAAAAACAACGCGGCTCGGTCCGCGACCGCTCGATAAAGCTCACTCGCGTCGCTCTCGGCATCGAATAGATGGTGAGCGTGGTGGTGCGATAGATTCTAGGAATGCATGCCGTTCGGAGCGTCTATTCTGCGCTTGCCGTTCTTATCCTCTTTCTGCATGCGCTCTTTATCCTGTGGGTAATCTTCGGAGCTTTCATCGCGCGTTCTCGGCCCGTACTCCGCTGGTTGCATATCGCTTCGCTTGTCTGGGGAATTCTCACCGAACTGCTCCCCTGGCCATGCCCCCTCACGCTCCTCGAGAACTGGCTCGAAACCCGGGCGGGCGTCCAGCCCTACCAGGGCGGATTCCTGCTTCACTACATGGACAAGCTGGTCTATCCCGAAATCTCCGCAGCTGTTCTGACAATCGCCGGAGTCTTCGTCTGCGGCCTCAACCTTGCACTCTATGGATGGCAAATGTGGAAAGGCTTGGCGAAGCGCGGCCGGATAACTTAACTGATCGGTGGCTGTCTACTCATCCGCCAACCGCGCGATGAAGAAAGACATCTTAACAACAGCAGAACAGGGTTGCTCGGCCGCCAAGAACTCAAGAACGAAGAACGCCTCCACGACAGGCAACCAAGACTGATTGATCCGTGGAGGGATTATTATCTGCGCGAGCAGACCGAGGGAGTCAATGCGTATTGCACAAGTCGCGCCCCTTTCTGAGAGTGTTCCTCCACGCCTCTACGGAGGGACCGAGCGCGTCGTCTCATGGCTTACTGAAAAACTGGTTCAACTCGGTCACGACATCACATTGTTTGCCAGCGGAGACTCGGTCACCAATGCAAAATTAGTCCCCATTTGCAAAAAGGCGCTTCGGCTCGATCCCAACTGCATCGATCCGCTGGCGCATCATGTGTTGATGCTCGAGGAAGTCTTCAGCCGGTCTGCCGACTTTGACCTCATTCACTTCCACGTTGATTATCTGCACTTTTCGCTGAGCAAGCGCGCCGCCGTTCCCTGCGTCACTACCCTCCATGGGCGGCTCGACCTTCCCGACCTCGTCCCGCTGTTCAAACAATTTCGCGATCAGCCCGTAATTTCAATATCCGATAGACAGCGAAAGCCGCTTCCCTGGTTGAATTGGCTTGGAACAGTTCCACACGGCTTGCCGGGCGACTCGCTCACACTGCACACTGAAGAGGGAGAGTATCTCGCATTTCTCGGCCGCATCGCGCCCGAGAAAGGTGTGGACCAGGCCATTGAGATTTCTCGGCGCGCGGGTATGCCGCTCAAAATCGCCGCCAAAGTCGATCGGGCAGACCGGGAATACTTTGAGGCAAAAATAAAGCCTCTGCTGGCGAGTCCGCTGATCGAGTTTGTGGGCGAGATTGGAAATTCGGAAAAAGATGAATTTCTCGGCAATGCCAAAGCGCTGCTGTTTCCCATCCAATGGCCCGAACCATTCGGTTTGGTGATGATCGAAGCCATGGCCTGCGGAACTCCGGTCATCGCCTATCCTTTTGGCTCGGTGCCGGAAATCATCCGCGATGCGGTGTCGGGATATCTTGTGGCTGACATCGACGAAGCGGTTGGGGCCGTGAGGCAACTCGCAAATTTCGACCGCCGCGCGGTTCGACAGCACTTCGAACTCAATTTCACCGACGATCGCATGGCCAAAAATTACGTCAGAATCTACAAGAAACTCATTCATCCAGAGTCGGCCACGCTTGCGGTCGAAGAGGGAGTTATGAATTGGATGGAACTGGAACCGTCAACGCCCAGTACTACATAGCAACCACAGCGTCGCGAGCCGATGATCGATCTCGGGTTCTCAAGTATGGCAGATTGTTTTTTGTATTCGATCGCCTTGGCGACGTAACCGGCGGAATAGGCGGCGGCGAGGGCTTGTTTTGCGACGGGACGCGCTATCTTTCAGAGTTGTCTCTCACCCTGTGGGGTGCTCGCCCGCTCTTGCTGAGTTCGACCGTAGCCGCCAATAATTTTCTTTTCACCGCCGACATCGCGAATCTAGATCTCTTCCAGGATGATTCTCTCGCAGTGCCTCGCGGAGTTCTGCATGTCCTGCGATCCCGGTTCCTGTGGCGCGATTCATGTTTTGAAAAGCTTTTATTTGTGAATCATGGCCTGGATAAACTCGAGGTCCCCGTAGGAATTGCTTTCGACGCTGACTTCGCCGATCTGTTTGAAGTGCGCGGTACCGCGCGGGAACGTAGAGGAAAAAGGCTGGAAAGCAAGGTTGACGGGAATTCGGTCGTACTCGGTTACGAGGGGCTGGACCACATTACTCGTGACATTACGATACAAAGCGATGTCAGGCCGGAGAGATCGTCTGAAACCGGTTTTGAGTTTGCCTTTTCTCTTCGACCCAAGGAGCGCTTCACACTCGGGCTGGAGTTTTGCTGCGGCAACGCGCCCAACCACTCATTTGTCGCATACTCCGACGCGGTTGAATCGGCTCGACTTGAAAGAACCCAGCTTTCAGAATCTTTTCCGCAAATCAGCAGTTCAAATGCCCGCTTCAGCGATTGGATTGCCAGATCGATCTCTGACCTGGAAATGATGATCGCCGGCAATCCGGAACACAACTATCCCTATGCTGGCGTTCCTTGGTTCAGCACGGTTTTTGGCCGGGACGGAATCATCACGGCAATGCAAACCTTGTGGCTTAACCCTGACATTGCGAAGGGTGTATTGGAATTCCTCGCCGCTTCGCAGGCCGACTCCAACGATCCGGTTGCTGATTCGCAACCCGGAAAAATATTGCATGAAATGAGAAAAAGCGAAATGGCGGAATTGGGAGAAGTTCCGTTCGGACGCTACTACGGAAGCGTCGATGCGACTCCGCTTTTTGTCATGCTTGCGGGTTCCTATTTCGAACGCACCGGCGATCGCGATTTTCTGCATAGTCTCTGGCCGCATGTCGAACGAGCGATGACTTGGATCGACGATTACGGAGATATCGATGGCGATGGCTTTGTGGAATATAGCCGCCGTTCAGCCAACGGACTGGTGCAGCAAGGTTGGAAGGACTCCAACGATTCCATCTTTCATAAGGATGGAAAAATTGCGGAGCCTCCCATAGCTTTATGCGAAGTCCAGGGATACGTCTACGCAGCGAAGCTGGCTGCGGCTCGTATGATGCAGGCCTTAGGAGAGCCCGATCGCAGCCGTCAATTCGAAAGTCAGGCGGAAGACTTAAAAAATAATTTCCAGGAAAAATTCTGGTGCGACGACCTTGGTATCTACGCGTTGGCCCTGGACGGTAAGAAAAAACCGTGCCGCGTTCGCGCCTCGAACGCCGGACACTGCCTTTTTTCGGGAATCGCGACGCCGGACCGGGCGAAACGAGTCGCAGAAACTCTGATGAGCGACGAGCTTTTCACCGGCTGGGGGATTCGGACGCTTGCATACTCTGAGAGCCGCTACAATCCTTTGTCCTACCATAACGGCTCAGTTTGGCCGCACGACAATTCGATCGTCGCCAATGGAATGGCAAAAATCGGATGCCGCAAGATGGCCGGCCGAATACTTCTTGCACTTCTTGATGTGAGCGCGGAAGTGGAACTTCGCCGATTGCCGGAGTTATTCTGCGGGCTGAAGCGCCGCCCCAACGAAGGCCCGACCCTGTATCCCGTGGCTTGTTCGCCGCAGTCATGGTCCGCGGCTGCGCCACTTTTCATTCTGCAGGGCTGTCTTGGAGTCTCGGTTCAGGCCGAGCGCTGCAGGCTCGTCTTCGATCGGCCTTTTCTGCCCGAAGGTATCGCTCAACTTTATATTCGAAATTTGCGCTGCGGAAAAGCAGTCGCAGATCTCGTGCTAGAGCGAAGAGGAGATGCGGTGTTAGTGCACGCAGAGCGCAAAACTGAAGACCTCGAAATTGTAACCATCGTCGCATCGTGAACGGAAAAACGGCCGAAGACGGGAACCGCAGGAGTGCGCGCTGCGATATAGTTCTGTAGTTCACTGCCTTACCAGGCCCTGGGAAGCTCGCTTTCTATGTTCAAATATTTCCTGCCGCGCCTTCTCCGCCTAGTTTTGCCCAGTTTGTTGGCTTTCGTTGTGTGCACTCCTTCCTCAGTCGCGCAAACGCGCCGTCATCATCAGGGCAAGATTTTCGGTGGCTACTTCGAAGAATGGGGCATCAATTACGCCAATTACAATATCGCGGATTTGCAAAAAAATGGCGTGGCCGATGAATTGACCCACTTGATCTATGCCTTCGGGAATGTGACCCCGACTTCTCCTGCTGCATGTGCAGTTGCCGATCCCGTGGCCGCTTACCAGAATCCCGGCCTTCCCAGTGTAAGCGGCAAGCCCTACGCGGCGCCGCTTTACGGAAACTTTGGAGCGATTGAACAGCTCAGGGAGCTACATCCCAATCTGAAAGTGCTGATCTCTTTGGGAGGACAGGCAGGCAATGCCGCGGGCTTTGTTACTGGCTCGGCGACTGCGGCCGGCCGCGAAGCGCTTGCCTCCTCGTGCATCGACATGTTTGTTAAGGGAAACATCGCGGCGGGCGTTGTGGCTCCCGGTTTATTCGACGGCTTCAACATCGATTGGGAATTTCCCGGTCCGGCGGATAAGCAGAACTTTACCGCTCTGCTAAAAGAGTTCCGCAAGCAACTCGACGCTTTGGCGAAAACGACTGGTAAGAAATATGTCTTGACGTTCGATTCACCGGCGAACCCGAAAAAATATATCAACATCGATCTCAAGGCCGCCGCAGCGCAAGTGGACTTTCTCACGATCGACGGTTATGACTACGCTAGCCCGGACGAGAAGCGGACGAATGAGTCTTCTTCGCTGTATGACACGCCTGCCGACCCTGTGTATGCAGATGACCGTTACATCGATGCGACGGTCAAAGCCTATCTCAACGCTGGCGTGCCGCCAGCCAAGTACACCATGGGCTTGCCATTGTATGCCGTTGGCTGGAGGGGTGTACCCAGCGCAAATCACGGCTTGTACCAGGACGCAGCTGCAGCTTCCCCGGTAGTGTTGGCCGACGGATCGGGCCTGTGCGTGAAACCCGACAAAGCCCATCCTTCGCCCGGCTGCGACACTATTTTGACAGCCGGGTTCGCTACTTACTCGACTATCGAGAACCTTACGCATCGAGATGGTTATGTCGCCTGGTACGATTCGGCCAGAGTCGGAGCTACCTTATACAATCGGATAGCTGGAACCTTTTATACCTACGACAATCCTGCCGCAGTGGCAGCAAAGACCGCGTATATCAAAAAGCACAAGCTTGGGGGCGCTTATGTGTGGGCGTTAAATGATGACGATGCCAGCGCATCCCTGACTAAAGCGATTGCTGCTCGCCTGAAGTAATCGAGAATCGGCGCCGCAATCCCGGCTTCGGCGGGCGGTCTGGGTACATGTCCTATTTCCTGGCGCGATGCAATGCGTCTCTCACTTTGAAGAATCAACGAGTTCTAAGGGGTAACCTGGAGAGGTGACGAACGGCACATTGCTGCGACCGGGAGCGCATTCTAGTGTCCGATCAGAATGAACTTGAAACTTGCACATGTCCGCCCTAAATCGCACCGTCCAGACCTGGCAGCCGACGCAACTTCCAGCCGCAGCCTGATCGCAAGGCGCCGAAGTAGCCGAATGGCGCTCCACGCTTCTATCGGGCTCTCCGGGGAAGATCGGCAGAAGTGTTCCTTTAACATGCCGGCCAAGGCCACGAAATTGAACAAGCACGGCGGCGCCGTTCAACTCAAGCGCGAGCTTCAGGTGGGCTCGGTCGTCTCCGTGAATAACAAGCAAGGCACCCAGCTCTCGGCCCGCGTAGTTGCACAGTTAGCGGCCGCTGAGGGTGCTTCCACGTACGCAATCGAGTTTGTCGAGCAGGACGAACGGGCGCAAACCTTCTGGGGTATCGCCTTCCCGCCGAACACCTCGAATGCTTAGCCTGCAAGATGCGGCTGGCGATAGCGCTCATCGTCGCTTTCGTGCGCCGCTGCGCGATCTCATTTATAGAACGGGAAAAATCTCTTCCCCGTCCAACCCTCCGCATTAAGTTCGGATTTCGTAACAAGATCGTTCCAGAGTCGTCTTTTTCCCACACTCCAAAACAAGCGTGCTCCGCGCTCACATGCCCTACGCCTTCTAATGGTTAGCGCCTGGTCGAGCTAGCTGGCAGTTCGGATTCCGCAAAACTAAAAAAAAATCTTGACGGGGCAGCTTAAGCGGAGTACGCTCCCTCGCTATTAGTGCTATAGAGCAGTTTGGAAACAGCGAATCTTCGGTGAGCGCTGAAAGTGACTGCTGAATATAGCTGACTCTCACGACGCGGGGTCCGATCCAGCCGCAGCCGGACTCTTCCCTCAATCACCCAACCGCGGGCGGATCGCTCCGGCACGTCCCCCCGAATCAAGGAGCTATCAATGAAGCGAGCCTTACTTTTCTCCCTCCTGCTCTGCGTCTTTGTCTCGGTTTCACTGTTGGCGCAAGCGACGGTGACTCTGAGTCCATCGAGTTACAACTTCGGCAGCACCCCGGTCGGCACAGGCACCGCGTGGCAAACCTTCACCCTGGCTAACAGCGGCAGCTCTTCTGTGAGCATCAGCAACGTGACCGTCAGCGGCCCATTCGTCGTATCCAGCAATTGCGGATCTTCGGTGGCCGCCAATGGCTCCTGTCCGATTTACGTGTATTTCTATCCAACTGCGTCTGGCGCGGCCAGCGGCACGCTGACGGTGACCGACAACGCCACAAATAGTCCGCAGACATCAGCTCTCAGTGGAACCGGGGGGAGCGGCGGCAGTTGTACAACCACACCCAGCGCGCCAACTGGTCTGGCAGCGTCCGGCACGACGAGCTCCAGCACAAACCTGAATTGGACCGCGGTCACGCCTCCTGCGAACTGCACGATCAGCAGCTATACCGTGTTAAAGAATGGAACGTCGATTGGAACCGCAACCGGCACAACGTTCGCGGTGACCGGGCTTGCGGCTTCGACCTCCTACAGCTTCACCGTGGAAGCGACAGACGCGAACGGAACATCGGGTCCGAGTTCGGCTGTGAATGTGACGACTCTGGCGAACTCCTGCACGACCAAACCCAGTGCACCAACTGGATTGGCTGCCTCCGGCACGACCAGCTCCGGCACAAACCTGAGCTGGACTGCCGACACTCCTCCTTCAGGCTGCACGATCAGCAGTTACACCGTATTGCAGAACGGAACTTCGATTGGCACCGCAACCGGCACATCGTTTGCCGTCAGCGGACTTGCGGCATCGACGTCTTATAGCTTCACAGTGGAAGCGACAGATGCTGCCGGCACCTCGCCAGCGAGCACGGCAGTGAACGTAACCACTCTATCCGGCGGCGGCGGTTCATGCGCAACGGCTTGGAGCGCGACCCAGGTTTACACCGCGGGCATGACTGCCAGCGTAAACGGTGAAAACTACGTCGCCAATTTCTGGACACAAAACCAGAATCCGGCGACCAACAACGGCGGAGCCGGAAGCGGCGAGCCTTGGACCGCGACTGGAGCTTGCTCCTCCTGCTCGGCCGCGCCAGCAGTTCCCACTGGATTAGCGGCATCTGGAACCACGCAATCCAGCACGAACTTGGCCTGGAACGCGGTTACTCCGCCGGCAGGATGCAGCGTCAGCTACAAAGTCCTGCAGAACGGAGCGCTGATCGCATCTCCAACCACAACCTCCGATGCGGTGACCGGTCTCACGCCTTCGACCACCTACGCCTTCACTGTAGAGGCAACCGACGCGGCCGGCACATCGGCCGCGAGTTCGGCGGTGAATGTGACAACTCTAGCCAGTTCGTGCACGACCAAGCCGAGCGCCCCAACGGGATTGGCGGCCTCGGGTACGACCGATTCCAGCACAAACCTGAGCTGGAACGCGGTCTCTCCTCCAAGCGGCTGCACCATCACCAACTACACAGTGCTGCAGAATGGGACCGCGGTCGGAACTACAACCACGACGTCCTACACACCGGCTAACCTTTCGCCTTCGACCACCTACAGCTTTACGGTTGAGGCGAGCGATTATGCCGGCACGTCGGGCGCCAGTTCGGCCGTCAACGTGACGACAACTGCGCTCACCAATTTATTTGTGGGCGGATGGTATGAAGAATGGGGAACTTACTACGCCAATGCGAACGTTGCGGACCTTCAGAACAATGGCGTAGCCAATGTCCTCACGCACGTCATTTACGCCTTTGCCAAGCCGGTCGCGAACGGCAGCAATGTGAATTGCGCGCTCGCCGACACCTATGCCGATTACCAGAAGGTCGTCCCGCAGGTGCCTGGCGCCACTCCGGCCACGGCTCCGCTGCAGGGCAACTTTGGCGCGCTGGTGCAACTCAAGCAGCTCCATCCCAACCTGAAAGTGCTGATCTCCATAGGCGGATGGAATCCCCCCACCTACAACCAACTCTTCGATCTCGCAGCCAGCACAACTGCCGAACGCCAGGCGTTTGTTGGTTCCTGCGTCAACATGTTCATCCAGGGCAATATCGCCTCGGGTGTCTCCACCGGCACTCTCTTCGATGGCTTCGACATCGACTGGGAGTTCCCGAACGCAAGCGATACGGCCAACTTCACCGCGTTGATGACCGAGTTCCGCAACGAGCTAACCACGTTGTCGGGAACGACGGGCCGGACGTATCAAGTATTGGCCGACTTGGCTGCAGGTCCGTCAACTCCGGGTGCTGGTCAGGACTCGGGCAATGACGGCGGCTATGACACGATCAACATCTCGGGTCTGAACTCGGTGTTGGACTACATGAATGTTGACGGCTACAACTACGCGGGAGACTGGTCGAATGCCACCAATGATGCGTCGCCGCTGTACGACGATCCTGCCAGTCCGCTGTACGGAAAAGGTGACACGATTGACGCAACCGTGCAGTATTACCTGGCGCACGGCGCATCACCGGCCAAATACACCATGGGCTTCCCGCTTTATGGTGCAGGTTGGGCTGGAGGTCTGACCTCGGCCAACAGCGGCATGTACCAGAACTCGACCGGAGTTACGGACGGATCGGGAACTCAGACCCCGAACGGAACTTCCCCGGTCCCCAATGCGAATGGAGTGGGACTTTGCCCGACGGGCCAGAACCAGAGTAGCCCGGCGGCGGGATGCGACTTCCTGTTGGTCGACGGACTGGCGACCTACGGGACAGTCGTGAACCTGCTCAACAACGGGTTCACTTCCAGCTACGACTCGACGCGTTGCGTGGCTCGTATGTTCAACGCAACCACCAACACCGCCTACAGCTACGACAATGCTCAGTCGGTACAGTGCAAGGTGAATTACATCAAACAATATGGCTTGGGCGGCGGCTACGTTTGGGCGGTGAAAGACGACGACCCGAATGGAGATCTGACCAAGTCCATCGCTGGCGATCTCAATCCATAGAGAGCTGGCGTCTGGAATAACCGCGAAGGCAGGCTGGCTAAATACGCTGGCCTGCCTTCAGTTTTTTCTCAAAGGTCAATTCGGATCTTGTCTGCGCCTTTTCCACAGCCAAAATGTGGCGCCCAAAAATTATGGTATTGCAACTTCCGCTATATAGCTCTATACTCCGGCCCGTTCCTACTTTACGAACTGTGGAGGCGTTTGCCATGTCCAGTCCATACCTGACCCGCTTGCCCCGAGCAGCCCTGCTGACCGTACTGGTCCTCGTTGCATGCATCTTTCCTTCATTCGCTCAAGAACACAATCAAGGGAAAATTCTCGGAGGATACTTCGAAGAGTGGAGTATTTACTACGCCGGCTACAACATTGCGAACTTTCAACAGAACGGTGTGGCCAATAAACTGACTCACCTGCTTTATGCCTTCGGGAACGTTACAACAACTCCGGCGCCAGCTTGCGCGATCGCCGATGCGTGGGCCGATTATGAATCTCCGTATCTGCCGACCGTAAACGGCAGCCCGTACACAGGGCCGCTCTATGGAAATTTTGCGGCGATTCAACAACTCAAGGGACTTCATCCCAATCTGAAAGTGCTGATGTCATTGGGAGGAGCGTCGGCAGCCAACACCGCGGCCTTCGTCAGCGACGCCAGTACTGCCTCCGGACGCCAAGCCCTTGCCGCTTCCTGTATCGACATGTTTATCAATGGCAACATCGCCGCCGGAATCACTGCCCCCGGTTTGTTTGACGGTTTCAATATCGATTGGGAATTCCCCACAGCGGCCGATACTCAGAACTTCACCGCCCTGCTGACCGAGTTCCGCAGCCAACTGAACGCATTGAGCAAAACCACGGGAAAGAAATATACGCTCTCGTTCGACGGGCCGGCGGGATCGCAGAACTATGTGAATATCAATCTTGCCGCAGCCGCCGCGCAGGTGGACTTCATTACTGTCGATGGCTATAACTACTCCGGCTCATGGGTCACACAGACCAATGAAGCGTCGCCACTTTTCGATTCCCGCCGGGACCCGCTGTATGGTCAGCAGCTCGATATCGACGACACCGTAAACGCCTATTTGAAGGCTGGCGTGCCGGCATCGAAGTATACGATGGGCTTGCCTCTATATGGCGCCGGATGGACTGGAGCCTCCAGCGTGAACCATGGCTTGTATCAGAATTCAACCGGGCCTTCCCCAGTTCTTCTGGCAAACGGAACCGGTTTGTGCACCGACCTCAGCGGCAACACGCCCGGTTGCGACACCCTGCTCACTCCCGGACTGCTCACCTATTCGACGCTTTCCACTCTTACCGCCAATGGCTACAGCGGTTCCTTCGATCCGCTAAGAGTGGCCGTATCGCTTTACGACCCAACCGGCGGAACCTTTTTCACCTACGACGATCCCTTTGAAGCTACCTTGAAAATGATCTACCTCAACCTGAAAGTTCCCGGAGGCCTTGGCGGCGCTTATGTGTGGGCGCTGAAAGATGACGATGCAAACGGGACGATGGTGAAAACCATGGCTGCAGGATTGGGCCGTTAGCGATTTTCGTGGCTGGAAAGAATGATTGCGGCAGGCTGCTTAAAGCAGCCTGCTGCAATTTCTCAACGAATGACTTATCTGCTGGACGACTCGGGAACCGCATTAACCAAATCGCGCAGGGGCTTGATCACCGTGAAGCGAACCAGTGCCTGCGGCTTTTCGGCTTCGTCCAGAACCGCCAGGTTCTCAGCTTTCCAACCCGCAGCCGCCGGCAGACCGGATGAAAGATAAGAAATCGCTTCGATTCCAACCGTTCCCAATTTTGTAAGCTGCTCAGCCCGCGACTCTGCAAGGGCGAGCGTAGGTGAGCCAGCCATCAATCGTAAAACGCCTGGCTCTGCGGTAATCCAGGCTTTGAACTCGCTCGTGAGTTTCGTCCCTTCCTGTAGTTGGGTCGCGGGATTCTGCAGATAAGCGCGCACAAGCAGTTCAAAATTGTGGCGCGACGGCGGATCGGGAGGAAGCGCGTCTACGATTTGATTGAGCGGCGTAAGTTGATTCGGGTGCTGCATGTGCGCGCGCTCATGGAAAGTCACAGGTTCAAGAACGGAGGCCAGGACCTGCAGCGGGCCAATCTCCTCGCTTCCCGCCAGTTGGCGCAGACTCACCGCTTCCTGAGAGATGTGGGTGAGACCTAAAGCTTCCAGTCGCAGCGACTCGACGGAGAGCCGCCGGTACATATCGTCAACATTGTTCACGTCACGCGGCGACCATAGCCGCTCCGCGATGGCCGCGGTACGCGGCCAAATGCGCGAATCGATGTCGCGTGGCGTGGTCTGCTCCATCCACATGCAGGCTTCTCCGCCGAGAATGCGCGCCTGCTGCTCAGGAGTCAGTCTGTTTGTCTCGGGCAACGGATCCACCATGTAGTGTTCTGCGGCGGTGCTCATAAGATTTAAGTAATAACCGGCCGAGAGAATGCTGCTGTATCCGTTCTTGGCTCCAGCCGCGAGTGAATCAAAACCACGCCAGCTCTGGACAACGATGTCCTTAGGCAAGTCCGGAGTGAGAATCTCATCCCAGCCGATCATGTGCTTGCCATGCTTTTCGAGAATTTTCAGCAGGCGCTGGTTAAAATAATTTTGCAGCGCAGCCGTGTTCTGAAGCTTGTGCTCGCGCATGAAGGCCTGGATATGCGAATTGGCCTTCCACTCAACGCCGTTATTCTCGTCGCCTCCGATGTGCATGAAGCGGTCGGGGAAGATGGCCGCCATCTCTGCAATAAAAGCATCGAGGAATTTATAAGTGCTTTCGCGGGTAGGATCCATCACCGGGTCGAAGACGCCGAACTCCCGCTCGATGTGGAAAGGCCCGGGCGCGCTGGCCAGCTCGGGGTATCCGACGAACCACGAACTGGTATGCCCCGGCATGTCGAACTCGGGCACAACACGGATGCCGCGCTCGCGCGCATAGGCGACAACTTCGCGCGCTTGCTCTTGCGTGTAGAACAGGCCGTCAGAGCCCAGCCCCGTGAGTTTGGGGAAAGCGCGACTCTCGATGCGGAAACCTTGGTCTTCCGTCAGATGCCAGTGAAAAACGTTCAGCTTAACAGCGGCCATGCCATCGATGGTGCGCCTGATAACCTCGACTGGAATGAAGTGGCGTCCGCAGTCGATCATGAGGCCGCGCCAGCGAAAGCGCGGTGTATCGTGAATCGACACCGCTGGGAGAAAGTAGCCGGTTGCATCAGACTGCACCAACTGTTGCAAAGTTTCGAGGCCGCGCATGGCTCCAACTACGGTGGCGGCCTGAAGTCGTGCGCCCGAAGAACTCACGTCGAGAGAGTAGGACTCGTCTTCATCGACCGACTGCAAGGCTTCTCCCGGCCCATCGACACTGATCGTCAGCGCGCTGGATGTGCCGTTGGCTGACGGAGATGTTGAAAAAGAAATACCGGTCCGAACACTGAGACGGTTCAGGCTACGCGCAATAGCCGCGTCAAGGCGAGCGTCCCGATAGCGATCTGCGGCGGCAGCAAAGGAGGGTGCTAATGTGAGCCGCCCTTCCTGCGTGGAAAGATTCGCCGGTTGCGGCATCAAGGTGTTGACGAATCCGGGAGGTTGGCTGGGCGGCGATGATTGAGTGCTCGCTCCGGCCGATGTTAAAAGACTTGCCAAAATCACTGCGGCTGTTCGATGCATAATGGCCTCTTTTTTAGCGGGAGGCGCCTACACCGCGCTAGCGGAGGCGGCGGATAAACAGGGTGTGCCGTTCGGAGCGGTAGAAGCCAACGACGTAGATCATGGCCTTGCTCTTGACGGAATAGATGGTCTGGCGAATTCGCAGGAGCGAGGCGCCCCTCGGCACGCTCAGCAATTCCGCGATGTTGGCATCCGCGGAGGTGGCATCGACTTCTTCGTCGGCATATGCCAATTTCGTGCCGTAGTCGTGTTCGAGAATCGCAAACAACGAACTCCTTCCCAGAGGAGCAGACGCCAGACCGGGGAAATCGGTCGACGGCAAGTAGCAGGTTTCGAGCGCGAATGGCTCTTCACCCGTAAGCCGGAGACGTTGGATCTTTACCAATCGGCTGGCATCTGACAGCCCGAGCCTGGCTCCAATTTCGGGCTCGCTCTCAATTTCCTTCGCCACCAGCACCCGGGAACGGGGAGCCAAACCCCGGCTCGACATTTGCTCGGTGTAACTCATCAATTTGTTGAAGTGAATCTTGGGCGGCGCGACAAACGTGCCTGCACCGAGGCGGCGTTCGACAATTCCTTCGTGTTCCAAACCGGCCAGGGCGTGACGAGCCGTCATCAGGCTCACCTTATGAATCTTGGCCAGTTCGCGCTCAGACGCAACCGCGTCGCCCGCTTTCAGACGAGCGGACGCGATGCGGTTGCGAATCTCGCCTTGTATTTTTTTGTACGCCGGTAGCCTGTTGCGATGATTTCCAGACATATTTGTCATTCACCAGCACCAGATCCTCTGGGGCGGCTGCCATGCCAACAGCGGCACAGGATACGGCCAGTTCCAAATGCGGCTATTTGAAGTGCCCTATGCTATATAGCTTATTGTGAGTTCTAAGTAAAGCTTCAATTCTTGGAAAAGACGGTACTAACGGGAATCTGGAGCGAGAAAACACATGCTCCATCTGGAGCGGGGCATCGGAGCGCCGATTGGGTTCGGCACACGCTTCGCCCCCTGTGCTGGCGCATTCGCCAATCTTTTCAGCGCCGGCGCCCTCCTGGCGAGTTCTTGCTCCTCTCATCATTAGCCGGGGAACGAAATCGCGACGGCCGGATCGAACAATTGTGTTTGGCGGATTGTTTTTTTCTTCTTGACTACGAACCATCGCGTGCTATATAGCATAGTGCGTTTGAATTAGAGGATCCTTTGCGATCCAAGAGGCGGGCAGGCGTTGGGGAGGTTGCGATGATGAGATTGAAGTGCGGAAGGTCTAAAGGCTCAACCGAGGGTGCTCCCGGAACCGTTCGGAGCCATTTCTTGTTTCTGGCGGTCTGCTTCGTCATTCTGGCTCTTTCCGCCGCAACTCTTGGACAAGAGCTGGCGGCAACACTCACCGGTACGGTGACGGACCCCAGCGGCGCGGTTGTCGCGGGCGCGACCGTTTCAGTTCACAGTGAAGACACCGGCGCCGATCTCCGCACCGTGACCACGAGCGCACCGGCAACTTCAATATCACGAATCTCCCCGCGGGCCGTTACACGGTGACCGTTAAAAATGGCGGATTCCAGACCTATCGTCGCCAAGGACGTCATCCTGAATGTCGCGGAAAAGCACACTCTCGATGTTGCAGTTAATAACCGGAAAGCCAGCGAAACCCTAGAGGTGACTGCTGAAAACACCCCGATTCAAACCACCACCGCCGAAGAGTCCGGAACCGTCACGGGCGAGCAGGTCCGGGAACTGGCTTTGAACAACCGAAATTTCGAACAGCTCATGTCTGTTGCAGCCCGGCGTTTCGAATCAATTGCGGCGATAAGGCCGGTTTGGTTTGGCGAATAACACTCAGATTTCGGTCAACGGTGCACGCACGGGTGCGAACAACTGGACGGTCGACGGCGCCGACATCAACGACAGCGGCTCCAACGGAACGTTCCTCAACACGCCCAGCATCGACGCGATCCAGGAGTTCACGCTGGAGCGCAGCAACTACGACGCGTCCTTCGGACGCAGCGGCGGAGGGCAGATAGTCGTTGCGACGAAATCCGGAACCAACCAGTTCCACGGCAGCGCCTACGAATTCAACCGCAACAACGATTACAACGCGAACACGCTTTCACGGATCGGGCAGGCATCGCGCAGGGCACACCTGCGTCTGCCTTACCTGCGCCGATCGAACATTACAATGATTTCGGTTTCACAATCGGCGGCCCGCTGTTTATTCCCAAGGCCTACCACCCAGAAAATAGGTTCAAGACGTTCTTCTTCTGGGCCGAGGAATGGCGCAAAGCGAACACGCCCGATCCCCAGACATTCACCGTGCCGACAAAAGCGGAGCTGCGTGGTGTAATCGCCGGTCCGGTTCCGGTTGCGCCTGCCGGATGCGTCACCACGACGGGGGCGACCTCCACCATCAGACCAACCTGCTTTAGCAAGAACGCACAGGCGTATATCAAGGCCTTTATGGGCAACTATCCGGCGAACCCTTCGAGCGGACAGCTGGTGACCAACTTCAGCCAATTGAACAATTATCCGGGAAGACAACATCCGCCTTGACCAGAACTAGGCGACAAGGTTCGGTCTTCGGCCGTTATATGCAGGACTAGTGCGCAGAAGAGCTTCCCCTCTTGGTCTGTGGGGTTCCGCAAACTACCCGGGCGTTGAACCCACATCCTCAACGCTCCCGGCCGAAATCTGGGTGATCAACGCTTCGGCCACGATCTCGCCGAAGGTCGTAAACGAAGTCGAATACGTAGACTCCTACGGTGCCATTAATTCTGTGCTGGTAAATGCAATTGCACAGACTGCCGGCCTTCCCAGCCCCTCACCGATGGCACCAATTATCAGCGACCCCAACGGCCGCGCCCCCGACGTCGCTTTAGCGTCGTCAGGAAAAGTGGTTCGCCTTACTGGCCTCGGCAAGGAAGTGCGCCTTATTTCGAACGAAACAAAGATCGAAACATATTCGACAATATTTCGATCCAGCATGGAAACCACACCATTCCGCATGGCGCCACTGCCATGTGGATGTCAAGAACGGAAAATGCCGACAATGGCGCGGCTTCGTTTACTTTCATTCGGCCCACACGACCACCGGCGGCGATCCTGCATTCGCAAATTTCCTTCTAGGGCAGGCCGATTCCTATTATCAGCCAAGCAAAGATACGATTCCGTATCTTCACTATGTGAATTTCGAAGCTTACGTGCAGGACGACTGGAAGGTCACTCCTCGCTTCACGTAAATCTGGCGTAAGGTACAGCTACTTCCCGTCACCCTCAGACAGCAACAATACCTTGCTGAAACTTCGATCCGCTCGATTCGTTGCTGGCCAACGCGCGTACGATCGACCCGCAACCGGCACAATGGTCACGGGCAACTCCAAGACGCCGACAAGCGCGCACCTACGCCAACGGCTTGATATTTCCGACCGGCGCGGCCTGTGCGGCGGCTCAGGCCATTACCGCAACCGCGAGCTGTTCACCGTTTGGCAGCCTGGTCAATCCCAACTCGAACAAGAATTCGGCCCCCGGTTGGGCCTGGCCTACGACCCGTTTGGAAATGGGAAATGGTCGCTACGCGCCGGGTTACGGCGTCTTCTATGACCGAACCCTGAACGGCATATGGGAGCAGAATGCCTTTCACGACCCGCCTCTCGTTCAGACTTCGGCCAGTCAACAACAACGGAACCGCCAGCAACGAATATATTCGACAATGTACCGAACGGAGCGACAGCCCCTACACCGGTCCACCCCGGTGAAACAGTTTGATCGCAACGGGAACCCCGACATTCAAAGTGCCCAGCTACATGGATTTCAACATGTCTATTCAGCATGAACTGATGCACAATACCGTGCTCGAGGTCGGCTACGTCGGTACAAAGGGCACACATCTGCTCGGCGACATGGACCTCAATCAGCCCACCTTGCTGCGCGCCTGGCGAGTCCTGGCTCGACGTAAACGCCATCGTCAATATTCCGGGATACGGTGTCGATTACCGATCTCGCAATCCGATCTTCACCAGCAATTACAACTCTCTGCAAGTCATCCTTGAACCGCCAGTTCAGCAAAACCTAACTGTGGAAATCGCTTACACATGGTCGAAGCTTCTAACGACCAGTCCCGAGGACCGATCTTGGCGAATACAGACACCTACAACCTTAAGCAGAGCTATGGACCTCGTATGCTGAACACTCCGCAGATGTTCATGCTGAGCTATGTCTACGATTTGCCGTTCTTTAACAAAGACCAGCAAGGCTTCGTGGGCAAGGCCCTCGGCGGGTGGGAAATTTCCGGCATCACCACCATCCAGATCCGGTCAGTCGCTTTCGATTACTCAAAGTTCGGACCCGTTCGCCGCCGTGTCAGTTCCCAACTCGGTGGGTGGTTGCACAATCTCAGCCACAACTACTTCCTGTCCACTCTATCCCGGCGGTCTCGGGATGACTCGCCCCGGAAGCACGGTTGGGGTTCGTGCCGATCAGGTGCTCGCCAATGCCAGCGGCCCGAAAACAGCGGCGCAGTTCTTCAACACCGCGGCCTTCGCCGACGCAGTAGGCCACTTCGGCACATCTCCGGTGGGTGCAATCTATGGACCGGGATTGCAGGTCTGGGACATGTCTCTGATTAAGAACACAAGGATTGCGGAAAGGCTCAATATGCAACTCCGTCTCGAGACCTTCAACACCTTCAACCACGGCAATCCCATGACGGTCGACACCAACGTGGATGACGGGGCGAGTTTCGGCACGGTCAACGGATGGCACGATCCACGCAACGTTCAGATCGGCGCTAAGTTTAACTTCTAGCAGCTTTCAAAACGATTAAGGGCGCATGCTTCCCCACGCATGCGCCTTTTTTCGTCGGGGGATGAGATCGAGCTTCCGTTTTTCAGGGACTAGTTATTCGCGTTCCGCTCGATCGCCTGAGATCGTTTTTTCTCCTGAAGTTCAATGCAGATTTTCTGTTCTCGACGTCCCTCAACGGCATGTCCGGACTGGCGCAGGGCGGTACCCAATACGAAATGCAGCTCCGCATGGTTGGGGTCGAGCTGGATGGCTTTGCGCAGAGGCTCAACGGCTGCGGCCGGGGAGTTCAACGCGATCTCAGTCTTCCCCAAACCAAATAGAGCCTCGCCGTAACGGGGATTTGACTTAAGAGCCGCCTCGAAATGCGACTTCGCCTCGTCTAGCTTAGAGTTGTTCAACAAGATTTCTCCGAGAATACAGTTGGCAACGGGATCGCTTGGAAAACGCTGCAGTTCCGCGCGAAACTCCCGTTCCGCCAAGTCGTTCTCGCCTTCCCTCCAATATAGGTAGCCCAGACCGGAGTGCGCGCCCATGAAGTTCGGATCTGCCTGCACCGCTGCCTGATATTCCTTGATGGCATTTGTCCGGTCCGACATCTGGTCGTACGCCGTGCCCATCATGACGTGCGCGGCTGCAGAATTCGGAGCGATCTTCATAATGCGGCCAAAGACGATCGTGAGGGCCTTATAGTCCTTCATGCGAAGGTATGCTTTACCGAGAATGTCCAGAGTCTCAAGATCGGATGGATCGGCAAGACTTGCGCGCTCCAGGTCCCGGGCCGCCTGCGGATAATGATCGAGCGCAAACTCGCAGAGGCCAGCCAGCTCCTGAACCTGAAAGTCGCTGGAATTCGCAACCGCCATTGGCCGGAGCAGAATTAATGCAGGCCGGTATTGTTGGGCCTTGAAGTAAGCGATCGCGAGATTACGCCTGGTCGAAGCGTCGTCGGGGTGGAACTTTAGCGCCTCCTCGTACACCGGAATCGCTTCGTCCGGTTTCCCCATTCTGGCCAGCACAATTCCCAGATTGTTGAGCGCCGCCAGTGAATGCGGATCGATCTTCAATGCCTGCCGAAGCGCAGCGGCGGCGGCAGCGTTGTCATCTTTATGCATCGCCTCTAATGCTTCTTCCAGGTCCGCATGTAGCTGCATTTCTGCGCTGCGCGGCTTCGGATTGTTCGCCACTTGCGCCAGTCCGAGCCCAGCATTCGTGATGAACGCCAGGACTGCAAAAATCGTTGCGATCCGTCGCATTTGCACTGGCATAAGGCAAATTCTAACTTACAGGTCGGCATTCAAGGAGGTCCGGCCTTGACAGACGCGCAAATGGATAGAATGAAACCAGAAGCGGGAGGCCAAATCGCTCTCAGGGAAGAGCGTCAGCAGTACGAGGAAATTTTTAATGCATCCATTCCGCTACCCAAAGGAACAGGTCATAGCTCGAACCCTTCATAAGACTTTGCGACGAATGCAAAACTGTTTGCTGTTTGGACTGATGGCCGCGATCTCGCTCGCTGCGCAGCAGAGTACACCATTGGTGACGACCTGGGCTGGTGCCGTACTCACGGCTGCCGATGAACCTGTGGCCGGAGCGAAGGTAACGGTGTTCACGTCGGGCGCCAAAGAGAATCAAACCGCAGTGACAGGAGCCGATGGAAGGTTCGCGATTGCGGATATTCGACTTGGACCCCATAACGTGAGCGTGCAACTGCCTGGGCGAAACCCGACAGAGCAAGTGGCAGTGAATATTACTGGCGCAACAGTTGTGCTGAGGGTGTCCGATGAAAACGTGCTGTCCGTTGCAGTCAGTCCGGAAACGGGAGCCTGGAATGGGAACCCGAGCTCAACTTCGGATGCAGCCGGCGAAACGAATAGCGAAAAACTCTCCAGCCAAAAGGTCAACGAGTTGCCGTTGAACGGGCGTGACTTCAGCACTCTGCTGCTGTTGGCAGCCGGGACGATGACGGACGTGAACGGGCAGACAAATTTCACCCAGCAGTTCGCCATCAATGGACAGCGCGGCGTTGAGGCTGTCTTCGCGATGGACGGCGCCGATATCAGCGATCCTGAGATGGGCGGGAGCACGTTCACGAATTTCGATGTGGACGCGATTCAGGAATTGCAGTCGACCTCGGGCTGGATGCCGGCAGACATCGGCCGCGGCGCGGCAGGCTTTACCAATATCGTGACACGATCCGGGAGGAGCGGATTTCACGGTTCCTTCTTCGAGTTTTTGAGAAACTCTGCCCTCGATGCGCGAAATTATTTCGATCACCCGTCGATTGCGGAGCCCGGCCGCATCCCTCCGTTCCGGAGGAATGAGTTCGGTTTTACAAACGGCGGGCCGATTGTTTTGCCGAACGTCTATGACGGTCGAGACCGGACCTTTTACTTTGCGCAGTATCAAGGGTTCAGGCAGGTGCTGGGAACGACCCAGGTTTTGGCTGTGCCAACCGCAGCCGAGCGAGCGGGGAAGGACGTGGTGACGTATCCGGACGGCAGCACGGACACGCTGCAGGTAGCCGGGAGTCCGAATAGCCCAGGAGTAAATCCGGCGATTGCTGCCATCCTGGCGCGCTATCCACTCCCGAACAACCCAACTGGCGCGTATGGTGCGCGAACCTATGCTGCTCCGTCAAACGTGAACACGGATGCGGATCAGTTTTCCATCCGCATCGATCAGAAAGTTGGCGCAAAAGGACAATTGTTTGGCCGGTTCAATTACGACAATCTGACAGGACCGACAACAAATCCAGATCAAACCCTGCTTGATCCGAGCTTCGGTGTGCAGTATATGGACCGGCAGCGCAACGGGGTCATCACCTACACGCGCACCGTGTCACCTCGGTTTCTCTGGTCGTCATCGCTGAGCTTTACGCGGACGACCCCTTCGTTCGTGACACCCAACCACACTGATCCGGCGCTCAAGTTCAACGATGGTCTGTATGAGGCATACAACAGCGCGGCGGGCTCGGTGATGTCGGCGTTCGGCAATTTGTTCCAGGGGCAATTGAATTTTACCTGGACGACCGCGCGGCACGCGGTGAAGTGGGGTGCGGAGGCGCGCCTTAATCGCGACACGACATATTTCGGAATAAGTCCTAACGGCGAATACGATTTTGGCGGAGGGACGGTTTACTCACCAGTGTTTATTCCTTCCGCTAGCGGACAGCACAATGTTCAGCCGGGCCAGCCTCTGCCAGACACTTTGAGCAGTCTCTTGCTGGGGTATCCGTACGCATACACCGTCGCAGTCGCGCCGCCCTACGCATCGAATGGCGCACACATTGGCCCAGCCGCGATCAACCGGAATGACGTAAACGCCTATATCGAGGACACCTGGAAGATCAATCCGCAATGGACGCTCGATTATGGTCTGCGCTATGAGCTCTACACGCCGATTTCGGAGCGGGCGGACCGGACGTCGAGTTTTCTGAATTCGTTCCCACCCGCCGGCGTTGGGCAGGAATTCTTGATCAATCCACAGCCTACTTATCAAACCGATTGGAACGGCTGGGGGCCGCGCGTGCAAGTGGACTGGAATGCGCCGCAGTCAGTGCATGTGCACATGGGCGGTGCGATCACAGTGATTCCGCCCAATATCTGGCAGGACAATCTTCTGACGGGGTCAACGCCCTACGCTGTTTATCCGCGCGTCAACGCGGCGCGGAACGGTGAGATTTCGTACGGATTCCAAATCACGCCGGACGAATTGCCGCAGGTTTATAACACCGCCGGCATGAATGTGTTGGCCAGCGGCGATCCAAAAAAAGTGCCGGCGAACACGGTGATGGATGTGGATCGATACCAGCAGGATTTGGCAACGCTGGCGCCGAGTCATCAGCTCTCACTGCTGAGTCTGTCCGGAGTCGACCGGCGCTTTGGCAACGGTTACCTGCAGACTTGGACGCTGGGGCTGGAACGGGCTTTCGGCGGCCTCACGGCTGATGTCGCATATGTGGGAACATCGGCGTTTCGACTTCCCAGAATGTCCTATCCAAACGCGTATCCCGGAGCGGATGCGGAATTTGCTCGGTTTACAAACTTCGACAGCAGCGGAGCGGTGACGGGAGGTTTCGGATTCGAGTCCGTGCTGACAGGGACGTCGCACTCGTCGTACAACGCCTTGCAAACCTCATTGTCGGGAAATGTTGGACACGGCGGCCCGTCATTGCAGGCAGGCTATACCTGGAGCAAATCGCTGGATGATGTCAGTGGCATCCTGGGAGGAACTGGATCCACCGGTGCCGTGACACTGTTCAGCCCACAAGACCCTTTCGATACGCAAGCTGAGAGGGGACCGTCGAGCTTTGACGTGACCAACGCCTTCACCTTGAGCGCAGCCCAGGATTTGCATTTTGAGCATTTGGGACTTCAGTCGGACCGAACCCAGTTACTGACCAAGGGCTGGGAATTTCTGAGCATCTCAACGATTACCAGCGGTTCGCCGTTTACGGTGTATTCAGGAATCCAGCAGACGGGCGCGGGGACGATCGGCGCGGACAGGCCGGATCAGATCGGAATACCAAACCTCTCGAGCGCCGGCAGCTCAACTCGATCGCGCGACGACTATTTTGGGCGGGGCGCGAACAACGCAAGCTTCTTTGCCATTCCGATCAGGATGGCAGGTGGAACCGGACCAAACTCGGGGCGCTTCGGAACGCTCGGCCGTAATACGTTTCGCGGCCCGGCATATTATGATTTCGATTTTGCGCTCATCAAGACGACTCCGATTGGCCACCGGGAAGGCGGTTCGGAGCGCGCGGACCTGCAATTCCGCGGGGAGTTTTTTAATCTGTTTAACATCGTCAACATGGGGCTACCCGCGAACATCATCGAGGGTACAGGGTTCGGCATGATCAGCAAGACGGCGGGAACTTCGCGGCAAGTTCAGTTTTCGCTGAAGCTCATCTACTGACGCGCGTCAAGCGTGACTCCGGTTCGCAGAAGATATGTTATTCGAAAGTGACGCCTCGCAGTCAGCTAAGTTTCCGGCTCGAAGTCAGCTCGAAACCGTCACGGTTTTCCAGCAGACAATTGTTCAAAGACGATTCTCATCGACGCCCGACGGGTATTTTGCCCAAGACAAACCTATCCAATGAATGCTGTTTGTGAGCGTTTTCGGATGGGGCCATTCTCCTTCGGCGCTTATCGTCCCTTAACATCGAGTGCTTTGCTGGAGGCTAAGTTTGCAAGTGCTTGAAAGGAATGGCGGGGACGACGGGACTCGAACCCGCGACCTCTGCCGTGACAGGGCAGCGTTCTAACCAACTGAACTACGTCCTAACAGA
This sequence comes from uncultured Acidobacteriaceae bacterium, assembly GCA_963734675.1. Taxonomy (GTDB): domain Bacteria; phylum Acidobacteriota; class Terriglobia; order Terriglobales; family Acidobacteriaceae; genus Sulfotelmatobacter. The sequence goes on from CAVTHZ010000004.1 coordinate 183,759, forward strand.
AGTGTCCATTCGGTCTTTCTGTTTTGGCCCCGGGGTTGTTCGCCATTGTCTGCTAACGCCTCTGTGACATGCTTAGGGCATAGATTTCAGTTTGCCCGACCGGCCAGAATCCAGCTCTTGACCAATACGTTCGCAGCTTGCGCACTGCATTGTCCAGATCAGTGTTAGGCGGTAGCAATCTCTGAAGTTTTCGCCGATTGTTTGTAAACGCTGGAGTAAATTGCAGCGGCCAAGGCTTGCAGGCGACTAACCCGCAACCCGGGCCGAAAACGTCGATAGTCCGACCGACAGCCGCTAAACCAATTTCCTGACCTCGGAAACGAGGGTAAACCTCAAGGCAATCAATAACTAGCAGATCGGTCCCGAGAATCTCAAAGGCGTCCTGTATCGCACCTTTCCACCGTCCGGTTTCGACATCGAAGAGATGCTCCCAGTATTCGGCGATGTCTCCGCCAATGCCATCCCCAGCGTCTGGAGTTTTCCGTCGTGCGGGTGTGACCCCCGAACTGGACTAGGGTCGCAGTGATGTATCCTGCGCCCGACTCCCGCTCGTCATTGTCGTGACGGGCCAGAATCTTACCGGAAATTGACTGCAGAAAATCCTTTGCTCCATAACTTTCCTGGATCGCGACGCTCAAGGTGAATTGGACTCTTGCTGAGAACGGCTCTTTGACTGTTGATGACGAACACATCTTGCCTCCTACGCCCCCGAGTCAGCTCTTGGCCGCTCTGAGTGAGAAGAACCTAAGGCCGAATCAGATTTCGGTCAAATCCGCCCTCATTTGGCGTGTTTTGACCGAAATCCTGATCTCGGGTAGAACCCACCATACGGTGTACCAGCAGCCAGAATTACAAGGAGTATGCGATGTCAACCAGCCAACATTCACAAATATCCATTGTGCCTGGTGCCGGTCGGCGCGAGCAGACCGAACAACCTGATAATGGGTTCGAACCGACGATCGGACTGAAGGCAGTTGCGAAGATTTTGGACTGCTCAGCGGAGCAGTGCCGCCGCCTCGCAGAGGCAAAGAAAATCCCAGTGTTTCGAATCGGCTATCGGTGGAAATCCACCACTTCTGCCATTGTCAGGTGGCGTGAAGAACAGCTAGCATTGATACGCCATTCGCGTCCTTCTGAGGAAAGGTAATCAGTGAGGACGAGATACCAACATGGAACGATTGAACTGAAGGAGCGTGCCCGAGGTCCTGCAATCTGGCAATTCCGCTGGCGGGATACGACCGGCAAGCGGATGTCAGAGGACGTCGGCACAACGAATGAATATCAAACGAGGTCTGCGGTTGATCGGTGTTCGAAGGTCGCCTACCTGAGAATGAAGATCAACACAGACCAACCAGCAGCACCAGAGGAGAGATTTGGCGTTGTCCTTGAGAGGTATGTGCAGGAAGAGATTCCAAGGCGTTTCTCGACCAAGCATGCCTATCTTTCCCTATATCAACAATCACATCCGTCCCAAGTGGGGCGAATTCCCGCTGACCCAGGTAAAACCGTTGGCCGTGCGCGATTGGCTCAAAGGACTCATGGACAAGAAGGGCCGTCATCCATTGGCCAGCAAAACGAGGGGTCACATCAAGGGTCTCATGCACCGGATCTTCGATTGCGCCATGCTGTGGGAGTACCTGCCCCCGGACCGCAATCCCATGTCCCTGGTGCGCATCGAGGGCAGTTCGAAGCGGAGAAAGAAACCGCGAGTTCTCACGCCCGAGGAGTTCTCGCTCCTCGTCGCTGCAGTGACCGGGAACCATGTCACACCATGGTCATCCTGGCGCTCTGCACCGGCGTGAGATGCTCGGAATTGGTCGCTTTGAAATGGAGCGATTTTGATTGGCAAAATCTCTCCGTCCATATTCGCCGGGCGATCGTTTCGGGTCGTGTCGACGATGTGAAGACCGAATACTCGGAGGCACCCCTGCCACTTGATCCAGCATTGGCGGAGGTGATCTTCGAGTGGAGGCGCAAGACCGAGTTTTCCGCAGACTCGGACTTCGTGTTCGCATCGCCCTACATGGCGGGCGAGAAGCCCTACACACCCTGGAAGATGGAGCACAACCATCTAATGCCCGGCCGCAGTCAAAGCCGGCTTAGGACCGATCGGCTGGCACACGTTGCGCCATACCTACCGGGCGTGGCTGGGAGATAATGGCGAGCCGCTTACGGTGCAGAAGGAACTCATGCGGCACGCATCCATTCAAACCACGCTGAATACCTATGGCGGAGGGATGATGGAATCAATGCGGGAAGCGCATGGGAGAGTAGTGAAGCAGGCGATGGCGCGTTAATGGACGTCAGTGGACGTCAGCCCATCGCGTAAGTCTATTGGCATGAAATCAACAAATTAGAAGGCGCGAATGGCACATCAAACCTCTAAGAACCGTGCCGAAACAAACAACTCCACGCACTATTGGACGCTTAATGGACGCTGATTTTTCTGGGGTGATTACTCTGTCCCCCTCGCATCAACGAGCCACAGTTGCAGCAGCTTGGGTGGGGTCAAACTGCCGAAGTCTGAAGTCTCGCGACGTACGATGAAAGCACGCTGGTACAGAAACCCATCAGGGGGATAAGATCAAGCTCGCCCATTCCCCTGATCGCCAGACGCAGTCCCACCCAGGCCAGAACAGAGTCCAACCTGGCGACGTTGAGTACCGAACGCCCAACTCCAGAAACCGAAATGCGGGACCAGCAAGACAACATTCGGCCTTTCCGGGAATGACTGGGTTTGGCGCGCGAAACATCGAGTATATGCAGGCTTTCGCTGAAGAGTACCCCGACCAGGAATTTGTGCAACAGGTCGTTGCACAATTGCCTCGGGGACACAATGAACACGGCTCTCGGGTGACAGGTCCAGACTATGAAGCCAGAGTTCAACCGGACGCGCCTAGATCTGATTCCTGGACCACGACTCATAAACTAGCCGGCTGCTGTACCGCTTCGGGATCATCTCGCGCCTGAATTGATCCACCAGAGTTTGCACTGTGGGCGCTGTGCTCCTGCTCGTTGGTTGCAACGATGAGCGAAAAGCCTCCGCCGCCTTCCATGCTGTTGCTTTGGTTGGGTACTGTTGCTTGTTCCCGATCAGTTTTGAACGCCGCTTGCCGTGGTCGTAGTAAAGGTAATTCCACGGCCCTCTATGTCGATCCAATCTGACACAACCTCTTGCGTGCCGCTGTGCTCGTCTGATGCGACCCTCCGTGTCGCAAGCCGGCCGATGACAGCGTCGACTTCTATCAGACGAGGCACTTGCGTGCCGCAAGTTCTGTGTCAAGTTCCTAGCGCTTGAATCGGCAGGGCAGCATGATTTCGCTACTCTGAAGTGGTCCCACTTCGATCATTACATTTGGCCCCACCCTAACCGATAGATCGGCCTACCCTGATTTCTGCCAGCCAGGACGGGGGGGCGATGGACAGGAGACGCAAGGTGGAGCTATTCGAAGAGATCAGGCGGGAGCACACGCATGGAGCCGGTTCGATTCGCGCAGTCGCGAAGAAGCTGGGCGTGCATCGGCGGATGGTGCGACAAGCGCTGGCGAGTGCGATCCCGCCGGAGCGCAAACTGGCGGTGCGGAACAGGCCCAGGCTGGGTCCGGTGATGGAGTTCATTGACGAGATTCTGCGCGCCGATCAGCTGGCTCCGCGCAAACAGCGGCACACCGCACATCGCATTTGGCAGCGGATCCGTCAGGAGCGTTCGGACCCGGTGGCGGAAGCGACGGTGCGCCGTTATGTACGGGAGCGCAAGCAAGAGTTAGGACTCATGGGGCGAGAGACGTTTGTCCCGCAAGTGTACGACTGGGGCGGCGAAGCGCAGGTGGATTGGTACGAAGCCATGGCCGAGATCGGAGGCGAGCGCCAGTCGGTTCAACACTTCGCGATGCGGTCGATGGCGAGCGGCGGAGCGTTTCACGTTGCCTACTATCACGCCACGCAGCAGGCATTTCTGGAAGCGCATGAGTCTGCATTTGGCTATTTCGGTGGCGTGTTCCGGCGCTTGCGCTACGACAACCTAAAGAGCGCGGTGAAGAAGATTCTGCGCGGGCATCAGCGGGAGGAGACGGAACGGTTGATCGCGTTCCGCTCCCACTGGGGCTTTCAGACCGAGTTCTGCAATCCGGCGCGGGGCAACGAGAAGGGTGGAGTAGAGGGTGAAGTGGGCTATTTCCGCCGGAATCATCTGGTGCCGGTTCCGCAGGTGAAGAACCTGGAAGAGTTGAATCAGTATTTGCGAAGCCTCTGTCAACAAGACGAACAGCGGCGGATTGCAGGCAAAGCGATGCCCGTCGGGGAGGCGATGCGGATCGAACGCGAGCATCTGTTGCCGCTGGCGGCGGAAGGATTCGAACTGGCGGAGACCAGTTTTCCGACAGTGGACGGCAAGGGCTGTGTGAAGGTGCGGACGAACTTCTACTCGACGCCATTGCGGCCGGGGACGCGCCCGCAAGCGAAACTCCTGCCGGCGTATGTCGAGATCTGGCAGGAACGGGAGTGCGTGGCGCGGCACGAGCGTAGTTTCGGCCGCTATGCGACAGAGCATTAAGTAAAGGATCTCACCTGTACGCGCAAAAAAACGGCGGTCATTCGACGCCCTACCGTCGCGCTCCAGCCTAAGGTCTTCGTATAGGCAATGCGGGCCATAGGGGAAAACAAATTTCGAAGTCCACCGCTTATTGCTGCTCCCCTCTATTGCGGTGCTTCGAAGCAGTTCCACGAGTGCGACAAAGTCCTCCATTGAGGCGAAGCGGCTCTTCAGGTATCCAAACTCCTTAGGATCCACACCAGAAGCGCGCTTGCTCATATCACTTATCCAGTTCGACCAGCGGGTATCGTCGTCCGGGTGAAGGACAAGCATTCGGGACAATGTCGGATTGTTGAAAAGCACATTTCTCAGGTATAGAAAATGCTGAGTCGGGTATTGCAGGTGGTTAGGTCCGTTCGGCTCTTTGAAAGCGCGATCATTACTCCATTCACCACGCAACACCGTTAGAAATTCCAAGAACGTCAACCACGGCACCTGCTCGTCATAGAGACGGTGGCCCCAAATGGCCTCATCCACCCAAAGGCTTGAGTCAATTGACTCGGATGCGGGCCGCGGCAGTCGTTGCAATTCAGTACTCATAGCTTCACTGAAATCGGATTCTGAACGAGCATTCCTTTCTGGTCCAATTGCATTACACGAATCGTGACCTCTCTTTCGCTGGCCGGGTCTTCTTCCCCATATGTCCTGCGGAGGGATTGCCACTTTTGCAACAACTTCGTCTTAAAAGACAGGAGCTCTTCGTAACACTCCCTGGAAAAGCTGATGGGAAGTGCTCCGTCCGCGACCCGGGATAAGAACTCGTATTTCACTAGATTTAGCAAAAGAGGAACTTTGTGATCTCGATCCAGGTGCACTGCTAAACAGGGCCTTTCCTTTAGCAATTCAAAAGCGACCTTTTCACCGCGGTTGGGATCGACCGAGATGGAGTGTTCCTGGATGCGGCTGATACGCGATTGCGAATAACTACTGGATGATGTCAGCACCAATTCCCGGCTAGCTGAGACGAGAATTCCGGTAAATACCCTATTCATACCGCGCACTAGCCGATCCAGAATTAGTCTCGACGGCCTATCGCCCGTCCGTAGTGGGACCAACACTTCATCAAGGTATTCCCCGGCAAAATGAAATGCCGTTAGCTCCCACAGCCCCAAACGTTTCACGTCGGTGGGTGGAATGGTAAAGAAGAGTCTTTGTCGCGCTGATGGCAATATCTCCAAAAACTCCTCAATCTCACTCCTGTCAGTTCCGTCCAGATAGCCGGCTTGATGAGCCAAGAATTGCGAACTAGCGCCATAAAGGAGATCGGTTCGCACGAGCTGATCAAACGTTGATATTAGTTTTGGATCGTCGGATCCGAAGATGAGCACATTGTCGATCTGATTGCTGGTCTCATCTCCAATGCCAAACCTACCCAGAACGGCGAAAACCTCTGTGTTGGCTCGGCGGTCAGGAGAAAGGTTCCCACCGAAGGCATTTCTATAGATGCTCGCCTCCCCCGTTCTCTTTTCATCCACCAGCTGCGGGACATCCCGGCATTGCAGGAGACCATTCTTGGCGCTAGGCGCGCCCAGGATCAGATTGCTCGAGAGAATGAGAAGCTGCCGAATCGGCAAATGGTATCCATCCTGATCAGAGAGTCGTAGGAGTTTGCCCAACCGGTCGGTGAAGACCGAATACCGAAGCCTGCTTAGGTTCTCCCAAATAGGACACCGATACCTGACATCATTTGTCTGCCCTAGACATCCCTCACAGCCTCGCCATCCAACATGTTCCTGAACGGTTACCAAAATCTTTGCCATCAACTCCGATGAATCGGTGCGGCTCAAGTTGTGAAGACGCAGGCCATAGCCGGCTTTTTCACTCAAGTCGCCCACGAGGAGCTCCTCAATCAACTGCCGCACTCTAGTAACCGCCTCAGACGTCTTAGTTCGCCCCCACGCTTCCACGAGCTGGCCATCGTTGGCCGCGACTAGAAACAGCTCCTCAGGATCTTCGCTGACAATCGAATCCGCCATTCTCTCCAGGTACTTGTAATCTGAACCGCCTAGTTCACTCAGGTCCTTGATGACAATCAGCTTCTTGCGATTATGAATTCGGAGGCGTTTAATTTTTGCGTCTGTATCCCATTCGGCTGGTTTGCCCCCCAGGGCACACCAGGCTTCCCGGCACAGGTATGTCTTTCCGTCGCCCGCCGTGCCCGTGAGAAGAACCGACCTTGGATGGTCCGCCTTCAGGTCCGCGACGATACGGTCTAGTCTGTCTCCCGTGTCGAATTGGAGAGGTTGAACCTTTGTACGACGCGTCACTCTCTGAATGCTCTCGTCGTACATGTTGTTGTTTTGGGGAATTGGGCCGTATTCGCGTAGAAACGAGACCCACGGGTTCACGATGTACCGCGGGCCCGCTTTCAGTTCGTCTTGTCCGGAATCGGAGTGATCTACGGCCATTCTCTAGTGTCTCAACGTTGAGCAATTTGGCGCCGGATGGCGTATTCAGAACATCCTATGAGGCCCAGAAAACAGAATTTCACAGATGACAGATCAAACACGGCTCTGTGTCGTCTTCGTCGTCGAGCGTTGCCCCCAAAATTTGATAGAGACGCTGTCCCTTCATGGTTGAAGCATTCGTCTTCATCGCCTTGTCATGCTTCTCTTTGATTTCAGCGACCCGGCGCGGGTCAGAAAGCTCTTCCAGGCTCTCCCGCTCGCTCCACGTATATCGGTCTCCCGTTTCCGGGTCGATCTTCTCGTATGCCTTGGCCTTTTCGAACAACTCCGGATGCCTTTCCTTAAGTCCGATCCACTCGGCTTTTCGCTGAAAGAAACAAAAATAACAGCCCGATCGCGTTCGCCATTCGTAATACTTAGGCAGGCCCAGGCCGGCGTCATCTAGTATGCGCGCTACGTCCGGCAAGGTAATCCCCGCCTCCTTAAACGGGTACACAGGCTTGATGTTCGCCTTGGTGGAGATATAGCCGTCGCGATCCTCGTCCGCTCTGATTGCCACGTAGCTGAGTACTGGGTCTTCTCCGATATAGTCCTCTAATGGCTTCAGCTTCAACATTCTCGTGCACCAACGCATTCGCGAAGATGGCAAATAATTCCCGTATACCTTAAGCCAGTGATCGAATCCTCTTTTATCGTTCAGGCGTTTAATCGTCTTTCCGAGATGCGCCTCCAAGCGATCGAGGTATTCGTAAGTCTCCGGCAGCTCTTTTTGGGTGTCACAAAAAACGTATTCCATTTCCGGGATGCGATCCCGCATGTAAATCGCGAGCGCCGTGCTATCCTTGCCGCCCGAGAGGCCGAGAATGTGTCTCTTAGCTGTCATGTCGATTTAACGCTCCAACTTTCCTTGCAACTGTTACCTGGCCGAGGCGCGAAAGAAAGCCTTTTGATACGGCGGCGAGGGCCGCAAGTGAAAGATCTGGCCTTTCGGCCACCCCGCTTTTTTCGAGCACACCCTCCAATTCCATTATCGCAGAGGTCAGAATATCCGTATCATTCGAGGAAACGCTAACAACGGCTTCTAGTTCTTTCGAGTGCCGATCAGTTATGCCAATTCGAAACACTTCAGCAGAAGCATCGTTAATAACTTCGGGACGGGTTATTTCAAACACCAGTGCCTCTATGTGCCTCAGGTTGCGGGAGAGCTCAGAGACGGAGACTTCGTAACGTGCACGATCGGCATCATTCCAACTCTTTGGCGGTTTGCCGGCTAGAAGCGCCCCTATCGCTTCAATCCATGGAACGTCTTCCAAATCATCCGCGCACAGATGCATGATAAAGGCCTTCATCCGGGGCTCGACAGCATAATCCACCACCGTCGCGGCTCTCTGTTGAACAATCTTGCGCGCGTTGGCTCCCTTAATATCGAAGGCCTGGTAGAGCAGCTGTTGAAGCCGATACAGCAGGTCGTCGTAACACCTCTGTAATTCGGCAAAGCCTGATTGCAATTCATGAAAGAACGCCCGAACACTTCCCGAATGGGCCTTCGACACTTCAAACGGCTCAAACCCGCACGCTATCGGTAAATCGTGAAACAGGATCTGGTCAGGATCGCGAGCCGCCAACAATGCCTCGCGGATGGCAACCACTTTCGGAGTTAAGCTCGCGGTCCGCTTTGTGTAATCCTGCAGCCGATTAAAGAAGCGGTACAAAGGCTTAATAATTGCGACGAGGTTATCACTCCGAACGGGAGCCGCGCCCAGCAGTCGTGCGTACTCACTGAATACCGTCTTACGTACACCTTCGATGCGATAGGACCGCAATTCAAACGTGGCAGGAGATTTCAGCAGACGCTCAAAAACGTCGATCGTAACTTCAGGAACGAAGGCGCCGCTCTCATAAAAAGCAACCTCGGTATCGTGCACAATGGCCGCGGCGCAGAAAAGGACCGGTATCACCCCCATCTTCATTCCAAATGGCCGCGCTTGCAGAGTTGTGAACAATTCCGAGATCGGCCTTTTCTGCAGTTCCGATTCGTTAAAAAACTTTTCAATCGCGCTCCAGGCGGAATGAACCGACGAATCTGCGTAGGGGGCGGCCAAAAAAAGACTGCCGTCAACCGAGCGATGAAGCCCGTTGGCCTCAAGCAGGGATCGATACATGCTTAATTCCGGGGGAAAGCCCGAAATCCCAAGACTTGGTTTGTCTGCCGCACTAATCATTGCTTGAATAAGATTGCGCCGGGCCTTAGCGGCCGCCGAGGAGAGGACGCGCCTGTTGAGCAATTCATTCTTGATCTTTGGCGTATCACAATAGACGTCATTGCAAATATCTGAAAGCAGATGAGAGAGTCCCCGCGAGGACTGTATTCTTTGTTCAATCCCGCGATGGTACCAGGCTGTCGACGATGATGTCGCGGGAGAGAACAACTGCGCGAGCTCCATCTCTAGGACCGTTTCCGAAGCTTGCAACCTCGCGCGTAGCTCCTTACGCGCTACAACATCTCCTTGCAATGCGGGAGTGTTGTTTTCGACCCATTTCAAAAGTTCAAGTTCTCGAAAGGCAACGGCTAAGGGCTCGACATGCTTAGGAATAGCAACGAGTACATCAGTACGCTCCCGCGCCTCAGAGTGCATTGCCAATCGGGCGAGCTCTTGCTGTTCCGCAGGAGTGTTCGGCAGCGCGTAGAGCACGACACCATCCGCCTCCGCGTCTCTCTCCAACATGCGACTGAAGGTCGCCACGTCGGCGAAACGGATTCTGAAATAGCGTAGCGTGCCAGTCGCGAAGGAATGCCGTTTGGCCACAAGCGGTCTAGCAGCATACGTCGAGCTGATTCGGGTCGCGAGACTGGCATTAGGAGAAAGGCGTCGCGCGGCATCTTCGATTCGTTCGCCAAAATCAATATCGCTACCTAGCCAGAGCGCAAACGATGAACTGTGCTTACGATAGACCAGCACGGACCTCTTCTGGAGTGACTCGCAGACTTTTCGGGCTACACCGTGTCCCAGGACAATTTGCAGAAGCTTTAGCGAGGGCTTTAACTCACCGTACGGTCCTATTGAAGACAGCAAGCCAATTGCCTTGAGGGCTTGCGTTTCCTCAAGTGCCAAGTCACGGTGTGCTTCAAGCGCTGTTGTCACCTCCGCCCAGCGCGTTCCGGCCTCACCGATATTCAAGCCGCTACCCAAGGCGTCAGCCGTGTAGTCGTAGAGCTGAGGAAGACTAAAGAATTGAATATTCCCCGCTGAGACGTCGCGTTCAGCAAAGCTCGCGAATCCGTTCACGTTGCGAGACGTCAGGAAGGAGAAAAGCGAACGCTGGTTTTGTCCAAACTTCCGGCACAATCGCGCTAAGGCCAACGCGCTCACGGGATGCAATGGTGCGCATCCAGCTATCAAATCGCAGAACTGACGTTTCGAAACTGAGGGAGGAGCGCAGCCCAGGTCATAGATCGCACTTGCCAGTGCCGCCGCTTCTTTTCGGTAATTTTGCGTCAGAGTGCAGGGTTCCTGGACGATCGCATTCGATAGCACTCGTAGGGTCTCTTCTGGCGGGTCCTGAAACGCTACATCTTCAAAGCGGCCTTGCACCTTGGCCCACTCATTCCTCAATACTGGCCGCAGTCCGGACGCGTACTGGTCGAATGCTTGGTGTAAGACAGTAACGAGGAGGAGATCAGGTTTGCCATTGCCGACGGTCGCCTCGGCCAGTAGCTGCAGACAAGAAGATATCGTTTTCTTCCGGACGATGTGCGGCAAACTCAAGGAATTTTCCCAGTTCATCGGCGATGATGATGATCCCTTGGCACTTTTCCGCCTTACGCAATTCCACAGCGAGTTCTTTGATCGCAACAACAACAGCCGTCGGATTGATCGCTACTCCTCGCCGGCTCTCCTTCAGCAGGCGCTGAACCATATGCAACGTCGAGAGCCGGTGAGCTTTCTTTGTGAATCTCGTAACGTCACGAACCACGGATTCCAGAAGGCAGGGAGCTATGCGGCTGCCGGAACCGCTCACCAGCACGGGGCAAAATCCAGCCGAGGGTATAGCGTCCGATTTCCTTTGGTCCAGTAGTTCGGACGCGAGATCGGGGAAAGCGTTCTTGAGTATTTTCTGAGATGCGGCCGCTCCCAGGGCTCGCGTCCCACTAAGCAAATTCGCCAGGAAGAGCACGAATGCTGACTTACCAGAACCATACGGTCCAGTGATGCTCCACGCACGTGGCCCCGGCGCGCCTGTTAGCGCCCTTTGGACTCGCCTGAGAAAATCTACACCGATCGGTGTTAGAACATACCCCGTCACCGCCGACGCATCCCCAATATCGCGCTCAAGATTCACAGAGCGCATGTAACGGGAGCAATGGTCACAATTTCGTTCAATTTCATGTCATTCTCCGATAAGCGCCAGTGATTCCCGGTAGTGCCTATTCAATGTATCCCGTTTGTCAATTTTCTTTCGCCTGTACACCTGTTTCAATCCGGCGGTTTCGTCATATATCAGGGCTCCGCTTGTTGTGCTTTCCAGTTGCTCAAGACGGACAGCAATACTGTTTTCGTCCAACTTGAACACTGAACCCGGACTGCCAGCGGCAAATGCAATTTCGGAAAATGCTAGCGAATCTGGGGTCCTATCGGCCTCCCAGAATTCCAGAAGGCAGTGAGGAATACATGATCGCTGAGCGAAGGCTTAGGACCTCGGGAAAATCGGTAAAGACTGCCATCCGGAGCTGCTGTTATCAGCTGAAGTTCCACCAGCGGGCACTCGAGGCTATCCTCCAGCAATTCCGCCTTCGCTCTTGTACCTACGTAGGTTCGAAGCGCACAGTCAATGTCTCGCTGCAAAGATGAAAGGCTCGGACCGGACATATTTCTTCGCGTCAACTCCGCAGTAAACAGCTCGAACAGCGAATCGCGAGTGAACTCGTCAGCGTGGACCAGGTTGAACATCCAACGCCAACCCGTGCTCCGGCGCTCATTGGTGGCCAGCTTCCAATGAATCAACCAGAGCGTATTCAGATCCTCCAGAAATGGGTCACACCCTTGCGGTCCAAAAATCAAGGTGCCAAAATCTGTTGCCACGAAGTTCTGTGCTCCGGCGTCCCCGGCATTTCTCTCACTACATCCGCGGCCAGTGACCAGTGGCGAATGGATCTGACCATATTCTTGCCGACCCCGAGATGGACCATTGCAGTGTCCTTCATGAAGGCATGGGGGTCCGTTTGAACAGCATCAACCGCCTTCTTCAGCCAGCCATGGCGCAGAGTGAAGGTTTCATGTCCGGAGAATGAGACCATGCCAGTTCTCCGCGACGGCTGTTCCGACAATTCGCCTCCCCCGGCAACGGTTGCAGGTGATGTTTGCCGCGCGATTGGCCGGTTTTGGAAACAACCCCATTCATTGATGAACTCCACGCTCAAGCTCTGAGAACCCAAGCTTCAATTGTCCATTGTCCATATGTTCGAAGAGAAGATCAAGCGCCTTACGCACCATGGCAGACTGGTTTACGTGCGTCCGGTCCACCTCGGATTCGAGGCGCTGTTTCTGATCTGGACGCACCAAAACATTGATGGGACAATTGTGCCGCTTAGGCCTTGCAGGTTTTGTGGCCCTCATGGTGTAGAACTGTATATACAGTTGTTGACACTGTCAATCCCTCTTTATTGTGTATCGGATGCGGCCCTTTGGAGGTGGCCTCTTCGCGATGCCTACTGCAGCCGAAAGGCACGCCCACAGCACGGACGCGCTCAATCTGAATCAGGTCTACGTTCTCGTTTCCTAAGCATGGATTTCCGCCCTGGCATGAGCACGGACGCTTCGAATCAGCGTTGCAAGATCATTCGTCAGTTGTGCCATCCGGTGAACCAGATCCACCGCTCCTTGTTCAAGATGCTCCTGACCGTTTCGTCCGGCCCATACCTGCACGAATTGCAAATTCCGCTGGGCATTCTCAGACTGCTTGAGTGCCAATGATAGCTTCTTAGCGGCTTCAAGCGGTGTGTTCCTCATAACATGAACCTCATTCATCGCCTGACGGCGCTGCCGTTTGTCGGTGGTCGAAATGGGGGAGTCGCAGGGGACCGGAGGGTCCAGGCTTGTCGTTCACGATTCGGCGGGCGACGAAATACAATGATGTCCGTGCAACACCTTCAACAGCCGGAGGTAAAGAGAGAGAAGACCGCTATTCTTCGGTTTCGGCACTCGAAGCCCGTGCTGCTCGCCCTTTCACATAGCATCATTGAACCCAGCACGTCGGTTTTCGACTACGGCTGCGGTCGAGGTGAAGACGTCAAGTATTTGCGTTCCCAGGGCATACAAGCAAGTGGATGGGATCCTC
>CAVTHZ010000005.1:0-281216 GCA_963734675.1 uncultured Acidobacteriaceae bacterium
GTTAACATTACCTTCGACTTTACGTTCCGTTAGCGCCAATCGCCATCAAATGGCGGATGTACGGGATTGACGAGAACCACGCAGAACATCTGGGACAAACACTGAAATAGGCACTCGGCCACGATGATGCCGGGCGCGACGGATTCTCGCTGGATCTTCTGTACATGTTGCGATTGAGCATCGGCTGATGTGCACCGGAACGCGCGCGTAGTTGCTGCATGCGGATAGAAGTCGATCACAAAGTAAAGCAAGCCGACTCCTTCCTGTTGTTCAATAAACCTCCCGATCATCGAAGCATCGAGATTCCCGCAGGTCCAATAACTCTTGGTCTGACTCGAGAAGGTGGCTTGTTCGGTTGGGATAATGAGTTTGAGCGGCACACGGTAAATGTACCGGCGTTCGCGATTGATCGCTACAAAGTTACCAATCGTCAGTTTCTCGATTTCATGGAAGCGGGCGGTTATGAGAACTCGAACTTGTGGGGCGAGGACGGTTGGCGGTGGAGGTCGGAGCGCGAGTTTCCCATCCGGCATTTTGGAAGCGCGATGGCGATGGATGGATGTATCGCACGATGTTCCAGGAAATTCCGCTGCCGGCGGAATGGCCGGTGTATGTGAGTCAGGCAGAGGCGAAAGCGTATGCGAAGTGGGCAGGGAAGTTCCTGCCTACCGAAGCCGAATGGCAGAGGGCGGCTTATGGTACGTCAAGCGGAGAAGAGCGAATCTATCCGTGGGGTAGTGACGCGCCATCGGCGGAATTGGGAAATTTCGATTTCGTCGAGTTGGAGTCCCGCGCCGGTTAATGCTTTTCCTGCGGGAAAAGCGCGTTCGGGGTTGAAGGAATGTTGGGCAACGGCTGGGAGTGGACTTCGACTCAGTTCGGACCGTACACCGGATTTGAGCCGTTTCCGTTTTATCGGGGATACTCCGCCGATTTCTACGATGGCAAGCACTATGTCATGAAAGGCGGATCGCCGCGCACCGCCGCTTGCATGTTGCGGCGCACGTTCCGCAACTGGTTTCAGGCGCACTATCAATACATGTATACCGGCTTTCGCTGCCTGAGCCGATGAGGGACGAAGGAGCTTCCAAATGCTGGTTCATGCCGTCACCTCGAAGCTGGCAATATGAGATTTGCCGCGGACGTTCGTGCCGGTTTGACGAAGCCTGTCCAAAAAGAGTTGCTATCGAAATATTTGTACGATGATATTGGATCGGCATTGTTTGAGGCTATCTGCAAGTTGACGGAGTATGGGCTTACGCGCGCCGACGAACGCCTGCTGACCGGCATGCAGACGAAATTGTGAATCGCCTGCCGGGGTCGATGGCGGTTGCCGAACTTGGCAGCGGGAGCGGCAAGAAAACGCGACGGATCCTGGAAGCCTTCGGCCAGCGCCGCGACGCGCTATTATCCGATTGAAATTTCCCGCACCGCGCTGGTTATGTGTCAGCGAGAGCTCACCGATATAGATTCGGTCAGCATCCTGGGATTCGAGCGCGAGTACCTCGATGGATTGCTGGAGGTGGCTGCGGAGCGGCGGCCGGGGCAGCATTTGCTCGTTCTTTTTCTCGGAAGCACGATCGGGAACTTCGATCGACGGCCGGACTGAAATTTCTGAACAGGTTCCCGAACTTTGCAGCGTGGAGACTATCTTTTACTCGGGACCGATCTGGAGAAATCGAGCGCTCAATTGCTGGCGGCATACGATGATCGAGCTGGGAGTGACCGCGGCTTTTAATTTAAATCTTCTCGCCCGCATCAATCGTGAACTCGAGGCCGATTTCGATTTGGCGCAGTTCGGACATGTTGCCAGACTCAACGATCGCTGCCGCAGCGTGGAGATGCATCTGCGATCGACGCCGGAACAGACCGTGAATATTGCCGGAGCCGATCTGGTCGTCGAATTTCAGAACGGCGAAACGATCTGGACGGAAAGCTGCCACAAGTATTCCTCGCAGGAGATTTTTCAATGGCGCGGACGGCCGGTTTCCGTTGCGACGTGCAGTGGATCGACGAGGAATGGCCGTTCGCCGAGAACCTGTTGGTCGCGGAATAACGTTCTTTGCGTGAACGATCCAACTGTCTTTCTTATGTGCCAATAATGTTAAGAAGATTCATGTGGGAGTAAAACTTTGTAAACCCCGGTTTTTGCGGCTTGCGCAGATGTAGATTAATAATTGGCAGTCTATGAGCGCAAACGCAAACCCGGCGAATGTGTGCCGTCTCGTAATAGCTATAAGCATTTTGGCAGTTGTCTTCTTTTCTGGTAAGCGCTCTCCGGCGCAGACTGCTCCCTCCGTTCCAGCCAATAAAGCCATCGGCACAATCAAAAGCATCAGCGGAACCACGATTTCCCTTACCCCGGACAATGGACCGGAGATGATGGTTTCGGTGCAGCCAGCGACTAGGTTTCTCCGCATTGCTCCGGGCGAGAAGAATCTGAAGAATGCGATTCCGATTCGGGCGGAGGATCTTCGGGTCGGCGATCGCATTTTAGTGGCAGGCAAGCCATCGGAGGATAACGCCATGCTGGTGGCTTCCACCGTCGTGGTCATGACCAAGACGGATCTGGAGGCGGAACATCAGCGCGAGATGGACGATTGGCGGAAGCGTGGAGTGGACGGCCTGGCCACAGCCGTCGATCCGGCGGCCGGAACGGTGACTATTTCGGTTCGCAGCAAGCCCGTGGTCGTTCACACCTCGAACGGTACCGTAATTCGGCGCTATCCGCCCGACTCGGTGAAGTTTGACGATGCGAAGGCCAGCACGTTGCAGGAAATTCATCCCGGCGATCAGGTGCGAGCGCGCGGCGATCGGAGCGCTGATGGTGGTCAACTGACTGCGGATGAAATTGTTTCAGGAGTGTTCCGCAATATCGCCGGGACCGTGAATTCGGTGGACGCAAGCGACTCCACAGTTACCGTTCATGATTTGTTGTCGAAGAAAAACGTAACCATGAAAGTCACGCCGGACTCGCAACTCCGGCACCTTCCTCCGGAAATGGCGCAGCGGCTGGCCATGCGGCTCAAACGAACCGGCGCAGGATCGGCAACGGCTGGGGCCGGCGCTGCCGGGGCCAGCAGTGCCACTGGCGGACGTGCGATGGGTGCGCCTGGGGCGATGGGAAGTTCAGAGGGCGCGGCAGGCAGACGGCCGGGCGGCGCGCCGGATTTGCAGCAAATGCTGAACCGCATGCCGGCGGTTGCATTGACCGATCTGCACAAGGGCGATGCAGTCGTCGCACTTTCTACCGAGGGCACCGGCGGAGTCGGCACCACGATTACCTTACTGACTGGAGTGGAGCCGATTCTGGAGGCCGCACCCAATGCCAGCGGGGCTTCGATCCTGACGCCCTGGAGCCTGAGCGCTCCATCGGGGGATGCCGGAGGTCCGTAGATGCGCTTAACAACACCGAGACACATGTTGCACTGATTCCATAGTCAAGAATTCCTATTTCAGAATGGATGATTGGATGAGAGCAGGGAAGTGTATCTGTTTTACTTTGATATGTGCGGTCCAACTATGGGCGACGTATGCGGTCTGCCAGACTGCGTCGCAAACGCCCGGCGCTTTGCGTGGACAGATCACGGATCCTTCGGGCGCGGCAATCGCCAACGCCGACGTTGTCCTTACTCCTGCCGCGGCATCTTCCACTCCAATTAAGTCAAAGTCGAACGATCAAGGGCAGTACGAATTCAACCGACTGCCCGCGGGGCAATACACATTGAATGTGATAGCGCCGGGATTTTCGGTTTACGAAAACGACAACGTTGTAATTGCGACTCAGCCACTGCGGCTGAATGTTCCGATGGCGATTGAGGTGGAACAGCAGAAGATTCAGGTTTCCGATACTGCGCCGACAGTCGACGTCAATCCCGCGAATAATGCCGGGGCAATCGTCATCTCGGGGAAAGAGCTGGAAGCCTTGCCGGACGATCCCGACGAGCTGCTCACCGACTTGCAAGCGTTGGCCGGGCCGTCTGCCGGTCCGAATGGCGGCCAGTTATATATTGACGGATTCACCGCGGGCCAACTTCCGCCGAAGGAATCGATTCGAGAGATTCGCATCAACCGGGATCCTTTTTCCGCCGAGTACGATAAGTTGGGCTACGGTCGAATCGAAGTATTCACGAAGCCCGGGAGCGACAAGTTTCACGGACAATTCACCACTGACGATAACGATTCCGCATTCAACAGCCCGAATCCTTTCGGCGGAGCCAATCAGCCCGGATACTACTCGACAATGTTCAGCGGCAACGTGAGTGGACCGATAAATAAGAAATCGTCATTTTTTTTGGACGCGCAAAGGCGAGACATCAATAATCTTTCGATCATCAATGCGCTTACGCTCGATCCCACAACTTTAGCGGAAACACCATTCATTCAATCGGTGCCGAACCCCCGCACCCGGACCAACGTCACGCCACGATTGGACTATCAACTCGGCAAGAACAACACTTTAACGGTGCGCTATCAGTATTACCGTGACACAGAAAATGCTGAAGGCGTGGGACAGTTCACACTGGAATCGCAGGGCTACAATTCAACGTCGATCGAGCATACGCTGCAAATCAGCGATACCCAGTTGATTGGCACCAAAGTCGTGAATGAAACGCGGTTCCAGTACCTTCGCGAACTGGATAATCAATTTGCGCTGAATACTTCCCCGGCGCTGAATGTGCTGGGATCGTTCAACGGCGGCGGCAATAGCCAGGGCGATATTCTCGACCACCAGGATCACTACGAACTGCAGAACTACACGTCGATTCTTCACGGCAATCATACGGTCAAGTTTGGAGCGAGGCTCCGAGGGATTCGAGACGCGAACAGTTCCACTTCCGGGTTTAATGGGACATTTATTTTCTCATCCTTGAGCGATACGGCAGAGGAAACAAGTTGTGTGCCGATTACGGGAGAGAAGCCTTGCCCGATTTCTTACGAGCACGCCATTGTGAATGCGGGCAATCTGGCGACGCCGGTTGCGACGCAGTTGACTTACACCGTGGGCATACCCCCGCAGGTGGTGGGTAATTTTGACGCCGGGCTTTACTACCAGGACGATTGGAAAGTCCAGCCCAACATTACATTCAGTTATGGATTGCGATGGGAGACACAAACCGGGATTCAGGATCATGATGACTGGGCGCCGCGCCTGGGACTTGCCTGGGGAGTTGGCGGCAAGTCCGGCCCGCCAAAATTTGTTCTGCGGGGCGGTTTCGGTATTTTCTACGATCGCTTTCAGGAAGAGCAGATTCTGGAAGCGGAACGCCTGAACGGCATCACTCAAAAGCAATTTGTCATCAACAATCCGGTTTGCCCGAGCTTAACCGATTTCTCGGCGTGTACCGGAGTCGTCACGCCGGCGACGCCGACCACTTACCAGATTAATCCGCGTGTGCATGCCCCGTACACGATTCAATCGGCGGCGAGCCTGGAGCGCCAGCTTACCAAGTCCTCCACTCTCACGTTTACCTATCTGAATTCGCGAGGATTCGATCAATTGCTGACGATCAACGCCAACGCTCCTTTCCCCGGAACGCCGTGTAGCCCCTCTTGCGCGACGCCGACGGGAGGGAATATCTATCAATATGATTCGGAGGCCGTGTTTCGCCAGAATCAGCTGATTGTTAATACGAATTGGCGGGCAGGAGCGAAGATTCAGTTCTTTGGCTATTACGTGCTCAACTACGCCAACAGCGATACCTCCGGCGTTTCGAGCTTTCCCTCGAATTCATATGACATCAGCCAGGATTACGGCCGGGCTGCTTTCGACTTTCGCAACCGGCTTTTCTTCGGGGGATCTTTCGCGCTGCCGTATGATGTGCGCCTGAGCCCGTTCCTGATCGCGAGCAGCGGAACTCCCTTCAACATTACGACCACGAACGATCTGAATAACGATTCCATTTTTAATGATCGCCCCGGGCTGGTTTCGAGCGCGAGTTGCCCAACGGTGGTTGCGCCGACGGCGCCTTCGACGGTTTATTGCACTCCGTTGGGAACTTTCGACGCCTCGCCAAAGGCGGGCGAAAGGATTACACCGATCAATTATGTTCAGGGGCCGTCTCACGTCGCGGTCAATTTGCGACTCACAAAGACTTTTGGATTCGGCCGGAAAACCGGTTCTGGCCCGAATCAGGGCGGGCCACCTTCGGGCGGCGGCGGCCATGGAGGACACGGTGGCGGTCCGCGAGGACCCCTGTTCGGCGGAGGACCCGGCGGGATCGCAACGGGCACCGATCATCGCTACAATCTGACATTCGGAGTATCGGCCCGCAACGTTTTCAATAAAGTGAACTTCGGAAATCCCAGCGGGATTCTGGGATCGAGGTTTTTCGATACAGCCAACGATCTTCAAGGTGGCCCCTATTCGAACAATTCCGCGAACCGGCGCATTGATCTGCTGGCCACGTTCAGCTTTTAAGGGCTCGGACGAACCGGGGGCGGCGGATTTTCGGGTATTCTAAAGGGTAAGGTTTTGATTCCTGCACCACGCAGGGTCGAAGGCCGCAAACGGGTTTGCCTTTCATCCTTCACACCAGACGACAGTTTCTGTACGGCGTAGCCGCTGCCGGAGCGGCAGGGGTCGCCGGCGACTCAGTCCTGATCGAACCGAATATTCCTCATCTTGTGCGGCGCGAGTTCGCGCTGCGCAGATGGCCTGAGCGGATGAACGGTTTCACGATCGCTTTGCTGAGCGATTTTCACTACGATCCGATCTTCTCCAAACATCCTCTGTTGGCCGCGATTCCGATGGTGAAAAAGCTTCGGCCAGACATGATCGTCCTGACCGGAGATTTCGTCTCTGTTCCTCTGACTGGCGACGATGCAAAAGGTGCGCTGGCGGCCGAGCCTTGCGCTCAATTCCTTCGGACTATGAGTGCGCCTTTTGGATTGTGGGCGGTGCTGGGAAATCACGACGACAATACCGATCCGGAGTTTGTGACGCGCGCATTGGAAGCGGTTGGAATTCGCGTGCTGGCAAACCAGTCCGCTCCTATAGAGCGCGATGGCGCACGCTTCTGGTTATCGGGAGTGAAGGATGTGATGAGTGGTGGCGCCGATCTGGAAGCGACGCTGCGTAATGTTCCAGGGAATGAAGCCGCAATCCTGTTGGCGCACGAACCTGATTTTGCCGATGACGCCGCGCACTATCCGGTCGACCTGCAACTCTCTGGTCACTCGCATGGCGGGCAAGTGAGAATTCCGTTTCTGCCCCCGCTGTACTTGCCGGAGCTGGCGAAGAAATACCCGTTGGGAACCTACCAAATAGGTCCACTGCCGTTGTACACCAATGCGGGACTGGGGACGGTTGATGCCGCGGTTCGGTTTAACTGTCCGCCCGAAGTCACGCTCATCACCTTGCGAAATGTGAACCCACGCTAGCTCATGGAATTGATGTGCAAAGCGCTGCACTTGAGTTAATCTTGTACTGCCGCAAGTAGCATTTATACCACTGATAATAATACGTTTAGCCGTTAGATGTGCTGGTCTAAGGCGTGCCGATAGATCAGTATGTCCATCGCTGCGTATCGGGGTTTGCGAGGCCTATGTTGGGGTTCGTGGTTTTGGCTCTTGGCACTCACGATTCCGTGTGGCGCTGCGATTCCTTCTATTTTGCCCAGCCCACTCCAGTCAAGTTTGCACAAGCGCGAGCAGAAAGCCTGGAGAGCGCCAAGCCGCGCTGCGGACTTCAATGAAGTTCCGCACGTGGGCGCTCGATCCCGGTGCGAGGATACCGAGCCCCCTGAAGCCCTGGCTACTCCCGATCCCTTGCTGGTTCCAACGGCCAAGGGAGTGAAGATAAAAGTAAGCTTCATCATTGGCGCCGACGGCCGGGTGCACAGTCCTCTAATTCTTGAGAGCGCTGGGACTATGGGAGACCGGAATGTTCTGCAAACAGTTCGCAGCTGGAGATACCGGCCAGCGACGTGCAATGGAGTGCCGACCGAGACTGAAGGGAAGATCGAGTTTTCCCGCCGTTAGAATTCCCGTTACTTGGGCTAGAATGAGTGGTTGTAATCTCGAACCGACCCGGTTGCTTTGTGGAAAAAGACAAGAAACTCGGTAAAATTTCTGGCCCAGGCGCAATTACGGACTCCGAAGAGCCAACGGCAAGTATCGGTCCTTACAATCCCGCTCTCGGCGAAATTTATCAGCAGCTGTACCCGGAGATAAAGCGCCCGAAGCCAAATCAAGAGGCAATTGCCGCGGCCTTGAAGGCGATGCAGCGCCTGACCATGAGAATGGATTCCGAAGCGGCGGCAGAGGAAACCACGGTAGCCGGTTCTGTCGCATGCCCCTCCTGTGGACATCATAATCGCGAGGGCAACAAATTTTGCGGCATGTGCGGGCTACCGGTAGAAGGCACAAGCGCACAAACGAACGGCTCAGAGCACAGGGATCTGGGCACGACATCTTCCCGGTATGCGGGACGCGAAGAAGGTGCGCAACAGGTTGCGTTCGAGGAGCCGTCACAGGAATACCGGCCGCCGGAAAATCTCCCGCCCGGCACGCACCACTACCATCATCATTATCATTACTTCCCGGGCGGCGCCGAGACGAGCACGACCTCACCGCGAGGCAATTTGGAAGAAAGCGCGCGCGAAGCAGATCGCATACGAATTGCCGCGGCTGCCAAAGGCGAACCGATGACCCGCAACGAGGCTGCTGTGCGGCGCATCACCCAGGAGTGGGTGCTGGCCTGCAACACTCGCCAGCTCGACGAGTTGCTCGATCTCTACGCAGCCGATGCTCTAATGCTGCGCTCGAACATGCCTGTGCTGCGGGGAGCGGCGGCGATACGAGAATTTTTCCATTCTGCGCTGCAGTCGGGGCTGGGAGAAGTTGCGGTTGAGCCCGTCCGCATAGAGGTTGCCGGGGATCTGGCTCACGAGGTGGGCCGCTACAGTGCGCTGGTTCCGGGCACGGTTGGCAAGCGTCGCGAAGAGCGCGGCAAATATCTCTGGGTATTTGCCAGGCAGAGCGGGGGAGAATGGAAACTGATTTCGGAATGCTGGTCTGCCGATCTCACTCTCGGCACTAACGAAAGCGATCTTCCCAAGGCTGGCATCGCCGTGGGATCAAAGGCGCAGCCGCGCAAGTGAGAAGCGCAAGCCTTACGCTGAATACCCGGTTCCGAGGTCCTCTAATTACCGGTGAAGTTCGGCTGTTCCCGCGGTGACCCCGATCGCGTCCAGCTCCGCGCGCAATTGCTCGACGCTTTGCATCCGAATTGTGTGCATCCCCAGTTCCGCCGCACATTCCAGATTCAACCCGCGATCGTCGATAAAGCAGCAGGCTGCGGGCTCGATCTGTGTGATTTCAAGGGCGAGACGATAGATACCACTTTCCGGTTTTCGCAGGCCGACGAAGCAGGAGCTGACGAAAAGCCGGAAGATTTCCCGTAACTTGAACTTATCGATACGGTAAAGATTCAACTCGCGCGATTCGTTATTAATTGTGCCCATGAAATAGCGGTGGGTCTGGCTCAATGCCCGGGCAAAATCTAAAGTTTCCGGTTTCGGCTTCGAGAGAGAGAACATGTAGTTTCGAAATTCCTCCCGAGTGTAGGAACGTTCGCGGTAGAAGACAGTGTGACTGAGGTACTCGTCCAGCGATATTTTGCCGCGTTCGAATGAGGAAACCACGAGTTCGTGGCGCGCCTGAAACTCTTTTTCCTCCTCCTGCAGATGAAAATGCTCGAGCGCTTCCTTGCGCTCATTGTGATCCCAGGCATTGCTGAGCAGCACGCCGCCAACATCCCAAAAAATAGCTCGAATAGCAGACAAGATTCCTCCCGGACTCGCGACTGTTTAGTGCACGTTTCCCGGCAAGCAGTGTAGATCAATTCCGGTTAGTGTTTGTATACGGTAGTGCCGGGATGATAGTTGCGCCAGTCGAACCAGTAGTCCTTGAGAGCTGGAACGCGGTCGAGACACTTGCCGGAAGAGGGGCCGGAAATGGCACAGCCCTGAAAGTTCCATTGGCTGGTTGTCGTGGTATCAAGGAGTGCCCATCCTGGTTTCGCGTCAGACGCATCGCCGGCTGCGGTATTCAGAAAGAATTCCGCATCGCTGCCATCAATACGGCTGACGAAAACGCGGAACGATTTTCCGTCCGGGCCGAGAACCAGAAACAGAGGCGTGCCGTTAACGCGATCGACGATGGGCGACTGCTTCGCGAAAGTTTTCCAGGGATACGCGCGATCCACGCCAGCGACAGTAACTCCGATGACGACGTCGCGTGATTTCAATTCGGTGCCGGGAAAATTTATGACAACGGGAAGCTTGGCGACTTCAGGCTCCCAGTTATCGTCGTACTCCTTCACGTAGCGTGGAACCGGAGCCAGAACCTGGCCGCCGGGGAACTCCGAACGCCACTCGCCGAACGTGAGTTCGTCGCTGAGAACGAGGTTGAGGGCCGTGCCTTTCAGCGGACCGTAGATTGCTTTGCCGGTGATCTGCTGCCACCAAGTGCCGGTTTCCCTGTCGCGCATCAGGAAGTTCTGGTTGTTGATGCCGGCGAGATAAAAATGCAGGGCTCGGCCGTTCACCGTGCGCGTCCACACCAGACCGGTGTGACAGAGCGTTCAATACGTGACTGCTATGGGCACGCCTCCGACCACATCGTTGAGCACGTGATGATAGGCCATCTGGCTGATGGGATAGGCGCGCGCATCTGCGTCAAAGCGGACGGCCATAACCATCTCTTTGGCATCGAGCTTGTTGCCGGCTTGAGGCAAGAACTGAGCGCTATCGATGGGATGGAACATCCATTCAAAATAGTTCAGACGGGACATCACGGCGGAGAAAACCACCGGCACCAGCAAGAGCACCAGCAGAGTTTTTTGCCAGCGGCGAAGATTTGGCCAAAGAATGAAGGTAAAAACCAGGCAGGCGCATGCCGCGATGAGAGTCCAGAGAGGAGCCTGTTGACGCAAGAACATTGCCAAACGTAATGCTCGCGGCGATTGATAGCGAAACGGGCGAATGACAAAGGCGGGGATAAAGAATAGAGCGATGCAAGTTGCTGCGGAAAGGAGAAAGGCGGCCCAACTCCAGGCGGGCCCGCGGCGACCAGTGTGCCGAAAGTTCCCTGCATCAGGCTTTTGTTTGGACGGAGGTGATGTCATGCGAGGCTTCGAGACTGGGCGAACGAAATCGAGTCAAGCGACTTTACGTGAAAGGCTCGGCATCGACAATAGTATAAAAAAATCAAAACCCCGATCCGCGGAGCAGGACCGGGGTTTTGAGTATCGCTCCATGGGCCGCGTTACTGTGGAGTGAAGCTCTGGTGATAGCTGAGGCTGACTACGTCCTGGAAACTTGGGGTTCCGGGGGGCAGATTCTGCGGGTTCTCGAACAGCGTGTCGAAGAAGTAGTTACGTTGCGGTGCGCCGTAGACCGACGTGCAGCACTTGAAATTGCCAGTCGCATACTGCGAATAGTACATGCTGATCATCGAGCCGGCATAATTGACGACTGCACTGTTGGCTCCCCGGTTTTCAAGATAGCGCAGGAAGTTGTGCATGCCTCCGTCAGTGCCGAAGTCTACTTCGGTCGACCAGTTGGGGTTCGGGAACGGAATGCTCTTTCCCGCGATGATGGCCATCCGGTAGTAGCTGGTGTTGCCCGGACGGTTGTTTATATTCGCGGGTGACGCAAAGGACTCGTAATCGCTCCAGCCGGTGTTGGTCGCCGGACTGGTGTTGTTCGCCGGCGGGTTCGACAGTAGTGTAACCGCATCTGCCATGATGGCAGCCGCCGAGTGCGGGGTTGTGAGGTTGTTCTCGCTCGGCCAGAAAGGATCTTTAGGTCCGGTGTTGTAGTCGCCCAAAACGTACACAGGTTCTTCCGAGGCGATGGTGAAGCCGTTGCCGTTGGTCGCTAAGTTTCCATTTGTTGGCGGAACGAAACTATTGCCTGCACTATCCATACCGCCATCGACCAAGCGCAGCACATGGCGCGGCCCGGTGACCATGTTCCACTCTGCCGAGGCGATTCCCGTGAAGGGCGAACTTGGGGATCTGTAAGGAGTGAATGTGCCGGACTTATACCCCAGGCATTGCACCGCGCTGGTAGTGACCGACCCGTAAATGTAGTAAGGCTGAGCCATGTTTCCTGACGTGATACCGAAGCCGGCGCCAAGGTTAGCTTCTCCCCACCTGTCGACGTTTCCTCCGTTCACTGCCGCGCCCTTTTCCGCCGTATCTTCCGGTGAATAGGGCGTGGGACTGGCTGTTGCGTAATAAGACATCGCCTCCAGCTTTCCATCAGGTACACCGGGAGCTGAGCCAGAATTGACGATGTCGTTCAATCCTGACATTCCCGAGAAGCCGTTATAAAACGTCGTCAACGGATACTGGTCGGGCAACATGCCGCGGTGGTCGGCAAAATAGAGAATGTAGCCATTGTAAGTTGAGGCCATGACATTCTTGCCGCTGCCGCCTGAATACGGTCCCGATCCCTGCAACCAGAGCCAGAGATTGCCGACGTCGAGTTCGACAGCGTTCATGATTCCAACCGGACTGCAATTAAGCCCATTGTCACCGGAGGGCCTGGCGTCGCGGGGTTCGCCTTCGCGTGCGTCATAAAAGTTGAGTGGCAGCCAGTTGTATTGGGTTGCCGATCCTCCCATGGCGCTGCCAGTGCCAACAGGCTCTTGTAGCTGCTGCAAGATCAGAATGGCAGGACTGATGCCGTTCTGACACTGAGCCGCAGGATAGGCCGGATAGTTGTTGCAAAGGGGTGCTGTACCGGTGGAGCTGTTGTAAGGGTGAGTGGGGGGCTGATCGTAGTTGCGGCCAAATCCGTATTGCAGCCATTGCCTCGTAATGCCAATCCACGAAGCGGGGCTGCTCCCGCAATTCGTTGCAGTTGACGGGCAATATTCCACCCGCAGCCATGCTCCCTGGCATTGTTTGCCCGAGACAGTGACTTGTCCGAAGAGTGGCCACGAAGCTAGTGTGCCGCTGCATCCCGTAGGGGCCGCTGTGGTCCAGTTGTTTGTGCCTGGGATTTGTTGCTGCGCCGTGGCAAAATACATGTTTCCGGCTGCGTTCACTCCAGACGCGGCTGACACTGCCACGTACGATCCGTTCGGCGAGTTGGTGAATGGTGTTCCGATCTGAATATCCTGGGTCGAGCTGTCGCCGCGGACCTCGCCGGGATAGAGGTCACCCTCGGTGTCCGCCAACAGAATGCGGATTGAAGCCTCGTTATAAAGCCGCGAGGCTGACACTTGCGTGGTGTCGCCCGCAGTTGGCTTGCGGATGATATCGATCGCCCCCACTTTAGAATTATTAACAAAGGGCAATTGCAGCTTGGTGGCGCCGGTCGCTCCATTCTCAACAAATCCGGCAAAGGTCCCGGTTGAAGTTCCGGGCCAAGTCGTAGTATTTGCCGAGCCGGCGACCGGAGGAAAACCGCCTGTCCAGCTTCCAACGGTAAGAGCTTTGCAGTACGAGCCGGATCCTGGCCCGGAACTCGGAGCACTGGGACAGCCACCCCCGGCGCTTGGTATATAAATCGACCCGTTGTACGAACCGGCGCCGGGGCCGGCTGCAGTGCCATTTTCCAGTTGATCGATGACAACCTGGCCTGCCGCAGTAAGTTTGTCGGTGAAGGTCAAGGGGCCGGTGTTGGCAGCCAGGAACAGGTTGCCATTGGTATGAACGCGGCCACCGAAGTTAAATGGGGGGCCGGCGAAATAGTCGCAGTCACCGTCACAAAAGATGCCGAATTCGAATGCGGGCAATAGGGCGACTTCGATCGTCCGGGTGAGGTTCACAGACGCCCCCGTCGGAGTGATCGATGCATTATTGGTTGCTTCGCCCGCGGTTGAGGCTCGGGTCGCGGTTACCTGCAGAGTGTACGGAATCATCGAGGCAACCATTCCCTGATCTTGCCCCGAGCCTACGATGTCCCACCCTCCGCAAGGATTGGGAAGATTTGGGCAAGGCGCGCCATTGGGCTGAGTCGTTGGCCAGGTAATGGATTCGACGTAGTTCATGCTGGTGATGCCTGATCCCGTGATGGCGTTGGGGTAGTTGGCGGGAGCAGCGAGAGCAGTAATCGAAGCGGCGGTAGGATTTTGGGTGGACTGATAAAGCTGGGAGAGTTGAGCCGTCAGACTCTCGAGACCGGCTTCCGCGCCGTAGTACGCCTCATTTCCTTCAAGGTCGTTGCCCCCCATGCGCTGCTCATTGGTGACTAGATAGAGAATACCGATGGCCAGCGCGGAGAGCAAAAGCATCATTAATATCGACGCTATGAGCGTGAATCCACGCGAATCTCGCATTGACTTACTCATGTTTCTTCCTCCCCAAAAGCCAAACCGCGGGACCGCCGAAACTCCGCGTCAATTACTGCATGACGACGAAGTCGAACTATATGCATTGCAAAAACTCATATTGCGTGCGCTGACAGAGGTTGCCAGGAACATGCTTTGGTTCTTGGTTCCGTATGACAGAATGCTTTGACCCATGACCACCATGTTGACTTTCTGAATCATGGCGGGATTATCGCCAGCGCCTAAGGGATCTGCGATGTTCGCGTTGACCAGGCCGCTGGTCGAGCTGATAAGGTCATAGCTAAATTGCAGGTTGATGATGTTATCCGCCAGCGGTACGGCATTGAGCCCGTTCACTTGGCGCATCAGCCGCGGGGTTTGCACGGTGCCACCGGCCGGCGGGACTTGCAGGAAATAAGTGACAGCCTCCAGACGGCAGGCGGTTACCTGATTTCCTGTGGTGGTACCGGTAACGCCCAGGTTTGCGCCAAAGGCAGCCACGGTCGCGGCCAGGCTGTTTGGTCCGGCTTGATTGATGTTAAGAGCATCGCCCGAGGCGAAGTCGATTGTGGTGTTGCTGGGAAGCCCGGTGATCTCGGCCACTACGGCTCCCGTCTGCGATGAGCTTGTGCCCTGGTTTCCTGTCCCATTTCCGGGGCTGGTAACCAGGAAGAAAATCAAGTCGCCCACATTCAGTCCACCGGGGGCAAGAATATTATTCGGGGTTACCGCAGCATTGACCACCCCCACATCTGCGGTAGTGCCGTTGGGGAAGGAAAATGTGAAGTTACTCAATGGGAAATTGTAGTCACAGTAGATAGCGGTAATGCTATCGTTCGTAGCCGCCGGTGCGCTGGAGATAACCGCGGCGCTTTGCACGCCATTCTTGTAACCGGGGATGAGTCCGTACATATAATTGCCGGTGGGATATGTATTCGTAGGCAGGTAGCAAGTGCCGGACTGGTTGCACGCTACCTTGGAAAGGCTTCCGCCGGTCGCCAACTGAAGTCCGCCCGTCGGCAGTCCCGCTCCCGCGAGTCCAATGTCCTTGGCCATCATCTCGATGCCAGCACGCATGTTCTGCTGAGTATCAGCGCGCTGGGTTACCGTGATGGCGGTGTTAACGCCAACGCGAAAGAGGCTTAACATCCCCAGAACAAGGACCAGCCCCAGCGTGATCGCTATCGTCATTTCCAAGAGGCTGAAACCGTATTGTGACCCTGCGCGATGCATGTGCCTGTTCATGAGATTTAGTGATAACTGGATATAAGCCCGTTAACGGTGTAGGTGCGAGCTGGATATCCGGGCTTCTGATAAGTAACTGCGACGGACACTGCAATTAAGTTCGTATTCACGACTCCGGACGACAGCAGCACCGGAGTGAATGTGATGGTGCGAGTAAAATTGCTGAGGGTTTGGGTTACGTCATCGGCTGTGCCCAGAACGCCATCGGGGCCCGGCAGGACGAGGCATTGAATATTCCCCGGGCAGGCCGCGCCGGTATCGGCCGCATTACAGGGGCCCGCGGCATCATCGGCAGTGCCAACAATTCCATCGTTTCCAGCGCAGTATAGAGGCTGTGGATTGCTCAGAAAAATTCCACCACTGGAGGTGTTGTTAATTTCGGCGAACGGAATCTGCAGACTGTTTCGCGCCGTATAAATGCTCTCCATCGCTTCGAGGGCTTTCTGCCTTGCGATCAGATCCTCCTCGGCGGAAGCGGTGGCAGTAAGAGCGGTAGCGAAACTCGCGATCAGCGCCAGTAAAGCGATCGCCATGATCGCGCTCGCGATCACGACCTCTACGAGCGAAAATCCGGATTCGCGAATTCGTTTGTGGCGCGAAGATTGTTTTTCCGATGTCGTCATCATTGCTGTGTCCACTTCCAGACTCCCGCGGTCTGTCCCAGTCTCCATCCTCGAGTTCGTCCCGTGGCGCCCCAGACTGTTACGGCGCGCGAATTGGATAGCGTGTCGCCGGGACGGGTGATGTAGATCACGCCATTGTTGTAATTACCTAAATTGTCCTGTGACGAACCATCCGGCATAAATACGACGTAGTTCAGAGAGCCACCCCCCAAACCTTGTCCAAAGTCGATGGCTACTCCCCCTCCGCCAAAACCATCGGGCGCGCTCGCGGGAAAGCCTGCCTGTACCGCGAATTGCACGTCGGGTGGAATCGTGTAAGTGATCACCTGTTCGATGGGCTGCGCTGCGCCAGCAATGGGAGGGGGTTGATACTGAACCAGAATCGTGCCCGCTGCAAAGCCGCCGGGATTGAAGGTGACGTAATACTCATGACTCTGAGTGATGGCCAGATTCCGCGTATTCCGCAGAGCCATCAAGGTCGTGTCATACGCGTTATCGATATGGGTTGTGTTAATCAGCGGACGAAGGGCAAGGAACGAAACTGCACTTACAGTCAGTGCAATAGTGACGGTGATAGCTAGTTCCAGCAGCGAAAATCCGTTCTGTTTGCCGCTCCGCATATCTTCCCTTCGCACGTCTTTCCTTCGCTCGACCGCTCATCGCCCAGGGCTCGAGACTGTCTGTACAACCTCCGCCCCGAAAGCTCAGACAATAAGCAAACGCCCTCTTTGGGAGAGCTTAGGGTCAATACTAGAAAGCGAAGCATGGAGCGTCAAAGCACTACGGTGTCACGACGAAGGATTGGTCTTTTGTAATCGGGCGGGTGACTACAGTCACATGACTGAGTTCAGTCGAGTTAGTCGACGACTGGAGGCCTGGGGCACGCTGGGGAATGACTCCGGTAACTTGTCGGCGGAACTAGGGTGATCCTACCATGCTCACAAGTATGACTCTCTCATCGCTCCTGCTTTGCGTGGACGCAGCTTCGGTGGCAGTGTTGGAGCGCGTCCTGGAAGAACTCGGTATTCAAGTGGAATCATGTTCGGATCCTGTTCGCGCTTCGGTCCGCCTGGCGCAGCAGCACTTCGACCTCATCATTCTCGACTGTGAAAAACAGGCCGACGTGACCTCCCTTCTGCATGACACGCGCACTTCGCGCTTGAATGATGCCACGCTAGCCGTAGCAGTGGTTGCCGGGCAGGAAAACATCCGGGAGATGTTCTCCCTGGGAGTGAACTTTGTGCTGTACAAGCCGGTGTCTTATGAGAGGGCGTTGAGCAGCCTGCGCGCTGCACAGAGTGTGCTGTTCCGCGACAAGCGCAAGAAGGCGCGAGCGCCGGTGCATGCGCACGCAATCATTGACTACGCAGGCATGGAGCAGGCCCGAGCCACGCTGGTCGATTTGGCGGAAGATGGCATGGCGGTGAATTTTGGGAAGAAACTGCCGCCGACCTGCAAAGTTTATTTTCAATTTCAATTGCCCGGACAAATGGCAAGCGTGCGGCTCTCGGGGCAGATCGTCTGGCAGGATTGGAATGGGCGCGCCGGCATTCAGTTTGTCGATGTGCCGCAGTCTTCACGCAAAGTTTTGCGCGAATGGCTGGGGATGAATCTACGTAACTCCTCGAAACACGAGCTGGCGATAGAACAGGTTGAAGTTGAACATTCGATTCGGCCAAGCGATGAAAACAAGTTAAGCAGCGGGGGCGGAAAGAAAAAAAATATCAAAGGCGATGTCAAAGCGCGCGAGGCCGAGATTGCGTCGGAACAACGTCTGAACGAACCCGGCAACCGCCGCGGACAGGTTCGCTATACCTGCCAGATCGGAGCGGAAGTGTATCAGCAGGGAAGTTCGGTGCGCAATTATTGCCATTTGAGCGATCTCAGTCCCGGTGGATGCTACCTGGAGATGCCGCTTGCCTTCCCGGTCGGAACGCCGGTTGAAATTGTGGTGCGCACTGAAGATATCAAACTGAGATTGAGCGGTAACGTAAAGGCTTCGCATCCCGGCTACGGGATGGGTATATCGTTCCGTCTCAACACGCGAGATGAGAAGGATGGCGTGCAGCAGTTGATCGATTTCGTGGCGGCTGCAGCGGAGAGTTCTTAAACTGTTGCAAGGAACAGGCCGCAGCTCTCGGATTCCGACGTTCTCTGAGTAAAATTTCCCGTCCATAAAATCGCTGGCGCGCTGCGATGCGTCATACCATTGCTTCTCCATGCGGCATCCAAAAGTGTCGCATTTATGGATGTCCTGCCGAAGTCGTCGCGGACCAGACTCAAGGCCGTGGTTGCCTTGTCTTTGGCCTTTGCGGCGGGAAGCGTCGATATCATCGGCTTCATCAGCTTCGGACACGTATTTACTGCTCACCTGACGGGCACTACCGTTCACTTGGGGGAGCAGTTGATCCGCGCGGAATGGTGGAAGGCTGCGGAAGGTTTCGGCCTGATTATCTGCTTCATTGGCGGCTCGATCGTTGGCAGAGCGGCGATTGAGGTTGGATCGCGGCGGCACTTTCGCAGCGTTGCGAACGCTACGCTGATGCTGGAGGCCTTCCTGATCGCGGTCGTCGTTCTCTTCAGCCGTCACGAAGTACTTGCGTTAATTCTTCTGGCAGCCGCGATGGGCGTACAGACGGCCACTCTGACCCGAGTAGGTTCGCTGACGATTCACACGACCTTTGTCACGGGCATGCTAAACAAACTGGCACAGTTGCTCTCTCACGCGTCTTTTCTTACCTATGACGCGTTCCGCGGAAAAGATGGAGCTGCGACGTCGCGGCGAAAGTTTTTACTTGAGGCACGATTTATCTTCGGGGTTTGGTTTATGTACGCGACGGGGGCGGTGATTGGTACCTGGACAAGGTTGCGCTGGGGAGTGCCCGCTCTTGTGTTGCCTGCAGTATTGGTCTCTATCCTGGCGATTCTCGACCTGATCTCGCCGCTGGCGATTGAAGAGGAACGCGATCAGTCCGAGCGTTGAAACCAGGAATCGCTGGATGCTTTCTGGGACCGGAGGACCTTTCGAGGAATGTGTTACCGCACTGCTGCCGTCTCGTTCGCAACGGCTTTCTGAAAATACTCGAGTGAGAATCTTAGGCCCTGTTCGAGTTGAATCTTCGGTTCCCAGGCGAGCAATGTGCGCGCTTTCGTGATATCGGGCCGGCGTTGCTTGGGATCGTCCTGGGGTAAGGGGTTGTACGCGATGATACTTTTGGATCCCGTCACTTTTAATACCAACTGAGCGCAGTCGAGAATGGTGAACTCGTTGGGGTTGCCGATGTTGACGGGAAGATGCTCGTCTGATTTCGACAGGCGCAGGAAGCCATCAATTTCGTCGCTCACGTAGCAAAAACTGCGAGTTTGCTGTCCATTGCCGTATACCGTGAGAGGCTCGCCGCGCAGGGCCTGCTTCATGAAGTTCGAAACTACGCGACCGTCATTCAATTGCAATCGCGGCCCATAAGTATTGAAGATGCGCACGATGCGCGTATCGACCTTGTAATAGCGGTGATAGGCCATGGTGACCGCTTCGGTGAAGCGCTTGGCTTCGTCGTAGACGGAGCGTGGGCCGATGGAGTTTACGTTGCCCCAATATGTTTCCTTTTGCGGATGCTCCAGCGGGTCGCCGTAGCACTCTGACGTAGAGGACACGAGATACTTCGCGTTGTATTTTCTCGCAACGTCGAGCGCATGGAAGGTGCCAAGCGATCCAACCTGCAGCGTTTCGACGCCGTGCACGGTGTAATCGATCGGACTGGCAGGGCTGGCGAAGTGGAAAACATAGTCGACATGGCCAACATCGAACGGCTCACAGATGTCTTTTTTTATGAATTCGAATCGCGAATCATTTCGGAGGTGGTCAATATTGGCGAGGCGGCCGGTGAGCAGGTTATCGACTGCAATGACGTTCCAGCCCTCAGCGAGCAGGGCATCGCAAAGATGGGAACCCAGAAACCCGGCTGCGCCGGTGACCAGAGCGCGTTTTTGGATCATGCTTTCTTAACGCCGTTCCCGTTCTTCAGCGCGCCGGTGGGGACGCCATCGGGGTGCGAGGCAGCGCGTCCCACGGAATAATAAGTAAAGCCGCTGGCTGCCATCACTTCGGGATCATACAGGTTTCGTCCATCGATGATGATGGGATACTTGAGGTCGCCATGCAAACGGTCGAGATCGAGATTGGCGAACTCTTCCCATTCGGTGAGGATTAATAGCGCGTCTGAGCCGGCGGCGGCTTCGTAAGCCGAATTGGCGTATTTGAGATTCGAGCTCATGACTTCCTGTGTACGCTCCATCGCGGCGGGATCGTAAGCCGTAATTTTGCAGCCTTCCTGCAACAGAGCTTGAACAATCAGGATCGCCGGCGATTCGCGAATGTCGTCGGTACCGCCTTTGAAAGCCAGGCCAAGCACGCCAAGACGCTTGCCTCGCAGGGTCCAGAGAGCGCTGCGCACCTTGCGCAGGAAACGGTCGCGCTGATCTTCGTTGATGCGCATCACTTCATCGAGCAGGCGGAAATCGTAACCGCATTCGCGGGCGACGGAGCGGAACGCCATAACGTCCTTTGGGAAGCAGGAGCCGCCGTAGCCGATGCCGGGATTAAGGAATCGCGGGCCGATGCGGTTATCAGTGCCGATACCGTGGCAGACCTGATTTACATCTGCCCCCACGGATTCGCACACGGTGGCCACGGCATTGATAAAAGAAATCTTCATTGCCAGAAATGCGTTGGAGGCGTGCTTGATCAACTCGGCGCTTTTCGTGGTGGTGACAATGATTGGCGCGGGAATCGAGGTGCGATCAGGTTGAGGAATCGCGCCGGCCTGTACGTAATAGCTTCCGCTGGTGAGCGGCTCGTAGATTTTGCGTAGAACCTGCGCAGCGCGGTCAGTGTCGCAGCCAACCACAATGCGATCGGGATACAGAAAATCAGTGACCGCGGTACCTTCCCGCAGGAATTCCGGATTCGAGGCAACATCGAAGCATTCGGGATCGGCTCCGTTGCGGAGAATAATGCGGCGAACCCATTCGCTGGTGTAGACGGGGACGGTGCTCTTCTCGACGACGATCTTATATTCGCTGATGGCGCTGCTGATTTCGCGAGCCACCGATTCGACATACGAGAGATCGGCATCGCCGCGATCGGTAGGCGGAGTGCCCACGGCAATGAATATCGCAGAACTGGCGCGAACGGCTTCGTGCAAATCGTCAGAAAAATTGAGCCGGTGCCCACGATGGCGACTCAGCAATTCGGGCAGAAAATTTTCATGGATCGGTGTCTGGCCGTTCTTGAGCGCCTTCAGTTTGTGCGGATCATTATCGACCAAGATGACTTCATGGCCGAGATCAGCCAAGCAGGCGCCCGCGACCAAACCTACATATCCCGAACCGACAACAGCGACGTGCATATTCAAACTCCTGGAACTAAAAACACTTGAAATTCTCTGACATTCACATGGGAGGGGAGTTGAAACGGCCTTGGGAACTCACTTTGCCCCAAGTATTTGCTGATTCTAACATTGGCGCAAGGCCCGAAAGCACCCAAAAGTTCTGTAGCACGATTGTCCTATGGTGTTCTCTTCCGTTTTGGGACTGCTACGCCCTTGCAAGAAGCCGGGCGGCCCGTTGAGGCCGCCCAGCCCAAAACAACTTATTGGACGGTTGTGGTCACGGTCGCTGTATTGTTCTTCGTATTCGGATCGTACGTAGTTGAAGTCACAGTGGCCGTGTCGGTGATGGTGTTTCCAGACGATGCGTTGACATTTACGACCATAATGATTTTCAGCGTGTTCCCGCTTGCCATCGTTCCGATAGTGCAGGTAACTGTGCCCGTGCCTCCTAGCGGAGGTGCAGTACACGTTCCGGTATTCGGAGTCACGCTGACGAAGGTCGTACCGGTCGGAGTCGCGTCGCTGACACTAACCGCGAGCGCCGTATCCGGACCATTGTTCTTGGCGGCGATGCTGTACATGAGGTTGGCACCGCTCTTGATGGTGGCCGAAGACTTGAGCGCCATGGATAGGTCGGCCAACTGGATGATCTTTGCGAACCAGGCATCGGCAAGGCCACCGTTACATGTACCATCGGTGCCACAGGTCGACTGCACGGCATGCAATGTGACCGGCAGGTTGGTGGAAAGCGTTCCGCCGGTGATGTAGACGTTGTTGGTGGGATCAAGTGCCACCCGATAGGCCCAATCTTCTCCGTTGCCGCCGAAATAGGTCGAGTATCCGAAGGCACCCTGCGGCGTGATCTGGGTAAGGAATGCGTCACTGGTGCCGCCGCCGTAAGCCTGCATGGCGTGGAGTTGCGGGAAGTCGGGCGAGGCGGTCTGGCCGGTGACGTACATGTAGCCGTTGGTATCGACGGCCATGGACAGGCCAGGATTTTCATCCAGTGAACCGCCGAGATAGGTCGAGTACTGCAGAGCTGTAAGCGCTGTGTTCAATTTGGAAACGGTCACGTCGCCGCAGGTTCCGGTGCTTACGACACAGCCGGAAGAGTTTCCGCCGTAGGTTTTCTGCGCCGCATTTACCGTTACCGGGAAGTCGGAAGAGACTGTGCTGCCGGAAACGTAAATCGCGGTCGGTTTCACGACAATGCCGGCGGTGTAATCGAAGCTGCTGCCGCCGAGGAAAGTGGAAGCCAGTACGGCCGTTCCAGTGGGGTTGAGTTCGGTAACAAATCCGTCATAGGTACCGTTGCAAAGGCCGTCGCTTCCGCAAGAGGTTTTGTAGGCCCTGGGCGTCGTGGGATAGTTGGGAGATCCGGTGATGCCGCTCAGATAGGCGTCATCGTTGGCATCGATCGCTATACCGTAGGCGGATTCGCCCAAACCGTTCGAGCCGCCCAGGTACGTGGAATAAACCAGGGCCTTTCCTGTCGGATTCACTTCGCTCACAAACGATGTAGAGCAGCCGCCTGAGCTGTCCACCGGACACTTGGTTTGATACGCGCCGGCGGTTACGGGGAAGTCAGTCGATGTTGTGTGCCCCGAGACGAACACGTTACCGGGAGTGTCAACCGCTAAGCTGAAGGCCTGGTCGTCACCGCTGCCGCCGAGATACGATGACCACTCAAGGTAGAATCCTGCCGATTCAACTTCGACGACAACAGCATCGCCGGTCACGCTGCCGCCTTTGAAGGTCTTTTGAAATACTGGTCCTCGGACGGGGAAATTCGTCGAAAGGCTGTAACCTACGAGGAAAATATCGCCGTAAATGTCCTGCGTAACCTGCGAGGGCACGTCATCGTTCGAACCACCGATGAACGTGGCGAAAATCAGTTCGGTAAGGGCGGGATTATATTTCGCGACGAAAATGTCACGGCAGGGTTGCGTTCCACAAGTTCCCCCACCGTACGGGTACAGGGCAAGTATTTCTGGGAAATCCGCCGAGCGGGTGCTACCCACAAGGATGGGCTGCCCATAGCGTACGCCGTAGGTAATGCCGTATGCGATGTCCTCGTCGCTTCCGCCAAGATAAGTCGAATAGCTGAGGACTGGATCGATAACAAGTTGCTTCGAATGATCGTACGCGCCAAGCTTGAATCCCACGCGGCCATCGGCGGTCAGAGTGTAACGTCCGTCGATGGTCGTCCTGTGATGATTGCTTCCCTGATAGATAACCGGCTTGTGAAAGCTGATCTTGCCGCCGTCGACGCTGGCCATGAGATCGCCATCGCGATTGATGGTCAATGGAATTCTCTGGCTCGCATCCGCACCGGCTGCGAAGTTGAGTGCGATCGCTCCGGCATCGGCGCCAGGGCCGACTACGAAGTCATATTCCAACTGCTTCTGCTTGCCGTAGTAGAGAAGATCGATTCCGGGATAGATCCCAGCATAGCGAACCTTCCCATAATTCGGGACGTCCTTATGCCACTGCGAAGGGTCGTTGCCGATGAAGTAGTTGCTTCGAGCGACCTGTTTCTCGACACCTTCAGCACGCGCATGCTGGTTGGCTCCGACGACGCGCATGGTCAGAACGTCTTCCCCGCGATAGGGGCGTTGATTGGGGGCGTCAAAGCGGGTGTTCGCGCCGACGTAAGGAAGCATCGCCGATGTTATCGTGGAAGGCTTCGGGGGTTCCGGCTTTGCCGCTGGAACGGGCAGCGCAAGTACGGCGGAATCACGTGTCAGGAAAAGCGTGTAGCCCGCTCCGCGCGAGAGAAATTGCACTCGCTTGTCGGTCTGACCCTGATTGGCCTCGAAGCTCATGGGAATCTTGGCAACGGCTTCAGCCATCTCTTTTTTGGTGGCATCGTCGACAGACGGCTTTTGTGCGGGGAGCGCCGGAATTGCATTTGCCGCTATGTTTGGCTGCGAGGAAGGGCTAGCGCTGCTGCCAGCGCCAATCAAGAGACCAAGGGAAAGTGCCAGTACTCCAGCTCCCACTGCCAGCGGTTTGTATCCTGCCATGTAAAAACCCCTCCGGGAAATGAACCACTGAGTTCGCGCGCGGAGCTTTCCGCGTCAGCGACTCGTTTTAAAATTGTTTGCGAAAGTGCTCGGGATAAGGCTCTTGGGGTTGGCCGCGACCGAGTATTGGTCCACAGTCTGACTTAGGTTGCAGGGACTGTCAAGATGCAGGAACTTGCAACTTTTCGCGCTTAGATATGCACTTAATTGCCCATGGTCTCATCGCATTTTATTGCACTGTTACGGTAAAACTGAATGCCTGCAGTCCAGAGACTGACGCCGTCACATTTACAGTGCCGGCCTTGGAAGGGGTGACGTAGCTGATACTGGCGCGGCCGTTGCTACTTGTCACCACCTGCGACTTGGATACCCTTCCTCCTGCTCCGTTGTCGGTGAAACCCACCGTGACTCCCGAAAGAACGTTTCCGTATTGATCGCTGACCGAAACCACTAGAGGGAGTGCGAGTTGAGTGTTTGGTTGCGCCGACTGATTGTTGCCCGAAACGTAATTCACCGATGTAGCGCTGCCCGCCAAAGACTGCTCCGCCGTGATGGTTTTGAACGTGCCGGTCGTCGCGGTGAGCGTGAGGCTTTCGGCTTTCGTGGGCAAGGTGTAATACGACGATGCCTGTCCCGATGAATTCGTAGTTGCATTCACAGGATTGAATGTCCCGCCTGCGTTGTTGTCGGTGAAATTTACGACCGCGTTCGGCATCAGGTTATTGTAGGGATCTCTTACCGAGACGATGATTGGTGCGGGCAGCACGGTCGCCACCGTGCCTTTTTGATATCCGCCCGATACTAACGATATTTCGGCAGCCGGACCGGCGGCGGCAGTTTCTGAAAAATAAGTCGTTGCTGTTTTCGAACTGGAGGCGGTGATCGTCACAGCCTCCGGTTTCGTGGGGAGTTTATATGTAGTTGTGGCAATGCCCGAGCTGTTCGTTACCACACTCGGGCTGCCAAACGAGCCTCCCGAAGGTGATGCCGTGAATGTGACGGTCACATTTGGAACCGGTTGATTGGTGTAGCTATTGAGAGCCAGCACGGAAAGTGTTGCCGGCAGAGTGGCGCCAACATAGGCAGACTGGTTATTCCCCGCATTCGGGGTCAGAGTGGGCAGCAATCCGTAAACCAGCAGTTGGGATTGGTTCGCGACGAAAACTTTTCCGTTGGCAACGGTCGGAGTAATGAAATTCGTCACGTAACCTAAACTATCGCGGCCACCCGCCGCCTGGCTGCTGGCATAGAACTGATTTTGCAGGTTGGTTGCATCAAATGCCCGCAGAGTTCCGCTGTTGGCGCCGGATGCGCCATTTGCCCAGGTGACAGCCCAATACAGTCCGCTCCCCGTGGTGTTGGCGGAGATAGATCCACTGCCTACGCCGGAGTAACTAGACGGCGACTTTACGGGCGTGGTGTTCAGTGTGGTCCCATTCAGGGAATATGAGACGACAGGGCCCGGCAATTCGGAGAAATATACGTAGCCTGCGGAACCGTTACTCCAATAGGTGGGAGTACCGTAGCGGCAGGTAAAGGCGGGTGCTTTTCCCAGGCAACCGCTTAAATAAGAAGGCGGAACAACATCCTGCAAAATGTTGATATTACCGGTGCTTGTGTCGCAAGTGGCGGGACTGCAAAATCCTCCCAGGTTATCTGTGTCGAGGACATAAATCTCCTCCGCCTTGCCGGAGGCGATGATGACCGGATCTGAACCGGGTGGGTTCAACAGCAGCGGCCCCACCGAACTGAGGTCCAGATCATTGGGTTCCAACACTGTTCCTTCGTTATAGGGCGTGAAAAAACTGAGAAGCTGAAGTTGCGGGCTCAGCTTCAACACGCTCAGGCCGTAGTCGGACCCGCCATCGTTCTCATCAAAAACTCCATCCGCAGTTTCCAGGTAGATGTTTCCGGATGGGTCGGTGGCCAAGCCTCCACCCGACTGCCAAATCCCTGAATTGTTTGTGGTGGGACTGGTCACGAACATGTAGGGAGTTTCGGACAAGCTCAACGTGTTATAGCCCAGAACCCAGCCGTGGTTATTAATCTTCGGGAAGCCGTTGAGCCCCTTGCATCCCGTGGATCCCAGCGCAACGTACACATAGCCGCTATTGAGCAGCAGTCCGGGGCGATTCATCTGGTACTGCGGCATGAATGTAGGTCCGGACGGAGGCAGGATCTCGACCGGGCTGCCCGGTTCATCGAGACCAGTCGTGATGTAAACGGCGTGGAGATAAAGCGCGAATGGCGAGGAGCTTCCATTGCCGGTCTTGGTGACGAAATAGATTAGACCCGCGACAGGATCGATGACGGGAGTGCCGACGATTCCCGCACCCTTCGAAGGCGAGACCTGATAAGTCGAATCGCCACAGAGATCGTCGAACGGGGTCGGCGGGCCGTAATTTTCGAACCAGAGCTGCTGGCCGCTATCGGCGTCGAATGCGTATACGCTGTTGTTTAGCGTGGCTACGTAGACGACGTTGTGTACGCCCTGTCCCGGAATAGCGACATTTGGCATGTAGAGCGGCTGCGCGGCGGCCCAGCTATCGAGTGTTTCACTGGCAGCATAGAGTTTTGCGAACTGGTTTACGTTGACATTCGCGGGGGTGAGAATACTTTCGCCGAGGTTCTGCCCGGTACGGGCATTATCGTTGTGATAGGTCGTGACGCTGACTTGTGCCAACCCAAGGCATGGAAACGCGATAAACAAGACGAGAGAAAAAAGGAGGCGCAACCCTGGCGCGAAGTTCGTGATTGGATTCGAAACAGAACTGGTTTGCAGCTTTCCCACGGAAGCCGGAATCATCCCGCACCTCGATTTTTCCACTAGTCAACGGGGCCCGGGGGGAGAAGCAACAAAAAGCTGGAGGAGCCTGACGCAGCGGATCATCCTCTCGCGCGCTGCATCTGTCAAGGAAAAAAGCTGTTTCGGCAGTTCGAGAGTCCCGGAGCTAATTGCGAATTTGCGGGCCCTTTCTACGGTTGACAAGGTAGCACTTTAAGGAGAAACTCCGCTACAGAAGAAGTTCTTATTTAAGGAAATAGTTAGTACACCTTTTGGCTATGGCTCAACGTCCCACTCAGGGGACCGACTCCGCAAAGCCTAGCGGGCCTAGTCGCGCAAAGCGGGAAGACTTTGCGAGCCAGCCGGCGCCATTTACCGACCGGAGTGACGCTCCTCTTCCACTCAACAAAGTCACCGATCTTGCTCAAGTCGCCGCAAAATTCGCAGCACACGGAGCGGGAAAAATTCCAGCCGCGCTTTTCGGTGAATTGGCGCTCGATCTTGTGCTCAACGAAATTGTCGAACAAGCCTGCCTCGCGACCGGGGCATCGGGAGCGGCGATTGCATTGCGGCGCGGCGATGACATCGTTTGCCGCGCTACCTGCGGAACGAATGCCCCCGAACTGGGCGCCCGCCTGGAAAAAAGCTCAGGCCTATCCGGCGCGTGCCTGCGTACCGGAAAGATTCAAAGTTGCGATGACGCCTGGAACGATGACAGAGCCGACGCGGATCTTTCGCGGCTGTTGGGAGTGCGTTCCGTTGTCGTCTATCCGATAGTGGGCGGCGAGGAGTTTCTAGGCATTCTGGAAATTCTCTCTCCGTTGCCCTCTGCTTTTGTTGCGGGCGATTTGGAAACACTTGAAGCGCTGGCGAGCCGCGTAGTCAAGAATGTGGAGGCGGCGAAAGAAATTGCTCTGCTTCCGGAGATTCCAGTCCGCGTTAATCCTGAGCGTGCAGCCGAAAACTCAAAACCCAGCGATCAGGACAGGCCCGGCGTTCAGGCAGCTTTGCCATCGGTGGAATCCGAACCGGCTAGCACCAGCAGTTCCTTGCGCGAATCAGCGGTCGATTACGTAATTCCACTGCAGCGGCGTAGACAAATTGACTGGGTCACGGCAGTGCTAAGCGCAGTCATCCTGACCATCGCGCTTGTGATGGGCGCGGCCTTCAGCATGCGCGTGGGATGGATCAACGTGAACGATCGCCGCAGTGCCCATCATCCGGTGGCCGATTCGTCTTCGGTCGTTTCCGGGGGCGTTGCTAAGCCGATTGCCGCAGGTGGGACGAGCGCGCCGGAAACGGCGTCTGCGGAAACGAAGAGTCCAACCAATGCAAGACCGGCCGATAAAGATAAAAAAGGAAACACGCCCGCAGCCGGAGGAACTCTGTTCGTCTACGAAGATGGCAAAGAAATATTTCGCATGCCGCCGGCGTACGGACACAACGGGGCAACGGGATCGAAGCCCGAATTAATCAGCCGGGTCGAGCCGGAATATCCCGTGCAGGCGCTGGCGCAGCACATTCAAGGAGCCGTCTCACTCCATGTTCAAGTGGGGGCCGACGGCAGAGTGCAAGATGTAAAAGTGGCAAGTGGTGATCCATTACTCGCCGGTGCGGCGGTCGCGGCGGTGCGGCAATGGCGCTTTAGGCCGTACACCTCGAATGGACAGCCCACCGAAACCCAAGCCGAGATTACTTTGAGATTTATTCTTCCCGCCAATTAAGTCCTCGACTGTACTCTGCGTCGCCAGACGCGCGAACCGAATTGCAAGATCTTGCACAATGGCTTTTAACCGAAAAATAATTTTGCACACACGCGACAACCGATGCATGATAGGGTTCGCAAACGGGGTGTGCCACCGCGCGATCTGGCCGCAGGACTTCCTACAAGTCTTTTCGCGTGGCTGAACCTCGATCCTTCCTCCAACGGAGAAAAATTGAAATGCAGTCGTCCGGTCGCAGCGCCGCTTGGGAGAATTTTGTTCGCAATG
The DNA here is from genome assembly GCA_963734675.1 of uncultured Acidobacteriaceae bacterium. Lineage (GTDB taxonomy): Bacteria > Acidobacteriota > Terriglobia > Terriglobales > Acidobacteriaceae > Sulfotelmatobacter. The sequence goes on from CAVTHZ010000005.1 coordinate 29,350, forward strand.
CAAAGTGGAGTGGGGTTCTGGTACTCGCGGTGGCACTCGCGACAATCATAGGCATCGCCGAGCCTCAAACATCAGGCGCCACCGGTTCCGTGAATGTGACGACTTTTCACAATGACAATTCACGTACCGGCCAGAATCTGCACGAAACGATTTTGACCCAGGCGCTGGTGCAGCAAAGTACTTTCGGCAAATTGTTTTCGCAGCCGGTCGATGGACAGATCTACGCCCAGCCGCTCGTGCTCGCCAATCTCAGGATTACCGGGCAGGGAACTCACGCCGTGGTTTTTGTTGCGACCGAAAACGACAGCGTTTACGCCTTCGACGCGAACAGCAACACCGGCAAAAATGCGAACCCGCTCTGGCACGTGAATTTCACGAATCCCGCGGAGGGCATCACTACTGTACCCAGTTCAGCCTTGGGCAGCGACGCCATCTATCCGCAGATCGGCATTACGGGAACGCCTGTAATCGATCCAACGAATGGCACGCTGTATGTGGTCGCGGCGACGTTGGAGAATGGAGTGTATTTTCAACGGCTGCACGCGTTGGACGTCACAAGCGGAGCGGAGAAGTTCAACGGGCCGGTTGCGATCGCGGCGACGGTGAAGGGAAATGGTTCCGGTTCCTCGGGCCACTCGCTTTCTTTCGATCCGTTCCGTTCCAATCAGCGACCAGGATTGTTGCTGCTGAATGGTTCGATCTTCATCACCTGGGCCTCGCATGGATTGGAGGGCGAGTTCCCCTATCACGGGTGGGTGATCGCCTACGACGAGACCACGTTGAAACAGGTGGGCGCAATGTGCGTCACCGCTAACGGCGATCAGGGCGGAATCTGGCAGAGCGGCGACGCTCCGGCGGCTGACACGCTGGGGAATATTTTTCTCATGACCGGGAATGGCACGTTCGACGCCAACACCGGCGGCCAGGATTACGGCATGAGCTACCTGAAGATCACTTCGAAAGGGAATTTGCGCGTGACCGATTATTTCACGCCGTATAACGAAAATCAGGAAAGCAACGAGGACATGGATCTGGGTTCCGGCGGTGCGTTGTTGCTGCCCTACCTGACAGGCGCAACATATCCCTATCTCGCTATTGGCGCGGGCAAGGATGGAACCATGTACGTTGTCAATCGCAACAACATGGGCCATTTCAATCCATCGGGAAATACGCAAATCGTTGAATCGATCCCCAACGCATTCGGCGGACACGGCATCTACAGCGGGCCAGCCTACTGGCAGGGATACCTTTACTTCTGGGGAACGAACGATGTGCTGCGCATCTTTCAAATGCAGAGTGGGCTGGTTTCAACCTCGCCGATCGCCACCGGGGCGACTACGTTCTCCTCTCCTGGGGCTACAACGGAAATTTCTTCCAACGGCGCATCGAACGGAATCGTGTGGGCGATCGACCCTAGCGGTTATTCGACGGCTTCGCCCGCGGTGCTGCATGCGCTGAATGCAACCACTGCGGTTGAGCTTTACAACAGCTCACAGGCGGGGACGCGCGATACGGCCGGGGCTGCCATCAAGTTCACGCCTCCGACAATTGCAAACGGTAAAGTGTACGTGCCAACGGCAGTCGAGTTGGACGTGTACGGATTGCTGCCTGCGGGGAAGTAGGGGACGAGCCGCTTTCAGCGATGCTCACCTTGTCCTGATTTCGCGCCCGTCGGATTGGGGTCATTTCCGTCTGTCGCCGATTTCTGCATAGAGACTTTGGTTAGTAGTGCTTTCTTCCTCTTGTTCAGAATTTGCATGGGACGGTAGTATCACTGCACTCTGATCGCGTCGCGGTGTGGGATGGCGTGTTTCGGAATTAACCGGTATCTCCCCCCAACATAGAGACCCTGAATTTAGAGACCCAGCACTCAACGAGTAGCCCGCGCGAGCCCCTGAATCGAATTTTGCGCGGCTGGGTAATGGACCTGTTTTCGGATTGCGGTTTCTGGCCAATAACTGAGCGTGAGACTTGACCTTAGCGGGGAAGGTATTCACACCGACGATCGAGCGGCGCTTCGTCTGCGATGGCAAATGTGCGCAAGCAAAAAATTTCCTAAAGAGTGCGGAGGTAGTTTGTGAAACTGATTCCCGGTGGTGGTAATTCTGCGAATCCGCGGATCTCTATGAGCCTGGCGGCTCTGTTTGTGTCTCTGGTGTTTTCGCTTACTTTGCAGGCGCAAACCTACACGCCGAATGATATCTACACGATTGTGGGCGGCGGAGCGACTCCGACCGCGCCTTTGAGTGCCACTCTGCCCGGAGCCAGCGCGGCTATTGAAGATGCTTCCGGAAACGTGTACATCGCCGCGCCCGATACCGCGTATGTTTTCAAACTCAGCTCGACGGGAACGTTTGGCAACTATGCCGGCCTTGGGTATGGCGGGCACAATCCCGATGGTGGACAGGCGAGCAAGTCGCTGATCTATGCCGTGACTGGTTTGGCGTTCGATAGCAAGGGAGACGTTTACTTTGCCGACGCGGCCGGATCACGCATCCGCGAAGTGACACCCAAAGGTGTGATTTCGACCGTGGCAGGAAACGGCGTAAAGTGCGACCACGCGATGACCTGCGGAGATGGCGGGCTGGCCATTAATGCGAATTTGAATCTTCCCGAGACAGTTGCTCTGGACGCGAATGGAAATCTTTATATCGCCGATGCGGGCAACAATCGTCTCCGCGTGGTGAACATGCAGAAGGCGACCATTACTGTCGCCGGTGTGAGCATTCCTGCGGGAGACATTCAGAGCGTGGCGGGACTGGCGAATGACATTACGGGATGCCCGAATTCGCAGACCGCCTGCGGCGATGGCGGACCGGCAACGAGTGCGTACCTCAACCTGCCTTATGGCGTGGCGCTGGACAGCGCCGGCAATATCTATATTGCGGATACTCTCGACCACAAGATCCGCGTGGTGAATGCGCAATCCACAACCATTACGATTGCGGGAGTCTCGATTGCGCCGGGAGACATCGCGACTGTGGTGGGCAATGGCATTGCGTGTACGAATCCGGTGAGCAAGTGCGGCGACGGGAAGGTATCCACCTCCGCGGAGGTGACGCGGCCGCAAGGAGTGTTTCTCGATCCTTCGAACGACATCTTCGTCGCAGATACTGGCGACAGCCGGATTCGAGAGGTCAGCGGGGCGACCGGGATCATCAGCACGGTAGTGAACTCCGCGGGAATGCCGGGATTCACGGGCGATGGCGGCGCCGCGGCCAGCGCCCAGCTCGACTTGCCGGCCGGGATATGGCTGGATTCGATGGGCGATTACCTAGTTGCGGATAGCGGCAATGGCCGCATCCGCGTCGTGAATAATCAGAGTTCGCCGATCACGGTGGGCGGTACGACGATTCAGCCGGGCGACATCGAGACGATTGCCGGCGGCGGCAACGCCGGAGACGGTGGATCTCCAACTAAGGCGACACTTGCCTTGCCGTGGGATGTGGTGGAATACGGCGGCAACCTCTACATCGTGGATCAGGGCGACAATCGCATTCGGGAAGTCATCGATCCGTTGGGCACCTCGCCAACGATTATGACTGTCGCGGGTAACGCCAGCGCCGGCTACAGCGGCGATGGCGGCCTGGCTACGGCGGCTACGTTGAATGCACCGAGTTCGGTGGCGTTCGACGCCAGCGGCAATATGTACATCGCGGATTCGAACAACCTGGTAGTACGCGAAGTGGCTGCGTCGACCGGTATCATCAGCACGGTGGCGGGCAACGGAAGTTCTTGTTATCCGACGACCGCGACCTGCGGCGATGGTGGGGTAGCAACAGCGGCCAGCTTCTCATTCCCGTTGAATGTCACTTTTGATCTGGCGGGGAACCTCTATGTCTCCGATTGGCAGGGATACAAGATTCGCAAGGTTATACCTTCGGGCGGCAGTATTGCGAATGGAACCATCTCGACGATCGCGGGGACAGGTGTTTCGGGCTCAAAAGGAAACAACGGGCTTGCGACGAAGGCCAATCTCAACCATCCCGCTGGACTGGTTGTTGACAGCAACGGCAACGTGTACATCTCGGATCAGTACAATAACGAGGTTCGCCAGGTCGTCGTGACACCGACCAGCACAACCTGCTCTCAGACGGTGGGCAACATCTGCCAGTGGGCGTTAAATGGGGCAGCGAAGCTGGCGGGGGATGGACTCCCGGCGCTTCAAGGCAGCATGTGGAATCCGCTTGAGCTGGCGATTGATCCTTCGAATAACGTTTACATCTCCGGCGGCAACAACAACGTGGTGCAGAGAATCAGCGCCATTACCACGATCTACAGTACGGCCGCGGGCAGTTCGACGAACTCGATTCAGGGCGGCTTCGCCGGCGATAAAGGACCCGCAACCAGCGCCAAGATGGCGAACCTGGGAGCGTGGGTCGACGGCAGCTCGAATTTGTTCATCGCAGATGGCGGCAACAATCGCGTTCGCTATGTACCGCTGGCAGCGGTAGGTTCGGTTAGTCCGACGAGCTTGTATCTGGGGCAATGGGCGCTGGGCGCGACGGGCACTGCTCAGTCGACTACTTTGAGCAGTTCCGGCGGTGAGGATCTGACGATCAGTGACGTTACATTCACCGGCACGAACAACGGCGATTTCTCCGAGACGGCTACCACGTGCGGACCGGCAATCTCGCCCGGTACGAGCTGCACCATTAGCGTGAGCCTGAAACCGAGCGTCGACGGACCGGAATCGGCGACGATGAATATCAACGACAATGCCACGGGTGGGTCGCAGACGGTGACGCTGACTGGATCGGGTCCGAACTTTGCGATTTCGGCTTCGCCGACTACGATAACGGTGACGCATGGAAACGCAGGCACTTCGACCATCTCATTGAAGCCGCAGGCAAAGTTCACGGGAACTGTGGCGGTTAGCTGCACGGGAGCGCCGGCGAATTCGACCTGCACGCTGAATCCGGCGAATGTGAAGGTTCCGCCGGGGTCAGTAGCAACGTCTACGCTGACGCTTCAGACGACCGCTGGAACGCTGCCCGGCAACTACACGCTAACTGTGACAGGAACCTACGCGAATCTATCGAACTCGACGACGATCGCGGTCACGGTGCAATAGGATACGGTTGATTGGAATGAGGTTGAAGTCGAGCGTGGTGAAACGTGACTAAGTGTTGACTCAGAAGGCGGACTCCCCTACCGGAATCCGCCTTTATTCTGATTGAAATTCGAGCAATTTTTTGAGGTGGCTGCTGCAACGATGCTGGTAGTAGCTGAGCCAGTGCACGAAAATAGCATGGAGCTAGCGCAGTCTGGCCTGTCGAAGATCCAGACTGCGGAGGGTTCCTAAATTTTGTGGGGGAAGAACAATGCGTGTGAAAGCCTGCTTACTATCGCTCACGGCTTTTCTTGTCGCCGCTCTTGTCATGCTCGCGCCTGCAGCGCAGGGCCAGGGTTTCACTGGCGTTCTGACGCAGCACAACGACAACGCGCGGACCGGCCAGAATCTTAAGGAAACCGTGCTCACTCCGCAAAATGTGAGAGCCTCCACCTTTGGCAAGTTGTTTTCGTACCCAGTCGATGGCCAGATTTACGCCCAGCCGCTGTATGTGCCCAATGTCTTGATTCCGAATCAGGGCGTGCATAACGTCGTCTACATCGCGACGGAGAATGACTCGTTATATGCATTCGACGCGGATGGCTTGAGCCCGAATATCCTGTGGCACGTCAGCTTCATCAGTCCGCCCAGCATCACCACGTTGAATTGCATTTCTCTGGGCTTCGAATGCAACGTGTGGCCGAACACCGGTATTACCGGAACGCCGGTGATCGATCCCACGACCAACACGATGTACGTATTGGTACGGACCCAGCAGGGAAGCAACTCGATCCAAAACCTTCATGCCATCGACATTACGACCGGAGCGGACAAGTTTGGCGGTCCAGTTCAGATTTCGGCGATTGTTGCTGGAACGGGCTCCGGCAGTTCGCATGGCAAAGTTCAGTTCAACACATTGCACGATAATCATCGTCCCGGCATTCTGCTGGAAAACGGCATTGTGTATATCGGCTGGGCCGGCGACGCACACGGCTGGGTAATGGCATACAACGCCTCCACTCTCAAACAAGTCGCTGTCTTCAACACCACTCCGAACGGAACGCTCGGAGGAGTCTGGCAGGCGGGCAACGGACTCGCGGCAGATTCGCAAGGAAATATTTATTTTGCGACCGGCGATGGAACTTTCGATGCCTCCACGGGCGGCACGGATTACGGCGATACGCTGCTAAAAGTCGATGCCAACCTGAACGTGCTCGATTACTTCACTCCGATGGATCAGGCTTGCCGCCTGCTGCCGAACGATTTGGACTTAGGCGCCGGTGGTCCGCTAATTTTTCCGACGCAGGGCGGGACCTATCCGGATGAAGTCATTGAAGCCGGCAAAGGCGGGTCGCCGTGTGACTTATTCGGCAGCACCTATGCCGTCCCTATTTACCTGCTCAATCGTGACAGCATGGGAGGTTACAATCCCAATCAGGACCAGGACATTCAGACGATCGAAGGCACGATCCACGGATACTGGAGTAACCCAGCATATTGGGAGAGCCGAACCGCACAATATGTTTATTACTCGGGAATGACGAGCGAAAGCGGGAGTGGCGATTATCTCAAGCAATACTCAATCACGAATGGCGTGGTATCGAGCGCTCCAGTGGAACAGACGCCAAACCTGTTTCCGGTCGGCAGTACGCCCTCAATCTCGGCGAACGGAGCGGCCAACGGAATTCTGTGGGCAATTCAGAGGAAAGATATTCTTTCGGCGCTTCCCGGTGTGCATCCTGCGGAGCTCTACGCGTATAACGCAAGCAATGTTTCGCAAGTGCTGTACAACAGCGCCCAGGCCGCACAACTGAGGGATCAGCCAGGCTGCGCCAACAAATTTCAGGAACCCACGATTGCGAATGGGAAAGTTTATGTGGGAACTCAGAATGAGTTGGACGTCTTCGGGATTCTGCCGGTGCCGCAGACTACACCACAACCTGCAGTCACATCGCCGTGCTTTACCTTCCTGGCGCAAACGGTGGGCAAAACCAGTCCGCCACAGGGCACGACGTTAACCAACCTCGGTCCCGGAATGCTGACGATCAGCAGCATTGCGATGACTGGCAGTAATGCAAGCGAATTTGCTCAGACCAACACCTGCGGCGGCGGCTTGCAGGCAGGTACTTCGTGCAAGATCAGTGTTACGTTCACATCTACTGTGTTCAACGTTCCTCAGGTTGCGACCATCCTGATCAACGATAACGCGCTGGGCGGCGCACAGTCGATTGCGCTCTATGGAGTGGCAACGAAGAAGTAGCTTGGACCGGTGAATGGCGCATTAGACGGAGCACGGTAAGTGGCTCGGGCAGCGGTCGTGCCGGTGCTGCTCCACATCCGCCCCCTGACCGAAATGAACCCATCCGTTTTCATACGCTTTGCGAGCTTGCTGGTGGTTTTTTGCGCTCTTCTGGTCCCGCCATCATTGTTTCTTCAGGCGCAGGAGACGGAGAAGCCACTGGCCGAGAAGGCCGCCCCGAAGCCAGCGCCAATTGAGTTTGTCGAGACGACCTCCAAATGGCACCTCTCGCTGCCGCCGTTGATGCACTCTCAGCTTCCTATTTCTCTCCGGTCGCAAGACTTCTCGCTGGACCATGTCCGGCACACTCTATTGCCCCCGATGGGCGGCTCTGTTGCTGCGGGCGATTTCAATGGAGATGGGCGCGCTGATCTCTACATCGTGGAGCCCGGCGGATCAAATCATCTCCTAGAGCAAATGGGTGACGGAACATTCCGCGACGTCACCGACAAGGCTGGCGTGAAGGGGACAGGTTCCGACCTTTCCGCCACTTTTGGTGACTTCGATAAATCTGGACACGCAAGCCTGTTTGTTGCCGGACTTGGGGGAGTCACGCTTTATCGCAATAATGGTGATGGAACTTTCACGGATATTACGGCCAAGGCAGGACTCAAGGGCAAGGCGAGCGAACTGGCCACATCGGTGCTCTTGTTTGACACAGACGGCGACGGATTCCTCGACGTCCTGGTTACGATTTACACCGACTTCAGCGCTCTGCCGACGAAGGCGTCCTTCACCTTTCCGAATGATTTTTCTGGGGCGAACAGCCGCCTGTATCGCAACCAGCACGACGGCACATTCGCTGAAGTCACGGAGTCCGCGGGGCTCAGCGACAATCCGGGGCGGACTCATATGGCTCTGGCTGCGGATTTCAATCGGAACGGCAGAATGGATCTACTGCTACTGCGGGATGACAAACCACCCGCTCTGTTTCTGAATCAGGGACAAGGCAAGTTCGAAGATCACACCTGGGCTGCGGGCAAGGAGATATGGAAGTACGCGTACGTGGAAGGACAGATCGCCGACTTCAACCATGATGGTAAACCGGATGTTGCGCTTTGGTCCACGGTCGGGAATGAGGTGCTAATGAACCTAGGCAATGGAAAGTTTGAGCAGGAAGAATCTCTTCCGCTGGTGTACGCCGCGAACCGTGCTTTCGGGTTTCATGGACTCACCAGCGATCTTACCGGGGACGGTTATGACGACCTTCTGACCGTGGACAACAAAGGGAAATGGCATTTCATCGTGAATAACGCGGGAAAGTTTCAGGAAGGTTCGATGAAATGGTTTCTGGAATCAGCTTCGCCGGAATCTGCCACAGCGAACGCAGCCGAGCCAGAGTTCGATTCACTGACCGCGGCACGCCTCGGGAAATCGAATAAGGTAATGCTTATCGGAGTGGCGAAGGACGGGAGAATGAGAATTTTCGAACCTCGGTACCCGAAGGACTCCCGCGAGCAAGCCAAGGCACGAAAGGAATAGTGCCTCGCGTGCTAGCATTGCATTTGAACTCCAAAAATTATCAGACTTCTTGCAGAGGCCGCAAAACATGCGCAATTATTGGCTAATCTGTTTGTTGTTCGGCGCTCTTGCGTGGGGACAGGGAAAGCCAGTCGCCCCGCCGCAGGAAAAGAATCCAGCCGCAGATGCTGACGACGACGACCGGCCAGTGCCTGCTCCGCCCTCGGCTGCCGCTGTTGCTCCGTCTGCCGCAGTATTGACCATCAAAGGCCTTTGCCCGCAATCTTCAAACTCCGGTGAAGTGTCTGGCAGTAAGTGCGAGACGGTCATTACCAGGGCGCAATTTGAAGAACTTGCACGCGCTATCCAACCAAGCCTAAGCCCGGTGGTGAAGAAACAATTGATGAGCCTGTATCCGCGGCTTCTGATTATGTCGCGCGAAGCCGAGGCGCGGGGAATGGATAAGGAAGAGTATTTTCAGCAGATGTTCGAATTTGCGAGGATGCAGATTTTGGCGCAACAGCTCACGCGGCGCATTCAGCAGGAAGCTGGAAATGTGCCGGAGCAGGAGGTCGCCGATTACTACCAAAAGAATCCGGGCAGTTTCCAGGAATATACCCTGGAGCGCATCCTAATTCCACGGGTGAAGCAAGAACCTCCACCGCCGCAGAAGCTGAGCGAAGAAGCCGAGAAAGAGCGGCAAAAGCAGGCGCAAGACGAGATGACGAAACTGGCCGAGGCGTTGCGTGCCCGGGCGGCCAGCGGAGAGTCGTTCGAGGTACTTCAGAAAGAGGCTTATCAGGTATCGGGATTGAAGAGTAATCCTCCGAACGTCAGTATGGGGAAACTCCGGCCAAATGGCCTGCCCCCTGGACACAGTGCGGTTTTTTCCTTGAAAGCTGGGGAAGTGTCGCGGGTGATTAGCGACGCAGGAGGCCATTACGTCTATAAGGTCGATGCCACGGATGTCGAACCCTTGGCCGATGCAAAGGGCGAGATACACAATTTGCTTAAGAGCGAGCGGCTCCATTCGGCCATGGAGAAGATTCAGGGGCCCTTTACTACCGAAGTAAACGATGCCTATTTTGGGACTGCACCTTTGAGTCTCCCCCCGACCCCCGGAGCGATTCAGGAGGGTACGGGAGAAACGGCGTCGCCAAAGTAATCGGGCGAGTTTGTAACTGTTGTCATTGCAACGGTTTGCAAGCCAAAGAGGGGGCGATATAAGGCTAATGGAGACTTTCGTAAGTAAGGCTTTCGGCCTCTTGCAGTAAATTGCAATGTTCCGTACTCTCTATCTACATTTGGTGACTCCCGTGTGGTTTCACCCGAACCGCAAGATGCGGAATTATTAACTCCCCCCAACTTAATCGACGGCGCCGATAAGCGTCGTGTCTGGCCACAAGCCGTGTCCCGGCTATGGAGGCGGAGCTTCATTTCCGCGCCAAGGTGGAGCGGGATTGTGATTTGTAAATGAAGAGTCACGCATTGTGACTGAGAGGGCGGAGCTACGAGTAGCACTCAAATTTCGGAATATCTGAGCACGGAAAGCTGCCAGTCTTCGGAGCCGATGAGCTGGTACGCGGTGCAGACTCGCTCGCGGCATGAAAAGATGGTCGCCCAGCAGTTGAAGTATCAGGGTTTTGTTACATTTCTGCCGGTTACAACCGAACTGCGCGAGTGGAGCGACCGGCAAAAGCTGGTGGAATTTCCGTTATTTCCGGGGTACGCCTTTGTCCGTTTTATCTACGGGCCGGAAGAGCGGCTTCGAGTGCTGCGCACCGAAGGCGTGGTCAATTTTGTGGGAACTTCGGGCCAAGGCATCGCCATTCCCGACAAGCAGATCGAGCACGTGCAAAATCTGCTGGCAAGCAAAATCCCCTTCGAAAATTACCCCTTCCTCAAGGCCGGCCAGCGAGTGCGAATCCGCGGCGGGGCTTTGAACGGAACGGAAGGAATTCTTGTGCGCCAGGACACCGATCGCATGTTGGTTATTTCTGTAGAGCTGATTCAGCGATCCCTGTCGATTCGTCTGCAAGGCTACGAAGTGGAAGCTGTTTGAGGCCGCCGTGTCCTCCATACGGCGGAGTTGGAAATCTCTCCCAATGCAGTGAGCCACGCAAATGGAACGCGTCTGTCGTGGTTCCATGCTCACTGATCGTCATCACTGAACGTACCCCTAATCACAAACGTTTTGGTGAACTGTGTGAGGCAAATTATGGATCATGTTGAGTTGAAAAATAGCAGCGTGGACAGTGAGACGCCGGCCAGCGCGGAGACTGTGGGGTCTACCCCGGTGGCCAGGCACGACTTTGCGGCGGAGGGAACGCGCGTGACACTGCGCAGCCTACGTGCTGAAACCGAGATGCAAGCCATTAGCCAGGCGCTGGAGCAGACGGGATGGAACCGCAAGCGCGCGGCGCAATTGCTCAGCATCAGCTACCGGGGGTTGCTGTACAAGATTCGCCAGCATAACATTACCCGCAACCGGGATCTTTCCGGGGTTCCCAAACATGCGAAGATGGCAGATACTGTTGCTAACTGGGAGCCTACGGGGCTGGCCGTTGCCGGAGGCGGAACTCCGGGCGAAGACTAACCGGAAAGATGGCGGCAAGAAACGAACGGAACGCTTACCGATTGCTTAAGCGTTACGGTCTATTGTCACTTGGAGATGTTTGGGGCTGGCCGGAGTTTTGAATCCGGGCCACAGTGACGGGTCGAACGTGGGCGCAGCTTAGCGGAGAAAATCAACCATGAGCCGTAATTTCGAACTATTACAGAGGATCGGCAGGGAGCAGTCGCTCTACGCGACCACCACCACGGAAGAGCCGATTCACGGGCTGGACCCGATCCGTGAGCTGGAGCCGCCTCCGAATGTGACGCCGGTCGGATCCCGGCTGAAGATCGAAGCTGCTGAACTCGAGGAAATTACAAAGCTCGTGCAGCGCGTTTTTTTGATGCCTGGGGGAGAGTCGCCGCACACGGTCCTGTTTTCCGGCGCAGAATCGGGAAATGGCTGCAGCTGGGTTTGTGCGCGAGTGGCCGAAGTGCTGGCAAGTCAGGTTACAGGGTCGGTCTGCCTGGTGGATGCGAATTTGCGGAATCCGGGATTGAGCGAGCAGTTTGCCGTCGAGAATCATCACGGACTTACGGACGCCCTGCAACAGGGAGAGCCGATTCGCACGTTTGCGAAACTTCTTTCCTGCCCGAGACTGTGGCTGGTCACCTCCGGTTCGGAGAGTGAGGATGGACCTACGTTACTCTCCTCGGACCGGATGCGTTTTCGAATCAACGAACTCCGATCGCAGTTCGATTACGTTTTGATCGATACACCTGCGGTCAGTTCGTATAACGACGCCGCAGTGCTCGGCTCCTCTACCGACGGGTTGGTAATGGTGCTCAAGGCGAACAGTTCGCGCCGGGAGAGCGCGCGCACCGCGATTCAGGACTTGCGCAATGCCAAAGTTCGAGTGCTGGGAGCGGTTCTTAACCAGCGAACTTTCCCTATTCCCCAGGCTATTTACGAGAAGCTCTAAAATTTACGAGGAGCTGCAGGAACTCGAAGATTCCGTCCCAGACGGACGCTAATTTTTACTCTCGCGAGTTTTGAGTCGATTCGTCATTCTTGCGGGCGAGATTTAGAAAGGCAAGGACTAATCCAGATGTTCGATAATTTGCGAGCCGATTTTGAAGCTGCAATGGGGCACCGCAAACTGGAGAGTGGCTTCCTGCGCGTGCTGACGCGAATAGAAACGCCGGCAATCGTTTGTTACCGTTATTCGCACTGGGCGTCGAAATTACGCATTCCTGTCATCCGCCAATTATTCGTAATCCCCGCATTGATCTGGCAGCGCCTGAATCAAATGTTTCTCGGCATTTTCATTTCGCCCGACGCGGAAATCGGGCCGGGACTGGTGATTCACACGCCTTATGGTGTTTTCATTCCTCCCGTGAAAATCGGAGCCAATTGTACGTTTTCGACAGGAGCGCTGCTCGGGTCTGGCGTCCGCAGCGTCGGCGACAACGTTTATTTCGGGGCCGGATGCAAGATTGTGGGTGACGCCAAGATCGGCAACAATGTTGTGATCGTGGCCAACAGCGTTGTGCTTACCGACGTGCCAGACAACACGACCATCATGGGCGTGCCTGCGCGAATCAAATTGCCCGGCGGCCGGGGGCCCAAGAAATTTGCCTGGAGATCGGATGATCCGAAGAAGAAATCCGCCAACCAGTCGAACGGGCAGAATGGGAATCACAACGGTGCAGGAAACAGCAAGGTTTCAGCCGAGGAGCAGCAGACTCCGGCTCCCAAGGCGCACGTCTAGGCGGGAAAGAGATCCCGCGCAAGCGGAGGAAGAGAGAAAGGACATTGGATTTTTCCTGGAGTGAAGAGCAAGCGGCGTTTCGCAAAGAAGTCATCCGGTTTGCCAAAGAACAATTGAACGACGATCTCGCGAGGCGGGATCACGAAGAAGAATTTCCTGTTCATTTCTGGAAAAAATGCGGCGAGTTCGGGCTCCTCGGATTGCCGGTCCCGGTGGAATACGGCGGCGCGGGCGCTGACACGCTTACGACAGTTTGCGCACTGGAAGCGCTAGGTTACGGCTGCAAAGACAACGGATTCCTGTTTTCGCTGAACGCCCACATGTGGACTTCCGAAGTCCCGCTGATGGCGTTCGGCACCGAGGAGCAAAAGCGCAAGTACCTGCCAAAACTCGCAAGCGGAGAATTCATCGGTCTACATTGCATGACCGAGCCGGGATCGGGCTCAGATGCCTACAGCCTGAAAACTCGAGCCGAACGCAAAGGCGACCGGTACACTCTCAACGGCAGCAAGACCTTCATAACGAACACGACGCACGCCGATCTTTTTATTGTGTTCGCGAACGTAGATTTTTCGAAGGGTGCGAATGGAGTTACGGCGTTTCTGATCGAGAAGGGCACGCCGGGGTTGATCGTCGGCGAGAAGCTGCACAAGATGGGTATTCGCACTTCGCCCACGGGTGAGGTTGGCCTGGTGGATTGCGAAGTTCCCGCGGAGAACATTCTCGGCAAAGAAGGCAGCGGGCAGGCGATCTTTACGCATTCGATGGAGTGGGAGCGCACCTGCATCCTGGCCAGCCACGTCGGCATGATGCAGCGGCTGCTCGAGACCTGCGTGAAGTACGCGCACGACCGCAAGCAGTTCGGAGCTCCGATCGGGAAATATTCCGCGATCGCGAACAAAATTGCCGACATGGAAGTGCGGATCGAAGCCGGGCGGGGATTGATCTATAAAGCGGCATGGCTGAAGAGTCAGGGACGCCACGCGCTGCGGGAAGCTTCGATCGCGAAACTTTTTGTGAGCGAGGCCTGCGTGCAAAGCTGCCTCGATGCCATCCAGATTCACGGCGGTTATGGTTACATCAGCGAGTACGAGATGGAGCGCGATTTACGGGATGCAATCGCGGGCAAGATCTACTCGGGAACTTCCGAGATGCAGCGAGTGATTATCGCCGGTTTTCACGGCCTCTGACGATTGTTTTGTACACGCCCCCAAATCCAGCACAGATTTTTGCAAGAAAAAACGGGACGACATGGCATACATACTGCAACAGCTTTTGACCAAGAGCGCGGAACGGTTTCCGGAAAAGACAGCGGTGTGGGCGCGTGGACGCAGCATCACCTATCGCAAACTGAATGAGCGGTCGAATCAGCTGGCGCATCTTCTGCGCGAGCGCGGCATCCGGAAAGGCGACCGCATCGGAATTTATTTTCCGAAGTGCGTGGAATCGGTTGTCGCCATGTTGGGGATTGTGAAGGCGGGCGCGGTTTATGTTCCGCTTGATCCGCAAGCGCCTGCGGACCGCATTTGCTACATCATTGGGAACTGCGGCTGTCGAGCATTAATCACCCGGGAAGACAAGCGGCGCAGTTTGGATGAGGCGACGTTGGACGCGCTTGAGTTTTGCGTGCTGACTGATGAGTCGCCGAAATCGAGCAACGGTTCGCGTGTGGTTCCGTGGTCGACGTTGAGTGGTTATCCGGCGGCGGATGCTCCGAAAGTCGTTCTCACCGAAACCGACCTCGCTTACATTCTTTACACCTCCGGTTCCACAGGCCGCCCCAAGGGTGTGATGTTGACGCATCAGAATGCGCTTACATTCGTTGAGTGGTGTGCAGAGACGTTCAAAATCACCAGTGAAGACCGGCTGTCGAATCACGCTCCGCTGCATTTCGATCTTTCCGTGTTCGACGTTTACAACACATTGGAAGCGGGAGCGACGGTGTATTTGATCACGGAAGACCTGGCGCTGTTCCCCGCGAAACTGGCGAGTTTTATTGAGACGCAGGGGATCACGGTTTGGTATTCCGTGCCATCGGCGCTGACGCTGCTTTTGCTGCACGCGAACTTGAACGCGGAGAAGCTGGCAAAATTGCGCCTGATTCTGTTTGCCGGCGAAGTGTTTCCGATGAAGTACTTGCAGCAACTCGCGACGCTGCTGCCACACATCGAATTGCAGAACCTGTACGGTCCGACGGAGACTAACGTTTGCACCTATTACCGCGTGGAGCGCGACCGCTTGGCGAGCATGGAGAAGTTGCCTATCGGAATCGCGTGCGAGAACACGGAGGTTTTCGCCGTCAACGACCAGGATGAGATCGTCACCGAGCCGGGAGGAACTGGTGAGCTCTACGTTCGCGGGCCATCTGTGACGTGCGGTTACTGGGCTGATGCGGAAAAGACTGCCAAGATGGTTCTGCCGAATCGTTTCCAGCGCAACTTTGAAGAGAAGATGTATCGCACGGGCGACCTGGTACAGCTGGCCGAAGATGGAAATTATTATTTTCTCGGACGCCGCGACAGCATGATTAAGAGCCGCGGCTACCGCATCGAGCTCGGCGAAATCGAAAGTGCGCTGCTCAGCCATGAGGCGATCAAGGAAGCCGCCGCGATCGCCATCCCAGACGACATCGTGAGCAACCGCATCATCGCGGTGATTGCGGCGCATGACGGGATGGAGATTAAAGCTGCCGAACTGCAGCAGCACTGCGGCACCCGGATTCCGAAGTACATGATCCCCGAATTGATAGAGTTCCGCACCAGCCTGCCCAAGACCTCAACCGGGAAGGTAGATCGTGTGCAACTCACGCAGGAGAGCATTCGCGCGGCGCAACAATCCGCGACAGAAGTAGTTTCGCAGTAACCGATTTGGAATCAGATTTAATACAAGATCCAGGAGGAAGCTTTGTAATGTCCACCGTAAACCAAACACCTGCCACCCAGTCTTCCGCATTGAAAGAACAGATTCACCAGTTCATCATGGAAAACCTCGCGCACGCCAAAGGCATCACGTCTTTCACGGACGACGAGAATCTGATGGAGAGCGGCGTGGTCGATTCACTGGGAATTTTTCGTATCGTTTCCTTCCTCGAGGAGGAACTCCATGTCCGGGTGAGCGACGAAGAGATCAATGCCGAAACCCTGCAGAGTGTAAACTCAATTGAGAAACTGGTTTTGAGCAAGAAGAAGTAATTGCCAAGGAAAACGCAACCGCAACCCTGATCCCGGTTTCGTTTGGCGAGAAAAGGCCCTCCTCCAGCCTGCGCGCACCTTTGAAGAAGTCAACTGACTATCTGCACGCCGCACCATGCACTAGCAGTCCCGGGCCCCCGATTTTCGACTTGCCGACGAGAGTGTTCTGTGAAGAGTGAACCCAATCTGTATAGCGAGACTGGCGCAGTAGCCCCCACTGCCAGCGAGCGGTGGGTGTCCGTCCCCCAGTTGGTGACCGAACGGACGCGAAAGAACCCCGAGGCAATTGCGGTCGTCTCCGGCTCCGAGTATTTGACGTACGGAGACCTGGAGCGGCGCGCCAACCAGCTCGCCTGCTTCTTGAAGGCTAAAGGTGTGGGTGCGGAGCATGTTGTGGGATTGCATTTACAGCGATCCTGTATTTCCGTCATCGGAGCGCTCGCCGTGTTGAAGGCCGGCGCCGCCTATATGCCGCTCGATCCGTCGCTTCCCTCGGAACGGTTGCGTTACATGCTGATAGATGCCGGGGTTTCTCTGGTGTTGAGCCGCGCGGAGATTTCGGGGCTGCTGCCAAAGCACACTTGGTCGGTTGTGGAGATCGACAACTCGCCTTCTGAGCTGTCGGGTTATCCGGCGAATGGGCGGTCGACAGAGCTTACGGATGAGAGCCTCGCCTACGTAATCTATACGTCAGGTTCGAGTGGACAACCGAAAGGGGTTGAGGCAACGCACGGCGGTTTGCGGAATCTGGTCGACTGGCATATCCGCGCGTTTGATGTAAAAGCGACGGATCGAGCCAGCGCGCAAGCGGTGGTCGGATTTGATGCGGCGGTATGGGAGTTGTGGCCATATCTGGCTGCCGGAGCCAGCGTGCATATACCGGAGGAATCGATTCGCACCAGCCCCCAAGCGATGCGGGATTGGCTGTCTGCCGAGAAGATCAGCATCACGTTCGTGGCTACTCCAATGGCGGAACAGATGTTGCTGCTGGATTGGCCCGCCGACTGTGCACTGCGCATTTTGCTGACCGGAGCGGACACGCTACATCGGCGTCCGCCTGCAGGTTTGCCGTTTACGCTGGTAAACAACTACGGGCCGACGGAGGCGACAGTCGTTGCGACTTCAGGAGCGGTTAGCCCGAGCGGCGGGTGCAGTTGTCCGCCGACCATCGGACGCGCAATCGACAATACGCAGATTCACATTCTCGATGAGAAGATGCAGCCTGTGGGCGCTGGCGAAGCCGGCGAGATTTATATCAGCGGAGCCGGGGTAGCGCGCGGGTATCGGAATAATCCTGTGCTCACGGCAGAAAAGTTTATTCGCAGCCCGCTCAGCAATTCGAGCGTACGGCTCTACAAGACCGGGGATCGCGGGCGGTTCCTCGCGAACGGAGAAATCGAGTTTCTCGGAAGGCTCGACGATCAGTCTGAAGATTCGCGGCTTCCGCGTGGAACCGAATGAGATCGTCAGCGCGTTGAACGCCATTGATGACGTGCAGGCCAGCGCAGTCAAAGTTGAACCGGATCACGCCGGCTCCAACCGTCTAATCGCTTACCTTGTTCTGGCCCCCGAAGCTCAAGTGAGTGCGGCCGAATTGCGAGAGGCGCTCTCGAAACAGCTTCCCGATTACATGGTTCCAGCACTTTTCGTGCGAATGGAGGCGTTGCCGCTGACGGCGAGCGGCAAAGTCAACCTTTCCGGGCTTCCAGCGCCAACCGGAGCAAACGCTCTGAGCGACGACAAATTCGTTGGCCCGCGAACCTCAGTCGAAAAAAGGCTGGCGACAATTTTGAAGCCGCTGCTGCATATAGATCGCGTCAGCGTAAAAGACAATTTCTTCCTCCTGGGCGGCCATTCCTTGATGGGCACGCAGCTGATCACGAAAATCAGCGAGTCGTTTGGGGTGGAGCTCAGTCTGTTTAGCCTTTTCGATCATCCCACGCTCGAAGAAATGTCGCTGGAAGTGGAAAAGCTCATACTCGCGAAAGTCGAGGCCATGAGCGAGGAGGAACAGCGCGCGCTGACGCAGTTCGCGCTTGAGGGGAAGCGGTAGTGCCGTTGGGAACCGATTCCATCTCCCGCGTTGAAAAGTCCGACGCGGCGCTTAGCCTTTACCATCTGCTCGATCCTGCAGTTCTCGCCAATCCATACCCGCTGTTTCACCGCCTGCGCCGTGAGGATCCTGTTCACTGGGATCCTTTTCTGCACGCCTGGGTCGTAACACGGTATGCGGACGTTCTCGAAGTCCTGCATACCTACGCCGCCGACCGCACTCCGACACCCGAACAGCTCGCGAACATGGGACTGTCGCAACTTGCGCCCCTGGCGCAGCTGATGGTGAAGCAGATGCTGTTCATGGACGCGTCGGCCCACACGCGTTTGCGCGGTCTCGCATCCCAGGCTTTCACGCCGGCGCGCATTGAGGTGTTGCGGGCGCATATTCAGGAGATCGTCGATCGTTTGCTCGACGCGGTTGCGGCTCGCAGCGCGATGGACGTGATTGCGGATTTGGCCGAACCGCTGCCTGCAATCGTTACAGCCGAGATGCTCGGTCTTCCGGTGGACGATCGCCATCGTCTGAAAGCGTGGTCGGCGAATTTTGCGGAGATGCTGGGCAACTTCCAGCACAATCCTGATCACGCCAGCCGGATGTTGCAGACGGTTGAAGAAATGACCACGTATTTCCGTGAAGCGGTTCGCGAAATCAAGGCGCATCCTCGAGAGGGACTGATAAGCTCGCTTTTGAGCGCGGAAGTAAACGGCGATCGGCTAACGGAAGAAGAAGTAGCGGCGAACGCCATCATCACGATGGTGGGCGGTCAGGAGACGACCACAAATCTGATTGGAAACGGCATGCTGACCTTGCTGCGGCATCCCGAAGAAATGAAGATGCTGCGGGAGAATCCGGGGCTTACAACATCCGCGGTGGAGGAGATGTTGCGCTTTGAAAGCCCTAGCCAGCATACGGCGCGGCTTGCTCCGAGCGACCGAACGCTGGGTGGAAAACAAATTCGAAAACGGCAGGCCGTAATCGCGGTGATGGCGGCGGCGAATCGCGACCCGGAGAGGTTTCCGGAACCCGATCGCTTCCATATTGCCCGCGCAGACAATCGCCACGTAGCATTCGGCTATGCTGCGCATTTCTGTTTTGGTGCGCCTTTAGCGCGGATGGAGGGTCAGATCGCGTTTGGCACGTTGTTGCGACGGCTTGAGAAGATTGAACTGCCGCCGCAGAATCTGGTGTGGCGAACAAATTTGGGCTTGCGCGGAATGACTTCTCTGAAGGTAAAGTTCGAAGCGACTGCGGGAGTGAGCGAGCGCGCGCAATGACTCGAGCACAAAGCTCTGCCATGATGACAAGCGGCCTGACAGAAGCGGAACGGCATCGCATTCTCGTGGAGTGGAACGATACGGCGAAGCCGTATCCATCGGATAAGTGTGTGCACGAACTGGTGGAGGCGCAGGCGTCGCAGAATCCTTCTGCAATCGCCGCAGAACATGAATCTCGCCAACTTAACTACGGAGATCTGAACTCACGAGCGAACCAGTTGGCGCGACTGTTGCAGGCGAAAGGCGTGGGACGCGATGTTCCGGTCGGAGTTTGCCTAAGACGCTCGCTGGAATTGCCCGTGGCTCTGTTAGCGGTGTTGAAGGCAGGCGGGGCTTGCCTGCCGCTGGATCCCGATTATCCCAAGGATCGCCTGGCGCACATTCTGCAAGATTCGCAGGCGCCGGTCGTGATCACGAGCCGCGGCTTGCAGCCGGATCTGGCAGGGAACGCCGAAGCGCTTTTTCTGGAATCGGATTGGAAAATTCTTTCCGGTCAGAGCCCGGAAAACCTGACTCGATCCGCGAATGCCGAAGACCTCGCCTACATTATTTATACGTCCGGTTCGACGGGAAAACCGAAGGGCGTGATGCTGACGCATCGCGGCCTGGTGAACCACGGAACCGCGTCGATCGATCTTTACGGTCTGACTCCGAGAGACCGCATGTTGCAGTTTGCGTCGATCAGCTTCGACATTGCGATCGAAGAAATTTTCCCCACCTGGTTTGCCGGTGGCGCGGTGGTGCTGCGCAGCGACGATATGCCGCTGGATGCGGCCGACTTTCTGCGATGGATCGGGCAAAAACAGGTTACGGCGCTCGATCTGCCAACGGCATACTGGCATGAGCTGGTACATGGAGCGGCCGAGACGCAGGAACACTTGCCGGACTGCTTGCGGCTGGTCATTGTTGGCGGGGAAAAAGCTTCGGCCTCGGCTTATGTAACATGGCTGAAGATTGGCGGAGGACGCGTTCGCTGGGTGAACACGTATGGGCCAACGGAAGGCAGCGTGATTGCGAGCGCATACGAGCCGGACCCTGCACGCCCATTCCCCGAAAATCTGCCCATCGGCCGTCCGATCGCGAATGTTCAGCTCTATGTTCTCGATTCCGATTTGCAACCCGTGCCGGTCGGGGAAGCGGGGGAACTGCATATTGGAGGCGCGGGAGTTGCTCGCGGCTACCTGAATCAGCCGGAGCTGACTAACGCCAAATTTATTGCCGATCCGTTCAGCGCGAGCCCCTCTGCCCGCCTCTATAAGACTGGCGACATGGTGCGCTACCTGCCCGATGGCAACATCGAGTTTCAAGGGCGGGTGGATTTTCAGGTGAAGATTCGAGGTTTCCGCATTGAACTGGGCGAGATTGAATCCGTACTCGAAAAACACCCTGCGGTGGCCCAGGCCGTTGTCACAGCTCGCGAGGTGAATGGAGTGAAGCGCCTGGCAGCGTACGTGATCACGCTGGGCGATTCAGTCAATTCGTCCGAAGTGCGGCGTTACGTGAAGGATTCGCTTCCGGAGTACATGGTCCCGGCGGATTTCGTTTTTCTGAAATGTTTTCCGCTAACCCCAAATGGAAAGGTTGACCGCCGGGCATTGCCCGAACCTGCACCGAGTGATGAGGAGAAATCCGAAGATTTTGTTGTGCCGCGCGATGAAAGCGAAGCGGCCATGGCAAACCTTTGGGAGCAGGTGCTCGGCAAGAAGCCGATCGGGGTGCGAGACAATTTCTTCGAACTTGGCGGGCACTCCTTGCTCGCCATACGGCTGACTCGGCAGATCGAAAAGAGCTTTGGCAAAAAGCTGACGATCACGGCATTACTGCAGGCACCGACGGTCGAGAGCCTGGTTCGACTGGTGAAAGACGACAATCCCCCGTGGTCGCCACTGGTTCCTCTGCAGACGGCGGGGTCGAGGCCGGTATTCTTCTTTGTCCATGGACTCGGCGGAACGGTCATGCGGTTTCACGAACTGGCGAAGCACATGGTTCCGGACCAACCGTTCCATTGCTTTCAAGCGCAGGGAATGGATGGCAAACTGCCGTGCCTGAATCGAGTTGAAGATATGGCCGAGTTGTACCTGGAGCACATGCGCGCAACCCAACCGCGCGGGCCGTATTTTCTCGGAGGCTACTCATTCGGAGGCTTGGTGGCTCTGGAGATGGCGCGCCGATTGCGAGCTCGCAGTGAAGAAATAGGATTGCTCACGCTCGTGGATACATATCTCCCCGGGCCGACGGAAAACCAATCGTTGCTTGGACGATTTCTTTCGCTATCCGGCGCGCAAAAATGGGCCTACCTGAAGAAAAGAGCCGTACGCTACGGGCGAGGAATCAAGAGAAGGATTGTCGCTCTCTATCTGCCGCCCCCGATCAAAGCTGTCCGGGAAGCTTGTGCGATAGCAGAACGCGAATATCAGCCAAAACTATATGAAGGGGACATCGTGATTTTCCGCGCCAGCGAAAAAGCTCTGCGGGGCCTCGATGATCCGAGGGGTGGCTGGCAGAAGTATGCTGCGGGCACGGTCGAGATTCATGAGGTGGATGGGGATCATGGCAATATTCTCAACGACCCGCAGGTGAAGCTCTTGGCGGCGCAGATCCGCGCGCGATTGGAAAAAGCACAATCCGAAGTGATGGAATACGCTGCAGTCACACGTCGTTAGCCAGGAAGCGTGAACAGTTACCCGCACCGGTTTCAGCACAGCTAGTTCAAAAACAGCCGGAATTAGGAGAGAGTTCGTGCCGGTAGTCGATTCCACCAAACCGACGGAGGATGCGTTGCTAGAGGCAGCCGGGAACCCGGAACGGATTCGTCTGTTCAGCCGGGATTTTATCTTCAAGAGATTTGTTCCCTGGGTCATGAAGGGTGGATTGGCGATCCTCGACTATGGCCTTTTCTCGGGCTCGAATTTTCTGTTGGGTGTTCTGCTGGCGCGCTGGATGGCGCCCGAGCAATATGGCGCTTACGCACTGGCGTTCAGCATTTTCATTCTCGTAACTTTCCTTTACCAGGCGCTTGTGCTGGAACCGCTCTCTGTTTTCTCTGGCACCCAGTACCCCAATAATCTTCGCGGCTACCTGCAGTCGAATCTGTGGCTGCATTGGGGGCTTTCTGCCGTTATCTGCCTCGCGCTGGGCGGAACAGCACTCGCCGCGCTGGTTTGGTGGCATTCGCCGATTTCCGCGATGGCCTTTGCCGGCATGACCATCGCCGCGCCCTTCATTCTGATTCACGCGCTTGGACGCCGCAGTTTCTATCTCAAATTATCTCCGGGCCCCTCCGCATTTGGTTCTGCGTTCTACTGCACATTCGTGGTTGGCGGCTCGTTTTTCGTGTACAAGATGGGCTGGCTCTCGGCGTTCACCGCATATCTTGTAATGGCGTTTGCGGCGCTCGTCGGTGGCGTGATCATGGTTTTCCAGTTGCACGCGAAACTGGAGCCAGCGACTGCCGTGGTGACGCTGCGAACGACATTGGCCAAACACTGGGAGTATGGCAAGTGGGCATTGGCCACATGCATCGTCGGATGGATTCCGACGTATGTGTACATCCCGCTGGTGAGTAAAATCTCCGGATTGGCTGTGACCGGAGAGTTGCGCGCGTTGATGAATCTAGGTGGCCCAGTTCTTCAGACGTATGCGGCACTCTCCATGCTTTTCTTGCCTCTGGCAGCGCGAGTGCAAAGCAACCAGGGAAAGAGGGGAGCGTCTTCGCTTACCCTGAAGTTGACGGTGCTCTTCGTTGCCGGCGCAATTGTTTACTGGTCGGTGTTAATTCCGCTCCGGCGGCCGCTGTTTCAACTGCTTTATGCCGGAAAATATCTTGACGCGTCGTCGCTGCTGCCGCTGTTCGCCGCGGAAACCATCGTCTGGAGCGCGGCTCTTGGACCGGCAATTCTATTGCGCGCGATGGAGTCCCCGCGGTCGCTATTTTTTGCGAATGGCGCGGCAAGCGTGGTTGCATTGTTGTTCGGCATTCCCGCGACTCGTTATTTCGGGCTTCACGGCGTGATCTGGAGCATGGTTCTGGCCAACGTTCTTTACGTAATTGTTGCGTTCATTATGCTGGGGCGCAAAGTCTCAACCTTGAAGACGGTCGAACCACACTTCGAGATGCCGCTGCCGATGGAAGAGAGCGCGTTTTAGTCAGCGCGAGTGCTCTGGAAAAGATTTCTTACCGATGCGCGCACTTAAAGTCATCTCGGTTCACAACCGCTATGTACAGGCCGGCGGTGAAGATCAAGTGTTCGAGTCAGAGGCGCGCCTGCTCAGAGAATACGGGCACGAAGTTACGCAGGTGGAAGAGCAGACTATACATCCGGATGGCCTCGTCAAGAAACTGGGTGTTGCGGTGGATTGCACCTGGTCGAGACGCTGGTATGAAAAGTTCCGGCAGAAGCTGAAGGAACTGCGGCCTGACATAGTCCATGTCCATAATTTTTTCCCGTTGATTTCGCCGTCGATTTATTACGCATGCCGCCGCGAAGGAGTTCCGGTGGTGCAAACGCTGCACAACTACCGGCTGTTGTGCTCGAATGCGGAGTTTTATCGCGACGGGAAGGTCTGCGAAGAATGCCTGCATCACGGGTTGCTGCGCGGCGTGAAATACGGATGCTATCAGGGATCGAGGTTGGGGACGGCCGCCCTTAGTTCGATGGTGGGAGTGCATCGCCGCCTGCACACGTGGAGTACGAAGGTCGATTGCTACATTGCCCTGACAGAGTTCGCCCGGCAGAAGATGATTGAAGGCGGATTGCCCGCGGAGCGCATTGGCGTGAAGCCGAACTTTGTTCTGCCCGATCCGGGTTCGAAGTGGACCAATGCTGCGAGCAACGAGGCCGAAGAAGGCGGCTACGTTCTGTTTGTGGGAAGGCTGGTGCAAGCGAAAGGGGTTCTTTCTTTGCTCGGAGCTTGGGAAAATATTCCGCATATCCCGCTGAAGATCGCGGGCGACGGCCCATGCCGTGAACAAGTGGAATCGATTTTGAAAGAAGGAAAAGTGCCTTCCGTGAGCTATGCTGGACGACTCTCGCGTCCTGACACACTGGCCGCAATGAAAGGGGCGCGATTCCTGATTTTTCCCAGCGAATGGTATGAAGGTTTCCCGGTTACCATCGCGGAGGCATTTGCCTGTGGGATTCCCGTAGTCTGCTCGCGTCTTGGATCGATGGCGGAAATTGTTGCCGACGGCGAAACCGGACTGCACTTTGAAGCGGGAAACACGGCGGAGCTAGCGGAAAAAGTTCGGTGGGGGTGGGAGCATCTGGGGGAAATGAATGCGATGGGCCGCAGGGCCCGCCAGGAATTTGAACGGAAATATACCGCAGCGCGGAACATCGAGATGCTGGAAGCGGTCTATGAACGCGCCATTGGAGCACGCAGCAGAACCACCGAAGTGGCCGAGCCTGAATCCCTCCCGGTGTAGTTGCATGGTGTTCCGAACGTCAAGCGGCGAAAAAACGGTTACGTAAAAAGAGATTTGCATAAGATGTCCACTGTGTTGACAGAAGCGAAGCGCAAGGAACTGCTGGAAGCGTATCTGCATGCGCGGCCGGAGCCTGGCACAAGCGTGCCTTCCGCTGCGCTACCGGCAAGCGACCGTTCCCTCGCTCCGCTGACCTCCGCACAGAAGCAGTTGTGGCTGCACGCTCAACTTGCCCCCGAGACATCTCTCTACAACGAGCCGCTCACGGTTCGTCGCCATGGATCGTTGGATATTCCGGCTCTGGAACGCAGCTTCTCGGAAATCATTCGACGTCATGAAGCATGGCGGACCACGTTTCCGGTGGTGAATGGCGAGCCGGTGCAAAAAGTTGGTGCACCGTTTGAAATCAGGCTGCCGGTAATCGATCTACGTAACTTACCTCTAGCGGAGCGCGAAGAAGAAGCGACGCGTATCGCTACAGGAGACGCTCGTCAACCATTTGATCTGGCGCGCGGTCCACTTCTAAGAGCCAAATTGGTTCGGTTGGAAGCGGAAGAGTACCGCCTGTTTGCTACTCTTCATCACTTGATCTTCGACGGCTTCTCGGGATATCGCGTTTTTCTGCCCGAGTTGGTCGCGTTTTACGAGGCATTTTCAGAAAACAAGCCGTTACCTCCGCCGCTGCCATATCAGTTCACGGACTATGCGTTGTGGCAGAAGGAGTGGGAACGGGGCGACGCCCTCGCCGGCCAGATGGAATATTGGGAGCGGAAGCTCTCGGGCGACCTGCCTACTTTGCAGTTGCCGATCTCGCGAAGCCGATCGGGAGTGACAAGTTTTCGCGGCGCCATGCGATCGCTCTGCCTCCCCGCGTCATTGAGCGATTCTTTACGGCGCTTCAGTGGGCAGGAGGGCGCGACGCTCTACATGACGTTGCTGGCGGCGTTCAATGTGCTCCTCGGGCGATACAGCGGGCAGGAAGAAATTCTGGTCGGCAGCAATACGGCTGGCCGGAACCATCCGGGCAGCGAAAAACTTCTGGGATATTTTCTGAATACGATTGTGCTGCGCACGGATCTCACGGGCAGCCCGACCTTCCGTCAACTTCTGAACCGCGTGCGGCAGACTACTCTCGATGCGCTCTCCAATCAGGAGGCGCCACTCGATCAGCTGGTTGCCAAGTTGCATCCGCAGCGCGATGTGAACCGGAATCCTCTGTTCCAGGTCCTGTTCTCTTTGGAGCCGCAGGGGGCTGCGACCGCTCCGGGATGGGACATCACATGCATTGATGTCGAGACTGGAATGACGAAGTTTGAGTTGTGCCTCGTTTTGGACGATCGTGCAGATGGCTTACTTTGCCGCTTCGTCTACAACACGGATTTATTTGAGGCAGCGGCCATTGAACGGATGGCCCGCCACTGGAGCGGGTTGCTGGAATCCATCGTCGCAAATCCAGGGCTGGAGATCGATAAACTGCCGCTGCTACCGAATGAGGAACAGCAAAAAGTTCTCGTCGAGTGGAATGAGACGACTGAACCCGACGAGTTGAGTCTGGTCCACGAGGTGTTTGAGCAGCAGGCCAAAAAGACCCCGGACGCGATTGCGGTTCGGTGTGGTGAAGCGAAGTTGACTTATGGCGAGCTAAATAAGAATGCAGACGAGCTTGCAGAATATTTGATGACGCTCGGCGTAGGGCGGGATGTGCCGGTTGCGCTGTGCGTAGAGCGTTCAGTGGAAATGGTTCTGGGAATCTTCGCCATCCTGAAGGCGGGAGGAGCGTACGTCCCAATTGATCCGACTTATCCGCGCGAGCGAATCAAATTCATGATTGCCGACTGCGGAGCGGATGTGCTGCTTACAAATTCGAAGCTGTCTCAGAGTTTGTTTGCCAGCCGCCCGTTTGCCGCAGTGCACAATGTTTTGCTGGATTCGAATGAGTGGCGCGGGAATGAGTGGCGCGGGAATGACTGGCGCGAGAATGACTGGCGCGGGAATGAACGGCGCGGGCCCGCGGCAAGAAATGCAGGAGTTGAAGCGAGTCTCGCCGGTCTTCCTGCCGAAAGCCTCGCGTATGTTATCTACACCTCCGGCTCTACTGGCGCGCCGAAGGGAGTGGAAATCACGCATCGCAACCTGGCGCACTCCAATGGCGCGCGGTCGAGGTATTACCGCGATCCCGTGGGAAGCTTCCTTCTGCTCTCATCTTTTGGATTTGATAGTTCTATTGCAGGGATTTTTCACACGCTTACAACCGGCGGAACGCTGGTCATTCCTCCGGCAGAGGAGTTCCACTGGACGCCGGAGGAACTTGCGAAGCTAATCGCAGAGAATCAAATCTCAAACATTCTCACTTTCCCCAGTTTGTACAGAGATTTGCTGGAACACGCAGAACGCTCGAAATTGACTTCGCTGCGCTCGGTGGTCGTGGCGGGTGAAGCCTGCCCGCGGTCCCTGGTGGATAGCCACTACCGCATGCTGCCGCAAGCATCGCTATTCAATGAATACGGACCGACCGAAGCCACGGTTTGGGCGAGCGTGCATGAATGTGAGCCCGGGAATGGAGAGGCGGCTGTGCCAATGGGCCGCCCGATTGCAAATACGACGCTCTACGTGCTGGATCACAATCAGCAGCCGGTTCCGATTGGGGTTCCCGGAGAGTTGTACATTGGCGGTGAAGGCGTGGCGCGCGGCTATCGTAATCGTCCGGAACTGACCGAGGCGAGTTTCGTTGCGAACCCGTTTGTGCCGAAGTCCAAGTCGCGGCTCTATCGCACGGGAGACCTGGTGCGGTATCGGGATGACGGCAATCTCGAATTTCTCGGTCGACTCGATCAACAGATTAAGGTTCGCGGCCTGCGAATCGAACTGGGCGAGATTGAAACCGCGCTTACGAGTTATCCCGAGGTGCGCGAAGCTGTGGTGGTCGCCGAGTCCAATGGTTCGGCCGAGCCCAAGCTGGTTGCGTTCGTCGCGGCTCACGCGGAGCATGCAACCTCGAGCCAGGAACTGCGCGCGTTTCTGAAGAACCGGCTTCCGGCTTACATGGTGCCGGCTGCGATTCACTTCTTGAAAAACTTTCCGCGCACGCCCAACGGGAAAGTGGATCGTCAGGCTCTGATTGCTCAGGGCGATGGAACGGAAATCTCGGCCCGCGAACCCATCGGCCCGCGGAATGACGTTGAGAAGCGCCTGCTCGCGATCTGGCAGAAAGTATTGGGAACTACCAGCAGGGACGTCGCACAGGACTTCTTTGAACTAGGCGGACATTCCCTGCTGGCCGCGCGACTGCTGGGGGGAATTGAAAAGGAGTTTGGCCGATCGCTATCTCTGGCATTCGTATTTCAGTCTCCGACGGTGGAGCAGATGGCGGAGTCGCTATTGACCGCAGGCCGGACGTTGCGGGAGCGTGCCATTATTCCGATCCAGCCCAACGGGTCGCTTGCGCCATTGTTCTGGGTGAGAGGCGGACCGCGTTTTCGTCTGTTGGGGCAGAAGCTGGCTGGAGATCGACCGCTTCTGGGACTTGACCTGCCATTTACCGACGGCAGCAGGCTGCCTGTACCTTACAGGTTTGAGGATATTGCCGCGTTGTTGATTCGGGCGATGCGCGAGGTGCAGCCGAAGGGGCCGTATTACATTGCCGGACTCTGTGTGAACGCCGTGATCGCGTTCGAGATCGCGCAACAGTTGGTGCGCGATGGCGAAGAAGTGGCGCTGCTCGCCATGCTCGATGCCCATAATCAGGCTTATTACAAGAACCCGTTCAAGGATGGCCGCTATACCGCTCGCGTCAGATACCATCTTTCGAACCTGCTGAAGTTGGATGCGGGGGAAACGTCGAGCTATTTGATGGATCGTCTGGACGAGGCGCGTCGAAAAATCGAGCGGGTCGCGTGGCGGCTTGTCTCCGACCACTCCGCCGACGACCGGCTGCACAACACCGATTCGATTGTTCATCCGGCATTCAGCCGCTACGAGCCACAGTCCTATCCGGGAAGCATTGTGCTTTTCCAATCGAGCGAATGGCCCAAGGGCCCTTACTTCGATTTCGAACTCGGATGGAAGGATCTGGCCGGCGGAGGGATCGAATCTCATGCAATTCCCGGCGACCATCCGTCAATGTTTCTTGAGCCCAATGTAAATTTGGTGGCCGAGAAACTCAAATCCCACCTGGAAGAAGCGGTTTCACAGCGCTCGTAGCTCATTCTTCTCAGCTCCCTGTGTGCCGAGAGCGTCCTGCTCTCCGGCTTTTCTAATCCCAACATTTTTCTGTCCCTCGGCGACCTGCCGGCTTCCATCGGGCACACGTGTGCATTTTCGTCGGACGCTTGCAGCGTCCGTCCGTCTTTTCGCTTCCGGTGCGCGTCCGATCATGTGCAAATCCCAGAGTGCGCAGTGTCCCCTAGTAATCATGACTGAGGTGCTCGTTCCGCCTATTCTCGGAAGACTTCGAAAATCGGAAGGAAACCGAAGATGGCCAGGAAGCGTCCGCTTGCGCTGTTTGCATTGCTTGCCGTGATCCTTGCCCTTTTGTTTTCTGTGGGTTGCAGCGGTTTCTCGAACTCTGGTTCCTCGGGCAGCAGTACTGGATCCGGTGGCAGTGGGAGCGGAGGAAGCGGAGGGGGTGGCACCGGTTCCGGAGGCGGAGGCACCGGGAGCGGAGGAAATACCGGTGCGGATTTCTATATTGCTACAGACGGAAACGATGCCTGGTCGGGCACTCTGGCTGCGCCGAACAGCGGGAATACGGACGGCCCCTTTGCGACCGTCGGTCGCGCCCAGACTGCCGTACAAGGGATTCTGAAGAATCCGCAGGGCAGGACGCAGACGATAGTTGTGCAAATCCGGCAGGGGATGTATTTCGTCTCACAACCTTTGTCGTTTTCATCGGCTGATTCGGGTACTGCACAGTTGCAAGTGAGCTGGGAGAATTACCGTTCCGAAACGCCAACAATTAGCGGCGGCATGGAGCTAGGCAGCGGTTCGGGCCTGAGTTGGAAGAACATCAACGGCAATCAATGGCAGGTTTCACTGCCGACATCTACGCAATATTTTGAACAACTCTTCTACAACGAGCAGCGGAGATTGCGGCCTCGTCTTGGCGGAGCGCTTGGAACCTACTACCGCGTGGCGGCAACGATTTATCTGAGCGGATCCTCTTCCGGTCCCGCTCCCGATCCGAATTGCGCAGTCTACGTCTCGGGCAGCGGGTGGGAATGTTTCGACCGGTTCCAGTACAACGCGAGCGATCCCATCAGCGCGAGCTGGCAAAATCTGAATTCTCCCTACCCTCAGGGCGACATCGAAGTCTATGACTTCGAAAAATGGCAAGTGGCGAAGCTACGCATTAAATCCATCGATACCTCAAGCAACATCATTTATTTCACCGGCCCCACGGAGCAGGAAAATCCCGACATGGGTTTTATCGTGGATCATCGGTACGTCGTTGAAAACGTGAAAGACGATTTGACGCAGCCCGGCCAGTGGTTCCTCGACCGATCGTCAAGTCCCTGGACACTGACTTATCTGGCGAATGCTGGAGAGAATCCGAATACGGATTCCGTAATCGTTCCGCAGGCATCGCAGGTTATGATCGCCACGGGAATGCAATATGTCTCTTTCACCGGGCTGACATTTGCGCATGACAATTTCACTGTGCCGGCAGCTGGATATCCATCGCTGCGGCAGGATCCGGGAATTACGGGCGCCGTGACTTGCCTCAATTGCCAGAATGTGACGTTCAACGGCGATATCTTCATGCAAACCGCGGGCGGGGGATTGGAACTCTATACCAACAACAAGAACTCAGTGACGGCAAACAATGCGGTGGAAAATGCCGGCTTCTACGATCTGGGTGGGTTTGGAATCCGGGTTGGAATGCCTGCGGGCTATACGGATACGGACATGAACGTTCCGCACGGCACGGCGATCGAGAACACGCTGATCGCCAGTTACGGGCGCGTATTTCCCAGCGCCATCGGCTTAGTACAAGGCGATGGAAATAACAACACCTACAGTCATAACGATATTTTCGATGGCTACCACAGCGGGGTGGAGATTTGCGCACTCGGGTGTCCTTTCGGAGCGCAAAACTCAAACGGATCGTTCAACAACATCACCGAGTTCAATCATGTCTATGACATCGGGCAGGGATTGACCGACGACATCGCCTGCATCTACTACAACACCGGCGGTCCGAATCACACAGCGGTTGGAAACAAAATTCTGAACAACAAATGCCATGACGTGACCGACGCGCACACGCTGGATACCGACGGCTATGGCGGCCAGGGTCTTTACATGGACGCCCAAACCGGCCTGGTCGATGTGGAGAACAATCTCGTCTATCGTGTCGCATCCAACGCGGTGCATCTGTCGAACGGTCCCGCTGCGCCGGGCGAGGCCAACATCATTCAGAACAACATTTTCGCGTACGCGCGGACGGGAATCTTTGAGATGGCCAGCCCCTATATCAGCAACAGCTGTTCGGCGACCCCGATCCTGGAATTTAACGCGATGAACAACATCGCGTATTTCGATAAGAAATACAGCGACGGATTTAGCGTGCAGAAGGGATGTACCTACGCCTGCGGCTTTCCTTACACTGAGTATGAGATGATGAGCGGCAACCTGTACTGGCGTACGGATGGCGGGTTCGCGACCGACACCCAGGCCTTTCACGTGCAGCCGGACGCTTCGAATCCCCTATGCGATACGCTAAACACCTTCGGAGATTGGAACTATTACACCTTTACCGGCTGGCAGGGAATCGGCGAAGATTCGCAAGGGACCGCGCAGGTGAATCCAGGGTTTGCTAATCCGGTTTATCCATCCGACGATTACTCGCTGGCGAGTTCGCCAATGCCCGGTTTTGTAACGTTCGACCTCAGCCAGCCGGGAAGGCAGAACCCGGTCATTCAGGCTCCGACCATCGCACCCACCTTCCAGACTGCGTCGCTGAATCCGGCGACCGACTACTAGAAGAACAACACATCCTCGGATCTTCCAACCGGAAGCTCCATTGCTTCTCCAAGGCGCGTCGCTACAATGGAAGCCATGTATGATCCTTGCGTGCTCGCGATTTCCGCGATCCACTGCGAGGAGCGTTAATGATTCAGTCCCAGCCGTTCACGAACTGTTTTCTGTTGCTCATTCTGATGACCGCCATTTCCGCATTTTCCGCCGACCATCCTGATCGTGCTTACGGCCGTTCCATGGTTGTTACGCCCTACGGGATCGTTGCCACAAGCTACGTACAAGCATCGCAGGCGGGCGCCAGAATTCTGGAAGAGGGTGGTTCGGCGATCGATGCGGGTATCGCCGCGAACGCTGTGCTCGGAGTGGCCGAGCCCATGATGAACGGGGTCGGCGGCGATTTGTTTGCCATCTACTGGGATGCTACGACTGGAAAACTTTATGGCCTCAACGCGAGCGGATGGGCGCCGCGAGGGCTCACCATCGAACATCTTCGCGAGAAGGGAATCGCGAAGATGCCGCAAACTGGCATCGACTCCGTGACCGTGCCCGGCGTGGTGGAGGGATGGGCGAAGCTTCACGATCGCTTTGGCAAACTGCCCTGGAAGCAACTCTTCACACCTGCCATTTTCTATGCGCGAAACGGATACGCCGTGCCTGAGATCATTCAGGGTTATTGGGATGTTGCCGCTCCCGAACTTGTCGACAAGGAGAGTCAGCGCGTCTACCTGCGGAATGGCAAGGCGCCGGAGATAGGCGATCTCTTCCGCAATCCCGATCTCGCAGAAACTCTCACCATGCTTGCGGACCAAGGTAGGGACGCATTTTATAAGGGGAGCATTGCGCAAGGAATTCTGAAGACGTCGGCGGAATTGGGCGGAACGACGACTGCGGATGATCTTGCTGACTTCTCAGCGGAATGGGTTGAACCTATCTCAATCAACTATCGCGACTGGAAAGTTTACGAACTGCCGCCGAATGGCGACGGCATGGCAGCGCTTGAGATGCTAAACATCATGGAACAATCGCAGCCATCGCCAGATGGCCCTTCCAGCGCGGCGGAGCTGCATAAGCGGATCGAAGCGATGAAACTCGCTTACGCGGATGTGAAGGCATACAACGGCGATCCGCGTTTCAGTACCCTCCCGGTTTCGCAACTGCTTTCGAAGAGCTTTGCCGCAAAGCGCGCCAGGCTTCTCGACCCTGCGCGGGCAAATTGCGAGGTCGCTCCGGGGGCGCTTTCTGCCAGCGACACAACTTATCTCAGCGTGATCGATCGAGAAGGCAACATTCTCTCGCTGATTCAAAGCAACTATGATGCTTTCGGTTCTGGAATAACGGTGCGAGGAATGGGGTTCGTGCTGCAGGACCGGGGAGGGTTGTTTTCGCTGGATCCGAAGTCGCCGAACGCGCTTGCGGGACGGAAGCGTCCGTTTCACACCATTATTCCAGCCTTCATGGAACGCGGGTCGCAGCACATCGGGTTTGGAATTATGGGCGGCATGAATCAACCGCTGGCTCATGCCCAGTTTGTTTCGAACGTCGTCGACTATCACATGAACATTCAGGCCGCGCTCGAGGAGCCACGCTTTACCGTGAGCGGAAAGCTGGGTTGCAACATCGTGATTGAATCACGCATTCCGGCCGAGATTCTCCGGCAGCTCAGCGGAATGGGACATGTGTTGGATGTGAGAAGAGAATATTCAACCTCGATGGGAAGAGGCCAGGCGGTGTTGGACGACGGCGATACGAAGATCCATTACGGAGCGTCCGACCCGCGAGCGGATGGCGCTGCCATTCCCGAAGCCGGCCCGATCCAATAAAAATCGGTCGCCAGCAGGACTGGCGACCGACCGTTGCAAGCTGCGAATTGACTACATTGGCTACGGTGCCAGATACCAGGGCGCTGCCGTCGGATCGCTCTTGAAGAACGTGGTCAACAGACCAGCTTCCTTGTTGCGTCCCGTCGCCGAGGGATGCAGACCATCGCTGGTCACATCTTGGCAATCCCAGGTTAGACCATCGCTGCGGCCGAGCAGGCCGTTCGACCAGGTGTAAGGACCCCAGAGAAGCAGTGGCGCCATTACCGGTCCTTTGGCAGGATTGTTGTTCAGAGCGGGATTGCCGTTGATCTGATCTGCAATCACGTTCTGCACCGCCAGCCCGAACTCATACGTATACGGTTCCGGATAGCTGTTGGAGGGTTGATATCCGCCGTAATGCAAGCTCGAAATGTAGACAATCTGCAGATTCGGGAAGAAGGTGTGCATGTTCTGGAGAATGGAGATCAAATCGTTCTCCTGGTTCTGCATGTCTCCCGGATATGTCCCGCTCTGATTGCTGCGCGGCATCATCAACCACGCCGCTACAACCTGGTTAGCATTCAAGCCCTGATAGGGCAGGTAGTAATTGGTGATGGTCAGCCAGGTTCCGCTGCTGGGCGAGGTCCAGTCAGGAGAATCGGTGCCATCAATGGCGGCATTCACCAGAACCAGATTCTTGTTTAACGCGGGATCGGCTGCCTCCATCGGGCCATACTCGTCCCAGATGGTGCGAGTGATCGAGACGCCCATAGAAATCATGGCATAGGGTCCTGAACCGGCAGCGATGTTTTGTGCATCGGCCATTGCCTGGTTCAGTTGGCTTGCAGGCGGCGTATTCTGCCCATTCGGATACAAACCTCCTTCGTATCCAAGGTATGTGCCTGTGCCGAGATCGGTGAGCGCGACCAGCGGATTGTTGGAGCCGGCAACGTCCCAATCGATATTGTTGCACTTGGCGCCTGTGTTATAAGCGGCAACTTGCATTGTGAGCTTTGCCGTAGCGACTTGCGGAGGAGTGCTCTGATCGGTGACCTGCGCAGTGAAGGTGTAGGTGCCAACGGCGACGGAAGTCGCCGGAGTTCCCGTGATCGAGCCGGACGATGACAGGGTTAAGCCTGAGGGCAAGCTGCTGCCCGCAGCTACGCTCCAGGTGAGATTTCCATTTCCACTCGCTGCCGCAAGGTTCGCCAGGTAAGAAGCCTTTTGCGAAACCACGGGCAAGGTCGGGAAGCTGGTGATAGCCAATGAAGTTGGTGCCGTACCGGTTCCGGCAAGGCTGACGCTCAAGCCAGGAATAATGTCGTTCGCCAAGTAGACAGCGTTCGTGTATGACGTTGCCTGCGTAGGAGTGAACGTTACCTGGAACGAGTATGAAGTGTTCGGCTGAATCACCACCGATCCGGTGAAGCCTGTATAGCTGAAAGGCGGCTCGTCGGTGACCGACGTCAGGTGAAATGCCGCGTGGCCCGTGTTCTTGACGGTGACGGTTTGTGTGTTCGTGCTTCCCAGAGGAGTGTTCGGGAAAGTGATTGTGTTCGGAGTGACGGTCGCCGCAGCCGTCGTCGAAACTCCAGTACCGGTGAATGAAACGGTCGAAGGAGTCGAAATTCCGTCAATCGAGATCGACATCGAGCCGGTATAGGCCTGCGCCGCTCCGGGCACGAACTTGATGCAATAGGTTTGCGCTTCTCCCGCGGTCAGAGTGCGTGGAGCATAGCCATATTGCAGCTGGAATACCAGGAACGGGGACAAGGTAAAGCTGCCGATGGTGAGTGAATTTGTACCGGTGTTGGTGACAACGACCGGCTGACAAGCGGTCTGCAAGCCAATATTCTCGGACGGAAATGCGATCGAACTTGGCGTCACCGTATAGCTGATGGTGGGTTGCGATCCGGTGCCGTTGAGAATCACCTTCTGCGGGCTAGTGGCATCGCTGTCGGTCACGGTGATGTTGGCCGGCAAACTTCCCGTCGTATTGGGCGTGAAGGTTACTGTGATGGCGCAGTTCGCGCCAGCCCCAAGGCTGCTGCCGCAGGTATTCGTCTGGCTGTAATCGGAAGGATTAGCGCCGCCGATGGCGATGCTGGTGATGCTGATCGCGGTCTTGTTCAAGTTGGTCATCGTGACCGTTTGCGGAGCGCTCGAGCTGCCTACCGCCGTCGCACTGAATGTCAAGCTGGCGGGACTGAATTTGATTGCGGAACCATAGCCGCTCAGGGCCGAAGTTTGCGTTCCGCCGCTATCTACAACCGAGAGCGTGGCAGATTGCGTTCCTTCACTGGTTGGCTTGAACTGGACCGAAATCATGCAACTGGCGCCGGCCGCGAGTGTCGAGCCGCAGGTGTTGGCGCTGATGGGAAATTCGCTGGACTCCGTTCCCGTGACCGAAATGCTGGTGATGTTGATTGTGCCGGTGCCGGCGTTCTTCAAAGTAGCCGTTTTAGCGGCGCCCGTAGCACCGTAGAAGACCGTTCCCCAGGCGAGACTGGTGGGCGTCAGGGTCACATTGGTTTGCGTGATGGGACCATAGGCATCGACGTCGGTCTGCGTTCCGATATAGACGCGGCCATTGGCGACCAGAGGCACCATAAACTTGGTTTCGAGACCAGGCGTGTCGCGCCCCGCATTCTGTGCGCTGCTGTAGAGCAGAGTTCCGACGTTAGTTGCATTGTAGGCGAGAAGTAGTGGCGGCTTCTTTCCGATCTGGGTATCCAGACTCTCCTGCCGCTCGGCTACCCAAACAATACCGTTCGTCGTACCGTTGGCGGAAATGCTTGGCGTCGCTCCATCCGGTAACACTGCGGGGGACTCGGCGAAAGGCGGGGTTACGAGCTGGCCGTTGGTCAATGTGTACTGCTTGAGGTAGTCACCGACGCCTGCGTCGGCGGAGACTCCGGCCATGTAAACGTAGCTGGTAGTGCCGGTGGAAAAATATGCCGGACTCGACCAGTAGCCGAACGGAGCTCCTTCCATTTCTTGCGGGATCTGATCTTGGGTCGCGTTGTAGTGACCCATGTTGTCGGCGTTAATGACGTAGACCGGAGCGGCATAAACTCCGCCGGTCCACAGATCGCAAGGCGTTCCGCCCTTGCCTGCGAAAACAATCTCGTTTGGATAGGCGCCCGGTTGCGTCGGCAGAAGAAGGGGTCCGCCGGAACCCAGATCCATGTCGTTACCGTTGCGGCAGGCCTGGTCCATCGGCGTGAAGTAATCCACTACTTGCAACGAACTGTTGAGCTTCACCACGCTATCGCCGTAATCCATTTTGTTGGTGTTGTAGACGTCAAACGGGGCATCGGAAGTAGAGACGTAGATGTTGTTCTCGGAATCGGCGATCAGGCCTTCGCCGCTTTGCCAAAGGTTTGAGTTCTTGCTGTTAGGGGAAAAATTAAAGACGTAAAGCTGAGCCAGGGTAGTCGCGTTATA
Source organism: uncultured Acidobacteriaceae bacterium (assembly GCA_963734675.1). Lineage (GTDB taxonomy): Bacteria > Acidobacteriota > Terriglobia > Terriglobales > Acidobacteriaceae > Sulfotelmatobacter. The sequence continues at coordinate 66,658 of CAVTHZ010000005.1, forward strand.
ACCCATCACCCAGCCGTGATAATTGCCGTAAGGAATGTAGATAATGCCGTTCATCAGCAGCAATCCGGGGCGTTGGAAAGTGTGGTACGCATCGAAGGGAAGAACGCCTCCCGAGCTATCGATGCCGGTTCCGGGAACGGATGCCTGAATAAGTATTGGGCCACCAAACTTTTCTGCGCCGGTGGTGATGTCGATCGCATGAAGATAATGAGAGAGCACACCGTTGTTATCGATATGCGTGTCGAGGTACATCGTATTTGTGGCTGTGTTGATGGCAGGTGTACCTGTGATTCCGATAATTGGAGCGATATTGCAGACGTTGGCTGTGATCAGCTGGCAGGGAACGGCAGTGATGCCCTGCGACGGATTGATGAAACTGTCATACCAAAGCGGAGTCGTCTGTTTTCCATCCGCATCAAACGCGTACGCACCGTCGTTCTCCGTCACCACGTAGAGAACGTTGTGAACTCCCTGTCCGGGGATGGTCACATTCGGTACGTACAAAGGCTGCGCGAAAATGCTGCCATCCACCGAATAAGAAAATTGCTTGCCGAAACCCGCGGTGTTGACATTCGCCGGGGTAAGCGTGGTTTCGTGCAGATTGCTGTTTCCCCAGGAGAGCTGCCCGGCGTATTGACCGTAGGCGCTCAAGGAAAGCAGGGTGGAAACCGCGATCACCAGCGCGAGCGTGCGAGAAGCAAAAACACTTTTCAACATGAATATTTCCTCAGGAATTCGTTTTCGGGAAAATTGAGTTTGAGTCCTCCCACCGAAGACCGCAGCGCGCAAAACGAACAGAAATGGCCATTGGTACGGGCGCGTAGCCTGTCATGATCTAACAAGTGGGTTCTCCGAATGGATCTACGAACGGGGGGACAGTCATCAAACTCTAAGTCATCCCGGATTGTGATGTCAAACTAATTTTGGCTCGGAAACCCGCGCTGGTTGCGGACCTTGCGGGATACCAATGTTGCAAGTTTTTGCAATGTGGAAGCGGTTAGTTGGGCCCACTTAGAACAGGAAGGCTTACCAACCCTGCCAGCCATCACGCCATGACAGCGGTAAGAGTCTCAGGGGTTACCTGCGTAACCAGTCTGGGACAGCTCCGAGAGGGCCCTCTGGGGCGGTAAAAATTCCCGAATTTATAGAGTCTTTGGTTGGTAGTGCTTTTGGCCTCTTGCAGTAACTTGCAATCGCGGGTAGCCTTAAGAGCAATTTAAGTGTGTCGCTTTTTTGACACTCAAGCGTCATCCCCCCTTTACACAGCGATGCCTAAACTTTGCCGACTTTGAGGCCTTTTGGCCTGCGTTTGCGAAGGGATTTGGCTTTCGTTTTCTCATTTGCCGGGGTTCCTTTATGGGACTCAGAGGGCGGAGCTGTGATGGGCGTTCAGTTCGTGCACACGGCGGATGCAAACTTTTGATATTCTTTGCTAATCCTACGAGTTCCGGCGATTTTCAATCCCCTACGAGATACGATGCGGACCCAGAAAAGTTCTAGCGCAGGAGGATTCATGTTAAGACGTATTGGATGGTGGACGGCGATATTCATGGCCGTAACAGCTTGTTCGCTGGCGGCCGCTGCCCAGCAAGCTTCCTCCGCGAGCGCCGCGCATGTGGTTTCAGCTGCAGAACCGAGCATGGGAACCGCCAGTTCGGCTTCGGCGACGCTGCCGCAGCTCCAGCCGCGCGACACGCGCTATCACCTGTGCGCAGGCGACAGTTTCGATGTTTCCTTTGAATTGAGCCCTGAATTCAATCAAACAGTTACGATTCAGCCGGATGGCTACATCACTCTGAAAGGAATTGGCGATCTGAGGGTGCAGGATCAGACGGTGCCGCAGCTGACCCAGACGCTTCGCGCGGCTTACGGGAAGATCTTAAACGACCCCGAAATCACGATCGTGCTCAAGGATTTCCAAAAGCCGTTCTTCATTGCAGACGGACAGGTTTCGCATCCCGGAAAATATGATATGCGCGGCAATGTCACTCTGGCCGAAGCGATTGCGGTTGCAGGAGGATTCACGGAGTCCGCCAAGCATTCCCAGGTTCGACTCTATCGCCGCGTAGATGATAAATGGATGTTCGCCAAGGTTTTCGATCTGAAAGCGATGGAGAAGAAGGGCGATCTGCACGAGGACCCGCTGTTGCATCCCGGTGACATGCTCTACGTGCCCAAGAACTCGCTGTCCAAAATCAAGCCGTTCATACCCTACACCGGCGTAAGCGCGGGCGCGATGATAGCCCAGCCGTAATTTAACGCTTTCCCGCTATTCCCCCTTGGATCGTCGGACCCATAGGAGAAATTGAAGATTATGAGAGACCAGGAATTCACCCAGGCGCAAGGCACCGGAAGCTTCGGCTTCACGCTGCGAGATTTGCTGGCCATCGGATTTCGCCACAAGCGCGCGTTCTTATTGTGCTTTGCAGGCATTCTGCTGGGTACGCTGGCCGCGGTTCTGGTGCTGCCATCAACTTATGATTCCACCGCGCAGATCGTGGTAAAGCGCGAACGGGTTGACCCTATTGTTACGCCGGAGAAGAACGATGCCACGCAGATGGTGAGCGCGATCACCGAGGAAGAGCTGAACTCGGAAGCGCAGCTCATCTTCAGCGAAGATGTTTTGCGCAAGGCTGTACTCTCTTCCGGATTGGACAAGCGCAAGTCCTTTCTCTCGGCGTTATTTGCCGAAACCGAGGATCAGAAAGTTGCCAAAGCCATTGAAAAAATGAGGGCCAATCTGAGAGTTGATCCTCTGAAAAAGACGAATGTCATTCAGATCACCTATTCCGCGCACGACCCCAAGTCTGCGGCAAAAGTTTTGAATAACATCGTCAGCGCATACGTTGAAAAGCACGTATCCGTGAATCGGCCGGCGGGACAGTTGAAGTTCTTTGAAGACGAGACCGACCGCTACAAGCACGATCTGGACAACGCCGAAGATCAGTTGAAGAAATTCTCCGAGGAGCAAGGCGGGGTCGCTCCGCAGGTCGTTCGCGACATCACTTTGCAGAAATTGAACGACTTCAGCGCGGCGCTCGAACAAACGCGCGCCGAAATGGCCGCCACCGAGAAGAAGATTCAGGATTTGCAGCAGCAAGCCGGAACGACTCCGGATCGTTTGACCACGCAGATGCGTGAAACCGACGATGGCGCGGTGCTGCAGGGATTAAAGAGCGAGTTGCTCACTCTGGAACTGAAGCGCACCGAGTTGCTGACCAAGTACCAGCCCACCTACCGGCTGGTGGAAGAAGTGGACAAGCAGATTGCCGATACGCGCACTGCGATTGCCACGGAAGAGAGCAAGCCGTTGAAGGAGCAAACCACGGATCGCAATCCTACCTATGCCTGGATCAATGAAGAGCTAGCCAAGGCCAAGTCGGATTACAGCGCCCTGCAGGCGCGAGCCACAGCCACGCAGGCGATTGTGGGCGTCTACCAGGCCAAGGCTCACCAACTGGAAGTAAGCGGGTTGGTGCAACAGGATCTTCTGCGCGAAGAGAAAGCCAACGAAGACAACTACCTGCTTTACATGCACAAGCGTGAAGAGGCTCGCATTGCGGATGCCCTGGATCAGACGCGCATTCTCAACATCGCCATGGTGCAAGAGCCGACGGTTCCGATTTCTCCCGTTCGCTCTCCCTGGATGTTCGGCGTGGTCGGCATCCTGATGGCAGGAATGGTGAGCGTGGGACTGGTCTTCACGCGGGAATATCTTGATACCTCATTCCGGACTCCGTCCGAAGTTCTTTCCGAGTTGAACATTCCGGTCCTGGCTGCCGTGCCTTTGCGCGTCGCCGCTAGGAGAGGAAGCAATGGCAACGGATCCGGGAAATACGATTCCGACCTGGAAATGGAAGAAGCTTTCAACACACGTAGCGCTGGTGAAGGACCACAGTAAAGCTGGCTCAGATGTAAAGAAAGAGGACATCGGGAATGTTTTTGAAATACTACGGCCTTCGCGAGCAGCCCTTCGGCGTTACTCCGGACCCACGCTTCTTATATTTGAGTCCTGCCCATCGCGAAGCGCTTGCTTCGCTGGTTTACGGCATCGAGAGCGGTCTAGGCTTCCTGGCCTTGATCGCATCTCCGGGAATGGGCAAGACTACGCTCTTATTCCACCTGCTGGAGAAATTCCGCACCTCGGCGCGAACCGCATTCCTTTTTCAAACTCAATGCAATTCGCGGGAGTTCATGCGTTTCCTGCTTGCCGAGTTAGGTTACGGCTCGGACGATCAGGACTTCGTGCGCATGCACGAAGAGTTCAACAAGCGCCTGTTGCAGGAAGCTCGCGCCGGAAACCGTTTCATCGTGGTGATCGACGAAGCCCAAAATCTCGATCCATCGGTGCTGGAAACAGTCCGGCTGCTTTCAGATTTTGAAACTCCGCGCGCCAAACTGATGCAGATTGTGCTGGCCGGACAGCCCGAACTGGCCGACAAACTTGCCAACCCACGCATGGCCCAACTCCGGCAGCGGGTATCGCTGGTAAGCGGATTGCAGCCCTTGTCTTACGAAGAAACCAACAAGTATATTCAACATCGCCTGCGAGTCGCAGGCCATCGCGGTGAACCGCTGTTCAGCGCCGCGGCCTTGGCGCGCATTACCGAATTTGCCGCAGGCATTCCCCGTAACATCAACAGCCTGTGTTTCAACTCCATGTCGCTGGGTTGTGCCTTGCAGCAAAAGGTGATGGACGCGGCGATCGTGGAAGAAGTAATCAGCGATCTCGACATTACCCGCCATACTTCGAAAGCGTTGCGTGGGCCAAGCGATCTCGGACCTGGAGCGGCACAAGTATTCGAAGGATCGGCGAGCACGAGCTTTTTTTCTCCAACCCCTTCGCGATCCAATGGCGGTAGCCACGGATCGAATCTGAGCCCCGCGGAAGCGCGGGCTTATATGGAACAGATCACAGCGCAGTTGCACCGGTCGAATCAGTTAGTATCGGAGGCCTTGTCGGATCGCCCGAAACCGCCCCAGGGCGGCCGGGAGTGACATTAGCAATTGAACCATTTCCCAACACCAACAGCCGGTTCATCAAGCTTCTCCCCCGCATCACCCACGTTTTATAACGCCATATTCCCAGGAGTTCGCAGTGGGTAACGTTCGGCGGCAGTTCTTACTGAATACGATGAAGCTGTTCGACCTTGTCCTGATGATGGTCTCATTCGGACTGGCCGCGGTCGTGGTTTCGCAAAAGGCGTCAGTTTCATTGACCGAGTTTCTGTCCCTACGGGTTAAAGTTCAGAATTTCGTTACATTTTCTCTGCTGCTCCTGGCATGGCACATCATCTTTTCTTCATTCGGAATGTATTCCTCACGCCGTTTGGCGGGGCGCTGGGACGAACTGAAAGATATTGTCAAAGCCACGACGCTGGGGACGTTCCTTCTGTTTTGCTCGCACTTCATTTTTCACATCAGCCTGATCCGGCCGGAATTCCTGGGCGTGTTCTGGCTGGCGAGCACGGCGGGTACGATTCTCAGCAGAAACGTGATGCGGAGCGTGCTGCGGCGTCTGCGCCTGCATGGCAGAAACCTGCGCGACATGCTGATTGTGGGTACGAACGCGCGCGCCATGCAGTTTGCCGAAAAGATGCAGCAGAATCCGGCCCTTGGTTATCGGGTGATGGGCTTTGTGGATGAGGACTGGGTCGGGATGTCGCAATTCCAGCGCTCGGGTTACGACATCGTTTGCGATTTCGACGGACTGGCGCAGTTTCTGCGAAGCAACGTGGTGGATGAAGTGGTGGTGACGCTGCCCATGCGCTCCTACCACTCCCGCGCCTGCGATATCGCCGCGCTTTGCGAAGAGCAGGGAATTGTCATCCGCTTCATCTCCAACCTGTTCGATCTAAAGAAAGCGCGGTCCCGCTCGGAGGAGTTCGAAGGGGATTCGCTGATCACGCACTACACGGGAGGGCTGGAAGGCTGGCCGGTAGTGTTCAAGCGCGCTGTCGACATCATTGTGTCGTCAATGCTGATCCTTCTTTTGCTGCCGCTGCTGGTGGTTACGGCCATTGCCATCCGGCTCACGTCGAACGGGCCAGCGATGTTCGTGCAAAAGCGGCTCGGATTGAACAAGAGACATTTCGGCATTTACAAATTCCGCACAATGGTGGTGGACGCGGAGAAACGCCAAAAGGAAATCGAACATTTGAACGAAGTGAGCGGACCGGTATTCAAGATCAAGAACGATCCGCGAATCACTCCGCTCGGCAGGTTCCTGCGTAAAACCAGCATCGACGAACTACCGCAACTATTTAACGTGTTGAAAGGCGACATGAGCCTGGTGGGTCCGCGGCCCTTGCCCATCCGCGACTACGAAGGCTTCAACGAGGATTGGCAACGCAGGCGCTTCAGCGTCCGCCCGGGAATCACGTGCCTGTGGCAGATCGGTGGACGCAGCTCGATTTCGTTCGAAAAGTGGATGGAGTTGGATTTGCAATATATCGACAAGTGGTCGTTGGCATTGGATCTGGAGATTCTGGTGAAAACCATTCCCGCGGTCCTGAGGGGTTCAGGGGCCGCGTAGGATGGGTACAGACACAATTCAAGCCCCCAAACAACACGACGAGAAGTTGCCGCTGCGCAAGCGGGTGTTGTTCGGGTTCGTATACGCCGTGTTCATGATCGTCACGCTGGCGATCGTGGGCGAAGTCGCGCTGCGAGTTCTTCCGCTGGGAAAGTTTCGTAGCGCTCCTTTCCGGCAATACGATTCCCAGCTCGGCGTCTCGCTGATTCCGAACATGGACGTGATTCACAGCCGGGGCTGTTTCACCGGTCATGTAGTTACCAATCGCTGGGGATTCCGCGACCGCGACCGGACGCTGGAAAAGCCTCCGGGCGAGTTTCGCATTGCGTTGGTGGGCGACTCCGTCGTCGAAGGTGTTCATGTAGACCCCGATCAGGTCATGAACATCCAGATGGAGAAGCTGCTGCAAAAGCAGGGGTACAAGAACGTTGAGGTATTGAACTTCGGCATTGAAGGGATTGGCACCACCCAGGAATTGATCATGTATCAGGAGCGGATCCGGCAATTTCATCCGGATCTGGTGATTTTGACGGTCTCCGACAACGACATCATGAACAATTCCTCGACTCTGCAGCCGAAATCTTACGGCATTCACACCTGGTATTGCCCCTACTACAACCTCGACGGGAACGGAAACCTGGTTTTCCAGCCTGTGCAGAAGCGGCCTTTCAACGGCTTGATCACGTTTCTCGAGCGCCATTCTTATCTGGCTTATTACATCGAGCGCATCTGGTTTCGCGCCGATCTTCCCTTGTACAAGTGGCACGGGATGCCGGTTTATTTTGGAAGCTATTCGAACGATCCGCTTGATCCCGAATGGCAGAGCGCATGGACGGTCACCGAAAAAGTGATGGCGAAAATGCAGAACACGGTGGAAGCGGACGGCGTGAAATTCGTGATGGTTCCGTGGAGCAATTTCAGCGACATTCAGCCCGACTGGCGAGAGCGGCTGACGAAACAATTTGGACCGCTGCCAAAAGAGCTGGTTCCGCAGAAGCTTGATGAGCGCCTGCAGGGAATTGCCAATCGCGAAAATATCACTATGGCTTCGCTGACTCCCTTTATGCAGGCATATCGCGACGAGCATCATCTGCAGTGGCCGTATTTCTCGATGACCTGCGACCCGCACTTCAGCGCGCTCGGGCACGAGGTGGCGGCCGAGGCGATGATCGATCTTTTAGAGCGTAAGGGGTGGCTGCCTGCGCCCACCGGTGCCGTAAATTAAGGACTTTGATTCGAAACGGTTCAGAATCTGGCCGTGCTGCACTGAATCCTAGCGATCTTATGAAGGAGAGATTATGAAGTTTATTAAGACGACTGTACGCAACGTTCAAACCGCGGGCGAACTGATGCATTTCTTCGGGCGCCACAAGCGATGGTGGCTGTTTCCTATCCTCATTACGCTGTTCCTGTTGGGAGCGTTGATCGTCGTGGCCCAGAGCTCGTCTCTCGCGCCGTTTATCTACACCATGTTCTAAGCGAGCTGAGCCAAGTAACGACAATTTCCCATGGGGGCAAGTGAATGAGTACGGGTACGAACAAGCGCGGTGGGTTTCTACGATTCATCGGCTGGTTTTTGGGCATCTGCCTGGTTTTGGAGTTGGCCCTGCGGCTGTTCGGGTACGGGTCATTTACGCAGTATCGGCCGGACAGCAAACTTCTTTGGGTTCCCGAGCCTGGCCGCACGCTCACGGTGCAGAATCATCTTCCCATCACTATCAACGATCAGGGATTCCGCTATCCGGTGGATCTGGTTGCGAAACAGAAAAACCAGTTTCGCATCATGACGTTCGGCGATTCGACCACGCAGGGCTGGGGCATGAATGACGACCAGCATTACAGCGCGCTGCTCGAGAAAAAGCTGAACGAGAGCGCCTGCGGACGCGAGCAGTTTCAGGTGGTATCCGCGGGCGTGAACGCATATCCGAACTCATTGGTTGAAGAGAAACTGAAGGAAGTGATCGACGATCCGACGTTCCAACCGGACGTGGTGATTCGTGCCTACAGCTTCAACACAAACTTCGAAAATCTTCCCAAGCTGCAGGGGGCAGCGCGCAAGCAGTTCCTCCGCCGCGTGGAATTCAAGTCCATTGTCCGCCGCAGCGCGTTGTACAACTTCTTTATCGAAGACCTGTTCCGTGAGCTCGCCTATTACAAACTTCGCCATGTGCTGATGGAGGGTTCGCTCTCGACCGTGGCCGGAAACGGCGACCTGGATGTTACGGCGTTCAATGCCAGCCTGGAAGAAAGTTTGCGCTTGACCCAGGAGCACCACGCTCAGCTGGTCCTTCTTGTGCTGGCCGGCGATGGTCTGGTCAAGGATAGCGACATGCATCCTTTCCAGCGCGCGATGCTTGCCTTCGCTGCTGCCAACCATCTGCCGGTGGTGAACATGATCGAAGTCCTGCGCCACGAGGATCAGAACAAGATGTATATGGACCCGGCCCATCCTACCGTCGCCGGACATAAAATCATCGCCGATCAGCTCTATCAGGTAATTCGGCAGCTTCCGGCTTATAACGAGGCCTGCCAGGCTCCTGCCGTGAGCGTGGCAAATTCGGCCACTCCGGCTGCTTCCGAGAACGGCGTGGTAACTCACTAGAAAATCAGGTGACCAAAATGTGGAATATGTTGAAAAAAGCGTGGGCGGCATGGAAGGCGTTCGGCAAGAAGGTCGGCAACTTCCAGGCCCGCGTGTTGCTGACGATTTTCTATGCCGTCTTGATGCTGCCTTTCGGCCTGGCGGCTCGGTGGTTCAGCGATCCGCTGCGCATCAAGAAAATGCCCGATGCATGGCTCGACCATCCGGAAGAAGCCTACGACATGGAGTGGGCGCACCGGCAGTAACGGCGGTGAGATTTCTTGTTCCGTTGAAGAGAATGCGGAACCTCGAATGATCCGAATGTAATTTTTAGGAGAGTAGAAATTATGAAATTTATTAGGAACGGCGCGCGCAACATGGGAGTTGCCGGCGAACTGCTCGGCTTCTTCATGCGGAACAAGAGGTGGTGGCTGGTGCCGATGGTGGTGAGCTTGTTTCTGATCGGCGCTCTCATTATCCTTGGCCAGAGCTCCGCGATCGCGCCTTTCATCTACACGTTGTTCTAGGATCGGAAGCCGACGAAAGCGATCTTGGAAACGATGGCTGGAACTGCCCTGAACCCGACACGCCGCGACGCGATGAGCGTCAGCAGGCCGAACCCGCGCCTGCGGTACGGCCTGTGGATCGGCGCGCTGTGCGTGATCACAGCCGTAGCCATGGGGATGTTCTACGCTCTGGTTTCCGACCAGGTGATTTCGATTCTGGGTGTCGGAATCGGGGTATTCGCGCTTTTGGGTCTGGTCCTGTCGGTTTCCGGAGCAGACCGCAACCGCAATCTGATCTTTGCCCTGTGGTGGATTCTGCTCAGTTCGGAAGGTTTCTTCTCGTATATGACGGAAGACGCCGAAGGCGGCCAGATCACGACTGGCGCTTACTCGGAAGTGATGGTGTGGGTCTTCATCATTTTTGCTTTCGCACTCTACTCGATGAAGAATCCCCAGTACTTCCACAAGATCTTTTCCGGTTCGTACAAATGGGTCGCATGGTTCGGCGTGGTTTGCTTCTTGTCGTGCGCTTACGCTGAACAGCCATTTTTCTCGCTGGGCTGGATCGTCAAGCTGTTCCTGGCGATCGCATTGCTTGCCGCCTGCAATCAGGAAATCAAGGATGAGAGCGATCTGCGATTGTTCCTGCGCGTTAGCCAGTGGGCCTTCGCATTTCTCGTGTTCATGCCGCTGTTGCGTTTGGTCTCCGATCCAGCAGTACTGGCGACGGGACGCTTGTTTGATGTGGGCACGGCACCGACCATGCTTGCGGCGGATGCGGGAATTCTGGTCCTGCTTTCTCTTGCGCTTTCCCAGCCCGGCCGTCGCGGATGGGCTTTGTTTTTCGCCGTATTCGGAATGGCGACGATGATTCTGGCCGCAGGTAAAGCAGGATTCGTGGCCTGCGTATTTTCCGGTCTGATCTTTTTCATCTGGCAGGGAAAGTTCAAATCCGCAGTGTGGTTTCTGCTCGGGTTGCTAGTGGTTGGCGCGCTGCTCATGGCCGCATCGCCCGGCCTGGCTTCCTATATCACAGGTTACTTAGGTACCGATCAGGCGGGCACGGTTACGGGCCGCACGGATGTGTGGACTGCGGGGTGGCAGCTCATCAAGCAGAAAATGCTCCTGGGCCGAGGCTTCATGTCTTCGCGCTTCCTGGCCTACAAGGTTGACATCTCCTGGCAGCCGGGACACCTGCACAACGGGTTTCTCGAGGTCTGGTACAACAATGGCCTGATCGGGCTATTCATCATGCTGATGATGCATGGCATGATTATTCGTAACCTGATCCGAGTGATGCGACGAGTATCACTGCCGCTGGCCGCCGGGTGCTTTGCGGTATATCTCGATATCCTGATTAACGGTATGGTCAGCCGCGCCTTTGGCAGCCGGCCCGATGCGACTTTTACCATGATGTTTGCGCTGGTCTTTGTCAGCGAGAGACTATTGCAGCAAGTTAGCCAGCCCCAGGAGCAGGCATCACCCGGCTGGCATCTCGTGCCCGCCCCCGCCAAGTAATTGCACCTCTGAGACTTTTACAACAGGAGAACAATCAAGCAATGTGGAATATGTTGAAGCGGGCCTGGGCCGCATGGAAAGCCTTTGGCAAGAAGGTCGGCAACTTCCAGGCGCGCGTGATGCTCTCGATTTTTTATGCGGTGCTGGTGCTGCCGTTTGGACTGGCGGCGCGATGGTTCAGCGATCCCTGCGGATCAAAAACTGCCCGATGCGTGGCTTGACCATCCTGACGAAGCCTACGACCTGGAGTGGGCGCACCGGCAATAAGAAATAAAAGAAGAAACGAACGAGATTTGAAGCGAAGAGGAGAGAATGTACATACTAGGAATCAGTTGCTATTACCACGATGCGGCGGCGGTGCTGCTGAAGGACGGAATGCTGGTCGCCGCGGCGGAAGAAGAGCGCTTCACGCGCAAGAAGCACGACTTCGATTTTCCCAAGCAGGCCATCAGATTCTGCCTGGAAGAAGCCGGCATCACGGGGCAAGGATCTCGACTACGTCGTGTTTTTTGAGAAGCCATTCCGCAAACTCGACCGCATCCTCATGATGGTGCTGCAGACTTATCCGCAATCGTGGAAGGTGTTTCGCGAGTCGATGATTACGTGGATGGTCGACAAGCTCTGGGTCGCAACCACGCTGCAGACGGAACTCGGCATCAGCAAAGAAAAGATTCTGTTCAGCGAGCATCACCTGTCGCATGCTGCCAGCGCCTATTTGTGCTCGCCGTTTGAAGAGTCGGCCGATGCTTACCGTCGACGGCGTAGGCGAATGGGTGACCGCGACCTACGGCATCGGCAAGGGAAACGATATTAAAGCTTAAAAAGCAGATCGAGTTCCCGCATTCGCTCGGCCTGCTCTACAGCGCGTTCACCGCATTCCTCGGCTTCGAAGTCAACGAGGGCGAATACAAGGTAATGGGCATGGCGCCCTATGGCGAGCCCAACTATGTAGACAAAGTCTGGAAGCTGGTTCAGCTAGAACAGCGACGGCTCTTTCTCGCTGAACATGGATTATTTCAGCTTCCATCACTCGACCGAAAAAACTTACAACAGCAAGTTCGCGGCATTGTTTGGCGACGCCTCGCCCGGAGAAGATGCTGTTCTTCACCGAAGAGACCGGCTTTCCGAAATATTTCGGCACGCCTCCGGGAAATTTCATGGCCGAGCTGTCGAAGATGAACAAGCACTATGCCGACATCGCGGCCAGCATTCAGAAAGTGACGGAAGACGTTCTGGTCGGCATGGCGACGCATCTGCACAAAACCACTGGCATGAAGAATCTGTGCATGGCCGGCGGCGTGGCGCTGAACAGCGTGGCCAACACGCGCATTCTGCAGGAATCGGGCTTCGAGCAATATGTATGTGCAGCCCGCAGCCGGCGACGGCGGCGGCGCGCTGGGCGCGGCATTGTGGGCGTACAACACGCTGCTGGGCAAGCCGCGCAATTTCCAGATGGATCACGCGTACTGGGGGCGCGCGAACTCGGACGCGGAAATCGGCGATTTCCTGCAGCCGAACAACATCACGCACACGCGTTACGACGATGAAGACAAGATGCTGGACGCGGTGGTCGATCATTTGACCAGCGCCAAAGTAATTGGCTGGGCGCAGGGACGATTCGAGTGGGGTCCGCGCGCTTTGGGCAGCCGGTCGATTCTGGCCGATCCGCGCAATCCGGAGATGAAGGACATCGTCAACACGAAGATCAAATTCCGCGAGCCTTATCGGCCGTTTGCGCCGTCGGTGCTGGCGGAGAGCGCGGAGAAATATTTCGATCTGCCGAATGCAATGAAACATGTCGCCGGCGCGCTACATGCTTTACGTGGTCCCGGTGAAGGACGGAAGCGCAGGCGATTCTTCCCGCGATTACGCACGTGGATGGCACCGGACGCATGCAGACAGTATTCAAGGAGCAGAGCCCGCGCTATTACAAGATGATCGAGAAGTTTGGACAGGCGACCGGCGTTCCGGTGGTGATGAATACTTCGTTCAACTTGAAGGGCGAACCCATCGTGAACACTCCGGCCAACGCGTACAACACGTTCGATAAGAGCGAAATGGACGCGCTGGTGCTGGAGAATTTCATCATCGAGAAGCCGAGTTCTAATTAACAAAGTTCGTGATTGAACCGAACCCTCCCTCAGGGGCTATAGCCCGGACAATTATGAGGCTTTAGCGGCATGGCTTAAAGGCATGCCCTTCCCAAAACCTTTTTCGCCAGGAGAGAACTGTGCCGACGGAAGCGGTAGTCGACCGAACGAGCGAGATTCCCAACTATCGCGTGCTCGGTGTGCGTGTGGATGGGGTCCAGATCCCGGACGCGGTTCGAATTCTCGAATCGTGGATTGAGGAGCGGTCCCGCACGCGTTATGTCGCGGTGACTGGCATGCACGGTATCTCCGAGGCGCAAGAGAAAGAGCCGTTTCGCCAGGTGCTCGAGTGCGCCGACCTTGTGGTTGCCGACGGAATGCCTCTGGTCTGGCTGGGCCGTTGGCAGGGGCATCGCCAGATGAAGCGGCGCGTCTACGGTCCAGAGTTGATGGAGACATTCTGCCGCGAGACGGGACCGAAGTATCGGCACTTTTTTTACGGCGGCGCTCCCGGCGTCGCCGATCACCTCGCGCGAGTGGAGCAGGAGCGCCATGGCATTCGAGTCGCCGGCACCTACTGTCCTCCATTCCGTCCGCTTACTGAAAAAGAGGAGCAGGAAGTCCGGCGCATCGTCGAGGCGGCTGCGCCTGATGTTCTCTGGGTTGGACTCAGCACCCCGAAGCAGGAGCAATGGATGTACGCGCACCGCGACTCGTTGCGGGTGCCGGTAATGCTGGGAGTGGGAGCGGCGTTTGACCTCAACACCGGGCGGCTGTCGCAGGCCCCGCGCTGGATGCGCGAAAACGGTTTGGAGTGGCTGTATCGCTTGTGCGCGGAGCCGCGACGATTGTGGTCCCGCTATATCGTGAACGGTTCGAAGTTTGTCTGGGCGGTTTGCCGGGAGCATTTCGCTCCACGGATTTTTAAGCAAGAAAAGGCTTAATTCTAAATCCCCCGGGTTCTTGAGTTAGAGCTGTAGAAATTTTCAAATTATCTTCAGGGAGACGAGCAGACAATGAGCAAGCAAAAACGAATCTTGGTAACTGGTGCAGGGGGATTTATCGGCCATCACCTGGTAAAGAGACTGAAGAGAGAGGGCCACTGGGTGCGCGGTGCGGACATTAAGATGCCGGAGTACGAATCCAGCGCGGCGGACGAAATGGAAATTCACGATCTGCGTAAGATCGATGAATGTCTGCTCGCCACTCGTGGCGGCATCGATGAAGTGTATAACCTGGCTGCGGACATGGGTGGAATCGGTTACATCACGGCTAATCACGCCGACATCAGCCGCAACAATATCCTTATCAACGCTCACATGCTCGAAGCCAGCCGCCAGAATGGCGTCCAGCGCTTCCTGTTCTCCTCGTCGGCTTGCGTGTACAACCAGGGCAAGCAGAAAGATCCCGATGTGAAGCCGCTGAAAGAAGAAGATGCGTACCCCGCCGATCCCGAGCCGGGTTATGGGTGGGAGAAACTGTTTGCCGAAGAACTGTGCCGTTACTACTACAAAGACTACGGCTTCGAAACCCGCATCGTGCGCTTCCACAATGTGTATGGACCGCTTGGCACATATGAAGGCGGAAAAGAAAAAGCTCCCGCTGCGATCAGCCGTAAAGTAGCGCTGGCCAGGAAGAATGACGAAATCGAAGTCTGGGGCGATGGCGAGCAGACTCGTTCTTTCATGTATGTAGATGACTGCGTGGAAGGGCTGATTCGCTTGATGGTGTCGAATCACCGTGACGCTCTCAACCTGGGTACGGATGAACTGACGACGATCAATGGACTTGTAGATCTCATTGCCCGCATCGCGGGAAAGAAAATCAACAAGCGCCACAATCTCAGCGGCCCTCAAGGTGTGCGCGGCCGCAATAGCGACAACACTCGCCTGCGGGAGGTGCTTGGCTGGGAGCCGAAGATTTCTCTCGAGCAGGGATTGAGCATCACCTATCCATGGATTAAATCTCAGGTGACGAGTGAAAAGCACGAGCTCGCAACGGTGGATGGAGACTAATCGGCGGGGGTTTGCAGACGCAAGTGGAACCTCGCATGGTGAATGAAAAACGTTCGGGACCGTTGTTCGTGGTTGGAATGTGGCGTTCCGGAACGTCGCTCCTGTACACATTGTTAAACAAGCATCCCGAGATCGGCCTCATGTATGAGGCCGATCTCCCGCTGCTTCCTGGTTTGTTTCGAAATTCCGGCGGCAAGCAGGACTGGCTTGAACGCTGGGAGTTCTGGAATTTCGCGCTTTCCCGCCATCGCATCGATCGCCGGCAGATCCCGGCCAGCGTTCCCGATCTTAAGAATGCAGCGGAGATTGTTTGGAAGCAGTATGCGGGCGATGCAATTTGGGGAGAGAAATCTCCTAATTACTACGATTCGCTGCAGCGGCTGTCGCGCGAATTCCCTGAGGCACGATTTGTTGTTATCTGGAGAAATCCGGCTGATATCTGCCGAAGCATTGTTCGAGCGGCGCGGACCGGTTCCTCGTTTTTTGCCAAGCGCGGAATCACGCATCGTGCGCTGATCGGCACGCGCCGGTTGAAGAGCGAGTGTGATGCTCTTCTCCGTCGGGGTGTTCCGCTCTTTCAGATTCAGTACGAGGAGATGATCAAGGATCCCACGCAGACCTTATCGGGCGTGTGCGATTTTCTCGGTATTCCGTTCGATCCGCAAATGGCTTCGCTCGAAGGCGGAGATCGATCGGCGATTTATGAGGCAGACCATCACGCAGGGGTGAAGAGCAATACGATTGGGGCTGGGAACGGAAAAGACCGCGAAGAGGTTCTGCCGCAAGATTTCAGAGATAAAATCGATCGCTATGTAGCCCGTTGGCAACGGGAATATGAAGGCGCATGGCCGCTGTTCCCGAAGTTGCCTGATGCAAAACACGCGGAGCCGACCCTGATTGAACGCGCAGGGGATGAAATGTTATTCCGCATTCTGCGCGCCTTCGATCATTTTACATCGCGGGTTTACTGTTTCGCGCCGATCGCATTACTTCGGCGCTACCGTGCGGCTAAGGCGAAGCCAGCGGCACAGACAAAATTGATTGCAAAGGAAGCCGCCGTTATAACCGAAGGTTCTCCCCGCGCTTAACTCGAATAAAGGGACCCATGCCAATTCTTCGCAAAGTTCGTTTTACTCTTGCCAAAACTCAAGCCCGCGCTCCACTGGTGTGGGTGCGCCATCGTAACTTCCAGGTGTCGGACACCTTTGTGGGATCGTATCCTCGTTCGGGCAGCACCTGGCTACGCTTCATGTTGCTCGAGGTCCTTTCCGGCGAGGCGTCCGGATTTTCGAAGACCAACGAAATGCTTCCCGACGTCGGCCGCCACGCAACTGGAGCGCGCATTCTTCCCGCCGGCGGCCGGCTGATCAAGACGCACGAGCCGTTCCGTCCGGAATACAAAAAAGCGATTTATCTGGCACGAGATCCACGCGACGTCGCACTTTCGGAATTCGCTTATCAGAAGGCGCTTGGGCTTGCCGGCGATGACTTCAACGTTTACTTGCTGCGATTCCTGCGCGGCGAAGTGAATCCCTTCGGATCCTGGATAAATCACGCCACATGCTGGATGGAAGCGGCTGACAGCGGACGCTCTGAAGTCCTCCTGGTCTGCTTCGAGGAATTGAAGCGCAACTCGGTACAGGAGCTTTCCCGAATCGCCGAATTTCTCGGTGTGCCAGTCCCGGCTGCAAGAATTTGTGAAGCCGTGGCCAACAACTCCATGGATAAAATGCGGCAGAAGGAAAAGGCCGATCCGCAGCGGGCCTCGGCCAAAGGGAAGTTCATTCGTAGTGGCTCCGCCGGTGGTTGGCGCAATGTCTTCACCGAAGAGCAGTGCCAACTTGTGCAACAACACGCTGGTAATATCATGGCAAGGCTGGGTTACTCCGCGGTAGAGTCGTTAGAAGGAAAATTCGCATGAGTGTCGAAAAAATCAGCCGGTCAGAATCTGCGCCAATCCAGAAAAAACCTGCAGGAAGCACCGGGGGCGTGCAGTGCCTGCGATGCCATCATGAACTGGACAGCTACGTTTTCACAAAGTTTACGTTTTTGCCTTATGGTTCGGCGGGCGGCAACGTGGTCCTGGAGTGCCCGAAGTGCGGTCACATCGAATTCCTGTCGCAGAACAGTCCCCTGCTGCGGCGCCTGAATGCCAAGCCGGTTGCGGTTGGCGACGGCGATTAAGCGTCCCTCCCTCCATTTCTTCGTTGTAAAATTTCTTCACTTGCGAACGAGTTGTCGTTCGGCTGTGCGCGCCTGACCGTCCGATTCCGTAAACGCAATCCTTAGGAAAATTCAATCATGCGTATTTTGGGCATCTCTTCTTTCACTCACGATACCGCTGCGGCGCTGTTGGAAGATGGCGCAATTCGGGCCTCAATCGAGGAAGGCAAGCTCACGCGTTCAAAGGCAACGCGTGGCGTTCCGGAGGCGGCAATCGAGTTTTGCCTCAAGCGCGGCGCGATTGAGTGGAAGAATCTGGACCGGGTAGCGGTCGCGAGCAAACCGCTTAAGGGTTGGAAGCGCCGCTCCCTTGCAGGGGCCAAAATTTCTCCTCTTGCGCCAGTCGCATCCGCCTATTGCCAAATGGCCGAAATCGGGCGCCTGTCGCGGGAAATGGGCCATCACCGCCTGTTGCGGCTGCAGGATGGCGCTTCCATCGAACGCATTGTGAATGTGGAGCATCACCTGTGCCACGCCGCCAGCGCCTTCTTTCTTTCTGCCTTCGACCGCGCGCTGATTGTGACCATGGATGAGGATGGCGATGGCCAGTCCGGCATGCTGGCGGTGGGCGAGGGCTCTCGTATCCGAGTATTGCGCAACATTCCATATCCACATTCGCTGGCGTGGCTCTATTCGAAAGTTACGGAGATGCTCGGCTTCAATCCTCATGTTGACGAGCACAAAACCCAATGGCTCAGCCTTGAAGGCGAGCCTTTATACCGCGATGCGTTTTATGAGCTGATGGGAAAGTCGGGCCGGGGTGACATCCGATTTAATTCAGCGTATCTCGAACATGGAGTGGGGGGACGTTTCGCTCTGTCGGCCAAGTTCTGGAGCAAGCTGCGCCTGCCCGAGAATCGCTCTGAATGGAGCGACGAAGAGCGCCGCGCGCTGGCTGCCAGCGTGCAGCACATCTGCGCCGAGAAGGTTACCGAAATCGTCGAGACCCTTCGCAAACAAGAGGGAATCAAGGATGTCTGTCTCGGCGGAGGGTTGTTCCAGAATGTCATGCTGGTCGCGGAACTGGAAAAGAACCTGGGACTGAATTCCGTTTTTGTCCCTCCCGCGCCTGGCAACTCCGGTTGCGCTTTGGGTGCCGCGCTATACGTCCAACACCAGCTGGAAAAGGCGCCACGGAAGCCCGTTAGTACGGACGCTTATTGGGGTCCTTCCTACACACGGCACGAGATCAAAGACATTCTCGACAACTGCAAAGCCCGCTTTTCGTTTTCGATCATGCGCGACCGGCAGGCGGAGAATGCGGTCGAGCTGCTGCTGGCGGGAAAGATCATCGGATGGTTCCAGGGAGCGGCCGAATTCGGACCGCGTGCGCTGGGCAATCGCAGCGTGTTGGCTTCGCCGTGGGCGCCTTACGTCAAAGAGAATCTCAACGACTTTATCAAGCACCGCGAGTGGTTCCGGCCGTTCGCGGTTTCGGTTCCGGCAGAGGATGCGCCTCGATATTTTGAGTGCTCGCAGCTTTGCGAATCGATGAATTCCCTGGCGAGAGTTCGCAGCAGCGCGGATGGTTTGCCGGAAGGTTTTGTGCTTCGAGATGGGCTCGTTCGTCTGCACACGGTAAAGAAACAGAGCAATCCGGAACTGTGGGATCTGCTGAAGCGCTTCGGTGTTTCTGCCCCTGCGCCTATGCTGCTGAATACGTCGTTCAACTTGTTCGGTGAACCGCTGGTGGTCAGCCCGCTCGATGCGATTCGCAGCTATGCCTGCTCCGGAATTGACGCGTTGCTGATGGATAATTTTCTGTTGACGAAGGCTCCGTTCCATCCGTCATCCGAGTCGCAGCAGAAGAGGGAACCGGCTTCGCTTTCGCTCTCGGGATTTTAAGGCGAGACAGACTTTCGTTTCGAAGAGCATTCCAAGGTTAACATGGGCAGCGTTCTCGGCGGACGCTGCCCTTTTTTTGCTTTCAAATAGCATTCTTTGGAGCGCTAATATGTATGAGACCGGAAATTTTATGCTGAAACCGCATCGTTTTGTAATCGCATTTGTCATACTGACAATCTGTTTGTTTGCTTCCACGAATTCCAGGTCCGCCACGACGGGCGAGCCCATTCCGCCGACGTTCTTCGGCTTGCATATCAACCGGCCGGGCACGCCTTGGCCCGACGTTCCCTTTGGCAGCCTCCGCATGTTGGGCAACATGACGACGTGGTATCACCTCGAAGGCGCAGGACGCGGCCGCTACGATTGGCACAATCTCGATGTCTGGCTGAACGCAGCGCGAGAACACCATGTGGATGTGATGTATACCTTCAGCCGTACGCCGGAGTGGGCTGCGGCAAATGCTCATGAAGCATGCGGCCCCCGGCGCGATTCAGCCGACTGTTCGCCGCCCTCCGATCTGATGAAGACTGCGGCTTGCCAGGGGCCCCTTTCAGGCGTCACGACGACCGATTGCCAGTTCAAAGAATTCGTCACCAGTCTGATGAACCACGTCTGCAGTGGAACGGCTCCGAACAAAAGTTGCCAGATGGTGGCGTATTCCTGCTGGAACGAACCGAATCTCGATGGCTTTTGGGTGGGTACGTACGCAGAAAGCGCGAAGATGTGCGCTGACATGGTGAAGGTAGTGAAGGATCAATGCAAAAGCTGCGTCACGTTGACTCCCGATATTTCGGCAGCGACATCCGGCGACACGAAAGGAAACGGCGACAGCCGGTCCTACGATGAGTGGACGCAACACTTCCTCGCCGCTTACAGCAATTTCAGCAATGAGTATCCGGATGCCGGTGCTTTCCATCCCTACGCTGCGCGCACATGGAACATTAATCCGGTTCCGTTTCCCGAAACTTTTGCAGGCAGCGGTTGCCCGGGCGGTGGACAATCGCCCGCCTGTCCCGATACGCTACTCGGCAAAATCGCGACCATGCGATCGACCCTCGATAGTGGCGGCATGTCCGGCAGACCACTTTGGGCAACGGAGGGTGGATGGGGTACAAACGGAGAATTACCCAATCTGGATGCGCAGGCTGCATACGTTGCGCGCTGGCTGATTCTTCAGGCCTCGGCTGGAGTTCAACGGGCCTATTGGTTCATGTGGGATAACGGCGGCGATGCGCGCGGCTGGGGCGGAATGTGGGACCCGCGCGACGGCACCAACAAAGCCGGCATTGCGTACGGCCAGGTCTATCGCTGGCTGGTGGGTGCAACTTTCACGAAGCCATGCTCCGGCAATCAAGGTGTTTGGACGTGCGATATTTCCCGCCCGGGCGGATACTACGGAAGGATTGTGTGGAACACGCTGAACTCTTACGACACTGGTTCAACCTATCGCTATGCGCCCGGCGGAGACTTTACGCAGTACCGCGACCTCGCTGGCGGCAAGACTGCGATCCAAGCCGCTGCAATAAATATTGGGTCGAAGCCAATTCTGCTTGAAAAGCTACCCGCCCCAACTGCACAGCACAAATAAAAAAGCGGCGAATCGGGAGTTCGATTCGCCGCAAGTTGCGCGGTCAGAGAACCTTAGAAGTCGGTTGCTGGGTTGAACGGAGCGGTCACGAACGTTGGAATTACGGTCGGGTCAGGAATGACCGGATTGGACCTGCCTGCCTCGTTGGGATCGAACACCACGAATCCAACGCCCGGGGATTCCGCCAGGGTGTAATCGTCATTCGGGTACACCGGATTGCCAAACCCTGGATTCTTTACAACGCTTCCAGAATCTTCACCGGTGCCGCTTTGCCAGGCCGAGAGGCTGGAATAGTACTGCGATTGCGAGCGGCCTTCTGACCCGGTCGTGTAAAAGGGATTCGTCGGCAGCGCGCAAGCTTGTCCTGGAGCGTAGCAGTACATGTTGTCGGCGTACTTCATCACGTCCGTGCATGGACCGTCCATGCAGTAGGCGTAGCCGGTCTGAACATATCCGCGGTCGTAATAAATGAGATTGTTGGTGAAAGAGAACTGCAGCACGCCCGACGCAGGCGGCGCGCAACCTTCCTGCTTAATACCCAGCCGTCCATAGGCAAAGATATTATTTTTGATGGTGTTGGTTGTGCCGGGAGTTTGCGGTCCGCAGGTTTCGGACTGCGTTGTGCCGGAAGCCCGATACACGAGGTTGTTCTGAACCAGTGTATTTGCCGTGTCGGCATCGAGATAAATGCCTTGCCCGCCGTAACCGTCGGCATCCAGCGACGAGGCATCGCTCATGTCGTGAACTTTGTTGTTCAGCGCCTGATTTCCGGTCGCGTTGGGATCGGTGTTGAAGTAGATGCCGCCGAAGTCATCCATTATCCCTTGGCCGAGGTTGTAGACGTGATTGAAGGAAACGGTGTTGTTGTAGGCGCCGTGAGAATTGCTGACGCCGGGGATACAACCGAGCGCGCAAACCTTGATGCCCGCTTCGTATCCGTCGTAAACATCGTTATGAGTGAAGGTATTGTCATGGCCGTCACCCTGCGCGATTCCGAAAGTGCCGGGAGTAACGCGTCCGTAGCCGCTGACCACATTATCCTGAACGGTGGTGAACTGGGCCACGTTGGCATCTGTATCTGTGTATTGCGCGAGCAGGCCGATGCGCACGCCGAACGCGCCCAAATCGTAGAAGGCGCTATTCTCCACCGTGTTGTGCGAGGTCGTCATTGAAGGGTTGTTGGTGTAGAACTCGAGGCCGCCGCCGGAAGTTTGGGTAACAGTCGAGCCGTTGAATGTGACGTACGAGCAGTTATAGCAGCCGAACGCGCCCGGTATGCTTTGATCTCCGGTCGCCGAAGGATATCCGAGCGCAGGAACGGTCCAGTTGTCGTGTTCGAAGGTGATTCCCTGGAAGGTTACGTATTGCAGGCCGGTTGCGAGCAAGACCTGCGTGCTCTGAGGAACGATTATCGTGTCCGTTGGGGGATTCTCGCCGCTATTGGCGAGGTACGTCAGAACCCAAGGGCTCTTCGACCGATCCAGGAACCACTGGCCCGGCTGGGTCAGTTCGTCCTTCACATTTTCGATGAGATAACGGTGCCCCACGAGAAATCCGTGATAAAAGTCCTGCTGAAAAGTTGGGCCCGTCAGATAAATGATCTTACTGCCTGTGTCGATGGACTGGATGCGCAGTTCCGGCGCGTCCCACTTTTCGAAATCGTAGAGCTCGATATCGCCCTGTGGATATGGCGAATTCAGATTCTCCCAGTTGGCATTCACGGGATCGGTTTTTGTGTACTGGAAGCGATCGAAACATTCCCAACCCAAGCCCGACATATATACCGTGCAGTTGGGGTTCGGAGCCGGACCATTTGGAGAGCCGGGAAGATAGATGGTCGCAGCCACGCGGTAATAAGTTCCGAGGTAGCCACCGAGGCGCGGACGTAACCGGCGCTGACCGTTGTAGAACATCTGCTCAAAATATTGGGTCGAAGTTGGCAGCGTGGCTTGCCACTCGTTGCCGCTGTTGTGCACCCAGTTGGTGATCTTCATTCCGCCATCGACGATCGGGGTCTCGTTCGGATAATTCTCCCAGACTACGCCGAGAGCCGAAGTGCCAGAGTCAGCAGTGGTGAACGAAAGCGGCTGGGTGACGTAGTAACTGCCAGCGCGCACCATCACCTGGATAGGTTTCGTCCGTCCTTTGGGATTCTTCAGGATTCCCTGCACGGCCGTCTGGGCGCGACCGATTGTGGCGAAGGGGCCATCGGTATTGTTGGAATTCGGCGCGGAGAGTGTGCCGCTCCAATTATCGTTCCCGTTGGTTGCGACGTAGAAGTCAGCCACGGTGCTCTGCGCAGGCGCTACCGTAACAGAGAGTGATTGCGTGGTTGTTTGCGGCGGGGTCGAAGAATCCGCTAGTTTTACTGTGAAGGTAAAATTGCCGGTTTGCGAAGTCGTGCCCGTAAAATCGCCCGTCGAACTGCCGAAAGAGATTCCCGATGGCAATTTTCCCGAGGTGATACTCCAGGAGTAAGGCGCAATACCTCCGACTCCTGTCGCGGAAGCGCTGTAGGATGATCCGGCCGTGATCTGCGGCAGCAGTGTTGTGGTGATTTCAAGTACGCTGCTTACCGGAAAAACATATTCCGCACTCGCCGTCAGCTGTGTGGGCCAAGAGGAGTCCGTCACTTGAAAGGTGAGGTTATATGAACCTGTCTCCGCTGTCGTTCCGGCCAGCACGCCTGTGCCGCCGGTGAAATTCAGTCCCTGCGGCAAGGTGCCGCTGGTCAGCTTCCAGTGATATGGAGACTTGCCGCCGGTAGCGGCCAATGTGTCCGAGTACGCTTGCCCCGCCATTGCTTCGGGAAGCGAAGTGGTTGTGATCTTCAACGGTATCACCAGCGGCGTAACGACGACGAATACCGACGCCGATTTCTTGGTATCCGCGCTGCTGGTGGCAGTCACTTTGTAAGTCCAGGTGCCGCTGTTTACCTGAGGCGCAGTGTAGAGACCGTTGCTGCCAATCGTCCCCTGCGTTGCTGACCACGTCACTGCCTGATTGCCGGAGTTGTATACGGTCGCTTTGAATTGCAACTGCTGGCCGGAATTAAGCGCACCGCCCTCCGGAGAGACGGTGACGCTAACGGTGCCGGATGCGGCGATGATGATGGAAAAGTTTGCCTGCGTTTGGTTTGAGGCAGAGTCGGTTACCGTGACCGTGACAGGAAAAGTTCCGGAGGCCGTTGGAGTGCCTGTAATGCTGCCCGCGGTTTTACTTAGAGTCAGGCCACCAGGCAGGCCACTCCCCGAAAACGAATAGGGCGAAGTGCCGCCGGTGACAGTAAGAACGGTGTTGTAAGAGATGCCAACCGTTCCCTGCGGGGCCTGTTCCTGCACTTGCAGCTTGGCTTCGGAATAGACGCAAGTGACGAGAGTTACGAGAAGAATAAAAAGTGCGGATGTAACCTTGCTAAAGTACCCTGCAATGCAGGGCTTGGGGGAGTGGCCTAGCATTTAACACCTCAAAATCGTTGATGGACAGGCGTTTGGACCGAGCAACGCCGCCACGAGTAGGAGACAACGAGACTGGACTTGATGTAAGGTCACAGAGGTGCATTGCCCAAACTCCCGTTTTGCGCGGCGATTTTTGGCCTAAGATCAGCGCTTCCCGACTCGGCCAGTGACGCTGTAATTGCTTTGAGAATCAATAATTTGCGATTCTGCATTGAACTTCTCCAGTAACCTTGGCCGAGCCGGCGATTTTCCCACTTTCGGCTTGACACGCTGATTGCCCGCCAGACACACTGAGGTTTAGGCTTCTCGGTCTTCGACCCCTGCGCCGCACGGTCAACTCCTCCGAAAAGACAGAGAATGTATGTTGTCCGAGCTGGAAGTTGCGCCGGCTTTGCCAAAGCTTGCGCGACCGACCGGACTGTTTAAAAGAAGTGAAGAGCAGAGAGTTGAACTGAAGAGTTAGAAAGGAGCGACTTGTCGATTCTGGTGGTTGGTGGAGCAGGTTACATTGGAAGCCACGCAGCCCGTGGGCTGCGCCGCTGCGGATATGAAGTCATTATTTACGACAACCTGTCGCGCGGGCACGCTTTCCTTGCAGACGGTTTCGAACTGATCGTTGCCGACATCGCGGACCACGCACAATTAAGCCGCGCGATGAGCCGAGTGGATGCGGTGATGCACTTTGCCGCGCACTCCCAGGTGGGCGAATCGGTTCAGAACCCGCGAATCTATTTTCAAAACAATGCCGAGTTGGGACTCGCATTGCTTAATTGCGCGCTGGACGCGGGAGTTCGCAGATTCGTCTTTTCCTCGACTTGTGCCGTGTACGGCATTCCCCAGAAGACGCCCATCACGGAAGACACACCGCGCCAGCCGGTGAATCCTTACGGCACATCGAAGTTATTCTTCGAAAATGCGCTGGAGGCCTATGATCGGGCTTACGGGTTGCGTTATATGAGCCTGCGTTATTTCAACGCAGCGGGAGCCGATGAGAGCGGAGAAATCGGCGAGCTACACGACCCGGAAACGCACCTGATTCCCGCCGCGTTGAAAGCGATAACTGGAGAACGGGGAGAACTGGAATTGTTTGGTTCGGATTATCCGACGCCGGACGGCACCTGCGTCCGCGACTATATTCACGTGAATGATCTCGCCGAAGCACACGTGCTCGCACTCAACGAACTTGAAGCGGGCAAGAATTCTGCCGCGCTGAACTTGGGCACTGGGATAGGCTGCTCGGTGAAACAAGTGATTTCGATGATCGAAGAGATCACGGGCAGCAAAGTCCCGCGGCGTGTAGCGCCGCGCCGGGCCGGAGATCCGCCAGTGTTGGTAGCCGATCCGTCGCGGGCTCACTCCGCCCTGCAGTGGCGCGCCAAGCGTTCACTGCGCGAGATTGTGCAAACTGCATGGCAATGGGAGACGAAAGGCGTTCAGGCAGTGCGCAGGAAATGACTGCGCACTGTGCGCAGCCAGAATAAAACGGAGGTCGAAAGATGGGAACGGGTTTGGCGGGTAAGAAAGTCGCGGTATTGGGCGCTGGCAAAATGGGAGGCATTTTACTGCAAGCGCTACTCAAGAGCGGCCTTTTGTCGGCAGGAGGAACGACCGCGACTGTGGCACATGAAGAACGAGCACGGGCTTTGGCGGCGAAGCTTGGCGTATCGGTTGGTACCAATAATCTTCAAGCAGCCAAGAACGCGGATGTCATCCTAGTCGGCGTAAAGCCGCAGGTGGTGGAAGAGGTAATGGCTGAACTCCGCGGCCACCTTTCGCCTTCGCAATTGATTATTTCGGTAGCCGCTTCCGTACCTAACAGCTTGATTGAAAAAATGCTGGATGCGCCCATCCCGGTAATCCGTGCCATGCCAAACACGCCGTCAATGTTGGGCTGCGGCATGACTGCTTTGGCTAAGGGAAAATACGCCGACGCGGGTCACGTGGAAACTGCGACGGAGATGTTTAACGTGGTTGGCCGAACAGTGGTGGTCGATGAAAAGCATATGGATGCCGTTACTGGCCTTTCGGCAAGCGGTCCGGCGTACATCTACATCATCATTGAGTCCCTTGCGGAGGCTGGCGTCAAAGTAGGACTGCCGCGAGATATTGCGACTTTGCTGGCCGCCCAAACAACGATGGGAGCGGCGCGCGTCGTATTGGAGACGGGAGACCACCCGGCACTGCTCAAAGACGCAGTGACCACCCCCGCTGGTTGTACCGTGGATGGAATCATGGAGCTGGAAGAGGGGAAGTTGCGAGTAACGTTGATCAAGGCGGTGGTCAAGGCGGCCCAGAGGGCAAAGGAGCTGGCGTTTCCCGCGCACTGACCCGACGGAAAAAGGCCAGACGGGGCTCAAGTGTCACTCGCGCTCCTCTTTCTATCTTCAACACTAAAGTACCATTTACCCTATTCTGAGAACGGAATAACTTAAGGGCGGGGAGTGGTGTCCGGGCTCTAATCTGAAACTCCCGGTATGCATTTACTGACCGCCTTTGAAGCCGTAGTTTCCTGAACCCTAGAAATGGCATTGGCCAACGAAAATAACGACAATTCTGCAGAAAACTCGGGAGCGAAGCGTCCCATCCGGGTTCTGGCCGCCGACAGCACGCGGATGAACAGCCAGATGCTGGCTGATGTGCTGGCTCGCGACAAGCGCTTCACCGTGCTCGAAACACAGATTTCTGCGGATGCCATCTTAGCGGCGGCGGAACGCGAGCGGCCCGACGTAGTTCTGCTGAGCCCGGTTCTCGAAAATGATTCTGCCCGTGGATATTCCCTTGCACGAGAATTGCGTTCGCTGTATACCGGCGTCCGGATCGTGATGCTTCTGGACCGTTCGGAGCGCGACTCCGCAGTGGAAGCTTTTCGCGCCGGCGCGAGTGGAATTTTCTGCCGCTCTGAATCGCTCAAATTTCTGGGCAGATGCATCGCTTGTGTTCATGCGGGTCAAGTTTGGGCCAACAGCCATGAACTTAAATATTTGCTGGACGCTTTGGCCGAGGCTGTGCCCCGGCGGCCGATCACGCCCTCGAGCGATGTTTCGGTTCTATCGAAACGCGAGCAGGATGTTGTGCGCGGCGTCGCAGATGGCTTATCGAATCGCGAAATCGCCAAGCAACTCAATCTCACCGAGCATACGGTGAAGAACTACCTTTTCCGGATCTTCGACAAGCTTGGGGTCTCAAGCCGCGTGGAAGTAGTTCTGTTTGCATTTGGCCTTGGCGCCGCGCCGGCTTCGGAGAATGCATCTGTTAATGAAGGTTCGACCGGAACTGCGGCGGCCACAGCTTCGGGCAGAGGCCGGAAACGCCCGATAGCCGCCAGCCCTGACTCGGATGAGCCTTCAATAGCCGCGAAACCTGCTCGAAAAGTCCTGCCCATTTAGGCGCACAGCGGAGCTTTGAATTCAGCAACGCAGTTGAGTCATCTGCGGCCCGATGTTTCGCGTTGCCGACCAGGACTATTGGCCCGTGCCAGTCAGATTCACATTTTGGGGGCTGGTGCCGGCGTTATCGGTGAATTGCAGCGTCGCGCTCCGCGCGCCTTTGGCCTTCGGGGCGAAGTCCACACTGACGATGCACTCGCTTTGAGAAGGAATCCCGCTTCCGCAAGTATTTCCGGTGATATTGAAATCGCCGGAATTCTTGCCCGTAATTGTGATGCTGCTGAATGTCAATGTTGTTTTCTGATTGTTGGTCAGAGTTTCATTTTTCGATGCGCTCGTGGTTCCCACCGTGACCGTTCCAAACGATAGCGTCGCAGGCGACAGAGTTACTGGTTGCTTTCCGCTGCCTTTCAGGCTGATGCTCTGCGGGCTGTTGCCGCCGCTGTCGCTGATGGTTACGGTTCCCGTCAGTGCTCCGGCGCTCTTGGGCGAGAACGTCACCGTGATCGTGCACTTCGCTCCCGGTCCGATACTGGTTCCACACGTGTTCACTTGACTGAAGGATGAACTGCTCACGGAAATGCTGATGTTGGTCAAGGCGACAGATTGATTGTTGGTCAGTGTCACCGGCGGCGCAGTGGCGCTGGAGCCGATGAACACGGTGCCAAAAGAAAGGCTCGTGGCGGAAAGTGTTACCGCTGTCACGCCGTTACCGCTAACACTGACCGTTTGTGGGCTGTTGCTTGCGCTATCGGTTATTTCGAGAGTCGATGAAAAAGCACCAGTGGAGCCAGGCGTAAAGCTGACGTTAATCGTGCAGCTTCCACCGTTTACCAGGCTCGTTCCGCAATTGTTCGTCTGGCTGAAATTCGCTGGATTTCCTCCTGAGAATGCAATGCTGTTGATCGTTAAAGCCGAGCCAGAATTGTTCGTTAGGGTCACCGGTTGTGATGGGCTGGTATTACCGACGCCGATGGAACCGAGATTCAGGCTTGTGGGCGAAACTGTAACTCCGGAGGATTCGCCGCACCCCGGCAATTGAAAATTCGAAACCCTGGTGTGCCAGCTGATTTCCGTTCCGGTTTGATTTTGAGGGTAATACTCGTTGACGTACCAGAACGTGCAACCGTTCACAGGATCCACGGTCATGCTGTCATACGATCCCCAATGCCACGTATTCTCCTGATCCGCGCTGCCGTCGAATAAGGTGAACTCGCTGGGCGAGGATGCATTAGTGAGATTCCACCACGAGGCGCTCATTCCGGGGTGAGTTTGAGCGCTGGAGATGCTGTAACCCACGGCCGCATTGCCCGCCGAATCCTCGGCGATGCTCGGGATAAAACGATAGGTTGTGTTATCCGGGTTGATCGTACCGTCCTGATAGACCGTTGGAGTGCCGGAACCGCGCAGTTCATACCATCGAATTCCGGTCTGTTGCGAACTGCCGGGCTGCACGTCGTGGCTGACCAGAAAAGACTCATAAGTGCCGAAATTGCGATAAGCAAATCGCGGCATAAAGCGGTCGCCAACGGAATCGATAGATTCTCGCGTGCTGTTTGTAGAAGGTTCGGGCACACAAACGGTTTGGACTGGCGATTTCACGTCGTAACATCCCGGCGTGTATGGCGCGACGCTGACCGCGGATTGCGTGAAGGTGCTGAGCGCGGGATTTGTCCAATTCAAGTGGAAATCCCACAGGTTAAACGTGCTCGAGGTGGTGGTGGAACCGTCGATTGGAGGATTCTGAATACTCACCATGTATTCGTCGCGGCCGCTGGGCGGCGGGGTCGTTCCATCGACATCTGCCGGAATCAAACTGTGTCCGAGGTAAATGCCATTACTTAGAGGGCTTGTAACTTCGAAGCACTGCGGAGGATTCGGGGTACGGTTGACCAGCATGTTCGTACGATCGAGCGCGCAGGCGACGACGCCAACTTCCCGATAGTTTTGGTTGATGTCGTTGAGATCGATGCCTACGTAATAAGCGTCCGGCCAGGTTGCAATTTTTGGCCAATCCGGAAAGTAAACATTGCCTTCTGCATTCTTACCCAAAATAGGGGCGAGTGCGATGGAATAGGTGTACCAGGCAAGGGAGGGCGAGCTGAGATCGTCGGTGCTGGAAATCGCAATGCAGTAGAGATAATTGTTTTCAACTCCCGTGTGTCCAGCAAGCACCCAGCGCGAAGCCAGGCGATCGAAGATGATCATGCCATCGCCGCTGATAGACGCGCAGCTGCTCAAACCGTTTTTCGTGAAAGGCGTGCTCAGCGGTTGCGGGTTGCTCCATACAGGCGCGAAAGTGACCTTGTCGTAAGCCTGATAGTAGAGATTCACATATTCCATGAACTGCTTGGTGCCGATCGCTCCGTTGGGATCGACATCGTATTCAGGCTTGTTGACCTGGCTGGCATCGATGCCATCAAACGAACTTACGGTTTGAGCCAGCGCGACCGAGGCTAGGAACAAGACTATCGCGAGAATTCCCGCTCTTCTCATAAGACAAAAACTCCGCTCAGTTCGCTACTTCGGTGAAGGTTACAACGTAACTGCTGACGGTCGCGGTGATCGAGTACGATCCCGCAGCCGGCGGCAACGTATACGTGGCGCTGGCTTGGCCTGCGCTATTCGTGACGGGAGCGCTATTTAGGAAGCTGCCGCCTGCGCCACCATCGGAGAAATTCACTGTGACTCCCGGAACGGGGTTTCCGTATTGATCCTTTACAACAACCACCAATGGTTTTGGCAGTTGCGTTCCGGGCGCAGCCGTCTGCTTGTTCCCTGCAGCAATGGTCTCACTGGCGGGAGCCCCTGCCACAGAGGTTTCATGGAAAGTCGCGGGGGTAGCTGAGCCTGAAGAAGCGGTCACCGCAAAACCTGTGTGTGCAGTGGTCGGAAGCGTCAAAGCCGTGCTCGCTTCGCCGTTGCTGGCCGTTGTGGCGGGATTCGGCGAGAAGCTGCCGCCCACCGTATCGGAGAACGTCACCAATGCTCCAGCCACTTTGTTTCCAAAGCTGTCTTTTGCCTGCACGGTAAGAGGCGAACCTAAAACTGTGCCCACTGTGCCGGATTGCGAAGAACCCGAAATCACTGAAAGCGTCGCGGGCGGACCTGCCGAAGCAATCTCAGTGAAGGTTGCGGTCGTATAACCCGCGCTGGTGGCAGTAAGTGAATAGGTTCCGGCGGTTTGCGGCAAAGTGTAGACCGTGGTCAAGAGACCAGTGGATCCGGTTGTTCCGCTCGACGGATTGAAGGTTCCGCCCTTTCCGCCATCGCTGAACATGACCTGGACTCCGGAGATTCCAGCGCCGGTATACGGATTGGCGGCCTGCACGCTGAGATTAATTTGAGTGTGGACGGTCGCCGTCTGGTTATTCCCGGTCGAAGGAGTCAAAGCGGGGAAGAGGCCGTAAACCTGCACCTCCGTCTGCGATCCCACGTACACTTTTCCGTTGGCGATCAAGGGAGTCGCGAAGTGCGGCGTCGCAGTTAGTTGGTCGCGGCCGGGATTTTTGTTGGTATTGTAAATTTCCGCCATGGTGGTGGCGTTGAACGCGGAAAGCAATTCCGTGCTGCTGTTGGCGTTCAGGTTGCGAACCATCCACAGAAGCCCGTTCTCGTTTCCATTCGCAGAAAGAACCGGTATGCCGGTAAATGTGTAGCTTGAGGGAGATTCCGCAATGGGAACCATCGGCGAGATCGTTCCGTTGGCGAACGAGAATTCCTTGATGTAATCCTGGCGACCCGCGAAATAGAGGGCATTATTCCAATAAACCCCTGCGCCCCAAATTCCTTTCACTGCGCCAGGAAGCTCCTCTACAACATTGTCGGGGCCCGAAGGAGTGTACCCTCCCATGTCGTCTTCGTTAATGAGGTAGATCGTTCCGGTTTTTCCAACAGTTACCAGGAGGTTGGGATTGGGTCCGGTTTGAGTGGGAAGCAACACCGCAGCTCCCGAACCAAGATCCAAATCGTGCGCCGCCATCTGGCCTTGATTGAAGGGAGTGAAATAATCTTCGACGGTGAACGTGGAGCCGTTGAACGCGAGCTTCATTACCGTGTCGCCGTAGTCGCTTCCACCAGTGTTGACATCGAATGTGCCGTTTGCAGTTACGAGATAGATGTTGCCCAACGAATCGGCCGCAGGTCCGACGCCGCTCATCCACAGCGAAGATCCGTACGTCTTCGCGGGGGAGGTGTTAATCAGACCGAGTTGTTGCAGCGTGGAAGCGCTGTATGCCAGCAACCATCCGTGTGCGAGTTGATCGCAGCCATTCGAACCAAAACCGATATAAATCGTGCCGTTGAGCTCCAGCAGGGCAGGCCGTTGCAAATCGTTTTGAGTATTCAGCGTCACGCTGCCGACCGAGGCATTGATCACGACGGGGCCACCGAATTTTTCCAGACCCGTGGTGATATCGAGAGCGTGCAGGCGGAACACGTAATTGGTTACGCCGCCGGTCACTTCCATAGTTTTCGCCACCAGATAAATGGTGTTGGTGGCGGGATCGATCACCGGGGTTCCAGTTACGCCGACTTGCGTGAATCCATTCACATATGGACATCCGAGCGCAGATACCGGCTCGGGAGTGACTGTCGTGCCATTTCCAGAATTCAGAAAACTGGCTTGCCACAATGGCGGTCCAGCGACATCCGCGTTGAATGCATAAACCGAATCGTTGGCCGTGGCCACATACACCACGTTTACAACGTTGCCGTTAATCGTTACGCCGGACATGTAAAGAGGTTGGGCGACGACGTAACCGTCTACCGCATTGTTGAACAAACTGCCAAATTGATTGACGTTTACGTTTTGCGGCGTGAGATAAGTTTCATTGGAAAATTGTCCGTCGCGCTTGACATCGCCACGCTGGGTTACGACGTCGTGCCCGCTAGTTCGCGCCGAGAGAGCGCACGCGCCAATGGTTGCTGCCAGGGTAAAGACGGTTACGATCGCAACGCGCAGCAAATTTCCGCGGCTGGCCACCAACCGCTGACTGGGCAGTTCTTGATATAGAGGGGAACGATTAGGAGCTACTTTCATACACAACGGTCTCCCTGATTTGGGGGAATAAATTTGTAGCCAGAATGGGGGATGGTTACGGTGAACCGGCGATCCTTAAGGCTGAGAGTCCGCAGTCGGTTCAGTTGCAACCTGAAGTTCTTTGGAAAAAGTTTAACACAGCGAGCAGGGCTTCTCGCAAAGAAAGCGTGTCAATAAAGGAGAAAATAAAGTTGCAAGTTATTGCAATGTGGGAGTTTGCAATTTGCTGCACACCGGGCTATCAGGCTACCGAACCGCCCGTCGTTTCCACCACGGGATTCGGCATGGATGCTGCGGAAGCCGGGGTCTTCGCCAAGCCAACACGAAGAAGCTCATCCGGGCAGAACCACTCGAGCAGTGGCGTCGCCATAAACGTAGTTACGAGAGCCATGATCACCATCATGGAAAAAAGTGCGGGAGAGATTACCTTGATATCGAGACCGATGTCGAGGATCACAAGTTCCATTAAGCCGCGCGTGTTCATCAGTGTTCCGAGCCCTGCGGCTTCTCGAATCGACATGCCCGTAAGCCACGAGGCCAGCGTCGATCCTCCGAGTTTGCCCACCGTCGCGACCAATACAATCAGGCCGCAATACATCCACATCTCTGGGCCCTTTACCAAGGCGATATTCGTGCGCAGGCCAGTGAATGCGAAAAATAATGGCAGCAACAACGTGACCGTCACCGTCTCAAAGCGGTCGAGCACATACTGCACGAATTTCGGCTCCTTGGGCATGATAGCGCCCATCATAAACGCACCGAACAGCAGGTGCAGGCCGAGTTTTTCCGTGCACAGCGCCGCAGTGAAAACCATCAACATCATATACGCCAGGCGATTCTCGCTGAGTCCGCCCCACTTTTTATAGGAACTCTCCAATCCGCCCAACAGCCGGCGTACCCCATAGGCCATGATGAGCGTGAAAACGACGATGCCCCCGATCGTCACCCAGATCGACGTTCCGCTATGCGCAGCGCGAGTCAGCACAACGATGTAGGCAAGAATGCACCAGCCGGTCACGTCGTCCACGGCGGCAGAGGCAATAGCCACCGTTCCAAGCCGGCTTTGCAATAGATTCCGCTCGATCAAGATGCGTGCCAGGACTGGGAACGCAGTAACGCTCATCGCCGATCCCATGAATAGAGCGAAGCTCGAAAACGCAACGCTGTCGTCAGAAAGCTTGGGATACAGGAAAAGCGCCAGGAAGGTCGCGAGGACGAATGGCATTGTAATGCTGACGTGACTCGTCAGCACCGCCGCGTGTCCGTGGTTCTTCAATTCCTTAGGATTGATGCCCAAACCTACCAGGAACATGAAAACCACCACGCCGATCTGCGCCAGGGCATTGAGAAAGCCGAGGCTCGCTGGGGGGAACAGATAAGCCGAGGCGTTTGGGAAAATCCATCCCAGCAAAGAGGGTCCGAGCAGGACGCCCGCAAACATTTCACCCACAACCCTGGGCTGGCCGATCCGGCGGAAGAAGCTGCCGACAATCCGGCATAGCGCCAGAATGACGGTGAGCTGCAAAACCAGTTTGAAGAGGTCGAGCGTCAATGCAGCCCCGTCCTCACTGGGGGATTTTGCCGCACGGCGTGAAACTCGATGACGATACAGGAAGTGCAATGGTTAGCAGAAATCTGTCCCGCCAATGTGCGCGGGTAGACCTTAGCATCTACCGTTGCCACCAAAGTCAGGCCCTGGTCCGTTCCGCATCCAGCCTGCGCAGACCATTCCGGCGAAGGCGCAATAGATGCGCTAACGGTTGTGCCTTCGACGATTCCGGAAGAAATGGATTTTGGACCGTTCGCCAGTGTAAGAGTGAAATTCTTGCCGGATTGAGAGATTGCGAGTGCCGCCTCCGGATTTTCGGCCAGCGTTTTACCACAGGGCAGCGAGGCGAGACTTGCAGGATCCACCTGCAAGTGCCAGAGACCGTCAACGGAAACCGGCGCGCTTAACTTGCGTCCGCTTTTGAGGATAGCCAGCAGCCCGACGATGGGAAGCGCAACCAGCAGGATGTAGGCAAGAATGAAGTTCCTGTTGGGATGCGATGACATGGGCCCTCGATATTTCGGGGAGTGATTGTACTACGCCCCCGGGGATTTCCCGGGGCGCAGATCACTAATCTAGACGAAGAATGCGACAACTACTCTAAGACGTTGCCTGCTTCACGAACGCGTTCGCGGTCAGATCGCCGAGCAACTTGTGCCAGGGATGCTTTTCGTTCTGCTCGACTTCAGTGACCATCTTCCGCATCTTGTCGAGCACGGCGGAGTGGCATCGTCGTAAACGTCCCCTGGAGGAGCTTCAGCACGTCAAGGCGGTATGTGGAATCGTTAAGGAAGTAGGTGAACAGCACATTGAGCCGGTAGTAGACGGTAATGAACTCATACCAGTTTTTCGTGCCCAGGCGCAGAGTGTTCTCATAGTTGGAGAAACTCTCGCGCGAGAAATCGTTCTTTTCCAGCGCAGCGATAATGTCCTTATGCGCAAAGCGCGAACTGTTCAGCGCGATGCTTACGCCGGTGGAGAAGATCGGGTCCACGAAATCGACCCGCATCGCCGACCAGCATGAAGCGGTCGCCGCACAGTTGCTTCATGGCGTAACTGTAGTCGCCTTCATCCTTGAAAGGACGGATGCGATTCGCCTTGCGCAGTGTCTCTTCGATCATCGGACGCGACGCCCACTGAGTTCCAGAAGAACTTCTCGCGGTCTTCTTTCGACCTGGCGAAATGCTTCTTCTGCGTGACCACACCAATGCTGGTCACGGAGTCGGAGATGGGAATCTGCCAGATCCAGGTATTCGAAATCGGCAAAAAGTGAATGTAGATGTAGTCGAGATTGGTATCGCGTTTGGCGAAGACCTTGCGATCATAGCCATCGAACCAGGAGTGGATGGCGTATTGATCGAAAACCGTATCCTGAATCTTCAACTTCATCTGGTTGCCGAGGAATGTGTTGCGTCCGCTGGCATCGACCACCATCTTGGCGCTGACGTTCATTTCCTTCGAGCCCATGTTGAAGCGAATCAAAGGCTCTTTCGGCCCGAAGTCGACGGAGCTGACTTTAATTCCATCGTAGACGGTGGCGCCCAGCTTGTGAGCATGCTGCAACAGCATCAAATCGAACTTGCCGCGGTCCACGTGAAACGTGTAGTTCTTATCCACGCCGGCCTGCTGGCGCTCGTCGAAGCGGATATCGACGTTGCAGTCGGCGCCCAAACCCTCGAGATCGTGCATATAAGGAAGTTTGTGATCGTCACTGGTCCATACCGCGCCGAACTTGTGGGGAAACTTCGCAGCTTCCATCTGCGGCAGGAAGTCGAGGTCTTTGAACACGCGCGTTGAAGAGGGCACGAGCGATTCGCCTACGTGCGGGCGCGGGAAGAGTTCGCGCTCAAAAATAACGCAATTTACGCCATTCTTGGCCAGGTACGCGCCCATGGACGAACCTGCCGGGCCTCCGCCGATGATGGCAACATCAAAATCTGGTTTTGTAATAACCAACGCTTGCCTCCTGAGAATTTTCTGTCATTCCGAACACGCGCGCAGCGCGAGTGAGGAACTGCTTTTTTGTTCGCGGCGTACCCGCCCTACATTTTTGCGGCTTCTTTGAACGCGTCTACCGTCATGTCGCCCAGCAGCTTGTGCCACGGGTGCTTGGGGTTCTGCTCGACTTCAGAAACCATTTTCTTCATCTTATCGAGCACCGGCGGGGCGGCATCGTCGTAAACGTCGCCTTGCAGCAGCTTGAGTACATCGATGCGATAGCGCGGATCGCCAACGAAGTAGGTGAACAGCACATTCAAACGGTAATAAACCGAAATGAACTCGTACCAGTTTTTGGTGCCGCGGCGAAGCAGATTTTCGTAATCGGAAAAGCTCTCGCGCGAGAAATCATTTTTCTCCAGCGCACGCAGAACGTTGGTATGTGCGAAACGGGAGCTGTTCAGGGCGATACTGACTCCGGTCGAGAAGATTGGGTCAACAAAGCGACCGGCATCGCCGACCAGCATGAAGCGGTCACCGGCAAGCTGCTTCATGGCATAGCTGTAATCGCCTTCGTCTTTGAAGGCGTGCATTTGATCGGCCGCCTTCAACTTTTCGCGGAGCAGCGGGCGCGTGCCCACGGCGTTCCAGAAGAAGTCCTCGCGGCCCTGTTTCGACTTGGCGAAGTTTTTCTTCTGCGTAACCACGCCAATGCTGGTGACGCTGTCGCTGATCGGAATCTGCCAGATCCAGGTGTTCGAAATCGGCAGAAAGTGGATAAAGATGAAATCGAGCTGGGAATCTTTCTTGGCGAAGGCCCGGCGATCGTATCCATCGAACCAGGTGTGAATGGCGTACTGGTCGAACACCGCATCTTTGATCTTCAGCTTCATCTGATTGCCGAGAAAGGTGTTGCGGCCGCTGCAATCGATTACCATCCTGCAGCTCACGCCCATCTCCTTCGATCCCATGTTGAAGCGAACGATCGGTTCTTTCGGGCCAAAATCCACGTCCTTAACCTTCACACCTTCATAAACCGCGGCTCCCAACTTGTTGGCGTGCTGCAGCAGCATCAGATCGAACTTGCTGCGATCCACATGATAGGTGTATTCGCGGTCCACGCCTTCCTGCTGGCGCTCGTTGAAGCGGATGTCGACGTATGATTCGGGGTTGAGTTCTACGTCCGTCTTGTTGGTGAAGCCGCCCTGAAAGTTCATTTCGTACGCACCCTGGTCTTCGGCCGTCCAGGCGGCGCCGAACTTGCGGGGAAACTTGGCTTCTTCCATCTGATCGAGGAAATCGAGGTCGCGGAAGACCCGCATCGAAGAGGGGACAAGGGATTCGCCAACGTGAGGCCGCGGAAATAATTCGCGCTCGAAAACCACACAACTTGCGCCAGCCTTGGCCAGATAGGCGCCCATCGAGCTGCCCGCAGGCCCACCGCCAATAATGGCAACATCAAAATCCGGCTTCGTGAGTACCAATGTAGCTCCTTTTCGATAAGAACTGATTAAATTATGGGATATTGCGAAAATTGGTCGTTAGGGGATGGACCACTGTACGCGTGTTTGCCCACTATGACGTTAATTTGACCACCCTGTCAAGAGACCTTTTACCCTACCGCCCGCTACTGGTTTTGGTAACCTCCGAGTTGGTTACCAGAGTGACTGGAAGGGAAAGTAACGGAAACGGATCGTGGAAAACAAAAATATCGTATCACGATGTAATAGGGCAGGCATGGCAAGTCGGAAGGCCGCGGTTCTGTTTTCATAGTCGCCATGATCTGAGAGGTCTTTCCCGCCCGCAATCCGATTGTCGGGGGAATTGCGGGCGTAATCTCATCCTGATGACCATCCTTAAATCGGTTCGTACGGGTTGTTTAGCTGATGGAAGCCCTGCAACTTCTCGACACCACCAGGGTTAATAATTGCTAAGTCTCAGTTTGCTCCGAGAGGTGATCCCCCAATGTGGATAAGAAGATTCTCCCGCATTGCAGGACCGGCTTTTGCTATTTCCCTTGTTTTGGCGCTGGCGGCTTGCGGCGGCGGCAGTTCGAACAACCGGGTACAAGTTTCTCCCCCGGCCATCACCCAGCAGCCCGTCGGTCCCAGCATTAAGAGCGGCCAAACGGCGAAGCTCAGCGTGACGGCTTCCGGCACAGGGACCCTCACCTATCAGTGGTATCAGGGACCGAGCGGCACTACCTCCAATCTGATATCCGGGGCAACTTCAAGTTCCTATACGACGCCTGCGCTGACCGCGACCACCAGTTATTGGGTGCAGGTGACCGACTCGAACGGCAATACTGGCAGCAATACGGCTGTTGTACTCATTGCCGGGCCGCGCCAGGTACAGGCGTTGATGTATTCAACCGTATCGCAGGGATCCATAAGCGTTAAGATCCCCGGCGATTTTCTCAACAGCGTTCTGCCGAATATCAGCGGGGTTGCGGTTTCGTTGCCGTGGAGCGCGGTTGAATCCAGCAATGCTACCGGTGATGGATCGGGCGGTTACGACTTTAGCGCCTTTGACGCGACGCTGCAGCAGTTCTACGCGAAAGGACGCACCGTAAACCTCATCGTGTGGCCGGCGACGGAAGGCGGAAATAACGATCCAAACAACGGCGGGTCGACTCCCACGTACGTCTTCAGCGCAGGCTATGCTGCCTCGCTCAATTCTGCTCCGCAGGATATGGTGGTTTGCCCCAGCTATACCGGCGATTCCAGCAATCCCTTTTACGCGCAGACGCAGAGCGGAGGCGGCGGTGGTGGAATATGGAACACAACGACCTCCCCGGATCTGAGTGGCCTACCGGTTTCTTACGAGACGCCATTCATGACCGCTTATCAGAACTTCATCGTTCAAGTGATCAAGCATTACAACGGAAATACGACAACACCCATCGGCTACATCCGTTTCGGCTTCTCGCAAGGTGGAGAAAACAGCCCGGAGTGCAACCAGTACTGGCCCAACTTCAACCAGACGGACGCCCAAGGTCAGCCGCTGTATCTTGGCTACGTCCAGACGATGACAAACTTCGTGAAATCGCAGAATCCTTCGATGACCATTCTGGAGGATTTGCATTCTTTAGGCACGCTGAACAGCGTAGCCGCTTCGACCTACATCATCTATCCCCAAGCTGAAGCGCAAGACGCGATGGCCGAACACTTCGGATTTGGCACGAACGGCTTGCAGAAGGCCGACATCACCAATTTGGAAAATACTCCACCTCAGCCATGTGATTCCGACTGGTGCAACTTGTTCGTGCCTGCGGGCGGGTTTGGGGGCTATAGCCCGACCCTGTCGCTACAGACCTTGCAATGGACTGATCCCACGGACTCGGATTCATCGAATCCCACGGGATCTCTCACCGATCTTGAGCCTTTCGCCAAGGACAATGGCGCCAACAACCTTGAGCTTTATCAGGCGGACGTTGGTCTGGCGTTCGACAGCGCAAATTATGCGTCTTATCCTCACGCCGTCGCCTCGCTCAACACGAACTCGTACAGCAGTTCCTACGCGGCTGCGATCCAGGACTTCCTCACACCCTGATCGAGTAGTCGAGAGTGCCCGGAACCAGCCCTGACACGGGTTTTCCACAGGCGGAGTTTGCGCGCGCGCAACCGTTTATGGCACAGTGGTGCCATTTACCGCGTGCGTCTTTGAGTCTAAAGTCCACCTAACGATGTGCTCAGAGTGGGCAATTCTCAGGGTTAGCCCGCCTGTATCGAGCGGATCCCCACTTCGTCATTTCCGAACCTTTTTCGCGCTGTCTTTTTCGGCGCGAAAGCACTTTTTGATCAATTAAGTCGAACCAATTCAGGGGGGAACAAATAATGGCGCAGAGTGCCATTCCGATGCCGGAAAAGCTGGGGAAAGTGAAAGTACTTGCTGCCGAAAGCACGCGCATGAACAGCCAGTTGCTCGCGGAAGCTTTGGCGCAGGATTCTCGATTAGAGGTAGCAGCAGTAGAGCCGAACCAGACGTTGATACTAGCGGCCGTAGCGGAAAATCGGCCGGACGTAGTTTTGATCAGTTCCGCTTTAGAGTCCGGAACACAAGGATTTGATCTTGCCCGCCAAATTGCGGCCTCGTATCCCGGCACGCGTTTGATCTTGTTGATGGACAGCTTCAATCCCGGTTCGGTGGTTCAGGCATTCCGTTCCGGAGCGCACGGAGTTTTTTCCCGCACAGAATCGTCGAAGGGCTTGGCCAAGTGCATTCACAGCGTTTACCAGGGCCAGGTTTGGGCAAATAGCGCTGAGTTGCGATGCGTGATCGAGGCTTTGCGCGAATCCGAGCCCATGCGGTTAGTCGATTCCGGCGGAGATGCAATTCTTTCCAAACGTGAACAGGATGTAGTGCGTTGCGTGGCGGAGGGCTTGTCGAACCGCGAAATCGCTTCCAGCCTGGGCCTTACCGAACACACCGTGAAGAATTATTTGTTTCGCATTTTCGACAAGCTCGGCGTTTCCAGCCGCGTGGAAGTGGTTCTTTACGTATATCGCTTCCGCCAGGACTGGGTGGGTTCCTCGGAGCACCGCTCCAATTCTGTGCCGGTCCTGGGTCCGAAATTGTTGACACGACCCGCGAATCGGATGCGTCCAGTTTTGCCACCCGTAGTGGTTGCCGGCCGCTGAAGATACCACGAGCTTCTTTTGCTACTGAATGTCGAAGCCGGCTGCGGCGCTTTCGACGATGGTTCGCCCGATTACGAGTGAGGCGGTGGCAGCCGGCGATGGCACATTCAGGATGTGCAACATTCTTCGTGAGGGCACAAACTTGAAATCATCCACGAGTGTTCCGTCAGATGCCAGGGCTTGAGCGCGAACTCCTGATTTTCCCGGCATCAAATCGCTTTCTCTGATTTCCGGTACCAGTCGCTGCAATGCGCGCACGAAGAACGCCTTGGAAAATGAGCGGCGAAACTCATCGGCTCCGCTGCGCCAGTTTTTCGCTGCCATTCGCCAGAATCCCGGAAAGGCGAGAGATGATGCCACATCATTCAAAGAGAAGTCGGTGCGCCGGTATCCTTCGCGGCGGAAGGCAAGCACCGCATTCGGACCGGCATCCACCCTCCCGTTGATGCGCCGCGTAAAGTGAACTCCAAGAAACGGGAAGCGGGGATCGGGCACGGGATAGATGAGCGAGCGCACCAGGGGCGAACGCTCGGAAACCAGATCGTAATACTCTCCGCGAAACGGAACGATCATCACCTGCGGATCGTCTCCCGCCATGCGGCTGACCCGATCGCTGAAGAGTCCCGCACAGTTGATGAGAAATTTTGTGGAGAATGCGCCGCGGTTGGTTTCCACAACAATTTGATCTGTTTCGCGCTTAAGACCGGTCACTTCATGCCCGATCAGAATCGTTCCGCCTGGTGAAGCGATGATCTCTGCATATTTTTCGCAGACCAGTCCGTAATCGGTAATGCCCGTGGAGGGAACAAATAGCGCATGCAAAGCTTTGGCATGTGGCTCGAAGTCGCGCAATTCTTCAGGCCCAATCGACCGCACACCGCTCAACCCGTTGGCTGCGCCGCGCCGGCGCAGTTCTTCGAGCCGGGGAAGGTCATCCTCGTGCGTGGCAATGATGACCTTGCCGCAAACTTGATGCGGAATACCGTGCTCGCGGCAGAATTCGACCATGGCCGCCGCGCCGGCAACGCATAGCTTAGCCTTCAACGATCCCGGCTTGTAATAAATTCCGGAATGAATGACACCGCTGTTATGACTGCTCTGATGTTGCCCCACGCGATTTTCTTTTTCCAACAGGAGCAAACGCAAGCGGGGGAAACGTCGCGTGATCTCCACGGCGACGGCGAGGCCGACTATGCCACCGCCAACGATGGCTACATCGTGGCGAGAATCGATCATCGGCCTTTATCATACGCGAGCGCAATTTTCGCTCCGGGACGGAACTCCTCTAGTTCACAATAAGGATCACAGAGGCGCCGCCCGGCTGGGTGTTGCTCGCCGGCGAGCCGGTTATTGTCAGCGTGTAACTAACAGGTGTGCCGGTTGAGATTGAGGGACTGCTTCCATTACTCCCGCTGCCGCAGGACGGCAAGAAGAAACAGAGGGCGAATACTGAAAGCAGGAGCGCGGTTCGACGATAACGCGGTGTGAAGTTTCCTACAGGCGCACGCCCGATAAACCACGAGCAGGCCAGCGCTGCCGCCAAACTGCACCAGATCGCATAGAGCAACGGGATATTCATCGGCCCCCGAGGCCAGATCCAGGTGCTGGCTGCCTGTGTGGAGACCGTCATGACAACTGACTGCGCGCCGGCCGCGAGGCTTACCGGGTTTGGAGAAAAACTCGAGCAATTTCCGGGAAGCTGGGGAAAAGATGAGCACGTGAGATTAATCGAGCCGCTATAAGACGAGCCGACGGGCGAGAGACCGAGATTATATGTAATTGATTGCCCGGCAGTGATGGTTTGACTTGTTTGCCCAGCTCCGATAGTGACGATGTAGTCCTGGACAACCGTA
This sequence comes from uncultured Acidobacteriaceae bacterium, assembly GCA_963734675.1. Taxonomy (GTDB): domain Bacteria; phylum Acidobacteriota; class Terriglobia; order Terriglobales; family Acidobacteriaceae; genus Sulfotelmatobacter. The sequence goes on from CAVTHZ010000005.1 coordinate 109,424, forward strand.
AAAGACAATGACACCGATTGGCTGGGGCCTCCGTTAGAATCGCTCACTACGACGTTCAAAGTATAGCCACCGGGCACCGCGTTATTGGGGGTGTTCACCGACACCTTCAGCATGATCGGTGTACCGTTGATTGCGATCGGATTTGCCGGATTGAACGAGCATTGAATTCCGGCGAGCCCACTGGTGCAGCTTGCGGACACTTTTCCGGTGTAGTCGGGGGTGAGCAAAATCGAAGCGGTTAGTGTGTTGCCGGCGTCGACAGAACCTAAATCATTCTGCGATGCTTTCAGCTGCAAAGTATTGGCTACCGTGAGAACCGCGGTGGCGGAATGCGTTAAGGGGCCGGATGTCCCTGTGATCGTGATTGTGTTGCTGCTTTGAATGGTTCCGGTTGTGGTGACAATCGAAACCGTGACCGGAACCGGGGTGGTTCCCGGAGTGACGATGCCCGGCGTGACGGTGCAGGTCGATTCTGCCGGAGCGCCGCTACAGGCAAGCGCCACCGAATTGGAGAAGCCCGCGACTGCGGGCATCACCTTGAACGTGTAAGTGGCAGTTCCTCCGACTCCTATATTTTGGCTTGCGGGAGCAAGCGCGCTGAGAGAAAAATCCTGGACTGAAAGCGACGTAGGAAACGAGTGGTTGGGCGCGCCGCTGGTGTCATGGCTGTTGATGGTGATGGTATAGGTATTGGCCGCCGTTCCGGCAGGCACGCTGATGTTTGCGGAGACTGGAATGCTCCCGCCTACGCCAACTGTGATCGGCCCCCCTGGAGAAAGTGTGCATTGCGCACCCGGCAATGGTGAAGAGTCGCAGCTGAGATCGATTTGTCCGGAGTAGTCATCTACAGAATTAAATTGAAAATTTCCGGTGACTGCGCCTCCAGGAATTGAGGTCAGAGTGAAGGGCCCCGCGATCGCATAATCCACCAGGATGAACGGAACTATGAGAGAGTTGGTGATCGATCCGGAGATGCCTTGCACAGTTACCTGGTAAGTTCCCGCCGTAAGCCCGCTCGAGTTGATGACCAGCGTGGCGGTTGTGGGGAATTTTGTGACCGACGTTGGGGAAATGCTGCAACTGATGTCCAAATTCGCGTTGCAGCTCAAATTGACCGTGGCTGAAAATCCATCCTGTGATGAGACCGTGATCGGGCCGCTGGTTCCAGTGCTGCCTGCTTTTACATTCGGAAACGAACCGGGCTCGCTCAAAATGAACGTAGGATTCAGTTGCACGAGCATGGTGAAGGATTGCGTCACCGGCGATTGTTGTCCACTGGCTGTGGCTTGAATCGCCACGTTGTAAGGGCCAAGTGGGGTTGTGGCAGGGACAGTGACCGTCACGGACATGTTGATGGGCAACGTTGAAGTTGGGAAGATTGTCGCGCTGGGGCTAAAGGTGCAGCTTCCACCCTGAATGGCCGGGGTGAAACCGCACGCCAGCGTCACACTTTCATCGAATGTTCCCTGCGCTGTGACTTGAAAACTCACCGGTGGAGAAACCGCTCCCCGAGGCTCGTTGATGGATGAGGGAGACGGCGGCGACAGAATGAGGCCGACTACTTGCAATGTGAGTGCGGCAGTGTGTGTGGTGCCGTTCGGATCCGTACCCAAACCTTGCAGATTGAAATTGTAGGTCCCAATCGTGTTGTCGCTTACGGTAACCGTGAACGGCGCGCCCGCCTGAGTTGGTGTAACGGTTGAGCCAGTGGACGAGCTAGGCGCGCAGAGAGAGGGAGGACTCGATGTTCCCGCCGTACAACTCAATTCCACTGGATCACTGTATCCGTTGATCGAAGTCAATGTACCATTGAAAGTTCCACTGGCCCCGGGAAACAGGGTCAGCGGAGTATTCGATACCGCGATCGAGAAGTCCGGCATGGCAAGGAGATTGAACTGCCACACACCGCGTCCGTACGTGGATGCGCGCAACAGTTTCTGTCCTCCGGAATTGAACAGCGCGAGCGCGGTGACTGCTGCATCCGGCAAGAATCCGGTGGTGCCGCCCAGCGGATTCGGAATCGGTCCCACCTCCGTCCACGAAGCGGATAACGTTGAACTTTCGAATGCGCCCACATCAGTTCCGACATAAACGATGTGGGCGGCGAGGTCGACCACGACCGCATTTGCGGGAGAGTCGGGAATAGCATTCGTTCCAGTTCCGGTGAAATCGACCCAACTTGCGCCCGCGTTCGTTGTCTGCCAAACGTGTCCAGGGCCGCCGGTAAATCCCATGATGGTTACATAAGCCGTGTTGCCGCTCGGATCCGACGTGTCGATGGCGACGGCGGAAATCGGGAACTGATTGGGATTGATGCTCGTGCCACCGGGGCCGTTCATGGTCACATTCGTAAATGTAGAACTGGTTCCGGAGACCGGCGTGGCATTGGTCGTGACCCAAACATTTCCACCTACCGGCGCAGAAATGTTGTTGGGACCGGGACCGTCGGTGGTTGCATAAACAACTTCCGAGCCGCTGGAGTTCGACGGTCCTCCCGCGGCGACCGCGCGAACAGTGTTGATTTCGTTCCCACTGCAAGTGCCGGTGCCAAGAGTATCGAAGTTGAGGCTGAGAACATTGAAAGTGCCACCCAGTCGGGGGCCGCTCCACACACGGCAGGTGCCTACTAACGCGGTGCTGGCCGATTGCAAATCGAGAATGTAGGGAAAATAAAACGCGCCATCGTCACCGCCGAGATTGGCGCTACTGACGACCACATTGAAAAGACTGTTATTGCAGTTCACCGCCGAAGAACATTCTTGGATATCCAGCGTGCCCAAACCTGTGTCCGGCTGCGAGGCGAACCAGTTCCCCGAGTTCGGGTCGATGGCGTTGTAGCCGCCATCGCCGCCCAGCACGTTTCCCCAACTCGTGCTGGTTGTGGCAGTCGAGGTGGCCGGAGAACCGTTATCCTGCGTGCCGCCAAGGATTATGCCGGCGTTCGTGGGGTGCTCAGAGAAGCCGACAAATTGCGTCATCGATCCCAGGTTTTGATTGAGGTCGTCGAACTGATTTGTGCCGGTGCATGAGCCGGTCAGCAGACCGCTGAAGCCGTTTAGCGCGCGATAGATTCCGCCATCGTTGGCGAAATACATAAGATCGGCGCTAGTGGAAGGAATCGTGAATGCGAGCGCGTGCTCATCGGGATGCACGTGGGCGGGCGCGCCCAATGGATCGCAACCGTAAACGTGCGTGAGATTCATGAATAAAGTGTTGGCGCAGGTTGGGTTGGCAGAAGTGATCGAACACTTGTACAAGTTAATAGCGCCAGCGTAGAGATCGGTCGGATTTCCCGCGCAGGTCTCAGCACCATTCGGGCAGTTGGGAACCGCCAGCAAATCGAGATCGTAGAATCCCTGCTCCACTCCGCAACCTTCGAAATCGCCGCAATTCGTAATGCCGTTGTCGTTGATCTGAGTCCACGAGACTCCGGCATTCAGGCTTTGCCATATACCTTCATCCACCGTGTCGCCGCTGGAATCGAGTGCGACGAACCATGCGTACATTTCGTTACGGCCTGGCACAACCGTAATCTCGGCGCGATAAATCGGGCAGTTCGTCGTGTAATTGGAGGGGCAGGCGGTTGTGTTCAACTGTCCCGGCTGGCCGGGTTGATTGGCAAGGCGAGTCCAGGTCAGACCGTCGGGAGAGGAAAAGAATCCTTGATAACGCACAGCCGCGAAAAACAACCCCGCCGTCGCGTTGTACACGACTGCTGTGGCCGAGGTCGTTGCGCTGGCACCGCCGGAAACGAGCGCGTCGTAGGTCCAAGTTTGTCCAGCGTCGGTTGAAGTGTAGAGGCCGCGATAGGTGTTGCCCGTCAGGGCCCCGTCGACCACGCCTTCGTCAGACGCGGCCATTGCTGCGACAACCGTATTGGGCGTTGTGGTGCTGAAAGCCATGCGCGCTCCGCCCAGGCCGCTGAAGGACAAACTCCCTCCATTGGCAGTTGGTATTAATGTCCAGGAGATCCCGCCATCTGCAGAGCGCAGAATGCCGAGGCCAAAGTACGAATCCGCGGAATTGTCGGCCTCGCCGGTGCCAACGAGAATTACGCTCTGGCTCGGATTCGAGTTGCCCGGCTGAATTGCGATTGAACCGACCGAGAGCGTGGCCTGATCGTCAGTGACGGGCGTCCACGTAACGCTGTTGGCGACGCTCGCGCCTGCGTTGGTGGATTTCCATACTCCACCTTGTGCGCCACCGATGTAAACCGTGTTTCCCGTGGGATCGGCGGGATCGATCGCCACAGCGGTCGCGCGCCCCGAGACCTGGTTGTAGTTCTGCATTCCGGAGCCCGTGGCATCCGAGGCAAGTGGAACCGGGCCCAGCGGCACCCAACCTCCGGTAGAAGATGGCGGCTGTGAGTTGGAAGAAAAACTTCGTGTCCGCGCCAAGCGCGCGGCTCGCGCCTTCATCTTGGCTTGATACGCGCGCTTGCGCAATTCGGCGGATGATTTTCCCGGAACTCCGCGGCCACGCAAGAACCATTCTGCTCTTTCTTTTACGTGATCGGCATCGCTGTGAGAAGTGGGAGCCGAGGGAGTATTCTTTTTCGCGCCTTGAGCCCATACCGTGGACGTCGAGAAAAACGGCAACAGGGTGAGTAAGGAAATGCGAACTGACAACAGAAACCTGGGAGAAGACATTAGCACTCGTCAGCAACGAGGCAAGTATTCAGAGGCCCGATCAGCAGGTCAACGCGAAAAGCGAATAAAACCGCGCGTGAGCCATTTCGGGAAGCTATTTTGGGAATCCATGAAGGCTGTTCGACGAATGCCTGTACAATGGCACGAATTCTGCTTGTGAATCCAAACTCCCACGGAGCCTTCAGGAACAATGAAGTTTTTCTCTCGATTCGTAATCGCGAGCGCGCTTATTTTATTCGATTGTCATGCATCAGCTCCGCTGTCAGTTGCCGCAGACCGAACGATTAACGTAGCGGCAGCCGCGGACTTGAGCGTCGCGATGCAGGAAGTTGCTGCTAACTATGAAAAGCAAACTGGCGTGAAAATTAAACTATCGTTCGGGGCCTCCGGCGCTTTGACGCAGCAGATTCAGAACGGCGCTCCCTTCGACGTATTTCTCTCCGCCGATATGGATTACCCTCGGCAACTCATCTCAGCCGGACTGGCTGAAAGCGACTCGTTGTATCGTTACGCAGTGGGCCGATTGGTATTGTGGGTTCCCAAAGACTCACCACTTGACGTAGAGCACAAAGGAATCGACGTTCTGCTCGATCCCTCGGTAAGAAAAATTGCAATTGCCAATCCGCAGCATGCGCCCTATGGCAGGGCGGCGGTTGCGACGCTCGAACACTATGGCTTAAACGAAAAGCTCCGCGACAAACTCGTAATCGGAGAAAACATTGCGCAAGCGGCGCAGTTTGTGGAATCCGGAAACGCGCCGGCTGGTTTTGTCGCGCTGGCCCATGCAAGCGCTCCCTCGATGGAAGGAAAGGGAAAGTATTGGGTTGTTCCGGGCGATGCGTATCCGCGGTTGGATCAGGGTGTGGTGCTGATTTCGGCTTCGCCACATAAGGCGGACGCGAAGGCATTTCTCGAGTATCTGGGAAGTGCAGATTTTGCTGCCGTCCTCAAGCGTTTCGGCTTTAGCGTGCCGAACCAGAATTGAACTGCGGCGCGAGGAACCTAAAAGATGGTGATCGATTGGCAAGCGTTTCGCCTGACCGTAGAACTGGCGGTGATTGTGTCCGCAATTCTACTGGTGGCGGGCCTACCGCTCGCGCACTGGCTCGCATTTTCAGAGTGGCGGGGAAAGTTTCTGATCGAAACTCTGGTCTCTCTTCCCATTGTGCTGCCACCGACGGTGCTGGGGTTTTACGTGCTGGTGGCTCTGGGATCGCGCAGCCCGCTGGGACGCTGGTGGCAATCTCTTACCGGGCACACACTGGCCTTCACCTTCAGCGGGCTGGTCATCGGGTCTATCCTTTATAGCCTGCCCTTTGCGGTTCAGCCCTTTGCCGCCTCGTTTTCGGCGGTTGACCGCAAGTTGTTGGCCGCGGCCGCGACTCTGGGCGCTTCGCCGATGCGCACATTCTGGCGAGTCGTAGTTCCGCTGTCGACGCCCGGATTAATTACCGGCGTGGTTCTTGCGTTTGCGCATACGATGGGGGAGTTCGGAGTCGTATTGATGGTCGGCGGAAATATTCCGGGCGTGACGCGCACGGTTTCGATCTCAATTTACGATCAAGTGCAGGCCACCGACTACGCTTCCGCCAACGGAATGTCGCTCCTGCTGCTGATATTCTGCTTCGTCACTCTGGCAGTGGTGTACGGGCTCAACCATTCGACCCTGAGACAGAAACTGCGGACCATTGGGACTGGTCAAGTAAGCTAGCTCGATGCCTTCGGCAGGACGGTCAAAGTCGGCGAGCGCCAATCTCAGCGTAAACGTTCGCAAGCGCTTTTCCGCCGCTCGCGAGTTTTCTCTCCAAGTGGAGTTCGAGGCGTCGCCCGGATTCACAATTCTGTTCGGACCGTCAGGAGCAGGGAAGACAACATTACTCAACTGCGTTGCAGGGCTTGAGACTCCGGATGCAGGCCGCATTGCGATCGGCGAGCGCGTTCTGTTCGATTCCGAAGGCAGAGTCGATATCGCGATCTCAAAACGTGGCGTTGGTTATGTTCTGCAGGAACTCGCATTGTTTCCTCATTTGACGGTTCAAGAGAATGCAGAATTCGGTCTGGCCTCGCTGCCGCGGACGGAACGTCATAGGCGAGCAGGTGCAATGCTTCAAGAATTTCGGGTCGATCATTTGAGGCGGCAGCGCCCGTCGGAAATTTCCGGTGGCGAGCGACAGCGCGTTGCTCTGGCGCGCGCTCTGGTGACTGATCCCTGTGTGTTATTGCTTGACGAACCACTCGCCGCGCTCGATGCGGCGACGAAATCAAGAATCATCGACGACCTGCGGAGATGGAACGTGGCTCACAACGTACCGGTCCTCTACGTCACGCACAGCCGCGAGGAAGTGATGGCGCTGGGCGAGCGCGTTCTGGTGATCGATCAGGGGAGCATTGCGGCGAAAGGAACCCCGCACGAGGTCCTTGCGGCTCCCTTGCAGGAAACCATGGCGCAGCTCGCCGGTTTTGAAAACGCGTTTGACGCGGTGGTCGAGTCTGTTCATGAAGACCGTGGGACGATGACTTGCCGACTCCTGAATGATGAAGGGGCCAGCGATGTTGTTCTGGAAACGCCTTTGATCCGCGCCGTTGTGGATTCGCGATTGCGAGTCGGAATTCGCGCTGGAGATATTCTGTTGGCGACTGCGAAGCCCATGGGCCTCAGCGCGCGCAATGTAATTGGCGGCCGCGTTGTGCAATTGCAAAGGCGGGATATGATCGTTTGCGCGCGCGTGAGTTGTGGCGTCGAGATGGAAGCTTATCTGACGCTGGCAGCGCGCGATGCCCTGCAATTGGCGGAGGGCCAGGAAGTTTGGCTGGTGGTCAAGACCCACTCCTGCCATTTAATGCGGAGGTAAGAAAAGGAAGTAAGAAACAGAAGTAAGAGCAAGTTCTCACTTCTGAATCGTCAGCTCTGCATTTTGTATCTCGCTGTGCTCGATCTCGATTACTGCGATCCATTGCCCGCGCCGCTGTTGGGAAAATATGATGCGGCCGCCCAGAATTTGCGCAGCTGCGGCAGGAGGCAGATCGCGGTGATAGCCGAAAAAACGTCGCTTGAGTTTTGTCCAGCGTTGCCAACGATCCCACCAGGCTGGCCCAGCCTCATACTTTGTTGAGAAAACAAGAGCCATGTCATAGCTTGATTGGACATCGGCTGCGGAAAGCACTTCATCCACGGAAAAATTGTCGATGCGTACCACGCGCATGGGGCGAGTGAGATAACCGAGCCAGGGCCGCGTCAGTTCGTCGGACGCGGGCCACGCGGTTAAGACCCGCGCCATCGGATAACGTGCTTCGAGAAATTGCTCCGCGTTTTCGTGCAGCACAACGTAGTCGCGGTAGGCGAGATTATCTTCGGGTGAGAAACCATAGGGGGGGTTCCAGAACCACCCAGCCACAAACGCCAGCGCAACAAATCCGACAACCACCTGCCACGGGCCCACCCTTCGCCACAGCGTGGAGACGGACAGAATGATTACGAGTGGAACTGCGGGAAGCATGTAGCGAGCCAGCACCGCGCCACCCACCAGAGCCAGGGCAAGCACATAGGCGAAGATGATGGCATAAAAGCTCATCTGCGCGGGCAGCGAGATTCGTGGTCTTTCTTGCGGCCCTCTTTCTCCCGTTTGATCTCGCAGCGGCGGGAGCATCCACATTGCCAATGCCATTGCCAGCGTCAGTACCCACAGATGAAGATATCCGCCGACTTGCCATAAGCGCATGAGCAGCGCCAACAAAAACCGGGCTGGATTCAAAGTGGAGGCTACGTTGTAGCGAAAGAATTCCGGATTGCCGAAGATGTAGCCGGTTCGCAGATAGTGGTAGCCGTACCAGAGGGCGAGCGGGAACATTGGTAGCAGCAAGGGTGCGATCGATCGAGATGGAGTCTTCGTCCAGAATTTGCTCTTGAGATCTGTCGCAGCCAGAAGCCCAATTGTTTCCCACAACGCCAGCGCCAACGGAGCGAGAATGGCTGTTTCCTTTGAGAGCGCTGCCAGAGTAAACCAGAAAAACGTGGCGACCGATTTTCTCTTGAAATACGCAGATACTCCCCAGAAAACAAACCCTGCGGCGGCGAGATCGATTTGCGCCAAAGAACTCTGCGCGAAGAAAACGGGATAGACCGCCGTGCACAACGTCGCAGCGACCGCGATGCTCGTATTGGCGACGGTCTGGGCCAGCCGGTACACGCCCAGAAGCGCAAACGAAGCCAGAAAAAGCATGGCCGTGCGCGTCACTAACGGCGTGTATCCAACAACCTTCCACCACAAGGCAAGCCAGGCCATGACCAGCGGCGGATGCGCGTTCGAAAGCGTCGAATGCGGAATCAAACTGCCGGCGAGGAGGATGTCGCGCGCCGCGGGAACGTAGTAGCCAGCTTCGTCCCAGAAATAAGGCAAACGCAACAAAGGCGCGTGCAGCAGAAAAATCGCGAGAAAGATGAGGACGAACAGAGCCGGAGTGGAACGGAGTATTGAGTAGAGAGAGGAGGCGCGCATGTGACGGCAATTCTAGACTGCCGATTGCTTCTCCAACTCAGGAATGTGAGTCTTGAGGATACCGGCCTATGCCGAACCGCGTCTCACCGACCCCCTGCAGACGCGAATTAGTGCACTGGGCCGGCTGGGTTCATTCGAGGGTCGAGTTTGATTTCTCCAAACGCGGTCTCATAGCCGGTGACATTTTGCTGGAGCAATCCCAGCAGCGCCTTGGCCTGTTGCGGACTTAGGTAAATTCCCTGGAAGTTGCGAACCTCTACCTGGTTTTCGTTCTGCTGCTGTACGGTGCCGAAGGCGAGGAAAAAATCCCAGACGTTCACGCGCATCTGCACGCTGTTGGCGTAGCTTTCACGATAATCGGGGGAATTGGTCAGCTTGACGTGAGGTTGTGGCGGAAGGGTCATAACCCAGCAGTGTAATGACTTTTGGGCTTTGAATGGAAGCGGGACGGTTGAATTGTAGGCGATCGAGTGAAATTGCCCGCATCTCCTGCGTTATGCGGTGACAAAATTTGTCAGGCCTCCTGCAAGTTTTCGGCGAGCGGTCGCGGAAAAGCCCGCCGCGAAAGTCCATGACCGTAAGCTACTTTGCTGATAGCAAAGGGCTTGTAGGATGTGAATACGGCTCTCATCTGGCGTTCAAAGTGCGAGACCTGAGTGTGGTTCCAAAACGATTCTGCGAGTGTCCTTATGACTCACAAGCCTGAGAACGCGGCCATCGAAGAAGAGATCATTCTTCCCGAAAATCTCCTTCCCCTGGGTTCAGTATTAGGCGAAGGCGTGACGCCCCTGGACGTCAGCATGGTGCTGGCGAAAGTCTTTCGAGTGCAGTATGCCGAAGTGGCGTTATTGAAACTGGAAAGCGGCCTGCTGAAATTTATTTTTCCTGAGCACCTGCGCACCACCGGCGCGATTCCGATTTCCAGCAAGGCGGTCGCGGCGCACACGGCATTGAGTAAGAAGGCGGAAATTTTCAACAACTTTGCCCGGGTTAAGCACGCCAGCATCTTTGAAACTATCAAGCCTGCCGGCGTGGAGGATGATACCGTAACACCTCCTGCGCCGATTCAGAAGTTGATGTCGGTGCCGATCCTCGATGCGCAAGCGACCGTGCTCGGGGTTCTGCAAATCTCGCGCAAAGGTTTGGATGCGCGCTTTACACAAGATTTCAGCCGTGAGGATCTTCACGACCTTGAACTCGCCGCGGGATTGCTCGCAGGGTCTCCGGTAATGCAGGCCAACTGAGCGCGTCCTGAAAAATATTTTCAGCTTCACGCCGAGATCCGACTTGCTTTCTGGCTGCCTTTGTCAGATCCGGCCAATTTACCAATCGAACTCTCTTGCATCCGCGCTCCGGAATTTGAGGCACAGTGCTGGCGTTATCGCCAGCCATTTTTATTTGCTTTCGTAGTCGTGTCGCAACATTTCTTTGAGGTCGGAGATGTGTTGCCTGGTGAGTTTTGCGCGGAGTAGATTCGCCTCCATTGGATAGATGGTTCCGTACTCCGCCTGCTTGTCGGCCGCTGGATACATGGCCTCGAGGTAGGCGTCGCGATAACTGAGCCAGGCTTTTTCGGCAGCTTTGATTTTTTCCACGGCTTCAGGTTGGGAGGAGGCTTTGGCGAGCAGCCTGTTGTAGACGCGATGCAAATCCCGCTCCGCGCGTGTGGCCTCTTCATTGGCGCAGGCGTTCAGTTCCGCTTGCGATCTCGCGTTCTGATTGCAGGCGCGAAGGGACGCTGATGATTGAGCGAAGGCGGGCGAAGAAGCGATTACGAGTAGGAGCAAGAGATCTCTCCGCAATCTCCTGGCGCTGCACAGTATTTTGATCCGCCTACTCACGCGCCATATTCTCCTTTTGCGAACAGGTTGAACTCGTCGGTACGCCGCCGGGTTAAACCATGAACGACCTTGCCCGCGGCAAGATTCCAATCAGTGAAATTTTTCAGAACCACGGGCGTTCCCGAGTTTAGGTTTTCCAGCAAGATCGAGCGTGAGAGCGCAGCCGCGCCCAGGTTATATGTGAAGTCGACGAGCGCGTCGAATTGAGGTTGCGTCAGCCTGGTTACGACCTTGGCGTTCACAGCATCGGCAGCAGTTTTCGTATCTTTCGCCAGAAGGTGGGATGCTTGCTCGCGAGTGATTCCGTTGCTGTAGTCCTCGCCGGGCTTGATCAAATGTCCGTAGCCGATGGTCGGATAGCCGGCGCTGTCATGGTAAATCGTCGCGCCGTAGCCTTCATGGCGCTGGATGAAGGCGAGGCCGCTTGGGCTCAGGGACATTGGAGTCGGAGGGATGGTGCTGGAGGGAGAAACGGACGGAGGCGGAGCGTTGCGGTTCGGCATAGTGAATACTCCTCAGAGTTTAGGATTTTCTGATTTGTGCCGTATGGGTAACCGGGCCCCTTTCATCGATCATTAGCCAGCATCAGTTGCGGTTAGAAATACCTCAAAGCTGGAGAGCGGAACGGTGGTGCAGATGTTGTTTTTCGCATTCCATCCGTGATCGACTCCGAAAAACGCAATTTGTGATCGTGAATGCCGGTTAGCCCGGCAAAAGCTGCCGCCGAATTATCTTCAAAGAGAAAAATTACGGCGGACGCTGAAGTTTGTCGCCTCTAAGCCGATATGGCCACTGAATGGCAGGAACCCAACTGCGGTCCGGGTCAGAGCCAGGAACTTTGAGGAGATTCTCATGTCGACATCAGCCGTTTCCAGCAGTTCGTTGTATCAGCAGTTGCAGTCGTATTTTCAAACACGAAATAGCGACGTGCAGCAGTTGGGCCAGGCGTTGCAATCGGGCAATCTAACAGCCGCACAGACTGCCTTTAACAATATTACGTCGCTGGGACAAAACGGTCCCTTCGCCAGCGGCAATTCGTTTCGTGGTCCGCAGCGGGAGCAGGCTTTCGAAGCCATCGGGCAAGCCTTGCAGAATGGAGACCTGGCGGGTGCGCAGAGCGCATTCGCGGCCCTGAAGGCAACGGCACAGGGAACTCCCACTGGGGTTAACACTAATGACCCGGCCCAAGGGGTAACGAACCCGATCAGCACCGGTCCCGAGATTGTACTGAACCTGAGTGGCGCTGCGACCGGCAGTGGTTCAACGCCGGAGCAGATTACGATCAACCTTAGCCAGGCGAGTGGCGGGGCTGAGCAAGTTTCGCTGAGCGTGGGGCCGGAAGGGTCATCGAATCCGACGCAGTTCCAGTTCAACCTGAATCCGAACAGCAACGAGCAGATCGTTTTGAACCTGCTGGGTACTGGAAGCGCTGGCAGCGGTACCAGCAGCAGCGCCAGCAACGGTTTGAGCGTTTCTGCTTAGCTTGCTTCGGAAGCCTTGCCGTAAACGCGGTTGGTGCGGGGAGCGGAACGCCCTCCCCTCGTTCCCTGCGCCGTCGCGATTAATGCCTCGTTATCATCGAGAATTTTCGTTTCAACTGCGTCACCGTGGAATATAGGTATCCAACATTGGCACGATTTCAGCCGCAAACAGTTGCATTCGCTGTTGCGCGGCCGCGGCGTTTTCCCCAGGAAGCATAGCCGCAGTCAGGCGCACCAAAGCTCCGTCGCTCCGATTCATCTCAATCGCGTCTTTCACCAGATAAAACTTGGCCCAATACTCACTTGCTACACCGCGATTGTGTGCCCAATACCAATACAAGACAAGTTCGCGATCTTCGCCACGCGAGACGACGTACCGGTTCGCCGGAAAGGGCGAATGGCCCGGCAGCGTCAATATGACACGAGCGTTTTCTTCGGGAGTCCATCCGGAGCCGGGAAGGCAATGCCTGGGAGAATGTATGGTGTCGCCGGTACGCTGGCTGGGAAAATAGGCAATAAATAAATCGACATACGGCAGTCTGCTTTGCTGCGCGAAATCATGATAATCGCGCAAAAGAAAATCGCCTGGGCCAAGCACATCGAGAGTTTCCTGATCGAGCGTTAAAGCCTTGCCGCTCCATTCTCCAACCTGGATGGGGAACGAGGATAGGGGTGGATGGGCCACAATCGTTTCGACGCGGCCGCGGGCCTCCAAAAGGATGGCGGTAAGCGCGATTAGCGTAATGGCCGCAATGAAACGCAATGCCGACGAAGATTTCATCCCTCTGATTTCTCCGGCCACAACATGCGAATGAGCCTATGGAGAAGATAAAGCATTGCGAGCGAGGCGACAAAAATCATCCACCCCTGAAACTCGTGGAAAAAGCCTTCGGCCTTGTCAGGATCCCAGTATTGGACGAGCAATCCCGTGCCGACGATGCGAAAGCTGTTCGCGGCGACCGCGATCGGAATTGCGGCGAGCGCCAGGAAAACGCGCACCGCAACGCTGCGCTCCATAAGATACCCGTAGATAATCGCCAGGGTCGCGAGGGACATTAAGGAGCGGATCCCGCTGCAAGCATCCGCAACCTCTAGAGCCATCGCCGGAAGCACGATCACATTTCCTTCCCGCAGAACCGGAACGCCCATCCAAGGCAATGCAGTGCTGGCGACTTTTGAAGCGAGCAATTGAAGCGGGAATGTAATTTGACTGAAGACAATCGCCGGTATCGGGATCATCAAAGCCAGCACAGCCCAGGGAAAAAGAACGGCGCAGAAGAACTTCCACCCCAGAAAAAAAATAACCAACCCAGCCAGCACGATGAGCAGGGAAATCCGGGAAAGAAATATTTCTGCCCCCATTTGACCTAAAACGAGGGCGCATAATCCGATTAGCAGAATGCCGAGCCCCAACCAACGGGGCCGCACTTGAACAGCGCGCAGCCGATGACGGTCATGCCAAAGGATAAATGCCGTAAACAGTGGCACAAAGAATCCGTGCGAGAAATTCGGATCGTGCCACCATTGTTGAACCAGGTGTTCGAGGGTCGGGAAGTAAAGCCAAAAAAGCAGCGCGGCCAGTACGAACGCTTGCCAGGGGCGCAGCGACATCCGCTCCCAGCCGGGTTTCGGATGCGCAGTTGATGTTTCTCCTCGCAAATTTGGCTCAGTGAAGGGGCTGCCTTTGAAATTCTGTCCGGGTCGAGCGCCATTCAGGATATGCGAAGGGATTCGCCTCCGCAATAACAGGTCAGTCCAGCACTTCTAAGCGAGCGTCAGTCAGTTCGACTGCAAGATGTTTAATGCCAACTGATGTCATTTCTCATTGTTGCAAAAACTTTCTCTCTCGAAATGGCAACATAGGATAGCGTGGCAAAGGTCAGTCCGCCAAAAATGGGCTTCTCATCATGTAAGTCTATGAAAATAAGCATCGTACAAAGAAGTTGATTTTCTGTCTCGCAAACGGGCCGGTGGTAAAGGCATTGCTCCGGTAAACTAATTGTCTTCGAGGAACTAAGCGGACGTGGGCCATTATTTGGACTACGTCGTAAGATGAGATACGGGCTTCCCGCCAATTTCGCGGATACCCACCTTAACCCGGGCGCTCTCCCCGGCCAGCAGGAAGCAATTTTAAGTCTGAGGATGCAAAATGGTAGGTATTTGCTTGTCCAGGACAGGTATGAGAACGGCTTTGAAACTCATCTGCCTGGCCATGTTGTTTGTGACGGTTAATTTGTGGGCCCAGGATGAGGGAACTGAGACCCCTGCGAAGGCCCCGAAGCCAGCGCCCGCCGAAACACAAAATGTGCCGGAACCTTCGACCGACTATGTAATCGGGGCCGACGACAATTTGCGCATTTCGGTTTGGAAGGAACCGGATCTTTCTGCCACTCTTCCTGTCCGGCCTGACGGAAAGATTTCCATGCCGTTGCTGGATGACGTGGTCGCGGCGGGGCTCACGCCCATGCAATTGTCGGCCTCGATTCGCGACAGACTGAAGAAGTACATCGCCGATCCGCGGGTGACCGTGGTGGTGCTAGCGATGAACAGCCGCCGCATCTTCGTGACGGGTGAGGTTACGCATCCCGGCCCGATCCCTCTCTTGCCAAACATGACGATGCTTCAGGCGCTTTCGAGTGCGGGGTTCACGCAGTTTGCCAACCTGAAAGGGATTTATCTGTTGCGTACGCACAATGGCCGGCAGGAAAAACTGCCATTCAATTACAAGCAAGTGGTCAAAGGGGATCATCCTGAGGAAAATATTCTGCTGAAGCCGGGGGATACGATTGTCGTTCCCTAACGAGAAACTGAAAATGAGCATGCCCCCTGTTACCCAGGTTGCGATTTTTGTGCTGCTAGCCTTGAGCCTCAGCTACGCACAGGACAACCCCGCTCAAGCGCAGAATGCTGAGAACCCTCAAGCGCCCACACCGGCTTATGGAACGGACAACACAGTTCCGCCGACAAGCGAAAATCCACCGATTTCCGGGCTGGATGTTCCGAATCTCGAGCCTCATGCCGCGCCCTTGAGTTATTTGCAGTTGGGGGCGCACTTTTCTGAATCGGCAGATTCGAACGTTGAAAATACCCTGGGTGGCGCCGGGCTGGGATCGGTGACGAACGCTCTCGGCAGTGTCGATCTGGAACGCTTGTGGAGTCATTACGATCTTGCGCTCGACTACCTGGGCGGAGCCGGCTATTACAGTTTTGCGGACATTGGCATCCGGCAGATTGAAGAGCTGGGCGTCGACCAGAAGGTAACCTGGAAGCGTGGACAGTTGTCCGTTCGCGATGCATTCAGTTATCAGCCGGAAGGCACATTTGGCAATGCCTACGGTTCCGTGGCCACGCTGGGAGCCGGGTTGAACGAAAGCAGCGCTTTTCTCACCGGATTTGGCCTGGGAGCACTGGGGGAAGTTCCGCGCATTATGAACATCAGCGCGGCGGACGCAGTCGAAAATCTGACACCCAAGTCAGCCCTAACGGCAACCGTGGGATACGGCTTCGTTCACTTTCTGGACAACGAGCCGGGCTTGAACAATTCATTTATAGGAAACAGCCAGATAACCGCGATGGCCGGATATGATCGTGTGCTGGGTCCGCACGATCAGGGCGCATTGGTTTACGCCTATCAGGGGTTCTCATTCTCAACCGGAGTTACTTTTCACAGCCACGTAATTCAGTTGATGTGGGGTCACCGGATTTCCGGAAGGATGGATTTTCTGGTGGCGGCAGGACCGCAGTTCACCCAGCTTCTCGACATACCAACATTCGAGGCCAACACGAGTGCCGCGTCCATTGTTCCGCCCTGCGTGCCCGCGCCTACTCTCCAGGATTTCAGCGGAGAGGACTGCCCGGCCAACGAGCTTCGCATCTCGGCTGCAGGGCGCGCCGCGCTGCATTACCGTTTCCCCAAGACCTTGCTTTATGCGAGTTACGATCACTACATCACAACCGGGGCGGGGTTTTTTGCAGGGGCGGAGAGCGACGTCGCGCGACTCGGCTTTTCCCGTCCTTTGGGCCGGCAGTGGAGCGGATTTGGAGATTTCGGATTTTCGCGCAACAGCCGGGTGATTCCAAATACATGCGCTTCGCCGAACCTGGCCTTCAGCCTGCCCGGGGGTCAACGCGAATGTCTATCAATATGGATTCGCGGGAGCGGGGGTTCGCCGCAACCTGGGGCGTAACTTCAAAGTTTTTGCAAGTTACCAGTTCGACTATCTCTCTTTCGACAATTCATTTTGTGCAACGAGCGGAGCATGCGGCCGCATTTCGCAAAGACAGATCGGAACGATTGGCCTGGACTGGAATCCACGCCCCATGAGAATTGATTGATGGTTCTGGCAACAGATGCCAGACGATGAGTGGAATATGGAAAATCGCGAATTGACCATGGACGATTATCTGGCGATGCTGCATCGCCGGTTGCGGGTCATCTTGATTCCGTTACTGTTGGCACCCATTGCGGGATTTCTGGTTTCCTACCTCTTTGCCCCAAAGTACACCTCGCAAGCGCTGGTGCTGGTTGAGGGGCAGAAAGTGCCGGAGGGAATTGTCCAGCCCGTCATTACCACCGACTTGAGCGAGCGCATTGCAACGTTGCAGCAACAGGTGCTGAGCCAGAGCCAGCTTAAGCCCATGCTCGAGCGCACCGGATTGGTGAAGCCGGGGCAAAACATCGACGATGTCATCGAGGGCATCCGGGCCAATATGTCCGTTGAGCCCGTCGTCACAGATCTTTCACAGATGGGTGGCGCCAGAAAGAGGCCAGGGCAGGCCAGTCCGGTTCCAGGTTTCAATGTTTATTACACGGCCTCCAGCGCCGCTGAGGCGCAGCAGATTTGTAACCAGTTGACCGATCTAATTTTGGGAGAAAATATCAAGTCGCGGGAAGATGTCGCGCGAGATACTACAGATTTCCTGAGCAAGCAACTCGAGGATACGAAACACAATCTTGACGATCTGGACAGCAAGCTGGCGGCCTTTAAGAAGCAATACATCGGGCAACTACCTGGCGACGAAGAAAACAACTTGAAGATTCTGATGGGCTTGAACTCGCAGCTCGACGCGAACACGCAAACCCTCAACCGCGCGCAACAGGATAAGGCCTACACCGAATCGCTGCTAGCTCAGCAACTCACGGCCTGGAAAAATTCGCAATCCGCGAGCAATCCGCAAACTCTGCAGCAGGAACTGGCCCAGTTGCAGGCGCAGTTGATCGATCTGCAGGCTCGTTACACGGACGATCATCCTGACGTTATCAAAACGAAGGCTGACATCGCGGAAATAAGGAAGAAGCTCGCCGAAATCAATAACGGTCCGGACAAGAGCGACACTGGAGCCGACAAAGCGTCGGCCACGGAGCCGCCTGAAATTCGCCAGAGTCGTCTCCAGATACATCAGTACTCCGATCTCCTCGCGCAGGCTTCCCGCGATCAAAAAAGACTGGAGCAGGAAATTTCCGTATATCAGGGGCGCGTCGCTCTCAGCCCGACGATCGAAGAGCAATACAAACAACTGGCTCGCAATTACGACAACACGCAGAAGGTCTATCAGGATCTCCTGGCCGATAAGAGCAAATCAGATATCGCTCTGCGAATGGAGCAGCAACAGGAAGGCGAGCAGATGCATCTGCTGAATCCCGCGGACTTGCCTGATTCTCCCAGCTTTCCCAAGAGATTCCTTTTTGCTGGAGGCGGGATGGGAGCTGGGCTGGCGTTGGGCGTGGGATTAGCCATGTGGCTGGAGCTGCGCGATAAATCCATTCGCACGCAAGCGGATCTCGAGGCGGCGATGGAACTCCCTATGCTGGTCGCAGTGCCGTGGATAACGACTCCGGAACCGAACGGAAATGGAAAGCGCCGTTTTTGGCAGCGGAATGGTAAATCCGCAGGCGGAGCGGGCGATAAGAAGGAAGTGGTGCGGTTGTAGTTAGAAAAGTGAAGTTGGGAAAACATGTATAAAGATTTTTTTGGATTACGAGCGAATCCGTTCAACGTCAATCCCGATCCGCGCTATTTGTTTCTCACGCGGCATACCGAGGAAGCCCTGGCTTGCCTGACCTACGGGATTCAGAGCCGCAAGGGATTCGTTCTGCTCACGGGCGAAGTGGGGACAGGCAAGACCACGCTGATCAACAAACTGCTGGAATGGCTGCGGCTGCAACAGGTGGCAACTGCTTTTGTGTTCAATTCGCGGCTGAACACGATGCAGTTTCTCGATTACATGATGGCGGATTTCGGAATTCCCTGCGACACCAGAGGCAAGAGCCAAGTCCTGCTGAAGCTTTATAACTGGCTGCTCGACCGGTATCGCGCCGGCGAAACCGCTGTGCTGATTGTGGATGAAGCACAGAACCTGACCGATGAAGTGCTGGAAGAAATCCGCATGCTCACCAACCTGGAAACCTTCACCGAGAAACTCCTGCAGATTGTGCTGGTGGGGCAGCCGGAACTGGAACTGAAGCTCAAGGAGCCGCACATGCGTCAATTGCGCCAGCGCTTGACGCTGCGCTCGAAGACGCATCCTTTTACTCTGGATGAAACCAGGGCGTATATCCAGCAGAGGCTGCGCATTGCCGGAGCCAGCGGCCCGGCAATTTTCGATCCCGAGGCATTGATCGAGATTCATCGCTATGCCAACGGCATTCCGCGCGTGATCAATTTGTTGTGCGAGCACTGCCTGGTAAGCGCATTCGTCGATCAGCAGCGCGTCATCGGGCCGGAAGTGGTGGAGAGTGTGGCCCGCGATTTTGATCTGACGGATGGAACGGCGTCGAGAGGATTGCCCGCTCCTCCCTTGGCAGTCGAGCACGAAGAGAAGATCGACTTACTGCAAACGCTGCGATCGATGGCCAGAATGGCCGACCGATCGCCCGAAGAGGACGACTTCCCTCAGGGAAGAAAAATATGAGCAGAATTCATGAAGCGCTGAAGAAAGCCGAGCAGGAGCGGGCCTCGCAGTTGCAGAACATGCCTTCACAGCCCGTTCCCGAGCCGGCTGCGCCAGCTATGCCCGCCTACGCCTCGGAGCCGATGGCAGAGCCGGTTGGGCCCGGCATGGTTCCTCTTACCGCGGGAATGCCCTCGTTCGGCAGCGCTTTCACTCTCGATGCGTTGCTGGCGCGGTGTACACCGCAAGCCTGGTCCCCAGACCGCAAGACCATGCTGTTTTTCAACGGCGACGACAATGCACCGGGCATGGAAGAGTTCCGGACGCTCCGTTCGCGGCTGTACCACACACGCGAAAGAATGCCGCTGAAAAAAGTTCTCATAACCAGCGCCTTGCCTAAAGAAGGCAAGTCATTCACCGCGGCGAATCTGGCGCAAGTTCTCGTACGCCAACACGGCCGCCGTGTTTTGCTCATCGATGCGGACCTGCGCGGTCCGAGGCTTCATGCCATGCTGGGCACAACTCCCTCGCCGGGGCTTGCCGATTATCTGCAGGGAAGCGCCGACGAGTTTTCCGTTATGCGCCTCGGACCACTGGAAAACTTATTCTTCATTCCGAGCGGGCAACAAATTTCCAATCCTGGCGAACTAGTGGCGAATGGCCGCTTGAAAGTGCTGTTGCAACGGGTGGAGGCGCTATTCGACTGGATTGTGATCGACTCGCCCCCGGCGGTTCCGGTCTCGGATGCCAGCCTGCTGGCAAAAGTCTGTGATGGCGTCCTGATCGTGGTGCGCTCTAACGCCACCCCGGTGGATATTGCCCGTCGCGCGCGTCAGGAATTTCCCGACGAAACCCTGGTTGGGGTCGTGCTCAACGGAACCGATGCAGATTCGATTTCCTACGCCCGCTACTACTACGAGGCGTACGGAAGCGCCAGCGGGTCTGAGACCTAGGAAGTGGGGAAGCTTGATCCGGCTGTTCAAAGTCTATTACCCGCTGCGCACGCTGGTCCTGCTGGCGGGTGAAGCCCTGATTGTTTGGTCCTCCTTCGTCCTGGGGACAATGCTGCGCAATCAGGACAGCTGGCTGGTTCTCAATGTCCAAGGCGGATATTTAAAGATTCTCGCCATCACCGCGATGGTGCTGTTGTTCTCACACTGGCTGGACCTCTACGATTCCAACAGCCTCGACAAAGGCGGAGAGCAGAGTCTGCGCCTTCTTTTGGTCATGGGTTTCCTGGCATTGGGGCTGGCCGCTGTCGGCTTCCTGTTCCCCAACTTTATGCCGGGCAATGATGCGGCGCTGTTCGGGCTCATCATTCTAACGATCACCTCGTTCTGCTGGCGCTCCGCATATTGCTGGATGGTGAAGCAACCATTTCTGCGCGAACGAGTGTACGTCCTCGGAACCGGTGAACGTGCGGAACGCCTGGTGCGCGGGCTGCGCGAGCGTACTGGGCTGGGTGTCGACGTAGTGGGATGGAGCGGGAACATAGAAGGCGAGCTGTCGCGCGACGCGGTTGCGTCGCATATGGTGGGCCTGGCGAACAGCAAGGGATTGCATCGCGTCATCGTAGCCATGCCGGACCGGCGCGGCACGATTCCTGTCGAAGAGTTGCTCGATTTGCGGCTAGGTGGAGTTCGGGTTGAGGAAGCTACGTCCTGGCTCGAACGGATCTCGGGAAGAATTGAAGTCGAACATCTTTATCCAAGCTGGCTGATCTTTAGGGAAGGATTTCGTTTCAGCACTTTCTTCCGTCTGATCCGGCGCGTGCTGAACTTTTCAGTCGCTCTTGTGGCGTCGGCGATCTCATTGCCTCTCGTGCCCTTCATTATGCTCGCTGTAAGGCTGGGATCGCCGGGGCCAATTCTCTACCGGCAGCAGCGGGTGGGGCGCCGTGGGAAAATTTTCTACTGCTACAAGTTCCGCACCATGCGGAAGGACGCCGAAGCCGATACCGGCGCCACCTGGGCTCTTGACGATGATCCGCGCATCACGCGCGTGGGCAGGTTCCTGCGCATTTCGCGTCTCGATGAGATTCCCCAATTGTGGTGCGTGCTCAAAGGAGACATGCACTTCGTGGGGCCGCGTCCGGAGCGGCCGGAATTCGTCGAGTGGTTAAGCAAAGAAATTCCCTACTATGGCGTGAGGCATGTGGTAAGGCCGGGGATTACCGGTTGGGCGCAGGTGCAGTACAAATACGGCAATACGCTCGAAGACGCCCGCGAAAAGCTGCAGTACGATCTTTTCTACATCAAGAACGCTTCCATCGGTTTGGACCTGATGATCATGTTCCAAACCATCAAGATCGTGCTTTTGGGCCGGGGCGGACAATGAAAGTCATCTTTTGGCTGTCCGCTGCATTCGTCTTCTACGCGTACGTCGGATATCCGATATGGCTTTGGATTTGCGGCCGTGTGAATCCGCGACCAGTACAGCGTGGGAGCGATCAGCCCCTGGTCTCGATTGTCATGGTCGTCAGGAATGAAGAAAACAATTTACCCCGGAAACTCCGGAACTTGGGGCAATTGAATTATCCCCCGGAGCGCATGGAGTTTCTCTTAGCCTCGGATGGTTCAACCGATAAAACGGCAGAAGTTCTTTCGGATGCCGCGAAGGACAAGCGTTTCCGGGTGCTGCTTTCATCCGATCAAAAAGGCAAAGCATACTGGTTGAGCCAGTTGCTCTCGCATGCCACGGGAGAAATCGCCTTGTTTCTCGATGCGAGGCAGGAGATCGACCCGGACGCTGTCCGCTTCCTGGTCGAAGACTTCGCCGATACAACGGTCGGGTGCGCGAGCGGCCAGTTGATGCTGGGGGATCGAACGTCCGGCGAGACCGAAAAAGGGATGGGAGTTTACTGGCGGATGGAAAAGATGATCCGGGAACTGGAGAGCACATCAGGATCGGTTGTGGGTGCGACGGGCGCTCTGTATGCTGCGCGTGTGCCGCTGCTGTCGGCGATTCCATCGGAAACGATTCTCGACGATGTGTTGCTGCCACTGCAGGTCGCACGCCAAGGAAAACGAGTGATATTCGACGGCAGAGCGTTGGCATGGGATGTTCCGGACCTCGGTGGAAAAAGAGAGTTCGCGCGAAAGGTGCGCACCCTCACTGGAAATTATCAGTTGCTGCAGATTGCGCCCTGGGTGCTCTCGTCTGAAAATCCGTTGCGCATGCGTTTTGTCAGCCATAAGCTTTTGCGCTTGTTCGTGCCATTTGCGCTGGTTCTTTTGCTCATTGCATCCGCCTCGATTTCGCAACCTTTGTATCGGGTTGTATTCGTGCTTCAACTGGCGTTTTATGCCCTGGGCCTCCTTGCACTTTTCAACCGGCAGAATAGTGCGCTAAATCGTGTCGCGAACGTAGCTTTGACCTTCATGGTGCTGAATAGCGCGGCTGTAGTTGCTTTTGGCAATTTCGTAACCCGCCGCAAAGAGGTCTGGGCCCGGTGAAAATTCTCTGGGTCAAGGCGAATAAGTTGTTGCCGCTGCACAGCGGAGGCGACATTCGTTCGTACCACATTGCGCGCCATCTCGCTTCGCGCCATGAATTGTCTTTTTTCTCTTACTATGACGGAGCACCCGACACAGAATATGAAGCACGGCTTGGCGAAGAGTTTTCTGGTGCCTGTTCGGTTTGCACCGGGAAAAGCCAGTCCGTTGGAGCTCGCGCGCTCGATTACGTTTTAAGGGTTGCCGACCCCGTTCCGTATGCCGTGAGCCGGTTCAAGTCTCCCCTAGTGCAGAAGAAATTGCATGAGTTGCTCAGCCAGCAACATTTCGATGTAGCGATATGTGATTTTCTCGATGCAGTCATCAATTTTCCTCCGTCTTCGCCGACTCCTACGGTGCTGTTCCAGCACAATGTGGAAAGCGAAATCTGGCGGCGCTACGCTGAGACGGAAAAGAATGTGGTCAAACGGTCGATCTATTCCGTCGAATTTCGAAAGATGCTCGATTATGAAAAATCGATGGTGCAAAAGTTTCAGCACGTAATTGCCGTATCCGAGCACGACCGGCAGTTGATGAGCGCCTGGATGGACGCCTCCCGGATCAGCGTGGTTCCGACCGGCGTCGATTTGCGTAACTATCAGCCGGTTGCTGCAAATCAGCCCACGCCAGAGGAGCAATCTCTCGTTTTGTTTACCGGCGCGATGGATTGGGAGCCCAACATCGATGCGGTGGAATATTTCTGCCAGGAGATTTGGCCTTCAGTGCTGACAGAGCTTCCGGAAGCACGATTCCGCATCGTGGGGCGAAACCCCGATCGACGAGTAATGCGTTTTACCGGTGGTTCTGTAGAGGTGACCGGGCGAGTGCCGAGCGTGATCGAGCACTTGCGGGAGGCGGCAGTAGTGGTGGTTCCCCTGCGAATTGGAGGAGGAACACGGCTGAAGATCTACGAAGCCATGGCAGCGGGCAAGGCTGTAGTTTCGACCTCCGTCGGAGCCGAGGGGCTGGACGTTCATCACGGCCGCGACATCGTTCTGGCGGATTCGCCTCAGGCGGTTGCCGATTGGACGGTGAAGCTGCTGAAAGACCGCGAACTCAGGAAGAGCTATGAACGATCCGCGGCCGAACTGGCGTCAGGATATGACTGGCCCGCCGTCGGGGAAAAATTCGAGACTCTACTGGAAAAAATTTCAGGACTGGAGACGCGGTGGCCGGCGCAACGGTTCGCTACGCCCGCGGCGCAACCCGTGGACGGGCCAACAGTATGAGTGAGGGATCCATACATACGAGACGAGGCATCTGGGAAAGCGCACCTAAAGCGCAGATGCAAAACTCGCTCAGCGGAGCTTTCTTCTGGCTCAGTGCGTTCTACATCGTCTATTGCGCTCGACCGGAAGATTGGATTCCTGGCTTGACCTACATCCCTCTGGCCAAGATCACGGGCGTGTTTGCATTTCTAGGCTTACTGGCCAGCCTGGGCCGAACGCAGCGGAAATTCAAGGATTTGCCGCGGGAGTCGTTCTATTTGCTGGGCATGATCGGGGTGCTGATTCTGTCGGCGCTGTTGTCACCCGTTTGGCGCGGCGGAGCTCTCAGCCGCACGCTCGATTTCGCGAAGGTATATGTCGCATGGATCCTGACATTCCTGCTGGTCACGAATTTTGGGAGACTGCGACGGATTATCTACATCCAGACGGCTTCGGTATTGCTTATCAGCGTGGTGTCGGTCATAAAGGGGCACTCGCGAGCCCGGCTGGAAGGTGTGATTGGTGGTATTTACTCGAATCCGAACGATCTGGCTTTCGCCGTCGTGATTACTCTGCCGTTCTGTCTGGCGTTCTTGCTGACTTCAAAAAGCATGGCGGCCAAGGTGTCCTGGCTGGCCGGAATTCTCATTATGGCCCTCACGCTGTTCTTGACGGCGTCGCGGGGCGGATTTGTGATGCTGGTGATTTCCGGGTCGGTATGCCTGTGGCACTTTGGCGTGAAAGGCCGGCGCGTCGCTTTGATCGTGGGATCCATATTTACGGTGATTTTGTTACTGATCGTGGCTGGGGGACCGTTGATTAGACGCATGGGAGCGATTTCCAGCGAGGTCAGTACGCAGGAAGAGGCGAAGGCGTACGACTCGTACGAGCAGCGCACCTACCTAATGAAGCGCGCTGTCGAAGGTATCGAACACTACCCCATCCTGGGTATCGGAGTTCGAAATTTCGAAACTTATTCGCTGGTGTGGCGCGATGTGCACATGACGTACCTGCAGATCGCGGTAGAGGGCGGAATTCCCTCGCTGATTTTGTATTTGCTATTTTTTGGACGCGGGTTCAGCAATCTTAGAAAACTGCGGCGCAGAAAAGATCTGGATGAGCACACGGCCTTGCTGGTGGGAGCGATCCACAGTTCACTGATCGGCTTCGTAGTGGGGGCGGTGTTCGCACCGGAGGCTTATCAGTTCTTTCCCTACTTCGCCGTCGCATATACATCTGCGTTGGCAGCAACCGTGGATGAACAAGAGCGCGCGCCAGAGGAGCGGGAGCAGGGAAAACTGCACCGCGAATTTGGAGATTTTCGCAGCGACAGGCGGAAACCCAGTGCAGTTATGCTGGTTCAGTGATTTGCCGCGCTTGTGTGTCCGGCTGCTCTGGTTCAAATCGTCACCGTCTCGTAGAAGGCTGGCCGCTGTGAGTTTGTGGCAAGCGGATAGTTTGTGAAGCCGGGAATGTGATTTCTTCCAAGCTTTGGGGTTGCGGCTCTTTACGACGATCAAAGGGATAAGGTATGTGTGGAATAGCGGGCATCGTGAGCGCGGCCACCGGGGATGAGATCGACGCCCGAGAGATCCACCGGATGTGCCAGACCCTAGTGCATCGGGGCCCGGACGATGAAGGCCTTTTCGTCAAGAACGGGACGGGCCTGGGGATGCGACGCCTCAGCATCATCGATCTGCCCGGTGGACACCAGCCGGTGTTTAACGAAGACCGGTCTGCATGGATCGTATTTAACGGCGAAATCTACAACTTTCCTGAACTCCGCGAAGGTTTGCAGAAGCGCGGGCACAGCTTCTATACGCGCAGCGATACGGAAGTGATAGTCCATTTATACGAAGAGATGGGAGCAGATTGCGCGAGCAAGCTGCGCGGAATGTTTGCGTTTGCGCTCTACGATGAACGACGCAAAAAGCTTTTGTTAGCGCGCGACCGGCTGGGGAAAAAACCGTTGCATTACGCGCGGCAAGGCGAGCGGCTGCTATTCGGGTCGGAGATCAAGGCAATTCTGACTGTTGCTCCGGACATGGCAAGCGTCGATAACGAAGCTTTGATGCAATATCTGTACTTCGGATACATTCCCGATCCTCTTACCGCGTTTACTGCGATTCAGAAACTGCCGCCGGGACATCTGCTGGAATTCGAAAACGGTAAGATCGATGTACGTCAATATTGGGATCTGCCGCAGTACGGGACAAAATCGGTGCGGAGCGAGGAAGAATGTCTCGAGGAAATGGAACACCGGCTGGCTGAGGCGGTGCGTATCCGGCTGATTTCGGACGTTCCGCTGGGCGCTCTGCTGAGCGGGGGAACGGATTCCTCGACGGTCGTGGCGCTGATGGCGAGAGCTAGTTCCAAGCCAGTCAAAACGTTTGCGATTGGGTTTCGAGATCAGGATTTCAACGAGGCTCCCTACGCGCGCATGGTCGCTGAGAAGTTCGGCACCAATCATCACGAACTCATCGTCGAACCGGACGTACTGGAAACCGTTAAAAGGCTGACGAGTTCTCTGGAGGAACCGTTCGGGGATTCGTCGATGTTGCCGACCTATTATGTGTCGCGCATGGCAAGAGAACATCTGACGGTGGCGTTATCGGGCGATGGCGGAGATGAGGTATTCGCGGGATACAACCGTTATGGAATCCATCTGCGACGGAAAGTTTTCGAGCGAATTCCGAACTGGGCGCGCCGTTTTTATCGGGAGGGAGTTTATCCCCGGTTGCCTGGGAAATTGCGGAAAACCAAGTTTTCCTACAACGTCTCGCTTCCCTGGCAGGAACGTTATGTAGATGGAATTTCGTTTGTGCCGGCGTTTGAGAGGGAAATGCCGCTGCTCTCAGATGAATTCCGGGCTGTGCTGCAGGAGAGAAATCCGCAGGACGTGATGTACCGGTATTTTGAGCGTGCGCCAGCGGAGGATCCAGTCAGCAAGATGCTTTACGTGGACACCAAGACTTACATGGTCGCAGACATTCTGACGAAGGTGGATCGCATGAGCATGGCGACTTCG
The DNA here is from genome assembly GCA_963734675.1 of uncultured Acidobacteriaceae bacterium. Classification (GTDB taxonomy): domain Bacteria; phylum Acidobacteriota; class Terriglobia; order Terriglobales; family Acidobacteriaceae; genus Sulfotelmatobacter. The sequence goes on from CAVTHZ010000005.1 coordinate 136,512, forward strand.
CTGGAAGTGCGCGTTCCGATTCTCGATCACGTATTTGTGGAATGGGCCACGGGACTACCGGCAGAATGGAAAATCCGCGAAGGGAAGCAGAAATATATTCTCCGCAAGCTTGCGGAGCGGGTTGGCGTGCCGCGAGAAGTGCTGTACCGGCGGAAACAGGGCTTCGCGGTGCCGTTGCAGCATTGGATGAGGCACGAGCTTAAGGAGTTGATCACGGCAGTGCTGCTCGATTCGCGCACCTTGCAGCGCGGGTACTTTGAGCCTCGCGGCGTGCGGCAGTTGATGGAGGAGCATTTCCGCGGACGCCGCGATCATTCGGGCAGGATCTGGCGGCTACTGATGTTCGAATTGTGGCATCGAAACTACCTGGAAAGAATTCGGGCGACTGACAATAACCACGAACCTTACCGCGTAACACCGACGGTCGAGACCCTGCCATGAGTTCGCTCACCGACGACAGGACGGGGGCGGCTACGGAGTCCGCACTCGCACGTCCCGAATCGATTGCGCCCCCAGTGTTTTCCGAGCCAGTTTTTCTGATGGTCAATAGTTTAGAAACGGGCGGCACCGAACGGCAGTTTGTAGAAATGGCGCGAGCCCTCCGAGCAGACAGAGTTCCCGTATATCTGGGATGCGTGCGCAATCAGGGCAGGTTCGCCGATGGACTGGACGACCTCGCGGAGTTTCGCCTGGGAGGCAGTCTCTACGGATTGCAGTCGATGAAAAGCCGCTGGCGTCTGCAGCGTCATCTGCGGAAAATCGGTGTCGGAGTAGCGCATGCTTTCGATTTTTATGCCAACCTCACGTTGATTCCCGCAGCGAAGTTAGCAGGCATTCCGGCCGTGATTGGCAGCCACCGTCAACTGGGCGATCTGCTCATACCGGCCCAGTTTCGCGCTCAGGTTGCAATGTTCCGGATGTGCGACCGCGTCGTGTGCAATTCGAACGCGTCTGCGGATCGGCTTGTTCAGGCAGGCTTGCCGAAGCGCAAAGTAGTTGTGATCGGCAATGCCTTGCCCACAGAAGCCTTTGCAGACTTCGCTCCGGCGGTTGCACGGAAAGGTGGCGTTGCGCTAGTCGGCATGATCGGGAGAATGAACGCCGGGTACAAGAATCACCGCGGATTTTTGCAGGCGGCGAAGCTATTAAGCGAGAGATTCCCCAACGTGAATTTCGTGCTAGCGGGGGATGGTCCGCTGCGCGGCGAACTTGAAAGGGTAGTGGTAGAGCTCGGATTGCAGGCGAGGGTTCAGTTTCTGGGAGATCGCGGCGATATACCGTCAGTGCTGGCTTCGCTCGACGTTTCGGTGGTGCCATCAGCCTCGGAGAGTTTATCGAATGTGATGCTGGAATCGATGGCTGCAGGAATTCCGGTGGTAGCGACAGCCGTTGGAGGAAACACCGAGCTTGGTGCCCTTGGGCGCGCTGCACTTGTCCCTCCGAACGATGAACGAGCGCTTGCGGAGGGTGTGACGCGCTTGCTGGAGGATGCGGCCGGGACTTCAAAGATGGCGCGAGAGGCGCGCGCGTTTGTAAGAGCGAATTTCAGCGTCAAGCAGATCTGCCGGCAGTATGAGGAATTGTACAGCGATGTTTTGGGGCGGCGTGGGTGCGCTGAATCACGACGTCAAGTGCCCTCGCGGTCCGCAACGGACTCCACGGTCCGAGTGGCCCTGGTTGCTCCTTCTCTGCGCTACGTCGGAGGACAGGCGGTGCAGGCCGACCTGCTGATGAGGAACTGGAAAGAAGATACGAATGTTACGGCAGAGTTCGTCGCTGTTGACCCGCGGCTTCCTTTCGGATTGCGATGGGCGGAACGCATACCTTTCTTTCGGACGTGTTTGCGCGAGCCACTCTATGCGTGGAAAGTGTGGCGAGGGTTGAAAGACGCGGAGGTAACGCACATTTTTTCTGCTTCGTACACATCGTTCTTGCTGGCTCCGCTTCCCGCATGGCTCGCAGCCCGGATGCGTGGGAAGAAGACGTTGGTCAACTACCGGAGTGGAGAGGCGCGGGATCACCTGCGGAGATCGAGGATCGCGCGACACGTGTTGAAGAAAGCAGACAGGCTCGTGGTTCCATCCGGATTTCTGGTGGAGGTTTTTCGAGAGTATGGATTAGAGGCCGAGGTTATTCCAAACATCATCGACCTCTCGCAGTTTCATTACCGGGTGCGCCGCCCGTTGCGGCCGCATTTGGTGTGTACTCGAGGATTCCATCCCTACTACGGAATCGATATTGTTGTGCAGGCATTCGCAGAGGTTCAAAAGTCGTATCCGGAGGCCCAACTTGATTTGGTCGGCGGTGGAGCGCTGGAAGGGAGTATCCGCGATCTGGTCCGGGTGTTGCGTTTACCGAATGTGAATTTTGCGGGAGTGAAGTCGCGTGGGGAAATCGGAAATGCCTACGATCAGGCAGATATTTTCGTGAACGCTTCGAACCTGGATAACATGCCGATTTCTATATTGGAGGCATTTGCGGCCGGGACTCCGGTCGTGACCACGGAACCGGAGGGCATGAAGTACGTCGTTTCGCACGAACGCACGGGGATGCTCTCACCGCCTGGAGACGCCCATGGTCTGGCGCGAAATATCCTTCGAGTGTTGAGAGAACCCGAACTGGCCGCGCGTTTGGCGCAGAATGCATTGGAAGAGTCGGAGCGGTACCGATGGCCGGCGGTTCGGGAACAATGGGTGAGAATGTATGCCGGACTGGTGTCGCGGCCAGGGCATATGGAACGAACGCTGGCTCCCATCGCAGAAGCGGGAAAGGAATCAGCGCGCGAATGATCTCGCAGACGGAGAAATCACATGAGATGAGCCGCACGGGACCAGTGCGCCGCGAGAACGCGCCAGTATTTGTGGTGGGCTGTCCGCGGTCGGGCACAACAGTTCTGTATCACATGCTGCTATCGGCGGGCGGATTTGCAGTCTACCGGTCGGAGTCGAACGTCTTCAATCTTTTGGTTCCTCGCTTCGGGGGGATGCGTTCGGTTTCCGATCGGAAAGCGCTGATGGATGCATGGTTGCACAGCACGCTGTTTCGGGTGTCGGGGTTAGACGGAGCCGGGGTCACGCGTCGAATTCTGGAAGAGTGTCACGGGGGTGGAGATTTCCTGCGCATCGTGATGGGAGAAGTCGCACGCAGCCAGAAAGTCAGCCGCTGGGGCGATTGCACACCCGAGCATCTTCTTTGCATGCAGGAGATCAAACGCCAGATTCCGGATGCATTGTTTATCCACATCATTCGCGATGGACGGGACGTCGCACTGTCGTACTCGAAGCAAGGGTGGGCCTATCCTTTGCGTTGGGATCGAGGGCGGCAGGTGGATGTCGCAGGCTTGTACTGGCACTGGATGGTGGGCCGGGGTAGAGAGGCCGGGAAGCACCTGGGCGGCGACTACCAGGAAGTGCGTTTTGAAGATTTGGTGACACACCCAAGAGAGACATTGTCGGGCCTAACTAGGTTTATCGATCACGATCTGGATTATGACCGGATTCAATGCGCGGGGATCGGATCGGTGAGCAAGCCCAACTCCTCTTTTGGCATCGAGGAGGGAAGCTTTGAACCCGTGGGGCGCTGGAAGAGCAAGATGACTGCGGAGGAGGCAGCGAGCTTCGAAGCCCTGGTGGGAGATCGGTTGGAGGAACTGGGATATCCGCTGGCAGCGAAGAAACGAGCTTCCGGCTTCGATGCTCTGCGAATGCGGGCAATATATTTCACGATGTTTCAAACCAAATGGTGGTTAAAAGCGCACACTCCGCTGGGCCGGAGAGTGAAGTTGGGGCGCATTTTACTGGAGAATGAGGCCTCTGATGGCCCACAGGGGACGCATTGCTGACTGATGCTGAGAGGCGGTGAAAAAATCGCCGAACGGGGAATCTCGAGAGGGCGCGCCGTCGGAGGAGCGTTTCTGCCTATGAAGGCATCAGTTGGTAATCCCGGGATGAAAGCTCCGGTCTTTATTGTCGGGTGTCCCCGCTCGGGAACGAGTTTTCTGTATCATCTGCTGCTTTCCGCCGGCGGCTTTGCCGAATTCCACACCCAGATGAACGTGTACGACGTGCTGGAGCCGATTTACGGTGACCTGGGCGTTTTGAATCACCGGAAAGCCGCGATCCAGGAATGGCTGCGGAGCAAGGGTTTCGCAGTGTCGAGTCTCGATGCTGGGGACATCGAGACAAAAATACTGGCGGACTGCCACGGAGCCGGCGATTTTCTGCGCATCATCATGGAAGAAGTCGCACGCAAGCAGGGGGTCGACCGGTGGATTGATTCGACCCCGACGAATGTTCCGCACATGGTTCGCATTCAAAGAGATTTTCCGAAGGCGCAGTTTGTGCACATCATCCGCGACCCGCGCGATGTGGCATTGTCGCTCGACAAGCGCGCCTGGAGCCGCCCTTTGCCGTGGGATAAAAAAAGAGCCTGCTGGCCGCGGGGCTTTATTGGGAATGGATCGTAAAGAAAGGGAGAAAGCTGGGCGCGATGCTTGCGCCGCAATATGTAGAGGTGCGCTACGAAGACTTGGTGGAGCGACCCCGTGAGACTTTGGGGACGCTCGGAGCGTTTCTGCAGGAGGATTTGGATTATGAGCGCATCCAGCGGGACGGCATTGGTTCGGTGAAGAAACCGCTGACATCGTTCAAGGAAGATCTGAAGGAGGGGCGATTCACCCCGGTAGGACGGTGGAGAGAAAAGTTTCCACCGGACCAGTTGCTGCGCTTTGAAATGCTGGTTGGCGAGTACATGGAAGAACTCGGTTATGCAGTATCGAGAAAATCCGAATCGAACCATTTTTTCGCGAAAGCGAGAAAAAGGGCGATCTACTCCACATACTACGAGTGCAAGCAGTGGGCGAAGATTCACACGCCATTGTCCCGACTGATGATCGACTACTCTGCAATTCTCATTGACAAGTAGTGAGTCCGGCCGTAAAGCAACAAAACGGGAGAAGCAGGAATGAAGTGCAAGTTTGTCGACTTTGGGTCCGCGGATTGGAAGCATTTGGACGGATTCGAGGATCGAACGGTATTTCAAACGCGGGAATGGGTACGCTTTGTGAGCGAGTGCCAGAAGGCGACGCCGGTGCTCGCCGAGATGCACGATGGCGGCGAAGTTGTGGGTTATTTTACGGGACTCACCTTCAGCCGGTTTGGAGTGAAGGTGCTGGGGAGTTCGTTTCCCGGCTGGACGACGCCTTACATGGGATTCAATCTGCGCAATGGGGCATCGCGCAGATCTGCGCTGCAAGCTTTGGAACTCGCAGTGTGGGACAGCTTGAAGTGTTTGCACATGGAGATTTCCGATCCGCACTTCACCGTGGACGATGGACAGGATCTTGGTTTCTACTGCGACTCGTACGCGAGCTACCGGACAGATTTAACGAAGTCGGAGGAAGAGATCTTCAACGCAATGGACAGCGCTTGCCGGCGCTGCGTCCGCAAGGCCGAGAAGTCGGGGGTGACGATCGAAGAAGCGCACGATTTGGACTTTGCTGAAGAATATTACACACAACTGAAGGACGTGTTTGCCAAGCAGGGGCTGGTGCCCAGTTACGATATCGACCGGGTTCGTTCGCTGATTAAGCATCTGGAACCGACCGGGCGTGTTCTGCTGGTGCGGGCCCGCGATGCGGAGGGGAGATGCATCGCCAGCGGAATTTTCCCTGGGTTTAACAAGATTGCGGAATTCTGGGGCAATGCGAGTTTCCGGCACAGTCAAAATGTGCGGCCCAACGAAGCGATTCAATGGTACGTAATGCGGTATTGGAAGCGACGGGGGGTGGAAGTGTACGACTGGGGCGGCGGCGGAACCTACAAAGAAAAGTATGGGTGCGTGGCACACTCGGTGCCATGGTTCACCAAGTCGCGGTATCAGGTTGTTTCCAGGCTGCGCGACGGGGCCAAGAAAGCGTTCGAGCAGAAACAACGGTTTCTGGGATGGCTTCTGGCAGAGAGGAAGGAACCTGCGACGAAAACAGAGGATTGAAAGTGCAGAAGACAGCAGGTCTGAAATAGTGGAAGTTCCGATGCGAGTAGTGGAAGAGCGATTCTAGAACTGAATGAACCTGCGATGCTGGCAAAGACGGCTTAGGCGTTCGCCGGGACTTACTGCACTCCCGAGAGTGCCTTTTCGATGGCGTCAACATCGGCTCCAATGTTCTTGCCGTCGGTCGCGGCGCCAATCGCCGGAGAAGCCTTTTTGCAGCCCTCTTCTTTCTGCCTGCAAAGATACGACCCGCCAGAAGATCGGTGCGGATCGCGAATTCCAGCAGCCGCCTGATCCTTCACCATCTTGTTTTCTTTCGGCCAGACACTTCCTCCCACCACCAGATTATGGGAGAAAGTCGAGTTCTCGAAGCAACTGCTGAAGACACCGGCAGGAGTCTGGCGTTCCGGCTGGAAAGCGCAATTGCGCGGGCCGCCCCCAGCGGAGCCGATCTCAGGAATCATGTCGGAACCGAGCAGGTTATTTTCCAGGGTAAAGTTCGCGATCTTCGGCCCCGGATTAAGAATCGAGATGATGAAGCGCGGAACAAATGCGGTGACGTGCTCGATGCGAACGTCACGGAGAGGCGGAGCGATAGACATGACCAGAGCGAAGAGCCCGAAACTCCGATAATCCTTGCCATGAACGCCTTCGACGAGGACGTCGTGGATGCTGTAACGTTCTCCTGCAGAGCTAGAGCCTCCGGCATCGGACGGAGCATTCGCAATCTGAAAGACGCTACCTACATTACTGATCTTGACATCGCGAATAGTGATGTCGCTGACCCGGCAAATCGGGCAGCCATTTTGTTGACTTTTGGGGGAAAGAACAATCGAGAAGCCGGCCTGCGTGAACCCGCCCCAGTTGTTCTCGAGCAGATTGTCTTCGAAGAGCACGCGCAGCGCATTTTTCATCTCGAAATGATTCTTGACCACAAACGGATGTCCGGAGACGCCACCGACGAAACCGGGCTGTCCTTGCATCCAGATCATCGGTTTGAAGAGATGATTGCGGCGAATCTCGATATCAGTTGGGGTAGTTTTGGCGGGACGGCCTCCAAACATTAAATTTTCACCGGCAGCCTCGAGGAAATTGTTGACGATCTTGAAGGGTCCTTCCGGGGAATCGCCGCCGCCCGACGATATGGTTTGAGAATCGGAACAGGATCCGGTGATAGCGGCACAGTGAAAGTCGGTAAAGAACGAATCCACCACTGCCGCATAGGTCATACCCGAAAGATCCATCCCCCGCCGAGTGTCGGCCTGCGCCCTTCCATGCATCCACACGCGATCGAAGATTATGTGATCGGCTGTGGCACCTTCCTGGGTTTGAGCCAGGGCGGAAACCGGGGCATCCGAGTCAGCGCGTGTTATTTCCAGACCCAGGAAACGATAGTGATTGGCTCCTTGCAGAAACAAGAGCGGACCCGATCCTCCCTTGCCGGCAAATTCGATACGCGCCAAAACGTCGGCCGCGGACGAGCAATGGAAATCTGGCCGGCCAGGAAGGGAAGTGATGCCCGCGTAACACGGCGTGAGCCGAGAACCCTCAGCGGGCAGGGCGTCGTCAGGAGCGTTTGTACGCACGATGATCCAGTGGGAGTCATCGCAAGATTTGGCGGGAAGCCAGAAGAGCCCTTGAAAGACAGCGCCAGCCTGAAGTTTGAGCGTTTCCCCGCAAGAGGCCTGATTGATCGCCTCTTGCAGATTCCCACCTTCTGCAACCACGAACACACGTCCGGGAGCGGGGGTGTCGGCCAAGGAACTCTTGACAAGAACGCGAGGCAACTCAGCCGGCCCGTCAAATAAATTGGATGGCGTGGGATTCGAGCCGGGAAGGAAATCGATTAAACATGCGAACAATATCAGATGAAACAATGCCGAACGAAACAAGGGACTCAAACCTCCGCAGAGTTCAGGGCGTTGATGAGTAAGTACCCATACGGTCTTAAGGCAGGCAAATCGTTGAAGCTAATATAACACTTAGTGTTCGCTGCGGGTCTTGGGTCAGCGACCTAGAACCGGCGTCCGGTGAGGAAAATGGCTCCGATGGTGGACAGTTTTTATTTGGAAGAACGTCGAAGCAATTGTTCTCTCAGACGATCATAGGTTGAGTTGCCAATAAGGTTCATGACTGCACGCCGGATGCCGACACCCAGGTGCGAACGCCAAAGTCCGCGACCTTGGGATAGGCCGCGAAATTGTGCAAGGGAAGTTGATCGCATGACAGCGACGCGCCCCAGGGCAAACAAATCCGTGGAAGGAGTGTTAGCCTTCGTCCCACTGGTGGCGACGGTGCGATATCCGTGGTTACGCGCAATTTGAGCGACCTGCGTGTTGTAGCGCCCTCCTGGGCAGGAAAAATGTTCGACGGGTTTGCCTACGACGCGTTCTAAAGAAGCCTTCGAATCGCCGATTTCCCGCTGCAGGCCGGAATCATCGAGATCCGTAAGGTACAAATGGTTCATTGAATGGGATCCAATCTCAAAGCCGAGATCGCTCAGTTCGCGCAGCTGCGGCGCGGCAAGGTATCCGGGCCGTCCGGACCAGCCGCTGGTGATGTAGAAAGTGGCGCCGAAACCCAGCTCGTGGAGGATTGGAGCCGCGTAAAGGATATCGGTTTCGGATCCGTCGTCGAAGGTGATGGCTACCGTTTTGTCTGAAAACGAGCGGGTAGCCTCGCCCACGCTCACGCCTTGCCACCCTTCCTTCTGCAGCAGCTCCATCTGTGCTCTGAAACTTGAGGAGTCGACAACGTAGCGAACGTAGCCCGATGCGGACTGGGCCAACGCGCGTCCGGGAGCCGCAAGCTCGTGATACATGAGGAAGACCACGCCAGGTTTACCCATCGGGAGAGATTTACAGTGGCACAGCCCGGGGGAATCTGTCCAGACTCCCTCGGGTAAGAGAGGACTTGGGATGTGAGCGAATGCGGCTGTCTGATTAGTAAACGCCTGCGATTTCCGAAAGGATCGTGTCGATATCCGCACCCAGGTCTTTGCCATCCGTACCTGCGTTTTTGTACGGACTCGATGGTTGCAGATGGTAATCGCCGCCGTTGCCATTGTTGTAATTCACGAACTGGACTGCGTTGGCATTTGCGGGGAAGAAATTACCGGCGGGCCAAAGGGTCGATGGATATCCGCTCGGAGTGGCGATGATAGCGTTGTTGGTGAATGCGAATGGGCTGAAGCACCCTGTGAAAGTCGTCAACGGCTTGTCATAGTAAGCACAATTGGCGGTACCGCCGCCAGTGGACCAAACCGGATAAGTGCCGGCGTTGACGATGCTGTTGTTAAAAAGGAAGTTTGGAATTTTGGTGCCGGTCGTATCGCCGACGGTCATCAGACCTGAGGGAAAAGCTGTGATGTGGTTGAGCCAGACATTTTGCAAGAGAGCAGTGCCGGGGACTGTCATGATTTCGGCGAGACGTCCAGATCCGTCGAACGTCACTGGATCGATGTCGTCGATGATCAGATCGTGAATGCTGAACCGTTGGCCGTCGAGAGCGCCGCCGAGATTATCGGAGAGCACATTCGCGATCTGCAGTCCCGCGCCCACGTGACTCATGGTGTTGTAACGGATGGTGACATCGGTGACGAGACAAATCGGGCAAAGGTTCGTGTCACCCGCGCCAGACTGATTTTTCGCCGTCAGCAAGATTCCGTATCCATTCTGCGAGAAACCGCCCCAGTTATCCTCCATGACGTTCGCCTCGACGAGAACGCGTTGCGCATTCTTTAGTTCGAGGAGATTCTTAACGACAAATGGATTCCCGTTAGCGCCACCGATATAGCCTGGCTGACCCTTCAGCCAGGTCATAGGTTTAAAAAAATGGTTCAGGCGAATCTCGATATCGACGGGCGTAGTCGTGCTCTGAGCGCCGCCGAAGAGAATGTTTTCTCCCGAGGCTTCGAGGAAATTGTCAACAATCTTGAATGGTCCAACCGGGTTGCCCACTCCTCCGCCAATGACGCTTGCATCGGTGCAGGCGCCGGTGACGGAAACGCAATGCATATCGGTGGCGAAGGAGTCGATAAGGCTGACGTAGGAAGATCCTTGCAGTTCAATCCCCTTCTTGGTGTCGTCCTGCGCCGTACCGTGCATCCACACGCGATCGAGAATGAGATTGTTCGAGGTTCCGTTGGTTGCGGTGGAGGCGAGCGCGTATATGATGCCGGAGCCGGCGGTGCGAGTGATCTCCAAGCCAATAATGCGATAGTGATTCGCACCGCTGGCAAAAACGATGGGACCGGAACCGGACTCTGACATCACTAATTTCGCCAGGACATTGGCGGTGGAACTGCAGTTGAATGCCGGTCGTCCGGGTAGAGAAGCCACGCCTGCATAGCATGGGGTGAGGCGATTGCCTTCGGCTGGCAGTAAGGAATCGCTGGCGCCAGTGCGGACGATGATCCAATGATTGTCATCGCAGGCCTTGGCGGGAAAGGTGAAGGCACCGGTGAAGGTTGCTCCCGCCTGCAAGGCGATCGTGTCCCCACAATTGGCACTGTTAAGCGCGGATTGAAGATCGCCACCGGCATTCACAGTGATGGTGGTGCCTGGGGCGGGGGTATTGGCCATCGCCGTCTGGATATAAACCAGAGGCAATTCCGCCGGACCGTCATAGCCGCTCACCGGGTTTGAAGAAACAGGGAGATTGAAGGCATGCGTGGAACTGGCGCCGGTCGAGTCGGTGACTTTCGCGGTGAAGGGGAACGAGCCGCTTGAAAGAGTGGTTCCGGCGAGAGTTCCGCTGGAACTCTGCAACTGAATTCCTGAAGGTAAAGCTCCGGAAGCAACGGTCCACCGGTATGGCGACGTGCCGCCGGCAGCGGAGAGAGACGCACTGTAAGGAACTCCTGTGCTTGCCTCGGTCAAGGTGGAGGTTGCGATGGACAGAGCAGGAATCGGGGTGACGACCACATTTGCCGTCGCGTTCAGGCCGGTGGTGGTACTGGTCGCGGTGATCGTTACCGGTGTGTTGCTGGTCACTCTAGGGGCGGTGAAGCTGCCATCGCTGGAAATGGTTCCAGCTGTTGTGGTCCAGTTGATACCGGTATTGGGGGTTCCGGTGAGAGTCGCAGCGAATTGCTGGACTCCTTGCGAGACGATTGACGTGCTATTAGGAGAAACGACGATTCCACCATGAGCCGGCGGCTGAGGGGCTGTGCCACAAGCAATGCTTAGAACGGCGATAGAAAGTGGCAGGACGAGAAAGGTAAGTCGTGAAAATGCTCTGACAGAAGAGCCGGTTGCGACTCCTGGGTACTTGGCGTCACAGCGCATTAATGACCATCCTCGGAACGGAGTGGGGGGACTATCGTTCGAGTCCTGAGGAAACTCTAAAGAGCACAATGGAAATCGGTTAGATAACGTGGGATCAGGTACTAGACGGTCATGAAGGTACATTCCAAAAGGCCAATGCACTTCCGGGCGGGAAGAATCGTTAAGATGTAGAACAACGGGTGAATTGGTCAGAGCTCATGAGGTTTAGCAGATGGAGACAGATCGGCCAGCGGCTGGGGCGGATGGACCGCGCGGAATTTCTGGACCGCTTGAGGCAAGAGGCTTGCAAGCGGCAAGACGCGGCACTGGCGTGGGTTGGCTACGATTTTGCTCGCGGCTTGCAAACGCGAGAACAGAACAAGACGGGGAACTTTTTCTTCACGCAAGATTCTGTGGCGTCAATTGCCGAACTATTGCGTCAGCGGCTTCCGGAGGCTGAGGAAATCGTCCAGCGGGCGGATCAGATTTGCCAACATCGTTTCGATCTCCTCGGATATACGGGTGTCGACTATGGCCGGCCGATCGACTGGCACCTCGACGCGGTTCATGGCAAAAGAGCTCCGCGAAAGGCCTTCTACAAAATTCGCTACCTGGATTATGAGGAGGTCGGCGACAGCAAGATCACGTGGGAACTAAATCGTCATCAGCATCTTGTGACGCTGGCCAAGGCTTACCGTTTCACAGGCGATCGCCGGTTTGCGGATGAGGCTCTGCGGCAGTGGCGGCATTGGCAGGACGAAAATCCCTATCCGGTCGGAATTAATTGGGCCAGCAGCCTGGAAGCCGCGTTCCGCAGCCTCTCATGGATCTGGATGTACCATCTGCTGCAGGGTGCTCGTGGTGTGCCGGACATCCGCGGCGAGTGGCTGCGCGGCTTGGCCTTGCACGGCCGGCATATCGAGCGATACCTGTCGACGTACTTTTCTCCGAACACGCATTTGCTTGGAGAAGGGGTTGGACTCTTCTTCATTGGAGTGCTGTGCCCGGAGTTGAGTGCGGCTGAACGTTGGAAATCGCTGGGTTGGAAAATCATCTTGCAGGAAGCAGACCGCCAGGTTCGAAGTGATGGATTCCACTTCGAGCAGTCGACGTATTACCACGTGTATGCCCTCGATTTCTTTCTGCATTCCGCGATATTGGCTGGAATCAACGGAATCCCGACACCCGAATCTTTCGAAGAAACTCTAGAGAAGATGCTTACGGCGCTGTGTTTGCTGGGGCGCGGCGGAGCGCCTCCACGGTTCGGAGACGATGATGGAGGTCGCCTGTTCGATCCATGCCGAAATCGCTGCGAACATCTGCTGGATCCACTTGCAACGGGCGCCATTCTGTTTCATCGCGGAGACTACAAGACTGCCGCGCGAGGTTTGCGCGAGGAGACTTTGTGGCTCCTGGGCGTAGAGGGAGTGCGGCAGTGGGATGGATTGGAGAACACCGCAGTTTCGACCGAGTCTACCGCTCTTCGGGATGCCGGACTTTATCTGCTGGCGGCGGGGGACACGACGCAACTTGTGGTGGATGCAGGTCCGCTGGGAACGCAGAGTGGGGGACATGGACATGCGGACGCGCTCAGCCTTTGCCTGCAGAGTCAGGGACAGTCATTGCTGGTTGATCCCGGAACGTATGAATATGTCGGGCCGGGCAATGAGCGCAATCTGTTTCGCGGAACCGCCATGCACAACACGCTGCGCGTCGATGGCGAGAGCCAGGCAGAGCCCGCGACTCCATTTTCGTGGCGGAGGTTGGCGCACTCAAAAGTTGAGCAGTGGGTTCAAGGCCAAAACTTCGATCTGCTGGTCGCCACACACGACGGTTATCAGCGGTCGGAAGGGCCGGTTGTGCACCGTCGTTGGATCGTTTCGCTGAAAAATGGAATTTACCTGGTGCGCGATGTAGTGGAAGGGCGTGAGAAACGTCGGCTCGATCTATCGTGGCACCTGGGACAGGAGTTGCAAGCGGTGGGGGAAGGAGTCTTTCGGGTGAAAGGCGCCGCCCAAGGGTTGGCATTGATCCCCTTGCAGGGGCACGGTTGGGCAGAAGAGGTCAGGCGGGAGTCGTGGTCTCCGGCGTACGGCCGTAAGGCTCCCATGAGCGTCGTGAACTTCAGCGTAGACTCGCAGTTGCCAGTGGAATTTACTGTTCTACTTGTAACATTGGAAGAAGTGCAGCTATGCCCGAGAACCCTGGTTCGCATTGAGGAGAAGGCCGCACCGAACGTGCGAGGCTACAGGTACTCAGGGCAGGGAGTAGAGTACTCCTTCTTTTTTGCTGAAGGCGGCAGGACATGGTGTGGGGATTGGTTGTCGAGTGATGCCCGGTTTGTGTGCTGGGCGAGAAAACCAGGGAAGGCTAATGAGAATGACCAGTTGATTTTTTCTGGGGGGAGTTTTGCCAGTCTGGAGGGCGGGGCTGAGTTGCGGTGTACAAGGCCGGTCGAGTGGGCCGAATTGATTTGGAAAGAGGGCATCCGGACAGTGGGTTCTTCCGATCCGACTGCGGTGGTGCAAGAAAATTCCGAAGCACTGCAACCTGACGAGGCGCCTGCATCCTCGGAATGAAGCCTATCTGATATGTGTGGAATCTGCGGCATCTTTTTCTCCGACCGTGACTGGCACGTGAGGGGCGACGTGTTGGCGGACATGAACCGGCGCATCGTGCATCGTGGCCCTGACGATGAAGGCTTCTTCGTCGAGGAAAACGTTGGCCTGGCGATGCGGAGGTTGAGCATCGTTGACGTCAAGATGGGGCACCAGCCGTTAGCCAATGAAAACCAGGATGTCTGGATCGTGTACAACGGCGAGATCTACAACCACGCCGAACTAAGGATCCGCCTGGAAGCGAAGGGACACCACTACCGCACACGCAGCGACACGGAAACGATCGTTCATCTGTACGAGGAATATGGCCGCGATTGTGTGAAGCATCTGCGGGGCATGTTCGCTTTCGCGATCTGGGATCGTCGCAAACGCATGTTGTTTGCCGCCAGGGATCGGCTAGGGATCAAGCCGTTTTACTATCGCTGGGATGGCAACGCTTTTCTGTTTGGATCTGAGATCAAGGCGATCCTGGCATGTCCGGGCGTGGGTGCGGAATTCAATCGCGCCAAGCTCGCGGAATATCTCGCTTTCGGTTACATCACCGGGCCGGAAACCATGTTCACCGGGGTTCGGAAGCTCATGCCCGGACACACTCTCGAACTTTCCGAGCGTAGCGAGCCGCGGATTGAACGGTATTGGGATCTGACAACGGAAGTGGATCGCGATGCCCGGCCTCGCGAGTACTACGTAAAGACTTACCGCGAATTGCTGGAGAGCGCGGTGGAGTCGCATTTGATGAGTGATGTGCCGCTGGGAATGTTCCTTAGCGGCGGCTTGGATTCAAGCGCGGTCGCTGCGCTGGCGACCAGAATTCGAGGAGATCGGATCAAAACCTTCGCCGTGGGCTACGGCGAAGAAGAATTCAGTGAACTCCGCTATGCGCGAGAAGTGGCGGCGCATATCAAATCGGATCACCACGAAGTTAAGTTGAGTCGAGAAGAGTTTTTTGAGAGTCTTCCCCACTTGATCTGGCACGAGGACGAGCCCATGGTGTGGCCTTCGAGTGTGTCGCTCTTTTTCGTGGCACAACTGGCGCGGAAGCACGTGACCGTCGTGCTTACCGGGGAGGGAAGCGATGAGACGCTTGGGGGCTACACCCGTTACGCGTGGACACTGTTGAATTCCCGCATGGATAACGCCTATCGAGCGATCACAACGAACGGACTGCGGCAGCTAATGCGCAGGGTCATTCATGCCAGCCCCTTGAGCGCGTCGTTGCACCGCAAATTGAGCCACACATTCCTGGTGAGGGAGGGGAATTCCTGGCCTTCGTTTTACTACGACAACTTTTTCTCCGCCTTCGCCGCCGCCGAGCAGGCGGATCTGCTGACGCCGAGCGCTTTATCGGCGGCCGGAGATGCCTATGCGGGTTCAATGGAAGCATGGAATCGGTCGCACGGGGATCTGCTGCACCGGCTGCTATATGCCGACATTAACAGTTACCTGATTGAACTCCTCATGAAGCAGGACCAGATGAGCATGGCCGCTTCGGTGGAGAGCCGCGTGCCGTTTCTGGAACACGAACTGGTGGAGTTCACCGCGCGAATTCCGGCGAAGTATTCGATTGCAGGAATGGCGGGAAAGTTTGTGCTGAAGCAGGCGGTAGAGGACCTGCTTCCGAAGTCGATCGTGTACCGCCAGAAGATGGGCTTTCCGACGCCGTGGGATTACTGGCTATCGGGACCGCAGCTCGACGATCTGGAGCGGATGCTGCTGGAACCGCGAAGCATGGAACGCGACCTGTTCCAGGAGCAAACTCTAAGGCGAATCTTTGCCGAGCACCGGCAAAAGACGCGCGATCACGGCAACCAAATTTGGCGCCTCATTAATCTCGAGCTCTGGCAAAGGGTCATGATTGATGGAGAGCCCGCACAAGTTGTGGCGGGGCAGTTCGGAGCGCAAACCGTGGCCCGAAGGTAGAAATCCGGAAGAGACAACGATGAGAAGTCAACTTCGGCGCGTGGCGCTGACAGCCTTGAAAGGCTGTGGAGCGTTCAAATTGGTCCGAGAAAGCGCATGGCGGCAGCAACGTTTGCTGATCCTCTGCTATCACGGAATCGCTCTCGACGATGAAGACCAGTGGAGACCACTCCTCTACATGAGCCCCCAAGTGTTCGAGCGCCGCTTGGAGATTTTGCAGCGAGGGAAGTATTCGGTCTTACCCCTGGGAGAAGCTTTGGAACGGCTCTACCGGAAGGACCTTCCTCAGCGCAGCGTGGCGCTAACTTTTGACGACGGCGGTTACGATTTTTATGCGCGGGCTTATCCCCGTCTGAAAGAACACGGTTTTCCGGCGACGGTGTATCTCACCACCTATTACAGCGAGTTGCAGCGTCCGGTGTTTTCGTTGATTTGTTCCTATCTGTTGTGGAAGGGCAGGCATTTGGGATCTGTGGACCTGAAGCAATTCGGAGTTGAGACTTCGGTAGTTCTCAGTTCGAGTCAGAGCCGCGAAAGCGCCGTCGGCCGCATTGTGCAATGGGCGGATGGTCAGAACATGAACGGACAACAGAAGGACCAGATCGCAGCGAATTTGGCCGGACATTTGGGAATCAACTACGAAGAACTTCGCCGCAAGAGGATTTTGCAACTGATGAGCCCGCGGGAAGTGGCGGAGCTTGCCAGCGCGGGTATCGATTTTCAGTTACACACCCATCGCCACCGGACGCCACTTCAGGAAGAGCTGTTCCGTCAGGAGATTCGCGACAATCGCGCTCACATCGCGGCTATGATCGGCGGCGAGCGACAACATTTCTGCTATCCCAGTGGTGCCTATCGGCCTGAGTTTCTGGAGTGGCTTTCGAAGGAAAAAATTCTTTCCGCTACTACCTGCGATACTGGTTTTGCGACAGCGACGAGCGATCCGTTACTGCTGCGGCGAGTCGTTGATACGGGGGCGCGTACCGATCTCGAGTTCGAGAGCTGGGCGAGCGGGATTGGCCATTTCCTTTCCCAGCGCCGACGGGCACGCCTCGCACAGGTAGTCGACTGAGTTGTGATCGGAAGTTTACTGGCAGGCTTAACTTCGGGCTACGGGCGGGCGGACGCTCGACAGAAGCCCAACCCCTTTTTGAGATCTTGTTGCGATCTGCAACCGGGCAGCGAGGATTTTGCCGATTGCTTTGATGTGAGGTTCGCGAAGAAGATTCTCGTGATCCAACTTCATCTCATGCGTTTCAACTCCAGCCAAAGATCGTTGTCCCCATCCCATCTTTGGATCCTTGACGTAGAAAAATGGCTGCCGGGGCCGCTTAAACAGGATGACGGGGGCACGAAAGACCGGCGGCTTGAATCCGGGGTCAGGCCAATAAATTTGCCCCCAAGTGGGCCTTACCCGCGATGCCGGAAGCTGGACACTGGTCTTGAACTTACGAGCCAAGATTCCACGCGCAGTTTTGGGCCAATCCGAAATGGGCAGTTGCATGGTTTGATGAAGTCTGGTTCGGTAGTAGTCGATTTTCCATTTCCAACGGACCATCGTATTCTGGCCGGCCCAGGTATCGAGGATGGCGAAGAATCCGACGTCGTACCCGGCTGTCTCCAGCTGTAGAACCATTTCCTCGGTGAGCGCGACATCGTCGCACATTGCGATGAAAAAATATGGACCTTCCGATTGCACGGATCGCATCGCCGCAATGTACTCGCGAGCAAGTTCTTCGACCTCGGCACGGAGAAATGGAGGAGCGCCTGGAATGGTCTCCTTTCGTTGCAGCGCGTAAAAAGATTGCATGGGGCCTAGATGACGCGCCAAAGCTGCATATCCAAGAGTCTCGACCCCCGGAATCACCGCCGCAAAAATAGGAATGCTGCCGGCGGATCCGGGCTGAATGGGCATCACAACCGAGTCGGCTGGGGCCTCGACTTCCGATGCGATCACCTGTGCCAGGTTCTCAACGGTTGAGGCGCGCAGCATGGCTGAGAGCGGTAGCTGACGGCCCGTTACTCGCTTGATTTCAGAAACGAGCCGGGCCGCCAGCAAAGAATGGCCGCCAAGTTCAAAGAAATCATCCTGTATGCCCAACGAGGGAACGCCGAGGACTTTCTCAAAGAGCGGAAGAATGGCTGACTCCAGATCATTGCGGGCGGCCACGATCTCGCGCGATTCACCGCGCAGATCTTGCGGCTTGGGCAGAGCCCGCCGATCGACTTTGCCGCTCGTGGTCATCGGCATGTGGTCAAGGACGACGAATCGAGACGGCACCATGAACTCCGGCAATTTTTCGCTAAGATGGGCTTTAATGCTTTCCAGGGAGAAATCAGCTCCGGGAATGCGCACCAGATAGGAGACGAGCCGCTTGTCACCCGGGACATCCTCTCTCACCGTGACTGCAGCCAGTCCAACGCCGGGACACTCACACAACACGGCTTCGATCTCGCCCAATTCAATGCGGAAGCCGCGCAATTTGACCTGGTTATCAATTCTGCCCAGATACTCGATATTTCCGTCGGGAAGAAACCGTGCGAGGTCGCCGGTCTTGTAGAGACGGGCATCCGCGTTCTGACTGAACGGATCAGGTATGAACTTCTCTGCTGTGAGTTCGGGACGATTTAGATACCCGCGAGCCAGTTGAACGCCGCCGATGTGCAACTCTCCAGCGACTCCTATGGGCGCGGGTTGCAGATGCGCGTCCAGGATGTAGGCCTGCGTATTGGCCACCGGTTTGCCTATCGGGACGACCGCCCTCGCGTAATTTGCATTGCATTCCCAATAGGTCACTTCCACGGCAGTTTCTGTCGGACCGTAAAGATTATGAAGCTTAATGGGGAGGCGTTCAAAAAAACGGCACTGCAACTCAAACGGCAGAGCCTCTCCTGATGTGAACACGTGCCGAAGTGAGCGGCACTGTTCTACGCCTTCCGCGGTGAGGAAAATTGCCAGCATGGAGGGGACAAAGTGACTAGTGGTGATCTGCTTATCCTTGATCAGTTCTATCAAGTAGCCTGGATCTTTGTGTCCTCCGGGACGGGCCATCACTAGCGTTGCCCCGGTGATCAGAGGCCAGAAGAACTCCCATACAGAAACATCAAAACTGAAAGGAGTTTTTTGCACAACTCGATCAGAGGGGGTTAAGTGGTACGTGTCTTGTCCCCACATCAGCCGGTTCACGATAGACTCGTGCAGGTTGGGGACGCCCTTCGGCTTACCAGTCGAACCCGAAGTATAGATGCAGTAAGCGAGGTTTTTTCCGGTCATCGCAACCGAAAGATTTTCCTCGCTCTCAGATTCCATCGAAGCCAGGTCTTTATCGAGGCAGATAATCGGAATATTGACCTGCGGAAGGCGGTCGAGCAGATGAGCTTGGGTCAAGATCGCCGGAGGACAGCTGTCCTCAAGCATGGTTAACAAACGGTCCCGAGGGTATTCTGGGTCCAGCGGCACGTAGGCACCACCGGCCTTCATCGAGCCCAGGAGGGCGAGGACCATTTCGAGGGAGCGCTCGGCGCAGACCGCCACCAAAATCTCGGGGCCGACGCCAAGCTTCCGTAAGCGGTTAGCGAGTTGATTCGCGCGAAGGTTCAGTTCGCGATAGGTGAGTTGCTGGGATCCGGAGACGACGGCAATAGCATCAGGCGTGCGCTCGACCTGTTCCTCAAAGAGTTGATGAAGCAATATGTCTCGCGGATACTCGATGGCAGTCTGATTCCACTCGACAAGGATGGTATGACGTTCGGCTTCTCCCAATAGCGGGAGAGTAAAACCATTTCTCTCTGGATCGGCGAGGGCGGACTTGAGCAACACCAGGAAACTTGAGCTGAGTCGGGCAACAGTAGCGGCATCAAAAATATCGGCATTGTAGCGAAATTCGACCTTCGCAGGGCTTCCTTCGCCGTGCACCATGACAGCGAGATCGAGCTTATCGGTTCCGCGCGGCCAATCGACTGCCGCGGCATGGTCTTGTGCAGCGAAGAGGACCTGAAATATGGGATTGCGATTCTGGATGTTGTCCTGGCCCAGGGCGTTTACGAGTGTCTCGAAGCCAACCGCGTGCGACCTGGAATCCACCAACCCCGTGGTGAGAGACCGCAGAAGCTGACAGAAAGTGGGTTCGGCAGTTAATTCGCAATGCAGCGGGGAAATGCCTCCAAATGTATCCTTCCCCGGTGAATTCGTCGAAAGTTGAGCGGCTCCGATTACGAAGTCCTCTTGCCTGCTATATCGCGCCAGCAGGAGAACAAAAACCGTCAGCAGAACATTGAACTCTGGGACTCTCTCCTGATTCGCCAGTTCGCTGATTTGTTCGCAAAATTCCGTAGAAAGGAAGATTGAATGGGCCGCGCTGCTGTAGGAAGGTGTCAAAGAACGAGGACGGTCAAGCGGCAGTTCAATCCTCTTCGAGGCGGAATCGAGTTTGCTCTTCCAGTAAGAGATATCTCGATCGAGGCTCATCAAAGAATTGAACCTCTAAAAGGGGTAACTGCAGCCTGTCGAGCCAATGTAAGCCTAACCGAGGGTCTTTGGTTCATGGAACACGGCGGGACGAGCCTTGTCCCATAGAATAGCATGCAAAGCTGCGTCTCAAATTATCGCTCCGGCGCGGTTACAAAAGGTGCGGAACGGAGTAGCCCAGTTCCTCCATGGTCGGTCCCCAGGCTTGTTCGATCTGCCGTGCAGCTGCTGGCGAAAGCTTGCCCTGCCAATCGCCCGACTTGGCCGCACGGACGAAGGGAATGTCCTGGCGGGTATCTTTCGTGAGTTTCCAGTCAGCGGAGTGCTTCTTCTCGGAATTTCGCATCTGCGCAGCCGAACTGAGTTCGACCGCCCGTGCCAAAGCTTCAGGGGTTGGTTCAAGTTGTAGAGTCGACGCGATTTTCGCTAATCCAGCTAAAGGGTTGGCTAGCAAGTCTTCATACTTGAGGAACAGAAAACCATTCTTGTCGCGGCGTGGCGACAGCCAGCTCAATATATGTTCTTCCCACGTGCCGCAATCTTCAAAAAACTCTCCGGCGATAAAGCGCGGGACGAATTCGTCCAGAGGATAACCATCACTGACATCTTTTCTCTTCATGCTGTAGTGATAAAGCGAAACCGCAACATCTCTTGGATCGCGAATCAAGTAAATGGTTCGTTTATACCTAGGATCAAAGTACTCATGGCTTTTCATGACACGAGGTTTCGCGAGGTTCCGCAACTGGCGATCGGAACAGAGATAGATTTCCGGTACGCGCGACTCGACATTCGCAAATGTCACAGGATGGCCAGGGTTGAGCAAATTGCCGATCAGAAATCGTGTCCAAGTATTTCCCGACCTCGGGTAGGAGACGATGAAAACGTCGTCAGGGAGGACGGTCAATCGGCGCCCGGCCGGGTTCAGTCCGAGGGCGACCCGCGTTGCATACTTCCAGCGATTCCAGTTCATTCGCTTTTCTTGTTGTCCCGAGGAAGATCAAGGTTCCGCACGAGATTATCGATGCAGTTCTTGAGAATAGCGTAGCATCGGCGTGTTGCGTCGATGTCGCCAAAATATGGGTCGGGTATCTCACGATTGCGCTGGCGGCCATCGGCATAGGCGCTGAGCAGGAAAATTCTGGACTTGAATGCTGGATAAAGGGTTTCAAGTTCGGCCAGGTTTTCGAAATCCATGGCAAAGATTGCGTCGGAGGCGGAAACGAGTTCGAGTGTGACCGGCTGCGCCCGATGCTGATCGAGTGGCAAGCCAAGCTCACGCGAAGCTGCGAGCGCCCAAGTGTGAGCCGGGCGGCCTGGCACGGCGTGCGTTCCGGCAGAGTGGGCTAGCAGGCTATCGATTCCTCGCTCCGCAATGGCGTGTCGGAACAACGCCTCCGCGAAAGGGCTGCGCATCAGGTTGCCATAGCAGACGAACAAAAAAGTCTTCGCTCCGGCAGGAACGCGACGATGGTTGCGGTTTCCCATATGCAAAGTATCGTTCAGGCGCAGCCTGGAGTATGCGCCGCGAGCTTCCGGAACGAGTCTGGAACGAATATCGATGTGGGACCTCACCGAGTTTGGCAATAATCTTCGGGAAAGAGATGTGAAAACTGTGGCACTCATCGCGCTCACCGCCCCGGTGATTTCTGCGAAGAATGGCCGCGGATCGTTCCAGGACCACACTGCTTCGTGCGTCGAGGGAGACAAGTCAGCGAGGGTGCCGAACAATTCGCGCCATTTCGAACTAGGGGTACCGACTCTTTCCAGCTTTCGGGACAAGATGCTTTGAATGCGATCCAAAATTCCCGGACTCCATCGCCACCGAACGCCCACTGGATATCGAGCCGGGACGGCAGGCGTTTCCCCATGAAGAATTTGCCAGTGATAGAGCGGGAAATCGACACCAGCCAAAATTGGAAGAGAAACGGATCCCCAGTAACGACCGTTTACCTCCATCAGAACGTGTGATCCTGTTTCGCGGTCGAGGCGAAACTCGACCATAGCTATACCTTCCCATTCGAGAGCGCGCAGCAACGTCATGGAGGAGCGAACCAAGTCGGGATCGGGTTCTTCCGAGATGGCCACCACGGCAACGCCGCCAGTGGCTGGCGCCTCTTTCAGGCGGCGATGCTGGAATTTAGCAACGCATTCCCCGTTGTGGATGAGGATCTCAACACCAACGCCCACACCCGGACAAAATTCCTGCAATAGTACGTTGTCCCAGCCGCGGTTCGCGATCGCGGACGCCAAATCCGGGAAGTTATGGAAATAGAAAACACGGGAGGCGGAGGCACCTTTCTTCTCGGGCTTGATTACAACCGGAAAGCGTAGTTGGGGTGCGGTCGACTCCAGGTCCGCAACTATAGAAATCCGGTGAGTAAAAGGTACGCGGATGCCACAGCGTTGGGCTGCTTCCAAGGTCAAGGACTTGTTGAGCACGCGTTCGACTGCCCTCGGCGAGGGACAGCCCACCTTCAAAAGGGTGCTTAATTCGCCGTACAGATCAGCCAGTGCCGCCAAGGCAGGATCACCAGCCGGTAATAGGAGATCAAATCCTCTTTCACGGATCAAAGTCAGCAAAGCGGCGCGGAATGCACCGGGATCGGTTTGCCGCACGGGAAGACGATGAAACTGCCGGACTGCTCGCGAGCGGAGGTCGCGTTCTTCGGGCTGAAATGATGCAATCTCCACCGGAATGCCATGGCGGTGGAGAGAGCGTGCAACGGACAGACTGATGCGGGGCGATGCACCCAGAATCAGCACAGGAAGAGATTGAGAGACCTTGCTCATCGGTCTTGGCTTAGATTCGGTGAATGGTCAAGAAACCGCTCATGCCTCTTGCCGCGATGCCTCGGCGGCCTCCAGGCTGATCTCCGCGTCGCGTTCGTCATACGATAAACCGTGCACCTGCCACGCATTCTTCGTCAAGACGGCCCATCCAATCCCAATCCCATATACCGCGAGCCCAATCGCAACCTGCTCCGCCAGTTGCAGGTAGTGATGTGGGATGAACCATCGCCGCAGCAACAGCAAGACGCAGACCAGCGGCATAGTGAGGATTAGCGGCAGCAGAAAGGAATGTCTTAGATACGAAGCGATGCGCAATTTCAGGAGCCGGCAAAGGTGCTGAGGCAGGAAGAACAATACGGTGAGGGTCAGGGGAATTGCTGTTCCTACAGCATCTCCGACGATTCCGAATTTGCGCACCAGAACCACGCTCAGCACGAGATTCGCGATTCCTTCGGCAAGAGTCACCTTGGCCAGCATCTGGTGTTTGCCCATTCCGAAGAGCACTCGCGAGGAGGCGGATTGCATGATCATGAGTGTCGATGGAATCAGCAGAATCAGCATCACGGGATAGCTGGCCGCAACGTAGCGTGCTCCGACCCAGGCTTCGATTACCGACTTACCCAGGACGATCAAAATTGCCGTTATGGGGAAGATGACCAGGGCGCACATGCGGTTTCCGGCCACGAAGATTTTCCGCAAGACATCCAAGTCGCCGACGGCGTCAGACTGACTCGACATCGGTACGAAAATCTGCGCCATGCTCTGGACGACCTCGCTGGCGTAGTCAACCAGGCGGGCGCCGATGGTGAAATATGTAACTGCCGCCGCGGAAATAAATGTCCCGACCACGATCGCGTCTGTCTTGAAACGCAGGCGGCCCGCCACAATGATCAGAAAGGTTGTGCCGCTGTAGCTTGCGATGTGGCGCAGGGTCGATCGGCTTACATAGCCAAGTCCAATGCGCAGACGCAATAGGTACGGCACTGCAATTGCCTTAACCACGGCGCCAAGCAATGGAAGCGCGACGGTGATGAACGCCACCATCAGCAACCGATAGCCGTGTTGCAGGGCAACGACGATGAATACCGCTCTTAGCAAGGTTGAAACTACGCTGACCAGATTGACCAGCAGGAAGCGCTGAAGCCCCTCTAAAACTCCGCTAAAGACGCCGAGAGGAAAATTAATGGCGACGGAGGCGCCAACCATTAAGAGCAACCAGCGCGCCGTGACCGCAAATTCAGCACTAACGTGGAAAATCGAATCCAGACAGTAGGTAAGGATCAGGGTGATAATCATCGTCGCCACGGCGATGACTGAATAGCTAAACAATGCGGTGTTGACCAGGCGATTGACTTCATCCTCCTCGTTTGTGGCGGCGTACTTTGCCACGTAGCGGACGATGGAAGATCGAATGCCCAAATCAAACAGGCCGTAGTAGCCCGTAATGGAAAAAATGAGGATCCAGATTCCAAAAGCGTCATCACCGAGATGATGCAGGATGTAAGGGGAGAGAAAGATTCCGACCAGAACATTTACACCCAGCGCGAACCAACTGGATCCGACATTCTTTAAAATTTGTCCCTTCTCAAACTTCATGAGTGTCGTCGAATCGAATGGGCCGGCCCAGTAAGATGCGAAATCGAGCTTCGCGAGCCGTATTCAGACTATCGGAATCGTCGAAGGCGGACAACGGAACTCATTGAAGGCAGTCAATGCTCGCGGTACACCTGAACCAGCTTTCCGTCCCTGGTGCGAGGAATCTGCTCCACCCATTGAAGATCAACCGGCACATCGCCGAGAAAGTGGGTCAACACTCCGCGAACCACAGTTTCTCTTTCTGGAGAAAAGCCAGCGCCCCGGAGAAGAATGCGGAGCGAAAGATCCTTGCGCAGAATTACCTGAAACTGGGCGACCTCTTTAATGTCTTTAAAGAAATGGTTCCAATACAGATTGCTGATCTTCTTGCCGCCTGGCAGCTCAAGCAGTCCACCTGACCGGCCGTGGAGTGCATCGATCGCTGTTATACCGGACTCGTTCGAGTCGCTGGGGCGAAACGTTCCTAAATCCTCAACGTCGTACCGAAGAAACGGAGTTCCTCGACAAATCGTACTGGTCCAGACCAGACGGCCAACTTCTCCGGGGGAGGCGGGCCGGCCGCGTTCGTTGAGCACCTCAAGAAAAAGCCAGGGGCGCATCACATGCAGCGGAGCCCCTTCAGTAAATTGACAAGCCATCACGGAAAGTTCACGGCCTCCGTAGCGATTAAGCAGGGGCGCGCCGAAAGCCTCTCGAAAGAGTTCGACTTGCTCGGGAAAAAGCATTTCGCCGCCGTTCCAGGCAGTGCGGACTATGCCGGTTTGGACATGTCTCCCCGTTTCCAGTACACGGCGGGCGACAAACTCCAGCATAGAAGTGAACCCATACATGGCGACGGGTCCGTGCCGGAGCTCTTTGCAAACGCGGTCCACTGTTTTGTCGCTAAGGTTGTAACCATCAATCAAGAACTGATTACGCAGACGACCGTGCAAGCGATTTTGGAATGAAGTAGCTTTCTTGACGTCGCGTTCGGATCCCCAAACGATGATTGTAGGCATCCCGGGACGCCAGCCCATGCGAATTGCGCTGAAGGCGACCGCGGCCGGGCTAGCTCTCAGCATATCCGCATCGTGAAAGAAGTGCACAGGTTCGCCGGTAGAGCCACCGGTACAATTTGCGCGGCCGGGAATACCAAAACGTTGCCCAATCTGATCCGCCGGAAAACGCGTGCGAAGATCATCTTTGGTGATGACCGGGAGGTCGGGCCAGATCTTCAGCAACTCCTCGGCATCGTCAATACGCGCGGCTTCCCGCCATTCGGGAAGGGCATCTGCCCGAGTGCCGAAGTAACGAATCTGGCGAAGGAGCCGCTCTCCGATTTTTTTGCGCTGCTCGTCGGGCTGAAGTTTAGGAAAGCGGTCGAGTTCGTCCCATGACGTGGCGTTCCGGCGAAGGTATCTTCGCCACATCAGAGCGCTGATAGCGCGCGGAATCATGTCTTCATTCTGACACGGGAACAAAGAGAGGTTTCGTGCGTTCGGTAGGCTGTGAGATAGAACCGTCCATCAGTTCGCAATGTCCTTGCCAACCCCGAGGTGGGCGGAAAGCGCGGCCTTCGAACGGAAGGATTTCCTGTCCGGACCTTTCCGCATCGGCGAGCCAAACACGAATGGAGTCAGGCGAGAAATCGGCTAACGGATATTTGAACGTTCCGAACGCCTCACGAATGAGAGGAATCTTCATCGGATCGAAGCCCATCAAGCGGGCGTGAACCCACTCTGCCGCCGCAGTGCTCAGTGATCCAGTTACAAAACCGCTGGGCATCGGAGTATTGGCGAGCGGGCCTTCGCCTTCGCCGCCGATGATCGCGTCAGTGATGGAGATGACGGTTCGCTGAGGAGCGGATGCGAGAGAGCCGTCGAGCCTGCCATAGCGCAGAATTCGCTGTAGATCGAGACAGGTGCGCCAGATGGTGTCATTTCCGTACCACGATCCCTCGAGATTCTCATCTGCGCCGAGCTTGGCAGCCACTCTTTGTCCGGTTGAGGCCATCCAGGCGAATGCAGCCTGAGTGCTGCCGGGTGGGCGGCGATTCGCGGTGTCCAGCAAGCTTTCGGCAACTCCTTTCCAGACAGAACTGCCAGGGTAACAGTCGCCGTGATTTTCCGATCCACCTTTACGATGATGGGGCAGGTATTCTTTGTTTCCGTTGATGCCGATCAGGTTCTTCAACGCGCCCGTCACGCAAGACTTTCTATGGGACTTGAGCTTGGGAAGATTGATGACCGCATCGGCTTCGAGAACTTCCCGCGCCACCAGATATTGATGCCGTCCCGCGCCATGCGTGCGGTGCAATAAATCGGGGTTGTACATCGTGACTCTGAACCTGCGTGCATCCGCGTTCAATGGTTCGAGCAGGCTGTCTTGTTTCAGATCAAACAGCACGAAGTCCTTAGGATCGCGCACGCCCTCCGACCGCTCGCTATCCAAAGAACTGCCACTGAGAATAGTGCGGCGAAAATCAGCGATGGAAATTTGCAATCCATATCGCCACAGGCGATCCGCTAAATCGTCGACACCCGCCAAGCTTCGCAACTTTGCGAAGTCGCAACCCTGGATAGGTGCATCTCCGATCATTAAATGTGCAGGTTTGGTGAGCGCGGCGTACTTTGCCGCCGCCCCAATCATGCTGCTGTGAGTGACAAGGCAGTCCAAACCCGCGCCGGATTGATTGTAGTGAACGACCCAATTGGGCTTAATGACGATTCGGGCGCCGCGAGGGATGAGCGCGCCAAGTGGATTCCAGGCCGAGGTAGCTTGGTGTTCCGGATCGAGGCGCCAAATGCGAAACAACTCGCCGAGAGCAGCTTCCGCCGTGTTTGTGGCTCCTCCGATCTCGGGAGCGCTACCGGGAATGTCACAAGCTTCGTAGGCGGCCTTGGTCCGCGCGATTGCGACTACATTGTCCAAGGAATCGGCCCTCATCGTGTAAGTATAAGCGTCGTGGTTCCAATGCAGTAATGAATGCCAGCTTGAAAATCTGAGAAGCTCGCCTCAACTGCAAATCGAATTAGATCGATGTCGAATTGAGAGTCGTTCTTCGTCAGGAGTCTGCTCTCAGGTAGCGGGTAAGGACCGCGGCGAGATTCTCGAAATGAGTGGTAACCATATTCAGATGGCTTCCCGCGACGGTTTCAACTTGAAGAGTGGCTGCGAGCCTATCCCAAACGGGAACCGGGTCGCCTGGAAAATATGTGTCCCCTTCGTTCTTCACAAATTTTATGGTGCCTTGGTAAGGCCGCGGACGATAACGCGCGAGGGCGACGTAGGATCGATCTTTGACGCGGGATGTCGCGCGCGCCAGCGAAAGCGGAGATGCGTCCAAGACCTCGTCGCCTTTGCGCATCTCGGCGCGACGCAAGCGACGCTCCAGGCCGCCGATAACGTAGGAAAATGCTTCGGAAAACGATTTGCGCCGGACTTCCGAAATGTGGCGCGCGCTGCGCTGAATGCCAAGCTGTAGCCGTTGACCCGGTGACAAAAACCGCGGATGCGGATAAGCATCGACGAGAACAAGTGATGCGACCTTCTTGCCACTTTCCGAGATCCGCCGTGCGATTTCCAAAGCCACTAACCCTCCGAAGGAATAACCAATCAGGGAGTATGGGCCTTCGGCTTGCAAATCCGTGATGGCGTCGAGATAAAACCGGGCCATGTCTTCGATACGATCTTGAGGGTCATCCTGACCATCCACGCCTTTGGCCAGCAGGCCATAGATCGCATGTTCGGTTTGAATTTGCCGCGCAAGCGCTGAGAATGTCGCCAGCCCGCCCAGGCCGGGCGCAATAAAGACTGGCGGTTTTCGGTTGCCTGCTTTCAAGGGAATAAAGGGAGGGAACTTGGGCAAATTCGGTTGTTGCAGAACCGAAGCTAAAGCCCCGAGAGTTGGGGCATGAAAAATGGTGGCGCTGGGGAGTTCGCGTTTGCACTCGTGTTTTATTTCGGCAAACAGAAGATCGACCGTTTGCGAATTGCCGCCAAGAGCGAAAAAATTATCGTTGATGCCGACCGAGGGCACCTGCAGTACCCGCTGCCAAATCGTGGCCAGTATTGTGCAAGTGTCGTTCTGACCCGCGTCGCAACCTGATTCCAGCCTGGTCATTTTTCTCAGAGTGGGGATCTTCAATCATACGAGCCGGAGCTCATGGAATGAACTTAGCCGCGGTTGTCTAAAGTAACTAAGGTACCCCGGCACGAACTGTCTCCACGCCCTTTTGAGACCTACCAGTTGAGATTCATCGATCTGATCTCCACTTCGGTCTTGCTTGGGTTGAAGATTGCTCCCCGGGCGAGGAGCAAACCTAAATCGATCTCCGCGACGTTTCTCACACGAGTGCCGCTTTAGCGCGTGCGTGC
This sequence comes from uncultured Acidobacteriaceae bacterium, assembly GCA_963734675.1. Classification (GTDB taxonomy): domain Bacteria; phylum Acidobacteriota; class Terriglobia; order Terriglobales; family Acidobacteriaceae; genus Sulfotelmatobacter. The sequence goes on from CAVTHZ010000005.1 coordinate 165,518, forward strand.
AGCAACGTGAAGATGCGGTTCAACCAGCGCCAGTAAGGGTTCTTTCAAGAAAGGTCCGCTCGCCAACAGGCCGGAAAGCAGCGGATCGCGGCGATTGGCAGTGAGCGCAGTTTTGTCGAGCGTGGCCACAAAACCTCCCGCACTTTGCACCAAAGCCGCTCCGGCAACCACGTCCCACTCGTTCTTGGGAGTCAGGGTAAAAGTTATGTCCGCTTTGCCGGCCGAGACCAACCCAAGTTTGTAGGCCACGGAACCCATTGGCCGTACCTTGAAGGGAGCGTTCTCGAACTCTTTCCACTCGCCCCGCTTTACTTCGCTGCGACTGGCCAGGACTAATGCTCCATCAAGACTTTTTCGTTGGCTGGGCCGTGCCGGTTGGCCGTTGTAGGTGACGCCGGAATCGATCGAGCCCAGGAAAGTCTCGTCGGTCGCGGGATTGAAAATACCTCCAGCTACGGGACGACCGTTCTCGACAAAACCGATCGAAACGCAGAATTCCGGAATCCCGGTGACGAATTCCCGCGTGCCGTCGAGCGGATCGACGACCCAGACGCGGAAATGTTGCAACCGGATAGGGTCATCGACGCTCTCTTCGGAAAGCCAGCCTTCGCCTTCGCGCAGGAGTTCCTTGCGAAGCACGGCATCCAGGGCGCGATCCGCTTCTGTTACGGGATCGTGCCCGACTTTATATTCGGTCTCAATAGCGCCGGGGGTAAAGCGCGCAAACACTGCGCGGGAAGCGGTGAGGGCCGCATGAATTCGCTGCAAAATCGAATCGTAGGAAGTTGAGTTCATAATTTCATACCGTTCTAGAACAGTTTTGGCGGATGCTTCAGGACATCAACATGCGGGCCCCGGTCGCCAGCAGTACCGCGCAAAGAATTCGCCGCAGCCATGGAACCGGGACTCGGGTGCTCAAATACGAACCCAATATGCCCCCAGGAACCGATCCGAGCAGCAGCGCCCCCACCAAATGAATATCGATGTTGTTGTTTATTTTGAAATGCAAGAAGCTGGTCACGCCAGTGAGCAGCAACGCGTGCACCACATCGGTGCCAACCATTATCTTGGGCTGGAAGCTGTAAAAGAGAAGCAGCAACATCATCACGATGCTACCCGAACCCACCGAGGTAATTCCGACCAGGAAACCGGCTACCAGACCGATTAGTCCCATCCACGCGAATGACTTCATCGTGGGAGGGCGATCGGCAGCCCGGTCTTCAATCTTTTTCTGAAAAAACAAAAATGTAGGAATGCAAAGCAGCAAAACGCCTACGGCCACCGTGATGAAATGATTGACGCCATTGCCATGCACCACGCGCAGGTGGTGTAGCAAATTTACGCCCAGATAAGACCCCGGAGCGCTACCCACGATCAATGCCAGCACGACCTTCAGGCGCACCGTTCCCTTGCGCAGATGGACAGCGCTGGCACCGATCTTGGTCAGGAAATTAAACAACGCGTCGGAGCCGACCGCGCGAAGAGGAGGAACATGCAGCCCGAAGATGAGAATCGGGAGCAGCAACACGCCGCCCCCCACTCCCGTCATTCCGATCAGGCTTCCGACTACGAAACCCACCAGGCTCTTGATCAGCAGGTCCATGACATTGCCGGCTTACGCCGAGTCAACCCTCCGGTGTCACCGGAGAGCGATCACGCCGACGCCTCGGTCGTTCCGATAAATCCTTCCCGTTCGAGGTGCAGGATGATCGCCTGCGCGGCTTCTTCGGGAGAGAGTTCGCCGGTGTTGATGGTGATTTCGGCGTCCGGCGGAACTTCATAAGGATCCGAGATGCCGGTGAATTCTTTAAGAATGCCAGCGCGGGCTTTGGCATAAAGACCTTTGCGGTCGCGCTGTTCACAGACCTCAACCGAAGTGGCGATGTGCACCAGAATGAATCCGCCGTAGGGCTCGATCATCTGCCGTACGTGTTTGCGGGTTGCGTCGTATGGGGCAATTGGCGCGCAGATCGCGATGCCGCCATTCTTGGTGATTTCCGACGCGACGTATCCGATGCGGCGAATGTTGATGTCGCGATGTTCCTTGGAGAAACCCAGTTCCGAAGAGAGATGCTTGCGCACCAGATCGCCGTCAAGCAGCGTTACGGGACGCCCGCCAGTTTCCAGAAACTTGGTCAGTAGAACGTTCGCGATTGTCGATTTGCCCGATCCTGAAAGGCCGGTAAAGAAAATCGTCACACCCTGCTTGTGACGCGGGGGAAAGCTGCGCCGCAATTCGGTCACAACTTCGGGATACGTGAACCAAGCGGGAATGTCCCGGCCTTCATTGAGTCGCTCCCGCAATTCAGTGCCGGAAATGCTCAGGACGCGGTCGCCCTTCTTCACTTCATCATCGGGCACATATTTATCCTGATCTTCGAGATAGACCATCATGTTGAAGGGAACCATGGTGGCGCCGATATCGGCTTCGTGCTTCTTGAAAACTTCCTGCGCTTCGTAAGGGCCGTAGAAGGGCTTGCCGTCGGTGTCCTTTCCGGGACCAGCGTGGTCGCGGCCAACAATAAAGTGGGTGCAGCCGTGGTTCTTACGAATGATTCCATGCCACACCGCCTCGCGCGGGCCGCCCATGCGCATAGCGAGCGGCAACAGGGAAAGCTTCGCGCTCGATTGCGGGAATTTGGGCAGAAGCAGTTGATAGCAGCGCACGCGGGTGAAATAATCCACGTCGCCAGGCTTGGTCATGCCGACACTGGGATTAATGAGCAGGTTGGCTTCGACCTGCTTGCCCGCGCGAAATGCAAGTTCCACGTGCGCGCGGTGCATGGGGTTACGGGTCTGGAAAGCCACGACTCGCCGCCAGCCGACGCGGGCAAACTCGGCCCGAACTTCCGCCGGGGTCAAACGCAGGCTGCGAAAATCATAGTGAGATGGAATCTGCAGCGCTTCGACCTTTCCACCCACATACCAGGAATTGGCTTTATTGATGGCGTAATCCGCGCCGGGATGAGCGGCGCTGGTGCTGTTAAATACGGCTTTGGCTTCAGCCTTCTTGTCGGGCTGCCAAACTTCTTCCACATGCAACACGGCGACCATCACACCCTCGGGATCGCGCAACGCAACTTTGCTGCTGCCGGGGGCGAGTTTCTTGGCAAATTCTTCGGTCACATCGAGTGTGATGGGCATGGGCCAGAGGATGCCGCTGGCGAGGCGCATGTTGTGGCAGACGCCTTCGTAGTCGGCGCGGGTCATGAATCCACGCAAGGGCGAGAAGCCGCCCGTAGTCAGCAATTCCAGATCGCAGAGTTGCCGTGCGGTTAAGTCCCACGACGGCCACTCCTTGGAGTGCGCCTTGAGTTCGGCAGCTCGGTCCGGCTGGGCGATGAGGTCGATGAGTTCTCCGCCATGCGGCGGGATGAGATGGCTAGCTGAAGCGGTCAAAGCGAAAGCCTCCTGTATTGTCTATTATCCTTATCGTATTTGACTGGATTCCTTCCAGTTGTTTATCGGAACGGATCGAAATATTTGCAGATGTTACGGGAGAGGAAAGCCCCGAAAATGTTACTTAACAGACTATCACTTCTGCGCCGAAGTGAGAAAGCCTAAACCTGCTCTTGGAATCGGGAAATACTGGAGCAATCCGGAGACCGCGCGGATTCTCGGAACGAGATGCAAGTTGCTGAACCGAATCAACTTTTTAAAAACAACTCGCCAGCCTGCGATGGTGATCTTCAAAAGTGTGAAAAGAATTGCACCAAGACCTGATTTGATTCCATTGACTTGGAGTAATGCAGCGGCGCTATCACGCTTCAATCCATGAAGTAAGTTTCCAGGTTCTGCCGCGCGCACAGAGAGCGGCGACATAGCCCGCGCCAGCCGGCACTTCGCAAAGCAGCCATCGCTTCGCTTCCGCGCCCTCTGGACGGGTCGCCATCAGAGCGTCTTTATCGTCAGGCTGCAGGGACACATCAAACTGCGAAAGGGGTAGAGATAGCCCGTCTCCGGTCGCTTTGATGTAGGCCTCCTTTCGGGTCCAGCAGCGAAAGAATGCCTCCACACGCTCAGAAGCGGGAAGTTTCAATAGCTGTTGCTGTTCGCACTGAGAGAAAAAGCGGCGCGCGATCGACTCGACCTCAACTTCGCGGCTAATGCATTCCACATCCACGCCGAGCTCCATCCGGCGCGCAAAAGCATAAAGTGCAATCCCTCCCGAATGGGACACATTGAACGTAATGCCTTTTTCTGCATGGCGAACTGCAAGGTAGGGTTTTTCTTTTTGCGAATAAAGAAAATCGACTTCGGCAGGATCGACCTCCAGATAGGCGCCCAAAATCATTCTCAGAATTGCTCGCGCAGCTGAAAAGTGCTGCCGATCTTTCGCAAAATGAAAACGTGCTGCGCGTTTCTGTTCGTCAGCGGAGAGAATCTGCTGCCAGCGAGGTTCGTGTGGAGCAAGAACATCCAGATCGGCGCGCCACAGCTGCACTTCATTCTCCTGAAGCGCCCGCGGCGTCTTGAGCTGGAAAACCGGCTCCGAGATGTTCAACATGTCTGGCGTATCAGAAACACGCGTATTCAGCAAAAATGAACTCGTTTTCCCCGATTAACCGGCAGGCGGCAGCTTGCGGCTCGAAGTGGGCTGAGCCAGTAATGCGGACCTCTGAATTTCTTTTTCGCTGTCTTTTATGGTTGCCGGGCGGGTGGAGGAGGGCACGGTGATTGAATATTTCAGAAGGCAGAACAGGGCTCGGAATCCGTCCTTCCATTGAATCTTCTTGCCTTCCTCATAGGTGCGCCCCCAGTAACTGATGCCGACTTCGAAAATGCGGAGTTTCCGTTTTGCGATTTTCACGGTGATCTCCGGTTCAAAGCCGAAGCGCTTTTCCTCGAGCGGAATGGATTGGATGATCTCCCGCCGGAATGCTTTGTAGCAGGTTTCCATGTCGCTCAGGTTGATGTTGGTGAGAGCGTTGGAAAGCAGTGTGAGAACCCAGTTGCCCACCGAGTGCCAGAAATAAAGGACGCGATGCGGACGGCTCGAGAGAAAACGAGACCCATAAACCACATCGGCGCTGCCCGCGATTAAGGGTTCGAGAAGAACGCCGTATTCGGCGGGATTGTACTCAAGGTCGGCATCCTGAATGATTACAAAATCCCCGGTCGCCTCGCGGATGCCGCGCTGCAACGCCGCGCCTTTACCGATGTTCCGCGGTTGCGTGAGAATTCGAATCGCGGGATTTTGGTTTTTCAAGCCGGCGAGAATGTCGCTCGATCCATCGGTCGATGCATCGTCCACACAGATCAATTCGATATCCAAAGGCACCGCGAGCACCCGGTCCACAACCTGCTGCAGCGTGGCCCGCTCGTTGTACACCGGCATGACGACCGAAATCTTCATTGTCGTGAATCGTAATGCAGCAGTCGAGGCGCCCGCAAATCCAAATTGTGATCCAATCGATCAGGCACGCTGTGCTAAATGTTTGCGGATGACATTCACAATTCTTTCCGCCGCCTTTCCATCCCACAGCTCCGGGCAACGGTATGCAGGCCTGGGGCCCTGAAGAATCGAGCGCGCCGCAGAAAGGATGCGGTCGGGATTTAAGCCAACGATCTGGTTTGTGCCGTATTCAACGGTGGCTGGACGCTCGGTGTTTTCCCTCAGGGTGAGGCACGGCACGCCTAATACAGTCGTTTCTTCCTGAATGCCTCCAGAGTCGGTCAAGACAAGGCGCGCGTGCTGCATCAGGCAGAGAAAGTCCAGGTAACCAAGCGGATCGAGCGCGACAATTCCGTCACGATAGGAGCGAGCATTCGTCAAATAGCTAGCGCAACCGAAGAGATCGATATTCTTCCGAGTCCGCGGATGGACAGGGAAAAAAATCGGCAAATCCGCCGCCAGAATCTGCACGGTTTCGAGAATGCGACGCAGCACATCGCGGCGATCTGCGTTGGAAGGCCGGTGCAAAGTCAGGACCCCGTAGGGCCTGCAGGCGCCTCCACTCTGCCGAATCTCTAACCGTTCGAGGATTGGAGAGCGTTCCGCGAGCTCGCGGTGCCGCCGCAGACTGTCGATCATCACGTTGCCGACGAGATAGATTTTGTTTGCGCTAATGCCTTCGTTCTTCAAATTATCGACACCGCTTTGCTCGGTAACAAAAAGCAGGGTTGAAATGGCGTCGGTGAGTTTGCGATTAATTTCCTCGGGCATCGTCATATCGAAGCTGCGCAATCCCGCTTCCACATGAGCAACCGGAATCTCCAACTTTACTGCGGTGAGAGCCGCGGCCAGCGTGGAGTTTACGTCGCCTACAACGATGATCATGTCGGGCCGGCATTCGAGGAGGATTGGTTCAAGCCGCTTCATGACCTCGGCGGTCTGCGCGGCATGGCTTCCGGAACCGATTTCGAGATTCACATCGGGCGCCGGCAATTCCAGGTCAGAAAAAAAATTCCCCGAAAGAAGTTCGTCATAATGTTGACCGGAGTGAACCAAGCGATGTTCGATCTCAGAGTATTTTCCCAACTCGGCGACAATCGGAGCGATCTTCATGAAGTTTGGGCGAGCCCCGACCACACTCAGCAGCCTCATCGCTGTTCCTTCACTTTGAGAGGAATTCAATCGTTATAGTGTGGCATACCTGGTAGCGCGGAAGGATAAATCGAACGAGATTGCACCCGGCCTACGGCAGTCAAGGCGTATTCTGAATGGTCGGGACTCTAATTTGCATCTGGCATCAGAGATGCAACACCCTACTCCCGCCTGCGAAAATGCCGATTACAAATGTAAATTCTTCCGGGTGCCTACAAACATTCCAGTAGTTTTAACCTAGGGTGTTCACCTGAGGTGGGTCAGCCAAAGATGGCATCGGTCGGGGCATAGAGAGCTATCAGAAAACCGGCGATCGTACTTGAGTGCAAGCCGCTCCGATTTCTAATCAAAGTTGGAAATGCCGAAATTGAGAGCAATGTTTGCCTTTTAACAGCGTTCGGGCGGATTTTTACACCCCAAACGCGGGTCATCGAAGCCGAAAGGCTTCCCGAGATCGAATTCCACGGTCCGCGCGGGACCGCCTGAGAGCCCTGTGGAAATGCTTGTTCTCCCATCACAGCAATTTTCGTCTCAAAATGGCATGGTAGGTGCTACCAGATTCGGGAAGATTCCAGTTGCGAAAAATGGGACTGAGTCGGTCCAGATTAGGGGGGAGGAAAACTGATGAGCCAGCCGTCCGTTCGTTTAGGACCGCGCGAAAAGGAAATCGTGGAATTGCTTCTTCAAGGATGCGACAACGCGGAGATCGCCAAACAGCTCAAAATGGCCCGCCGGACTGTCAAGGCCCACTTTAACCGCCTGTTTCTTCGTTTTGGAATCACCGACGGAATTAAGCGAGTAAAACTCGCAACCATGTTATATCGGAGGCAAACATGTTCCCCTACGAACGTTACGGAAACCGCACACCAAGCGAGAGAGAGCACCGCGTCATTGAATTAGTGGCGCAGGGACTGAAAAACCGCGACGTGGCCGATGCGATCGGTACCACCGAACACGTGGTCAAAAATTATCTGCGCGTCATCTATGACAAGCTGGGGCTCTGGAACCGGGTGGAGTTGGCCCTGTGGTATGAATCGCGGAGACAACCCAGTGAGTTACCTTCCGCGATGGCGTAAGCGGTAATCCGCCGCTCCCGGCTGTCATCTCACTGGCAGCCGAAGGCAGGCAGATTTCGCAGCCGTTCTCCAGCAGCAGCATTGCCTTTCCTGGCAGCAGCGTCTAACAACAACCGAGCCTGATCGCAACTCTTCGGAACTCCATCTCCGCGCAGATACAAGTCGGAGAGCAGCAGAGTTGCGGTCGGGTTTTTCTTGGCAACCGCCTTCCACAGCCAGGAGGAGGCTTCCCGCGGATCGCGCGCCGTTCCTGGCGCGCCATTGAGATACTTCTGTCCTATGGCGAGTTCAGCAGCGCCGCTTAGTTGTTCTACCGGACTGGCGGGATTCGCTTTCTCCACAGCCGGGCGCGGAGAGCGGCTCAGATCGGCTTTTTGCGGCGAGGGCTTCGGCGGAGTTTGCTGCTGCTGTGCCGCAACACCCTGACCGACCGGGGCATTGCTGCTTGAATTCTGCGGGGCGGGTGGCTGCGCCGCAGCGGGTAACGGATTTTGTGCCGCGGGCGCTGGTGCCGGGGCGTTTGCTTCCTGGGGCGCGGAGGGCGCGTTGTGAAGCGTCCAAAACGAAGCATTGCCTCGCCAGGTCTTATACACGAGTAGGCCGAGAACAATCGCCAACCCTAATCCAATGTAGAGTCGATAATTGCGTCGTGCCGGTCGTGATTCGTACTGGAAGAGTCCATCCGAATCTTCAGAATCGCCGTCCTCGGAAAGCGACGCAAAAGAAGGCAAGGGGATACGGCTGTACCGGGCTGAAGATTCCTTATGAAATTCCTCCGAAATTTCCGATTCCGCCGGAGCCTGATCATGCCAACTGTTTTGCCGCTGCAACTCTGGCTCAATGGGCAGGCTGGAAGCCGCTTCATTCACGGTCAGAGGCATGCCACACATACCGCAGAACCGCTGCGCCGTACTGTTGGGATGGCCACAGGCCGCGCAAACCACAGCCGCATGGGAGACCTCTAAAGAGCGGCGCAACAACGTATCCTCGCTGCTGCTCTCCGCTGGTTCGGGAAGGTTTTCTTCTTCTTCTACCGGCGCGGGATGCCGTTCAGGCGGAGGGTTTCTCTCCAATTCGCGCAGCAAGTCGGCCACAGCCTGGGCTCGCTTTTCCGGAGGATTTGTAAAATAGACTTCCGCCCAGCGTCCCATATTCGCCGCCAGCAGCGGATTCAACAGAGGATTCAGCTCTGGATCGGGTAGGGTTCCGGTTTTAGACTCATCATCCGGCTGCAACGCCATCTATCCTCCTCAGGAATGCTACGGGACACAGGTATGATTGCACTCCCGGTAAAGAGGGTTGTCAATTCTGTTCTTCTGACTAGGGAATCCGGCTGGGATCCGGGCTGGACTCGGTTTAATCGCAGGCTTTTCGCAACGCCGGCTCAAACTGATCGAGCTGCGCATCCCGCTGGCTCGCAAATCTTCCTCTTTCTGTTTTTCCGTAAAGATCGGAACCCGGACAATAGTAAAGCGCCGTGCGTTCATCGATCCATACCTGGGTTTCTGGATTACCTTTGTCGTCGGTTGGCTCATCCGGCGCTTCCGCGAGGCCAAGGCTGATCAGAAGTCGATCGAAAGCCGAGAGGTTCGCATCGGCGGCCGCTTTGCGGTGCGCCGCGGCGGATGAAGCCGGACTGCCCGCGGTTGCGCTCACAGGACTGCTCGGCATCATTCCCCAGCGAACCACGCCCAGCACAAGAATCACTGCAACCGCCAGATAAAAGTCTCCGCGATGAGCGCGCCACAGACGGGCGACCGGATTCTTGGGAGGAGTGTCGCCAAGATTTTCTAAAAAATTGCGCGACTTCACCGCGGAGCCCCAGTTGCCGTCCTGGGTTTTCGCTTTGGCCAGAATTGCCGATGCATTCTCGAGATCAAGGCCGCGATGCTGGGAAGCAATCGAGAGAGCGGTCTGAATTGCTTCCTGGTCAGCCTGCTGAACCCTTGTAGCCGCGACCGCACTACTTTCTTCCGTTGAAACCGGGACCGGGCCGCGGCTCGGCAGATTCATTTCGTGCACGGTTGCGCTGAGGCGTGCTCCCACTCCGGCGAGCGGTTCGCCGCTGGCATGGGTTTGCGGTGAAGAAATCCGGGAGACACCGTGGTCATCATTCCACGAGGGGACAAGCTTAGCGGGCAATCCGGGCATTTCCTTCTCGGACCGCGGAGCGCCACATTTGCCGCAAAACTGTTCATCCGAAATCAGCCCGTTACCGCACTTCCAGCACGAAACAACTCCGGCCGACGCTGGTTCGCTTTCGGTCTCGCTATCTGAAACTTCGGGTTGTTTTCCGGCGAGAGGTAAGAGGTTTGGCCGTAGTTGCTCAATCGCGGCCATCATCGAGGAACGCTCTTCGGCCATTGATTTTTTGAGCGATGACTCGGAGCTACGGCCAATCGTTTCGGTTACCAAGCCGGCCATCAAGCGGCAGGTATGAACATCCTGCTCAACAAAGCCCTGGAGCTTGTCGAAATAGACTTCCAGCGCGCCCACAATATTGCCGTCGTGGTAGATCGGCACCGCGACCAAAGAAAAAATACCCCTGGGATGGCAGATCTCGGGGTCGAACAGGAATTCCGTATTGACGTCGGGAGTGCGCAGCACCTGCCCGGTGCGCACGCAGATGGCACAAATCGCGGTTTCCAGCGGCACCTCGCTGCCCGCCGGCAAGGCCGAAATCCCGGCGCCGGCACGGTAGCGGATCATTTTTCCTTCTTGAATCCCAATGCCCGCCCCCGTTCCGCCGATGATGCGCGCCGTGCGTTCGGCGATCGCCGCCATGGCGTCGTCCGACTGCAGATGCCGGATCTGAATCTGGTGTTGGGCTTCGACAATTTCCGCCAAAGTGCGCGTGTAATCCGTATCGGGGCGGGTTTCAGCCGGGCGCGGCAGGCTCTTTTCGTATGCCGACTGGGTTTCCTGCTCCTGTTGGCGAAGGCGTTCGCTATGCAGTTCGAGGCTTTCCTCGATCTGCCGCATCTCGCGGTTGTGCTCTTGCAGCACATAAGCAGCTTCCAGAAGTTTTCCAAAAGTCTGCTCATCGAGAGCCGGTTTGTGTTTTGGATCGCTCACATTTGCTGGTAAAGCCTTTGCCGATTCTGCCGTCCTGGTTCCATGGGATCACAAAATCCAACAATACCCCTTTATATTCTAGTGCAAGCTAATGGCCCGGCGTGTCGCTTTCGTGGCCGTGCCTTTGTTTCGAGCCGGGAAGTTTCGATCTGACCCTTCCGACCGGAAAACTGCACAATCCTCAATAGGCGAAGCCAACGCCAGTGTGAAGCAAATCCGGAGCCATCCGCACATTACTCAGGTAAGCATTCCGATTCGCAGCCAGGTACGTCCGGCCCCTCTTCGCTCCATTCAACGAAGAATCCGGGCAGGCCATGGCATGGACCGCAGTTTTCGCAGCACATAACTGACGCAATTTACCGCCCGCCGTGCCAGCATATTTGGAAAGAGCGGCGGTCGACAACGCTCCTCGTGATGGTCCGGCCCTGCGCTAGCTGCTTTCTTCTTCCGATTTGCCGAGTGCTCATTTCCCGAGTGATGGCTCATTCAGGGCAACGTTCAGCGGATTGTGTTCCTGGAGAGTTGCCGCGAACCAAAACGGATCAGTTCAACCTTCCAGAAAATTCGTTCTGGGAACCTCTGGTAGAAGCTCTGTGACCCAATCAGAAGCTCGATTGCGAAGGCTCTTTTTTCGGCTCTCCGCCTCGAACTGTAATCGGCAAGCGGCAGAGGATGCGGCATTTGCGAGAGGCAGTCGACCATACCTGTTTTTCGTGTTCCTTCATTCCCCGCAAATTAAGCAGCAGTTTGAGTCTCAATTACAAATGAGCTCTTTACTCGCGCAAGGTTCGAAATGGAACGATCCGGTTTGATAGCAGGCATCTCCGTCGCAGCACAGCAAGCTCACTTTGCGGCTAAATGCACCGAATTCCGTAATTTAGGAGGGTTTGAAGGTGGGGAGAAGGTTTGGCGAAGGATGTGCATAGGCACGGTCGGACGTGATCCGAAGCGAACATCGAGGCGGATGGAAACATGGTCACTACGGAACACGATCAAAGGTCGAAAATATCAAAAAGACGGAGAGCTTCCGATGATGGACGTAAACGGTATCAAGATTACCCCGAGGGATCAGCAGGTTCTGGACCTGCTGGTGGGTGGCTGCAGTAACAAAGAAATTGCCGGGCAGTTGAGCATCAGCCCGCGCACCGTGAAACAACATCTGCGGACACTGTTTCTGCGCGCCGGGATCAGGGATGGGCGCAAGAGAGTGAAACTCGCGATCGCGGTCTTCGAAAAACAGGAGGTGGAACAATGATGCCTCGCGAGCGTTTGACGGCAAAGGAATTCCAGGTGGCATGCCTGGTCTGGGAAGGCCTCACCAACCGTGAAATTGGGAAAATCATGGGCACCACGGAGCAAGTTATCAAAAATCACCTGCGCAGCACATTTGACAAGCTCGGCGTTTGGAGCAGGCTCGAGTTGGCAATGTATGTGGCCAGCCACGGAGGCAAGAAGTGGGGAGATGAGTCTGGCCGTTCAGCTCTGGCCAACCAGGTCGCGAGCTAGCATCGAGCGCTGACCTGAAGATGCGTAGGCCAATCGGTACTCATCTTGGGCGGTCAACAACCCGATTTAACGTTGTGCGCCGCGAACAGGAATTAGGCCAAACTGCTGCAAAGCTTTACATGGGGCACATGGGCTGGCTTGCCCTTATGAGATAACCCGTTGAAAAAACAGAGGATGACAGCGTTCCTCTCGGCCTGTCAATTGCAGCAAAGGAATCTGCCGAGTGGGGCGGAACCGATGCGGGCCTGAACCGCAGCAAAACGTCATGGCTTACAAAGAAACCTTCTGGATGGCTTGCGATTCCATCGAGCAGTTACGGGCGGAATATGGCCCGTTTCAGACGCGCCTGGAAGCGGAGTCCGAGGCTCGCAAGCTGGGGTTTTGCTATGTATTGCGCTACGAACACCTGCTTGACGAGAACGAGGAAATTCAGGAAGTGCGCTGCGTATTTCTAGAACTTTCGGCTGGAGCTGCGTCAGAGGCGACTTGCATCGTCCTGCATACGCGATGCGCCACTTGCGGCGCTTCTGCGGCTCACGATAAGGGATGGCAAGCCGAGGTCTGGGCTGACATTCACGAGTTTGAGAATGCACGCCATCGCGTGCGGTTGTTCGAGCACGCTCGCGGCAAAGGCTTGAAGGAAATTGGCGGCTGGCGCGCCTAGCCGGTCAGGCAGCGGTCGAAAGCTCACTCGACGCGGCGCGGTCGACGAACCAGATCAATTTCCCGTCGGACGGCTGCACCAGCTTCGAAGGATATTTTTCACCTGGCCCCTTGCCTTCCAGAACTTCATGAAGAGCGGCGGCCTTATCCGTCCCGCTAATGAGAAACGCGACTAACCTCGCCCGATTCAGAACGGGCAGCGTCAGGGTAATGCGACGCGTCTGTAACTTCTCCACCCAGTTGGCCACCACCCATCGCGTTTTTTCCTGCAAGGCCGCGGTTTCAGGGAACAACGAAGCGGTATGCCCATCCGGCCCCATACCCAACAGAATCATGTCGAAGCGGGGAAACTCGCCGGGTGGGGTTTCAAAAAACTTCCGCATGGTTTGCTCGTAATCGTCCGCCGCAGCGGCGGCATCCGGATTTTCGGAAGGCACGCGGAAAATGTTGTTGGCCGGCACCGAGACTTTGGAAAAAAGACTTTCTTCCGCCATGCGATAGTTGCTTTGCGGATCGTTCGGTCCCACGTGGCGCTCATCGCCCCAAAAGAAAAAAACCTTATCCCAGGGGACGCTGGCGGCGGCATTGGCTGCAATGAGGGAGTACAAGCTTCTTGGGGTTGATCCTCCCGAGAGAGCGATGGTGAAACGGCCACGCTTTTCGATAGCTCCGGCCGCCGCATGCAGCACCTCATCCGCCGCAGCCCGGAAAAGGTCCTGCGGCGTCGCCAGACGACGTACTTCGACTGTACTGCTCATAAAGCACTTCTCGGCGCACCGTTGCAGGTGGCCGCGGCGCAGCGAGCCGCGCCCAGCAGTCCGGCTTTATCATTGGTGACCACTTGCACAGGGATATTTTCGAGGAGCGGACGCAGGCGGCCCTTCTGGAGAAATGAGTTCATGAAAGTGGGCCCCGCAAGTTTTGGAAGAATCTTCGGCGAAATACCTCCGCCCAGAAAAATTCCTCCTGTCGCCATCGCTTTCAGCGCGAGATTTCCCGCTTCCGCCCCGTAGACGGATATCCAGAGATCGAGCGCCTCCTCGGCCAGTGGGTTCGTCCCATCCAGCGCCGCCCGTGAGATTGCGGCAGCTACATCTTCGTGAGCCAGATTTGCGGCAAAATTCTCCGGTTCCTCGCCGCCCCGGCCGCGCAGAAACTCGTACACATTCACCAGCCCCGGACCGGAGAGAATGCGTTCGTAGCTGACGTGCCCGTAGCGGTCCGCAAGAAATCGCAAAAGCTCGATCTGCAAATCTCCTTGCGGGGCAAAGTCTACATGCCCGCCTTCGCAGGCAAAAATTTCATGACGCTTGCCATTCCAGAACAATCCTGCCTCGCCCAAACCGGTGCCGGGCGCGATCACCGCCTGATTACCTACAGCATGTTCAACCTGGTGGAGAGGCGTGAAATCCTTCGCGCTGAGTCCGCCGATGCCCCACGCGCTGGCCTCGAGATCGTTGATGAGCAGAGTTGCGGGCAAATGAATCTGCTGTGCAAGCCGAGCCTGCTCGATTGTCCAGGGAAGATTCGAAGTTGCCACCCGTCCATCGTGAACCGGACCCGCAATGCCGAAGCAGGCAACCTCGGGATGAGTGGAGGACTCTTTCAGGAACTTGCAGACAATCTCGCCGAAGTCGCGGAACTCGCGGCTGGGGAAGACGGTCTCTGACACCAGGCGCAGATCGCCGTTCTGAGGCTGAAAATAGGCCAGCCGCGCGTTGGTGCCTCCGATATCGCCGGCCAGAATCATTTCTCGAAGTTCCTCCAGCGCCTTCCATCGCGCTCCAGCAACTCGTCGGCTTCCTTCGGTCCCCACGTGCCGGCGGCATAGTTCGGGAAATTCCGCGGCGGCAGCGCCTTCCATACATCGAGCACGGGATTGACCACGCTCCACCCCGCCTCCACCATGTCTGCGCGCTGAAACAATGTCTGGTCGCCGATCATGCAATCGTGCAGCAGCCGCTCATAGCCGGTGCTGGGCTGCTTTCCAAAGTAGTCCTGATATTCGAAGTTCATGTCCACTGTGCCCAGCCGCATGACGGGCCCCGGAACCTTGGCCGCGAACCGCAAGAGAAATTCCTTCTTCGGGCTGAATATGCAGCACCAGTTGATTTGGCATCAGATTCTCGACCGGAGTATCGCGAAACAACACAAACGGCGCCTGCCGGAACTGGATCACGATATGCGTATTGCGCGCGGCCATGCGTTTGCCGGTGCGGAGATAAAACGGAACGTCGGCCCAGCGCCAGTTATCGATCAACAGTTTCATGGCGACGAAGGTTTCTGTGCTCGAATCGGGCGGTACATCTTCTTCCGAGCGATACGCGGGAACCTGTTCGCCGCCTTCGGTGCCTTCGCCATATTGCCCGCGTACGCTGCGGGTCAGCACTTCTTCCTCACTCATCGGCTGAATCGCATGCAGAATCTTCGCCTGCTCGTCGCGAACCGCATTCGCGTCGAACGAAATCGGAGGCTCCATCGCGGTAAGGCTGATCAGCTGCATGATGTGGTTCGGCACCATATCGCGCAGCGAGCCGGCATGATCGTAGTAGCTGCCCCGGCCCTCGACGCCAACCGTTTCCGCCACCGAAATCTGGACGTGATCGATATAGCGGCGATTCCAGATCGGCTCAAAGATTCCGTTGGCAAAACGAAATGCCAAAATGTTCTGAACGGTTTCTTTGCCGAGATAGTGGTCGATGCGGTAGATCTGTTTTTCATTTGCGACTTTGAGAAGTTGCTGATTGAGCGTCTTGGCCGATTCCAGATCGTGCCCGAAGGGCTTTTCGATGACCACGCGCCGCCAATGATTGTTGTTCTGCTCCATCAGCCCGTTGGCAGCCAGTTTTTCAACGATGGGACCGAAGAAGCTCGGCGCCGTGGCCAGTAGTAGAAAAAATTCTGCTGGGTGGAGTGATCGCGGTCGATCTTCGCAAGGCGATCTTTGACCTGGGGAAATAGTTTGTCGTCGTTGAAATCGCCGGCAAGGTAGTAAAAGCGGCGGGCGAACCAGTCCCAAGGTCTTGGGATCGATGCGTCGCCGCAGTATGCTTTTACATCCTCGGCCAGCCGCTTGCGGAAATCTTCGTCGGACATTGCGCGCGCGCAACTCCAAGGATAGCGAACTCTTGCGAAAGCAGATCGGCGCGGAAGAGGTTATAAAGCGCGGGAATCAACATTGCGTGCGGTCAGATCCCCGGCGGCGCCGAAGATGACCATCACACAAGGGTCGCCCGGCTTGCCAACGCGCGGCGCAACCGCCGCCGGTCTTTCTGCCAATTGAGCCATGGTTATCCCTCGGATTGCTGAGAGCCGTTATGCGCTCTTTTTTGTTGCTGCAGCGGCTTCAACGTGTCCGCCAAATTTCTGCCGCATGGCGGAAAGCATTTTTTCCGCGAAGGTATGTTGCTGCCGCGAGCGGAAGCGCACAAACAGCGCCGCGCTCAAAACATCGACAGGAACGGCTTCATCAATGGCAGCCTGGATCGTCCAGCGTCCTTCGCCGGAATCCTGCACATACCCTTCATATTCCGAGAGAGTCGGATTCTCGGCGAGTGCCATTGCCGTCAGATCGAGCAGCCAGGAACTGATCACGCTGCCCCGCCGCCAGACTTCGGCGATGTCGGGCAGATTCAAGTCGTAGCGAAGATTTTCCGGCAGGTCTTTGCTGGTGGCGTTCTTGAAAATGTCGAAGCCCTCGGCATAAGCCTGCATGATGCCGTACTCGATTCCGTTGTGCACCATCTTCACAAAATGGCCGGCACCGGAGGGTCCGCAATGAATATAGCCCTGCTCCGACGTGCCGCCGAGTTTTTCGCGTCCCGGAGTGCGCGGAATATCGCCCACGCCCGGCGCCAGCGTCTTGAAAATCGGATCGAGCCGCTGAACCGTTTCCTTGGGACCACCAATCATCATGCAGTAACCGCGCTCGATTCCCCAAACGCCGCCGCTGGTGCCGACATCGATGTAATGAATGCCTTTGTCCTTCAGTTGCCCGGCGCGGCGAACGTCGTCTTTGAAATAAGAGTTTCCGCCGTCGATGATGGTGTCGCCGGATTGCAAATGCTGCGCCAGTTGTTGGACCGTTTGCTCGGTCGCATCGCCCGCGGGAACCATGATCCAGACGGCGCGCGGCGCTTTTAACTTGCCCACAAGATCCTCTAGCGAAGAGGATCCCGTAGCGCCTTCACTGGCAAGATGCTTCACCGAATCCGGACTTAGATCCGAAACCACAAGTTGATGCCCACCGCGCATCAGGCGACGCGTCATGTTCGCGCCCATGCGGCCTAACCCTACCATTCCCAACTGCATTTGCTTGCTCCCTAGAATCGCGTTACGAAGCACTAATGTTTTGGCGCAAAACTACTCGAGCGCTTCGTTGATTATCTTTTCAGGGTTTCCAAGCCCGCTCGCAAATCACGCCCAAGATGAACTCGCAGCGCGCGCCGTCCCCGCTCCGCTAAAACGTGAAAGTCTCCGCGCGCCTGTGCTGCCTTGACCACTCCGAAGGTATATTTCTGCTCCGGAACGGGCAGTTCAATCGAGTCATCACAAGTGATCTGAAGAAACACGCCAGAATTTGGCCCGCCCTTATACGCCTGTCCGGTCGAGTGCAGGAACCGCGGCCCGAAGCCGAGGCAGGTCGCGACATGCTTCCTGTCTCTTACGGCATGTCGAATCGCTTGCAAAGACGTTTCATGTTCGGCATTCATCTGGATGTATCCCAGCACTGCGAAATAATCGCCAGCGTGAATGCGGTCGAGATGAGCCTTCAGATATCCCGCGAGATTCTTCCGGCCGCCCGCGCCCCGCGCCAGTTCGGCGGCATTCTTTTCATCGGTAAACAACTTGATGCCGCTATCTTCGAGAACCGGCGTCTCGCTCGGCAGGGAACCCGTCTTTTCGTACTCTGCAGTCAAATCGCGCGTGACAACTTTGCTCGCTTCGACATCCGGCTGATTGAAGGCGTTGATGCCGATGACCGAGCCGGCAACGGCAGTAGCAATCTCCCAGCGGAAGAATTCGGCTCCCAGATCGTAAATATCGGCGATCGCGATTCGAACTACCGGCTGGCCGGCTTTTTCGAGCGCGGCGATCTTCCCTTCAACTTTCACATTCGTGGCGTGGGCCGTGTGGAGGTAGGCGAACACGCGGTCGTTGCCATATATTTCGGGCGCCGCGAGTTCTTCCCGGTCCACGGGAATGATGCCCTTGCCGACTTTTCCAGTCGACTCCGCGAGTAACTGCTCGAGCCACGCGCCGAGATCGAAAATATCTTCGGAGGTGATGATGGTGACTTTGTCGCGGCCACTTACCGCCGCCGTCCCAAGGATCACACCTAGAACAGCTCCGGAATTCTCTTCGACCGGCACCGAAGGCCCACAGGCGCGAACCATTTCCTGGGCGCGATCGAGAAATTTCTTTACGTCGATTCCGATCGCCGCGGCCGGAACCATGCCGAAGTTGGATAGGGCGGAATACCGGCCGCCGATGGAAGGTTTGCCGAAGAAGATGTGGCGGAAGTGATCGCCTTCGGCAACCTGCTGCATCTTCGACCCGGGATCGGTAATGGCCATAAAGTGGCTGCCGGCTTTATCGGCGCCCACCACTTTTTTGGTGAGATCAAAAAAGTACTGCTTGAAAATGTTCGGTTCAAGTGTGCTGCCTGATTTGCTTGAGACGATGAACAGGGTTCGCGCGACGTCGATCTTTTTTTCGAACGCCTTGACCTGTGCCGGATCGGTGGAATCGAGTACATGCAGGTTCGGATACCCGGAAATCTGGCCGAAGGTTTTCCGCAAAACTTCCGGGCACAAGCTCGAGCCTCCCATACCCAGCAGGAGAATGTCTTTGAAGCCGGCGCTCCAAACTTCTTTGGCCAGATTGCGCAACTCTATGGGGCGTGCTATCTGCTCTTCGACAATATCCAACCAGCCCAGCCACTGGGCTTCATCTGTTCCTGTCCAAAGTGAAGCGTCGTGTTGCCACAGACGCTGCATCTTGCCGCCTGACTGCCAATCGCTGATGGCGTTCTTAACGGCGGCGGCCAAAGATTCAGGCAGCGAAGACTTGATGCGACTCACGCGGTCTTTCCTTTTTCTTGACCTTTTTGTTGCGTGCTTTTTTCAACCACAGCGAGCAATTTGTGAAAGGCGTCGGCGAATAGCTTTACGCCGTCGGAGGTCAGTTTCGTGGTTACTTCCCTGATCGAGATTCCAACCTTTTCCAAATCCTGCATCACTTTGCCAGCGCCGGCTATGTCTTCGGTAAGGGTGTTGCCCAGTTTTCCGTGATCGCGGAAGGCATCGATGGTGGCGGGTGGCATGGTGTTCACGGTATCGGGACCGATCAGTTCTTCCACGTACATGACATCGCGATAGGCCGGATTTTTTGTGCTGGTGCTTGCCCATAGCACGCGCTGCGTCTGCGCTCCCTTGGCTGCAAGCGCCTCCCAACGCGGCCCGCTAAAGATTTTCATGTAACGCTGATAGGTCAGCTTTCCGTTGGCGATCGCAACTTTGCCCTTCAAACCTTTGAGCGTTGCCTGCTCCTGCGCATTCGCGGTTTTCAGCTTCTCATCAATCATCGAATCGACCATGGTGTCGATGCGGCTGATGAAAAAGCTGGCCACGCCTGCCATCTTCTTCACATCGCCGCCGCGCTTCTGCAGTTCTTCAAGGCCGGCAATGTATGCCTCCGCGACCTTTTCATACACCTCCTGCGCGAACAGCAGCGTGACGTTAATATTGATTCCTTCGCCAATGAGTTGCTGCACTGCCGGAATACCTTCCGCGGTGCCGGGGACCTTGATCATGACGTTCTCTCGGCTCACGGTTTTCCAAAGGCGCCGCGCTTCATCGATGGTCTCTTGTGTTTTCAACGCAAGCAGCGGGGAGACTTCGAGGCTGACAAAACCGTCGCGGAATTTCGAACTCTGATACACAGGACGCAGAATGTCGGCCGCATCCTGGATGTCCCGGATCGCAATCTTTTCGTATCGCCCCGTCGCATTCAGATTGCTCGACGCGAGAGACTTGAGCATATCGTCATAGAGCGAGCTCTCCCCAATCGCCTTCTCGAAGATGGAAGGATTCGACGTCATGCCGCGCAAGCCATCGTCTTGGATCATTGTTTTCAGCTTTCCGGTCGTGATCAAATCGCGGCGGATGTAGTCGAGCCACATGGACTGGCCGTAGTTGAGCAACTCTTTGAGCGGATTTGTGGTTTTGGTAGTATCTAACTCTCCAGTTGGATTCATAAAATGATTTCTCCCTGATTCGACGCAGTTGCGCTCAACTTATGATTCAATGGTTGCACCCGGCGGACGAGCCGCCGCGATTATTTCTCCGCCATCGCCTTCCTGGCATCTGCGACCACGGCATCCGCCGTGAAGCCAAAGAACTTCAGCAAATCTTTCAGCGGCGCAGATGCGCCAAAGCGATGCATGCCAAGCATTCGTCCTTTCGGCCCGACGTACCTTTCCCATCCAAACGTAGCGGCCATTTCCACGGAAACTCGCGCCGTTACGGATGCCGGCAGGACGCTCTCTTTGTATGCCGCATCCTGTTGTTCAAAAATTTCCCACGAAGGCATACTTACGACCCGGGCTTTGACTCCCTCGGCCTTGAGCTTTTCGTAAGCTTCGATGCAAAGCGAAACTTCGCTGCCTGTGCCCATGAGTATTACGTCAGGCTTTCCACCTGGCGCATCGGCCAGAACGTAGGCGCCCTTGGCAGTACCCGACGCTGCGTTGTACTTAGTGCGATCCAAAGTGGGCAGTGCTTGACGACTGAGCACCAGAGCAACCGGCTGATGCTGCAATTGGGCAATAATCTTCCATGCTTCCACGACTTCATTCGCATCCGCCGGACGAAGCACAATCAAATTCGGCATCGCCCGCAAAGACGCCAATTGCTCGATCGGTTGATGCGTTGGCCCGTCTTCTCCCAGACCAATCGAATCGTGGGTAAAAATGAAAATCGAGGGGATCTCCATGAGCGCAGAGAGGCGAATGCTGGGGCGCATGTAGTCACTGAAGTTAAAGAACGTCGCGCCATAGGCGCGGATTCCGGAAACCACCAACCCGTTGACGCTCGCGGCCATTGCGTGCTCGCGCACGCCAAAATGCAGATTGCGGCCTGCATAGTGGCCGGGTTGAAAATCACCCGCGCCTTCGAACTTCAAAGTCGTCTTGTTCGAAGTCGCTAAGTCCGCCGATCCCCCGATCAGCCAGGGAATGTTCTGCGCTAGAGCGTTGAGCACTTTTCCGCCGCTATCTCGAGTGGCTATTCCCTTCGCATCGGCGGGGAACGTGGGCAGGTTCTTGTCCCACCCATCGGGGAGCTCGCGACGCTGCATCAGATGCAACTGGTCGGCTAATTCCGGATACTGTTTCGAATACTCCGCAAAAGTTCTCGACCATTTTCCCCGCTCATCTCGTCCGCGCCTGCCGATGCCCTCTTCAAAGTGCTCGCGCACTCCATCGGGCACCAGGAACTTCGCATCTTCAGGCCAGCCATAAAACTTTTTCGTCAGGCGAACTTCTTCTTCGCCCAGGGGCTCACCGTGTGCTGCGTTCGTATCCTGCTTGTGAGGCGAACCGTATCCGATATGGCTATCCACGACGATCAGGGTGGGGCGGTCGGTGGTTTTCTTGAAAAACCTAAACGCCCGTGCCAGCATGTCCAGATCGTTCGCGTCGGCAACGCGCGTTACGTTCCAGCCATAGCCGACGAAGCGGGTCATCACGTCTTCGCTGAAAGACCAATTCGCCGGACCGTCCAGGGTTATATGGTTATGGTCGTAGACCCAGCAGAGGTTGGAAAGCTTCAGATGGCCCGCGAGCGAAGCTGCTTCGCCGCCGATGCCTTCCATTAAGTCACCGTCGGAACAGATCGCGTAGACGTTGTAATTGAAGATTTCAAAATCGGGCCGGTTGAAATTCGCTGCCAGCCACTTCGCGCCAATCGCCATCCCCACGCTGTTGCCCACGCCCTGACCGAGCGGCCCCGTCGTAGTTTCCACGCCACTTGTAATGTGCGATTCCGGATGTCCCGGGGTACGGCTTCCCAATTGGCGGAAGCGCTTGATCTGCTCTAGCGGCACTGCCAGTTCCTTGAGAACGTGATTGTGCTCGTCAACCTGGCGCACCCCCGCGAGATAAAGCATCGCGTAGAGAAGCATGGAGGCGTGCCCGTTGGAGAGCACAAACCGGTCGCGGTTCAACCAGGTTGGATCTTCCGGATCGTAATTAAGGAATTCCTGCCACAAACAATAGGCAACTGGCGCCAGACCCATGGGGGCGCCGGGATGCCCGCTGTTGGCTTGTTGGACCGCATCGATTGCCAGGGTTCGAATGGTATTAATGCAGAGCAAATCGAGTTGCTTGCCGGTCACCAGGACCTGTTCGCTTACCGCCATGGACACGTGCTCCTCTCGCAGACGACTCGGCGATTTTGTCGCTTTGGTTTCACTGGCCAGACTTTTCAGATTATTAGAGTTACCGGGACAGAAAAGGGTTTCAGATACGCCACGAGTGTACCAATTTCTTTGCGAAGAATGGAATTCGAGATGCTTAAGATTTCTCGAAAAACCGGGGTTGCGGTGGAAAAGGGAACCTTTAGGCAGAAGACTTGCGGCCGTTTCCGGCTACTTCAGCAATTGCATGTAACTGCTTTCATTCTTGGACGCGCGGGTGGTTTCCTGGACATATTTGAGGAACTGGCGAAGATTCTCTTTCGCTGCTGCTTCCAGTCCTTCAAAACGAACCCGAACGCCTCCGGCTGGAACGCTGTGCGTGACAATTCCATTTAAGGCGATGCCCTTAACCCAGATTTTCCCGCTCGCGACCCAAAGGCCAATCTCGACCTTTGCTCCGGCCCCGATGTGGGCAACAGTCTCCACCTGGCATCCTCCGCGGCTGGTGTTGGAGAGATTGCCCCAGACGGGAGTGTCAGCGTCATTCACGCGCATTTCCACCGCTACAAAACACTTAATTCTGGGATGCCGTCTGCGATCGTCGGCCCAACTGGAGGCAAAAAGATCAGGCTCAAAGGGAGGGGTAGAGGATGTCTCAACGGGGAACGGCTGCGCTGGCTCCTGGGCCGATGGCTTGGGTGCTTCCTTGTGGCCGGAAGCGGGAATTGCAGATTGATTGGAGGATCGTTTGATCTCACGCATGACTGCCAACAACGCCTGCTCCCTGCCTTCAGGAGCCGCATCCCTGTAAATCTGCAGCAGTTTACCGAAATTCTTCGCCAGATCCGGATCGGCAAGCAGACCAGTCCAGTCTGTTCCTACAGTTGTGTTCGGTTTTGAATCTGCCATGAGAGATGCGGTCCGGAATGTTTGCAGTCGAATCCGCTCTCAGCTTGACCTTGAGAACACCTGAGAACAAGATGACCTAAGTCACACTCCCATTAGGATGGCGCCTGTTTCGCTTGCGCTAAAAAGGAACGCTGCGCTCTGATATCCCCGTGACCGGGTTAAACTAAATCCTCTTCAGCTTTTGCATCGCACAGAGGCGCCATAGAATCAATAACAGGACGCTGCCGTGTTTGTGCGGAAATATATGGTTTCGCAGACGCTATAATGAAATCTTTCCTTGAAGCGGCAATGCTAGCCTTCTTGCCATACTTAAGATCCAAATTCCTTGTTGGCGGTTTGGTTCTGGTGCTCAGTGCGACCGCGCTGATGGGGCAAACGTCCTCCCCGGTTCCTTCCGTTTCTTTGCCGGGTTCGCAAAGTCCTTACACTGGCAGCGAACCAGAAGGCCAAGCCACGTCACAAGTCCTGCAAATTGGCTTTCAGGAAGCAATCAATCGCGGTCTGCGCAACAATCTGGGCCTGCTGCTTGCCAGTGACCAGACCATTCAGGCCAAAGGCGAGCGATGGAAGGAACTCAGCAATCTTCTGCCTGATTTTGGGGCACGCGTGCAGGAAGATGCGCAGACAACCAGCCTCACTGCGCTCGGTTTCAAAAGCAACGTTTTTCCATTTCCGATTCCTCGAGTCATCGGACCTTTTAACTATTTCGATGCGCGGCTTTCATTGACTCAATCCCTTTTCAACTTCCAGAACATCGAACAGGAGCGCGCTTCCGACGAGCGGCTGAAATCAGCCAACTACAACCTAAAAGATGCGAGGGAACTTGTGGTTCTGGCCGTCGGCAACGCCTACCTGCTGGCAATCGCCTCCACAGCGCGCATTGAAACCGCCGAGGCTCAGGTCGAAAATGCCCAGGCTCTCTACAACAAAGCCGCGGACCAACTGAAAGCGGGGCTGACGCCGTCGATCGACGCGTTGCGTTCGCAAGTAGAATTGCAGACGCGCGAGCAACAATTAATCGCGGCGCGCAATGATTACGCCAAGCAGAAACTTTCTCTGGCACGGATCATCGGCCTTCCTACGGGGCAGGAATTTGTTTTAACCGAAAAAGCTCCCTACGAAGCATTAACCCCGCAGCCAGTTGAAACTTACCTGGAGCGTGCTTACACCTCGCGGGCAGACTATCGCGCGGCCCAGGCGCAGGTTCGGGCCGCTGAATTCGTGCGCCGCGGTGCCACTGCCGGTCACTACCCAACGCTGGACTTGAGCGCGAATTTCGGCGATATCGGAACCACTCCCGGGCAATCGAACGGAACCTGGCAAGTGAATGGCGGCATCAACATTCCAATCTTCGCCGGCGGAAAGACCCATAGCGATGTTCTCCAAGCGGAGGCACAATTAAAGCAGGCGCGTTCGCAGTTGAACGATTTGCGGGGCCGGATTGATTACGAAGTGCGGGCGTCGCTGCTGGATTTGAATTCTGCTGCTCAGCAGGTTGAAGTGGCTCGGAGTTCGGTGGATTTGGCCGAGCAGGCACTCACCCAATCGCGTGACCGCTTCGCCGCCGGCGTGACCGACAATCTCGAAGTGGTGCAGGCGCAGGAAGCCGTTGCCAGTGCTCATGAAAGCTATATCGAAAGCCTCTACGCGCATAATCTGGCCAAGGTCGAATTAGCGAGAGCAATCGGTGACGCTGAACAGGGAGTGGAGCGATATTTGAAAGGCAAAAATTAACAAACTATGGAACCGACGACGCAAAGTCCAACCGCCGCCCCGCCGGCAGAGCCTGAAAGCCGGCCCAAGCCTTTACCGGCCACCGAGCGAGATTTTCACACTCGTCCCGCGCGCAGCGCCAGTCCCGGATTCCGGATTGCCGTGATTATCGGTATCATCGTGATTCTGGTAATCGGATTTTTCGTCTATCGCTACGTCACAAGTTACGAATCGACGGATGATGCTGAGGTCGATGGCCACATCAATTCCGTAAGCGCGCGGATCTCCGGCCATGTCATCAAGCTGAACATCACGGATAACCAGTACGTGCAGGCCAACCAAGTTCTGGTGGAGATCGATCCAGCGGATTATCAGGTTGCCTACGAGCGCGCGAAGGCGGACTACGAAGATGCGAGAGCTCAGGCGGCCGCTGCCGGCGTGAACGTTCCGATTACCGGCGTCAACACGACATCTCAGGTTTCGGTCAGCGAAGCGGATATTGCCAGTGCTCGTGCGGCAATTGCGGCAGCCAAGCAGCAGTCGGCTGCGGCCCTGGCTCAGTTGGCACAATCGCAGGCCAATAACACGAAGATTCAGGACGACCTCGCCAGATATCAGCAACTGGTTGGTAAGCAGGAGATTTCGCAGCAACAGTTTGATGAGGCGCTCGCCGCAGCCAAGGCCAGTACCGCAGCGGTAAATGCGGCTCGCGCTACGGCGGACGCTGCGCAGGCGCAAATCACTCAAGCGCAGAGCAAACTTGCGCAGGCCGAAGCAAATTACCGCTATGCGCAGACCGCCCCCCGTCAGATGGAGGTCATCCGTTCAAGGGCTGCAGCCGCGTTAGCGCAAGCGCAACAGAAAAAAGCGGCGCTTGATCAAGCGGCGCTGAATCTCCAATACACAAAGGTTACCGCGCCCGTGGCCGGGGTGGTCAGCGATCGCACGGTCGAAGTCGGCCAGAATGTGGCGCCGGGACAAGAACTGATGAAGGTCATTCCTCTTAGCGACGTCTGGATTACGGCAAACTTTAAAGAAACTCAGCTGCGTGAGATGAAAGTCGGCCAGCCAGTCACTATTGAAGTGGATGCCAACGGGCGCAAATACAAAGGCAAAGTGGATAGTTTCGCTGGCGCCAGCGGCGCACGATTCAGTTTGTTGCCGCCGGAAAATGCAACCGGCAATTACGTCAAGGTTGTGCAGCGCGTTCCCGTGAAGATCGTGCTCGATCCGGGAGAAGATAAAGATCAATCATTGCGACCAGGAGAGTCCGTCGAGCCTAAGGTCTGGATTCGCTGATGGGTGCTGGTTCTGCGACTGTGGGCGACGCTGATGTCTGGCGTCCGGCGGTTAATCCCTGGATCATCGCGATCACGGTAACTCTGGCGACGTTCATGGAGGTGCTCGATACCTCCATTGCGAATGTCTCGCTTCCGCATATTGCAGGCAGCCTTTCCGCCGGACAAGACGAAAGCACATGGATTCTAACGTCTTATCTTGTCTCCAATGCCATCGTACTTCCGCTCAGCGGATGGCTTTCCTCCATCATGGGCAGGCGCAATTTTTACATGAGCTGCGTCGCCCTTTTTACAGTCAGCTCATTCATGTGCGGACTGGCGCCAAATCTATCCATGCTGATTTTTTTTCGTGTACTCCAGGGTGTTGGCGGTGGTGGCTTACAGCCGAGCGAGCAGGCCATTCTGGCCGATACTTTTCCCCCGGCAAAACGCGGGATGGCATTCGCGGTTTACGGCATCGCTGTGGTTACCGCACCGGCGATTGGGCCGACCCTCGGCGGTTGGATCACAGACAACTTTACGTGGCGTTGGATCTTCTTCATTAATATTCCGGTCGGAATTATCTCCATTCTTCTGACGTCGCGCCTCATCGAGGACCCGCCGTATCTCCGCCGCCGCAAGATCAGCGAAACTAAAATCGATTACGTCGGCCTGGGTTTCGTCGCCCTGGGCCTGGGAACTTTACAGGTGGTTCTGGATAAGGGGCAGCGCGACGATTGGTTCGAATCGCACTTTATCTTGATGTTTTCACTGATCGCGGCAGCCTCGCTCATCTTCGTGACATTCTGGGAGTGGCATCAGAAAGATCCCATAGTCGATCTGCACTTGTTTCGCGACCGCACCTTCGGGATCTCGAACCTTCTAATGTTTATGCTCGGTTTTGCCTTACTGGGAAGCACTCTGCTGCTGCCGCTTTTCATGCAAACCCTTCTGGGCTACACCGCAGAACAATCGGGATTAGCTCTCATGCCCGGCGGCCTGACGATCATGATCCTGCTGCCGCTCGTCGGATTTCTGCTTTCGCGTTACACGCCGCGATGGATGCTGGTGTTCGGGCTGGCCGTACTCTCCGTATCGTTGTTTAACATGACCAATTTCGATCTGCAGATCGATTTTCGCACCACTGTTTTCGCGCGAATATTACAAGCCGCGGGCATGGCATTCCTGTTCGTCCCCATCAATACGGCTGCCTATGCTTTCCTGCCGCGTGACAACAACAACGCTGCTTCCGGGCTCATGAACTTAGCCCGAAATATTGGCGGCAGCGTTGGAATTTCGATAGTGACGACGATGCTCGATCGCCGGTCGCAAGCGCACCTGAACTATCTTTCCACCCACCTGAGTGCCAGCAATCCGGCATTTCGGTCCATGCTGGAAGGAGCTACTCGCGCCATGCAGGCCCATGGCGCCAGCGCGACCTTTGCAGGAAAGCAAGCCTATGCCCTGATTGAAGGAACGCTGCAGCGGCAGGCCACTATGCTGGCCTACATCGACGATTTTTGGATGCTGGGCATCGCGATCCTGGCCATGATTCCGGCGGTATTCCTGATGAAAAAAGGACGCCCCGGTGGCGAAGTCGCGGTACACTAGACTTGGGTTCTGTAGGAAGCCATGTTTCGCATCATCACGGTCGAGCGCGAGTATGGTTCCGGCGGCGGAGCTATTGCCGCGCAACTCGCTGAGCAACTCGGATGGAATCTGTGGGACAAACGTCTCACCGAAGAGATTGCCCGCCTCGCCAATGTCGACCAGTCTGCAGTCCACCGTTGCGATGAGCGCATCGACAGCCGCTTCTATCGATTAGCCAAAACCTTCTGGCGCGGCAGTTACGAGCGCAGCGCGCAGCTCGGCAACCAGGTGTTCGATACCGATTGCATGATGGCGATGATGGAAGAGATCAGTGCGAAGATCGCCCAGGAAGGCAATGCGATCGTCGTCGGGCGCGGCGCTCCATATTTTCTGCGCGAGAACCCAACCGCTTTTCACGTTTTTCTTTACGCCCCTCGCGCGGAAAAGCTCCGCCGCCTGCGGGAGGATGGGCTGAGCGAATCGGATGCGGAAGAGCGAGTCGATTCCGTAGACCGGGAGCGCATCGCTTTTGTGAAGCATTATTTCGATGCCGACTGGCCCACGCGTTCTCTCTACCACCTGATGATCAATACCGCTGTGGGCAACGAAGCGGTTATCCAAACTATTTTGCAAACCATGCATTTGATCCAGGGGCGACCGCGGGCCACAGATTACGAACCCCAAAGACTTTCCAGCACCACCTAGTGCGGGCGTGGACGGCCCATCTGCGGCGCAGGGCAACAATCCTCAGCGCAAACATCCGCCCGCGGGCCCAGCGAGCCCGCCGCGCGCCGCTCTAATTTCGGGTTTAATCGCTCTTCAATCAGCTCGCGAATCATTCCGATAAATTTAGGATGTATGCCCACCGTCTTGGCGCGGGCCATCGGCAACCCCAGCTTTTCGCAAAGCTGCCGTGCTTCGATGTCCAGATCGTACAGAACTTCCATGTGATCGGAAACGAAGCTGATCGGGGCGATGACGACAGCCGTAGCAAGATTCTTCGCTCTCACCTCGCGCAAGTAATCCAAAATATCCGGTTCAAGCCAGGGTTGCCCCGGCGCTCCGCTGCGGCTCTGATAAACCAAGGCGTCGTTCCGATGTCCCAGTGCGCTGGAAACCAGCCGCCGCACTTCCTCGAGTTGCCGAACGTAGTCGCTGGAATCAGCCATCGACACCGGGATACTGTGTGCGACATAAACGATCTGCACATTCTGCCCGACTCGCGAAGGAACTGCCTGCAATGCATCCTGCACGCGTTCAACCATCGCTTCAATGAATGCGGGATGATTGAAAAAGGCGCGAATCTTGCAAACGTCCGGCGCGTCCGGCCCGGCTTCTTGTTGCGCTCCTTGGATGTTTTCGCGATACTGCCGGCATCCCGAATATGAACTGTACGCCGAGGTCACAAAGCCGATCGCGCGCCGTATTCCATCCTCTTTCATTTTCCGCAGAGCATCGGGCAGCAGAGGATGCCAGTTTCGATTGCCCCAGTAGATCGGCAGTTTGATCTTGTGTTCTTCAAGTTCGGTTGAGAGCGCGCTGATCAGTTCCCGCGTCTGCGCATTGATCGGGCTTCTGCCATCAAAGTGATAGTAATGTTCGGCGACTGCCAGCAATCGCTCCCGCGGCACATGTTTCCCACGCAGCACATTTTCGAGAAACGGAATGACGTCATCCCGAGATTCGGGTCCGCCAAAAGAAACCAGAAGAATTGCGTCGTAGTTCATCGGGAATTATTTTCCAGATCGGTATCGCCTTAAGGTGTCACATCATCTTGCCGGCGTGATGGTCAAAGGACGATCCAGCGCAATCTGCAACTCGGTGAATCTCGGCAAAATCACGTCCCGCCCATGACGAGTAACTACGAATATCGCAGAGATAGCAGTCGCAGCAATTCTTGCAGTGCCCGCGGTTGAGGCATCGGTTGCCGTTGAAACGATCGCTTCAATGATCAACTGGGTCCCGTCGTCCACTTCTTTTGCGATGCCTGCCGTGACTCCGATATTAATGGCCATCCATGCTTTTCCCGGGTGTTCGCCGTGCAGTTTCCCCTCCGCGTCGATCTTTGTATGCGAGCGCTGGTCCAATTCTGCTCCTGTTAGCGATGCGGTTACTGGTAAACGATTCCCGCCGGGCAGAGTCAGCTCAGTGAAAGCTAGAAGCAGCGATCCCGCCCGGCTGCCCCATCGAGGCGGAGTTCTCTTCAGAACCCTGCCCTCGAACATGCTCCCTGCGGGGATCACGACGCGATCGTTGACTAGTACGGGCTCAAGAAGCCGGGCTTGAAAAGCGCTTCCGGTCTTGCTCTTCGAAGCACTCACCTCATTTAATAGCAAAACCCTGCAAGCCGTGCCCGCCGGGATGCTCTTAGCCGACGCCACATCGAAAGACGTTTCGGCTTCCTCATGCGAGGGAAAAGAGTTTGGCGCCCCGCTCTCATAAGCCTCAAGAACCATGGTTGGCGTGGCATTTGACTTACCCGCTTGGGCAACGTTTCCGTCAACTCCCTTCATTACTGTCTCGTTGGACTTCCGCCTTGGTGCGAGCACATTACGGATCTGGCTGAAAGAAATCAGAGAAACCTTCAGGGAATTTTCCCCGCTTGCTCCAGATACGATAGCTGTCTTGAAAACCGGAAATAATTCATTCCGCGGAGTGAAGGCTTTGATCACCCACGGCCAATGGTCGTTGCGAATCTTGCGTCTCTTCTCCATATGATCGACCGAAATCCGTGCACGTTCTCCGGCGGCAAAGACCTCATGGTCGGCAGCGTAAACATCTCGCGTTAATCTTCCCTCGATCACGTCGCCCGCTTTCAATTTCGAGGTCTTGATCGGATGGTCGAGTCTTACCTTGACGTACAAGCCCGCACTGTCCGCGTCAACCACCTGGGCGCTTGCGCCATGCGGCAACACGGCTGCGCAGAGGCCGATTGCGGCCAGCATAATCCAGCCTCTGATTCGCCGCATCATTTTGCTACCTTCCGTACAGCGATCGAGTCAAATGTAGTGCGAGATTCCATATTACCGTTTACCAGCATGCGGATGCACCATCAAGCAACTAACGGCACAATCTTCTCACGTCGACTCGCATGGTACGCTTTCTGCGGGGGTACATGGTGACGCCAGCGTGATCGGCCGGATCTTTAAAGCTTTTCAGTATCGCGACTTTCGCCTGATGTGGATTGGCGCCTGCACCTCCAGCATCGGGACATGGATGCAAATCGTCGCGCAAGGCTGGCTCGTTTACCGCCTGAGTCATTCAGCCTTCCTGTTAGCCCTCGATCAGTTTCTTGGCGGAATTCCGATTTTTCTGTTTTCTCTGATCGGCGGCGTCGTTGCTGACCGGGTAGAACGCCGAAAGATTCTCCTCGGTTCGCAGTACATGCAGATGGCTTCTGCGATCCTGATGACCGTGCTGGTTTGGACGGGTGTAGTCCAAGTGTGGCAGATTCTCTGCCTCTCATTCGTTTCCGGCTTCGCGCAAGCCTTCGGCGGACCGGCGTATCAGGCGCTTATTCCCACCCTGGTGGAGCGCGACGATATGCCGAATGCCATCGCGCTGAACTCGATTCAGTTCAATGTTGCAGTGATGGTGGGACCGGCGCTAGCGGGCCAGGCTTTGGCGAAACTCGGGGAAACCTCATGCTTCGCGCTGAACGCGATCTCATTCCTTGCGCCGATTATTTCTCTGACTATCATCAATGCGCGCTTTTTGCCGGCGAAGACTGGAGAATCCATGTTCGCCAGTCTGAAGCAGGGTATTCGCTTCGCCCGCCAGCAAAACTCGATGGAGGCTCTGATTCTGCTGGCCTTTTGTATGACGGCATTGGCCATGCCCATGCGCACATTCATTCCGGTCTTTGTGAAGGATATTTTTCATCGCGGCCCGGAAACCTACGGCAACCTGCTCGCTCTGATGGGGCTGGGATCGATTTTCGGATCGTTGAGCATCGCCAGCGCGGGCAACTTCAAGCGAAAAGGTTTGGTTGCGCTCGCTGCGCTGATAACCCTGGGCGCGTGCATCTCTGCGTTTGCTCTATCAACCTCCGTGCGATTGAGCGGCACCATTCTCGTGCTGGGCGGCGCTGCTATGATGGCGGTCTTTGCAACCGTGAACTCGCTGGTGCAGTTGATCACGACGAATGAAATGCGGGGACGCGTAATGAGCGTTTACAACGTGGCTTTCCGCGGGGGGATGCCGATGGGCAACCTTGTCTCGGGCTGGCTGGTTCCCATCTTTTCCGCGCCCGTTGTCCTGGGCGTGAATGGCTTTCTCCTGATTATCGTCGCTCTTTACTTCCTATTGCTGCAGCGCCGTCTGGCTGCGCTTTGAGTGCGGCCACACCTGCGTCAGGATATTTTCCCCTGGATAGAATAGACGCGGACGCGTGAAAGCACATCTCACTCGCTTGTGAGCATTCGTGAAATGCCGGAGGCTTGCTCCATTCGCGTTCGCGGCGTGGTACAAGGTGTCGGTTTCCGCCCGTTTGTATACCGCCTTGCGCGCGCGAATACTCTTGCCGGGTGGGTTTTAAACGGCGAGGAGGGCGTAGAAATCTTCCTCGAGGGCAACGATAATAGTCTTCAGTCCTTCGTTCGCGACTTGAAAACGCAGTCTCCTCCTGCGGCGAACATCACCCAGATAGAAGTTCATAAAGCCGAGCCGACCGGATTGAGCGAGTTCACGATTCGTGATAGTCACGATCACGAGGCTCCAACCGTCCGAATTTCTCCCGATCTCGCAATTTGTGACGCCTGTCTCAACGAGTTGTTTGACCCCGCCGACCATCGCTCCTGGTATCCCTACATCAACTGCACCAACTGCGGGCCGCGGTACACGGTGATCACAGGCCTGCCTTATGACCGGCCAAAAACGACGATGCAAGAATGGCCGTTGGACGCTTACTGCTCCGCAGAATATCGCGATCCCTCCAACCGCCGCTTTCATGCGCAGCCGGTAGCATGTTCGTCTTGTGGCCCAGGCTATTGCCTGCGCCATGGCGAGCAAGTTATTCGGGGAAGCGAAACGAGCATCCGCGAAGCAGCGAGACTTCTTTGCCAGGGCGAAATACTGGCCATTAAAGGATTGGGCGGCTACCATCTCGCATGTGATGCGCGGAATCGCGCTGCCGTCACGGCTTTGCGGGAGCGCAAGTTCCGCAAGGAGAAACCATTTGCCATCATGGCGCGCGATTTGAAAATTGCGCGTGAGTTGGTCGATCTCTCTCGGCAGGCGGAAGAACTGCTTACCTCCAGCGCCCGTCCGATCGTTCTCGCTCTGGTCTCAGTGAACTCCTGCGAGGTCGCGGCTGAAATTGCCCCAGACATTGCTCCGGACAACGATGAACTGGGGGTCATGCTTCCTTATACGCCGCTTCATCATCTGCTGTTTGCCGCCGGCGCTCCAGAAGTGTTGGTGATGACGAGCGCGAATCGCTCGAGCGAACCGATCGCGTATAAAGATGAAGAAGCGTTAGAGCGGCTCAGTGGGATTGCGGACGCATTTCTGATCGGTGAACGTCCGATTGCCCGGCGGGTGGATGATTCCGTCGCACGCGATAGCATTTTTGGCCCTGTAATTCTTCGCCGGGCGCGCGGATATGCTCCCGCCGCCGTAGCGACTTTTCCTACTCACAGCCCAATTTTGGCCCTGGGCGCCGATTTAAAGAACACGGTTACGTTGGTAGTCGATGGCCAGGCTTTTGTCAGCCAGTACATCGGGGATCTCGAGCACTACGAGTCCTTGCGCGCATTCCACGAGACGGTTCAAGATTTGCTCTCCATGTATGAAGTTCGTCCCCAAGATTTACTCCTCGTGCACGATGCTCATCCGCAGTATTTTTCCACTTCGCACGCACTTCAATTGAACGCGCTACGAAGAGTCGCCGTGCAGCACCATCGCGCCCATATAGCTTCGGTTCTGGCTGAACGCGGCGAGTGGGAAGAGAAAGTCGTGGGCGTGAGCTTTGACGGCACGGGCTATGGCGACGACGGCAGCATCTGGGGTGGGGAAGTTTTTGTGGGCAGCATCAAGGAGGGTTTTCAGCGGCGCGCACATCTACGGCGCGCGTCCCTGCCCGGGGGCGATGCAGCGGCGAAGTTTCCGGTTCAGGCCGCGGCTGGGTTTCTAGCGCAGACTGCAAGCTTTGCCCGATCTCGGCGCTCCTCGATTCTGCTTTCCCCAACGCTACCTACACGCGATTGATCTAGTCCAGAAGAATGTCCGCTGTTTTTCGACAACCTCAGTCGGACGTTTATTCGACGCTGTGGCTGCGCTGCTTGGTTTCACGCGGGAAGTCACATTCGAGGGACAAGCGGCGATGTGGCTGGAACAGCTCGCCGCAAGCGTCGAATATCCCGGCCAGTACCCATTTCCTTACGTAGATCAGGAACTCGACTTTCGTCCGCTGCTGCAGTCGGTTGTTGAGGATAGACAGCGGGGCCGTGCTCCGGCAGAAATTGCGCGAGCTTTCCAGCGCGGTTTGGCACAAGGTCTGAGCAATGCGGTCGCAGACATCGGTCGATCGGAGCATATCGACACTGTCGTTCTTTCGGGAGGAGTTTTCCAAAATGAGTTACTGTTAAAAGATGTCAAATCGTTGCTTGAACCGGAACGCTACCGGATTTGGACGAATCACGCAGTTCCTCCAAACGATGGCGGGATCAGCCTGGGACAAGCGGCTCTGGCCGCGTTCGCGCGGCAGACGAACAGCTAGGCACCATCTATGCACGAAATTTCTATCGCGATGAGCATCATCGAACTGGTGGAAGAGGAATCTGAAAAACGCGGAGGGGCGCAGGTAACTGCTGTGCATCTAAAGCTGGGCGAGCTCTCAGGAGTGGTGAAAGAGGCTCTGCTCGGATCTTTTGAGTTGGCGTGCGAGCAAACTCGGTTGAGAAACACACGGTTGGTCGTTGAAAATATTCCCGTCCGCATTTTATGCCGCAAATGTAACGCACAGCGGCCGATCAGTTCGCTGCAATTGTTTTGTTGCGCAGAATGCGGGAGCCCGTCGGCGGAGGTCGTGCAGGGCAGGGAACTCGAAGTAGTCGCATTGGAGATAGAGGAATGGGATCACAGCCCCGCCTGATCGAGGTCCGAAAAAACGTTCTCAAGCAGAACGACATTACGGCTCGCGCCTTGCGCGACCAATTCCACGCAGCGGGAGTGTTTGTGGTCAGCCTGGTTTCGAGTCCCGGTTCCGGCAAAACCATGTTTCTCGAGAAGACGCTCACTCTGCTCCGTAAAAACCACGGCGTTGCCGCCCTAGTGGGTGATCTCGCGACAGAAAACGATGCCATTCGACTCGCGCGCAGCCATGCGCCGGTCAGGCAAATTACCACCGGCACGTTGTGCCACCTTGAAGCCGCGATGGTTCAGAAAGCGCTACAGGAATGGGATATCAACCAGCTCGATTACCTATTTATCGAGAATGTCGGAAACCTGGTTTGTCCGTCGTCCTACGATCTCGGCGAAAGCCTGCGCCTGGTGCTGATTTCGGTGACCGAGGGCGAAGACAAGCCGCTCAAGTATCCGACAATATTCAATAGCGCCGATGTGGCTGTGGTCACGAAAATGGATCTCGCAGGCGCAGTCGAATTCGATTGGGATTCGGCTTACGCTAACATTCAGGCTGTACGGCCGGGCATGATGGTATTCAAACTCTCCGCAAAAACCGGAGAAGGGATGGACGACTATCTGGATTATCTGAAAAAACGCTTAAACGAATTTCGCGGCGCTGGAGTGAGCTGATCGAAGAAAAAACGCACGCATGATCACGTTCTTTTCCATAATCGCGGTGGGATTTTTTCTCGGCATGCGGCACGCTACCGATCCCGATCATGTGGTTGCCGTCACCACAATCGTCGCTCGCCAGCGGAATCTGCTCAAAGCCGCCTTCACCGGTATCTTCTGGGGTATCGGCCACACCGTCACCATCTTTATTGTGGGCGCGGCCATCATACTCTTCGATGTGGTGATTCCCGCCCGCCTCGGCCTCTCGATGGAGCTTTCGGTGGGGATCATGCTTATCATCCTCGGGGCGATGAACATAGCAAGTTTCATGCGCACCGCCCGCGCGATTTCTCCGCCAGAAGCGAATTCCGAAATCGTACATTCTCATGTTCACGCCCACGGCGATTACGTACACACTCATTCCCACGGGCATAACCCCGACACCCACTCGCACTCGAATCAGACTCCGATCACGTGGCTCGATCGCCTGTTCGGTCAGATCGGTCTTTATCAACAATTGCGGCCCCTTCTGGTGGGAATCGTGCATGGCCTCGCCGGATCCGCCGCGGTTGCGCTGTTGATTCTGACCACCATCCGAAACGCGCGATGGGCGCTGGTTTACCTGCTGGTGTTCGGAGCGGGAACGGTCGGCGGCATGATGCTGATTACTCTGAGCATCGCTTCGGCCTTCAATTTCTTCGGCCGAAAGAATGAGAATTTTTCGCAGTGGCTGGGACTGGCCTCCGGGTTAGTCAGCCTGGCCTTCGGAATTTTCCTCGCCTATGAAATGGGTTTTGCCAAAGGACTGTTCACCAACCACCCGCAATGGACTCCTCATTAGAAAAGACCTGCCCGCCGGCGCGGGTACAAGCCTGATATGGCAGTGGCCAGACTTCTGCTTTTTCTGCTCTTCCTGCCGGCAGCACTTCACGGTCAGCAGATTATCCTGACTGGCCGCGTGCTCGATCCCTCCGGCAATACTCTATCGAATGCGACAATCCATGTCTCATCCCAGGACCAAACGCTGGCTACGGCCACGTCCGGTCCAGATGGTCGATTTACGGTAAAGCTCAGTTCTTGGGGTGAATTCGTCCTGAGAGCAGAGGCGCCAGGATTTCGTGCGGTCGTGAGGCCGATTAGCCTTCGGAAGGCGAACAATTCCGTTATCGAGATTCGAATGAGTCAAATTGCTCCGCGCGTCGAAAACGTCACAGTCTCTGCCGACGTGAACGCGAGCGATGTTCTCAGCCCCGATCCTAATGACCACAAATACGCTTGCTCGGACGTACGCCCGCACGTCCCACCTCTGCGCCCAGCAGGGTAGCAGGCCAATATTTCAGTGAGGCCTTGGATGTTTTCTTTGTGCTCAGATCGTTGGAAAGGTCTGCCGGCGTGAGCCCACAGGCGAAATCGAAACCGAAGTGAAGGAAGTGAAGAAAATGGTGCGCCCGGAGAGATTCGAACTCCTGACCTATTGCTCCGGAGGACTTGCCGCACGAAGAATCAACGAGTTAGACCGGATGTGATCACTTGCTACAAGTTGCTACAAATGCCGCGTCTGGCAAGGCTTTCCAGCGATTGTCCGACGAGTGGTCACACTCGGTAGGGTTTGGTGGTGGGCACAAAACTGGGCACAGTCGCGCCAGGGTCTGACAGGCGGTTCGGAGCAGCACTGCGTTACGACACAAATCACGACACAAATTCCCCGCTTTCGACGCAGCCAAGAGGTCCTGGCGATGAAGTCGGAGTTGCGAGTTGTCCAGATGGCAGGGGCATACATCGTCGCAGATGCCTTCGGGCCGGTTCGGGACACTCCCGTTTTTTTAAATTATTTTTTGGGATGTTCCTTGGCGGGTCCACCCCTCTGTGTAGCGCCGGGGGGGCCTCAAAACGTGTAATCGCCTGGTTTCGTCAGCTATTTGAGGAAGAAGTCGTCGGCGTCGTTGGCAAAGCTAGTTCTCGGTAGTTGGAGACACGAATCCCGAAGTGGTGGGTTTCGCCAGAAAACCACACACTTGAACACATCGGCTACTCTCATAGTAGCCGACAATCTCGCCGGTCTTGTTGATGCCCATTGCCCAAGTACGGATGGCACCTGGATAGTCGAGAATCTGGTATGTGCCGCCCGAATTGACGAAACCGTGAATGTTCCCATCGGCCGTAGAGTAAGCACCCACATATTCGCCTGAATCGTTGATGCCGCCGACAATTGGCACAACACCGTTCGGCCCGGCTAATCCTGTCCATTGCCCTTTGGAGTACAAGAAAGCACCTTGAGCCGAGGGTGCGTTCCAATTGCCTACCACTTCCCCAAGATTGTTGATGCCAATGGCTTCAGTGTTGGTTGCGCCGGGGTAATCCAACCGGAGTATAGAGCCGTTTTGCCAGAGGAACGACCGATTTCCCGTTCCGTCATAATAACTACCTACAGCCAAACCTGAGTCGTTGATGGCTTCCATAGTTGTGGTCTCTGCACCCGGAAACTCGACCACTTGAAAATCGCCTGAAGTCTTTACAAACCCGCAAGTCTTGTCTGCATTCGTGCAGTTGCCACCGTTGAAATAGCCTGCGATCTGCCCTACATTGTTGAGTCCCATCAAAGCCGTTTCGCTCGCTCCCGGAAAAACAACGTTGAGAACGGTCCCGTTGCTGTAGAGAAAACCGTCGGAAGCAGCAGTCCCAAGGTAGTTGCCGGCGACCTGACCAGCATTATTAATCTTGTAGGGGTATGTATCTGTCGCGCCGGGCGAAGTGATATCTGTGAAGGTGTAGCTCTGGGCCCATGTGGAGGGCAACGAGGTGCAGAATAGTGCTACCGCTGCAATCAGAATTCTGACTGGCATCAGGCAGCCTCCTTAATGATCTCGCAGGATTATATATAAAATCTTGCTACGGTAGTTGGCGCAAAATCGCGATTACACGCATCGGCAAAAAACGTCATCTTGACTTGCGGACATATCGACCATTCGAGCCTAAAGAAGCAAAACGCAAAAGTCTTTCGGACAGCTAACGCGGCAGCAAACAAGAACGATCTTCCGCCGCTAACGCCTTTCGTCCTCTATGCGTTCAGACATACGTTTCTGACTCGGCTCGGCCAATCAGGTTGTGATGCATGGACGCTGGCGAGGATTGCAGGTCACAGCTCCATCGCGATCTCAAGCCGTTATGTCCACCCCTCGGAAGACGCTGTGCTCACGGCTATGCCTCGGTTAGGTGGGCACAATTCTGTGCACAGTCCAGAAGTTCCAAAAATGCCCCCTCAGTCGGAAACCGTAGAAGTGATTGAGGAGAAAGCAGAAGAATGGTGCGCCCGGAGAGATTCGAACTCCCGACCTATTGCTCCGGAGGCAATCGCTCTATCCATCTGAGCTACGGGCGCACGGACTCTCTTAGTTTACATGGGCGAGCGAAAACCCAACAATGAAATGCCAACGCAATGCACCGTAGATGATCGCAGCCTCTGTCTTGCTCAGGAGGGACGTGAACAATTGGATTTCGTGCGACAGACCGGGCAAAGACAAGGAAGCAGCCCTACTTCAGAGGACTCACCAGCGCCCGCGTCCAGCGCTGCGTCCGCCACGATCGCCACGATCGCCTCCACGCCCACGATCGCGTCCACCACCACCGCCCGCATGTTCGCCTTTTGGCCGGGCCTCATTCACATTAAGCGTGCGCCCGCCTATCTGGGTTCCATTTAACGCGCTGATGGCCTTTTCGCCGTCATCATTGTTGGTCATTTCGACGAAGCCGAAGCCGCGCGAACGTCCGGTGTCACGGTCGGTCATAATGCTGACCCGGTCCACGGATCCGAACGGTTCAAAAATCTGACGGAGTTCTTCTTCGGAAGTGTTGAAGTTTAGGTTCCCTACAAAGATGTTCTTCACGCCCCACCCCTGCATTGGCCTGTCGAATTGCGAGCTCGCTGTGGACTGGCAGGTCGGGAACGCCTTCCTGAAAATCGATACCGGAGCCAGCGGCAGTCAAATGCGGCAGAAGTATAGCAGGTTTGTCAAGGCCATTTCGTCCACAAGTCGGTGGCTAACGGAAAACCGCATCTCTGGAAAAGCTACTTCGCGGCCGCCTGGGCCCATTGAGCCAGCGATGTCAGGAACGCGTTCGCCCCCGGCGGTGGCTCAACTTCGCCTTTGAGCGATGCGGGAAAAGAAACCATATGCCCGTAAAACTCGCGAGTGCTGTCTTTGTCCTGTTTGATCACAGCTCCATTCAAACTGACCCCGGCAAACAGTCCACGGGCGCGCGAATAGGTCAGCACCTCAGCCCGCATTTTCCAATCCGTATTACCCTCGGCGTGGCGTCCCACTGGGCCGGCAGCGACAGAGGCGTCGGCTCCCAAGGCGAACTCGCTTGATAGCAGATGTCGCATCCCCTCTTTATTCATGATCAGCATCACCAGGTCGACGGCCTGTCCTCCGATCTGAAAACCAAAGCTCCCCCCGGTGACGACAAAAAACGCCGGAGCGCTCCAGCCCTTATCCGTGCGGCAACTGGCCAACCCGCGGCCATATTTCGCCCCCACAATAAAGCCGCCCTTCAGCATTGAGGGCACCACCGCCACGCACTCGGCCGAGCCCAGCACTTCCTGGGGAATGCCTTTATCCGGAGCGCCCTGAATATCGTTCAGCACCTGCGCCGCCGCATCCACGCGTTCCGAAACCTTGGTTTCTTCATCCGCCGCAAAAGAGGCGGCACACATCGACAGCAGCACAATCATAGACAGCAAAACTTTCTTCATGATCCCTCGCGAAGACATCTTCAAGATTTCTGGCTCAAGATTTTCTGGGAGCTTAGCCTCCCATTGTAAATCAGGAACCGTCGACGCCTGCGCCGAGGTGTGATATATTGTGCCGGTTGTCTGTTCGCTTCTCCCCTTTCGCTTCACCCACGCGGCGGTCCGGCCCCCGATTTCCGTTCGCGTGAACGGGCCGGATGTTAACGTACGTATCGATTTAACCTTTCAGGAGATCGCATGAAAAACCACACTCGTGTCCACGTTCGACAGTCTTCCGTTTGGTTTTCCGCTTGCCTCATTGCTGCCGTCTTCTCCTTGGCAGCCATGAGCCCAGCTCAAACTGAAACCGACATCGCTTATTTCTCGACAAGCATCACCTACGGAGGCGTCACTTTCGATTCTGCGGGCAATCTTTATGGCGTAACCTACAATGGCGGGAATTCGCCCAACTGCGGCGGCGTTGGTTCAGGCTGCGGCTCCATTTTCAAACTCTCTCCCGCTGGCGGAAAAGCCTGGACGCAGACCACTATTTACAACTTCCAAGACCACGCCGACGGCGCCCTGCCTCTCGCGGGGCTGACCTTTGACTCTGCCGGCAACCTCTACGGCACCAACTTCGGAAGCTATACAGAAGGCGGACCTACCCACGGCGGTGTGGCCTTCGAGCTTACTCGCGCACCCGGGAACTCCTGGACGTTTGCACCTCTCTACACGTTTGACCAAACCAAGGAGACGGTTCCCCCGAGCTCGCCACTGACCATCGACGCAGCAGGAAATCTGTATGGCATAACGTACTTCGGCGGCCGCTATTCCAACGGTTCCGTCTTTGAGCTATCCAAGACAGGGAAAGTTTGGAAGGAGACAATTCTGCACAGCTTTGGCGGACCAGGCGACGGCTCACTGCCCTACGGACCACTGGTCATCGATTCCGAAGGCAACCTCTACGGCACAACATCCGCCGGCGGATCCGCGGGCTGGGGCATTGCTTTCGAATTGTCCCGCCAAACTTCCGGAGCCTGGAAGGAAAACCTTCTCTACACTTTCGTCAGCGCTCGCAGCCCCCAAGCTGGATTGATTCTTGACTCCGCCCACAACCTATACGGCACCACCCTTGCGGGCGGCGCTTACGGATATGGGGTCGTTTTTCGCCTTACCCCGGTCAAGCAAAACGGCAGCCGAGGCTGGAAATATGTCGAGCTTTACAATTTCACCAACGGCGCCGACGGCGGAGGCCCGGCCTCGCCGCTTACCTTCGATGCCGCAGGAAATCTCTACGGCACCGACGGCGCAGATCCAGACAGTTGCCAGGGCTACTATAGTTGCTGGCAGGTTTACAAACTCTCCGTAGGCTCGAACGGGCTGTGGCAAATCGCCGCTCTTTATCCCATACCTAATCAGAACGATCCTGGAAATGTAAGTCTGGTAATGGACTCGTCCGGCGACATTTTTGGCACAGCCTACGACAACCAGTACTACAGTGACGCCGAGGTATATGAAGTGAATCAGTAACCTGAGGAATGTTGAAAGGCTGGAGACAAAAAACCGGCCAAGTTTAGGACACTACCCGTGCTGGGTGGTAGTGGGCTACTTTGAAAGTAGCCCACTACCTGCTGGGTCTTTATTCTTACTTCCCCGCGCTCTCGTGGTATACTTTCGCGCAACCTGTCTGCTCCCCCTTTGAATGGATTTGCACTTCTCTCTCAGGAGCAACTTCCATGCCCCTCAATCTGTCATATTTCCCAGGCGTTCTGCGCCGTCGAAGCAAATTCTTTTCGACAAGCACATGCAGAATTGCTGCGGTTGCTCTCTTCTCCGTCCTGGCGGTGCCGCTCAACGGCCAGTCGGTTACCACAGTTGCTTTGCTGGCGCCATTAACCACATACGTAAACCTGGTTCCGGCATCATCGGGAAAATTCTACGGCATCCTGAGCACCGGCAACATTAACTCGTGCGATCTCGGTTGCGGAACTATTTTTGAACTCTCACCAAACTCCGATGGAAGCTGGAACCAGGCCACGCTGCACACTTTTACCGGCGCGGACGGCGCGTGGCCGGCGGCGGGCATCATCATCGACATCGGCGGAAATATCTTCGGCACCACTTACTACGGAGGCTCGACGTACGGCAGCAGCTCCGGGCCTTGCATAACCTACGGTTGCGGGGCTGTTTTCGAACTTTCGCCTCAGGCGCAGGGCGTCTGGAAGGAAACTGTCCTCTACGATTTCACGGGCGGGAAAGATGGATGGAGCCCGACCGGTTTGGCTTTCCGTCCTTCAGGCAGCCTGGTCGGCACAACAATCTATGGTGGAAGCACGACGAGTTGCAGCCCGGGTTGCGGCCTTGTATTCCAGCTCGAACAAGAAACCGGCGGCACGTGGAAGGAAAGCGTATTGCACTCCTTTCCCGGTGGAGCGGCCGGGCAGAACCCGGTTGGAATGACGCTTGACTCTTCCGGCAATATTTTGGGCACAGCGGGAGGCGGACTTAATCAGTGTTGGGCGGGATATTGCGGCATCGTATTCAAGCTCTCCCACTCCGCCACCGGATGGCAGGGATCGGTTGTTCACAGCTTTCATGGCTCCGATGGAGCGCAGCCGAATCCATCTTTGACCCTCGATTCCGCCGGCAACATTTACGGAACCACATACGAAGGTGGCAACGAGCGCACCGTATGCGCTCCGGTGGGATGCGGGGTTGTCTTTGAACTATCGCTTAAGAACGGTGAGTGGAAGGAATCCATCCTTCATAGTTTCGCGGACCAAGCGGATGGCGAGTTCCCCACAGACGGCCTCGCTCTGGACGCTCAGGGCAATATTTACGGCGGCACTTCGAATGGCGGCCAGATCGCAGATTGCAACCCACTCGTATACGGCGCGTGCGGTCAGATCTTCGTGCTCTCGGCAAAATCGGGCGCGTGGCGGGTCAGGGAGGAAATCCCTTCGCCTGGGTGGGATACGCCGGTTGGCGCTCTCGTAGTCGCCTCCTCAGGCAGGGTCTTCGGCGCATCGTGCGATGAGTACTATGACAGTGGCGGATACATCTTCGAAATTACGTTTTAGGGGAGCCTCTTAGTTCGTGGGGCAAAAAAATCGGAGCTGAAAGTAGTGACCCTAATCGCCACTCTCAACCCCGTCTCCCAGGTTCTGTGGTAGGTGAAGCGAGTATGCGTTAGTGGTCGTTTTCCGGCAAGATTACGGTGGTCATCGACCCAAAGTTACGCAAGCTCAGAATTTATTTAGCTGCAACCAGCGAGTGCGTAATTGCGTGCACCGAAAGCGCAATGCGGTTCTGCACGCCGACTTTGCGCATTAGTTTCGCAACGTGCGCTTTCACCGTGCGTTCTTCAATCCCCAGTTGAGCGCCGATCTCTTTGTTCGAGCGGCCCGCAACCAGCATTTCCAGAACTTCTTTCTCGCGATCGGTGAAGGTCACGCGGCCTGCCGGAAAAATTCTTCCCGGCGCCGACGATACACGCTCAATGAACATCGAAAGCACGCGGCGTGGCGCCCACACCGATCCCTGGCTCACAATTCGGATCGCCTGCGCAAATTCCGCCGGAGAAGCAGCCTCATCCACGTAGCCCTTGGCGCCGGAAGCTATCGCTTTGAGAATCGTCTCTTCGTCCACGCCCGAGCCGGTAACTATAATACGCAGATCCGGCCGCGACGCTTTCAGGCTCGCCATCACATCAAAGAGGTTTTGCCCGGAGCGGTTTCCCAGAAGAATCAGGTCGACTGCCTCCAGCGTTGAAATTTCGGGCAAGGCGGCGGAAATCAGTTCGAATTCGGGCTCGGTATCAAACAGGGCGCGAAATCCTACGAACCTTAAAGGATCGCTCTCCACCACGGCGATTTTAATTGTCGGTTTTCTGGCTACGGCTGCTTTCATAGATATCCCTATGGGGCTTTATTACTCCTCAGAGCATAACGGCAATTCCACGCAGCGCAAAGAGAAGGTGACCGAAGATAAATTACGGGAGTAACATGGAAAATATGGTCTCGGAATCCTTTCATCGTCCTAATTGGAGAGCAACGGGCTTCGCCTCGCTCCGCGCAGCAATCCTGCAGATGACAAAAAATGGCACTTCTGTTCTGGCCATAGTGGCGGCTTGCGCGCTATTTGCAGGCTGGATATCCACGCCTGTCGCGGTCTCGGCCCAATCGACAACTTCCGCCTACCAGCCGAAATTTCCCGGCGACCCGGCCCGGTCCGACTCAGAAGCCGCCGCTCTGGCGTACATGCGCGTTGTCATCCGGGCGCAGCACCGCTTCAATAAGCAATATGGTCACTACGCCACGACGCTGGCCGAACTCGTGCACTCCGGCTCATTCACCAAGCGCATGGTGAA
Organism: uncultured Acidobacteriaceae bacterium; assembly: GCA_963734675.1. Classification (GTDB taxonomy): domain Bacteria; phylum Acidobacteriota; class Terriglobia; order Terriglobales; family Acidobacteriaceae; genus Sulfotelmatobacter. The sequence continues at coordinate 210,126 of CAVTHZ010000005.1, forward strand.
TCCCGACCGTGGCGACTACACCGCGAGCTTCAAAGGTAAAAAAGACAGCTTTGTACTCTCCATGACACCAGAGCACCTCGATGCCGACCATCGCTCGTTCTACGCGGAGGATGACGGCAAGATCCACGCCGACGAAACTAAACCCGCCGATGCGGATTCGCCGGTCGTGAAATAAAGCTTTCCACTTGTCATTCCGAGTGAACATCGGCCTCACGAAGAGAAATGATTTGCGGTCGAAGGATCCCTTTTCATTAGACGCACCAGCGGCCGGGCCGAAAGGTTTGCTCACATTTCTAATCGACAACTCGGTTTATGATGAATGGAGAAATTATTCTAAGAAGAGAAAGGAACGAATCATGTCCCCAACCGTCGGCGCTCCGGCGCCCGAATTCACCCTCAAGGATCAGGATCAGAAAGAAGTAAAGCTGAGCGATTACCGCGGCAAGAAGGTGGTTCTCGTTTTCTATCCACTCGATTGGAGCCCGGTTTGCACTAAAGAGCACGCCTGCATCGTCAACGATAAAAAGCAATTCGAGCAACTCGATGCGCAGGTGCTCGGCATTAGCGTAGACAGCGCGTGGTCCCACAAAGCCTATGCTGAAAAGATGGGCATCCAATACCCGCTGCTCGCCGACTTCCAGCCGCGTGGCTCAGTCGCTGCAAAGTACGGCGTCTACCTTGAAGATAAGGGCATTACCGGCCGCGCCATCTCCATCATCGACCGCGAGGGTAAACTCGCGTGGCACAAGAACTACGATATTCCCGTCGTTCCGGATATCGCCGAAGTCTCAAAAGCCCTCGCCAGCGCCCGCTGATCGCGAAACAAGTCATCAAAAGCAATCGAGAAGCCCCGTCTTGCGTTGCGAGGCGGGGCTGGCTTTTGACCTTCCTAGTCGCCCGCCTTAATCTCCGCCGCCTTCCCATCCCGATAAGTAACCACTACCGGTTTTCCTCCATTCGGATAGCGCACTGTTTTCTCTTCTGACGTTGCTCCCGCATCCGGCACCCCCATCCCAACCGCAAAATCCGCTTGCAGTTCGTTCATACCCGGCTTCACCTCGTGCTGTGCAACCGCCTGCCACACATCGGCCGGCCAATGTTTATACAATTCGTGCGGATCTTCGATATAAAACATTTCGTCGGAATAAATCTTGTACTGGCCGTCGCTCTCGAATCCAATCGGCACCGCGTAACTGTGACCATCTTTATCGAACGTCGCTACCACTTGTTTTCTTCCTCCGGGCGCAGCCACCGCCAGCACGTCTTTGATCTCGAGCCGCTCGATTGGACCCAGCAACCCTTCATCGTGTTTGAAATCGACACTCTTCACAACCGGGACATAGCGGTAATAGGTGTATCGATATCCTTCCTTCACCCACACTGGCTGCTGCGTCAACTGCCGTGCCGACTCCAGATCATAGGGATGTAGCTTCCGGGGCGTGACGTAATAATCGGCATTCGAATATCCGGCGGCCTTCGCCTGTTGTTGCTTCTGCGCCGCAACGTAATCCTGATGGCGCTCGTACAGAATGTACGCCGCGCGAGCGCCAGCCACCACTAGGGCCAGTGCCAGTGCAATCTGAATTTTCTTCTTAGCCTCTTGGCTTACCATCAGCGCATGTCCTTATCCCGTGATCTTGTTGCATTCGCTTTTTGTGACTGAGGCAAATCGATCTAAGATAGACTTAAAGAAGTATGCCTGTCACTGAACAAGACGTCCTAAGCGCACTGAGAAGCTGCTATGACCCTGAGATTCCCGTCAACATTGTCGATCTCGGATTGATCTACAACGTGAACTTTGCCACGGTTCCCGCCGAGCAGAACAAGCAGGACGTGACGATCGACATGACATTGACGGCCCAGGGTTGTCCCGAGCATGTAAACATCAGCGCACAAGTAAAGTCGCGGCTGGAACAACTCCCCGGCATTCGCAACGCGGCCGTAAACGTGGTCTGGACTCCGCCCTGGACGCCCGAGCGCCTGAGCCCCGATGCCAAAAAACAACTCGGCATTGATTGAATCAGGCAAGAGTAGCTGCCGCGACTTACCCGCCAATCTCCTCCCAAGCGTCCACGGCGCTCTGCCCGGCGGCTTCGGTGATGCGCTTGCCCGCGCGTGCCGCCATTTCCATCACTTGCATGCTGCGATCGAAGTAGTCCGGCAGCGACTTTCGCACTTTCTCAAACTTCTCCGGATATTCTGCCGCCACTACAGCCAAGGCCACGCCGCTTGCCAGTACTCCCGCCGCATACCGCTTTCGTAAAAAGAAGACCGTTGCTGCCGTTACCGAACCTGCGATCGCTACTTTCTTCCAACTCTCCATGTTTCCCAACCTCTCTACTACCGAAATTGTACAAGGCCGCTCTGCTTCAGAACGCATCTCTCCGATGCGCGATCTCTCCACAACGTTGTCGCGCACCAATCTCGCGACCGTTCCGCCAAAATCCGGCTCACTCCTTTATACTTCTCCATTCTCCTGGAGGCTTCATGTTACGCAGCTTTCGCTCCGTCGCCATCCTCGCTGTCTTGGTTATCCTCACATTGCCATTGCGGTGCGTGGCTCAAGCCAATCCCCGCGCCCGCGCCCTCGGCGTGCCTTTTGACGGCGTCCCCGGCGCCAATAACGCCATCACGGACATAAAAGGCGTCGAGGTCGGCCAAACCACAATCATCTCCGGAGAAGGCAAACTGGTTGTGGGCAAAGGGCCGGTTCGCACAGGCGTCACGGCCATTCTTCCCCGTGGAAAGTCCAACAATGATGCCGTCTTCGCCGGCTGGTTCACGCTCAACGGCAATGGCGAAATGACAGGCACCACCTGGGTCGACGACTCCGGCTTTCTCAACGGACCAGTCCTGATCACCAACACCCATAGCGTGGGAGTAGTCCGTGATGCCGTGATCGCGTGGAAGGTGAAGCACGATACGCCGGATATGGAAGGGTACTGGTGGTCGCTGCCTGTGGTTGCCGAAACCTGGGATGGCTGGCTCAACGACATTAACGGCTTCCACGTTCATCCCGAGGACGCCTGGCACGCACTCGACACCGCGCACACAGGGGCCGTCGAAGAAGGCAACGTTGGCGGCGGCACCGGCATGATTTGCAATGAGTTCAAAGGCGGCATCGGAACATCGTCCCGCGTGCTTTCCGCGAAAGCTGGTGGGTACACCGTCGGCGTCCTTGTGCAATGCAACTACGGACGGCGCGACCAACTTCGAATCGCCGGCGTACCGGTAGGCAAGGAAATTCCGGAGAAACCTGCGTATGGGCAAGATGAAACCGCAAGTTCCCCGATCGAAAATAGTCCGACCGGAACAAAGACGATCGAACCAGCAATCGACACAAAAATCGAGCCACAGATCGCCGGCAGAGATGTCGGATCTATCATCGTTGTGGTTGCCACCGACGCGCCCCTCATCCCCACACAGCTCAAGCGCGTCGCTAAGAAGGTTTCGCTTGGCCTCGGACGTGATGGCAGCTACTCCGGCGACGGCTCAGGAGACATTTTCATCGCCTTCTCCACGGCCAATCCCGGCGCAGTCGGTAGCAAGGGCCTGCACCAACTCACTATGCTGCCCAACGACTCACTCGATCCTATTTTTCTGGCGACAGTCCAGGCAACCGAAGAAGCCGTTGTGAATGCGATGGTGGCCGCCAGAACGATGACCGGTATCGACGACCACGAGGTCATTGCCCTACCGCACGACCGCTTGCGCGAAGTTTTGAAGAAATACAACCGGCTAACGAAATGATGCGGACAGGGCAGGAATTCCTTCTTTCACCGCAAAGGGTTACCCAATCCTAATGCTCCATTACCTTCGGTGCCCCACCGCCGTTCCTTTTAATTCCCGCGCAACCGGCTACACTCAAACTATGGACCGCTTCTACAGCATCGAGCGCGTTAAAGGCGGAATGAAGTTCAAATGCACGCACTGCTCGCACCACGTGAGCACACTCGACTTCGACCCGCACAACGGCAATGTGCGCACGCAAGCCGCAGCCGCGATCAACCGCCACGCTGCGAAGGTTCACCACGAGCCGCTTCTGTTTTCCTCGCTCGATTTCCAGCCAGGCACGTGTCGAACCGGATCGAACTAAACAACCGCCTGATCCGTAATCTCGAGCCCGCGATCGATGATGGCAAACGCCTCCCGTAGTTGCTCCTCATTAATGCACAGTGGAGGATTGGTGAAGAACGTGTGCCAGCGGACGAACGTATAGAGTCCCTGCTCGCGGAAGAAGCGGCCGAGCGCGACCATTTCGTCGGATGTGCCGTTGAAGGGCGCCATCGGCTGGCGGGTTTTGCGGTTGCGAATGAGTTCGACGATGCCGAACAGGCCAATCGACCGCACTGCGCCGACAGATGGATGTTTGGCTTGCAGTTCGGCGGAAAGTTGCTTCATCACCGCGCCCATTTTTTTCGCGTTCTCGATCAGGCCATCTTCTTCATAAACGCGAATCGTCGCCAGCGCCGCCGCACAGCCCATGGGATGGCTGTTGTAGGTAAGCCCACCGTAGAAAACCTTCTCCTGAAAGTGCTGCGCGATATGATGCCGCATGCCGACCGCGCCAAGCGGAAGATAGCTTGAGGTCAATCCCTTCGCCATGCAGAGCAGGTCGGGAACGATGTGCCAGTGATTAACTGCGAACCATTCGCCAGTACGTCCGAAGCCGGACATCACTTCGTCGGCGATCATGACGATTCCGTATTTATCGCACAGCTTGCGTACGCCTTCGAGATAGCCGTCAGGCGGAATAAGAACTCCGTTCGTGCCCGTAACCGGCTCGAGAATAAATGCGGCAATGGTGTGCGGGCCTTCGAGCTGAATGGTTTCTTCGATCAGAGCAAGAGACGAATCAGCCGAGTCCCATCCACGCTCGATGCCGTGATATGGATCGAGCACATGGACGACGCCCGGAATGCCCGGTTCAGCGGCCCATCTGCGGGGATCGCCGGTAAGCGAAATCGCGCCGGCAGTGGCGCCGTGATATGACCGATAGCGCGCGAGAATTTTGTGACGTCCAGTAAAGAAGCGCGCTATTTTGATCGCGTTTTCGTTGGCATCGGCGCCGCCGTTGGTGAAGAAAAAGGCATCGATGTCGCCGGGAGTAATTTCATTCAGTTTTTCGCCGAGCCGGGCTCGGGGTTCGGTCGCCATGAACGGATTCGCATAGGCAAGCGTTTCGACTTGCTCTTTGATGGCCGAGATAACACGCTCATCGCCGTGTCCAATGTTGACGGACATGAGCTGGCTGTTGAAGTCGATGAAGCGCCTGCCCTCGGGCGTATAGAAATAAATTCCCTTAGCTCGAGCGACGGGAATGGGATCGACCTTGGACTGGGCGGACCATTCGTAGAGTGTGTGCTTGCGGGAAAGATCGACGATTTCTTTGCCGGACATTGTGGCATTCGCAACAGTGGTAGTCATGGATTCCTCTTTAAAATCGTTCACCACAGAGTCACAGAGACACAGAGAAAACCTTTTATAGGACTCTTCGGATGATTCCTTGCGTGAGTAGTGAGCTATTGAAGTTGATAAGCAGTCCGACTTTTTTACCCGAAAGCTTTAGGTATGTCAGGAGTTGGGCTTCGTGGATCGGCAGAATCCGTTCGACGGATTTCAGCTCAACGATCACTTCATCATTCACGATCACGTCGACCTTGTATCCACACTCGAGTTGCAATCCTTTGTACGAGACCGGGAGATCCACTTGGCACGTGAATGGCAATCCGCGAAGATGCAGTTCGTGGCAGAGGCACTGCTCATAAGCGGATTCGAGCAATCCAGGCCCGACTTGGCGATGGACCTCGATCGCCGCGCCGATGATCGCGGCAGTCCTTGGGTCTTGCTCGTTTTCGATTTCTCTGTGTCTCTGTGACTCTGTGGTGAGAAGTTTCATGGTCCTGCTCTTAAAACTTGCGCGAGTGCTCTTTGGCCCATCGCTCGACGACGATTTTCTTTTCGGTATAAAACTCAATCGCGTCGCGGCCCTGGCCATGGAGATCGCCGAAGAAGCTGTTTTTCCATCCGCTGAAAGGGAAATAGGCCATGGGCGCGGCGACTCCGATGTTGATTCCGATGTTGCCCGCCGGAGCTTCGTAGCGGAAACGGCGCGCAGCGGAGCCGCTCGAGGTGAATAGCGACGCCTGATTGCCGTAGGCGCTGCGTTCAAGGAAGGCGATGGCATCGTCCATATCGTTAGCGTGAACAAGGCTAAGCACCGGACCGAAGATTTCCGTATCGGCGAGATCGCTGGTTGCGGGAACGCCGTCGAGGATCGTTGGCTTCACGAAGTTTCCGGATTCGTGGCGTGAGATTTTCGCATTGCGGCCGTCGAGCAGAACTTTCGCGCCTTGCTTCTCACCGAGCCCAATCAGCGATTCGACGCGCTCTTTGCTCTGCGGCGTAATCACGGGGCCCATCTGCACGCCATCTTCAAGTCCGTTGCCGACTTTCAATTTCGACGCCGCATCGGCGATCGAGTCGCGAAACGTCTTCTGCGCTTCGCCGACCGTCACCGCGACGGAAACAGCGAGGCAGCGTTGGCCGGCGCATCCAAAGGCGCTATCGCTGATGATCTGCGTAGCCATCGGCATGTCGGCATCGGGAAGGACGATGACGTGATTCTTAGCCCCGCCCTGGCATTGCGCGCGCTTTCCGTTCGCGGCCGGCGCGAGAGTAGACGTACTTTGCAACCGCAGTGGAACCTACGAAGCTGATCGCGCGAACTTTCGGATGATCGAGAAGAGCGTCCACCACGGACTTCCCGCCATTGATTAGGTTGAACACTCCTTTCGGGATGCCGGTTTTATCAAGGAGTTCGAAGGCGTAGCGCATGGTGAGCGGCACGCGCTCCGAAGGCTTGAGCACCAGCGTGTTCCCGGTGGCGATGGCGTAGGGCAGAAACCAGAACGGAATCATGCCGGGAAAATTGAAGGGTGTGATGGCCGCAACCACGCCCAGCGGCTGGCGGATCATGGTCTCGTCGATGCCGCGCGCGACGTCTTCGAGGTTGTAGCCCTGCATCATGATTGGAATGCCGCAGGCTACTTCGACGTTTTCAATGGCGCGGCGCATCTCGGCTTTGGCTTCGGCGAAGGTCTTGCCGTTTTCCTGCGTGATGATGCGAGCAATCTCGTCGATATGATCTTCAAGCAGCATCTTCAGTTTGAACAGGGGCTGGATGCGGTCTTCCGGAGGAGTGCGGCGCCATTCGGGGAATGCAGCGGCAGCGGCCTCCACTGCTCCATTCACTTCCGCGGCGTCGGACAGCGGAACCTGCGCCAAGATTTCGGTAGTGGCGGGATTGATGACGTCGCGCCATTCGGAAGCGCGCGATTCAGTCCATTGACCGTCGATGTAATTCGGCACGTCGAGTGATAGGTGGCGCTGCAACCGATCGTGAGTCGTTCGATCTTCCTCGTTCAGAATTGCGAGGGTCGTTCCGATATAATCACACCAACTGTGCCACCGCGCCTCTTTTGATCGCAGACGCTGGCGAGGGCCGCTTCGAGCACATCGAGACCTTCGTTCATCTGGGCATCGGTGATGACCAGAGGCATCAGCAGGCGAATCACATTGCCGTATGTCCCCGCCGTAATCAGAATCAATCCATGCTCGTAGCAATACTGCGAGATTTGCTTGGTTTCTTCGTCGGCCGGTTCGCGGGTTGTACGCGAGCGAACCAGTTCCAACGCCTGCATCGCACCAATTCCCCGAACTTCGCCGATCAACTCCCAGCGCTTTTGCCACTGTGTGGTGCGGTTGCGAAAAAGTTCGCCTAGGTGATTGGCGCGAGCACAAAGATTTTCGGATTCGATCACGTCGAGCACGGCCAGCGCAGCCTCGCAAGCGATAGGATTTCCGCCAAAGGTTCCGCCAAGAGTGCCAGCACCGGTCGTATCCATAATTTCTGCACGGCCGGTCACGGCGGCAAGAGGCAGACCGCCGCTGAGTGACTTGGCCATCGTGATGAGATCGGGCTCAAGGCCCAGGCGTTCGGAGGCAAACAACGCTCCAGTACGAGCGAACCCGGTCTGCACTTCGTCTGCGATTACGAGAATCCCATGTTTACGGCAAATTTCTGTGAGGATCGGGAAAAATTCCGGCGGCGGAGTGATAAATCCGCCCTCACCCATAACCGGTTCAACAATTACGGCGGCTACGGTTTCGGCGGCAACCAGGCGTTTGAACGTGTCTTCAATGTGACGCGCGCAGTGCACTTCGCAGGATGGATATTGCAGCGAGTACGAACAGCGGTAACAGTAGGCAAAAGGAACCCGGTAGACCTCGGCGGGAAACGGCTCAAACCCCGCTTTATAAGGATGCGTTTTGCTCGTGACCGCCATTGCCATGTAGGTACGGCCGTGGAAGGCATCTTCGAAAGCGATGATGGCGGGCCGCTTTGTATAGGCGCGGGCGATTTTTATGGCGTTCTCTGTCGCCTCAGCGCCGGTGTTCACCAGAAGAGTTTTCTTGGCGAATTTTCCCGGCGTAATTGCGTTCAGACGTTCGGCGAGCGCTACATAACTCTCGTAGGATAGGACGTTGAAGCTGGTATGGAGAAAACGATCGAGCTGACGGCGAATCGCTTCGATAACGCGCGGGTTGCGATGTCCGGTGTTAAGGCAGCCAATGCCGCCCGCGAAATCGATGAACTGGTTGCCGTCGACATCTTCAACGACAGCGTCTTCGGCTTTGTTCACAAACACAGGCGTGGCATGATATGCGCCACGAACGACCGCAGCATCGCTGCGGCGCATTAGTTCGCGGGAGCGTGGGCCGGGAACGGGAGTGCGTAGGCGGATTGTACTCATATCAAACTCTCTCGAAGTCGCGTTTCGTTGCAACCGTGTTGCGTGATGTAACAGGGACCGCTCAGCTGCGGTTGTGCTCTGCGCTCTTGCGCAACGACCAATCCCCGTTCAGAAAGACATTTACTTCAGCTGCTTTAATGGCCACTGCTTCTCAGTACCAGCCGATGGGCTGCTCGTTCAAATTGATATAAACCTGTTTCGTTTCCAAATATTCTTCAATTCCCCACGGACCTAACTCTCGTCCGAAGCCCGATTGTTTGTAACCACCCCAGGGAGCTTCAACATAAGTTGGCTGCATGTGATTCACCCAGACGACGCCAGCTCGTAGAGCCTTCACCGTGCGCAGCGCTCTGAAGATATCGCGAGTCCATACCGCCGCGGCGAGGCCATAAGGCGAATCGTTGGCGATCTTCATCGCGTCTTTTTCATCGTCGAATGGGATCACGGCTGCGACCGGTCCGAAGATTTCTTCGCGCGCGATGCGGGCAGAATTATTTACGTCGGCGAAAATTGTGGGCTGAATGTAGAAGCCCTTTCCCATTTTTTCGGGACGTCCGCCGCCCGTCGTCAATTTCGCTTCCTTCTTGCCGATCGCGATGTATTCGTTTACCCGCTCGTATTGTTCTTTGCTGACCAGAGCGCCCATCTTGGTTTCGCGCTCCATCGGCGGGCCGATCTTGATTTTCTTCGCCTTCTCCGTCATGGCATCTACGAAGTTTTTGTAAATCTGCTTCTGGACGAGAATGCGGCTTCCCGCGGAGCAGACTTCGCCCTGATTGATGAAAACGCCGAAAAGCGCGCCGTCGATAGCGGCTTCGAAATCGGCGTCGGCGAAAAAAATGTTGGGAGATTTTCCGCCGAGTTCCAGGGTCACCCGCTTCACCGTGTCGGCGGCCTGCTTCACGATGATTTTTCCCACCGCTGCGCTTCCCGTGAATGCGATCTTATTTACATCGGGATGTTGGACGAGAGGAGCGCCACAGGTTTCGCCGAATCCTGTGATGATATTGACTACTCCAGGCGGCAGGCCACACTCGGAGAAGTATTTGGCAAACTCGAGCGCGGTTAGCGGAGTTTGCTCGGCGGGTTTCAGCACACATGTGCAGCCGGCGGCAATCGCCGGGGCCAATTTCCATGCGGCCATCAGCAAAGGATAATTCCAAGGAATAATCTGCCCGGCAACGCCAACTGGTTCCTTCAACGAAAGGGACATCGCATTGTCAGGCACCGGATTCACGTAACCGACAACTTTCGTCGCCAGTCCGCCGTAGTATTCGAAGCACGTGGCCGCGTCGTTGATGTCGAATTCGGCTTCGACAATCGGCTTGCCCGAATTCCTGCACTCGATCTCGGCCAGCGTGGCAAGATTGGCGCGAATCTTTTCTGACAGACGAAACAAAACACGCCCACGCTCCTGTGCTGTGCTGCTGCCCCAAGGACCGTCTTCAAACGCGGCTTTCGCTGCGGCCACGGCGCGATTCACATCATCGCGGTCCGAGTCCGGAACATAGGCGATGATCTCTTCGGTCGAGGGATCGTAAACTGGAAAAGTTTTCCCCGACTTGCTCTCGACCCGTTCCCCGTTCACCAGCATCTGATAAGTTTTCACATCGGTCGTTACGCCACTGGGCATCTCTCTCTCCTTGCTGCCGAACTTCACTTTGCTTCGAGCGGAACTGCTACTTCCACGCCCAATTTGTGAGCCTTTCCGCGTCCGTAAATAAAGAAGAAATATGCGGCCAATCCGACAAAAAATAGCGTTCCGGAAATCATTTCTGTTTCGTATGTACGGAGACTGGTGACAAGCTGCGGCGGGAAATATTGCAGAATGATGCCCAGCACGGTAGTCAGCAGGCCGCTCAAGCCAGCAAACAAGAGCACACTCTTGCTATAAACGCCGCCTCCGGAGCCACGTTTAGCAAGTTTCAGGAGCGCGGCAAAGACATACAGATAGGGAACCAATTGCAACACAACTGCCAGCGACAACATGGTTTGAAAAGCAGCCTGCACGCTGGAGAATCGAAAGAACACCACGCACAGCAGAATTGAAATGGTCACATGCACAAGCAGCGCAGCGTAGGGCGTCGCGTATTTTGGATGAATGCGTCCCAGCCACTCCGGCATGTAGTTGTCCAGTCCGGCGACAAAGGGGATACGGGCCGAACCGCCGAGCCATGCTGAGGCAATTCCGGCAATCGAAAGGCTAAGCAGCAACGCGAAGAGAGGAATGATCCAAGCCAGGCCGAAACGGGCCGCCATTGCTGCAACAGCTTGCACAACGCCTTGCAGGACGCTGATGCCGTTGCGTCCGATCGCGATCAGCAAGGTGAGGGTGACGGCGATATAGAGGACACCGGAGATGACGCCGCCCCACAAGACTGCGCCGGGAAGATCGCGCTGCGGATCTTCAATTTCATCTCCCATGATCGACGCGAGTTCGAGTCCGACAAGCGCGAAACAGATCACTCCGAAGGTATTGAGCAAAAAGCGAGGGTCACGAGGAACGCTGAAATCGGCCGCGCTCACGGTGAGGCCGCTTCTCGAAACCACAGCAATTCCCAGCAGAACCAAAACTGCGGCCGCGATTCCGGTGCCTATGGCGCCGAGATTGTTGATCCACTTTCCCACGCCCAAGCCCACGATATTGAATGCGGCAAGAATCAGAAGTAGAGCGATTGAAGTGCAAAGCGCGAACGATTTGTTGTCGGCAAGGCTTGCGTGGCTTGGGCCGAGAACGAAAACGGAGACGCCAACGAAATAAAGCATGACGGTCGGCACGTAGAGCATGTTGTTGGTCCAGTAGCACCAGCCGGAAAAAAATCCGTGGAAGTCGCCGAAAAGCTCTTTCGCCCAGAGATAGACGCCGCCCTCGCCCGGATAACGGTGGGCGAGTTCGATTACAGCGATGCCCTGCGGCAGGAAGAACAGAGCCAGAGAAATAATCCAGAGCCAGATGGTTACTCCGCCGTTGGCGGCAATGGAGGGCACGACGTTGAGATTGAAGACCGCCACCACGAAGAGTAAGACCAGGTCGCGACGCTTGAGGGCGCGGATGAGGCGTGGCGCGGCGGATTCGGTCGTGGTGGAAATCGTGAAACCCCGGCGGCTAAAGCCGCTCTTGTGTTTAGTCTTTATCTCTTATGCCCTAGAAACTTGCGGCGCGGCTGGAAGCCGCGCCACTTCGAAGCATTGCGTTTAATGCGCGGCGAGCACAGGCTGGTCCATCCGCTCCTGCTGTGCTTTGGCCAGCGATCCGGCGATGTCATCGAACGCAGCCAGATGCTTGTCGATGTCGGCTTCGGTATGCTGAACCGAGATGGTCCATTGCTCATCCCACCAGTAAGGCTGCGCCATCACGCCGCGATTGACCATGCCGAACCAGTAATGCCGCCACAAGTCCGTATCGACGGTGGTCCAGTCGCGATAGTTACGGATTTCCTTCGGATAGAGCATGAGCGCGCCGTTGGCGCCGGCTTGCGCGATGTAGGCTTGCAGCCCGACTTTCGCAATCGTCTTGCGATAGCCTTCAGCAAGCTTCTTGCCGAGCGTGTCGACGTGGGCATAGTTGTCTCGCGTAAGGACTTCGCGGAATGTCGCAAGGCCTGCGGCCATTGAAACCGGATTGGTGTTGTATGTTCCGCCGTGGAAAACTTTGTGTTGAGAGATGAGATCCATCACGGCTCTGCTCGCACCAAAAGCTGCGAGCGGGAGACCTCCGCCGATCGACTTTGCCAGGCAGATCATGTCGGGCTTCACGTTGAAATATTCGCTGGCGCCGCCCCAGCCGAGCTTGGCGCCGGTCTTCACTTCGTCGAAGATCAGGAGAGCGCCGTATTTGTCTGCCATTTCGCGGAGGCCCTTCAAGAATCCAGGCTGCGGCAAACAGAGGCCGACGTTCATCAAAATCGGTTCAAGGATGATGGCTGCAACTTCGCCGGGATTCCGCTCGAACCGGCGCTCGACGCTGGAAAGATCGTTGAAGGTGGCGATGAGAACGTTGGCGATGGCGGACTTCGGCACGCCAAGGCCGCCAGACACTGGCGTGGGATCGTTGATATCGCCGAATTCCGGCGCATGCGGCTTCACGCTTACGAGCGCGGAATCATGCAGGCCGTGATAAGCGCCTTCGAATTTGATGATCTTGTCGCGTCCCGTCGCTGCCCGGGCCAGGCGAATGGCGTGCATGGTGGCTTCGGTGCCGCTGTTGCCAAAGCGAACCATTTCAATAGGAAAACGCTTGCAGATTTCTTCAGCGAGCTCCCATTCCATGTCATGCGGCATGCCAAACATCGTGCCAGTCGAAAGCCGCTTTCCGACGGCCTTCATTACAGCGGGATGGCAATGTCCGGCCATCAGGGCGCCGAAAGTCAGATTGTGGTCGATGTACTCGTTGTCGTCGAGATCGCGGAACTTGCTGCCGCTCGCGTCCTTCACGAAAATCGGCCACGGCTCATAGTGCCGGTAATTGCTGGCAACACCCAGCGGGATGCGTTTCAAATTCTTCTGGTGCGCCTCGGCAGACTTAGCCGTGCGGCGCTCGTAGGTCGAGAGTTCTTTCTGCAGATCGGGGTACATCGGATTGCTCCGGGATAGCTCAGGCCAGCAATTTGTGAGCGGGCCATTAGAATGCCGGGCGGCACGCCGCCCGGGGATTACATCTAGTTTAGTCTCAAAACTAGAAGTAGAACTTCAAAGCAAACTGCATCAGGCGCGGATCCTTCGCCTGGGTTACCTGTCCGAACTGCGAGCCGTCGGTGCTGTTGCCGTCAGGATTGTAGAACTGGGTGTGATTGAACAGATTGAAGATTTCCGCACGAAATTCGAAATGCATTCGCTCGTTGACGGAGATGTTCTTCAAAAGTGCAAAATCGGTGTCGCTGATGCCGGGTCCGCAACAAATTGTACGAGGCGCATTTCCGACCCGGCCCAGCAGGCTTGGATCGTAGCACCCGGGATATGGGCTGCCGCCGCAAGTCGGATCGGTCGTATTCTCCGTGAACAACTGGGGGTTGAAGTAGTAATTGCCGTGACTCTGCGGCCTTTGCGTGGTGAACTTGCCTAACTGATCGGGCTCGCCGGGCAGTTCGAAATCGAAGCTGTTCATCAGCTCGTTGTCTGCATCAGAGGTGATACGAATTGGAAATCCCGTCTGGTACGTCGTGATGCCTGAGAGCGCCCAGCCATCGACCACTTTGCCGGCCACTCCGCTGTACTTGTGCACCGGCAGCTCCCAGTAATAGCTAAAGACGACGCGATGGCGCGCATCAAAGAGCGAAAGCGCGCGGTTGTCGGCTCCGGGCAGCGGGTTCAAAATTCCCTCGAAGCTGGAGGCCTCGTCAATCGACTTGCTGTAAGTGTATGCGGCGGTAAATTGCAGGCCGCGCGCGAAGCGCTTATCGACGGAAACTTGCAGTGAGTTGTAGCCGGAATTAGCGATGGTGTCCTGAGCGAAAATGCTGGTGAACACAGGAACGCCGGACGCGAGTGGACAACCAACGCTGGTGAGAGGATTGCACTGAGGCGAGGAATAAGGTCGCAGGCCAACGAAGTTGACAGGGGTTCCTCCCGCGGCGCCGGTTTGGATGGTGCCATTGGGCATGTGGAATTGAAAACCGGATGGAATGGTGAGGCTGTAAACGCTGTCCTCCGTAAACTGGGCGCAGGTTCCGGCGCCCTCGATCGTGTTGATATCGAGGCAAGTCTGCGGATTGGAATAGTTAACGTCATGCGTAGCGAGCAGGCGATGCCCCTGAGAGCCGACATATGCAACTTCCAGTTTTGTGTCCTTCGACAGCTCTCGCTGCACGGTGAAGTTGTACTGGTCGGAGAACTGCGCACGCATATGCGGCTGGAAATCGCCGTAAAGCAGAATCGGTTCGAACAAGGCCCAATCCTGTGCCGCGCCCGGCTTGGGCGTGATGAAGCCATTGAATGGGTTGGGATAAGTCGTCGAGCCATCCTGCGTGACAAAAGGTGTGTTGAACTGCGTCTCGGAAAGGAAGATGCTCCCACCGAAAGGTGGTTCCGCACCGAACTGTTCGAGCACAAGCTGCTCCATAGGGTTATAGAACATGCCGTAGCCGGCGCGAAAGCTGGTCTTGCCGGAATTGCCCGGACTCCAGGCGATGCCGATGCGCGGAGCGAAAGCCTTGTAATAAGTCTGAGTCAGGCCGGGTTGGATGCCGGCATCGCCGGGAACCACCAAACCCACGGGCGTTTGTGAGCTGCAATCTGTATTCGCGGTGTTCTCGCAGGGATACACCGTACTGCTTTGACCCGGGCGGAAGGTCTGTACGTGATGGCTGACGTCTGCCAACGGCGTATTCAGCTCCCATCGCAGGCCGTAGTTCAGAGTGAAATTGGGCTTCACCTTCCAACTGTCCTGCGCAAACAAATAAAGACCTGTGTTGCGTACGTGTTCGGATTGGGCGGATCCTTCTCCAAATTCATCGGGAAGGCCGAGGAGATAGTTGGGGTAAAGATTCGACGAGCCATCGGGATTGCTGGCTACCGTGTCGTTCTGGCCGCCGCCATAGAAAAGCTGCTCACCGGCGATGTTGAAGTACAGGGTCTGGTCAAAGCGCTGGCGTCGGGCATCCACGCCAAATTTCATGGTATGGTCGCCCTTTACCTTGGTCAAGTTGTCGGCGAACTGGAAGGAATTCCCAACCTGCGGAAGTTCGCCCTCGGAGTTGTTGCCCAGGCTGAAGCCGCCTGATACGGAAATAAATGGCAGGCCTTCCCGAGTCGGACCGAGGCCGGGGTGAATCCCGGTTGCATTGCCCGGCGTGCCGTCGGAAAAGCACGGCACCGCGCCGGTTACGCTGGTGAGCCAGGATGGCGCCGGCGGACAGGATTGCTGGACGAGTTCGGTGTTCTGCGGATGCTGGAAGGTCAACTGGCCTTCGCGATTGTAGGTGAAATGAAATTCGTTAACCGTGCTGTTGCTGATGGTCCAGTCGTGAGTGATATTCCACTGCTGGAACCGCTCCGCGACGATGCTGCCGAAGCCGGGAACATTCGCTCCAGCCAACTCAAAAAATGAGAATGGCTGCAGAGTGCGATCGTCGTTGAAGTAATAGTAGATGCTGAGATTCTGCTTGTCGTTGAGTTTGTGATCGACCTTGACGGTGAACTGGTCACCGCGAATCGCTTCGGTGGGGACGGTCTCGATGGTATTGCCGCTGGTTGGCGTGGGGACAAATTGCAGCAGATCGACCGCAGTCGCATCCATGCAGGCGAGCGGAATTTGGTTATTCGGAAAGATACTGGAATAGGCCACGCCATCGGACAAGCCAACGCCGCCTTCGCCAGTGATCGCTGCCTGGCAGCCGGGCCGACTTGCCAGAAGGGCGGAATTGGCCAGGCTGCCGCCGAACGGAGTTCCCAGATCGGAGAAATCGGCGAAAGACTGCGTGGCGCTGGGTCGCTCTTGAGCGCTTGGCACCGTGACGGCAGGCGAAGGAATGCCCTGCCGGATGCGACGACCTTCGTAGGATGTGAAGAAGAATGTGCGGTCCTTTTTGATCGGCCCGCCAAACGTGCCACCGAACTGATTCTGGTTAAACTGCGGCTTGATGGCATCGAAATAGCCTTGCGCGTTCAACACCTTATTACGAAAAAACTCATACACATTTCCATGAAACTGATTGGTACCTGACTTTGTAACCACGTTGATTACGGAGCCGGAGTTGCGGCCGTACTCAGCGTCAAAGGTATTCGTGATGACGCGAAACTCCTGAATGCTGTCAGGCGTGGGCTGTACTGTGGGGAGATTTACGAAAAGATCGTTGGCATCGCCGCCGTTGACGCTGAAGTTATTGGAGCGTCCGCGGCCGCCGTTTACAGAAACTGCGCCAGGGCTATCGGAACCATAGACAATGCTGTTGCTGGAGCCAACCGTGGACATGACGCCTGGTTGCAACTGCAAAAACTGATACGTGTCACGCGAGTTAAGCGGTAGTTGGACGACGGTGCGGTCATCCACCACGGCCCCGAGCTGCGTGCTGGTGGTATCGACCAGCGGCGCTTCCGAAGTTACGTCGACGATCTCCTGTGCCTGGCCGATCTGCATGACCATGTTCAGAGTCACGACCTGATTAAGTTCCAGGGTCACACCGTGCCGGAGGTCCTTCTTGAATCCCGTCAGTTCGAAGCTGAGAGTGTAGACACCGACCGGCACTTCGGGAAAAGTATAGTCGCCGCTGTCATTGGTCTCCGTGTCGCGGCTTACGCCGGTAGCCTCATTCGTGGCAACCACCTTCACATGCGCCACGACGGCGCCGCTGGGGTCGGCAACGCGACCGATGATGCGGCCGCCGGTACCCTGGGCTAACAGGAATGCAGGAAGAAACAGAAAGACAACGACGCATACGGCGGTCCAGCGGGCGCGTAGTGACGGCATGGAACCTCCAGGCATCCTGAGAGACGGTGTCATTTTTTGTGTTGAATTTCCTGGAAAAACGAAAGCTTGTGTCGAGCCACAACCTTGCTATAATCCCGCAAGGTTAGAGAAGAGCAGTGCGCGCTGTCAAGGGGAAAAACGCACTGCTTCGAATTGGAAACTTGGATGTCCCCCGGTCAACAAATGAGTCCGGCAATCGCGAAACCTTACTTGAAGATTGGAGATGTTGCGCAGACTCGTTGGCGTATCTCCATCCGTGATTCGATCGTGGGAGAATCTCGGGCTGGCGCGGCCGCGGCGCACAGAAAGCAAGTATCGCCTGTACTCGGCCGAGGACGTGAAACTGCTGAAGCGGGCGCGATTCCTGCGGAAGGTGCGCGGTTTGAACGCGGCTGCCATCGTCGAACTGCTGCGGCGCGAGGGACGCGCGCGTCCTGCGGGCGACGGCAATGCCAGAGCGATTGGTTCGCACCTGCGGCAGTTGCGGGCGAAGCGCAAACTCTCTCTGGCGGATGTGGCTCGCGAAATAGGCATATCCGTGGGCTTCCTGAGCGCAATGGAGCGCTCGCAGATGACAGGATCTGTGGGCACATTGCGCAAACTTGCACGCTTCTATAAAACCAACATTCTGGATTTCTTCGATGCGAGCGGCAACAGCAGTCGCAGGGTGCAGCCTACGCAAAGGAAGGTATTGCAGGCCGGACCCGGCGTTCGCATGGAATTGCTGGCATGGGGCAATACCGTGATGGAGCCGCATCTTTTTCGTGTGGCGCCCGGTGCCGGCAGTGGCGACTCCTACACCCACGAGGGCGAGGAGTTTCTTTACGTGCTGCGCGGGCAGTTGACGATCACGTTGGAAAAGCAGGAATACCATCTGAAAGCCGGCGACAGTTTTTATTTTGAAAGTTCGACTCCGCACAATTGGAAGAATCCCGGGCGTGCCGAGACGTGGATTCTGTGGGTGAACACGCCGCCGACGTTCTAGGTTGGGATTCTGGAGACATGATGAAGGTACGCTATTCGGCTGTAATCGCTCTACTGGCTGCGACGACGCTTTTAGCATCGTGCACAAAGAAAAGTCCCACGTTGAATTTACTCGTGTGGGAAGGCTATGCCGATCCTTCGTTTGTCCAGGCGTTTGAACAGCAGCATCATTGCAAGATTTCAGCTTCCTATATGGGATCGAGCGATGAACTGGTGGCGAAACTGCGCGGCGGCAGCGCAGGCAACTATGACGTGATCTCGCCCTCGAGCGATGTCGCAACATCAATCGCCGTTGCGGGCTTGGCTGCACCGCTGGATCTATCCAGGTTTCCAGCCTATGGTCAGCTCTCTCCACAACTTACTTCTCTGCCGTTGGTTCGGGTGAATGGCCAGGTCTACGGCGTTCCATTCATGTGGGGACCTGATCCGCTGCTTTACGACACCACCGTTTTTCCGCAGCCTCCCGATAGCTGGAATGTTCTTTGGGATCCGAAGTACCGCGGCAAGATTTCGGTGTGGGACGATTTGTCGACTGTGTACATGGCGGCGCAGGTTCTTGGCTATGACCAGCCCGATCCGTCGAGACTTTACAACCTGACCGACGCCCAACTGGAAGCGGTTAAGAAAAAGTTGCTGGAATTGAAGCCGAACATTCGCAAGATGTGGTCAACCGGTGGGGAGCTGACAAATCTTTTCCAGAATCACGAGATTGTCGCCGCCATGGGATGGCCGCTGATGACCAATCAATTGCGAAAGATCAATTTCCCAATCGGTGAAACCATTCCAAAAGAAAATACCACGGGCTGGATCGATCATTTGATGATCACCGCTGGAAGCGAGAATAAGGATCTCGCGTACCAATTTTTGGAATATATGATCGAGGCACAGACGCAGAAGAAAGTAACGGATGTGACCGGCTACACGCCCGCCAATCCGCAAGCCGCGCAGTTCATGACGCCGGATCAGGTAAAGAATCTTCACCTGGACGATGTCGAGAACTATCAGAAGCGGCTCTATTTCTGGCAAAATGTGCCGCGGCGCGCGAAGTATAACGAGATTTGGAATGAAGTGAAAGCGGCACAGTAACACGACTTCACGCAATGTTTGCAATTCTTCCATGACATCCACTCCCGAGATTGCGCCGCACTCGATCTCCAACCCTAAAACGTCTGCGCCACTCCTCAGAATCCGAAACGTGGCGAAGCACTTTGGTAAAAACACGGTACTGCGCGATATTTCGTTAGACGTGGCGGAAGGCGAATTTCTCACTATCCTCGGTGAAAGCGGATCAGGCAAAACAACATTGTTGCGTATCATCGCAGGTTTCGAAAACGCCAGCTCGGGAGAAGTCTGGATGGGAGCAGAGCGGTTGGATGCGCAACCTCCCTATCGCCGTCGCGTAAATACGGTGTTCCAGTCCTATGCGCTTTTTCCTCATCTCAGCGTGAAGGAGAATGTCGCTTACGGGCTGCGCGTGGCCAAGAAGCCGAAAGCGGAGATCGAATCGCGCGTAGCTGAGGCGCTGGATAAAGTCAGAATGTCCGCCTTCGGAGAGGTGAAGCCTTCAAAGATCAGCGGAGGCCAGCAACAGCGCGTCGCGCTGGCGCGGGCGCTGGTAAATCGCCCGCGATTGCTCCTGCTGGACGAACCGCTTTCGGCGCTCGATGCGAACCTCCGCCGTCAAATGCAGTTGGAACTGAAATCTCTCCAGCGCGAGGTTGGCATTTCCTTCATTTTCGTGACTCACGATCAGGAAGAGGCGATGGTCATGTCGGATCGGATTGCGCTGTTGCGCTCGGGAGAATTGGAACAAGTGGCTGCGCCTCGCGAAATCTATGATCATCCCGCGACCGCATACGCCGCGCAATTTATCGGCCACACCAATCTGTTGAAGGCCGAGGTGCGTGACGGGCGAGTGGAGTGTGGTCCGCTTTTTTGGACCGTGGCGCTCCCGGAGGGGACTGCGCGTTTTTCATTGCGGCCAGAAAACATTGGAATATGCACAATGAATACGCCGGACGAAAAGGTGCGGGTTCGGGGAAAAGTTGTTTCGAGGGCTTTTCACGGAGCCACCGAGCTGATTCGCGTTGAGTGCTCCGGAGGATTGGTCCTCGCAGTGCGGATACCAGGTCACATTGAAACCCTTGATAGTGTCGAACTGGAGTTCTCACCAGCAGATGCTGTACCAGTGCGAGAATCTCCGGAGCGAATCTGATGTTTTCGCGCGCCTATAAAACTACGGTTACAGTACCCGCGCTCGTCTGGATCGCCGTCTTCCTGTTGCTTCCGTATTCGCTGATGTTTTGCTATAGCTTCTGGTCTGTATCTTCTCTACAAACCGTCGTTCACTCCTGGAACTTTGAAAATTATGCCGAACTTCTGCGAGTCGATGTTTACCGGCAAACCCTGTTTCGTTCCATGTGGATCGCGGCGCGCGTCACACTTTTTTCTCTCATCCTCGGCTATCCGCTCGCTTACTTCCTTTCTTTTTATGCGGGAAAGAAAAAAGACCTGCTGTACCAGTTGGTCATCATTCCTCTGTGGGTTAGCTATCTTGTGCGGGCGTATGCGTGGAAGACAATCCTGGGATCGGATGGCGTGCTCAATACTCTGCTGCAATATGTGCATCTGACCAGGCATCCGCTCGAATTTCTTCTTTATAGCCCATTTGCCGTGGTTCTCACCCTTACGCATATCTATACGCCGTTCGCATTTCTGCCGATCTATGCGGCGCTGGAGCATATCCCACGCAATCTGGTTGAAGCCTCTCACGATCTCGGAGCCAGTCCAGGCAAAACGTTTTGGCGGGTGATCTTTCCGCTGTCGATTCCGGGAGTCGTAGCGGGCGCGACCTTCGCCTTCGTGTTAAGCCTTGGAGATTTTCTTGCGCCGCTTCTTTTGGGCGGACCCAGCGGCATCATGATCTCGAATATCGTTGTCAGCCTTTTCGGCGCGGCGTACAACTGGCCGCTCGGAGCGGCGATTTCTTTTTGCATGTTGCTGCTCGTAATCGGCCTGCTGTTTCTCTCGGAGCGGCTGGAGAAAAAATGGAGTTACGCGTGAGCCGGGATCGAGCCTATTCGCGATCGCCATGGCTGACCTTACACGCGATTGCAGTATTCGCGTTCCTGTACTTGCCGATTGCAGTTCTAATTCTCTATTCGTTCAATGGCGAAGGCGTTGGCGGCTTTCCGCCGCACCATCTCACGCTCGACTGGTATCGAATTCTTTTTGCAGATGGCTCAATTTGGGACTCAGTACAGAACAGCTTGTGGGTTGCGTCTGCGGCGATGGCGATTTCGCTCATACTCGGAATCCCGGCGGCGTTGGCCCTGGAGCGCGCGCAATTTCCGGGCAAAGCATTGTTTCGAAGGCTGGTACTTTTGCCACTGATTCTGCCTGGCATTATTACAGGACTTTCTTTATTAATGCTCTTCAATTTAATGGGAACAAAGCTCAGCCTGTTGACGATTATTCTCGGTCACGGCACCGCGCTTATCTCGGTTGCAACTACCGAGGTTTTCGCGGGCTTGCAAAAGCTCGATCGCACTCAGGAAGAGGCGTCGCTCGATCTGGGCGCGAATTACTGGCAAACTTTTTGGCGGGTCACAGTGCCGAACCTTAAGTTACCGATTATCGGGGCGGCGCTTCTCATCTTTACTCTTTCAATGGACGAAATCGCGGTGAGCTTCTTTCTCATAGGCCGTGACAATACCTTGCCGCTTGAAATCTGGGGAAGGCTGCGGCGTGGTATTACTCCCGAAATCAATGCAATTTCTGCAATTATTTTCTTATTCTCCCTGGTGGCGATTGTGTCTTGGTATCGGCTACGCATGCGAAGTGAAGGCAGTGCGGATCTGGGAGCTGAGATGGCCGCGGCATCAGAAACCCCTTAATCACCGATCTTCGTGACGTTACCCACTCCCGAATACCCGTTCGCATAGTAAAGTTGTAGATGGGCCTGTTAGCCGAACTCGCGTCTCGCTACTCTAATCTCCGACGAAGGACACAAGTTGAATTCAAGCATTCGCAATATTGCCATCATCGCTCACGTCGATCACGGGAAAACTACGCTCGTCGACGCCATGCTTCAACAGAGTGGTACTTTTCGTTCCAACGAGCATCACGTCGAGCGGGTGATGGATTCGAATGAACTGGAGCGCGAGCGCGGCATCACGATTCTCGCGAAAAATACAGCCATCTTCTATCACGATGTGAAGATCAACATTGTCGATACCCCTGGCCATAGCGACTTCGGCGGCGAAGTCGAGCGTGCTCTGAAAATGGTGGACGGCGTGATGTTGCTGGTGGATGCGAGCGAGGGTCCGCTGCCACAAACGCGTTACGTTTTAGGGAAAGCGCTCGAAGCGAAGTTGCCACCGATTGTTGTGATTAACAAAATTGACCGGCCTGATGCAAGAGCCCAAGAAGTGCTGAACGAGATTTACGACCTGTTCATCGATCTTGATGCGAAAGAGGATCAGCTCGACTTTCCGGTTCTATACACAAATGCGAAGGAAGGAACGGCTTCGGCGAAGGCCGAGAACCGCGGTCAAGACCTTCGGCCTCTGTTCGACTCGATCCTGAAAACAATTCCCCCACCGGCGGGCGATGCATCGGGGCCGCTGCAAATTCTGGTGGCAAACCTCGATTACAGCGACTATCTCGGGCGGCTGGCGATTGCGCGCGTGTTCAACGGAACCATGTATACGGGCGAAGACGTTGGCATCGCAAAACGCGACGGGTCGCTGCAGAAGACGAAAATCACAAAATTGTTCTCCTTCTCGGGCCTCAAGCGAACTGACATTACGGAAACCCTGCTCGGCGATATCGTTGCGGTAGCCGGCGTGGAAGGAATTACGATTGGCGAAACGATTACCGATGCGGAAAACCCGGCGCCCCTTCCGCCGATCGTTATCGACGAGCCAACGATCGCGATGACCTTCACGGTCAATACGTCGCCCTTCGCGGGTCGCGAGGGAACCTATGTCACTTCGCGTAATCTGCGCGAGCGCCTAGAAAAAGAGCTGCTCACGAACGTATCGCTTCGCGTGGAAGAAATGGGTACAACCGATTCCTTCAAAGTGTTGGGGCGCGGTGAACTTCAGCTTTCCATCACCATTGAAATGATGCGCCGCGAGGGCTACGAATTGATGGTCGGGAAGCCGGAGATCGTAACCAAACGCATCGATGGCAAGCTGATGGAACCAGTTGAGCATCTGACCATCGATGTTCCGGAAGCTTTCGTCGGTGTTGTCATGGAGCAACTCGGGGCGCGTAAGAGCGAAGTTGTGAACATGCACAACCACGGCTATGGGCGCGTGCGGATCGAGTTTCGCGTACCTAGCCGTGGGTTAATTGGCCTGCGCAGCCAACTGCTCACCGACACGCGAGGAACGATTGTGATGAATTCGCTGTTTGACGGCTACACGGAGTGGCAAGGAGAAATTCCGCATCGCCTCACGGGAGCATTGATTGCAGACCGTTCCGGAGTTTCAACGGCGTATGCATTGTGGGGGCTTCAGGAACGCGGCGAGCTTTTCGTCGGACCCGGCATCGAGCTTTATGAAGGAATGATCATCGGGGAAAATGCCAAAGATGACGACCTGGACGTGAACGCCGTGCGCGAGAAGAAGCTCACGAATATGCGGGCATCCACGGCGGATGAGGCGATCCGGCTGGTGCCGTTCCGGCAACTGAACCTGGAGCAGGCCATCGAGTTTATTGCCGATGACGAATTCGTGGAGATTACTCCGAAGTCGCTGCGGCTGCGGAAAAAAATTCTGCAATCGAACAAGCGCAGGAAACGGGCAGTAGAAGCCGTTGAAGAGGCATAGCGTGAGCCGGCATTCAATAGAAAAAGCGGAAGAGCCTTTCCGGATGTTTATGGTGCCCTGCAGTTGCGGCACAACATTTGCGGTTGCTGAGAATTATGACCGGCAAGGCACAGCGTGGAGCCGTTACTTAATCTGCCCAAGCTGTGGCAAGCGGCATGACCCTAAGAACCGGCTCTTGCATATCGGCTATCAGCGCGAGGGATACTGGAAGGTGGACGGATGCTAGTCGCGGGAACGAAGACTACGCCTTTGTCCAACTTTCAAATCTCCGAAAACTGTTTAGTTCCGAGATTGTTGAGAATGACAAAAATCTACTCAATATGGTTTGCAAATAATCGCAGAGCTTGATACCGTCACGCTTCCCGATGCGGCAGCGACTTGAGTACGCGGCAGCCTGGCCGTTCATAAAAATCCTTGGTGTTCTGCCGCGGCCCCTGGCGCGCGCCATCGGAATCAACCTTTCTTATATTGTTTATCTACTTCACGGGAGATTGCGACGCGTGGGGATGCGCAATCTCGAAATCGCTTTTCCGGAAAAAACAAAGGCCGAGCGCGCGCAAATCCTGCGCGGCGAATTCGCTTCGTTGGGGCGTCAACTCGCCGAGGTCTGCCGCTTCCCGAAGTACACAATAGAAAATATCGATGAGGTTGTCGTATTCGAGGGATTCGAAAATTTGGAGCAGGCGCGCGCGCGAGGTAAAGGTGTGCTGCTGTTTGCCGGACACTTCGGTGGCTGGGAGCTTTCATCCTTCGTGATCTCCATGCGCGGTCACTGGATGCACGTGGTTATGCGCGGCATGGACAACCTGTATCTGGGCCGGCTGATCGAACACTATCGCACGATGCATGGCAACAAAGTCGTGGATAAAGACGATTTCGTGCGCGGGTTGCTTTCGGCGATGAGAGCGGGGGAAGTGGTGGGAATGTTGATCGATACCAATATGACCCCGCCGCAAGGAATCTTCGTCGATTTCTTCGGCATTCCCGCGTGCACGGCGAGCGGGCTGGCCCGCATTGCGTTGAAAACAGATGCCGCGGTTGTGCCGACCTTCACGATCTGGGATGAAAACCTCGGAAAATACCGCCTGCGATTCGATCCGGCAATAGAGCTTGCGCGCAGCGGCGATTTGGAAGCAGATATCAAAGCGAACACGCAGAAATTTACTTCGGTCATTGAAGATTACGTGCGGAAGTATCCCGAGCAGTGGCTTTGGGTTCACCGGCGATGGAAAACCAGGCCGCCGGGAGAAAAGGGATTGTATTAGTCCTGCTCGGATGCCAGACAGCAACGGTGTGGATGTCGCCCGGAAATAAAGTTTGCGGCATGATCACACGGTCGCTGTCCAGTTCGTTCTGGCATCGGGAACTGCCATCGCAGTGACTTATGAATTGCCAACTAAGTCGCCGTTCTCCCAAAGCGAGACGCGAAAATGTCCGACTACCCGCGATGGAGAAATGTCTCGTAACCTCTGCGGAAGCCGCGGCGATAGTCGTCGAAGGCGGCCGGAGGCACGGGAGGATTGCGGAAACGCGGATGGCGTTCAACGTCCGGCCGCTTGCCCTCGTCCTCATCGCGCCGCGCGGCGGCGAATCCATCGTGAAAGCCTTGCCGGGCGACTTCCGCATAATCCGGCGGCGGAGGCGGCTCATCATACACCGGATGCGGATGAGAACATCCCGCCAGGGCAAGAGGTAACAGCAAGGCTGTCAGGGCAAGCCATTTCTTCATATCGTGTCCTCGAATGTCGTATTCGATATCGCGCCGCCGCGACTGGCCGACGATCACAAGTGTTAACCCGTGGTAGAAAAAAAGTTGTGGCTGGGCGTCCTTCGGGCGCGCGGCTTTCTCAATCTGCACATGGGTAATCCGTTACAATCAACTCTTCCTATGAAAACTTTTGAACAAATCGCAGACTTAGAAAAGCGCTATCTTCTCGGAACCTACAATCGCTATCCCGTCGTGCTCACGCGGGGCAAAGGCGTCTTCCTTTACGACATCGACGACCGGCGTTATCTCGACTTTGTTTCCGGGCTTGGGGTGAATGCGTTGGGGCACGCGCATCCGCGGATTGTGAAGACAATTCGGGAGCAGGCGGCCAAGCTGATTCACGTCTCTAACTTGTATTACCACGAGTACCAGGGCGAGCTGGCAGAGAAGCTCTGCGCACTCTCAGGACTTGACCGCGTTTTTTCTCCAACAGCGGGACGGAGGCGATCGAGGGATCAATCAAGCTGGCGCGGCTGGCAGGTCATCGCGCCGGCGGCGAGGCCAAGTGCAAATTAGTAGCGCTGGAAGGTTCGTATCACGGACGTACGTTTGGGGCACTCTCACTGACCGGCCAGGCGAAACATCGCAAGGGGTTCGAACCGTTGCTCGATGAAGTGACGTTCGTTGCTCAGAACGATATCGAGGGTCTGCGTGGGGCGGTGAGCGATAACACTTGCGCGATCGTGCTCGAGCCGATTTTCGGTGAAGGCGGAATCTATGAGTGCTCCGTTGAATTTTTGCAGGAGTGCCGCGCGGCGGCGGATCGGCATAAAGCGGCGCTGATCTTTGATGAGATACAGTGCGGGCTTGGGCGCACGGGAACGATGTTTGCATTCCAGGCTTTTGCCGTAAATCCCGACATCGTGGCAATTGCCAAGCCAATTGCCGCGGGGCTGCCGCTCGGAGCGTTCATTGCAAAGGAGCAATTTGCGTCGGCGATTTCTCCGGGTCAGCACGGAACTACATTCGGCGGCGGCCCGCTGGCTTGCCGGGTTGCGCTCGAATTTCTCGCGATCGTGGAAGAGGAAAAACTGCTCGAGAATGTGAACAAAGTTGGCGCGTATTTGCAGCAGGAGTTGAAAACGGTGGTCGAGAAGAGTGCTGTCGCAAAAGAAGTTCGCGGCCGGGGATTCATTCAGGGGATCAATCTCGAGATTCCGGCGCGCCCGATTGTCGATGAAGCATTGAGCGAAGGAGTTCTTTTCAACAGCACGCAGGATACGGTGGTGCGTTTTCTGCCTCCGTTTTTATTGCAGGAGAAGCATGTGGATAAAGGCATCCGCGTGCTGAAGAAGCTGCTGAGAAAGAAACGCGCGAAGGCCGCGTAAAGCCCTGTGACCGGGGGAAATACAGTGCTGCGGCGCGGAGAACACAGAGGCACAGGGTTCTTCGACTTTGCAAATGCATCGCTTCGCGATTCCATGTGCTGCGCTCAGGATGGCGCAACGAAAAACGGGGAGCCGAAGCTCCCCAAGTGAAGCGAACAGAGGCGATGTTCACTTAAATAGAATCTGGCCGCCGAAAAAGAGTTGTCCGGGACAAGTCACAAGTTAAAGATAAAAATCTGAATCAAAAAGAATTGCAAGTATCGGCGGCAGATCGGGCAACCATTGTGTCTTTTCCCGGCTACAGCGAGGGGATTGAAGAATGCTGGATGCAGATCGAGGGAGGGCGCATGCGTTATCTGCGCGCGGGATCCGGCCCGGTTCTCATCCTGCTGCACGGCTTGCTGGGATATTCCTTTTCCTGGCGCTTTACCATGCCCGCTCTCGCGCCCTTCGCAACCGTATATGCTCCGGACATGATGGGTGCGGGATTTTCCGACCGGGTTCCCGGCATCGATCATTCGCTGCGCGGTACAGCGAACCGGCTTCTGCGGTTTGTAGCTAATCTCGGGATAACCTCGTTTGACCTGCTGGGTACATCCCGCGGCGGAGCGGTGGCAGTCATGGCCGCGGCTGAAAGTTTGAACAAACAAGATGGCCCACGCGTGAAGAGGTTGATACTTGTGGATCCGGTGAATCCATACTCTTCGCATGGGCGCTGGCTCGCTCCCTTTTTTGGGAGTTCACTTGGGGCGGCTTTGTTCCGGCTGACGCTGGAGCGGATGAAATTCCTCTATCCTTACTGGCACTCGCGCATGTATGGGGAGCGATGCCGCATTCCGCCGGGGACGCTTGAAGGTTACATGGCGCCATTAGCTAAGCCGGGATTGTTCGAGCATGCCTTGAGCATCGTCAAGACCTGGAATGCCGACCTGGGCACACTGGAGATGACCCTGCCGAAACTATCAGATATCCCTACTTTATTGATGTGGGGCAGCAAGGACACGGCGGTTTACGCTGCTTCCGCCAAGCCGCTGATGAAGTTTTTTCCAAACTCCAAGCTGATTGTTTTTCCTGGGGTTGGCCATCTGCCCTATGAAGAGTGTCCGAAGGAATTCAATGAGGCCTTGATTGCATTTCTCAAACATTAGGCGCATCCTGTCTGATCCTCTCCGAGCGCCTCAAGAATGACCCATCACATTGTCAACTTCCTTCGCGGCGCGCTCGTGCACTACGGGTATTGGGCTGTGGTTGCTACTTTGCTGCTGGAAAACGCGGGCCTGCCCCTCCCCGGCGAAACAGCGTTGTTGCTCTCTAGTTTTCTAGCATACTCGGAGCGGGATCTCCGTTTGGGCTGGATCGTGGTCGTGGGCACTCTTGCATCTGCGATGGGATGCAGCCTCGGATATGCGCTGGGTTACTACGGTGGACGTCGTTTGCTCGACGGAGTGCAGCGTGTGTTTCAGGTCAAGAGAGCCTCGATTACGCGCGGCGAAAAGCTGTTTGAAGATTATGGCTCGATTACGATCTTGTTTTCGCGATTTGTTTTTGGCATGAGGGTGTTGGCGGGGCCCATTGCGGGCACTCTGCGCATGCCATGGAAACAGTTTGCCGTTTTTAACGTATTGGGAGCGGTGCTGTGGGTAAGTGTAGTTTCGTGTATTGGATATTTTTTCAGCAGCCGATGGAATCTGCTGGTTAGCTTCATGAAGAGGTTTGACCAGGCGCTAGTGGCGGTATTCGTATTGGCGGTGGTCGCGTTCTGGTGGCGAAGTTGGCGTTTGCGCCGAAGCCAATCGAGCGTGTGAGAATCAACTTAGGCACATCGGTTCAACGGGGGACGAAGCTTATACTATGCCGGTATCGCGGACATCCATGCGTGTTCGTGAGCATTATTCTTGAGGCGGCGTCCGCGCCGGAATTCGGACGAGGAGGGAACGTGTGAAGAAAATCGGATTGTTGACTCTATTGATCCTGGTGACAGTTCTGTTAACCCTGGCCTTCTCAGCGGCAGCGGCAAGTCCGAAAACGGCGGTGCCAGCTGTGGCTCCCGCGGTTCCGGCGGTGGCAGCTCCGGTGCCTATGCCTCCCCATCCGCGGGTGCACGACGCACTCGAGGAGATGCGCCATGCCCGCGAACACATGCAGCACGCCGACGGCGAGTTCCATGGTCATCGTGCCAAGACGATTGAGCACCTGGACGCGGCGATTCACGAAGCTGAAATGTGCATGCAGGAGCCGTAGACGGGTTCCTGAATGACTCTAAAAAAAGCAGCGTCGCATCGGACGCTGCTTTTTTGTCCCTCAAAGATCCGCTAGCTGCGCATTCTAATCCCGCGGGCCGATTGTCCACCCGAGGGAAGCTCCGACCCGCAATACATTGTCCGAGCTAAATCCTCTGTTGTCCTGCACGTGGTAATAATGGGCCTCGGGCCGCACAAAAAAGTGCCGCCAGAAGTAGTAGTGAACTTCGAAGGCGAGGTGTTCTGTGAAGTGAGTGTAGCTGGTATAACAAGGCCCGGAGGGCGAAGAGCAAGCTGTGGTCAGAGGCAGATAGAAGCGCGTGCTATCCACTCCAACGCCCGCGAGCAGATCGATTCCAGTCTTTTTGGCCACATGCCGCTGGTAGAGCCCGTTGGCATCGATGAAGATTGGGCGGTAGGTTTCGTAGCCGTAGTAGTAAGCCTTTTTGTCGCGCCAGGAACCCTCAACGTTCAGGCCATAATGCTTCTTAACAAGATAATTAAAGCTGAGGGAGGGATAGGTACCGCTCCGTTCCGGTAAAGGCACATAGGCCAACGAAGGACCTTTGATGGAAGTGGAAAAAAGTGTGCCACCCCCAACCGCTATATCGATTTTTTCCTGGCCGTGGGCGACAGTGGCGAACAGAACAATAGTGCACGCGCTTGCTATAGTTGCAAACTTTCTCAAATACCGTCCCCTTGGTTGGTCGTCGATTTTATGGAATAGTCCCAGGCTGCGAGAAACCCGAGCTCGCAGATCACCAAGCATGATCTTGCATGCGCAGCCGGCCTATTTTACAGAATTCCGCGCCCGAAAGTTTGTCTAGTCGCCGCCCAACGTGTAGCCGACGGATGCTCCTACGCGGAACACGTTATCCGTGTTGAACGCCCCATTGTTGTTGATGCTGTTGTTGCTTTGAATGTGATAGTAGTGAATTTCGGGCCGCACGAAAACATGGTGCCATACGTAGTAACGGACGCCGGCGCCCAGATGCTCCATGAAGTGATCCGTACTCACATAGTTAATACATCCGCTGCAGGAAGGCCCGGGGGCATAAAAGCGCGTAGCGCCAACGCCGATTCCGCCCATTAGATCGAGGCCGGCATGTGGACCCAGCTTGGGCTGAAACAGCAGGTTGAAATCGGTTAGGATTGGGCGGTAGTTTTCTTGTCCACTAACGTAGACCCCCTGCGTGGCTCGCCATGCGGTTTCCACATTGAACCCCACGCGGTTGTGCAGGACGACGTCGCCCCCGAGGTTCAGGTAGAGTCCACCGCCTTCTGACGGAAAACTGCCATTGGAAGCGGACGAAGATAAGAGGCTGCCGCCGCCCAGGAAGAAGTCGGCCTGCTGCGCAGAGGCGAACTGGCAAGCGAACAACAGAACAGCAACCGCAAAAGATGTGAGGAACGCTAACTTTCTCAAAGGAACCTCCAATGTGTCGTTATAGCCGCTAAGATGCGTCTAGCAAACTATTCGGATGTAATCGAATCGATAACAAGTCATCATAATTTCAAACACAAACCAATTCAACCCAGGGCGCCGCCCTGTAAAGAAATGTCAAGGCTTCGCCCGCGATCGAACCGAGTGCAACCCGACAGTCAAACCCGCAATTTTGCCGCGAGTTGCGCGGCTGGAGAGTAATTTTCAGGCCGGCGGCTATTTTGGCTTGCCTCCGCCGCTGGGAGCGCGGACATGATCGAACGCGATTGGACCGCTGCCAAAGAAAATCAGGGCGAACGACAGGGCCGCCAGCGCCATAGGGAATTCGTAGCCCGTAGGCCCAAGGAGTCCATTGTGAATATGCACTTTCGCGATGGCAACGGCCATGTCGATGAAAATGGCGAAAGCGGCAGCACGGGTGAAAAGACCGATGAGAACCAACAGGCCTCCGAAGAACTCTGCAAACGCCGAGAGATATGCGGTCCAGCCCGGCAGGCCGAGACTCGACACAAATTGAACGTGGTGATGAAGTCCGCCGAAAACTTTGTGATAACCGTGGACAGTCATAACTACACCCAGCGCAAGGCGCATCACGAGCAAGGCAAGCGGTTGCAGACGATCGAGGTAGCGCAAGTCATTCCTCCGTGCGAAAACAACCTAGCTTACAGCACCGCGCCATGAGGAAGAAAGTGTAGCGAGTGACGGCTTGGAAATGCGATCATCCGTATCCTCGAAAGCGCGAATCGAAACATATCCCATATCGCCATCCGCTGCGTGAGACATTCCTAAGGTAACCTATCGAACAATTGCACCTCGCCCAGACTTCTGGTAACGTTTTCTCGCCCCCATCCTATTTGCTGGTGAAGTCACAATTACGGCTAGGATTCGGGGCGTCCTTCCAGACTCGAAATTAATTTCAATTGCGTGCATGGAATTTGCCAGCATGGTGTTTATGAAGACTGGGTCCGGATGTGGAGACCTGTCGCGGGTTTAGAGCTTTGATTTCAAGATTTCAGTTCTGGCAGTAACGAGTTTCTTGACGATCAGGAGGCGGTAAATGAATCGCACCTCGGGAAGTACACGGATTCAACAGATTTGTTTGGTGGCCTTGTTGACGCTCGCCGTCCCAACCCTGCTTGCGGCTCAGCACAAGCCAAGTGGCGGAGGCGGAGGCTCGAAACCGGCTCCGCAGCAGCATAGCGCGCCATCGCACGGCGCGACTGCCTCCCACGGCTCGACCGCTTCGCACGGTTCGACGCCCTCGCACTCGACCACAAACAGCCGGCCATCCACTGCGGGGCATACGACGACAGCCGGACATTCAACGACGCCGAGCCGGGGCGCGACTAGTGGCCGAGCGGGTACGACCGGCCATACAGCGACTACGAACCGAGGAGCTACCGCCGGCCATACGACAACTGCCGGACATGGCGCGACGAGTCATGCGGCGACGGCGAACCGCGGCGCAGCCGGCGGGCACACCGCCGCTGGCGGACGCCCGGCTGCAGCGAGCCGAGGGAATGCTGGCAGCCGAACACCTCCAGGCAGGAATGTTTCGCTAAAGGGTGGCGGACATGCCAACGTGCGTCCCAACGGTTCCATCCGCTCGGTCGATCGCAATGGTATGCACATCGAACATGGAGTTCGCGGCGGCCGCACGGTTGTGACCGAGCGTAACGGAGCTCGCATCGTGACGCGAGGCCGGGGTGGCTATGTGCAGCGCGCGTACGTGACGCGCGGCGGGCGCGCCTACTATTCCCGGACCTTCTACTACGGCGGCCGCTACCACGTCGGCCTTTATCGCGGCTATGGCTGGGGTGGGCACATGTATTACGGATATTACCCAGGGGTCTGGTACCATCCAGGATTTTACGGATGGGGCTGGCATCCATGGGGAGCGCCGGTTGCCTGGGGCATAGGTGCGTGGGGATGGGGTGGAGCGCCCTGGTGGGGATTCTATGCCGGCTGGTGGAATCCTTATCCGGTTTATGCCGCACCTTACTACTGGCTCACTGACTATCTGATTTCGGAGCAATTGCAGGCTGCCTATCAGGCTCGCCAAGACGCCAACGCTGACGCAATGGCTGCGGATGCGCAAGCCAGCGCGGACTCGGGTGGTGGAGACGGAGATGCGGCTCCGGTGGCGAGTGCACCTGTGGCGCTGACTCCTGAAGTGAAGGAGGCCATCGCCCAAGAGGTGAAAGCCCAACTAGCTGCGCAACAGACACAGGCCGGCCAGCAAGATTCTGGCGGGCAAGCGGCTTCGGCGGCGCCTGCTCCCAGTAGCGACACCCCGCCACCGGCGCTCGATCCATCCCAGCGTACGTTTGTGGTGGATTCCGATGTCACAGTGGTGGCCAATGGCCAGGAATGTGCGCTGTCGTCGGGCGACGTAATTACCCGCCTCACGGACACTCCGGATGCTGACAACACTGTGAATGCCAGCGTTTCGGCGACCAAGAAGGGCGACTGCGCCTCCGGACAGACCGTTGCGGTGAAAGTGGATGACTTGCAGGAAATGTACAACCACTTCCAGGAGAACATCACCAACGGCATGGGCGAACTGGCGAAGAAGCAGGGAACCAACGGAATGCCGAAAGCACCCGATACCGCGACTGAGCCGGGGGCTGTGACACCTCCGCCGCCCGATACCACGGTGGCGAAGACCCTGCAGGATCAACAGCAGCAGGCGGATCAGACCGAAGCCCAGGTCAAGCAGGACGCTGCTTCTGGTGGCGGCGGAAGCCAGTAAGGCATATCGACCGCAGTTAACAAAAATCACGGGAGCGCCGCAATGCGGCGCTCCTTTTTTCAATCGACGAAAATTCTTCCCGCAGAATAAATCCTTGTAGTAAATTGCTCAGTTATCCAGGATCGGTTTTCGAAAAGCTACTCGGAGGGTTTGCGATGTCGCGGAAAACAGTCGCTCTGATTTCAGGCATTCTGCTGGCAGTTTCCACCATGTTCTTCTTATCTTTCGCCACCGCGCAGGCGCCGACTCTGCAGGAGCAACTGGCCGCCCAATACAAGATCGTCAAGATGGGGTCGGATACGAGCGGCTATTCCGTGGTGGATAAGGGTACTCTGCTAGCCATCCAGAAGGGCGGCATTCTAGGCGTGCCTTACGGAGATCAGAATGTTCTCTCGAGTAAATATGAAAACGGCACGATCAAAGGCCCCAGCAGCTTGGGCCTGATGGGGCGCAAATCGATCATGGGTAAGTTTGGCAAAGAGCAGACGACCCATCTATTCGCGACGGGCGACAAAGTTTATCCCATGAAGATTGATGTGAACCTGGCGAAGGATACGGTCACGATGGAAATTGTTGCCTGCGACACTTGCAATAAAACCGATCCGCCCACTTACAACAAGGCGAATGTAGTTTTCCAGTTCCCCAAGGGATCTTTGGCGAACTCAAGTGTGGGACCGGTGGAAGATACGATCGGTCAGGTCCTCTCCATCAGCAACGACGATTCGCAGCAGGCGGGCGGCGACCAGCAGCAGGGCGGAGGAGATCAAGGCCAGCAACCGGCGGCTCAGGATCAGGGCCAGCAGCCTGCCGCACAAGACCAGCAGCCGCAATCCCAACCGGTGAGCATCGAGAAGGGCATGACGACGGATCAAGTTGAGGCAGCCATGGGGCAGCCGGACAAAAAAGTGAACCTCGGCACGAAGCAGATTTACTACTACAAAGACATGAAGGTAATTTTCTTGAGCGGCAAGGTTTCCGACGTGCAGTAGAACCTTCGGCGAAATCTGGCAAGCGAAATTGAGGCCCCCACCTCCGCCAGAGTGATCCGGTAGAATCACTCAGTGGCGATCGCCATCCAGTGCCGCGACCTGCGCAAGACCTACGACGGCAAAGTCGAGGCTGTGCGCGGACTCAACATCGAGATTGAGGCCGGTGAATGCTTCGGGCTGCTTGGTCCGAACGGGGCGGGGAAAACCACCACCATTGAAATTCTCGAGGGATTGCTCGAGCCTACCTCCGGCGAAGTTTCGATTCTTGGTTTTTCCTGGCGTGAAAACGCCCGACAGATGCGGGAATGGCTGGGCATCTCGCTGCAGGAGACTCGTCTTTCAGAGAAGCTCACGGTTCGTGAAACGGTAAATCTCTTCGCCAGCTTTTACCGGGAACCCCGATCGACCGACGAAGTGCTGGAGCAGTTGCAGCTCACCGAAAAGGCCGATGCGTGGGTCGGTAAACTCTCCGGTGGGCAGCGGCAGCGCCTGGCCGTTGCCACCGCGCTGGTGTGCAATCCCAAGATCCTTTTTCTCGATGAACCGACGACCGGCCTCGATCCTCAGAGCCGGCGCCAGCTTTGGGATATTATTCGCGAGTTTCAGCGAGCGGGCGGAACGGTCTTGCTGACCACGCACTACATGGATGAAGCGGAAAAACTTTGCGACCGGCTGGCGATTGTCGATCATGGTCAGATCATTGCGGAAGGCTCGCCCGCGGAATTAATTGAAAGGCTCGGGGGCCATCACGTGGTTGAGTTTGCCATCAGTGGAAACTCGGATGGAGCGGCCCTCGAGCGCTGGCGCGGTTTGCCCAGCGTGGAATCCGTTCGCAACGAGGACGGGATGATCGGGCTAAATGTGCGCGAGCCTCACCTCACAATTCCCGCGCTGCTTGAGGCGATAGGGAGACAGGAGAACCAACTGCAGCACCTGACTACGCGGCAGGCAAGTCTGGAAGACGTCTTCGTGCGGCTTACGGGACGACATCTTCGGGAAGACTAGGAAGTGAATTGTGAAAATTAACTCCAGGTTTTGCATTGTCCTGGTCGCTGCGATCGCCACGGCGGGCGGCCTAAAAGCCGCGTCTCAGGCCTTCAATGAGGAATCGGGAATTAGCTTTCAACCACTCGCGCAGTGGAGAAAAGCAGTAATCGAAGGTGATGGCGCTGGTCTCCAGTCGCTTTACAGTTCCGACCCTCCGGCGCAAGTGGCGGCCAATGGGGCAGAGACAAGTGCTGAGGCAGACATAAATTTCTGGCTTGGCCTGAAGGCCAAGAGCATGAAAGTGGAAATCGTGCGCTTAAAGCAGAGGACGAATGGCGAGAGTGTGATCTTCAAAGCCAAAGTTCAATGTGCCGACGGCCGCACCATCGATATCATCAACGCTCAAGGATGGAAAAGAGAGGGCGAGCAGTGGCGCATAGCCGGCGTCGAGCGCACGGATTCGCCGCACCTGCAACAGCCGTCGGATATGAACAAGAACATCTATCCGGATGACGCCGATGCCCGCCAAGAGATAAAGGATGCCGAAGAACGGGCGGGTGGCCAGCACCGGCGCGTGCTGCTGATCTTCGGGGCCAACTGGTGCTATGACTGCCATGTGCTCGATTTGGCGCTGCGCCGCCCGGAATTCCAATCCACGATTGGCCGGTATGAAGTCGTCCATGTGGATGTAGGCCCGGACGGAAAAAAGAATGCTGATTTGGCGCAACAATTCGATGTTCCTCTCGACAAAGGAGTGCCTGCGCTGGCCGTCATTGAAAGCGATGGCAGGCTTGTTGTGAGCCAGAAAAACGGTGAATTCGAAGATGCGCGCGCTCTGCCCCCGGAGGTGCTTCTAGAATTCCTGAATAAGTGGAAGCCGGCAGCACGATAGATTTGTCGCGATAGTTTGTTTATGAGCGTTGCAGAACAAATCGCAGTCGATGAAAAAGGCGCACCGCGCCCGCCGAAGGTAAGGCATAACGGCCGGTGGTCTGGCTATCTTCATCTTCTGGGAGCTCGCATGCTGGAGTTGAAGCGAGAGCCGGAGGTCGTATTCTGGGTATTCGTTTTTCCGCTGCTGCTGGCGGTCGGTTTGGGCATCGCTTTCCGCACCAAACCCGGTGACGCTTCTTCGCTTGTTATCGTGCAGGGATCCGGAGAGCAGGAAATTCAACGATTCCTGCTGAATTCCCCCCAGCACGCGTCATTCAAAGTCGATGTGCAGAGTGAGCAGGCCGCCAGAAAAGGATTTCGGTTGGGCAAGTACGATCTTGCGATCGAACCGGATGGAATCGGCGGGTGGAAATATCTGTACGACCCAGCCCGTCCCGAAAGTGTCATCGCTAAAGCTGCGGCCGATGATGCCCTGCAGAAAGCGGCAGGCCGCAAAGATGTTGTCGCCACCAGTACCGTCGTCTCGTCCGAGCCTGGCTCGCGATACATCGATTTCCTGATCCCCGGCTTGCTGGGGATGAACCTGATGAATTCGGGGATGTGGGGCATAGGGTTTGCCCTGGTCGATATGCGGCAGCGCAAGCTGCTGAAGCGCTTCGTGGGCACCCCGATGCGCCGCAGCGATTTTCTGCTCGCCCTTATGTCCAGCCGGCTCGTGCTTATGATCCTGGAGATTGGGCTGTTGTTGGCTCTTGGCGTTCTCGTATTCCACATGAGAGTACTGGGCTCTGTAGCTGCAATTCTTTTTTTGGGTGCGGTTGGGGCGGTGGCGTTTCGGAGGAATCGGTTTGCTCACCGCCAGCCGCGCACAAAAAATCGAGAGCGTAAGCGGCCTCATGAATCTCGTAATGATGCCCATGTGGATTTTTTCAGGCGTCTTCTTTTCCTACGAGCGATTTCCCGAGGTCGTGCAACCGCTCATCAAAGCGTTGCCGCTTACCGCCCTGAACGACGCACTTCGAGCCAGCATTCTGGAAGGCACGCCGTTGGCTCATCAATGGCCACGATTGCTGGTGCTGGCTCTGTGGGGTGGAATTTCGTTTGTGCTTGCGCTGCGCTGGTTTCGCTGGACTTAGAGAAGGGGCGAGAACGACGGCGGGAAGTTTCCCAAGCTTAGCCTCGTCCGTAAAAAACAATGAGTTACGAACGAGGCCAGCCGTGGTGCTTGCGAAAGCAGGGTGCAACTACGACTTTTCTACCTTGGCGGCGGCTTTACGAGCCTTCGCCCAGCGTAGTCTTTGCGCCTCGGCGATACGCTGGCGGGCTTCCTTGCTCAAGGTACGGCCAGTCCTTTTGAGCTTCCCACCACTGTGACCGAGAGCATCCAACGCCCTCCCTACCCGCCCCAGTTCTTTTTGTAGACGGGCATACTCTTGCTGCAGGGAGGATACAACTTTGTTCATCATCATTGACACCCCCTTGTAAGTAAGGCTAACACGGCACTGCAAATCGCGAGCTAACTCGCGGATGACTTTAAGTCAAGGCCTTAATATTTACTGCGGATTTCCTAATTATCGGCACAAAGGAACCAGACTTGACCGGGGGATCGTTTCTCAGCCAACACTAGCTAAAAAGCGAGGAGACTGGCGGGCTTTGGTGGCTTGTTCGAAACTATATGCGATGCCAATAAGCATCGGTTCGCTCCATGCACGCCCGAAGAATGAGATTCCCACCGGCAGGCCGAAAACAAATCCTGCCGTTACGTTGATATTGGGATAACCCGCGACCGCTGCCGCATTCGAACTTCCTCCCCCACGTGGTCCCCATCGATCAGGTCAGTAAGCCAGGCTGGGCCGCCTGTGGGCGCGGCGATGGCATCGAGGGAGTACTTTTTCATGGTGGCTTCAATACCCTCGGTGCGGGCCAATTGATGATTCTTTTCGAGCGCATCAAGATAGGCTTTTTCCGTCAGCGGGCCTTTGGACTCGGCCTTCAAAAACAAATCCTGACCAAAGTACGGCATCTCTTTTTGTCGATTGCGCTCGTTGAATTCAATGATGTCTTTCAACGTCCTAACCGGTGCCTCTGGTCCTAGCTTGGCGAGATAGGCATTCAGATCGGCCTTGAGTTCGTACATCAATACCAGCAATTCGCTCTGATCGAACTTACCCAGGGTCTCGATGTCGGCAGGATCCACCAGGGTGGCACCCTCTTTTTTCATGACTTCAAGCGACTGCTCCATGAGAGCGTCAACGGCATCATTAAAGCCGAAATATTTTCTGGCAACTCCGATGCGCTTACCTTTGAGGCCGCCGGGCTTGCAGAACTGGGCATAATCGGTTAAGGAATTGCCCTGACTGGGCGCTGTTGCCGGGTCGGAAGGATCCACGCCGGTGAGCGCACCCAGCAAAATCGCGGCGTCGCGCACTGTTCGGCACATTGGGCCGGCGCCATCCTGGCTGTGGGATATGGGAATGATGCCACTGCGGCTCACCAGACCCACGGTGGGCTTGATTCCAGCAATTCCGTTCGAAGAGGAAGGGCAAACGATCGAGCCGTCGGTTTCCGTCCCAATGGCGGCAGCACAAAGATTTGCCGAAACCGCCGCGCCGGACCCGGAACTTGATCCGCAAGGATTCCGGTTGAGCGCGTAAGGATTTTTCGTCAGGCCGCCGCGCCCGCTCCATCCGCTGGTAGAGTGGCTCGAACGAATATTGGCCCACTCGCTGAGGTTGGTTTTGCCGAGGATGACCGCGCCTGCGGTTCGCAGCCTCTCCGCGACGGCAGAATCCTTGGCAGGTTTCGACCCAACCAACGCGAGCGAGCCTGCAGTGGTCATCATGCGATCGGCTGTGTCGATGTTGTCTTTGATCAGCACCGGGACGCCGTGCAAGGGGCCGCGGGGACCCTTTGCCTGCCGCTCGCGATCAAGTCCTTCCGCAATCGACAGGGCATCGGGGTTCATTTCGATGACGCTGTTTAAGAATGGGCCTTGCTTGTCGATTTCTTCGATTCGCGCGGAGTATTTTTCGACCAATGAGCGAGCGGTAAATTTCCCCGACTTCATCCCATCCTGCAATTCAGAGATGGTGATTTCGTCCAGTTCGAATGGCTTGATATCTCCATCTGGCTGTGGGGCTTCAGCGACTCGACCCGCGCCTAGGGCCGGAGACAGCGATGCAAGGGCGGTGGCGGCGCTTCCAACGGCCGCCGACTTAAGGAAGGAACGCCGGTTAGCGCTACAAGATTTCTTCTTCATTGGTCAGGTGACTAGTTGAATAAGTGCGCAATGCGCACGGAGAATATTAATGTACGCCGCGAGATGCTGTCTCTAACCGAAATTGCGGCTTTTATCCCTGCTCTCGCGCCTGTTGTACCATCTCGACCAGAACTTTCCGCGTTTCATTCGCATTGGTTGCTTCCCGGAGGAACGCAATGCGCGCGCCGCGCATTCCTTCTGGAGTTTTCAAGCGCACATGGAACCCCAGACGATCCACCGAGGTCATCGTGGCTTCCAGAGCGTCAACGCCTGCGGAGGATCGCGCGAGCAGGACGAGCGCCTGGGCGTGATCGGCGTTCATATGCGCGATGATGCCGGCGGCGACATCGGCCAGCGGATCAGGACGCGCGGAATCGTAATCCAGCGCCTGCACCCAGCCCATCACGCCGAAGCCGCCGACGTAGTAAACATCCACCACGTCCATGCGATAGAACGAAAAATCATCGTAATCGACCCAGTACTTGCTGTTGGCATAGCGTTCCAGATACAGGCGACGGGCACTCGCGAGGTCGGGTTCGGGAACTGGAACAGCCTCTCCGACCAAAGTCACACGCGATGCGCCGAGTGGATCGCCATCTCCGTCAGATTGCGTCACCAGCAGGCTCGCATGAGGATTCGCCTGCAGGTTCTGGGTGTGCATCGCCATCGTGCTGATGAGGAAAATCGGACGGCCGCGCTCGTCCAGGCCATAAGGCATGACCGATCCGAAGGGAAAACCGGGCTGTTTGCGCGAGAGCGTGGATAAACTGCCGATGCGGCCCAAGTGCGCAAGAGTTCGCGCCCGTTCTGCGAAAGAAGGCTCGGGGACTGCAGGTTGAGTGGCCGCCCCGGCGCCGTGGCTTCTTTTCGATGGAGAAGACATTGCTCTCAGTCTAAATGAAATGGATTCCTGCGGCAGTCCTCGCTATCATGCTTTCTGGAAGAGTCGGAGTCTTGTGGACTGTGAGCGGAGAGAAATGGATTCAAGCGACGTTCTATTAATCGGCCGAGCACGCTGCTGATCCGCCTGGCCGTAGGTCTGATCTTTTTCAGTCAGGGTATTCTCAAATACACAGACCCCGCCATGGGCATCGTTCGCTTCACGCGCATAGGATTTCCTCATCCCTACTTCACGGCGCATTTCGTTGGATTCTTTGAAATTGTGTGTGGCTTTCTGGTTTTGCTGGATTTAAAAACAAGGCTTGCCGCCATTCCATTGC
The DNA here is from genome assembly GCA_963734675.1 of uncultured Acidobacteriaceae bacterium. GTDB lineage: Bacteria > Acidobacteriota > Terriglobia > Terriglobales > Acidobacteriaceae > Sulfotelmatobacter. The sequence continues at coordinate 251,048 of CAVTHZ010000005.1, forward strand.
TGATCGTTATTTCCACCGCGATCTGCACTACGAAAATCCCAGAGTTGTTTCGCGCCAATCAGGGATTCCGGTACATGGTGAGCGACGCCCGCACGGACTTCGCGATGTTCTGCTGTTTGCTTTTTCTCATCATCTACGGCAAAGGGAGAGCATCGATTCATAGCCGCCGCTCCGACCTTGACTGAGAGAAATCGTGCCGCATGGCCAACTGTGTTAATTAACCGCGCGTGGAGGGAAAAACGATGCCCCAAAACGTTTCATCGCGACGCAGCTTCCTGGGGGGCGCCATCGTGGCGGTCGGAGCAGCATTCCTCCCCTTGCGCGAAGTTTTTGCGCCGACGATTTTTGCGCAAAGGGAGCTTGCGCGAAGCAGCGATTTCAACCCTATTCCCGAAGCGGCCGGTTCCGGTACCGCCGATTACACGCTCCGCATCAAAGTGACCCCGGTGGAAATAGCGCCGAAACGGATTCTTTCGACAACCACCTACAACGGCGAGTTTCCCGGTCCTCTTATTCGCCTACAGGAGGGCCGCCCCGTGACGATTGATATCTTCAATGACACCGATGTGCCGGAACAACTCCACTGGCATGGACAGAAGGTTCCAGTCGATGTGGATGGCGCATCGGAAGAGGGAACGCCGTACGTTCCAGCGCATGGCATGCGGCGAATTGCGTTTAGTCCGGGCCCGGCGGGCTTGCGTTTTTATCACAGCCACAATCGGGCGGGAGCCGATCTGTATGCTGGACAGTATGGCGGCCAGGTCGGTCCGGTCTATATCGAGCCGAAGACTGATCCCGGAAATTACGATCGCGAAGTGTTTCTTATTCTGAAGGAGTTTGAGCCGACTTTCAGCCGCGGTGGAGACATGCCGCAGAATTTCTTGCCTCCCGTCACGGCCAGGGAATTCGAAGAACAGGGCGATTCGGCGATGAAGGCATCGCTTGCTAAAGGTATGCCTCACGGTTTCGAAGTCGGTTATGGATCGTTCACCATCAATGGGCGCATGCTGGGGCACGGGGAACCGGTGCGCGTGAAAACCGGCGAGCGGGTGCGCTTTCACATCCTGAACGGAAGCGCCACCGAGATTCGCAGTCTTGCCTTGCCCGGCCATTCATTTCAGGTAATCGCGCTGGACGGAAATCCTGTGCCGAATCCGGCGCGAGTGCCGGTGCTCTGGTTGGGCACCGCCGAGAGAATTTCCGCCGTGGTCGAGATGAATCATCCCGGCGTGTGGATCATGGGCGATCTGGCCGATGACGATCGCCGCAATGGTATGGGCATTGTCGTGGAATACCAAGGCCGGAAGGGGAAAGGACAGTGGGTTGCGCCGCCAGGCCATCGCTGGAACTACACGGATTTCGCAAAGCCCGGTGTTGCTGCTGCAGCGCCAGATGAGACGATTGAGATGCTGTTCGCCAAAGACAACGCCGCTGACGAAGGCTTCAATCGATGGACGATCAACGGCGCATCCTATCCGATGACTGGCGAGGTCGCGCCCGCCTCATTTCATTTGAAACCGGGAAAACGCTACCGCATCCACATGCGCAATGCCAGCGATGATATTCACCCTATACACCTTCACCGGCACAGCTTTGAGATTACGAAGATTGCAGGAAGGACCACGGCTGGAATCCTGAAAGATGTGGTAATGCTCGGAGGCTACCAGGAAGCTGAAATCGATTTCGTTGCCGATAATCCTGGGCTCACGCTTTTTCATTGCCATCAACAGTTACATATGGACTTCGGCTTTATGACATTGTTCGACTATGTGTAGATCATCCTTCGCCGTGAGCGCGCTCGCAAATCGACCGTACTTTGCTTAATCTGGAAAGAGTGAAGACTCAATCGCCGCGCTGGCTCACCGTTCTAAACCGTGAAGTGATCTGCTGTACTCGCTGTCCGCGGCTGGTTGTGTACCGCGCGCAGATTGCCCGCGAAAAACGGCGCGCGTATCGCGATCATGAATACTGGGGCAAGCCGGTGCCGGGATTCGGCGATCCCAAGGCCCGCGTCCTTATCATGGGCCTTGCTCCCGGCGCACATGGTTCCAACCGCACCGGGCGGCCATTCACAGGCGATGCTTCGGGCAATTTCATGTATCCGGTGCTTTATGAAACGGGGTTCGCCAGCCAGCCGAAGGCCACCGACCGGAACGATGGACTTACGTTGAAGGATCTTTATATTACCGCTGCCGTCCGCTGCGCCCCGCCGGACAACAAGCCCACCACGCAGGAGCTCGTCGAATGCTCGCGCTATCTGGATCGCGAGCTGACAGGATTAGAAAATGTGAAGGTCGTTGTAGCTTTAGGCAAGATCGGATTCGATGCATATTTGAGCTATCTGAAGCGCCAAGTGCTGCTGCTCAAGCTCGATACATCCCTCTGGAACCGGGATTTTTTCCGGTCCCTCCAGTTCAAACACGGCGCCAGTTACCGGTTACCCGATGGTAAGGTGTTACTAGCTTCTTACCATCCATCGAATCAAAACACGCAAACCGGCAAACTTACCCGCGAAATGTTTTTCGCAATCTTTAAAGAGGCGGCACAACTTGCCGATGAATGAACCGAGGCGCCGTCGGGGCCGGATCGCTGCACTCACCCCTTATTCGGGGTCAAGCCTTCGAGCGAGTCACGAACCGGGGCGGCGCCGAGTTATTTTGTCGATCTAGAAACCCACCATAACTGGTTCCGGCTCCAGATGCACACCCCAGATTTCTTCTACGCGTTGCTGAATCTGATCTTTCAGCGCGAGAATATCGGTCGCCGCCGCTCCGCCGCGATTCACAATCGCGAGCGCATGTTTGCTCGATATTCCAGCGCGTCCGAGCCCGTAACCGCGGGCGAAACCGGAATGCTCTACCAACCATGCGGCAGAAACTTTCTTTTTCGCTGCCAGCGCCGGATAAGTTGGAAACGATAGTCCTCGCCCGGCAGCACGTTTTCGCAATTCTTCGTGCTGAGCGTCGGTGAGCACAGGGTTCTTGAAAAACGAACCGGCGCTCATGCAATCGGGATCGCCGGGAACAATGAGCATTCCTTTCAGGGCGCGGATATGGCGCACGGCTTCCCGTGTTTCAGCCAGATTTGGCGGAGTCTCCCGGCCGGCGAAATGCCGCTTCAGATCGGCGTACTCGATGTGCGGTTTGCCCCCGGGAGTGAGCCCAAAGTTCACTCGCAAGACTATGAAACGTCCACGCTCGCTGGTGTTGAAAATGCTGGAACGATAGCCGAACTCGCAGCCCTGATTGCAAAGCTCGCGAACCTGACCATCCCGCAAATCAAGAACTAGAACAGACGTGATCGTGTCTGAGACTTCTTGCCCATAGGCGCCAACGTTCTGTACGGGAGTTCCGCCAACACTCCCTGGGATACCGCTGAGGCATTCGATTCCTCCGCAGCGCGCTGTCACCGATCGGGAAACAAACCGGTCCCAGATTTCCCCTGCGCCTACCGAGAAAACCACCTTGCCGTCATCTTCATGGCCTGGTTCTTGCTCGATGCCATCAATGGCGATCTTTAAAACCAGGCCGGGCCAGCCGGAATCGGCGATTAATAAGTTGCTTCCGCCCCCCAGAACAAACAACGGCAAGTCGCGCGACCGGGCGAATGCGATGGCCTGTTGTACCTCGCCTGTCTCTTTTGCCTCGACGAAATACTTTGCCGCGCCTCCGATTTTTATCGCGGTGAATGGCGCGAGCGGAATGTTTTCGAGCAGGTTCATGACTTTTCATCTTACACAGTGACTTGAACCCATGCCCATCTCCGGGTTTCGCCTCTAGTGCTGGCGAAACCCGATCCTTTCGTGTCTAATCATTCAGTCATGAGGGAGTTGACAGAAACAAAAACGTCATCGATAACGCTGCAGGAGCTGGAATGACGGTTCGTCTCATCGACAGCCTTGCAACCACGGAGCCATTGGCGAAGCTATTCTCCGACGAATCGGTACTCGGCGCGATGCTGGAATTTGAAGTTGCACTCGCTCGCGCGGAAGCTCGATCCGGGGTTATTCCTAAGAAAGCAGCCGAAGCGATTGCTGCGTCTGCGGATGTGAATCGTTTCGATATTTCTGCTCTTGCACACGCAACATTCCGCGCTGGAACGCCCGCAATTCCCCTGGTGAAGCGATTGACTGAACAAGTTCGAAAACGCAACGGGGAGGCAGCAGCCCGTTTTGTTCACTGGGGAGCAACCAGTCAGGATGTAGCCGATAGCGCGATGTCTTTGCTGCTCACCCGTGCGGCACCGATTTTGAACAGTGATTTAACAAAACTGGAGCGTGCGCTGGCTGAACTTTCAAACCGGCATAAGCAAAGCGTGATGCTGGGACGAACCCTGTTGCAGGCTGCCCCGCCCGTGACATTTGGGTTGAAGGCCGCTGGCTGGCTGGCATCAGTGAGGCGAAGCGGGGAGTGGTTGCGTAATGCTTTCGGCGATGCGGCAGTGCTTCAGTTCGGCGGCGCCAGCGGAACGCTTGCCTCTCTCGGCAGCAAAGGAAGAGCTGTGGCCGCCGCGCTCGCGAAGGAACTCAAGCTCAACCTTCCGGAAGCCCCCTGGCATACGCACCGCGATCGATGGGCGACGCTGATTTGTGCATGCGGCGTGCTAACCGGATCTCTAGCGAAGATGGCGCGAGACGTCAGCCTCCTGATGCAGAACGAGGTGGAGGAAGCTGCGGAACCGGGCGGAGGTGGCCGTGGTGGCTCCTCCACAATGCCGCATAAGCACAACCCGATTGCCTGTTCACTTACGCTTGCGGCTGCTCATCGCCTGCCGGGGCTGGTGTCATCCTATCTCTCCGCGATGGTGCAGGAGCACGAACGTGGAGTTGGCGGCTGGCAAGCGGAATGGCCGATTATTTCCTCTACCATACAGCTGACGGGTGTCGCCATGGTTTCGATGGCTGAAGTCGCGGAAGGGCTGGTTGCAAGCCCAAAAAACATGCGCGCCAACATCGAGAAGACAAATGGAGTCATTTTCGCCGAGCGCGCCATGATGCTGCTGGGATCGAAGCTGGGACGGGACGTCAGCGCATAAGATACTGGAAGCGGCAACCAGAAAATGCATCTCTGAAAACAGGCAGCTCGCAGAGGTGCTGGCTGGAATTCCGGAAGTGGCGCGTCATCTCGATCGCTCGTCACTGCAGGAATTGCAAGTTCCCGAGAAATATCTCGGCTCCGCGGAAGATTTCCGGCAGGCGCTGCTATCCAGTTCGGCAATGCAGAAACGAAAACCAAGGAGCAAAGATCTTGCCCTTCGCCACTATTCAGAAGGTACGCGAATGTTTTACCGCCTGGAAGGGACGCCCGGACGGCCCGTTCTGTCTTCTCGCATTCGATCGGCACCGATCATGCGGATGTGGGATCCGCAAATTGCGGATCTGTTGCGGCATTTTCAGGTCCTTCGTTACGACACGCGCGGCCATGGCGCTTCCGATGCGCCTGGCAGGCGATTATTCGATCGAAATGCTTGGGCGAGATGTGCTTGGACTTGCGGATGGGCTGCGAATTTCGGAGTTTGCCTTTTGCGGACTCTCTCTGGGCGGCGCGATCGGTCAATGGATGGCGGCAAACGCGCCGGAGCGGGTAACACATCTGATTTTGGCCAACACTTCTCCACAGTTTGCGTCCGCCAGCAATTGGAACGCTCGCATAGAGACTGTGCTCAAGAGCGGGATGCAGTGCCATTGTCGACATGGTGATGCAAAGATTCTTTTCTGCCGAGACTCTGGCACAAAAGGACGCATATGCCGCGTCGATCCGAAGACTGTTTTGCTCGGGACTGATCCTGTCGGGTATGCCGGTTGTTGCGCTGCATTGCGTGACTGTCGACAACACGCGAACTCGCTGTCAGCGATCAAGGCGCCGACGCTCGTGATCGTCGGAGACCGCGACGTCTCCACACCGTGGAGCGGCCATGGCGAAATCTTGGCGCGGGAAATACCCGGCGCCCGAGCCATCCATCTTCCGGCCGCTCATCTCTCGAACCTGGAACGCCCGCGTTCGTTTACCGCCGCGCTACTCGAATTCTTGCGTCCTCCAAGAGTCCAGACGCGCTGAATGCGGGGTTCGAGTGCGCCGCGCCGTTCTCGGCGACTCCCACGTCGATAAAGCAATCGCTTCAACGAATGACTTAACGCGCGAGTTTCAAGAGTTGATCACCCGCTATGCCTGGGGAACGATCTGGACCCGGCCCGGGCTTGATCCGGCGGACCCGAAGGCTTCTGGTTTTGGCCATCACCGCCTCGCTGGGGCGGTGGGAAGAATTCACGCTTCACGTGCGCGCCGGACTGGCGCACGAACTGGAACTCTGCGACCTGAAAGAAGTTTTGTTGCAAACCGCAGTCTATGCAGGAGTTCCGGCGGCCAACACGGGTTTCCACATCACTTCAGAACAGATCAAGTCCTAGCGCGGCGGCCGCGAACCAGCTGACGACGGTCCCTTGGTACCAGGCAAAACCGTTGCATTCCATAAATTTCCCAACTGGATGAAACGTTTTTCGTCTTTCACACACTATCCCTGTGAGCGAAGGACATAGGCGCCTTCGGAGGCTTAGCACGCTGGGCGTCGGGAATCGCCTGGCGGGCTCTCGTCGGGCCGGAGCCATGGGGGAAGTGACTCCGGCCATTTTTACGACGAATTTGTCGCCGAGGCCCGTGCTCAACGCTCACGCAGGAGTCTGATATTGCTGAACGCTCGCCCCATCCCGCCAACTGTAGTGCGTCGCGGGACCCATTCGCTGCTTAAGCGCCTGCCTGCCCCTGCTCCCGAAAGTGGCAACGGAATTCCCTCTCCGGTGCTACACTGTCTGCCACTTCAACTGCGAGGCCGCTTCTTGCAGTTCCAGCCTTTCGATGCAGCCTACGTCAGTCGTCTGCGAGCGGGCGATTTCCGCACGCAAGAGCATTTCTGCGCCTACTTCACCGCCATTATCAGGATCAAGTTGTCCTCCCGCGTGCGTTTGCCCCAAATCATTGAAGATGTGCGGCAGGAGACGTTCGCGCGTTTTTTTAAAGCACTGCATGCGGACGAGATTCGCTACCCGGAACGCCTGGGCTCCTACGTTCTGGGAATGTGTAGAAACATTCTTAGCGAGCAATACCGGTTCGACGGGCGGACAACTCCGCTCGGGGACGAAGACGAGCAAAGTTTTCCTGCGTTGGGCGTGAATCTTGTCGATTCCTTGCTGGCCAAAGAGAACGAACAAATCGTGCGCAAAATTATTGAAACTCTTTCCGAACGTGACCGGCGGCTCTTGCGTTCGGTGTTTCTGGAAGAACAGGACAAAGATGAAGTTTGCCGCGAACTGGGAGTGGATCGTGAGTATTTGCGGGTACTTGTGCACCGCGCCAAACAGGCATTCAAGAGCTCTTATATGAAGCATATGGGAGAAAATTCCCCAAATTCGTCTCCCGCTAAGAAGCGGGTTGATGCTGTCGGGCGCTGAATTTGTTTTGAGGGGGTATAAGCCATGGACCACGAAGTGGTGGTTCGAGAAAAAATGACGGAGAAATATCTGCTCGAAGAACTCGATCCCCAGTTGCGCGACGAGTTCGAAGATCATTTCTTCGACTGCCCCGAGTGTGCCTTTGACGTTCGCGCAGGAGCTGCTCTCGTGCAGCACAGCAAAACAGTTCTGAAAGAACGTTTGGCGGAAGAGCCGGAGCAGGAGCAATCATATGTTGCACCAGTAATTCAGCCCGTTCATCGCGGATGGTTCTCGTGGTTGCGTCCGGCTTTCGCCGTTCCTGTGATGGCGATGCTATTGGTGGTCATCGGATACCAGAATCTCGTGACGCTGCCTCAGCTCGGAAAGACGCTGCACAGGCCGCAGGTTCTGCCGGCGGCCACGCTGAATTTGCTTACGTACGGTGCAAATTCTGCGCCGTTAACAGTTCGGGAGGGCGGGGGATTTCTTTTGAACGTGATCGTTCCGCCCGGCCATCATTACCCGGAGTATAGAGTCGATCTGCTCAACCCCGGTGGAAAGATCGAAGCTTCGATTCCGGTGAAGGATTCGTCGGAAGATACCTGGTCGATCAGTTTTCCGGGAGCGAATCGCCAGAGCGGGACTTATAAGTTGTCAGTGCATGGCATCACAGATTCCGGACAGGATGTGGAAGTGGGGAGTGGCTCGTTCGAATTGCGGGTTCAAAACTAAATCTCAGGCGGGAGGGAAAGTTTATGGGTTCCACGGCTAGAAAAATATATGTCGCATCGGAACGCGACAGTTTGTCGAATTACACATTCACCTACGATGCAAACGCCCAGGTCCTTAAGGCGGACATTACCCAACCAGTTATTCCGAGGCCGCCAGCGCAACCACCTCTTGTGACGCTGGCGCCGAATGGCGCATACCAGAACGTGCCAGCGGGGCCTTTCCAGTTGGGGAGCATCGTTTCCTACACAAGCGGGTACTCGCAGGTCAGCGGATACGAGAACTCTGACGGAAATTATGTGACCCTAGCCACCGCGGTGGTTGAGGGACTGAACATCCTTGAGATCCTCACGGCCGACCGGGTGGTGGCACAGATCACCACCGTAATGACCCCGGGGAACCCAGTGCAGTCTGTTTCGTTCGCGGGGTCGATCATCGACAATCTGCAAATTTCGAATCAGTCGATAGCCGTGTCGGTGAACCCGAATGCTCTGGGGCCTCAGCCTGCTAGCGGTGCCTCTTACTTCGACGCTCCCAATGTGCCAACCGGAATGTCTGTCGCAGGCAACGAGTTGTGGGGTTCCATCCTCATGGCTACCTCGATTCAGCAGATCATTGCGCCGAGTTTCGGCACTGTCTCTCTGGGGAAGCTTAAGGTCACGCGGAAAGCTTCGCCGGACCAGACTGGCTACGTGTATGACTACGCTGTCGAGATGATTCGGGTTGATTTGAGCGGAGGCGGGGCGGAGGGGTGTGTCGTTGTCGCGGCGTCCGACCCTAACGGTACCGGCAGCAAGGGCTAGAACCAGCCTGGCCTCGCGGGGATGCCGCATCGATTTCTGATGATCATCCCCGCTGTTTCAACCTTGCGCGGTGGTTGTGCCGGCCCGCGGTGTGAAAGTTGCCATCGAAAATGCACCAAGAACAACTAAGGGGCAAAAGCAAGAGAGTCAACGGAAACCCCCTCGGGTTTTGGTTGTTCTTGTTATCGAACTAGGAACGCCACGGACTCCACATCACCAACCCCAATCTCCTCCGCGATAATAATTCTCCACGGATACCGCAGATCAGCGACGTACTACAACTGGCCCAGTCTAAAATAGGGCACCCCTTCCCAGTGGAACGCATGCCAATGAGTTTATTTCAGGGTACAATCCTGCGAATCGCGGTTCCATGCCTTCTAACCTGCACGGAAAAACCGGTTTCCATCGAAGCCTGCACTGGCAGGGTGTCAGTTCGCTGCTTCTCTTTGTGAACCTTCTAGTCGGGTCATGGTCCTGTGCGCGACGAACCCCGGACCCGGAAATATCGTTTCACGGGGCTCTCCGATCATTTGAGCAGGGGCAGATCAAAGCGGCTGCGAAAGCGGCGGACGAAGGATACAGGGACTTCAGAAGAAGTGGCCCGGAATGGGCTTGGAGGTTCTTACTCCTTCGAGTGCGCATACTGCGCTGGCAGGGAATGAGCGAGGATGCGCTCAACCTACTGGGCTCTGAACCATCAGTGCCCCCACCGGGTGATTTGACAGTCGGAAAGTTGAGGCTAGAAGGAGCATCCTACGTCTCCTTGCACAGACTTCCGGAGGCGGAGCTAGACTTAGCAGAGGCAGAGCGTCTTTGCTCAGCCGTTGACTATGTTTCTTGCGCGGACGTCATCAGCACGCGAGCGAAAATCGAAATGGGCCGCGGGCATTTTGCGCAGGCACTAAATCTTTTTAGGGCCGTCCTCCAGTCTGCCCAAGCTCACGGGGATTTATTTCAGGAAGCAAATGCATTTCTAGATTTGAGCAACTCGGCAGACGAGCTGACGCTTTTCGACTCGGCGCTCGACTGGGCGAGTTCTGCTAGGCAGATCGCATTATCTCAACACTTCGATGACGTTGCTCAAGCTGCGCTCGGAAACATGGGCTGGGCCTACTACAAGCTGGGTGACATCGAAAAAGCTCGTGAGATGTTTGCGGATGCGCGGGAGCAGACGGAGAAGTTGGAAGACCTCAGCGATGAGGTGCGTTGGGTCACGAACGAGGCATACACCTATTTGGACACCTTACAGACCTCGGAGGCCGAAAAGTCTTTCCGGCAATCCCTAAGACTCGCGCGCCAGATCAATAGCCCTGATGAAGTCGTTATGGCTCTGATGTCCCTGGCCTTCGTCTCCGAGCAAACCAACAAGCTCGACGACGCGCAGCGCTACGCTGACGAAGCTCTCAAAATGGCCAAAGACGCTGGCAACGGGCGCGACGTAGTCTACCCGCTGCTGGTGGAAGGCCGCGTGGCCGCTCGCCATAACGATGCGACCACAGCAGAAGCCGATTTTCGCGAAGTGGCTAAATCGGCGGACACGCCTGTGTTTCTTAAGTGGGAGGCTGAGCGTTCGCTGGCGCGCCTGTATGAAGCGGAAAACCATCCTGGGCCGGCCGACGCCGAGTATCGCACCGCGCTGAGCACATTTGAGGCGGCGCGCTGCGGTTTGCACGAGCGCGTCGATAGCCGCCTGCCATTTCTCACCAATGCCGCCCGCATCTACGAAGACTACATTCACTTCCTCATCTCACGCGGCAAAAGCGAAGCAGCCTTGCAGGTGGCCGACTACACTCGTGCCCGTACGCTTACCGAAGGCCTGGGACGCCCATGCAAACCAAAGTTCGCACCCGATCCGCTGAATGCGTCCGAAATCGCGCGCCGCGCCGGGGGGACGATTCTGTTCTACGCGCTCGGACAGGAGCACTCGTATTTGTGGGCGATCTCGCCGCATCAGGTGAAGATGTTTCCGCTGGCAGCGAATCAGGCGGAGATTGACAGCACTATCCAAAACTACCGCAAGAAACTCGAAGGCCCGCCAGGAGTGCTTGCCGCCTCGAACGACGGCAGCGTGCTGTATCAAATGCTGGTCGCTCCTGCGCAGGATTTTCTAAACGAAGACTTTCTGAAGAAAGATCCCTCCGCCAGAAACGTCTTCATCATCCCTGACGGCGCCTTGAACAGTCTGAACTTCGAAACCCTGCTGCCGCAGCCGCACCATTACTGGATTGAAGACGTAACTGTCGCCAACTCGCCATCGTTGCGTCTGCTGCCAACTTGCCGTGAATTTTACGCAAACCTCAAGGGCAAGCTGCTCCTGGTCGGCAATCCAGTCGCGCCCGATAGAAGCGGCGACAACGCCTATCCCGAGCTTCCCAACGCCTCGGCGCAAATGGAAAACATCCAGAAGTATTTCCCGCCCGATCAGCAAACAATCCTCGCCCGCCAGCAAGCCTCTCCAGCAGCGTACCTAAACAACCACCCCGAGCAGTACTCCTACATTCACTTCGTTGCCCACGGGACCGCCAGTCGAATGAGCCCACTCGATTCCGCGATTATCCTGAGCAGGGAAGGGAAGTCAACTTCCTCTACAGCTCAAGATGATTCTTTCAAGCTCTATGCTCGTGACATCATCAACAACCATCCTCTGCACGCTGAACTCGTCACAATCTCGGCTTGCTACAGTACGGGTAACCGCACCTATTCTGGCGAAGGATTGGTCGGCCTTTCCTGGGCGTTTCTGCGCGCGGGCGCGCACAATGTGGTCGCCGCGTTGTGGGACGTGAGCGACGCCTCTACTCCGCAGCTTGTGGATGAGTTCTACAGGGAAATGAAAAAAGGCAATCCGCCCGCGGCTGCGCTGAGGTCCGCCAAACTATCTCTGCTCCACGGCAAAACTTTTCACGCCCCATTCTACTGGGCTGCTTTTCAGCTTTACACCGGGTCATAGCAAAAAATATTTGCCGCATCCTTCCGTTTCGCTGAGTGGTAGACTTCGGTTATGAGTTCCAAAAAGAAAGCTACGAAAAAGAAAGCCCGTCGAATTAGTACTCCGAAGGTCCGCAAAAAGAAGATCCGAAAAACGAAGGCCCGCACGCCTGCGAGACAGAAGGCTGCTTCGAAAACGCCTGGGGCAAAGAAATCCGTCCGCGCAAAGGCTTCCACCTCCAACATTCGCGCTGGCACCGTGCCCCTTCGAAGAACTCGTTCGGTTGAAGATGTCGAGTCTGGAGACTTGCAGGGGCTTTCCCGTCGCGAGGGCGCGGACTCTGAGAGCGTTGACGAATTGCTTGAAGAAGGGAATTCGTTTGAGGCCGGTGTGGTGCAAGGCGTGGAGCAGGCCGACGACTCCGAGGGCAGGGAAGTTCACACCAGGGAAGTTCCGGAAGACGACGTGCCGGAGGAGTATCTGGACGAAGAATAGTTTATCGCAGCCCACCCAAACGACGTGGATCTCGCGATGAAAGACCGGCCCATGAAGAGCCAGACTGGAAAAGACCAGTTCAAAGTAATCGTCTACGAGAAACCGACATGAAGCACCTGCCGCGAAGTCAAGCGGGTCTTGACTGAGAAAGGGATTGCTTTTCAGAGCGTTCGCTACCTCGAGACGCCCCTTACGGCTAGCGAACTCAAACGCCTGTTAGGCATTGCTGGCATGAAGCCGCACGAGGTCATACGCAAGAATGAACCAGCCTATCGAGATTACGTGTCAGAAAAAGATTTGAGTGAGGCGCAACTGATTGAACTGATGGTCAAGCATCCGGAACTGATTCAACGCCCGATCGTGGCATGCGGAGGAAAGGCAGTACTGGCAAGGCCGGTGGCCCGGTTGAACGAACTTGGCATCAATTGACACGACTTTGAGCGGCGCACCGCGATTTCGGCCGCCGGCAAAATTGTCTGGCGCATTGTCGAGATTCAGTCTCCACTGAAGTTACACATTCTCTAATCAGAGGCACACATCGCAAAGCCTGTTCCACCGCGGCTGGCGGTGCACTCGGCGCACTTTCGTAACCGGCGCCCTTCCCAAAGCGTGATTCAGATTGTTGCGTGCTCCTGTCGATGTATTACAGGCGGGCCTTTCCATGCCACTCAGCCAACTACTGAAAACCCCCGACAGTGAACTGAAGGCCGAACTCCGGTTAATTCTGAATGCTGTGGTCGAGGGACTTTGCGGTTTGGATGCGGAAGGCAAGATCACGTTCTGCAACGAAGCCCTGCTCAAGATGACCGGCTACCGCACGGAGGAAATGATCGGGAGCAACTTCGACAGGCTACTCCACGACCGCTCCACCGATGGAAAACACTACCCGAAGGACAAGTGTGCCTTTCAAAAGGCGATTGAGGCTCTTCAGGCGATTCATAGCGTGGGCGAATTTTACTATCGAAAAGATGGAAGCCGCTTTCCTGCCGAATGTTCCGCTCATCCCTTGCCACTGCCACTGGGCCGAACTGCGTTTGTAATCACCTTCCAGGACCTCACCAAGATCCAGGAGGACAAGGACGCCCTCCGGCAAAGCGAAGAAAAGTTTCGCCGAATCCTGGCTGGCACGCCGGACCTAGCTTGGACATCGGACCGAAGCGGCCGGAAGGTCTATATCAGCCCGAGAGTGGAGTCCATGCTCGGGTACACGAAGCAGCAAATCTGCAGTACCGGCGCCAATCTCTGGCTGAGCCGTATCCATCGTGATGATTTTGTCCGCGTGACCCGTGCTTATGAGGCTCTCTTCGAAAAGCAGAGTGCTTTTGACCAGGAATATCGCATCCGCCGAAAGGATGGAGGATGGATCTGGGTCTACGACCGCGCCACCCGAACTCACGAAGAAAACGGCGTCGTCTTTGCCGATGGAATTCTCTCCGATATCACCCGCCGCAAGCAGGCAGAGACTGAACTGCAATCGCAGACGGCATTTCTCGAGGCGCAGACCAATTCCACCATCGACGGCATTCTGGTGGTGAACCGGCGCAATCGAAGGCTCCTGCTGAACCAAAGGATGGTGGAACTGTTCGGCGTCCCTCCCGAGATCGCGGCCAACAAAGATGACCGGCTCCTGCTCAATCATGTAGTCACTCTGGTCAAAGAGCCCGAGCCCTTCCTGGCTAAAATCAAGCACCTCAACCGGCACCCCCGCGAAACCAGCCGCGACGAAATCGAACTAACCGATGGCCGGATCTTCGACCGTTATTCTTCGCCGGTCGTGGGCAAGGACGGCATCCACTACGGGCGCATTTGGACCTTCCGCGACATCACCGAGCGCAAGCGCAATGAAGACACGCTGCAACAGCTATCCACCGCAGTTGCTCAGAGCCCGGTCTCCATCATCATCACCGACCCCCTAGGCAACATCAGCTATGTAAATCGGAGATTCACCGAGACAGCGGGCTACAGCTCGGAGGAGGTCGTCGGGAAAAATCCCCGCATCTTGGATTCCGGCCAATCCTCGCCCGATCTGTATCGCAACCTGTGGTCCACCATTACGAGGGGGAACGAGTGGCATGGCGAGTTTTCCAACAAGAGGAAGAATGGCGAAATCTACTGGGAATCGGCAACCATTCGGCCGATTACAAACGCCAAGGGCGACATTACTCACTTTCTCGCCATCAAGGAAGATATCACTGAGCGCCGACGCGCTGACGAGTTGCTCAAAGCCTCGGAAAAGCGCTACCGGCTTCTGTTTGAGCGCAACCTCGCCGGCGTTCTTCGCACTACGCTGGATGGGCGCGTGCTGCAGTGCAATCAGGCCGCGGCCCGCATGTTCGGCTACGACTCGCCCGAGGAAGTTCTGGCCCTCTCGGCTGTGAGCCTGTTTTCCAAACACTCGGATAGGGAAGCATTATTGAGCAAACTGAAATCGGAAACGAGCCTCACGAACCAGGAAATCCAGTGTCGACGCAAGAACGGAGAGTCGGTCTGGCTTATCGCCAATATAAGTTTAACGAAGGACGATTCCGTGGCCGATGGGATTCTCGACACAACGCTGGTTGATATCACCGAGCGCAAAGCCGCGGAAGAAAAAATTCGAGAACTGGTCGACTCCATCCCGGAAGCGATCTACGGCATCGACCTGCAAGGCAACTGCACCTTCTGTAACCCCTCTTGCCTTCAACTCCTGGGATATGAGCGGCCCGAGGACCTGCTGGGTAAGGATATGCACACCCTCATTCACCATTCCCTGCCGGATGGAACGCCTTTTCCGGTGGAGCAGTGCCGTGTTTACGAAGCTTTTCGCAGCGGCGAGGGCACTCACATCGATAACGAAGTTCTGTGGCGCAGCGACGGAACCTGCTTTGCCGCCGAATACTGGTCGCACCCGATTCATCGCGGCGGAAGAGTCATCGGCGCGGTGGTGACATTCGTAAACATTACCGAGCGCAAGCGGGCGGAAAAGGAACTCCGGCTGACCCAGTCCTCCCTGGAGAACGCGTCGGATGCATTATTCTGGGTGGACCCACGGGCTCATTTCGTTTACGTCAACGAAGCCGCTTGCCGATCGTTGGAACGTTCCCGCGAAGACCTGCTCTCGTTGTCGGTTCCGGACGTCGATCCGCTTTTCACGAAAGAAGTGTGGGAGCCGTTCTGGGAGCAATGTAAAGCGCGGGGTTCGATGACTTTCGAATCCCAGAATAAGAGAAAACAAGGGCGACTCTTCCCGGTAGAAGTGACCGCGAACTATCTGGAGTTCGACGGGCAAGAATACATCTTCGCCTTCGTGCGCGACATCACTGAGCGCCGGGTGTTGGAGACGCAGCTTCGCCACGCTCAAAAGCTCGAAGGCATCGGTCAACTTGCCGCCGGCATTGCCCACGAAATCAACACGCCCACGCAATTCGTCACCGACAACCTCACCTTCCTCCGCGATTCCTGGAAATCCGCTCATGAATTGCTCGAACTCTACCGCAGCGCGATTCGAAATTCGGCGGCGTTGCTGCCGCCTGCGGTGGCTATGGCTCTGGGGCAGGCCGAGCGAGCCTGCGATCTGGATTTCATCGTCGCCGAAATGCCACGCGCCATCGACCAGAGTCTCGACGGATCTCGCCGGGTGGCGGAGATCGTTCGCGCCATGAAGGAATTTTCCCACCCCGACTCGGCCGACAAGACCGCGACCAATCTCAACCGCGCCATCGAATCCACCATCACGGTCGCCCGCAACGAATGGAAGTATGTAGCTGAGATCGCCACCGACCTCGATGAGACTCTGCCGGCGGTGGTGTGTTATCCCGGAGACATCAACCAGGTCATTCTGAATCTGGTAGTGAATGCCGCCCATGCGGTGAAGGATGCCACGCCCGAAGGTCAGATGGGCCGGATCACGGTGCGCACGCGCAAGCGCGATGCATTCGCGGAAATATCGGTTACGGACACTGGCACGGGAGTTCCTGAGGCCATTCGCTCCCGAATCTTTGACCCGTTTTTCACCACTAAAGAGGTCGGCAAAGGTACGGGGCAGGGATTGTCTCTGGCGCACAACGTTGTTGTCAAAAAACACTCCGGCAAAATCTGGTTCGAAACCGAACTAGGCCGCGGCACAACCTTCTTCGTCGACCTACCCATTAACCCCACCGAAACTCCGAAGGAGAATCGAGATGCTCAGGCGCCTTCTTTTTGTAGATGACGAGGCCATGGTGCTCAGCGGCCTGCGACGCGCTTTGCATGGCATGCGCCAGGAGTGGAACATGGAGTTTGTCGAGAGTGGCGCGGCCGCCCTGCAGGCACTCGACCAGGAGCGATATGACGCCATCATCAGCGATATGCGGATGCCGGTGATGGACGGCGCCCAACTCCTCGAACAGGTCAAGCAGCGCCATCCTGACGTGGTCCGCGTCGTGCTCTCCGGGCAGTCGAGCCGGGAGGCCATCTTCCGCTCTATCGCACCGGCTCATCAGTTCCTGTCAAAACCATGCGACCCTCAGGAACTTGTGACCCGGCTGGGCCAGGCATTTGCCATGCGCGATCTACTCTCTAACGAGTCGCTGAAGACGGTGGTTTCGGGCTTGCGGTCGATTCCCAGCTTGCCCAGGCTCTACGAGGAGCTCACGACGGTGCTGCAGCGGGAAGATCCGTCTCTCGGCCAGATCGAACGCATCATCGCAAAAGATGTTGGAATGGCGGCTAAGATTCTGCAGCTGGCAAACTCAGCTTTCATCGGCTCCCGCGGCCGGGTGTCGAGCCTGATCCAGGCCCTCTCGCTAAGCAATAGGTTGTGTTATTGTAGCCCCTCGACTCATCGTATTGCTGATCGCGATGATGTCGGCGAGCTTGGTCTTGCCGGACCCCGCCGTGGTGGCGTCGAACAGGAACAGGGGGCAGGGGCCAGCGATCGCGTAGCGGGCCAGGGGCGTCAGCAGGGCGGCGAGCCAGGCGGCGCGGTGGGCCTCGCCAGCGAACGGGAAGTCGACCACGAGGTGGAACAGGTCCTTAACGGCCCGCCGAGCGTCCTCGAGTGTCGGGGCGTCGGGGACCGCCGGGAAGACGGTGGCCGGTTCGTAGAGCAGCTCGGTCGCAGGGTCCCAGCCGGCTTTCTCCAGGACGGTGCCGTCGGGGCGGAGTACGGGCGACTCGACCACGGCCTTCAGCGGCCGGATCCCTGGCCACTCGCCGAGGGTGTGGACCGCCTCGGTCGCCCAGGGCGGCGGGATGGCGGGGACCATCTCCTCCTTGATCCTCTTCTTCCACGCGGCATTCTTGGCCATGAGCATCATCAGGACCGCCTTCGGTAGGTCGACGATGATCGGGCTGTTCGGTTGACGCTTGAAGCCCTTGATCTCGGTAAGGTCGCGTCGCACGGAGGCCAGTCGGCCCCCCCGCTGGTAGAGGTGCGGTTCCTTCGTCAGTGCGTCCACGGCCTTTCCGACGACCTGGTCGACCCTGGTCGTGATGACGATCTCGAGCCGGTCATCCGGTCCGGGCCAGCCCGCTTGCTTCGCCAGGTAGAAGAGAGTCCCCAGCGACAGGCCTTCCTTCGAGAAGTTCTCCCACTTCCGGCGGCACTCGGCGATGTCGAAGTGTTCGCTCTGCCGGGAGAACTCGACCCAGAGGTCGAAGCCCCTCTCGTCGAGCGCCCGCAGGCACATGCCGATCTTGAGCCAGTCGGGGTAGGCGTCCTTCATGTGCGAGAGGTGCACGAGCGCCCGTCGGGCCAGGTCGAGGTCCCGGTCCGGGTCGGCACCGGTCATGCGGTCGAACAGTTCGTCCGCCCCCGTCGGGTCCGGCTCCGGCTTCGGCCTCGCCTCGGCCAGGGTCGGCATGAGGCTGGCCGGCGATCCCCTGGTTGCCAGGATGGCGTCGATGGCGTCCGGCCCCTCGAGCCAGGCGTCCCCGGACCAGATCCTCGACCAGTGGCCGCGGGTGTGGTGCCGTCCCGGGAGCCTTAGCCAGGTCCCGAGCGATTCGGTCGCGCTCGCCGGGAACAGCTCGACGCTCGAGGGCGAGATCTGTGTGAGCCATCGCCCGAAAGCGACGACCCGTTCGCTCGGCACCGGCTCGTCGAAGAAGGACCCAGAGGTGGAATCCGCCGTTGCCGTCGGAGTCCTCCAGGAGCGGGGCGAAGCCGAGTTGCAGGGCGGCCTGGTACCAGCCGAGGGCAGCGTCGAAGTTGGCGTGCGGGTCTACGCCCTCCTGGTGGCGGTCGATGTCGATCCCGAGGAACCGGGCCATGTCCGTGCCATCAGGTGAGGCCGATGATTTCGTCGCCTCGGAAGTGGGCTCAACCGATGATGGCGTCCGTATCGGCGGCCGTACTCACCTTCAGGGCGTTGTCGTCGTCGGTGCGGTCGGCCAGCGGCGGGTCCGTCCAGTTCTTGCGGGTTGCCACCAGGTTGTCGGCTTCACCCACTTGGTGAGCTTGGAAGCGTTCTTGAGCACGGCGTTACCCCGATTTCTGATGGGACTGGCCGCTGTTCGGCCAGCCCGGTGGGGTCCGCGATCATCGAGTTGCAAATCACAGTCTTGTCACTTGCCGCTTCGCGGCAGATGAGGTCGGTCAAAAAAGTCGGTCAACTACCACGTCTCGCGGCCGTCCATTCAAGCCAGGAAATCGGCAAGTGCAAGGGCTCGATTAGGGGATGCCCCGCACCAGGTACCCTAGGACCGCTGTGACTTCAGGCCGTAGCGGACCCAACGGTCAATTGTTGCAGCACGCTCTTCGGCACGGGAGGCTTGCTCCCGCTTCTTCATACGTCAGCAAGGTCATCAAATACTCCTCTGGTCGAGCTCAGTTGCCTGCCATACACCTTTATCATCGTTTGGGGTCCCCCCTCCTACAGAGAGACTCACCACCTTTTCCGAAAAACCCGCAGGGCCCTTTGCGGTGGCGGGGGTAGTCCCTTACCCTCGCACGCTCGATTCGACGTATCTGACGATGTCCTGGCCGGGCCACCGGTTCAGGGACCCAGGCCCGAGCACCGCTTCGCTTTCCGCGTCCTCGCGGGTTGTGTCGGCTCAGCCCAGATCTGATTCCAACGTGCACTCGAAGCCTCGCCGGCTGCTTTTGAGAACACCTCGACTTGGACGCCAGGTCCCGGTCGCCAGGAACCTGGGCCCGGGGGCTGCTGATCAACCCCATACACATCAATAATCTTTATATCCGTCATATTTTGTGATCGTTTCTAACAACGTACGCGGCGACGTTCCTTCTTCGGAAACGTAAGTGACGGCCCCCTGCCCGTGGGTTACAAGTTCCGAGGACGCTTCCTACCGAGGCCGGGTCTGGACCGGCCGGGAAGGGGCCTGGAATCGCCCCTGGCACGTTCCCGGGCCGGGGCCGAAGATCCTCGTCGGGGCCGTCCGCCGCCCCTGGGGGACCGTATGCCTTCTGTGGAGGCCAGGGTGCGGGAGAAGCCCTTTACCCTCGCCGGGATCGCGGCCCCGGTAGCGGATGGTTCGGCGGCTCGCTCCACTCAGCAGCAACGTGGTCGAGGAGTTCGCGGCTAGACCGGCCGCCGCAGCGGCTCCGCTCCCGCCGGCTTCCCTCGCCACATTGAACTCCCCACCCTCCTGCGTTATTAGAATGCAGGGAGCCACTTGAATGTTGGACTTGATTTTTCATCGCGCAGGTACGTGGGACATGCCGCTTACGGGTGCGAGGATGATGCAGGGCGTTTCCTCGGAAGAACGGTTCGTGGCGTTACAATCCGCGCACCAGCCGACCTGATCCGGCCCTCTTGGAGCGGCCCGTCTCGACCTGGGTAGTCGCCACGGACCGCCACCGTGCCGCAGGCCTTCCTGGCCCGGCCCCTTCGCGACGTCCTCGACATGACCTTCGCCCAGATCGCCGGTGCTCCGGAAGTCGGGAGCCGCCGGATCGAGAAGCTCATCGACGTGCTGGGGCGGGCGTGGGTAGGCCATCCCACCCTCGGTACCGGTGGCGGGGAGTCCGCTGCGACTCGGGGGAGACTGACCGAAAGCCCGCTGGGCCGTCCGACGCGAAGGGCGATCAGGAGGATTGCGGCGAGCTTGATCGCGCACCGCTGTGGATCGCCGGGCCGATCACGCCGGACGTCTTGACGGAGACGGTGTGGCACCTTGGTGCCGGAGGGTCCACGCCATCGACTGGAGCAGGCGACGCTGGGTCGCTTACGCCCGCAGCCTGGGCGACCTGCCCCAGGGATCCTGGTCGATCCCCCTGGGCGAGTACTCCAACAAGTCGCTCGACGAGATCTGGTCCTTGCCCGGGTACGGCGAAACTCGGGTCGGCCAGGTCCTCGACGTCTTCGCGCGGGTAGTCGCGACCATCGGGGGCTGCCCGACCGACGCCCCGCTGGATGTCCGGCTTCTCCCCCGGGAGTCGGGGAACTCATCCGCTGGGCGGAGGGCGTGCTCCGGGATGAGTCGTCCCCGACATCCGGACCATCCGCACGGGATTCCTCGCGCCGCTGCTCGCGGCTGGTTGAGGCCGACGTGGGACCGGAGGCGGCCGCGATGGTTCGCAGGCCGGTCGGGCCGACGGCCTGGGGAGCTGCTCCGACAGGTCGGCGACGACGTGGGCCTGACCCGGGAGGGGGTCGGGCAGATCATCGCCAGGGCGGCCCAGGCTCTCCAGGTCCGGTGGCCGGAAGGCCGGTTCCTCCTCGACACCGGTGTATGCCAGGTTCCGAACGGCCTGTGAAGCCGATGAGTCGCTGGACATCTGCGTCGTCCCTCGATGCCTTCGGGCTCGATTGCACCCGCGGGGTCTCGCAGGGCGATGTGCTGGCCGCGTGGGACCCGCGCGCGAAGGCGACGCCGATGGGCGAGGCCGAGGTCCGTTCCTGGGCATCGCGCAAATTCCCGGACATGCCCGCGGACCTGATCCGCCGGTGGCTCGAGGAGGAGGGGCTGCGTCACGTCGAACTTGGAGGCGACGCGCGTTACTCAGCAACCATCCGAACGACCTGCTCTTGCTCTACTTCCAGACCGACCCCGAGCCGGTGCTCGTCGGGGACCTGGGGGACTTCGTCGACGAAGACGGGGAGGAGCTGAGGCTCCGCGTCGGTCGCGACCCCCGGTCATCGAGGACGAGTCCCGGCGGGTCCTCCCCGCGGAGCACTACTCGGTCCACCGCCGCGACGGGCGATGGTCCCTGCGGCTCGATCGCCTGCTGGGGCTCGAGGGGGAACCGGGAGGTGGACTCCGTCGCCATCGGGGAGTTCATCCACATGATCGTCGGCGGGCTGGCCCAGGCCGGCATCGGCGACGCCACGGCGATCGGCGTCCACCGATTCACTCGCGGGCTGCTCCGGACGGTGTATGGCGCGGCCCTGCCTCCCTCGGTGACGCCCCGGTCCTGGCGAGCATCCTGACGCGTCATTCCGGCGGACTGATGCGGCCCATGCGGCGTCGGAGGCTCCGCTGGGTCGGCGCGGACGGCTCGATTCCGGTGCGGGGGACGCGCGGCTGGATCGATCACGTGGCTGCGGCGGCGGGCGTCCCGATGACCCTCGACGAGCTGGACGCGGCACTCCGAGGCCAGCTACCAGGACTACGAGCCCCATGTCCGCCAGCACCTGGAACTCGACCCCTACGAGGAGGGCGAGGTCCGTTCGGATACAGCATCATCCCCGGCGTGCAGGATCGGATCCCCGGCATCCTCGTTCCCCGCGGCTGGGCGCTCGACCTGGCCCGGCCGAATGTGTCCGAGGGGATTCGCCTCCTCGTGGCGCAGGCTCGTCGCGGCCGGCGGCCGTTCCGGATGCTCGAGGGAGGACCTGTGGCGTTGCCCTGGCTGGTGCGCACTTTGCGAGCACGCGGCGAGTGGGAAGATGCGGTGGGACGAGCGGCGGCCGTGGGCGGCACCCGGGCATCCGGCCCGCTTCGAAAGCGGCGAGGGCCCCACGTCCACCACGGTGAGAGCCCCGGTGACGGTGCGAGCGGGCTCCAGGCAGGCTTCTGCGTCGAGCGGCCAAACAACGCGCTCCTGCACCGGCGACGGATCCTTCGCTTCCCGAAGCCGGTCGCCCCGAACCAAGCCACGTGGCCGCAGCCGCGAAAGGGGCAACGGCCTCGGGTATCGTGCGGCGTTCCGCTCCGCGTCGAAACAGGATGCTCCCGTCAGCGGCGCCCGGCCCCGTCCAGCCTTGCGGACGGCCCGATGTCTGGGATGTGGTCGGCTCGTGGCGGGCGGATCGGCCATGACGAAGAAACCGACACCGGCCTCTCCCCCCTTACTCCTCCGGCCTGACCCAATGCGAGCAGCGTGTCGCTGGCAACCTCGGTTCCGTTCGCGAGCAGCGCGACCTCGTACTTACCGGGGGCCGGAATCTGGATTGGCAGGTGGTGCAGGGGCAGAATCCAGATTTGAAGGGGATCGTTCGCCTCGAAAGAGGCGCTGAGTTTGCAGCCGCACAGCACGTCACCCTCCAGGCTTCGCAACTGCACTTCCACAGCGTATGTACCGTGCGTTCGTCCACCTGGCAAAGACCGAGAAGTCTTCGGTGAGCGGATAGTGCGGCGAGAGACCTGGTGAACCGGCAAGACGATAGTGTACTCCTGCCGGGCGGTGTCAACGAAGAGCCCCCGACAGAGCACGAAGCACTTGCAAATTGGAGTCGGTGGCGGGTCCGAGTTTGAAGCCCTCTGGGGGGCCTTGGTGATGTTTCTTGCCCGAAAGACAGACTAACCAAAGGAGCGAATGTTGGCCACTGCGACGGGACGTGCAGCGTCGCTCCGGGTAATGCGGCCGCGACCACGAAAGCACTCTTCATGTTGCCGCCTGTGAGGGTGGGGCCCTGGACCGAGCGGCGCCGGGCCGGGACCCTCGGCCGACGTCAAACAATCCAGGGTCCCTCCCAGCCGCGCCTTTCCTGCGGGGTGACTCGCCCGAACCATCGCCACAATGCCGGCCCGGACTGCGTCGGGGAGCCGGGCCCAGCAGTCGATGACGAGGGCAAGAGATCGGGGGACGTCTGACAGGTGTCGGTGGGATCAGGAAGAGGAACGGGTAGCGTTTATGGACGTCAAAGTCCTTGCGAGACATCAGGACTTACGTTGCAAGTAGCGGGAGATCACTGTCTCGGCCACGTTAAGTCAGTCTAGGAGGGCCGGTACGAGGATTACGTCTACCTCCAAATGCTTCGGCGGGAATCGAGAGTCCCGTGACCTGAGGCCGAGGAGCTGGTTTTCCCCCCGATCCGGCGAACCGGCCGTCCGCCCGCGCTTGTGGGGTCTCTTTCTCAGACTGTTTGAGACCAGAATCAAGAGAGACTCCTACGCGTGGCCACGACAGGTGCCGACGCGGCTGGCCGACGACACACTCCAGCGGTACTCGTCGATCGGGTCGCGGTTTCGACGGCTCTACCGGGTGTTGTTCGAGACCACCTACCGGGCGGATCTCACGGAACTGGGCTTCGACGACGTCGGCCGCCACCTGGCCGGCGTGCAGAAGCGCGATCCCTTTGCCCACAGCGACCCGAGGGCTATCGACGATGCGCTGGTCGCAGCCGTGGTTGATAACCTGAAACGCGAGCACGAGGCGTGGATCGCCGTCAATCGCCCGGGGTACGCGGCCAGCTGCGGCCCCGGGTACGTCAAGGCTGGGCAGCCCGACCTCTGGTGAATTGGGGCGATTCCTCGCGGAGCCCGACAATGATCGAACCCCTGACCATCGACGCCAGCCGCTTCGAACAACACGGACCTGATCGAATCCTGCATGCGAAGTCCAAGGCTCAGGACGCCCTGCGGGCGGCACTCACGTACCTCTATCTCGACGACGGCCCGTTCAGCCTGCCCGATGAACAGCGAAAGGCGGCCGAACCCCGTTGGAACCCGCCGAACGGCTCCTCGTCGATGGCTCCGCAATAAGGACGAAGGGATCCTTCGGCGATTCCCACGGCAAAGCCGGGGGATTGCGGGCCGTCCGCTCGGCGAGGTATCGCTGCCAGGAGTGCGGCTACCCCCAACACACGATCTCAACCTCGATGAGATCGAGGGTTCGCTGGAATGCCTACTGCGCGAACTGCCACGTGATCAGGATGCGATGGCGGGGGCGTTCAGCGCCGAAGGTTTGGCTGCTCAACACTGGCCGCCCGGTCAAGTCACGCTGACCGTCGCCCAAAAGATCGCCGATCGCGTTGACCACCTCTTTCTGAACACCCTATTGGTGACTTTCTTCAGCTCCATCAGGACCCACTCGATCGCGTAACCTGATCATCGTCACTCTGGAATCCTTACCGCGGCCCCGTTTTCAGAGCCGGGACTCAGAGATTCTGGTTGCTCGTTTGCGGCGACGTCACCGAGAATCGCAGGATTGACGCCGACGAGCAGGAAGTGCCGAACGAAGCGCTCGACCTGTTGCTGGTGACCTCGCGTCTGGAGAGGGCCGGCCCGCGCCAGTAGGGCTGTCCGACTAACATGACGGCATTTATCCGGCTTCACGGTCGATTGTCCGCGAGCTACCACTGATCTCGCACCACAGTGGGGATCACTTCCGGTCTGACCGAGCTGTGTGTCTCCGGGATCGCCTTTGAGGCCCTGCGGCGGCATTACGGCGCAATCTCGGAGAGCAGCGAACAGTCAAAGAAATTGCGTGAACACACCGTTCACGCATTGTGTAACCCGGACGATCGGCCCAGATAATCGACGAGAATGAACCGTTAAGCTGGCCCTACAAGTGACAATCTCATGATACATCCTCTCCTGCCTCTGGATCAGAGCCTCGGATGGGCGGCGGGGTGGCCTACGCCATGATCCTCTGGCTCATCCCGATGTGATGCCGGGTGAGGGGAGGGGGCAAGAAACGGAGGTAAGAAGATGAAAGTGACCATCTTCCCTTGCGGACCGGCGGCGAACGAAAGCGAGCTAAGGCCGTCGAGCACTTGAAAAGCCGCCTGCAATCCACACCAGGCGACGACCAATGGGTCCTGCTCACGAACCTCGCCTTCTCGATCACCCATCAGCTCCAGTCAGATGAAATCGACATCGTCGCGATCGGCCCGCCGGGTGTTCGAGTGATCGAGGTCAAACACTGGAGTCCCGCAGTGGGTGGACGCACATGCAGACCTGGTGGAGCAAGAGGCGGACCGAGTAACGAACAAGGCTCGCAAAATCGGAACGACGCTCCGCAAGATCGTCCGAGCCTCCCGCATGTGGATGGCCGATCCTGCTGACCCAGGAGTCCTCGCAAAGTCAAGCGGCTTGCCAACAAGGAGGTGCGCGGGGTCGGTTCCATTCGCTGAACGAGTGGAAGGGCGCTATCGGCTTGGACTCCCGACAAGCACTGTCTCCTCAGCAAGTAATGATGTTGGGGCACGCAACTTGGAGCCAAAGACCGCCGTCGCAATGGATGGCTCGTTGCGGCGGCTCGCCGGTTACGTCAACCTGGAACTCCAAACGCCGAAAGAGGAACGTTTTCACCGCGTCTACAAGGGAAGCCATCCCGCACGACAGGACCGGGTAGTCCTGCATCTCTACGACCTATCGGCAAGCGACGAGAAGAACGCCGAGGCCAAGGCCAGACGGGAGTTCGAAGCGCTCCATCGGCTGCAACTCCACCTGGGCACCTCGCATTCTGGATTCCTATCAAGACGCCCGGGATACGCGGGCGAGATGTTCTTCTTCACGGTGGTCGACCCCGCCGCGCCTGCATCGAGGAGCGAGCGTCCGACGACTACATGGGACACGACGAGCCGGTTGGCATTTGCACGAGGCGCCGTCTGCGCGCTCGCCGAGTTGCACCAGGCGGGGACGGGCGATGAGCCCATGGTTCATCGGAACCTCACGCCCAGCACGATCCTGGTGAAGCACGACAATTCACCGATCCTCACCGGCTTTGACCGGACCAAGATACCCTCGGACATCAGCGTGGCATCCAGCGGAGCGCCGACCCGCGGATGGGATGCCACGGCGCTCCAGAAGTTCGCACTGGCCTGAGCGCGGCGGACTCATCGCTCGGACGTATATTCGCTGTGTGCTTGCCTGACACGGATTGTTCCAGGGGCGGGAAGATGAGACCAGCCGGCAGGCCGTGCGAGGTGTTCGCAAAAGGCATAGCGGAAGAGCCCGAGCAGCGTTGCACGCTGGAAGACCTCGAGCGCGTCGCTCTCCGAACTGCTCGGCGAATCCGTACCCCCGCCCGCACCCCTCCGGCCCGATTCTGGACGGAAGAGCAGGTTGTACGCTTCCACGACCGCGACTATCGGATCGTCGCGCGTCTGGGTTCCGGCGGCGTAGGGACGACATTCAAGGTCGTGGAAATCGACCGGTCAACGAAGGAGGACCTCGGGACTTACGTCGCCAAAGTTGGGCATCAGTGCGGAAACCGGCAGGCGAGTGCTGAAAGCCTACAGCCTGGCGCGGTCGCACCTCGGCCGTCATGCGGGGCTTTCCGCCATTTTCGAGGTGGCGCGGCGAATGGCGGGAGAACCAGTTCATGGCGCTGATGACCTGGATCGAAGGCACGCCGCTTCGCGAGTTCACCGGCGTCTTCCCTCTCTTGGCCGACGAGCAACAGGAGACGTCCAGCGAAGCCTTGGCCTTGCGGTGGCTGCGCGCCTGCTAGGCGCTCGATGTGCTCCATCGCAACGGCCTGATTCACGGCGACATCAGCCCGCGAAACATGATCGTCTCCGGAAGCGATCTCGTCCTGACAGACTACGATTTCGTCGGCAAGATCGGTGAAAGCGTTCGCTGCACCCGGCACCGTGCTCTATTGCTCACCGTCATATCACGAGCAGCGAGCGACCTGGCCGTCGGATGACATCTACGCCTTGGCGGCCAGCTTCTTCCACGTGGTCTTCGAGAAGGAGCCGTTCCAATACGGCGGAGCTCAAGCCAAAGAGCGCGGGTTGAACTGGGATGGAGATGGATCGCGCGGAATAGCCCCGCCCTGGCCGCATTTCCTCGACAAGGCGACGCATCCCGACCCGGAGCAGCGGTTCGCTTCGCGTCGTGAGGCCCTAGCGGTCCTCAGAGGCACCGAGGCGAAAGCGGACCCGAGCGGCTACGAAAGATGATAGGACCGCCGAGGCAGTGCCCGGTCGGCTCTCCGAGCGGGCTCAAGAGGCACGCGCGAGTCGGAATTGCGCGAGGAACAAATGGAGTGGCTGCATTCACTGTTGCAGTCCTATCCGGGTTCGCGATGGGGAAACCGTGAGACGCGCGGGCTCGACACGGATTTCGCCGCTCAGACCTACGTTGAAACGAGGCTCGAAGAAATCGTTGTATCGTGACATTCCGCAGCGCCGGGTCCGGCTTGTGATCCTGTGCGGGAATGCGGGCGACGGCAAGACGGCGCTGCTTCAGCACCTCGCTGGCGCGACTCGGGCTTGGGAAGCACACCTCGTCCGGAGCACGATCCTCGAAGGCCGGATGCATGACGGCCTGATCGTCCGCATGAATCTCGACGGATCGGCGGCCTGGCGAGCGGAAGCTCCGCCGACGAGATACTCGACGAGTTTCTGGAGCCGTTCCAGGATGGACCGCCCGACGAGGACATCGTGCATCTGCTGGCGATCAACGACGGGCGTTTGCTCGAGTGGATCGAGGGAGTGGAGTCACGCCGAGGGGGCAATGAGACGGCGCTAACGGAGGAACTGTACGATCTTCTCCGAGCGGGAAGCTGCCACCAGGAATCCCACATCCGGTTCATCAGCCTCAACCAACGGTCGCTGGTCGGAGGCATCACGCCAGATCGGGAGCCGAATCGAGACCGGCTTCCTGGAGCGTCTGATGGATCAGCTTGTATGGTGGCGAACGAGCGTCTGCGATCTGGGCACCTTGCCAATCCTGTTCGGCAAAGGATCGCTGTGAAGTCTTCCGGGCGGACCGGATCTTCGGTCCAGAGCGGTCTGCCTGGGTTAGCGGACAAGGAGATTCGCGCTCGCGCCCGGCAACGACTGTTCGAGGCGCTGCAGGCCGTCCACCTGCGCGGGGAAACGCACATCACGGTCCGCGAGCTGCCGCCGCCCTGGTCTATGTCCTCTTCGGCGTCCATTTCTGCGAGGACTATCACGCCGGATCCGAAGTCTCGCATGCCGTACTGGGACCGCGCATTCTCCGCCGATTCGCCTGGCGCGGCAAGGCGAAGTGCTCCGAGAACTGGCCCGCTTCGACCCCGGCGCTCGAAGCGCATCCCCAGATCGACCGGCACCTGCTGAGCAAACCCTCCCCGGACAGCGCCAAGACGGCGCCTCACTACGATCAGCTCACGCTGGAATCAGCTCGGCGCCGGGCTTTCTTTGAATGGACGGAGGAACACATTGAAGAGATCGCGGCGCCGAGCCTTCGAGGAGCGCGCCTCGAGGTCTGGACTGCACGGGGCGGCATCTGCGACTATTCCGGACCTCCCGTTGAGAAGGACCCGACAGGAACTAGCGAGCTCTGCGAGCGTCTGTGCCGTGGCATTTCGCGGCTCGAAGACCTGCCGCCCAGGCGCTCGACCGGCCGGACGTAGTCCCTCTGCGCATCACGCCTCGAACACCGACGGAAACGGCGTTCTGGGTCGAGAAGCCGCTGACCGCGTTTCGGCTCGAAGCCGATCTTCCGCCGGAAGCGGAGGGCATGGAGCGGCTGCACCGGCAGGCTGTTCCTGATCTATCGCTATCGCGACGGGAGGGAAGAGCGGCTGCGGCTGGGAGCGGAGCTGTTCCATCTGCTTCTGGAGCTGAGCGACGGATACCAGTTGGGCGACGTCTCGACGGACGACACGTTCGCCAATCTGTCCATCTTCGTCCAGCGCCTTGGTCCGCGAGGATGAACGCGAACTGTTCGCCTGGAATCCCATGCAGGATGAGGCGATCTACAACGTCTCCGCAATAGTGGAGCAAACCGCGCAAGGGGGCCCATCAGCGAATGATCTTGAGTCCGGTAGTCGCACCAGGAGGCGAGGCATGAGCTCGGGCAAGACACCCACGACCGCCCGGGCCATCGTCGACGAGGTGCTCGGCCGAGACATGACCCGCGAAATCTGGACGGGGAACTATGAAAAGGCCCTGCCGATCACCGTACAGGATTTCGATCTGTCGCCGTGCTGCCGGCCGTGTTTTACATGTTCCGCTTCGGCTATCGGCGAGGCAAGGGAAAGTTTCTCGAAACGTTCGGCCAAGATCGGGGAACGGGAAGGAACGTAAGACAGGCGGCAACCATAGAGCGAGTCGCGGACAGACTGTCACAGAGCGACAGCATTTCGAAGGCTTCAGCGGCGAGATGGAGCAGGCGGTACTTGGCGACTTGCTGCTGTGCTTCTGTCTGGAGAAGCCAAGCGTGCCTTGGGCAGAAGAGAACAGGTCCAACGCGTCGCGCCAGCCCATTACATGGCAAGCTGGATGGATCTTCCCAGGCTGTCGCAAACCTCCGCTATGTTCCCGAGATGATGGTGGCGATGCTGGCCGATCAAAAGGGGGACCGCATCGAGCGGAACAAGCGACGTGGAAGGCACTGGTTCGCCGTAGGCAAAGGCTTCGAAAGAGAATGTTCTTGCTGCGCGCATTTCCATCAGGGTATTACCCGACGCGATGAGCCCGGGGAACCAAGTAGTCGTCAGGTCGGACCGATTCGAGGAAGAAATACCCGTCGGATCGGCCCAGTTGCTGATGATGTCTGGCTAAGCAACTGGGAGAGGCCGGCCAAGGCGGCGAGGAAAAGAGGAAGAGTGCGATCTCGAATCGGCGTCCTATAGCTGAAAGAGCGGCGCGGCAATTTCTCCGAGGATATACGTCGTTTCGTTCGCGCCTATGCGAGCTCGGGAATCCTCGCCACACTTTCGTTGACCTCCTAGAATCGTGCATGGCAGTTGGGGATGGCTGG